>NZ_CP043474.1:4228442-5637923 GCF_008329645.1 Mycolicibacterium grossiae
CGAGAGACGTTCGAGACGAATCGAAGGGCCAGGTCTTGTCAGACAGCACGAGCAACACCAAGGACATGCAACCGCACTTCGAGGACGTGCAGGCGCACTACGACCTGTCCGACGACTTCTTCCGGCTCTTCCTCGATCCGACGCAGACCTACAGCTGCGCGTACTTCGAGCGCGACGACATGACGCTCGAGGAAGCACAGCGAGCGAAGATCGACCTCTCCCTGGGCAAGCTGGGCCTCGAGCCGGGGATGACGCTGCTCGACGTGGGCTGCGGCTGGGGTGCGACCATCCGGCGCGCCATCGAGAAGTACGACGTGAACGTCGTGGGCCTGACGCTGAGCCGCAACCAGCAGGCGCACGTACAGAAGGTGCTCGACGGCATCGACAGCCCGCGCGAGAAGCGGGTGCTGCTGCAGGGCTGGGAGCAGTTCCACGAGCCGGTGGACCGCATCGTGTCGATCGGCGCCTTCGAGCACTTCGGCCGCGACCGGTACGACGACTTCTTCAAGATGGCCTACGACGCGCTGCCCGCCGACGGCACGATGATGCTCCACACCATCGTCAAGCCCGACGACGAGGAATTCGCGGAGCGCGGGCTGCCGGTCACCATGACCAAGCTGCGCTTCTTCAAGTTCATCATGGACGAGATCTTCCCGGGCGGCGATCTCCCGCAGCCCGTCACGGTCAAGCGGCACGCCACCGCGGCCGGCTTCGAGGTGAAGCTGGTGCAGCCGCTGCGGCTGCACTACGCGCGGACGCTGGACCTGTGGTCGGCGGCGCTGGAGGCGCACCGCGAAGAGGCCATCGCGATCCAGTCGCAGGAGGTCTACGACCGGTACATGAAGTACCTGACCGGTTGCGCCGACCTGTTCCGCGAGGGCTACACCGACGTCTGCCAGTTCACGCTGACCAAGGGCTCGTAGCTCCCGCGGGTCACCTGCCGGGCGGCCCCGGCGTCGCACCGGCGGCGTCGCGGCGCCGCGCCGCCATGCCGGCGAGCGCCTCGAACACCACCCGGTGCGCGGCGTTGACGGTCAGTTCGGCGTGGTCGTAGGCCGGGGCGACCTCGACCACGTCGACCCCGGCGACGTCGTGCTCACGGCACAGCTGACGCACCATGCGCAGCAGGTCGGCGCTGGTGATGCCGCCCGGTTCCGGTGTGCCGGTGCCCGGTGCGTGCGCCGGGTCGAGCACGTCGATGTCGACGGAGAGGTACAGCTTGTCGGCCTTCGCCAACGCCTCGCCGACGGCATCAACCATGACGGCCTTGAAGCCGCGCTCCCAGATCTCCTGCATGGTGTGCCACACCATGCCCTGCTCCTGCATCCACTCGAACGTGTCCTGCGGCGGCCAGTAGCCGCGCAGCCCGACCTGCACGAAGTGCGTGCCGGGCACGGCACCCGATTCGATCAGCCGCCGCATCGGCGTGCCGTGGCTTGCGAGGTTCCCGTCGATGATGTCCGCGGTGTCGGCGTGCGCGTCGAAGTGCACGATGCCGACGTTGCCGTAGCCGTGGACGTCGGCGACCGCCGTGGCCGACGGCCAGGTGATCGAGTGGTCCCCGCCGAGCACGACGGGCACGATGCCGCGCGAGGCGACGGCTTGGACACGCTCGCGAATGTTGTTGTGCGACACCTCGGTCAGGCCGTGCGGACAGTAGGCGTCGCCGAAGTCGACGACCTCCAGCCAGTCGAAGATCTCCAGGCCGAGGTCCATGTGATAGGTGCCCGGCTCGTAGGCGGTGGCGCGGATCGCACGCGGGCCGAAGCGCGCCCCCGGCCGGTTGGTCGTCGCGACGTCGAACGGCGCGCCGACGATGGCGACGTCGGGGCGCCACGATTCCAGCTGCTCGGTCTCGGTGAGGAACGGCCGGTGCCCGAAGGAGGCCATGCCGGCGTAGGGCAGGTCGAGCTGCTCGGCCAGCCCCGGGGGCAGCTCCCGCCGTGGCGCGTCGGGATCCTCGTGGTGGTGGCCGTGGCTCATGGGGTGAGAGTACCGTCCGTTCGCACACCCTGCGGCGCAACGGATGTCGTGGACGCGGCGGCCGCCCGCAGGGCCGAGGCGAGCACCTCCGGAATGGCGCGCTTGGTCCAGTCCCGATTGGACACCACCACGTAGACGTTCGCCCCGCGCACCGCGAGGCGTTCGGTGTCGTCACCCGAACCGCGGCGCCACACCTCGAAGCCGAGCGTGAAGCTCGTCGTGCCGATGCGACTGCACTGCACCGGAATTCGGACCGCGTCACGCCACCGCACCGGCGCGAGGTAGTCGACGTCGGCATGCACCACCTGCATGTCGTAGCCGTCGGCCGCGAGATCGGGGAACGAGACGCCGAGGTGGTCGAACAGCGCCGTGGCCGCTTCGTCGAACCACGTCAGGTAGTGCCCGTTGAAGACCACCCCCTGCTGATCCACTTCCATGTAGCGCGGCACGACGGGCAGGGCGAACGGCATCGACACGACCGCCACCCTGCCGTGTGCAGGTCCGCCCGGCAACGATCGACGCCGCGGCATGCCGGATACGATCCCCACGCCAGGAATGCCGGGAGGAGCAGCATGGATCTCATCTCGCTCGACGACGTCCGTGCGGCCGCCGACCGCATCCGCGGATCGGTCGTGCGCACGCCGCTGGTTCCCGCGCCGTGGGCGGACCCCGAACGCCCGCTGTGGATCAAACCGGAGAACCTCCAGGCGATCGGCGCCTTCAAGGTGCGCGGCGCGTTCAACGCGATCGCGGCGCTGGACCACCCGACGCGCGCCGGGGGAGTGGTGGCCTACTCCAGCGGCAACCACGCCCAAGCCGTCGCCCACGCCGCCGCGCACTACGGGATTCGGGCCTGGATCGTCATGCCGGAGGAGACGCCGCCGGTGAAGGTGGCGGCCACCCGCACCTGGGGCGCCGAGGTGGTGCTGTGCGGCGCGGGTGAACGGGAGCGGGTGGCCGAGCAGCTGGTGGCCGACACCGGCGCGGTGCTGATCCCGCCGTTCGACCACCCCGACGTGATCGCCGGGCAGGGCACCATCGGCCTGGAGATCGCCGAGGACCTTCCCGGGCTCGACGTGCTGCTGGTGCCGGTGAGCGGCGGCGGCCTCGCCTCCGGCATCGGGACGGCCGTCAAGGCGCTGTGCCCCCGGGCGCGCGTGATCGGCGTGGAACCGGAGCTGGCCGCCGACACCGCCGCCGGGCTCGCCGCCGGACGGCGGGTCGACTGGTCGATCACCGACCGCAACCGCACGATCGCCGACGGCCTGCGGTCCCAGCCCTCGGAGCTGACCTTCGCGCACCTGCGACACGTGCTCGACGACCTGATCACGGTGTCCGAGGACGACATTCGCGCGGCGGTGCGGGAGCTGGCGGTGCGCGCCCACCTCGTCGCCGAGCCGAGCGGCGCCGTCGCGCTGGCCGCCTACCGTGCCGTCGGCACGCCCGCGGGCAGGACGGTCATGGTGCTCTCGGGCGGCAACGTCGAACCCGCTCTGCTGGCCGAGCTGCTCGCCGGCTGAGCGCGGCCGCGTCGGGTTCGCCTACCAGGTGAGCACGAGCGGCGAGGCCACCTGGCAGCGCTCGGCCATCGCATGCAGCCAGGCGTCCTGCTCGGCCGCGGCGCGCAGGATGCGGCGTCGTCCGGACCACCCGCAGGTGCACGCCGCCGTCGCGTGCGCCAGACCGAGGGAGTGCACGTAGACCACGTCCTGGGTCCCCGCGTCGAGGGTCCCCGCCTCGAGGGTCCCCGGGTCGAATGTCGTTGCGTCGAGGGTCTTGACCATCGCTGCCTCCTGCACCGTGACGGCCCCTGACGTGACCGTGATCACATCATCGCGCTGCGGACCCGTAGATCCGGTCAAGCCACGGTCACGCTTTGGTCACCGCCGTCAGTGCACGCCCTCCATGTGGCGGCTGATCCATCCCGAGAGTGCCCACACCACCACGCCCACCACGATGGTCACCGCGCCGAGGATGCCGAAGTACGCCGCCTCGCGGGCCGGGTCGTAGTAGCCGGCCAGCACGCCGGACATCGAGGTGCCGAGGCCGACCGAGAAGAAGTACAGCGCCATCATCTGGGCGCGGAATGCCTCCGGGGCGAGCTGCGTGGTCACCGCCAGGCCGATCGGCGAGATCATCAGCTCCGAGATGGCGAACACCGCGAGGATCGCCGCGACCGCCAGCGCGGGCACCGTGCGGCCCGTGCTCCCCGCCATCGGCAGGAACAGCAGGAACGCCGCACCCATGCCCATGACGCCGTAGGAGAACTTGCGGGGCGTGGTGGGGGCACGGTTGCCCAGCCGCGTCCACAGCGCGGCGAACAGCGGGGACAGCGCGATGATCCACACCGGTTCGATCGAGCCGATCCAGCTCGAGGGCGCCGTCCACCCGAAGATCGACCAGTCCATGCGCTCGTCGGAGTACACCGCCAGCACCGTGAAGATCTGCTGGAACAGCGACCAGAACACGGCGTTCGCGATGAACAGCGGGATGAAGGCGCGCACCCGCGTCTTCTCGACCGGCTCGACCTTGGCGCTGGTCAGCATCACCGCGAAGTACGCGACCGACGCGGCGATGATGACGGCGGTGGTCACCTGCGAGAGGTTCGCCAGCGTCACGATGCCGGTCGCCAGCGCGACGCCGACGATCACCAGCACCACGACCGCCATGGCGACGTAGCGGACGGCGTGCGCGTTGGGTAGCGGGTTGGGCACGTGGCGGCCATGGTCGCCGAGATTGCGGCGGAACGCGACGTACTGCACCAGACCGAGCGCCATGCCGATGGCCGCCGCACCGAACCCGTAGTGGAAGCCCACCCGGGTCTGCAGCAGGCCGGTGATCAGCGGCCCGACGAAGGCGCCGAGGTTGATGCCGAGGTAGAAGAGCGTGAAGCCGCCGTCGCGGCGGGCGTCGCCCTTGTCGTAGAGCGTCCCGAGCAGCGACGACGCGTTCGCCTTGAGTGCGCCCGAGCCGAGGGCCACCAGCACCAGGCCGACGCCGACTCCGGTGAGGCCGGGCAGCACCGCCAGCGCGATGTGCCCGAGCATCACGACCACGCCGCCGTAGAAGACGGTGCGCTCCATGCCCAGCAGCCGGTCGGCGATCCACCCGCCGAGGACCGTCGACAGGTACACCAGACCGCCGTAGGCGCCGACGATGCCCGTGCCGGTGCTCTGCGGCAGTCCCAGCCCGCCATCGGTCACCGAGTAGTACAGGTAGTAGCCGAGGATCGTCAGCATCCCGTAGAACGAGAACCGTTCCCACAGTTCGACGCCGAACAGGTTGACCAGCCCGATGGGGTGACCGAACACGGTCCGGCCCCCGACGAGCGTTTCTCGATGCCCCGAAGTCATGCGGTCACCCTGCCACGTCGGTCCGAACGCCACCCAGCGGTTGCGCCTCCGGCGCCTCGGTTGGGTAGGGTCACCACAGATGAGGTGGCCACGCCTCGTGCCGCGGAGGCTCGCGCGTCCGCGCCGATCGAACCGTCCCGCGTCAGGGCTGGAGGCCGTTCGAGGTGGCCGCCGCGTGGTCCGAAGGGATGCGTGTGGACGCAGTACTCGGGTTGTCGATGACGCCCCATTCCGTCGGCGTGGTGCTCGTCGGAGGGCAGGACGCCGACGGCGCCACGATGGACGGCAACGCCTTCGACGTGCGGACCGACGCCGTCGACACCCCGGAACGGGCCGCTGACGCGGTCCGCCGCACCGAGGCCCTCGCCGCCGAACGCGGCCTGCGGCTGCACTCCATCGGCGTCACGTGGAGCGAGGACGCCGACGCCGAGGCGTCCGTGCTCATCCGCTCGTTGGCCGACGCCGGCTTCGACAACGTCGTGCCGGTCCGGATGCCGGCGGCCACCGAGGCGCTCGCGCGGGGGATGGCCGAGGTGATCGGGCACGACACCACCGCGGTGTGCGTCGTCGAGCCCGACGCCGTGATCACGCTCATCGTCAACGCCCGCGACGGCGCGGTCCAGACCGCCTTCAACCATGCGATCGACTCCGACGAGAGCCTCGCCGGGTGGCTCAGCACCATCTTCACCCGGGCCGACTGGCAGCCCGAGGCGCTGGTGCTGGTGGGATCGGCCGGCGACTTCAGCACCGTGGCACCGTTCCTCGAGGACGTCCTGTCGGTGCCGGTGTACGCGCCCGAGGAGGCGCAGCTGGCACTCGCGCGTGGCGCGGCGCTGGCATCCGCGCAGACCGGCGACGCGCCCTTGGACGACGAGTTCGCCGCGTTCGCCACGCGCAGCCACGCCGCACCCCGCTCCCGGCGTGCGCGGCTGCCGATGGCTCCTGCCGCGCTGCTGGTCGCCGGTGTGGTCACGTTCGTCGCGTCGGTGTCGGTGGCGATCAGCCTCGAGGTGACGCCGACCCACGACGCGCCGTCGCCGCAGCCGGCGGCCGCGGCCGACGCCCCGGCCGCACCGGTCGCCGCGCGGGCCGTGCCGTCGGTGCTGTCGCCGCCCGTCGCCGTCCCGCCGTCGCCCGAGGCGCTGCCGCCTGCCCCGGAAGCGCCGGCACCGGCCCCCGAGGCACCGCCGGTCGAGATCGCCCAGGCGCCCGAGACCGCCTTCGTTCCGGAGGCCCCGGCCGCCGTCGAGGAGCCGCCGGTGGCCGCGCCCGAGTACCCACCCGCCGAGGTGCCGGCGACCGATCCCGCGCTGGTGGCCCCGCCGGTCGTCGCGTCGCCACCGCAGACCGCCCCGGGCCCGCTGGTTCCGAACTACGCCCCGGCGCCGACGAAGAAGCCGGGCATCCTGTCGCGCATCCGCGACAAGCTGCGGTTTGGTGACGACGAGCAGTACCAGTCGCCGTACGTCCCCGGTCAGTAGCACCGACCGCCTTGGCGACACCCGGCTGGCTGCGCATCGGTCTGCGCACGGCGATCGTGCTGGCCGTCGTGCTGGCCGTGGTGGTCGTCGAGCTGACGTCGCGCTCGGGGGTCACCTGGCGGCTGGTCACGTTCACCTATCAGGCGAACCTCCTCGCCGCGGCGTACTACCTGTGGACGCTGCTGTCGCCGACGGCGAACGCGCGCAACGGAATTCGTGGTGCGGTCGTGCTGTACGTGGTGGTTGCCGGTCTGGTGTGGAACCTGTTCCTGACCGAGCGCAGCATGGGCTACACCCCGGCCAACTTCCTGCTGCACGTCGTCGTGCCGGTCCTCGCCGTCGTCGACTGGCTGACGATTGGCCGCGGCGACGGCGTCCGCTGGTGGCAACCGTTGGCGTGGCTGGCGTATCCGGCGGTCTACGGGGTCGTCGCGCTCGCGGTGCTCAACGGCGCGGGGCGGCGCGCGCCCTACTACTTCCTCGACCCGACCAGCGTCGGCGTACCGACGGTGGCGGTGAACATGGGCTTGCTGCTGGGCGGCTTCCTGGGCCTGGGATATCTGTTGGCTGCGCTGGCGCGCGGACGTTCGGCTAACGCCTGACGTCCGGACGGCGATCTACCCTGTGAGTGACGTCTACTTCGGAGGATGACCTTGTTCGACACCATGCGACGCCTGCTGGCGGTCTCGGGCCTGGCCACCCTCGTGGTGGCGGCGTCGATCGGCGTGGGCAGCGCCCACGCGGCCGCGCCCACCGGGCAGCAGGCCGTGGCGTCCGTCTCGCCGGCAGCCGGTGACGTGGTCGGCGTGGCCGCGCCGGTGACGGTCACCTTCGCCGGATCGGTGCCCGACCGTGCGGCCGCGCAGCGCAGCCTGCGCTTCACCTCGGGCGGCGCGCCGTCGGGACGCTTCAGCTGGCCCGCCGACGACGTCATGCAGTGGACGCCGGACGGCTTCTTCCCGGCGCATTCGACGGTCGCGCTGTCGGTCGGCGGGGTGAAGACGAACTTCCGCACGGGTGCCGAGGTGCTCGGGGTGGCCGACATCGACGCCCACACCTTCACCGTCAGCATCGACGGCGTCGTCGCCCGCGAGATGCCGGCATCGATGGGCAAGCCGAAGTTCCCGACGCCCATCGGCACGTTCTCCGCGCTCGAGAAGCAGAACGTCGTCGTCATGGACTCCCGGACCATCGGCATCCCGCTCAGCGACGCCGAGGGCTACAAGCTCACCGTGTACGACGCGGTCCGGGTGACCTGGGGCGGCGTCTACGTCCACGGCGCGCCGTGGTCGACCGGATCCCAGGGCAACTCGAACGTCAGCCACGGCTGCATCAATCTGAGCGCCGACAACGCCGCCTGGTACTACGACCAGGTCAGCGTCGGCGATCCGATCATCGTCCGGGCGTAGCCCCGTGCAGGTTCCGCGCGGTCGGTGACACCGGGACGGCGTCGGGGTCGGGAGCCGTCCCGAGGACGCGGTCGGCCGTTCCCGAGGTCGTCACCGTGAACCAGAAGTGCTCATTGCGGAAGTGGTGGTGCCGGTGGTGGCGCCACACCGCGCGGTAGGCGGCCGACGTCGGCTTGTAGTCGCTGTGAATCAGGTAGTGACACCACTCGTAGGCCAGGCCGAACGCCGTCAGGCACACCAGGAACGTCAGCCCGAGCCCGAGGCGAGGGGCGAGCAGCGCGACGGCGAGCGCGGCCGGCAGGATCCACAGCAGGGCCTGCCAGGGGATGAAGATCAGCGGTACGTCGCGCGGGTCGACGTGGTGTGCGCGATGCTTGCGCGCCAGGAGGGGATCCACCACCAGCGGTCCGAACCGCCGCGGCCGCCAGTGCAGGATCACCACGTGCACGGTCCACTCGACGAACGGGAAGACCGCGAGCATGACGAGCGGCACCAGGGCGTCCGTCGGCTGCCAGTCTCCGATGGCGATCCGCGCGGCGAGCGCCGCGACAAGCGTGCCGCCGATCATCCACGGGGACGGATGCCTGCGGAATTCGCGCGCGGCGTCGCCGAGGGAGAAGCCGCGTCGCGACGGGCGGCCGGCGGCCGAGGTGGCGGTCATCGGTTCTCCTCCAGGGCGGTGAGCGCGCCGAGCAGTGCCACGGTCGCGGGCTCGAGCAGGGCGCGCGCGGCCTGTTCGGCGGCGGCGGGGTCGCTGCGGCGGATGGCCTCCGCGACGGCTCGGTGGGCATCGGGACGCCCCACCTCGTCGGCCATCATCGACGCCAACGCGTCGAGGGCCGGTTCGTAGGTCGCGCGCAACGTGTTGAACATGAGGCGGAAGGCGATCGAGTCGGCGCCGTCCACGACGTGATCCCAGAAGGCGAGTGCCACCCGCTGCCGCGCGACGGGGTCCGCGGCCGCGGCGAGGTCCGCGACGACGGCGTCGAGACGATCCGGCAGGTCCGCCGGGCGGCGGCGCGCGGCCAGTTCGGCCACCTTGGGTCCGTTGTGCAATCGCGTCTCGAGGATGCTGCGGACGACGGCGGTGTCGATCACGCCGTCGCGGACGAGGAGCCGGGGGAGCAGGTCGAGACCGGCGTGGTGACGGAAGTCGCGCACGGTGGTGACGCCGCCCTGCCGGACGTCCACCAGGCCCGCCGCGGTGAGCCGCTTGAGTGCCTCGCGGATCGCGGGTCGCGAGACGCCGAGCACCTCGGCGAGCCGGCGTTCGCTCGGCAGGGGCTCACCGGGTTGCATGCCGCCGCTGAGGACTTCACCGACGATCTGTTCGAAGACGTCCTCGGGGACCGAGCGGCGGTGGACGGGGTGCAGCGCCATGCGACGACCATGGCATGGCAGACGGCCAGAGGTCAAGTGGTCAGACCAGTGCACCCACGTCCACCGGACCATCTACGCGCCCCGGGTCACTCAGGCCACCGGCATGCCAGCCCGGCCGGTGTAGTCGACCTGCCAGTGCTTGATGCCGTTCAGCCAGCCCGACCGCAACCGTTCCGGCGCAGCCAGGGACCGCAGGTCCGGCATGGCGTCGGCGATCGCGTTGAACATCAGGTCGATCGTCATCCGGGCCAGGTTGGCCCCGATGCAGTAGTGCGCACCGGTGCCGCCGAAGCCGACGTGCGGGTTCGGGTCGCGCAGGACGTCGAAACGGTAGGGGTCGGTGAAGACCTCCTCGTCGAAGTTAGCCGACCGGTAGAACATCACCACCCGCTGGCCCTTGGCGATCCGTACGCCGCCGAGTTCGGTGTCCTCGAGCGCGGTGCGCTGGAACGACGTCACGGGCGTCGCCCACCGGACGATCTCGTCGGCAGCGGTCCCGGGACGTTCGCGCTTGAACAGCTCCCACTGGTCGGGGAACTCGGTGAACGCCATCATCCCCTGGGTGATCGAGTTGCGGGTCGTCTCGTTGCCGGCCACCGCCAGCAGGATCACGAAGAAGCCGAATTCGTCGTCGGAGAGTTTGTGCCCCTCGACGTCGGCCTGCACCAGCTTGGTGACCAGGTCGTCGCCCGGCGTGGCCGACCGCTCGGCGGCCATCTGCATGCCGTAGGTGATCAGTTCGACCGACGCGCTGATCGCGTCGTTGGTCGCAAACTCGGGGTCCATGTCGCCGACCATCTGGTTCGACCAGTGGAACAGCTTCATCCGGTCCTCCTGCGGCACGCCCATGAGCCCGGCGATGGCCTGAAGCGGCAGTTCGCAGGAGACCTGTTCGACGAAGTCACCGGACCCGGACGCCGCGGCGGCCGCGACGATCTCACGGGCGCGCTCGGCGAGGTCGGCCCGCAACTGCTCGACCGCGCGCGGCGTGAACGCTCGGGAGACGATCTTGCGCAGGTGTGTGTGATGCGGGGCGTCCATGTTGAGCAGCACGAACTTCCCGGTGTCGATCTGCGCCTGGACGGTGCCGTCCTTGTACCGCGGAAGTGCCGTCTTCGCCAGGCTGGAGAAGACGTCGCTGCGCCGGGACACCTCCTTGACGTCGCGGTGCTTGGTGACGACCCAGAACCCGCCGTCGTCGAACCCGCCCGCACCGTCGGGTTGGGCGTTCCACCAGATCGGCGCCACCTTGCGCATCTCGGCGAGTTCCTCCACCGGCAACCGCTCGGCGTAGATGTCCGGATCGGTGAAGTCGAAACCGGGGGGCAGATGCGGCTCGGGCATGAACGATGCTCCTCACACGAGGCGATCTAGTGGCGTAAGGCATTGCTACACCACTGGTCGGAGCGATGAGGGCACGTTGGCGAATCTCGTTGTGGAACGCGTTCTCGCCATCGGGAAGCGGTCGCGCCACGGGTCGGCGCGGCGCGCCGGGCGCCCACCTGTAACGATTGGTGCCCGTTTCGAGAAGCACTCCGTAGCAACCGGCGATAACATCAGTCCCTGCCGTAACAGTTCCCGAGAGGCCCCGTGATGAAGAACGACGCACGTAGGTTTCTGACGGCCGCCGTGGGCGGTGCGTCTGGTCTGATCGCTGCGGTGTGCATCGCCGCACCGGCTGCCGCCGTCCCGGTGGATCCGGCGCCGCCTGCGCCTGCGCCGGCGCCCGGCCCGCTGGTCCCCGCGCAGGCCGTTCCGGTCGCCGCACCCGCGGCGCCCATCGTCAATCAGGCCGCGACGCCGGCGGCCCCGGTCGCTGCTTCGATCGCGCCCGGCCCGGCGCCCGCAGCCCCGGTCGCCACGCCGGCCGACGGCGGCGTACCGGCCGCGCCCGCGGCGGGCACGCCGCACCTCGCGAGCCCAGACGCGCTGCCGCCGGGCTCGACGATGGACCCGACGGCGCAGGGCAACCAGAACCCGAACGTGAGCTACCTCAAGGATCTGTGGCACGCGGTGCAGAACCAGGAGATCAGCGGCAAGGAGGCGTTGATCCTCGGGCTCGCGCAGCGCGGCATGAACACGCCCTACCCGCAGCAGGCCGCGGGTCCGAACGTCCCGGTCTCGCCGGGGGATCAGCCGGCGCCGCCGGCCGCCCCCGCTCCGGTGCTGCCCGCGCCGGCGCCGGGCGCCTGAGCCGACGCCCTCACCGCCTCCACTCGCGCCGGCACGTGCTTGTGCCACGGCGTGCCCGCGTACGCATCGCGCCAGTCGGTCGAGGTGAGCGCGTTCGGGGCGACACCCGGGGTGTGCGAGCGCCCGTCGGCGTCGAGGTGATCGAGTCCGTACCCGTTGGGCAGCGACACGTGTCCGGGCTGCATGGCGTCGGAGACCTCCACGGTAGCCTCGGCCGACCCGGCCGCGGTGCTGATGCGGGCCCGACCGCCATCGACCAGCCCGATCCGTTCGGCGTCCGCCGCGCTGATCCGCAAGGCCCCGTCGACGTCGCGCGTGCGCCAGCTCGGGTCGCGCAGGATGTCGTTGGCCGTGAAGGCGCGCCGTTCGCCGGCCGAGAGCACCAGGGGATACTCCGCGCTGGTCAGCGTCACCGGAGCGGTCCGCAGCGCGGCCAGATCGGTCAGTAGCTCCGGTATCTCGAGCGCGATCCGCCGGTCGTCGTGCGTGATGAGGTCGAAGTCCTCGGCGTAGTCATGTTCGGAGAAGGTGATGCCGGAGCGGCCGGCGAGGATCGCCTCGAACAGGGCGTTGCCGTCGGCATGCCCCGCGCGGCGGACCGCGTCGGGGTAGGCCATCGCGGTCTTCTGCGCCAGGCCCCACAGGGCCGCCGCGCCCGCCATGCCCTCGCCGAGCGTGGGGCCGAGGGTCTCGTAGAGCACGTAGGGCAGCACCCGGCCGAGTGCGGGATCGCCCGCGACGGCGGCGAGGAACGCCTCGGCGTACGCGTCGAGCCCCTCCTCGGCGGCACGGCGCAGCGGCCGCAGCGCATCGTCGTCGACGACACCCAGGGCACGCACCAGTCGCGCCCAGATCTCCGGCTCGGGCAGCGTGCCGGGAAGCGGCGCGAAGATCGGATGGCGTAGCTGAAAGGTGTTGTGCGGGAACTCCAGATTGAAGAACGTCGCCTCGGGCTTCTCGAACTGGCTGGCCGCAGGCAGCACGTAGTGGGCGAGCCGCGCCGTCTCGGTCATCGCGACGTCGATGACCACCAGCAGTTCGAGTGACTCCAACGCCGCGCGCACCGCCGCAGAGTCCGCCACCGAGTGGGCGGGGTTGCTGCTCTCGACGATCATGCCGCGCAACCGGTCCGGATGGTCGGTGAGGATTTCCTGGGGCACCACGTTGCTGGGCACCAGGCCGGCGATGATGGGGGAGCCGGTGACCGGTGTCCGGCCGACACCGGACGCGGCGAACAGTGGCGCGAACGACGAATGCAGGTGTTGCGCACCAGGTTTGGCGAAGTTGCCGGTGAGGATCCAGAGGAGCTTGTCGAGGTAGCTGCACAGCGTGCTGTTCGGCGCCTGCTGCACGCCGAGGTCCTCGAAGACCGACACGCTGGCCGCGGTGCCGATGCGCCGCGCGGCGGCGCGCAGCAGCGCCTCGTCGACACCGCACCGGGCGGCGTACTCGGCGATCGGTACGTCGCGCAGTGCGGCGCGCACGGGCTCGACACCGGTGACGTGCGCTGCGAGGAACGCCTCGTCGCACAGGTTCTCGGTGACCAGCACGGCCGCGAGTGCCGCGAGGCACCAGGCGTCGGTCCCCGGCCGCACCCGCAGGTGGTAGTCGGCCAGCTTCGCCGTATCGGTGACCACGGGGTCGATCACCACCATGGAACGGCCCGGGTCCTTGGCGATCTCCTGCAGCACCACCCGGGCCCGCGGAAAGCTCTGCGACATCCACGGGTTCTTGCCGACGAACACGGCGACCTCGGCGTGCTCGAACTCGCCGCGGGTGTGTCCGCCGTAGAGCTGCCGGTCCACCCAGTGCTCGCCGGTCTTTTCCTGGGCCAGGGCATTCGAGCGGTACCGCGAACCGATGGCCCGCAGGAACGCTCCGCTGTACGCGCCGCCGAGGTGGTTCCCCTGACCACCGCCGCCGTAGTAGAAGACCTTGTCGCCGCCGTGGTCGTCGCGGATGCGCGCGAAACCCGCGGCGATCTCGTCGATGGCGGTGTCCCAGTCGATCTCCTCGTAACCGCCGTCGGCGCGACGGCGCAGCGGGCTGGTCAGCCGGTTGCGGTCGTTCTGATAGTGGTCGAGCCGCAGCGCCTTGTTGCAGGTGTAACCGCGCGACGCGGGATGCTGCTTGTCCCCGCGGATCTTGGCGATCCTGCGGCCGTCGGTCCGGACCACGATGCCGCAATTGCACTCGCAGAGGATGCAGGCGGTCGGGTGCCAGGTGTCGTCGGTGCTCGTGTCGTCGGTGCTCGTGTCGTCGGTGCTCGTGTCGTCGGTTGTCGTGTCGTCGGTGGTGGTCACGGGGTCTTCCCTTCGCCGAGTTCGGCGGCGACGAGGGCTCGCAGCTGCCGGTGCACGAGATGCAGCGGTGTCAGGTCGCGGGTGGCACGGGCGACGACGAGCGCGCCCTCCACGGACGTCAGGAGCAGCATCGCGAGTTCCTCGGCGCGTGCGGATGCGACGCCGTCGGAGACGAGCCTGCTCTCGATGAGCCGGACCCACCGCGCGAAGGCGGCGGCGGCGCGCTCGAGCACCGGAGCGTTGTCGGCCTCGACCGCCACGGCCACCACGGGGCAGCCCGCGCGGAAGTCGGTGGTCCGAAGCGCGTCGGTGAAGCCGTCGGCGATGACGTCGATGGCCGCCAATGCGTCCGGGGCGGCCGCGATGCGGCCCGCCGTGAACTCGGCGGCGTAGTCCACCGCTTCGCACAACAGTTGCGTGCGCCCGCCGGGGAAGTGGTGATAGGCGGAGCCGCGCGGCGCCCCGCTGTGGGCGAGCACGTCGGCGATGGCCGTCGCATGCGCGCCGCGCTCGCGGATCAGCAGCGCGGCGGAGACGATCATGCGGTCGCGGGGACTGGCCACCCAGGCTCCTCACTCCTCGATTATGTAGAGCAGCATACATAGAAGCGGCGCGTGCGTTGCCCCCTTTCACGACGAAGCCCCCTCCCGGCACGGGAGGGGGCTTCGCCGAGGACGGCGCCGGGTCAGACCGAGGCGGCCTCGTTGAGTTCGCTGAGCGTGTTGGTGGCCTCGAGGTACTCCTGAACCCAGCGTTCGATGACGGTCGAGGTCTTCTCGACCTTCTCGAATTGACCCACCACCTGGCCGACCGGGTTGAAGGCGACGTCGACGGTCTCGTTCGGGTACTTGTGCGTCGCCGCGACGGCGAGGCCGGACACCATGAACTGCAGCGGCATGCCGAGCGGCTTGGGGTTGTCCGGGTTCTCCCACGCCTCGGTCCAGTCGTTGCGCAGCATCCGCGCGGGCTTGCCGGTGAAGGACCGGCTGCGCACGGTGTCGCGGCTGCCGGCCTTGATGTAGGCCGCCTGCTGCACCGGCGTGTTCTCGGCCTCCTCGACCATGAGCCACTGCGACCCCGTCCAGGCGCCCTGCGCACCGAGCGCCAGCGCCGCGGCGATCTGCTGACCGCTGCCGATGCCGCCCGCGGCGAGCACCGGCACCGGCGCCACCTCCTTGACCACCTGTGGCCACAGCACGATCGACCCCACCTCACCGCTGTGCCCGCCGGCCTCGCCACCCTGGGCGATGATGATGTCGACGCCGGCGTCGGCGTGCTTGCGCGCCTGGCTCGGCGAGCCGCACAGCGCGGCGACCCTGCGGCCCTCGGCGTGGATGTGTTCGATCATGTCCGCGGGCGGCGTGCCGAGCGCGTTGGCGATCAGCGTCATCTTCGGGTGCCGCAGCGCGATCTCGACCTGCGGGGTGGCGGTCGCCTCGGTCCAGCCCAGCAGCCGCAGGGTGTTCTCGTTGTCCTCCGCGGTCAACGGCACGCCATGGTCGACCAGCACCTTGCGGGCGAAGTCGAGGTGTTCCTGGGGCACCATGTCCTGCAGCATCTTCGCCAGCTCGTCGGCGGACAGGTTGGAGTCCATGCCCTCGTACTTGTTCGGGATGACGATGTCGACGCCGTAGGTGTGATCGCCGATGTGCTCGTCGATCCAGTTCAGTTCGATCTCGAGCTGCTCGGGGGTGAAGCCGACGGCGCCCAGCACGCCGAAACCGCCGGCCTTGCTGACGGCGACCACGACGTCGCGACAGTGGGTGAAGGCGAAGATCGGGAACTCGATGCCGAGTTGATCGCAGAGTGGGGTGTGCATACCGGCTCCTAGGTGCGCCGCGGAAAAGAATTGGAACGTGTTCTAGTTTTTTACCCGTTGGCCCCCGTGTCGGTCAACGTCCCGCGCCCCGGCCCGCGCGCCGACCTCGACACCGCCGGGGAATCCGCTTAGCGTCGTTCGCGAATCGCGTTGGCACACGTGATCGGGCTGCCGAAGGACCGACGACCGTGACGCACTGGCTCCACCACTCGCTCGTCCTCGCCTCGGACTACCGCATCCCGAGGCCGGAGAAGGTGTGGCCGCTGTTGGAACGGCGGCAGCGGGGCCTCGCCCAGATGGGCGCGCACCACGTGCTGGTGTACACCTCGACCAGCGACCCGGGTCGCGTGCTGGTGCTGATCGCCATCCATGCCCGCGAGCCCATCCTCGACCTGCTGCGCTCGCGGATGATCTTCGACTGGTTCGACGCCGTCGGCGTCCGGGACATCCCGGCGGTGTTCGCCGGGGAACTCGTCGACCGCCTCGACTTCGCCGGCGAGGCCGGTCCCCGCGCACCCGAGGTGCTGGTCTCGGTGGTGACGCCCGTCGAGGACCTCACCGCTCTGCTCACCCACGTCCGCGCCACCGCGCCGGAACTGCGGGGTGCCGGCGTGCGCAGACTGTCGATCTTCAACGCCTTCGACGACGAGCGCGAGGTGATGATGCTCTTCCAGATCGACGACGAACGGCACGCCCGGCACTGGCTGCGCGATTCCGACCTGTCCTCCGAGTGGTTGGGCCGCGCCGGGATCGGCGCCTACCCGCCGGTCTTCATCGGCCGGTTGCGCAGCCTGCTGCGCATCGACGAGGCCGACGCCGTCGACCAGCCGGGTCCCACGGGCCGTCCCTGATGTACGTCTGCCTGTGCGCGGGCGTCACCAACCGTGCCGTCGCCGAGGCGGTGGCCGCGGGAGCGCGCACGTCGGCTCAGGTGGCCGCGGCGTGCGGCGCCGGAGCGGAGTGCGGTCGCTGCCGCCGCACGGTGCGGGCCCTCATCGACGCTGCCGCCACGCCGAGACCTGGCGGAGCAGGCGCGCGGGCACCGAGGGAGCGCCCGCGGTGAGGCGCAGCACCGGCCACCCCTGGCGGGCCGCCTCGGCGGCCAGGCCCGAGCGTGGGTTCACCGGTCGCGGCATGCCGACGTCGCGCATCAGGTGCACGTCCTCGTCCCCGTCGGCGTAGAAGTAACTGCGGTCCAGCGACACGCCCGCGCCGGCGCTGAACCGGCGCGCCGCGGCGGCCTTGCCCGCACCCCACACGATCGGCCGGACGATCTCCCCGGTGAGCGCCCCGGCGGCGTCGACCTCGAAGTGGTTGCAGATCACGTGGTCGATGCCGAGGTAGCGGGCCACCGGTTCGGCGTGGATCGTCAGCGCCGACGAACTCATCGCCACGGTGTGCCCGCGCTCCTGGTGGGCCGCGACCACGGCGCGCATCGTGGCGAACACCCGGGTCTCGATGTGCCGGCGGAACAGGTACTCCCCGAGGTCGTCGAGGTCGGCGAGCGACTCGCCGCGCAGATAGCCGGCGGCACGGACCACCAGCGGCTCGAACTCCATCCGGCCCAGCCGGTAGCGCAGCGACGCCTCGATCACTCCCAGCACCTCGCCGACGTTGGCCTGCCGCTGACGGATGCGGTGGCCGGCGTGCACGGTGGCGGTGAACCCCGACACCAGCGTGCCGTCGAGGTCGAAGAACGCGCCGATCGAGGGGTCCGCGGGACTCGCGGCGATGGCCGACAGCTGCTCCTCGGGCGTGGTCGTGGTCACGGGCGACGCCACGCCGATGGGATCACCACGCCACCATTTCAGCACCAACGGCCGACATGCGCGCCAACAGACGGCAGTCGATGGGCATGTCGTCACGATCATCGGCTAGGTTCGTGCACAGCAGTTTCGTTCTCGACGGGTTCAGTCCGCAGCCTCGACGAGCAATGAGAGTCGAGCCGTGTCGCAACCCAGCGAGCCGGCCAAAGAGGGAAGATGGGCCTTGGACGAACAACGCGAAGCACCAGCTACCGGCGCGGCCTCGTCGGGATCGACGTGCGAGGTGAGTGAACGGCAGATCGGCGACGTCGCGGTCGTCGCACCCACCGGGGTCGTCGACATGCTGACCGCGCCGCAGCTCGAAGAGGCGATCCGCTCCGCTCTGGGCAAGAAGCCGAACGCCCTGGTGGTCGACCTGACCGCCGTCGACTTCCTCGCCTCCGCGGGCATGGGCGTGATCGTCGCCGCGCACGAGGAGAAGGACGACGCCACCACGTTCAGCATCGTGGCGGAGGGGCCGGCCACCAGTCGCCCGCTCAAGCTCGTCGGCATCGCCGACATCGTTCCGCTGTACGCCACGCTCGACGAAGCGCTCGGCGCTCTCGAGTCCTGACCAGCAACGGCGGTAGCGGTGTCGGGACACGCTTATCGAGGGGATCGACGGGGTAAGCACCGGCTGCCATGATCGATTCCATGCCCACCGCGGACGTCGACGACGCCCAGCGATTCGCACGCGTCGGCGTCCCCGCGGACGCACTGACCGCCGCGCAGATCCGCGACGAGTTCGCGCAGTGGCTGCGCCAGTCCTTCGACATCGATCCCGTCCGGACCAGCGACCTCGTCCTGGCCGTGAACGAGGCGCTCGCCAACTGCGCGGAGTTCGCCTACGTCGGTGCCCCCGAGGTCGGCACCATGGATCTCCAGGCGTGGCACGACACCGCCCGGCAGACGATCGTCGTGGTCGTCGCCGACGAGGGCACGTGGCGCAACCCGGAGTCGCCCCGCGCGCTGAGCCGCGGTCGCGGCATCCCGCTCATGGAGGCGCTGTCCGACCATGCCGACATCGACACCTCGGAGTCCGGGACGCGCGTCCGGATGGAGTGGTCGAACGTCGCCGCAGCGCAGGTCAGCTGACCGCCGGTCGGACCAGGCCCGTCCCCGTGACGAGCGGTAGATCGAGCGTCGTCCGGATTCCCGGCGGTGCGGCGAGCACGTGCGGGATCGCGTTGACGATGCGTCCGGCGGCCGCGAGGATCGCCGCGTAGTTGTGGTCGCCGTGCCGGCTGGTAGGGCAGACGTCCATGACGTAGGACGGCTCGCCGACGATCTCCACCCGGTAGGAGCCGCCCTCCTGCGCCGGTTGCGCCCAGTCCGGGCGCAGGTCGGCGCGCAGCCGGGTGACGTGCTCGACCACGATCACCGGCTCGCCGTTCACCAGGCCCTCGATCTGGAAGCGCAGCGCCGCCACCGTGCCCTTGGCGATGGTCCCCACGGCGACGTCGAAGTCCTCGGGCGCCGGTTCCTGCTCGACGGAGTCGCGGATCTCGTCCACCTCGATGCCCAGTCCCGCGGCCAGCTGGCGGATGGCGGTGCCCCAGGCGATGCTCAACACCCCCGGCTGGAACAGGATCGGCAGGTCGCCCATCTGGTTGCCGAAGCCCATGACGTCGAACATCACGGTCGCGCCGTCATAGGTCGCGTAGTCCGCGATCTCCATCGTGCGGATTCGTTGGATGCTCCGGCAGGTCCCGGCGAGCGCGAACGGCAGCAGGTCGGTGGCGAAACCCGGGTCGACGCCCGTGATGAACACCGTCGAATCGCCCTGCCGCGCGGCGTCCTCGACACGCTCGATGTACTTGTCCGGCACCACCTGCCACGGGTACTGCAGCACGCCCGGTGCCGAGCCCACCACGTCGATTCCGGCGGCGAGGATGCGCCGGACGTCGGCCATCGCCTCCGGCAGCCGGGTGTCGCCCATCGCGCAGTACACGATGCAGTCCGGGGTCGAGGCGATCACGGCGTCGAGGTCGTCGGTCGCGGCAACGCCCGTCACGACGTCGAGTCCCGCGAGGTCGCCGGCATCCCGGCCGACCTTGGCCGGTGTGGACACCCAGACATCGGTCAGCTCGAAGCGCGGATCGCCGACGAGCTGACGGAGCGCGAGGCTGCCGCAGTTGCCGGTGCCGACGAGTGCGACGCGAATCGCCATGGCGTGGTCCTCCTGTGGGTCGGATGCCCACGCAGTATGCGGCGGTCGGCCCGGAATTGGAACAGGTTCTAGTCGAAAACGGCGGTGCGGTAGCCTGTCCCGTCATGGGACGCGTGGACGGAAAAGTCGTACTGATCAGCGGTGGAGCTCGGGGGATGGGCGCCGCACACGCAAGGGCGCTGGTCGCCGAGGGCGCCTCGGTGGTCATCGGGGACATCCTCGACGACGAGGGCAAGGCGCTGGCCGACGAACTCGGCGAGTCCGCCCGCTACGTGCACCTAGACGTCACCGAGGCCGAGCAGTGGGACGCCGCCGTGGCCGTGGCCGTCGATGCCTTCGGTCGGCTCACCGCGCTGGTCAACAACGCGGGCATCGTGGCGCTCGGTCAGATCGGCAAGTTCGACATGGTCAAGTGGCAGAAGGTCATCGACGTCAACCTGACCGGCACCTTCCTCGGCATGCAGGCGGTCGTGGAGCAGATGAAGGCCGCCGGCGAGGGATCGATCATCAACGTCTCGTCGATCGAGGGCCTGCGCGGCGCCCCCATGGTGCACCCGTACGTGGCGTCGAAGTGGGCCGTCCGCGGTCTGGCCAAGTCGGCGGCCATCGAACTGGGCCCGAAGAACATCCGCGTCAACTCCATCCATCCCGGCTTCATCCGCACGCCGATGACCAAGCACTTCCCCGACGACATGGTGACCGCACCACTGCGCCGGCCCGGAACCTCGGAGGAGGTGGCGAGCTTCGTGGTGTTCCTGGTGAGCGACGAATCCTCGTTCTCGACCGGCGCCGAGTTCGTCATGGACGGCGGGCTGGTCACCGACGTGCCGCACAAGGATCTGTTCTAGCCGACCCGTTCTCGCCGCTCTCGGGGACCTCGCGGCCGACCGGGGTGAGCGGTACGCGGCGGGCACGGGCATGATGGTGGCCCCACCGTCGCCGCACGCGCGACCCGAACTCGAGGGAGCGCGTCATCGCCACGGACCTGCGTCGCGCGGCCGTCCTTGGCACCGTCTTCGCCCTGCTGCTGTTCGTCGTGTGTGCCGGCGACGTCCCGCGTTTCGCCGGCCCGGAACCGCCTGCCGTCAGCGTCGAACTCGCCGACGGGTGGACGCTCGCCTCGGCGCGGCAGGTCGGTGACGACGGCGCGGCCCTCTCGCGCGACGACCGCCCGACGGCGGGCTGGCACGACGTGCGGAACATGCCGGCGACGGTCCTGCAGGCGCTGTCCGACGACGGCACCCACCCGAACCTCTACTACGGCCGCAATCTGCTGGAGACGGTGCCGCAGGACCTGTGGCGTCAGGACTGGTGGTACCGCACCACGTTCACCGCCCCCACCGGGTACGGCAGCCAGCGGCTGCGCTTTCCGGGGATCAACTACCGCGCGCAGATCTGGCTCAACGGCCATCTCGTCGCCGGTGACCGCGAGATCGTCGGCATGTACGTCGACCACGTCGTCGACGTCTCGCCGTGGATCCGACCCGGACGACCGAACACGCTGGCGGTTCGCGTGACGCCGGAGCGGGCGCTGCAGGACGAGGACGGCGTCGAACTGGCCGACAGCTGGTTCGACTGGATCAACTGGAACTACCTCGGCTATCAAGGACCGAACAAGAATCCCGCCAACGGCAACTCGTTCGTCGCCGACCGCAACGCCGGCATCTGGAAGCCGGTCTACCTGGAGGCCTCCGGGCCGGTGTCGCTCGGCCCCGCGACCGTGGACACCGATCTGCCGCTACCCGCGACCGACAGTGCGCGGCTCACCATCTACTCGACGGTCCGCAACGCGGCGCCGCAGCGCACCCGCGGCGTCCTGCGCGCCACCATCACGCGGCCGGGCCGGCCCGACGTCACCGTCGAGCAGGACGTGTCCCTCGGTCCGGGCGAGACCCGTGAGGTCCGCTTCGATCCCGACGCGTTCGACGCGCTGCGCGTCGCGCACCCCGATCTGTGGTGGCCGTACACGATGGGCGCCCCCAGCCTGTACGACCTGCGCCTGGAGTTCGTCCGATACGGCGCGGCGGTCGACAGCCGGTCGCAGCGGTTCGGCATCCGCGAGGTGTCGCAGTTCCGCGACGACGACGAGCGGTTCCCCGAGCTGGGTCGCGGCGGCAGCTTCTACCTGACGGTCAACGGCCGCGACTTCCTGGTGCGGGGCGCCACCTACACCCCGGACCTGTTGTACCGCAACGATCCCGACCGCGAGGACGCCATCCTCGCCTACACCCGCGACCTCGGGCTGAACATGCTGCGGCTGGAGTCCAAGATCCCCACCGAGCGCTTCGTGGAGCAGGCCGACGAACTCGGCATTCCGCTGATGGTCGGGTGGATGTGTTGCAACCAGTGGGAGCGCTGGCCGCAGTGGGACCCCGAGGACTTCGGCGTCGCGAAGGCCAGCCTGAGATCGCAGATCACCATGCTGCGCTCGCACGCGTCGGCCTTCGTGTGGGCCAACGCGAGCGACGGCCGACCGCCGCCGGACGTGGCCGACGCCTACCACGGCATCCTGCGCGAATTGCATTGGCAGAACGCCACCGTCGACAGCGTGTCCTCCTACACCGTCGGGGCCGACGGCGAGCGGCTCTGGGACGGCATCCAGATGGCCGGTCCCTACTCCTGGCGGCCGCCGACGTACTGGTTCAGCGGCGAGTACCGTGCGGCGCGCGGCGCGTCGGCCGAACAGGGAGACAACGAACACATTCCGCCGTTCGCGAGCCTGCGCCGGTTCATCCCGCCGGACCGGCTGTGGCCCATCAACGACGACTGGTCGTTCCACGCCGGCTCCAACCCGGACAACGCCGACCTGCGCAGCATTCAGCGTGCCGTCAACCGCCGGTACGGCACGTCGTCGGGCGCCGAGGAGTTCACCCGCAAGGCGCAACTGGCGCACTACGAGTCGACGCGCGCACAGTTCGAGTCGTTCGCGGCGCTGGGCTGGGCCGGACACAAGATGACGATCTACTGGATGCTGAACAACCACTGGCCGTCGTTCTTCGGCAACCTCTTCGACTACTACCTGCGGCCGGGCGGCGCGTACTTCGGCGCCAAGAAGGGGCTGCGGCCGCTGTCGGCGGTGTTCGACTCCTACGCCACGGGCACACACGACCGCGCCAACGTCACCGCGGTCAACCAGAGCCCGGCCGAGGTGCGCGACGTCCGCGTCCGGGTGCGGGTCTACGACCTGCAGGGCCGGGTGCGCGAGGACCGCACCAGCGCCCCGCTGACGGTGCCGTCCGGCGGAGCCGTCCCGGCACTGACGCTGCCGCGGGTGGCGCGCGACTCGCGGGTGTTCTTCGTCCGGTGCGAGCTGCTCGACGCCACCGGCACGCCGCTCGACGAGAACGTGTACTGGCAGTCGCAGCAGAACGACGACGTCGGCGATCCCAACCGGGACACCGCGTTCGTGCTCAGCCAGGCGAGCTTCGCCGACATGACGGCGCTCAACACGATGACCCGGGTGCCGCTCGAGGTGACCGCCCGCCGCACGACGAACGGGGCCGGTCAGCAGGAGGTCGCCATCCGGCTGACCAACCCGACGCCGCGGGTGGCGTTCTTCGCCCGCGCCGAGGTCACCGCGACGCGCGACGGCGACGAGATCCTGCCCATCACCTACGACGACAACTACGTGACGGTGTTCGGCGGCGAGTCCGTGGAACTGCGCGCCGTCGTCCCGCCCACCGCGTCCGGCGACTGGGTACGCGTCACGCCCTACAACGGGTCGCCCGTCGAGGTCCCCGTCGACGCCCGGTGAGCACGACGCCATCACACTCGCCTGGGCCGGGTGTCGGTACCGCGGGCGTGGGTAGCCTGACCGCATGGCACCACGCGAGGACGATCCACTGATCGAGGCGAACGCGGCGGACGTGGCCGAGCAGGCCCGCGACACCGCGGATCACGACGACGCGGTGACCCCGGGCGCCGACGGCATCGCGCTGGAGACCGACCCCGCGGACTACCAGGAGCAGCTGCAGTCGATCGTCGACGACGGCGTGGACGAATACCGCGACTGAGTCCGGCGGACCCTCAGTCGACGGTCACCGGCCGGCGGCGCAGCAGCACCGCGCGGGTCACCGACAGCAGCACCGGCAACGCGGAGAGCACGGCGATCACGAGCACGATCAGCTCGAGGTGCGCGTGCACCAGCGGCACGGTGCCGAGGTGGTAGCCGACGAGGGTGAGGCCCACGCCCCAACCCAGCGCACCGATGACGTCGAAGGCGAGGAACACCGGGTAGCGCATGCCGGAGGCGCCGGCGATCACCGGTGTGAACGTGCGCACGACGCCGACGAAGTGGCCGATGACGATCGTCTTGCGGCCGTGCCGCTCGAAGAATCCGTGCGACGACGCCAGGTACCGCTTCTTGAGGAACCGTGCGTCGTCCCGCCGGAACAGCGCCGGCCCGGCACGCCGCCCGATGAGGTAGCCGAGCTGGCCGCCGGCGATGGCCGACGCGGCGGCGCACCCGCCGAGGGTCCACACGCTCGCCGGTGCGCCCGGCTGCGCGGCGAGCAGGCCGGCGGTGAACAGCAGCGTGTCGCCGGGCAGGAACGGGAAGAACAGGCCGGTCTCGACGAACACGATGAGGATGACGCCGGGCAGCAGTGCCGAGGCGAACATGCCGCCCTCGCCGAGCCAGTACATCGGGTCGAGCACCTCGGGCATGGCCAGCACGGCGCTCGTCACGGACGCCGAACCTAACCGGGCGACGTTGCGAAACACTGAACGGAATGCGTCGACGACGGGGGTCCCGCGTGGCGTGCGCGGTCGTCGTAGGGTTGGGCGAGTGAGCGCACGCGCGGGCATCGTCGTCACCGGCACCGAGGTCCTGACCGGCCGGGTCCAGGACCGCAACGGCCCCTTCCTCGCCGATCAGCTGCTCGACCTCGGGGTGGAGCTCGCTCACGTCACCATCTGCGGTGACCGGCCGGCCGACATCGCGGCGCAGCTGCGCTTCCTTGCCGGCGAGGGCGTCAACCTGATCGTCACCAGCGGCGGGCTCGGGCCCACCGCCGACGACATGACGGTCGCGACGGTGGCCGAGTTCTGCGGTCGAGATCTCATCCTCGACACCGCACTCGAGGAGCGCATCGCCGACATCCTGCGGCGGCTGATGCGTGCCCGCGGCGTCGCCTCTGCCTCCCAGGACGTGGACTTCGACGCCGTCCTCGCGGCCAACCGCAAGCAGGCGATGGTCCCCGCGGGCGCCGAGATCCTCGATCCCGTCGGCACGGCCCCCGGCGTCGTGGTGCCGGGCTCGCCGACCGTGGTCGTGCTGCCGGGCCCGCCCCGCGAGCTGCAGCCGATGTGGTCGCGCGCCGTCGCGACCGCGGCCGTTCAGGAGGCCATCGCCGGGCGCACCCGGTACCGGCAGGAGACCGTCCGGATGTTCGGTCTGCCCGAGTCGGGCCTCGCCGAGACGTTGCGCGAGGGCGAACTGCGCATCGACGGCTTCGACCGCCTCGAGATCACGACCTGCCTGCGGCGGGGGGAACTCGAGATCGTCACGCGCTACGAGCCCGACGCCGCCGACGTCTACGCCGAACTGGTGGACCTGCTGCGTTCCCACCATCCGCGCGAGGTGTTCTCCACCGACGGGTCCCTGGTCGACGACCAGGTCGCGGCCCTGCTGGCGGGCCGCACCATCGCCACCGCCGAATCATGCACGGCCGGGATGGTGGCCGCACGGCTCACCGACCGGGCCGGCTCCTCGGCGTACGTGGCCGGCGGCGTCGTCTCCTACTCGAATCAGGCGAAGATCGATCTGCTGGGCGTCGACCCGGCACTGCTCGACGCGCACGGCGCCGTCTCCGAACCGGTCGCCGAGGCCATGGCGGCGGGCGCGCTCGCGCGTTTCGGCGCCGACACCGCCGTCGCCACGACCGGCATCGCCGGACCCGGCGGCGGCAGCCCCGAGAAGCCGGTGGGCACCGTGTGCTTCAGCGTGCGACTGGCCGACGGCACCTCGGTGACCCGCACGCTGCTGTTGCCGGGGGACCGGTCGGACGTCCGGGAGCGTTCGACGACCGTCGCCATGCACCTGCTGCGCGGCGCGCTGCGCCCCGAATGACCTTGCACGGCAATACCGTCGACGACGAGAGGATCGACCGAGGAGTGACGAAGCTGCTGGATGACGCCGACATGGACGCCCAACTGGGTCGCACCCTGATCGCCGTGGCCGCCGACGCGGCCGACCTGGGGGAGGCGCTGGCGACGGCGTCGCGCGCCCGCCCCGGCGACTACGACTCCTGGTTCGACGAGTGGTCGGCGACCGCCACGGCCGCCCAGGAACTCGGTGACGAGGCGCTCGGCAAGGGACGTCTGGTGACGGCGCGCAAGGCCTTCCTGCGCGCGTCGGAGTACTGGCGGCAGTCGTTCTTCTTCCTGCGGCACGACGTGACCGACGAGCGGCTGCTGCGGGCCTGGCGGGCGCACCGGGAGTCGTTCCGGGCGGCGCTGCCGCTGCTCGGCTGGAACGTGGTCACCGTCGAGATCCCGTTCGAGGACGCCACGATGACGGGCTATCTGTTCCGGCCGAGCGATGACGGCATGCCGCGCCCGACGGTGCTGGCGCCGTGCGGTTTCGACTCGACCGCCGAGGCGGGCTACGTCGCCACCGGCCACATGGCCCTGCCGCGCGGCTACAACTTCTTCGTCTTCGAGGGGCCCGGGCAGGGCGGCATGCTGTTCGAACACGGCGTGCCGTTCCGTCCCGACTTCGAGGTGCCCTTCGGGGCGGCATTCGACTGGCTGCTCGGACAGACCGGTGTGCACTCCGGAGCCGTTGCCGTGCTGGGCCGGTCGTTCGCGGGCTACCTCGGCCCCCGTGCGGCCGCGTGCGAGCCACGGGTCGCGGCCCTGATCGCGGACCCCGGTCAGTACGAATTCGCTTCGCGGCTCGGCTCATTGGGTGGTCTGACCCGTGAGCCGGACCGGTTCGTGGAGCGGGTGCGTGCCGCCGACCCCGAACTCGACGCCGAACTCGAGGCGCTGCAGGCGGACGCCCGCGGACGGGAGTGGTTCGGCTCGCGAATGGCCGCGATGGGCACGCGGTCGGTGGGTGACTTCGTGCGCAAGCAGCTCGAGTTCACCCTCGAGCACGTCGTCGCCGACATCCAGTGTCCGACGCTGGTCACCGACGGCGAGGGCGACGCCACCTCGCAGAGCGCGCTCTTCCACGACCGCCTCACCTGCCCGAAGCGGCTCAAGCGGTTCACCGCCGCCGAGGGCGCCGGGGGGCATTGCGAGGGGCTGGGGTCGACGGTGTTCGAGAGCTACGTCTTCGACTGGCTCGACGGCGTCATGGGCCGTTCCGGCTGACCGGTCAGCCACCCGTCGCGGCGGTGTAGCCGACACCGCCGAGCACGCACGCCAGGCCGCACAGCACGAACGTGCCCACCGCGAACGGCCAGGCCGGCGCCTTGCGGACGAGCTGCACCACGGTGACGACCACGCCGGTGACGCCCATCGCGACGGCGGCCAGTAGGGCGACGCCGACCGCGGTGACCGCCCCGTCGACACTGCACGTCGGCGGCGGGCAGTGGTCCAGGAAGGCCAGCAGGAAGAAGCCCATCAGGCCGGCCGCCACCCCGCACAGCGCCGTCAGCACCAGCGTGGCGATCGAGATCACCAGGTCGGCCACCGAGCGCTGCCGCGGTGCCTGCGGCACGACCACGGGTCAGCGCTTGCCGTCGATGTCGTCCCAGGCGCCGATGATCGTGCCGAGGATCTCCTCGGCGACGCCCAGCCCGCCGAGATGGCTCTCGCCCGGCAGCGCGTACAGCCGGGCGTCGGGGAGCCGCGCGACGACGTGCTCACCGTGGGCGAACGGCACGATGTGGTCGGCGTCGCCGTGCCACCAGTGCACCGGCACCTTGACCTCGTCGAGGCGGAAACCCCAGTCCTTCGCGAACACCGCGACGTCGGCGAACGGTGCGGACAGCTGCTTGCGGCTGCCGTTGAGCAGGTCGTCGAGGAACATCGCGCCGAACTCCGGCCGGGTGAGCAGCCGCCGGTCGGCCTCGGGGGACACCGCGGCATAGGCGTACAGCGCGACCGGCGCGATCGGCCGGATGGCGTGCACCAGGCCGACGGCCGCCCACCGCAGCGGGAGCCCGACGTAGGGCAGCGCCGGCGCGACCCGAGACCCGAAGCCCATGAGACCGCCGCCGATGCCTTCGGTACCCACGGTCGGCGCGACGCCGCCGAGGACGCCCACGACGACGATGCGGTCCGGCATCGCCGCGGCGCAGCCCAGCGTGTACGGGCCGCCACCGGACAGCCCGATGACCGCCATCTGGTCGATGCCCAGCACGTCGGCGATGGTGCGCAGGTCGTCGGCGAAGGCCGCCACGTTGCGGTACTGGTGCGGCGTCGACGATCCGATGCCCGGGCGGTCGACGCCGATCAGCCGGATGTGCTCGCGCTCGGCGTACGCGCGCGCCTCCACGGGGATCTGCCGGCGCGCCCCGGGGGTGCCGTGCAGCCAGAAGATTGCGCGCCCCTGCGGGTCGCCGAACTCGGCGAAGCCGATCTGACGATCGTCCCCGACGGCGACGTTGCCTTCCAGCTTGGGACGCTCGATTGACATGACCATGCGCAGCAGTCTCGCATGTGCGGTGCGTCACTCCGCCCGGCTTGGGTCACTTCCGCTCAGGCGGCTGCCTTCGTCAGCGCCCGCACGACGGCGTGCTTGGCCAGGTCGACCTTGAACCCGTTGTCCGGAAGCGGTTCGGCACCGGCCAGCGCGGCGTGCGCGGCCGCGACGAAGGCGGCGCGCTCCGGGCGCCGTCCGACCAACTCGTCCTCGGCGGCGCGGACCCGCCACGGCATCGCCGCCACGCCGCCCAGGGCGACTGCCGCCGATCGGATGGCGCCGTCGACGACGTCCAGGCCGGCCGCGACGGACACCAGCGCGAAGGCGTAGCTGTGCCGGTCGCGCACCTTCTCGTACCAGCCGTGCTCAGCGAATGGCGATGCGGGCAGCTCGATGCCGGTGATGAGTTCGGCCGCGTCGAGCGTGACGTCCCGTTCCGGGTGGTCGCCGGGCAGCCGGAAGAACTCGGCCCATCCCAGGCGGCGCGCCCCGGCGGGTCCGACGACGTGCACCGTGGCGTCCAGGGCGGCGAGCGCCACCGCCATGTCCGACGGGTGCACCGCCACGCAGCCGCCACCACTACCGAAGAGGGCGTGCTCGCGGTTCAGGCCGGCACGCGCCGCGCAGCCGCTGCCGGGTGATCGTTTGTCGCACGCGGCGAATGCCGGGTCCATGAAGTACGGGCAGCGGGTGCGCTGCAGCAGGTTGCCTCCGGCGGTGGCCATGTTCCGCAGCTGGGTGGTCGCTCCCGACAGGATCGCCTGGGACAGCACGGGGTAGCCGTCGCGCACCAGGGGATGGTTGGCGACGGCGCTGTTGGTCACCCCGGAGCCGATCAGCAGGCCGCCGGCCGGGGTCGCGATGATGGCGTCGAGTCCCAGCCGGCCGACGTCGATGAGGACGTCCGGCGTCTCCACGCCGTTCTTCATCAGGTCCAGCAGGTTGGTGCCGCCGGCGTAGAACCGTCCGCCGGTGCGCGCGGCGGTCTCGACGGCATCCTCGACGGATTCGGCGTGGCGGAACGCGAAGGTCTTCACGACGCCGTCCCCCGGCCGTGCACGTCGGCGATGGCAGCCACGATGTTGGCGTGCGCGCCGCACCGACAGATGTTGCCGGCCATGCGTTCCCGGATTTCGGCGCGGTCCAGCTCGACGCCACCGACCCGGCGGCCCGGGCAGCCGAACGACGCCGCGGACAGATCTCCGCGGGCGTGTTCGCGCAGCATCGCCTCCGCGGACGAGATCTGCCCCGACGTGCAGAAGCCGCACTGGAAGCCGTCGTGGCGCAGGAAGGCCGACTGCATCTCGGACAGCTCGTCCCCGTCGGCGAGGCCCTCGATGGTCACCACCTCGCGGCCGGTGATCGACGCGGCCAGCGTGAGGCACGCCAGGACGCGCTCGCCGTCGACCTGCACGGTGCAGGCGCCGCACAGTCCGTGGTCGCAGCCCTTCTTGGTGCCGGTGAGCCCGAGGCGCTCGCGCAGCAGGTCCAGCAGCGTCGACCGCACGTCGGCGTCGAGATGCAGCCGGTCGCCGTTGATCGTGAGGTCCACGGGATGGGTGTCGGTCACTCTGGGCGCTCCGCTCGGTCGGCGATGGCCTCGTCGAAGGGGACCATCAGCTGCTCGCAGGTGATGGGCAGGTCGCGCAGGCGGCGACCGGTGGCGTGGAAGACGGCGTTGGCGATCGCCGCGGGCACGCCGCACGCCCCGATCTCCCCGATGCCGCGGACGCCGACGGGATCGAGGGCGTAGTCCGGCGAATCGACGAACGTGACGTCGAACTCGGGGACGTCGGCGTGGGTCGGCACGTAGTACTCGCCGATGAGTTGCGCGGTGGTCGGGTCGGTGGGGACGCGTTCGAGCAGCGCCATGCCGAGACCGAACAGGATGCCGCCCATCACCTGGTTGCGCGCCAGCCTCGGGTTGACCACCCGACCGCAGTCCATCACCGCCACCCAGCGCGTGACCGTGACGCGGCCGGTCGACTCGTCGACCTCCACCTCGCAGAAGTGCGCACCGAAGGACTGCGACGCCGGTCCCGTCTCGTCGGGGCCGCCACTCGACGCGGTGAACGACAGGTCGGCCAGCGTGGCGGCGTCGGCGTTGCGCAGCGCGTCGACGAGCGCCGCCGGGTCGGTGCCGAGCCCCGGACGGTGGCGGTCGAGCCGGAGCCGCCACTCGGTCGCGGCGGCGTGCACGGCCGAGCCGACGGTCGCCGTGGTCTGCGAGGCGCCACTGTAGGGCGCCTCGGGAAACGACGAGTCGCCGGAGGAGAAGCCGACCGCGTCGAGCGGGAGCCCGGCGGCGTCGGCGGCGATCTGGGTCATCACGGTGCGGACCCCCGTGCCGACTTCGTGCGTGGCAGAGGCGAAGTGCACCCCGTCGGCCGTCGTGGTCACGCTGCACGACGCGGGCATGCGCCGGCCCGGATAGGTGGCGCTCGCCGTGCCCCAGCCGACCTGGACGCCGCGCCTGCGCCACGACCGCGGTGCCGGCGGCCGCGCCGACCAGCCGAACCGGTCGGCGCCCAGGGCGTGGCACTGCGTGGCGTGCTTGCCCGACCACGGCCGTCCGCTGGCCTGGTCGACACGCGGATCGTTGCGGATGCGCAGTGCCACGGGGTCGACGCCGGTGGCGTAGGCGAGTTCGTCCATCGCGACCTCGAGAGCGAAGAGGCCCGGCGCCTCACCAGGGCCGCGCATGAAACACGGTGTCGGCGCGTTGATTCGGCCGACGGTATGGGACACCACCAGGCGCGGGGACCGGTAGAGGAGCCGCGCCGACAGGCCCGCCGGCTCGCAGAAGTGCGCGACGGTGGACGTCTCGGTCAGCGTGTGGTGTTCGGTGCTGGCGATGGTGCCGTCGGCGGCGGCGACGAGGTCGACGTCCTGTTCGGTACGCGGCCGGTGACCGGTGGAGGTGAACATCTGGGCGCGCGTCAGGACGAGCTTGACGGGTCGGCCCACCTCCCGCGCCGCCACGGCGCAGAGGGCCACGTGCATCCACAGAAAGCTCTTGGAACCGAACGCGCCGCCGACGAGGGGAGACAGGATCCTGATGTCGTCCTCGGGCATGCCGAGATAGGCGGCGAGCGCGTGCCGTTCCCCGCCGATCCAGCGGGTGGCGTCGTGCACCAGCAGCCGGTCGCCGTCCCAGGAGGCGATGGTGGCGGACAACTCGATGGGGTAGTGCGCGTTGACGTCGGTGGTGAACCGTGAAGCGACCCGGACACCGTCGGCGGGAGCGGCGTCCGGTCCGCGGCGGTCCTGCAGCTTCTCCTCGACGAGCTTGACGAAGTGGTCGGGCCGGTAGGCGCCGTGGCGCACCGCCCCGTCGCCCCCGTCGTCGGCCACGTCCAGTGCTGCGCGCGCCGAGAGCACCGCGGGTCGCGTCGCGTACGACGGCCGCACCAGGGTCGCCGCGTCCGTGGCGTTCTCGAGCGTGTCGGCGACGAGGACCGCCAGGTGCTGGCCGACGTGCTGCACGTCCAGGTCGGCCAGCGGCGGGCGGCGCTCGAGCGGCAGGTCGTCGCTCAGGTCGCGTGGCGGCGGATGCAGCGCCGGACAGTTCAGCGGCGTGAGGACGGCGAGCACGCCCGGTGCGGCAGCGGCGGTCTCGGTGACCGCACGCAGCGAGTCCTCGAGCACCCGGCCGTGCGGCACGTCGGTCTGCACCAGCACGGCGTGCACCAGATCCGGCACCGCGACGTCGGCGGTGTAGACGGCGCGCCCGGTCACCTTGTCGCGGCCTTCGACACGCGTGACGGACCGGCCGACGGCAGCATTCACGACGCCAACTTCGCACCGGCGTACCGCCGGCGCAACTCGTCGACGGCATCGGCGAAGACCGCGTCCCGGTGAGCACGGATCACGTCGCAGGGCGCGTCGGGCACGCAGAACGTCGCCGTCCACACGACCAGCACCCGGCCGGTGCCCACGACGTCGGACACCTCGAGGGTCGCGGAGTACTCGATCTCCGTGTTCGGCACGGGCCCGCCGTGGGAGCGTTCGGCGTCGCCGAGTCGGGCGAGGTGCTCGGCGATGGTCGCGTCGTCGGCGGCGGGGACGTCGATCTCCCTGCGGCATCGGATGGTCGGCATCGGCTCTTCGGTATCCCCTCGGGTCGGTGGGTCGCGTCGGTGGGTCGCGTCGGTCAGCGGTCGACGGGGTTGGTGCGGCCGACGATGAGCGGGTCGGACGGTGTGAACGGAAACGCGGGCAGGTCGGCGAGGTGGGTGCCGAACGTCGCGGCGAGGACCTCGCGGGAGTACGCACTCGCCGACGCGCGGTAGCCGATGTCGGCCGGGAAGGGCTGGTCGAAGAAGATCAGGAAGTGCCACTCGTCGGTGCCGATGTTCTCGATGTGGTGCGGATAGGCCCGCGGGATGAAGTACACGTCGCCGGTCGTCATCGTCCAGGTGTCCAGCGTCCCGTCGGGGTTCATGACCGTCATGCGGGCGTCGCCGTGCTGGACGTATCCCATCTCCGCGGTGACCGGATGCCAGTGCGGTTCCCGCATCCCGTCCTCGGCGACGCGCAGCGAGTACATCGACATGTCCTGCAGCACCGGCCAGAACTGGTCGCGGGCGAAACGGGCGTTGCCGCTGACGTAATTGAGCCCCGGGCTCTGCGCCTCGACGTCGAACTTGTGCGGATCGTTGAGGTAGGCGGAGGCGGGGATCTCGGGGGCTCCGACCCGGGCCGCCAGCTTGTGGTCGGCGGTGTCGCGGCGGATGCGGGCGAGGTCGGCGGCGGGCAGGTCGTAGGTGTTGCCCAGCACCGCGTCGCTGAAGGCGCCGAAGGTCGCGCCGAGGCCGAAGTCCTCCGGCCGTTCGTGACGGAAGGCGATGACGAACTCGGCGACGTCGTCACCGATGTTCTCGATGTGGTGCAGCGCGCCCGAGGCCGCGTGGAACATCTGGCCGGCGGTGATGACGAAGGTGCTGAACCTGCTGTGGTCGTCGAGCATCGAGACCAGCGCGGTGCCGGACACGCAGTAGGTGAGTTCGTTGGCGTTGGCGTGCCAGTGCGGGGTGCGCATGGCGCCGGGGTTGAGCAGCACGCGCTTGATGGAGAGGTTCCGCAGGATGGGCAGCGTGTCGGCGGTGACCCGGCGCATCGAGCCGAGATCGGATTCCTCGACGATCTCGCCGTCGTGCAGGCTCGCGGTGTGGGCGCTGCGGGTGGGCGTGAGTGTCATCCTCGGCCTCCTTCGTGGGGTACGCGATGAGCCTCTCGCGCTTGCGTCGCGGTGTCTGCGCTGCTGTCCGGCATTCGCTGCGGTGGCCTTCCGCCACGGCGGCCTTCCTGCTAGCCGGTAGATCTGTGAGTTCGATGCGAGAATCCTCCGCGTGAGTGCCGTACGCGTGGTCGTCGCCGATGACGACGTCCTCCTCCGGGCGGGCCTGGCCAGCCTGTTGACCGACAACGGATTCGAGGTGGTCGGGCAGGCGGGTGATGCGACCGCGCTGCTGGACCTGGTGCGCGACACCCGGCCGGGTCTGGCGCTGGTGGACATCCGCATGCCGCCGACGCACGGCACCGAGGGGCTCGACGCGGCACGGACCATCCGCGAGCAGTGGCCGGACGTCGGCATCCTGGTGCTGTCGTCGCACGTCGACGTGGAGCACGCGATGGAACTGCTGGCCGGCGGCCGGTCGATCGGCTACCTGCTGAAGAGCCGCGTCACCGACGTCGGCGACTTCGTCGACACGCTCGGCCGGATCGCCAACGGTGCGTCGGTGGTGGACCCCGCCCTCGTCGCGGAACTGGTGTCGGCCCGGCGGCGCGACGACCCCTTGGGCGCGTTGAGCGCCCGCGAGCGTGAGGTGCTCGCCCTGATGGCGGAAGGCCTGTCGAATGCCGGGATCGGCCGGCGCATCTGGGTCACCGAGGGCACCGTGGAGAAGCACGTGCGCAGCATCCTGACGAAGCTGAACCTGCCCGACACCGGCGACGACCACCGGCGGGTGCGGGCCGTCATCATGTACCTCGACTCGCTGTAGCGCCCTCAGTCGACGCCGGGCAGCAAGTCGCGAATGGCGCGCGGCGAGAGCGCGAACTTCGGCACGAAGCCGAGCGCGGGGCTCGCGGCGATCATGTCGGCGAAGTCGTGTTCGGAGTGCGTGGAGATGAGGATCGTCGCCGGGGCGGGGTCGTCGCAGTCGTGGAGTTGCGCGACGACGTCGAAGCCGCTGTCGGCGCCGAGGTCGACGTCGACCAGTGTCACGTCGGGCCGCAGCTCGCGGTACCGCTCCAGCGCCTCGTCCCGGGTGCAGGCAACCCCGACGACCTCGATGCCCGCGCGCTCGAGCATGGTGCTCGCCGCATCGCGGAAGTTGGCGCTGTCGTCCACGATCAGGCAGCGCATCGCATCAATTCGGAGGAGTACCACACCAACCGAGTGTGTCAGCGGTCTCCGGCGCCAGCATTGCGGCTAGCAGGAATCCCCGGTTACCGGCTGACCCACTACCATCCCGTTTCGATGACATTGCCACCCGAGGCCACCGAGACGCGGCGGTCGCTCCGCGACCGACTGCTCGCGCTGATCCTCAGCCCGGACGGCCGGCCACTGGGCTGGGGCATCGTCGTCGCCGCCGCGCTGATCCTGGGCGAGGTCGTGCTGGTGCACCAGCTCAAGCGCGTCGCTCCCGACAACGCGTTCGGCGCGGTGTTCCTGCTGGGCGTACTCGTCGTATCGGCCGGGTGGAGCTTCGGTCTGGCGTTCGCGACGTCGGTGGCCAGTGCCGCGGTGTACGTCTGGATCCACCTCGAGGGCAGCGACAGCCTGGTGCCGGCACTGTTCGTCTTCCTCCCGTTGGCACTGCTGGTCAACGTGCTCGCCGGGCAGGCCCGGCTGCGCGCGGTGGAGGCCGAGGCACGGCGCCGCCAGGCCGACGCGCTGGCCCGGCAGCAGGCGGCGCTGCGGCGGGTGGCGACCCTCGTCGCGCGCGGCGCCGGGCCGGACGAGGTGTATCCGGTGGCGGTGGCGGAACTCGCGAACGGTCTGGGCGTGGAGCACGTGACGCTGGCGAAGTTCGAGCCGGACGACCGGTGCGTGGTGCTCGCGGCCGCGGATCCCACCGATCGCGCGAAGCTCGTGGTCGGCGAGCGGCTCGCGCTCGACGGCGACAGCGTCACCCGGCGGGTCCGCGACACCGGCGAACCGGCCCGCGTCGATGACTACAGCCGCGTGGAGGGCTCCGTCGCGCGGCGGCTCCGGGCGTTGGGCCTGGTGTCCGGTGTCGGGGCGCCCATCTCGGTGCACGGCGAGCCGCGCTGCGCGCTGATCGTCGGGTCGGCGCGCGACGAGCCGATGCCGCCGGACACCGAGGCGCACGTGTGCGACTTCGCCGACCTCATCGGCACCGCGATCCGCAACGCCGAGACGCACGCGGAACTCCAGGCGTCACGCGCCCGCATCGTCGCCGCGGCCGACGCAGCCCGGCGCGGCATCGAGCGCGACCTGCACGACGGCGCCCAGCAGCGCATCGTGTCGCTGGGGCTGGGATTGCGGACGCTGGAGGCCTCGATCCCCGAGTCGGACCTCGCGCTGCGCAAGCAGGTCGAGAACCTCATCAACGGAATGGCCGACCTGTACACCGAGCTGCAGGAACTCTCCCGCGGGATCCACCCCGCGATACTGTCGAAGGGCGGCCTGGCGCCGGCGTTGAAGACGCTGGCCCGCCGGTCGACGGTCCCGGTCGGCCTGGAACTCGACGTGGCGGGGCGGCTTCCCGAACCCATCGAGGTGGCCGCCTACTACGTGGTGGCCGAGTCGCTGGTGAACGTCGCCAAGCACGCCGAGGCCTCCGGGGTCACGGTGCGTGCGGCGCTCGGCGACGACGAGCTGCGACTCGAGGTGTCCGACGACGGTGTCGGCGGCGCCACCGCCGGTGGCGGCAGTGGGTTGATCGGCCTGAAGGACCGCGTCGCGGCGGTGTTCGGCGAACTCACCGTGGCGAGCGATCCGGGGACCGGCACGACCGTCACGGCGCGGATTCCCGTTGCGGCGGAACGCGTTTCGGTGCCGGCCTAACGGCCGACCCAGCCCGCCGGGCGGCGGTCACGCCAGGGCATGGCGTCCTCGAGCTGCCGGGCGAGTTGGAGCAGCACCATCTCGTCGGGCGCCATCAGCTGCACACCGATCGGCAGGCCGTCGGCCATCCAGCCCAGCGGCAGGCTGATCGCCGCCCACCCGGTGACGTTGGCGAGCGACGTCCACCCCGTGGTGGCGAACTCGACGTCGAAGAAGGCGCGGGTGGTGCCGCGGGGACGGTCGAGCAGCGCATACGGCGGCGGCCCGGTCAGCAGCGTCGGCACCAGCAGGACGTCGGCGTCGGCCATGCCGGCGGCGAACCGCCGGGTCTGCGCGTGGATCGCGCCGATCGCCGCCGCGTACTCGACACCGGTGGTGCGGAAGCCCTCGCGCACCATGACCCAGGTGCTCTCCTCGAATTCGTCCTCCCGCGGCTCGCGGCCCAGGACGGCGGTGGCCAGCGCGTGCAATTGGGCATTGCTGACGTCGTGCAGCACGGCGATCGCGTCGGCCACCGCGTCCGCGTCAACGGTGGGTGCGCCGGGCGAGACGCGGTGACCGAGCCCGTCCAGCGTGGTCGCGACGGCGGTTACGGCGGCGACGACCTCGGGGTCGGTGGCCGTGCCGGGGAACGGGGAGTCGGTGGTGGTCAGGATGCGCTGCGGCGCCGGCGGTACGCCGATCGCCCGCAGGAACGGCGTGTGGGGGAGCGGCGCGGTGTAGGGGTCGCCGGGCGCGGATCCGGTGACGGCGTCGAGCAGGGCGGCGCTGTCGCGAACCGTCCGCGTCAGCGCGTGCTCGTTCACCAGACCCTCCAGTCCGTGGCCGGCGCCCGGCGCGAACGACGTGCGACCACGCCTCGGCTTGAGCCCGACGAGCCCGCAGCACGACGCGGGCACCCGGATGCTGCCGGTGCCGTCGCCTCCGGACGCGGCAGGGACGACGCCGGCGGCGACCGCGGCCGCCGAGCCGCCACTCGAACCGCCGGGTGTGATGTCCGGCCCCCACGGGTTGACCGTCGGCCCGAACAGCGACGGCTCGGTGGTGCAGTGGTTGCCCCACTCGGGGGTGTTGGTCTTGCCGAAGGGCACCAGTGCGGCGTCGAGATAGCGCTCGACGATCCACGCCGACTCCTCGGCCACGTGCGACCGCAGCGCCCGCGACCCCATCGCCTCCGGGGCACCGGCCAGCGACGCGCCGAGGTCCTTCAGCAGGAACGGCACTCCGGCCAGCGGGCCGGCGTCGCCGCTGCGGAGGGCGCCCGAGCGGTCCAGCGCCGCAGCCTGCTCGCGAGCCCGCTCGAACAGATCGGTGATGACGGCGTTCAGCGTGCGGGTGGCCTCGGTGCGCAGGATCGCCGCGTCGAGCAGTTCGATGGCGGTGACCTCGCCGGTGGCCGCGAGTGCGGCCTGCCCGACGGCGTCCAGTTCGGCCAGTTCCACGGCGGCGTCGATGTCCATCGCGCAGATCATCCGGTCCCGGCCGCCGCGCGGCAACTCGGCGGCCGGGCGGGATTGACTACGTCGTCTCGGGCAGCTCGGTGTCGGCCTTCTTCTCGTCCTTGCGGGTCTTGTACAGGCTGGCCACCGTCGTGATCACCAGGGTGACGATGATGACGCCGAGGCTGAGCAGCGTGGGGATCTCCGGGACGGCGACGTGCTCACCGCCGTTGATGAACGGCAGCTCGTTCTCGTGCAGCGCGTGCAGGAACAGCTTCACGCCGATGAAGGCGAGGACGAACGCCAGCCCGTAGGACAGGTAGACCAGCCGCTTGAGCAGCCCGCCGAGCAGGAAGTACAGCTGCCGCAGACCCATCAGGGCGAACACGTTGGCGGTGAAGACGAGGTACGGCTCCTGGGTGAGGCCGTAGATCGCGGGGATCGAATCCAGGGCGAAGATGAGGTCGGTAGTGCCGAGGCTGACGATGACGAGGAACATCGGCGTCATCAGGCGCTTGCCGTCCTCCTTCACCCACAGCCGCAGGCCCTCCCAGCGGTCGGTGAGCGTGAGGTGGTTGCGCGCGAACTTCACCACGGCGTTGTCGCCGTCATCGTCGTGCTCGGAGTCGCGGGCCAGGTTGACCGCCGTGTAGACGAGGAACAGACCGAAGATGTAGAAGACCCAGGAGAACTGGTTGATCGCCACCGCGCCGAGCGCGATGAAGATGCCGCGGAAGATCAGCGCCAGGATGATGCCGACCATCAGCGCTTCCTGCTGGTACTTCTTCGGCACGTTGAAGCTGGCCATGATGATCAGGAAGATGAACAGGTTGTCGACGCTGAGGCTGTACTCGGTGAGCCAGCCGGCGTAGAACTCCAGTCCGAAGTCGCTGCCGTGGAAGATCCACACCCACAGACCGAAGACGATGGCCGCGCCGACGTAGACCGACAGCGCGATCGAGCATTCCTTGATGGTCGGCTCGTGCGGTCGGCGGGCGATCATCACCACGTCGAACAGCAGGACGGCGATCGTCACGCTGAGCGTGATGATCCACTCGATACTGGATACGTTCAAAGCTTCCTCCGGTCGCGACGAAACGGCCGAGGTCTCTGCCACCGCGTGGTGCGGCCCGCGGCACCGGCCGTCCGACGTTGGACGACGTGATGACGACACCGCGGCGAAGGAATACTCCCCTCGGGGGATGAGTCTGTCAGACGATTCTCAGCATCGGTAATCGGGCCGTCGTCACGGTGTCGCGCGGCGCTAGTCGTCCTCGCTGCGCGGCGGCGCGTTGCGGTCCATCGCCGCGGTCAGACCGAGGGCGATGAAGACGTCGATGGCGGTGACGAACAACCCCGCCCAGTACATCCACTTCAGCTCGGGATCGGGCTGGCCGGCGAAGAAGCCGATGAGGAAGATCGGCCCGACGATGCCGCAGACGAACACGAACGCCTGGATCCGCACGTACCGCCAGAACGTCTGCATCGGTGGTCTCCCCGTCGTCGCCGCGGGCTGAGGATACGACGCCCGCGATCCGGACGTGCCGTTGTGCGCGCCGCGCCGACCAGCCGAACGGCTAGGCTGCGCGGGACGCCCGCCCGCCGACGATGCCGAGGTGACCGTGAAGCTGGACCTGCTGAGCCCGACCGTGGAGATCGGGTTGGTCACCACCAACCTCGACGCGATGATCGCCTTCTACGAGGGCTTCCTCGGTCTGGAGTTCCAGGGCGAGATCGAGTTCGCCGAGGGCTCGCAGCGGCGCTACGTCTTCGGCGGCAGCATCCTCAAGCTGGTCACCTACCACACGCCGCCTGCCGCACCGGCCGTGCCCGGCGGCGGAAAGGCGCAGGCGGGGCTGCGTTACGTCACCCTCGGGATCACCGGGCTGCGCCGCGCCGCGGAACTCGTCGAGGAGGCCGGCTACCCGATCGTGGAACCGCCGACGGAGTTCGAACCGGTGCCGGGAATGGGCTGGATGTTCATCGCCGATCCGGACGGCAATGCGATCGAGTTGTTCGGGACGCTGTGACGATGGCGGCCGTCAGCAACGACCTGTGGGAGGTCATGTCGACGGCGCGCACCATCCGCCGCTTCACCGACGAGCCGGTGCCCGACGCCGCGCTGGCGCGGTGCATCGAGGCCGCGACGTGGGCGCCGTCGGGAGCCAACGCGCAGGCCTGGCGGTTCGTCGTGTTGCGTTCCCCCGAGCAGCGGGCCGTCGTCGGCCAGGCGGCCACGCAGGCACTGACGGTGATCGAGGAGGCGTACCGGATGACCCGTCCGGCACCCGACGACCACTCCCGGCGGGCCCGGGACAACCGGGCCACCTACGAATTGCACGACCGCGCAGCCGAGTTCACCTCGGTGCTGTTCGTACAGCAGCGGCTGCGGCTGGCGTCTGACGCGTTGCTCGGCGGTTCCATCTTCCCGGCGATGCAGAACTTCCTCCTGGCCGCTCGCGCTCAGGGCCTGGGCGCCTGCCTGACCAGCTGGGCCTCCTACGGCGGAGAGACGTTGCTGCGCAACGCCGTCGGAGTGCCGGAGGACTGGTTCCTGGCCGGGCACGTCGTCCTCGGGTGGCCGAAGGGTCGGCACGGGCCGGTGCGCCGCCGTCCGTGGCAGGACGCGGTGAACGCCGACCACTGGGACGCACCGGCGCCCGGCATCACCGAAGGCCCGGCGCACGGGACCTAGCACGGGGCACTGACGTTTTTGGGTGTTGGTGCAGGGGTTGTGCACAGTGGTGTGTTCATCCCCAGGCGGGTTCGTGGTTGCGGCGGTGCTCGGTGGTGGCGACTACCGTCGAATGTGTGTTCGATGCGTTGGTGGCTGAGGTGGCTGCCGCCCGGGGTGTGGGGGAGCGGTTGCGGGCGCAGGCGCGGTTGGAGAACGCGGTGTGTGCGGCGCGGTTGGCGTCGATGGCCGATCTGCTCGACCGGGCGTATGCGGTGTCGGGGTCGGCGGCACGCGAGCAGTGGCGGTGTGACAACTGGTCGTCGGTGTGCGCGCAGATCGGCGCGGCTCAGTGCCTGACTGCGGGGCGGGCGTCGGGATTGTTGACCACGGCGGTGACGTTGCGGGAGCGGTTGCCGAAGGTGGGGGCGCTGTTCGCCGAGGGCTTGCTCTCGTATCCGTTGGTGCGGGCGATCTGCACGCGCACGGCGTTGGTGACCGACGCGGCGGCGGTGCGGGCCATCGACGCGGAGTTGGCCGCCGAGTTGGCCGGGTGGGGCGCGAAGTCGGTGGAGCAGACCGAGCGCGACATCGATGCCCTGGTGTTGCGTCACGATCCGTATGCGGTGCGGCGGACCCAGGACGCCGCCCGCGGCACGCGGGTGAGCGTGTACACCGACACCGCCAACGGGGTGGCCTACGTGGACGCGACCGTCGACGCCGCTGACGGGGCGGCGTTCGATGCGCGGGTGGATCGGCTGGCGCGCACGGTGTGCCCGCGCGATCCCCGCACGCTGGATCAGCGCCGTGGCGCGGCGCTGGGGGCGTTGGGGTTCGGGTGGGACCGGTTGCCCTGCCTGTGCGAGCACCCCGACTGCGCGGCCGCCACCCGGCCCGCTGGGGGTGGGGTGGTCATCCACGTCATCGCCCACGCCGACGCCCTCGACGAGACACCCACGCCGGAGCCACTGCCTGCCCCCGCGTCTGCGTCTGCGTCTGCGCCTGCGCCTGCGGCCCAGTCGGTCACCGCGCCGCCGCCTCAGCCCAACACCCAGCCAGCGTCCACGCCGACGCCCCACACCGAAGCCGCACCGGTGCCCACGGGGAATCTGACCACCCAGCGCCGCGGCCTCAGCGGCCCGATCCCGCCGATGCTGTCCCAGCCATTGAGCAGCTACACCCTCGCTCGTGTCATCGCCGAGGTGAGCGCCGATCCCGGCCAGCACACTCCCGCCTCACCAGGGGTCATCCTGGGTGGGCCGGTGCTGCCCGGACCGGTCATCGCCCGCCTGGCCCAGCACGCCACCCGCACCCCCCTGACTCACCCCGCGCAGGCCCCGCCCGAACCGCGCTACCGGCCCTCACGTGCACTGGCCGCGTTCATCCGTGCCGGCGACCTGACCTGCCGGGCCCCCGGCTGCGCCCGCCCGGCCACCGCCTGCGAGATCGACCACGTCATCGCCTGGCCCCACGGACCGACCGCGGCGGCCAACCTGGCCTCTCTGTGCACCGAGCACCACCTACTCAAGACGTTCTGGCCGGGCTGGTCCTACCGCCTGGACCCCGACGGCACCGCCACCTGGACCGACCCCACCGGCCTGACCGCGATCACCCACCCCGGCAGCCGCCACCTCTTCGCCGACCTCACCACACCGGCCGCACCCCTCACCACGAAAGGCACCCCACCGGCCAAGCACACCGCCGGCCTCACCATGCCCCGCCGCACCCACACCCGCACCCAAACCCGACACCAGCGCATCGCCGACGAACGCCGACGCAACACCCCCTGGGCCGAGCAGTACCTCCGCGCCCAGATACCGCCGTTCTGACGCCTCCTACGCAGGCACCACGATGGTGATCGCGGTGCCGTCGCGCTCCACGCGCAGCCCGGCGCGTCGCGCGATGGCGGCCACCGCGGCGGCGTCGTCCGGCTCGGCCCGTGAGCCGGCGAGAATCCGGGCCAGCCTTCCCTTGTGCGCCTTGTTGAAGTGGCTGACCACGGCGCGGCTGCCGTCGGCGCGTTCGGACACCACGTCGACGTCGACGGCACCGGGCACGCGGCCCAGCGACGCATAAGCACCCGACCGGAGGTCGACGACGAGATCGCGTGTCGCGAGGTCGGCGAGGACGGGCTCGAGCACCGGCTTCCAGCGCGCGGCCAGCGTCTGACCGCCCGGCAGCTTCGACCCCGCCGACAGCCGGTAGGCGGGGATGGCATCGTCGGCGCGCACCAGCCCGAATAGCGCCGAGCCGACCGCGAGCCGCGCCCGCGCCCGGGAGGCCGCGGCTCCGCGCAGCGAGTCGACGTCCAGCGCGTCGTAGAGCACGCCGGTGTAGCGGCTGATGGCCGGCATGGTGGCCGACGTCAGGAGCGCGGCGTTGCGGTCGATTTCGGCGTCCTGTTTCGCCGAGATGCCGAGCGCGAGGCGGCTTGCAGGGCGGTCCTTGGCCAGCTCGACGAGGTCGTCGATCAGCTCCTTGCGGACGGCACCGAGGTCGGGGGCGCCGAGATCGGCCAGCCGCAGCGGCGGACCGTCCCCGCCGTCGCGCTTGGTCTCCGACGGCGGCAGCAGCACGATCACGGGCGTCGAGGTTAACCGAGACCGAGGTGTGCCAGCAGTAGGGGCACGTGCTGTTCGGCGGTGGTCAGCGAGCCGTGGTGGCCGAGGAACGACGACTCCATCGGCTCGGTCGTCCGGCGTGCCAGCGCCACCTCGTCGCGCGCCGCGGCGACCACGTCGCCGATGCGCGGACGGACGTCGTCGGTGACCGTCGGACCGAACCATCCCGCCGCGACGGCCTCGTCCCGGGTGAGCACCCAGGCCCGCTCGCCGAGCGTCGTGCGCCACGCCGCCAGCACGTCGGCCGCGGCGCCCTGCTCGACGTAGACGTGGCGGGCGCGGGCCTCGCCACCAAGGGCCACCACCCCGGCCAGCAACGCGGGCGAGGCGTCCAGGTCGACGACGTCGGTGGCGGTGACCATGCCGTGGTCGGCGACCACGGCGAGCAATCCACCGTCGGGCAGACCGTCGACGACGGATTCGACGAGCCGATCGACCTGGGCCAGCTGCAGCCGCCACGGCTCGGACCCGGGCCCATAGACGTGGCCGAGCATGTCGAGGTCGGCGTGATAGCCGTAGCAGAAACCGCCGTCCCTGATCACCGAGCGCACCCGCGCTGCGAGGTCGCCGACGGCGTGGACGCCGACGTACCGGCCGCCGCGCAGCACCGCGCGGGTGAGGCCGGAGTCGGCAAACCGCGCCGCCGAGACGACGCTCACGGCGACACCGGCGTTCGTCGCGTGCTCGAAGGTCGTCGAAAGGGGTTGCACGCGTTCGGGTCTCACCCGGTCGCGCAGGTCGTCACCGTTCGGATGGGGTCGCCAGGTCAGGGCATTCACCACACCGGCGTCGGGCAACCGGAACGTATAGCCGACCATGCCGTGCTCGCCGGAACGTCGGCCGGTCCCCACCGCCGCGAGCCCGGCCGCGGTGGTCGACGGGAAGCCGACGCCCAGCGTGCCGCTGCGCAGCCCTGCCAGCACGGGGGCATCAGCGGCGTGCGCGTCGAGCAGTTCGGCGCCGAGCCCGTCGATGAGCAGGACGCACGCGCCGGTGACCGGACCGGGCAGCGTCAGCCGGCCACTACCCCCGGGCACGCCCATCGCGCGCAGCACCGCCGGCACGACGTCGGCGAGGTGCGGCAGATCGGGGTCGGGTGACGGCCAGCGACCGGTCACCGCGACACGGCCCGCTCGGTAGCAGCAGACTTGGCATGCACCGATACCGCATGCACCGACACCGCGTAGTCGCCGCCCGCATACGCGGCACGGTCCCACGTCGACCATCGGTCGACCAGCCGCAGACCGGCGCGGGCGGCGTACTCGTCGTACGCCGCGAGCGGCAGCCGGTCGGGCCGCACACCGAACCCGGCGATCAGCAGTCCGCCCGGCGCGAGGCGGGCCGCCAGCGTCGCCAGCGCCGCGGGCTCGGTGCCCGGGTCGAGGAAGATCATCACGTTGCCGGCCAGCACGACGAGGTCGAAGGGCGCTGCGTCGCCGAGGATCGCCGCGACGTCGAGCAGGTCGGCTTCGAACCAGGCCAGGTCGGGCGCCTTGGCACGCGCGGAGGCGAGCATCGCGGCGTCGACGTCCACACCGACCACGTCGAAGCCACGCGTCGCGAGTTCGACGGCCACCCGCCCGGTGCCGCAACCGGCGTCCAGCACGCGTCGGCCGCCGGACGATCGCAGGAGGTGTTCGACGAGGTCGGCCTCGCCGTGGACGCTCTCACCCCGCTCGCTCAGGACGCGCCAGCGCGCGTCGTAGTCGTCGCCGCGCGGGGCGTCGGTGCGCTGCCATCGGGTGCTCACCGACCGATCCTCGCACCGCTCACTCGGTGACGATGGCGTCGCCGCGCACGGTAACGGGCCTGCTGCGCAGCGGCTCGCGGGCCGGCCCGCGCAGCACGGCGCCGTCGAGGTCGAACCGGCTGCCGTGGCAGGGGCACGTGATGGCACCGTCGGAGACGGTCGACACGCGGCAGCCGGCGTGCGGACACGTCGTCGACAGCGCCACGAACTCACCGGGCCGGGGTTGGGTGACGACGAGGTCGCCGACGATCACGCCCGAGCCGACGGCCACGTCCGCGGTCCTGGCCACCGTGGCGCCGGCCGCCTCGGAGGGGGCCTCCTCGCGGCCGTAGGCGGAGCACGCGGTGACGGTGGTCGCAGCGGCCAGGCCGCCGACGGCCAGGACGGTACGTCGTGAGGTGTCGGTCATGCGGGGTTCCTTCCGATCACGGGATGGCGCCGTTTCAGAGAATCACGCCGCTGGTCTGGAAGAACCAGAGCGCCGAGGTCAGCCAGACGAAGACGAGGCCGAAGAAGACGAGCCCCCCGACGACGGGCAGGACCCACGGCCGGTGCCTCCGTCCGGTGAGCAGCAGCATCTTGGTGACGAACGCGCCGTAGAAGAAGCAGCCGAACAACGAGTGAAACAGCACGCGGGCGTCGGTGTCGGCGAAACCGAGCGCATAGAGGCAGTGCACGGCGACGGGCACGCTGGCCAGGACCGCTACGCGCCCGGACCACACGTGCAGGACGCGCATCCACCCCGGAACGGCGCGACGGGACAGCAGCCCGTACATCGCGAACGCCGAGGCGAACTGCACGACGGCCAACGTGGTCGCGAGCGTCGCCGACCACGTCTTGACGGCGGTGCCGCTGGAGAACCCCGCGACGTCGATGGCGAAGAAGCGCGGGTCGTGCACCTTGGCGAACACGCCGAGTCCGACGGCGACGGCCGCGCCGGCGAGCACCGCCACCGCCATCGAGACGCCGGCCTTCGGGGCCCGGGTCCGGGGGATGGGCCGGGTGGCCGGTTCGGCGGTCACGGTCGCCAGTCCCCGGCCGCGGCGGCGGCGTCGACGGCGGGACGGCCGGGGGAGGGGGCGAGCGTGACCTGCCACCGGCGCGTGCCCATGGTGAGCGTGGCCGCGACGTCGGCACCCCGTAGCGTGCCGTCGAGTCGGCTGGAGCGGGCGGCGTCGGTGAGGGCCAGCACGCCGTCGCGCGCCGTGCCGCGCAGCCACACCTCGAGGGAGGCACCGTCGCACACGTAGGCCGCGGCCCGGGTCCCGTCGACCGAGACGTCCACCGTGAGCGTCCCCGAGCGGGTGGGGATCGCGCCGGCGAAGTCGCCGCGAGCAGGGAACTCCGGCGGCGCCTGAATGGCTGCCGGAGCGGGGCGCGGCGCGAGCGCCGCGGCGGTGTCGATCGTCGTCGGGGAGGGCTGCGCGGCGGTGTCGATCCACCATAGGCCGCCGCCGAGCACCGCCGCCGCGACCAGTGTCAGGACGGGACCGCGAATCACGTTGTCTCTCATGGCCTCGAGCATGCGGTGCGGCGAGGTGCGGCTGCTTGGAGACGACGTGGAGATCGCGTGGAGATCCGCGGCGTTCAGCAACGACACAGGCGCGTGCGCACGCGATCCGGCGTTCGGCGCTGTTACCCTGCCAGTGCCGCCGGTTGCCTGAGTGACTGCCCGGGCGGCGCGTGCAGTGACGCGAACCCATGACGCAGACGAACGCAAACGGACATACGGAAAGAGTGTTGTGCGCAGCGGTGAGATCAAGGCCCTGACCGGCCTTCGCATCGTCGCCGCAGTCTGGGTGGTGCTGTTCCACTTCCGGCCGCTGTTCTGGGAGTCGGCCCCGGCGTTCTCCGCGGCGCTTGCGCCGGTCCTCGACCGCGGCGCACAGGGCGTCGACCTGTTCTTCATCCTCAGCGGCTTCGTCCTGACGTGGAACTACCTCGACAAGATGGGCCGCAGTTTCTCGACGCGCGCCACGCTGCGCTTCCTGTGGCTGCGCCTGGCCCGGGTGTGGCCGGTGTACCTGGTGACGCTGCACCTGGCGGCGCTGTGGATCATCTTCACGCTGTACGTCGGCCACGTGCCCGCCGAGAACGTCGAGGCGTTGAACGCGACGAGCTACATCCGTCAGCTCTTCCTCGTCCAGCTCTGGTACCAACCGTTCTTCGACGGGTCGAGCTGGAACGGCCCGGCCTGGTCGATCAGCGCGGAGTGGCTGGCGTACCTGCTGTTCGGCGCACTGGTGCTGGTGGTCTTCCGCGTGGCGCGGGCGACGCGCGCCCGCAACCTGCTGCTGCTGGCCGTCATGGCGTCGCTCCCGCCGGTGGTGCTGCTGCTGGCGTCGGGACACTTCTATACGCCGTGGAGCTGGCTGCCGCGCATCGTCATGCAGTTCGCCGCGGGTGCGCTGGCCTGTGCCGCGGTGCGCAAGCTGCACCCCACCGACCGCACCCAGCGGGCCGCGGGATACGCGTCGATCCTGCTGATCGCCGCGATCGTCGGCACGCTCTACTTCTTCGACGCCCACCCGCCGGTCAAGCTGCCGGATGCGGGCGGTCTGGTCGACGTGCTGTTCGTGCCGCTGGTGGTGACCCTCGCGATCGGCGCGGGCACGCTGCCGCGACTGCTCTCGACGCGGGTGATGATCTACCTCGGTCAGGTCTCGTTCGCGCTGTACATGGTGCACGAGATCGTGCACACGGCGTGGATCTGGGCGGCCAAGCAGTTCGAGCTGACCCTGACGGGCACCGCGGGGGTGTTCGTCGTGCTCGGGCTGCTGGCCCTGGCGCTCGGCCTCTCCTGCCTGCTCTACCACCTCGTCGAGGAGCCGGCCCGGCACTGGATGCGCCGCATGGTCGACGTCCGGGGCGTCGCCGCGCCGGCGCGTGACGCCGCACCCGCCGATGGACCGGCCGGTAAGCTGCAGAACCTCCCCGATCGGGATACTCGATCCAAGTCCCTGCCGGCACGCGCCGGCTGAATTCGCGTCCGTCCGGCCCGCGCCGGTGACCAGTGGAGGTTTCGTGGTGGGCCGTTGGTTATCGATCGCCGCTGCGCTGATCATCGGCGGCATCACGGTGGTCGGGGCGCCGCACGGCGCCGCCGGCGTCCGCCTCACCGGGCGCGACGCCTCGCTCGAGCACGTCGCGGTGGTGGGCGACTCGTACACCACCGGCAGCGACCAGGGCGGCAACGGCCCCCGCAACTGGACCACGCTGGCGTGGCAGCGGCTGGCCCGCCAGGGTGTGCAGATCGACGCCGACGTCGCGGCGGAGGGCCGCGCCGGCTACGTCGTGCGCGGTTACCAGAACCACGTGTTCGGCGACCTCGCGCCGCGGGCGATCAGCGCCGACGACACGCTGGTGGTGTTCTACGGCTCGCGCAACGACCAGGGTGCGGATCCCCTCGCGATCCTGGGAGCCGCACAGGGCGCGTTCGACTTCGCGCACCGCACCGCGCCGTCCGCGCGGCTGCTGGTGATCGGCCCACCCTGGCCGACGGCCGACGTGCCACCGGTCGTGCTGCAGATCCGCGACATGCTGCGCACCGCGGCGGCCCTCGCCGGTGCGACGTTCGTCGACCCGATCGCCGAACGCTGGTTCGTCGGCCGGCCGGATCTCATCGGGGCCGACGGCGTGCATCCGACCGACGCCGGCCACGCGTACATGGCCGACCAGATCGCCCCGCTCATCGGCGCGGAGCTGCCGCGCCGGGTCTGACGCGCCGGGTCTGACACTCAGTCCTGCACGGCCTTGGCCACCGCCACGCAGGTGGTCAGCCACGCTGCGTCGGGCTCGGCGGAGCGCAGCGCCGTCATCGCGTGGCACGTCATCCGGAACACCGCCCAGTCGCGCGCCCGCTCATCGGAGAGTTCCGCCGCGTCGACCAACGCCCAGAACCGCCGGCGCAGCCCACCGCGGGTGTCGCCGGCCAGCTCGTCGAACCGGTGCACGAGCATCGGCACGATCTCGAGGTGCGGGTCGCCGTTGAACGGCCGCGGCCCGACCGCCAGCCACGGCTCGCGATCGGCAGCCAGCACCTTGCCGTAGTGCAGGTCGCCGTGCAGCACCACGGCGTCCGTCGCGGCATCGGCGAGCGCGGCGCGGCCGACGGCGAGCGACCGTTCGACGAGACGGCGGGGGATCGGCGCATTGCGGGGAAGGGCGGCGAGGTCGTCCACCCAGTCGCGCACGCGATCGGACAACCGTGGCAGCTGCGGCATCGCCGGCACGTGCAGCCGCGCGTACAGCCCGGCGACCACCTCGCACGCCTCGACGTCCCAGGCGTCGACGAGGCCGTGGTCACCGAGGCGCTCGATGAGGACGGCGTGCCGGTGCGGTTCGGCGCGCAGCAGCCGCGCCGCGCCGTCGCCGGCCCACCGTCGCAGCACCAGGTGTTCGTGCGGTGAGGCGGCGTCGGGGTCGGACACCTTGAGCACGGCGGGAGCGCCGTCGTCGGTCACGACCGGGACGATCACCGAGTGCTCGCGGTGCGCGGCCTCGCCGTCGGGCCGCAGGTTCCACGCGGCCAGCAGGTCGGCGACGGCCTTGGACCGGTCGTGGGGCACGCACACCATGCTCGCACCCGCGGATCTCCTTCAGCGACTGAAGATTGCTTCCCCCACGGCGGGGTACACGCCCAGCCGCCCGTTCGAGACCGCCGTCCAAGGAGGAACGCCCCGTGCCGCAGACGACCATGGAACTGACCGTCCTCGACCCGCGCACCGGGGAGGTGGTCAGCCGGGTCGACGTCGCCGGTCCGGAGGCCTGCGACGCCGCGGTCGACGCCGCTCGCGGTGCCGCCGAGGCGTGGGCGCGCACCGCTCCCGCCGAGCGGGCCGCCGCGCTGACCCGGGCCGCCGCGGCGGTGCGGGCCGCCACCGAGGAACTGGCCGACCTGAACGAGAGCGAGACCGGCAAGGTCCGCGCCGACTGCGTCGGCGGCGTCGAGGCCGGCGCCGGGACGCTGGTGCAGTACGCCGAACTCGGACCGCTGCACGGCGGCAGACAGCTGCAGGGTGGCTACGCGGCAACCGACCTGATGGTTCCCGGCCCGCGCGGCGTGGTGGCCGTGCTGACACCGTGGAACGACCCGGTGGCCGCAGCGGCCGGCCTGCTGGGCGCGGCGCTGGTCACCGGCAACACCGTGGTGCACAAGCCCAGCGAGCGGTGTCCCCGCACCGGCCGCCGGTTCGCCGAACTGCTGGCCGCCGAGTTGCCCGACGGGGTCCTCGAGATCGTCGACGGCGACGGCGCGGTGGGCCGCCGGCTGACCGAGCATCCCGCGGTGGCGGTGGTGGCGCACGTGGGCAGCAGCGCGACGGGTCGTGAGATCGCCGTCGCGTGCGCCCGCCGCGGCGCCAAGGCGCTGCTGGAGAACGGCGGCAACGACGCGCTGATCGTCGACGCCGGCGTGGACCCGCGCTGGGCGGCGGGACAGGCCGCCCTGGGATCGTTCGCGAACGCGGGGCAGATCTGCACGTCGGTCGAGCGCATCTACGTCGTCGAGTCGGTGGCCGAGGAGTTCGTCGCCGCGCTGGTGGAGGAGACGCTGGAGTGGGGCGCGCGGATCGGGCCGGTGGTGGACGAGAAGCAGCGCGACGTGGTGCACCAGCACGTGACCGACGCGGTCGGCCGGGGCGCGCGCGTACTGGCCGGCGGTGAACCGGCGTCGGGTCCGGGGAGCTTCTACCCGCCGACGGTCCTGGTCGACTGCACGCCGGACATGCTGGTCCTGTCGGAGGAGACCTTCGGTCCGGTTGCGCCGGTGCGCGTGGTCGCCGACTTCGCGTCGGCGCTGCGCGAGGCGGCCGACGACCGCTACGGCCTGGCCGCCACGGTCCTCACCCCGGACATGGCCCACGCCCAGGAAGCCTGGCGGGTGCTGCCGGTCGGCACCGTCAAGATCAACGCCGTGTTCGGCGGGGCCCCGGGCGGAGCGGCCGAGCCGCGCGGCGCCAGCGGCAACGGATTCGGCTACGGGCCGGAGCTGCTCGACGAGATGACCACCGTCAAGGTCGTGCACTGGACGGCGCCCGGCGCGTCGTGACGGATGGCTAGCGTATGCGGCGATGAGGACGTTGATCGACTTCGACCGTGCCGTGCCCTTCGCGGTGCCCTACGCCCCGGAATCGGGCGAAACCGGCGCGCGGGAGGGACTGCTGGTCGAGGGACCGCAGGGGTGGGGTGAGTTCAGCCCGTTCGACGCCGACCCGCCCGAGCGACTGGCGCGCTGGCTGACGGCCGCCGCGGAGCCGGGCACCGTGGGCTGGCCGGAAGCTGTGCGCGGCCGCGTCGCGGTCGCCGCGAGCATCGGGGCGCTGCCCCCGGCACGGGCCGCCGAGGTCGCCGAGGCGTCGGGGTGCCACACGGCGGAGGTCACGGTCGGGCGTGGGTTGATCGAGGACGACGCCGCCCGCGTCGCCGCGGTCCGGGAGGCGCTCGGTCCAGACGGCGTCGTCCGGGTGCGTGCCGACGGCGCCTGGGACGTCGAGGCGGCCGTCCGCGCAATCACCGAGTTCGCGGCGCAGGGCGCGGTGCAGTACGTGGAGGCGCCGTGCCGAACGCTCGCGGAGACGGCCGCGGTGCGGCGACGCGTCGACGTGCCGGTGGCGGTGCGCCTCGACGATGCTGCCGGAGTAGCCGGCCTGCGCGAGGCGGCCGACGTCGTCGTCCTGTTGACCGGCCCGCTCGGCGGGGTCCGGCGGGCCCTTCGGGTCGCCGAGTCCGTCGAGCTGCCGTGCACCGTGTCGTCGAGCGTGGAGACCAGCGTCGGCTTGGCCGCCGGGCTGGCCGTGGCCGGGGCGCTGCCGGACCTGCCATTCGCGTGCGCGCTCGGCACGCGCACCTGGTTGGCGGGCGACGTCGTCGGCGCGGCACGGGTGCTGCTGCCCACCGACGGCGTGCTGCCGGTGGCGCCGATGCCCGCGGCGCCGGACCCGGCGGCGAGCAGTCGCTTCGCGATCACCGACCCCGACCGCATCGCCTGGTGGCGGAGCCGTCTGCGCTCGGCCGCCGACGTCGCGGGCGGTATCGCACGCATCAGTGGATGACCGAGGACCGATACGAGGAGGATGCGCGTGGCCGAGGTCGACTACCGACCGCTGCTTCGGGAGTTGCTGGCCACCTATGGCCCCGTCGGTCAGGAGGACGCGGTCCGCGCGGTGTGCCGCCGTGAACTGGAGCCCCTCGCCGACGAGACGTGGGTCGACGACGCGGGCAACCTCGTCGGCCTGTTCCGTGGGTCGGCGCCGCGCGACGGACGCGCGACGCGGGTGCTCGCCCACATGGACGAGTTGTCGATGATGGTCAAGCGCGTGGAGTCCGACGGCTCGCTGCACGTCACGCCTCTCGGCACGATGTACCCGGCGAACTTCGGCCTCGGTCCGGTCCTGATCCTCGGTGATCGCGAGAACCTGTGCGGCATCCTGACTCTCGGCTCGGAGCACACCACGAAGGAGAGCCAGCGGATCTGGGAGACCAAGCCCGATCAGGGTGACAGGTCGCTGGACTGGCTGCACGTCTACGTCTTCACCGGGCGGACACCGGAGGAGTTGACGGCAGCCGGCATCCGGCCCGGCACCCGGGTGTGCATCGATGGCAGCAAGCGGCACCTGGTCGAGTTCGGCGATTACCTCGGGGCCTACTTCATCGACGACCGCGCTCCGACCACCGCGCTGCTGCTGACGGCGCGGGCGCTGGCCGAGCGCCGACCGCGCGACGACGCGTACCTGGTCTTCACGACCAGTGAGGAGATCGGCGGGGTCGGCGCGGCCTTCGCCTGCCGCAGCCTGCCGGGTGAACTCACCATCGCCCTCGAGGTCGGGCCCGCCGAGGCGGAGTACGCGACCACCGTCGGCGGCGGACCGGTCGTGGGGTACGCCGACGCCTTGAGCGTGTACGACAAGGACGTCGCCGACGCGTTGATGAGCGCCGCCACCGACCGCGGCTACGCCCCGCAGGCCGCGGTGCCCGGCGCATTTGAATCCGATGCGTCACACGCCAAGGCCAGCGGACACACCGCCCGCGCGGGACTGCTGTGCGTGCCGACGCTCAGCACGCACGGTTACGAAGTGATCCGCCGCCACGCGATCGACGAGATGGCCGACGTCCTCGTCGACGTCCTGTCGGGCGGCATCGCGAGATCGACGTCAGGGCCGTGACACGCGGTCCGACCACAGCCGTGATGTCGATCTCGCGGCCAAGCCGGCCATCAAGGGAACGTTATGCGCGCGACTGCTCCGCCGAGCGAGCGCATAGCATGCGATCCGTGGCGGATGGGGAACTGACGGCCGAGGCCGTGCGTGCGGCGACGTTCGACAAGCCGCGCTGGGGACGGCGCGGTTACGACGAGAAGGCGGTCCGCGACTTCCTGCAATTGGCGGCGCGGCGACTGGAGGGCCGCGGGCACCTCAGCGCCGACGACGTACGCGGCATGCGCTTCAACAAGCCGCGTCTGGGCAAGCGCGGTCTCGACGAGCAGCAGGTCGATGCAATGCTCGCCGAGATCGTGCGCCGGATCGACGAACTCTAGACGCAGTCCGAGCAGATCTGCTGCTTGTCCGTCTGCAGCGCCATGCGATTGCGGTGCTGCACCAGGAAGCAGCGCGAGCAGGTGAATTCGTCGGCCTGCTTGGGAATGACCCGGACCGTCAGCTCCTCGCCGGAGAGGTCGGCGCCGGGCAGGTCGAAGAGTTCGGCCTCCTCACCGTCGTCGACGTCGAGCACCGCGGTGGCGGCATCGTTGCGACGACCGGCCAGCGCCTCCAGCGACTCGTCTGCGACGTCGTCGGTCTCGGTCTTGCGGGGTGCGTCGTAATCGGTAGCCACGGTAGGTCCTTCCCTCATTCGGTTCCGGCGCCCACACAACGTCGGTAATGGTGCCGATTGTTCCCGTGCCGCGAAACCCGAAACATCGGTTGGGGCGACGGTCAGATCGGCCACTCCTCGCGCCGGTGGGCGGCGTCGAAGAACATCCACTCATAGCGCGACGTGGTGACGAAATGGGTGCGCGCGGCGGCCTCCTCGGCGGCGCCGAGCGTGGGGCCGACGCGGTCGGTGAGGGCGAGCACCTCGTCGACCGTCGCGGCGAATTCGTCACTGCCGTAACTGTCGATCCACAGCTGGTAGCGCGGTTCGCTCGATCCGCTGGCGGCCAGCGCGCTACCGACCCGCGCGTAGATCCAGTAGCAGGGCAGGATCGCGGCGAGCCCCTCGGCGAAGCTGCCGCCGTACGCGACGGCGAGCAGGTAGCTGGTGTATGCGCGGGTGGTGGGTGTCGCGGGGACGGCCGCCAGTGCGTCGGCGTCCAGACCGAGTTGGGGTAGCAGGGTGGCGTGCAACTCGAGTTCAACGTCGAAGACCTCGGCGGCGTGGCGGGCGAACATGGCGGTGTCGGCGAGCGAGGGCGCCTTCGCCGAGACGATCGCAAGCGCCTTGGCGTAGTCGCGCAGATAGTGCACGTCCTGCGCGACGTACTGGGCGAAGGCCCTATGGTCCAGTGATCCGTCGGTCAGCCCCGTGACGAAGGGGTGGGCGATTATGCCGGCGTAGATGGCGTCGACGTCGCTCCAGAGATCGTTCGACCAGGCGTTTCGGGGCGTTGTGGGCACGCCCGACATCCTCGCATGGCGTCGCCGTACCGGAGGCGGGCGAAACTGTAACGCCTCGAACGTGATTGCGGGCACAGGCGGCGGTCACCATCCGGTCACGGTTCGACCAAGTTTCCTTCGCGACAGCCGATATTGACGGCGGCAGTGGCACCATTTGGTGTGGAAGTGACGCATGTGACGCGCGTTGCTTCACCTGCCGGGCGTCGGTGTCGACGCTGCGGTCGGTACCGACAGAAGCGAGAAAGAACGATGAGACGCATGCCCGCCTTCGCCGCCCTGGTCCTCAGCCTCGTGCTGCTGGTGACACCGGGGGTGGCCCACGCCGACGACTACGCCACCCCGGCGCAGCGCCAGCAGGCGATCGACCTGGTGATCAAGCGCGCGCTGTCGCAGCAGGGCGTGCCGTTCACCTACGGCGGCGGCGACGTCAACGGCCCGACGGCGGGTGCGCCGCGCGAGGTCGCCCAGCAGCCCGAGCAGTCCGCCACCGGTCTCGTGGCCAACAATCCCGACCCGTACTTCGGCAGCCCGCTGCTGCCGGCAGCACCGGTGCCCGCCGCGCCGCGCGTCCCCGGCTTCGACGCCTCGGGGCTGATCGTCTACGCGTTCGGCGGCGTGGGCATCAAGATGCCGCGGTCGTCGGGGGAGCAGTACAAGGTGGGCCGAAAGGTCCTGCCGTCCCAGGCGTTGCCGGGCGACCTCCTGTTCTACGGCCCGGACGGCTCGCAGAGCGTCGCGCTGTTCCTCGGCAACGGCCAGATGATCGGGGTCACCGATACCGCGGTCGCGGTGTCGCCGGTGCGGACCACCGACATGGCGCCCTACCTCTCCCGCATCATCGAGTGGTGACCGACGCCGACGGGCCGAGCACCCTGACCGACCACGGGGACGCCGTCCTTGGCAGACTGTGCCCATGGCACAGATAACCTTGCGCGGAAACCCCATCAACACGGTCGGCGAGCTGCCGGCCGTCGGCTCCCCGGCTCCGGCGTTCACGCTGACCGGCACCGATCTCGGTGAGCTGAGCAGCGAGCAGTTCCGCGGCAAGTCGGTGGTCCTCAACATCTTCCCGTCGGTCGACACGCCGGTGTGCAGCGCCAGTGTGCGGGCCTTCAACGAGCGTGCCGCCTCCACGGGCGCCACGGTGGTGTGCATCTCGAAGGATCTGCCCTTCGCGCAGAAGCGATTCTGCGGCGCGGAGGGCATCGAGAACGTGACCACCGGGTCGGCCTTCCGGACCAGCTTCGGCGAGGACTTCGGCATCACCATCGCCGATGGCCCGATGGCCGGCCTGCTGGGGCGTGCGGTCGTCGTCGTGGGCGCCGACGGCAACGTGTCCTACACCGAGCTGGTCCCCGAGATCGGCCAGGAGCCGGACTACGACGCCGCGCTGAACGCGGCCGGGTAGACGCCTTCGGGGCTCACTCCCAGAGATCGGTGCGGTACTCGCGCCGGTGGATGACGAGGAATAGCACGGCGGTCAGGCCCGGGTCGATCCCGGGCCTGCCGTCGGTGCACACCACCCGCACCGGATGGTGTTCCCCGTCGTAGCGCAGTAGCAGCGGCCCGATCTCGCGAAGCACCCCGTCCTCGAACCGTGCACCGAACGGACCGATCGACGCCAGACGGTCGCCGTCGTACCGCACCGGCCACGCACCGAGCGCCACCGGACGACCCCCTCCTTCGGCGTATCTCACGTCGAAGGGTCCGATGCCGCACAGCCGCGTGCCGAGCCGGTCGAAGCGCAGCGGTAGGTCGCCCACCGACGTCGGGCGTCCCGTCCACCGGGCGGAGTGAACACGGGCACTTCCCAACGCGCGCAATCGCGTTCGCGTCACGTCGTAGCGGATGTCGACGGAACCCACGACCTCACCGTAGTGGCGTGACGCCTCTCACCGGAACCCATCAGCGTCATCTGCCGCGCCTAGACTCGACGGCATGGACGTGCGCGCGACCCCCGGTCTGCTGCGCATCGAGGACTGTCTCGACGCCGACGGTCGGATCGTCCTGCCGGCCGGGGTCACCCTCATCTCGCTCATCGAACGCAACGTCGCCCACGTCGGCGATCAGGTCGCCTACCGCTACGTCGACTACGCGGACACCGACGCGGGTCACGCCGTCGAGCTGACCTGGCGGCAGTTCGGCGCGCGCCTGCGGGCCGTCGCGGCCGAGGTGCAGCGCATCGCGGCGCGCGGCGACCGCGTCGCCGTCCTCGCGCCGCAGGGGCTCGACTACGTCGTCGGGTTCTACGCGGCGATCAAGGCCGGTGCCATCGCCGTGCCGCTGTTCGCCCCCGAGTTGCAGGGCCACGCCGAACGTTTGGCGACGGCCTTCGCCGACGCCCGTCCGGTGGCGGTACTGACCACGGCAGCGGCCCTCGACGCGGTGACGGCATTCCTCGACACATTGCCGTCGGACCGCCGGCCTGACGTCGTCCTCATCGACGGGGTGGACGCAGCGGCCGGGAATGACTTCGTGGCGGTCGATCTCGGCATCGACGACGTCTCGCACCTGCAGTTCACCTCCGGCTCGACGCGCCCGCCGGTCGGCGTGGAGGTCACCCACCGCGCCGTCGGCACCAACCTGCTGCAGATGATCCTGTCGATCGACCTGCTGGACCGAAACGTCCACGGCGTGAGCTGGCTTCCGCTGTACCACGACATGGGGTTGTCGATGATCGGCTTTCCGACCGTCTACGGCGGCCACTCCACGCTGCTGTCGCCGACCGCCTTCATCCGGCGTCCGGAACGGTGGCTCCGCGCGCTCAGCGACGGCTGCCGGGAAGGCCGCGTCATCACCGCCGCCCCCAACTTCGCCTACGAGTGGACCGCCGAGCGCGCCCGGCTCCGCGACGACGAGGACGTCGACCTCTCCCACGTAGTGATGATCATCGGTTCCGAACCGGTCAGCATGTCGGCCATCGACCGGTTCGCCGACCCCTTCGCGCGCCACCGCCTGCCGGCCACGGCGTTCAAACCGTCCTACGGCATCGCCGAGGCAACGCTGTTCGTCTCCACCATCGCGCCCGACGCCCGGCCCACCGCGCTGCACGTCGACCGCACCGCCCTGGCGGCGGGCCGCGCCGTGCCGGTGCCCTCCGACGACCCCTCGGCGATCACCCAGGTGGCGTGCGGGCAGATCGCCCGTAGCCAGTGGTGTGTGATCACCGACGCGGACCGGGAGCTGCCCGACGGACGGGTCGGCGAGATCTGGTTGCACGGCAACAACATCGGCCGCGGTTACTGGGGCCACCCGGAGGAGAGCCGGCACGCCTTCGGGGCGACGCTGACGAGCCGCGTGCCGCACCACAGCCACGCGACGGGCGTGGCCCCGGACGCCCGCTGGCTGCGCACCGGCGATCTCGGCTTCCGGCTCGACGGCGACCTGTACGTGACCGGGCGACTGGCCGACGTCCTCGACGTTCGCGGCCGCAGGCACTATCCGCAGGACGTCGAAGGAACCGTCGCGTCGGCATCACCCATGGTGCGCCGGGGGTACGCCGCCGCGTTCACGGTGCCGGGCGAGGGTGACGCACCGGACGTGGTCGTCGTCGCCGAACGCGCCGCCCGCACCAGCCGGACCGATCCGGCACCCGCCGTGGCCGCCATCCGCGCAGCGGTCGCCGCCACCCACGGCCTCGACGTCGTCGACGTGCGCTTCGTGCCCGCCGGCGCGATACCACGCACCACCAGCGGCAAGTTGGCGCGCCGGGCGTGCCGGGCCGAGTACCTCGCCGGCGGCTACACCTGACCGTGCCGCGGCGGCCGCGTGCCGGACAGGACGTGGCGGCCGATGTGCTGCAGCTTCCACCGCGTCGCGTCGTGCAGCGTGTGCGTGCGGGCGTCACGCCAGTACCGCGACAGGTTGGCCGTCGCCGACGCGCTGCGCGTGCCGCCGAGGTCGAACAGGCCGCTGGACGCGGCGAGTGCAGCGCGCACGGCGGCGACCTTGGCCACGGCCACCGTGATCGAGGCGGCCGCAGCGCTGTCGGCGGTGAGATCGGCTCGCGCGCGGTCGATCTCCCGTGCCGCCTCGGCCAGCAGGGCCCGTGCACCGCGGACGGTGACCTCGAGGTCGCCGGCCACGTGGATGAGCGTCGGATCCTCGGCGGCCGTGTCGACCCCGGCCTCGAAGTGCGGTCGTGCCGCGGCGGCCTGCCGCACGCCCTCGGCCAGCGCGCCGGTGGCGATCCCCACGTCGATGGCGGCGTGCAGCAGCTGGGCCTGGGCGCCGAAGACCGTCGGGCCGGCGAAGATGGGGGAGTAGCCGACGACGTGCTCGCCGGGAACGGACACGGCCTCGAGCGTCACCGTGCCCGACGCCGTGGTGCGTTGGCCCATCCCGTCCCAGTCGTCGACCACGTCGAGCCCGGGTGCGTCCCGCGGGATGAATGCCAACGCCTTGGGCGTCGACGCCGTCGGCGCGGCGTCGCCGTCGGGCAGGGACGCCCGCACGACGAGCCAGTCGGCGAAGAGTGCCCCGGTCGAGTAGAACTTGCGGCCACTCAGCAGGTAGCCGCCGGCGCCGTCGGGCACCAGCGTCGTGGTGTCGACGTTCACCGCGTGCGGGCCGCGTTCGGTCTGGGCGTTGGCGAACAGCGCACCGCCGCGCATCAGGCGGAAGAAGAACTCCCGTGCCACCGTGCTGCCCTGCAGCCGCAGGGCTTCGGCGAAGGTGAAGTGCGACTGCGGGATCTGCGCCAGCGAGGGGTCGGCGTGGGCGAGGATGCGGAACACCTCGGCCAGCACCGTCGCCGGCGCCTCCGGTCCACCGTGGGCCGTGGGCACCGTCAGCGCGAGCAGCCCGGAGCGCTTGAGGGCGGCCACCTCGTCGAACGGCAGTCGCCGCTCGGCGTCGCGCGCGGACGCACCCGCGGCGAATTCGGCGGCCAGACGCTCGGCCGCCGCAGGCGCGTCGGCGGCGGTCGGCGTCGGCGACTGTGCGACCGAGGCACTCACCGTGCCGAACCGACGAACGGGATCGATGCCGGGGTGGCGTCGGTCCGTCCGCCGTCGAACAGGCCACGCTCGCGCAGGATCGGGACGACGCCCTCACCGAACCAGAACAGTTCCTCCAAGTGCGGATAGCCGGAGAAGATGAACTCGTCGATGCCGACCTCGGCGTACTCGGCGATGCGATCCGCGACGTCGGTGTGGCTGCCCACCAGAGCCGTTCCGGCGCCGCCGCGGACGAGGCCGACGCCGGCCCACAGGTTCGGTGCGATCTCGAGGCTGCGCGCGTCGTTCCAGCTGCCGTCGGCGCGGTTGGCCTCATGCAGGGCCAGCATCCGCTTCTGCCCTTCGGACTGGCTGCGGCTCAGGCCGGCCTGCGCCGAGCGCACCGTCTCCTCGTCGAGCGCGTCGATGAACCTGCCGGCCTGCGCCCACGCCTCGTCGGCGGTGTCGCGCGAGATCGTGTGCAACCGGATGCCAAAGCGGACCGTCCGCCCCTGGTCGGCAGCCTCCTTGCGGATCCACTCGACCTTCTCGCGCACCGCCTCCGGCGGTTCACCCCACGTCAGGTACACGTCGGCATGCCGCCCGGCGACCGGGCCGGCGGCCTTCGAGCTGCCGCCGAAGTACAACGGCGGCACCGGATTCGGGGGCAGGGCGAGCGCGGCCTCCTCCACCTGGATGTGCCTGCCGTCCAGGGTGACGGTCTCCCCGGCCCACAGCCGGCGCACCACGTCGAGGAACTCGTCGCACCGCTCGTAGCGGGCGTCCTTGTCCAGGAAGTCGCCGAAGGACCGCTGCTCGTGCGCCTCGCCGCCGACGACGACGTTCAGCAGGATGCGCCCGGGCGCATGCCGCGCGAACGTGGCGGCCATCTGCGCCGAGAGCGTCGGGCTGATCAGCCCGGGTCGGAAGGCCACCAAAAAGGCCAGCGACGTGGTCTCACGGGCGAGCAGGGCGGCGGTGACGAAGGCGTCCTCGCACCAGGCGCCGGTCGGGATCAGCGCCCCGGTGAAGCCGAACGTCTCTGCGGCACGGACGATCGACGCGAGGTAGTCGATCGACGCGTCGCGGTCGCTGTGCGCGGACCCGGCGGGCAGGCCGTGACCGCCCCCGACGATGAGACGGCTGTCGCCGTAGGTGGGCAGGAACCAGTGCAGAGTCACGGACACGTCGAAATCCTATCGATTGGGCTGCGACGCCGACGATGCCGACGACGAAGGCACGGTGGCGGGGCGCTCGATGACCGTCGAGCGGGGGCCGCCGACCCGGTAGGACGCCCCGCGGTGTTCCTCGGGAAGCCGATCGCCGCGGCCGAACAGCTTGTCGCGCAACGTCCCTGGCGCGTACTCGGCCTGGTAGGCACCGCGCTCGGTGAGCACCGGCACCACGTGGTCGATGAAGTCCGCGAACGATCCGGGCGTCACCGCGTAGGCCAGGTTGAACCCATCCACGTCGGTCTCGTCGACCCACTCCTGCAGCACGTCGGCGACCTGTGCGCCCGAACCCACGATCAGCGGACCGAGGCCGCCGATCTTGCCCCAGGTGGCGATGTCGTCGACGGTCCACTCGCCGCCGTCCGGGTCCGCCGACTGGAAGGCCTTGACGGCGGACAGGATCGCGTTCGAGTCCACGTTGCCGATCGGCTCGTCGCGGCCGTAGCGCGCGAGGTCGATGCCCATCCAGCCGGACATGAACACCAGGGCGCCCTCGGCATCGCCGTAGGACAGGTACTCGGCGTGCTTGGCACGCGCCTCGTCCTCGGTCGCCGCGGTGATGACCGTCGACAGGTTGAAGATCTTCGCCGCATACGGGTCGCGGCCGGCCAGTTCCAGCTCGCGGCGGATGGTGTCGACCGTCTCGCGCAGGATCGCCTTGGTGGGCGCCGCGGTGAAGATGGCCTCGGCGTTCTCGGCGGCGAACCGCACCCCGCGCGGGGACGCGCCCGCCTGGAAGATCACCGGCGTGCGCTGCGGCGACGGTTCGGACAGGTGGATGCCCGGGACGCTGAAGTGCGTTCCGTCGTGGCCGATGTGGTGCACCTTGGCCGGATCGGTGAACACGCCGCGGTCGCGGTCGCGAATCACGGCGTCGTCCTCCCAGGAGCCCTCCCAGAGCTTGTAGAGCACCTCGAGGTACTCGTCGGCATGGTCGTAGCGGGCGTCGTGGGCGGGCTGGTCGGTCTGACCCATGTTGCGTGCGGCGGCGGGCAGGTAGCCGGTGACGACGTTCCAGCCGATGCGTCCGCCGGTGAGGTGGTCGAGCGTCGAGATCCGGCGGGCAAAAGGGTAGGGATGTTCGAACCCGGTGCCGGTGGTGATGCCGAAACCGAGATGTCGCGTGACGAACGCCATCGCCGAGACGAGCAGCAGGGGATCGTTGACCGGCACCTGCGCCGCCTGCCGGATGGCGGCCTCGTCGCTGGCGCCGTAGACGTCGTAGGTACCGAGCACGTCGGCGATGAAGAGCCCGTCGAAGCGACCGCGCTCGAGCAGCTGGGCCAGATCGGTCCAGTAGTGCAGGTCCTTGTAGCGCCAGGACTGGTCCTGCGGGTGGCGCCATAGACCGGGTGACTGATGGGCCACGCAGTTCATGTCGAATGCATTGAAGCGGATCGTGCGGGTCACTGGCCCGAGTGTGGGCCACCGCGAGCGAGTCGTCACCGGTTGCGTTCACGACGATTCGAAGACGGCTCGGGGCCCTTCGGCGCGGCGATCGGTTTGAGCAGCGACTTCTCGTGGTAGAGCCTTCTGAGCCCGACGCACCAATGCGCCGATTCGACCGGCACGCGGCCCGCGGGAGGGGAGACTGGTCGGGATCGTCGGAGAGGAATGCCTGGGTGAGTACGAGCGACGCCGACGAGCTGTCGTTGAGCGCGCCCGAGCCGGCGGTGTTCAGCGCCGACCCCGACGTGGGCCGCGACCTCGCGCGCGTCGACTGGGCAGCCACGCCGCTGGGCCCGCCGGACACCTGGCCGCAGAGTCTGCAGACCGCCGTCGCGATCCTGCTGTCGTCCCGGTTCTCCATGTGGATGGCGTGGGGTCCGGAACTCACGTTCTTCTGCAACGACGCGTACCGCCGCGACACGCTGGCCGCCAAGTACCCCTGGGCGCTGGGTCGGCCCGCGAGCGAGGTGTGGGCGGAGATCTGGGACGACATCGGTCCCCGCATCGACGGGGTGCTGACCACCGGCCGCGCGACCTGGGACGCCGCGCTACTGCTGTTCGTCGAACGCTCGGGGTACACCGAGGAGAGCTACCACACGTTCTCTTACAGCCCCCTGCGCGACGACGCCGGCGACGTCGTCGGGATGCTGTGCGTGGTCAGCGAGGTCACCCAGCAGGTGATCAGCGAGCGGCGGCTCGCGACGCTGCGCGACCTCGGTTCCGATCCGAGCGTGCTCCCCTCCGAGGAGCGCATGCTCAACGTCGCGGCCGATCAACTGGGCCACAACCTTCGGGACCTGCCATTCACCCTGACCTACCTCTTCGACGAGGACGGCGTCGCGCAGCTCGCCGCGGCCAGCGGCATCCAGGCGGGTCACCCGGCTGCACCCGTGGTCCTCCCGCACGACGACGGACCCTGGCCCGTCACCGCGCCGGCGCGCGGCGAGACGGTGCTGGTGGATCTCGAGCCGTTCACCGACCTGCCGACCGGGGATTGGGCCGAGCCGCCGACGCAGGCTCTGGTCGTGCCCCTGATGCAGCAGGGCACGTCGTGCGGATTCCTCGTCGCGGCGCTCAACCGCTACCGATTGTTCGACGACGAGTACCGCGGCTTCGTCGACCTGGTCGCCGCTCACATCTCTGCGGAGATCGGCAGCGCGCGCAGCTACCGCGCCGAGCAGCGCCGCGCTGAACAGCTCGCCGAACTGGACCGCGCCAAGACCACGTTCTTCTCGAACATCAGCCACGAGTTCCGCACCCCGCTGACGCTGATCCTCGGTCCGGTGGCCGAACTGCGCGCCCGCACCGCCGGCGTCGACGACGAGGCGCGCGCCGAACTCGAGGTGATCAACCGCAACGGGCTGCGGCTGGCCAAGCTGGTCAACACGCTGCTCGACTTCTCGCGTATCGAGGCCGGCCGCATGCAGGCCAGCTTCGAGGCCGTCGACCTGGCGGCCGCCACCGCGGATCTGGCCAGCGTCTTCCGCTCGGCGATCGACCGGGCGGGGCTCGACCTCGTCGTGGACTGCCCGCCGCTCGACGAACCCGTGTACGTCGACCGGGACATGTGGGAGAAGGTCGTCCTGAACCTGCTCTCGAACGCCCTGAAGTTCACCTTCGACGGCGCCGTGACGGTCCGGGTGCGCCGCGACGGGGATGACGCCGTCGTCACCATCGCCGACACCGGCATCGGCGTCGCCGAGGACGAGATGCCCCGGCTCTTCGAGCGCTTCCATCGCATCGAGAACGCCCGCGCACGGTCGAACGAGGGCAGCGGAATCGGCCTGGCTCTGGTCAAGGAACTCGTCGGCCTGCACGGCGGCATCATCTCCGCCGAGAGTTCGGTCGACGTCGGCACCACGTTCACCGTCCGGCTGCCGTTCGGCACCTCGCACCTCGCTCCCGAGTCGATCGTCGCCGCGGGCGATGCCCGTCCGGCGCCCGCCGCCGCCGACCCGTACCTGCAGGAAGCGCTGCGCTGGCTCCCGGCGGGCGTCGACGGCCAGGCCGACAACGGGGCCGCCGACACCGGCGCGGCAGAGGCCGAGGCCGCCGTGCCGATCGACACCGCCGTCTCGCCGTCACCCGGTCCGGTCACCACCGCGCGGGTCCTGGTGGCCGACGACAACGCCGACATGCGCGAGTACCTGAGCCGGTTGCTGCTCACCGCCGGCTACGAGGTCGAGGGCGTGCAGGACGGTCAGCAGGCGCTCGACCGCATCCGCGCGACGCTGCCGGACCTCGTCGTCAGCGACGTGATGATGCCCCGTCTCGACGGCCTGGCCCTGGTCGCGGCGCTGCGCTCGGACACCCGCACCGCGTCGGTGCCGGTACTGCTGCTGTCGGCGCGCGCCGGACAGGAGGCCTCCATCGAGGGACTGCAGGCCGGTGCGGACGACTACCTGGTCAAGCCGTTCGCGGCCGCCGAACTGCTCGCGCGGGTTCGCGCGAACGTCGAGCTGGCGAAGCTGCGCGGACATCATGCGCGGTGGCGCACCGCGCTCGTCGAGTCGTTGCAGGAGGCGTTCTTCGTCTGCGACGAGACCGGTGCCGTCATCGAGATCAACGCCGCCTTCACCGACGTCCTGGGCTACGGGCCGGAGGGCCTGCCGTACCACGCCGTACACCCGTGGTGGCCGGACGCCGAGCACGACCCGGAGGCGCACCGCCTCGTCGCCGAGGCGTTCGACGGGTTGGTCGGCCGCCCGCGCGGCACCTACACCGTGCCGGTGACCCACCGCGATGGGCACCGACTGTGGGTGACGTTCAGCTTCAACCACGCCTCCGACCCGGACACCGGCAGGCAGATCATGGTGGGCACGCTGCGCGACACCACCGCCGAGCACTACACCGCCCAGCGGCAGTCCGCGCTTGCCGAGCTGAATCGCGTTCTCGCGCAGGCAGATACGGTCGGTGAGGCGCTTCGCCTCGCCACCGAGGAGATGCGCAGGCTGTGGAACGCGCGCCGGGTCCTCGGGATTACCTTCCCGCCGCAGTCCGCCACGCCGCTCACCGACGAGAGCGTGACCGCCGGCGACGCCGTGTCCTTCGCCGACCTGCCGCTGACGACGCGGGAAGCGATCGAGACGCTCAGCCAACGCGACCTGCTGACGGTGGACACCGCTCGCGCCGGCGCCGTCGGCATCGTCCTGCAGCATCCGCGCGGCGTGGTGGTGGTGTGGATCGAACTGGCCGACCACCGCCGGTTCACCACCGAGGACCATACGCTGCTGACGGTGCTGGCCGGTCGCCTCGGCCAGGGCCTGCAGCGGGTCCATCAACTCGATCAGCAGCGCGAAACCGCTCTGGCGCTGCAGTTCTCGATCCTCGGACCGTCGAAGTTGCCCGACGGGTTCGCCGTCCGGTACCAGCCCGCGACGCGTCCCCTGCACGTCGGCGGAGACTGGTACGACGTGGTCGACCTCGACGACGGCCGGGTGGCGCTGGTGGTGGGCGACTGCGTCGGCCACGGTCTGGCGGCGGCCACCGTCATGGGCCAGCTCCGCAGTGCCTGTCGTGCCCTGTTGCTCGAGGACCCGAATCCGCGGGCGGCGCTGACCGGCCTGGACCGGTTCGCCGCCCGGTTGCGCGGCGCGGCCTGCACCACGGCGTTCTGCGCGGTGCTCGATCCGGCGGCCGGCGAGATGGTGTACTCCAGCGCCGGTCATCCGCCGCCCATCCTGGTGCACGCCGACCGCACCGTGTCGATCCTCGAGGAGGGGCGCACCATTCCACTCGGCATCCGCACCGACCGGGAGCGTCCCGAGGCGCGGGTGTCGATCCCGCCGCGCAGCACGCTGTTGCTGTACACCGACGGGCTCGTGGAGCGACGCCGCGACTCGCTGGACCACGGCATCGCCCGCGCCGCAGCGGCGGTGCGCGAGGGCGCCGAGTGCACGCTGGAGGACCTGGCGAGCCAGATCATGACGCAGATGGCCCAGGGGGACGGCTATCAGGACGACGTCGCCCTCCTGCTGTACCGGCAGCCGGCGCCGCTGTGTCTGACCTTCCCGGCGCACCCCAGCCACCTCGCGACGACCCGGAATGCGTTGCGCGAGTGGCTGGTCAATGCCGGTCTCGGCGACGAGCAGGTACAGAGCCTGCTCGTGGCGGTCGGCGAGGCGGTGGCCAATGCCATCGAGCACGGACACCGCGACCGGCCCGAGGGCATCGTCTCCCTGGAGGCCGTCGCGTCCGTCGACCAGGTACGCCTGTCGGTGATCGACAGCGGCACCTGGAAGCCGGTGCGGACCGTCGCCGACATCGGGCGGGGTCGCGGCATCGCGTTGATGGAGGCGCTCGCCGACCACGTCGACATCGAGCGGCACCCGTCCGGGACGACCGTTTCCCTGCAGGCGAGGATTGTCTGATGACCACACCGCTGACCATCGACTCGGGGCCGCGTGAGGATGGCTCGTACGTGGTCGCCGCCGACGGTGAGATCGACATGAGCAACGTCGCGATGTTCACGACGGCCATCGAGACGGCGGTCCGCGCATCCGACGGCGGGACCGGCGTGAAGGTCGACCTGAGTTCGGTGGACTACCTCGACAGCGGAGCGATCAACACGCTGTTCGCGCACGCCGATCACATCCGCGTGGTGGCCAATCCCATCCTGCTTCCGGTCCTCACCGTCAGCGGCCTGACCGAACTGGTGACCGTCGAGGCGGCACCGTCGGGCTGACCGGTGAGGTTCAGCGCAGCGCCATGTCCCAGAACGCCACCTCGAGGGTGAGCACCTCGGCGATCAGCTCGTCTCGACCCGACGGCACGGCGACGGCGCCGAGTTGCTCGACGTAGTCGGCGAAACCGGGATGCGTCCAGTGCTCGGTGAACTCGCGCAGCGGCGACGACGGCGACGTCGCGGTGGTCCACGCCAGCAGGTACACCCGTTCCAGCACCCACAACGCGGTGACCGCGTCGTCGAACGGAGCGGCGTCGAGCCGCTCGAGCAGTGAGCGGTAGGCGAGGGTCGCGTCGAGCGCCCGCTGGCCGAGGTCGAGGCCACGACGGGCGGCCTGCTCGTCGAACCAGTCGAGTTCGTCCACCAGGGCCGCACAGCCGCCGGCGAGCACCCGCTGCGAACTGCGCGGCGCGCGGGCCAGCAGCCGGGCCTGGAACCACAGCAGATCGGCGACGAAGAGCACGTCCTGCGCCAGCCAGCGATCGAAGGCGTCGGCGGTGATGGTGCCCTCGCGGACGGCGTCGAGGAAGGGGTGGCGGGTCGCGGCGGTCCACAGGTCGTCGAGCACGTCGCGCACCCTATCGGGTCCGTCGGGCCAGCAGCCACGCTCGTCCATCGGACTCCCCGGCCGTCACGACGTGCAGTCCGCCGAAGGCCGCGGGCAGCGCGCCGGGGCGGGCGCGGAAGCGGCCGGGCGTCGCTCCGACCTCGCTGAGCACCGAGATCGCCAACAGGCCGCCCGGCGCCAACCGTTCGACGATCGGACCGTCGAGGCGCGGGTCGCGGAACAGCTGGCAGACCAGGACGTCGACGGGTGGTCCCGGCGGCAGTCCGTCGTCGAGGTCGGCGACGGAGAACCGGCAGCGGTCGTCGACGCCGACGCGGCGAGCGAGTGCCGCAGCGCAGTCGATGGCCACCGGCGAGACGTCGACGGCGGTGACCTCGATGCCGCGCAGCGTCAGCCAGACCGCGACGACACCAGTGCCGCAGGCGATCTCGAGACCACGCCCGCCGGTCGGGAACTCGTCGGCGACGGCGGCGAAGCACTCCGGCGGCCGGGGCACCACGCCCGGTGACGGCGTCCGTGCGGCGTACCGCTCGTCCCAGCGCATCCGATCGGCGTCCGACATCGCGGCCAGCCTAGTGCCGTCGTGGTCGTCGGCTCAGAGCGCGTCGAACGCGCCCTCGCGCACGCGCGCGCGGACCGTCCTGCGGTCGAGCTTGCCGCTCGGCAGCGTCGGGATCTGGTCGGCGGCCGCACGGAACCACCGCGTCGGCACCTTGTAGACGGACAGCTGGGCACGCGTGCGTGCGGTGAGATCCGCGGCTGCGGCTTGCGGTGTGGTTGGCGTTGTGGATGGCGTTGTGGAAGGCGCTGCGGGAACGATGACGGCGCAGACCTCCTCACCGCGCTCGGGGTGGTCGAGGCCGACGACGACGCACTGCGTGACGTCGTCGAAGCGCTCGACGACGGCCTCGACCTCCAGCGGTGACACGTTGGCACCGCTGGACTTGATCATGTCGCCGGTGCGGCCGACGTAGAACAGCCGCGGGTCACCGGTGCGCCGGTAGACGCGGTCGCCGGTGTGGTACCAGCCGTCGGCGTCGAAGGTGTCCACGCGTTCGCGCTTGTTGTAGCCCGCCATGACGCCGACGCCACGGACGAGCAGCTCGCCGACCTCGCCGTCGGGAACCGGGCCGCCGGTTTCGTCGACGATCGCCATCTCGGTGTGCGCGAAGCCGCCGGCGGTCTCGGACATCGTGCGGTGCACCGGGTAGCCGTCCGGGACGTCGACCATGGCGATGTCGAGCGGACCGTCACGCAACAGCGGTGCACTCGACAGGTCGCGGTCGGCGAAGGTGGGGTGGTCGCGCAGGCGCTGGGTGAACGCGGGCCAGCCGATGACGCCGGTGGCGCGCTCCCGCTCGACGAGGTCCAGCGCGACGCCGGGGTCGAGGTTGGGCTGCACCAGCACGGTGACGGGGCCGTGCAGTGCACCGGTGGTCGCCAGCAATCCGCCGATCCAGAAGAAGGGCATCGCGCACAGCACCTTTGGCGGCCCTGGATTGCCGGTCACCGCGCGGATGGCGGCGGGCCAGGTCGCGGTCTGGCGCGTCAGGGTGCCGTGGGTGTGCAGCACGCCCTTGGGGTCGGCGGTGGACCCGGAGGTGTGCACCATCACGGCGAGGTCGGCAGGGGAGACCTCGGCCTCGGCGGCGGCGAGCACATCGGGTGAGACCAAACTTCGCTCTGAGATCCCCCCGGCCGGCGCGGCGGTGGCCCAGCCGGGGCAATCGGCGGGTGCGCCGGTGAGCACGATCGACCGGAGATGCGGCGCGGCCGGCAGGGCGATCCGGTCGGCCCGTTGGCCGGCCAGCCCGTCGAGGGCGCCTTCGAGGCGTGCGGGGACGTCGATGCCGAGCACGCGCCGCGGGGCGACGAGGGTCGAGACGTCGCTGAGCCGGAGCACCCTGGCGAGTTCGGCCGGCGGGTACAGCGTGCTGAGCGGTATCACCAGCGCACCGACGCGGGACGCGGCCAGCCACCACGTCACCCACTGCGTGCCGTTGGGGAAGTAGAGGCCGAGGCGGGTGCCCTTGCCGATGCCGCGCCATAGCAGGAAGCGGGCCAGGTGCGCGGAGCGTCGTTCGGCGTCGGCGTAGGTGAGGCGGTCGTCGGGGGCGGCGTCGGGGGTGATGACGTAGGGATGATCGCCGTGGTCCCGCGCGATGCGGTGCAGCAGGGCGGGCACCGTGAGTGCGTGGGCGGTCACGCTGGCATTCTCGCCGATACGGCGTGCTTTCTGGGTAGCGTCACGGCGTGCCCGAGTCGACGAATCGTCAGGTGGTCCTGCGGCGCAGGCCGGTGGGGTTGGTGGTGCCCGAGGACGTCGAACTCGTCTCCGCGCCCCTGCCCGAACTGGCCGACGGTGAGGCGTTGCTGCGCAACACCTACGTCGGCATCGACGCCGCGGTGCGGACGTGGCTGAACGACCAGCCCGGGTACCTGCCGCCCGTCGGGCTCGGCGAGGTGATTCGGGCCGCGGGCATCGGCGAGGTGGTGGCGACGCGCTGCGACGCCTACGCCGTCGGTGACGTGGTGACGACGCTGTCCGGGTTCCAGGAGTACTGCGTCATCCGCGACGATCTCTTCTCGACGCCGATGCCGGGACTGACCGATCAACTGGCGATCATGTCGGTGTACGGGCCCACCGGTGCCACTGCGTACTTCGGGATGATGGACATCGGCCGGCCCCGCGAGGGGGAGACCGTGGTGGTGTCGGCGGCCGCCGGCGCGACGGGATCCGTGGCCGGGCAGATCGCCAAGGTGCACGGCGCGCGGGTGGTGGGGATCGCCGGCGGTCCGGAGAAGTGCCGGGCAGTCGTCGAGTCGTTCGGGTTCGACGCGTGCATCGACTACCGCGCCGGTGACATCGCCGCGGCGCTGAAGCAGCACTGTCCGCGCGGGGTCGACGTCTACTTCGACAACGTCGGCGGCCCGATCCTCGACGCCGTGCTCGGGCGGCTGGCCCGCAACGCCCGCGTCGTGCTGTGCGGGGTGATCTCGAGCTACCTCGACGGCAGGCACCCCGGTCCGTCGAATTACGTCAACCTGCTGGCGAAGACGGCACGCATGGAGGGGTTCAACGCGCTCGACCAGTGGGGGCGGTTCGACGAGGCGTTCACGGCGCTGCGCCGCTGGGAGCAGGACGGGCTGCTCAAGCACCGGCAGACGGTGTACCACGGTGTCGAGGCGTGCGTCGACGCGCTCAACGGGCTGTTCACCGGCGCGAACATCGGCAAGATGCTGGTCGAGGTCGGCGCGCCGACCACCCGCTGAGCGCAGGATGCGCGTGACCCCCGGGTCGCAGGACCGGGATAGGCGGCCCCGTTGGGCGGCCGCGGTCGAGGCTAGCTTTAGAGGGTCCATGTCTCGAATGCCCGCCTCTGAGCGACAACTCGCGACAATGCACGTCGCGGTGTGAGCCGGCGGCCGCCGACACCAATCCGGGATAGGCGGCCCCGTTGGGCGGCCGCGGTCAAGGTTAGCTTTAGAGGGTCGGTGTCTCGAACGCCCGCCTCTGAGCGACAACTCGCGACAATGCACGTCGCGGTGTGAGCCGGCGGCCGCCGACACCAATCCGGGACAGGCGGCCCCCTTGGGCGGCCGCGGTCGAGGCTAGCTCCGGAAAGTCCCTGTCTGAATGCCCATCTTCGAGCGACAACTCGCGACAATTACTACCCGCGCACGGGCTTGTCGCGAGTTGTCGCGCAGAGGCGGGCAATCGACAAGCACTCTTCCGGGCACGGGTCTCGAAACCCCGGCGCGGCGGACCAAGACCCTCGCGAACCCTCTATATGCGCGTTGTCGCGAGTTGTCGCGCAGAGGCGGGCAATCGAGAAGCACTCCTCCCGGCGACGGGTCTCGAAACCCCGACCGCCGAAGCCAAGACCCTCGCGAATCCTCTATATGCGCGTTGTCGCGAGTTGTCGCGCAGAGGCGGGCAATCGAGAAGCACTTCTCCGGACGACGGGACCGCGCCGCCAGCTCGGTTGCAGGACCCCGCCTTCAGGCGCCCACGTACTCCGCGAGGTGCCGGCCGGTGAGCGTGGACCGGTCGGCGACGAGGTCGGCGGGCGTGCCCTCGAAGACCACCCGGCCACCGTCGTGGCCGGCGCCCGGGCCGAGGTCGATGATCCAGTCGGCGTGCGCCATCACCGCCTGATGGTGCTCGATCACCAGCACCGACTTGCCGCCGTCGACCAACCGGTCCAGCAGCCCGAGGAGCTGCTCGACGTCGGCGAGATGCAGCCCCGACGTCGGCTCGTCGAGCACGTACACCCGAGCGGCCTTGTCGCCCATGTGCGAGGCCAGCTTCAGCCGCTGCCGCTCACCGCCCGACAGCGTCGTCAGCGGCTGCCCGAGCGTCAGGTATCCCAGGCCGACGTCGACGAGCCGATCGAGGATGTCCCGGGCCTTCGGCGTCGACGTCTCACCGTCGCCGAAGAACACCGCGGCCTCGTCCACCGACATCGCGAGCACCTCGCTGATGTCCCGCCCACCGAACCGGTATCCCAGCACCGACGCGTCGAACCGCCGGCCCTCACACACCTCGCACGGCGCGGCGACGCCGGCCATGATCGCCAGATCCGTGTACACCACGCCTGCGCCCTTGCAGTTCGGGCAGGCACCGTCCGAATTCGCGCTGAAGAGCGCCGGTTTGACGCCGTTGGCCTTCGCGAAGGCCTTGCGGATGGGCTCCAACAGCCCGGTGTAGGTCGCGGGATTGCTCCGTCGCGATCCGCGAATCGGCGCCTGATCCACGGTGACGACACCCTCGACACCGGCCACCGACCCGTGCACCAGCGAACTCTTGCCCGAACCCGCGACACCGGTGATGACGGTCAGCACGCCCAGTGGGATGTCGACGTCGACGTCGCACAGGTTGTGCGCGTTCGCCCCACGCACCTCGAGCACCTGGGTCGCCCGACGCACGGAGGTCTTCAACGCCGCCCGGTCGTCGAGATGCCTTCCGGTGCGCGTACCGCTGCGCCGCAGTCCGGCGACGGTCCCCTCGAAGACGATCTCGCCCCCGCCCGCCCCAGCACCCGGGCCGAGGTCCACGACGTGGTCGGCGATCGCGATCGTTTCCGGCTCGTGCTCCACGACCAGCACGGTGTTGCCCTTGTCCCGCAGCCTTGACAGCAGGTCGTTCATCCGGGCGACGTCGTGCGGATGCAGGCCGATCGTCGGCTCGTCGAAGACGTAGGTCACGTCGGTCAGGGCCGACCCGAGATGACGAATCATCTTCACCCGCTGCGACTCTCCACCCGACAGCGTGCCCGTCGGTCGGTCCAGCGACAGGTAGCCCAACCCGATCTCGACGAAGGAGTCGAGCGTGCGCCGCAGTGCGTCGAGCAGGGGCGCCACCGACCGGTCGCCGATGCCCCGAACCCACTCGGCGAGATCGGTGATCTGCATCGCCGACACCTCGGCGATGTTCCGCCCCGCGACCGTCGACGAGCGGGCGAGCTCGGATAGTCGCGTGCCGTCGCAGTCCGGGCACGTCGTGAAGGTCACCGCACGCTCGACGAAAGCCCGGATGTGCGGCTGCATCGCCTCGACGTCCTTGGCGAGGAACGACTTCTCAATCTGCGGTATCAACCCGAGGTAGGTCAGGTTGACGCCGTCGATGGTGAGCTTCGTCGCCTCCTTGTACAGCAGCGCATCACGCTCGCGCTTGGTGAATTTGGCGATCGGCTTGTCCGGGTCGAAGAAGCCGCAGCCGCGGAAGATCCGGCCGTACCAGCCGTCCATGCTGAAGCCGGGAATGGTCAGCGCGCCGTCGTTGAGTGATTTGGTCTCGTCGTAGAGGGCCGTCAGGTCGATGTCGTTGATCGCGCCGCGCCCCTCGCAGCGCGGGCACATGCCGCCGGTGATGCTGAACTCGCGGCGCTCCTTGACCGTCGTCCCGCCGCGCTCGACGGTCACCGCACCGGCACCGCTGATCGACGCGACGTTGAACGAGAACGCCTGCGGCGACCCGATGTGGGGGTCGCCGAGCCTGCTGAACAGAATCCGCAGCATCGCCCCGGTGTCCGTCGCCGTCCCGACCGTCGAGCGCGGATCGGCGCCCATGCGCTCCTGATCGACGATGATGGCCGGCGTCAGGCCCTCGAGCACGTCGACGTCGGGCCGGCCCAACGACGGCATGAAGCCCTGGACGAACGCGCTGTAGGTCTCGTTAATCAGTCGTTGGGACTCGGCGGCGATGGTGCCGAACACCAAGGAACTCTTGCCCGAACCGGACACGCCGGTGAAGACCGTCAACCGACGCTTGGGGATCTCGACGTCGACGTTGCGGAGGTTGTTGACCCGCGAGCCCGTCACGCGGATGACGTCGTGACCGTCGGCGGCCGTCCTGCCACTGCGTACCGACGCCACCTCAGCGCACCTCGGGAATGCTCGCCACGCGGGCGATCGTGCCACGCGGGATCAAGCTTGCCTAGCACGTACGGTCGTCGGCGTGCGGTGGATCGTCGACGCGATGAACGTCATCGGCTCGCGGCCCGACGGATGGTGGCGCGACCGCCATGCCGCGACCGTGGCGCTGCTCGACGCCGTCGCGCGGTGGGCCGAGGCGCACGACGAACGGGTCACCGTCGTGCTCGAACGGCCGCCGCGCGCGCCGCTCGACCCGTCGTCCGGTTCGGGACGCGTCGACGTCGGGTGGGCCCCGTCGCCCGCGCCGAACTCCGCCGACGACGAGATCGTACGGCGCGTGTCCGCGGACCCGGAGCCGGCGAGCCTGCGAGTCGTGACCTCCGACGCCGGGCTGATCGAGCGCGTCGCCGCCGCCGGCGCCGCGACGTTTCCGGCCAAGGCGTTCCGCGATCTGGTCGATCCGCCGCCCGACGCGGGTCCGCATTGACTTTCGACCACGGCGTCGTCCAACCCGTGACGAGGACGGCCTTCGATGGTAACCACGGATGATGCCCTGCGAGTCGACGCCGTGACCATCCCCTTCCCGCACGTCGCCGTCATCGGAGGCGGGTTCAGCGGCGCGATGACCGCGGTGAACCTCGCCCGCCTCGCCGACGACCCGCTGCACGTGACGGTCATCGACCCCGTCGAGACGGTCGGCCGCGGTACGGCCTACGCGCAACGACGACCCGAGTTCCTGCTCAACGTGGCGGCGCGCAACATGTCGGCGTTCCCCGACGAGCCGGACCACTTCCTGCAGTGGCTGCGGACCCGCTCGGAGTACGCGGCAACTCCGGAGGTCGCCCTGCGGGAGAGCTTCATTCCCCGCCAGATCTACGGCGACTACCTCGCGGCGATCGTGCACCATCACCTGCGCAGCCCGGGGGAGCGGGCGCCGGTCTCGGCGACGTTCGTGACCGGCGAGGCCGTCGACGTCGACGCCGACGGCGTGGTGCGGCTGGCCGACGGGACGACGATCGCCGCCGACCGCGTCGTACTCGCCACCGGCAACGAGACGCCCGCAGGCCTGCCGGGTGCCGAGGACGTGGCGGAGCACCCGGCATGGGTGGCCGATCCGTGGCGGCCGTGGGAGGACCGCCTGCCAACAGACGACGGCGCGGTGGTCATCCTCGGTACCGGGCTCACCGCCGTCGACGTCATCGTCACGCTGCGCGCCGTGGGGTGGGCGGGCCCCATCCACGCGGTGTCCCGGCACGGATGGTTCCCGCACGGCCATTTCCGGGGCATCGAGTACCCCGAGTTCCCGCCGGCCGGCCTCGACCTCGGCGCACTGGGCTTGGACGGTCTGGTGGCCCTGGTCAACGAGCACTGCACGCGCCTGCACGAACGCAATGCGCATCCGGCGATCATCGTCGACAAGCTGCGGCCGTACACCCAGCGGCTGTGGCGCGGCTTCACCCGTGAGGAGCGGCTCGCGTTCGCCACCGAACACGCCGCCCGCTGGAACGTCCATCGACACCGGATCGCACCGGAGATCCATGGCCAGGTGACTCAGGCGCAACTGACCGGTCAGCTCCAGGTGCACGCCGCGGCGATCGACCGCGTCCACGCCGTCGACGGGCGCATCGTGACCCAGCTCGCCGGCGGTCCGAGTCTCGAGGGCGATCTGGTCGTCAACGCGACCGGCCCGTCGAGCCGGCTCACCCGCACCCGGTCGACGCTGCTACGAAACCTGTTGCACAGCGGCATGATCGCACCGGACGACGTCGATCTCGGTGTCCGCGTGGCGGGCGACCACACCGCCGTCACGGCCACCGGTGACCGCTCGCCGGCACTGCTGGTGCTGGGACCGCTACTGAAGGGCACCTACTGGGAGACGGTCGCGGTGCCCGAACTGCGCGGGCAGGCGCGCCGGGTCGCCGAGACCGTGCTCGACCGGGTGCACCAGGACGACGAGGACCGGGCCCTCGCACTGCTCGAGCACATGCTGTGACGCTCACCGGCAGCAGTGGTCACCGCTCTCGGCGGGACGCGGGGGACGGGGGTCCCGCGGGTCACTGGGGTCGGGATCGCCGAACCAGCGTGTGGGCTCGCGCACGCCGTATTCGTCGTGGCGACACCACCATTCGTAGGGGCGGGTCTGCGGATATCCCGGTGGGGAGTCCTCCCACGTCTCCTGTCGGCCCAGCGCGGTCACGTCCAGCAGTGCCCACGTCGCGACGAACGCCTCGTCGCCGCGCGCGTCGACGAAGTAGGTGCGGTACACCCGGTCGCCGTCACGGATGAAGGCGTTGGTGCCGTGCCAGTCGCGGACACCGAAGTCGACGTCGAACTCGATCCCCGCCGACGGCAGGATGGTGAACCACGGGTGCCGCCAACCCATCCGCTGCGTGATGCGCTGAAGTTCGGCCTGACCACCGCGCGAGGCGTAGACCAGGGTGGTGTCCCGCGCGTTGAGGTGCGCCAGATGTCCGACGTGGTCGGCCATCAGCGAGCATCCGACGCACCCGCGATCGGGCCAGCCGTCGAGGTCGGGATCGAAGAACGCTCGGTACACCAGCAGTTGGCGACGCCCATCGAACAGGTCGAGCAGGCCGACCTCGCCGTCGGGGCCGTCGAAGCGGTAGTCCTTCTCGACCGGGGTCCACGGCATCCGGCGTCGCCGCGCGGCGAGTGCGTCCCGCGCCCGGGTGAACTCCTTCTCCGCCGGTAGCAGTCGCGCTCTGGCGTCCTCCCACTGCTGCGCCGAGACGATCTCCGGCAACTCCATCCTCGACTCCTCATCGTTCAACGTATTGGTTCAATGAATGACGCCCAGCACAACACGTCATGCCGCTATAGTCAACGGAATGATTGAACGTTCGGTATCCCCGGCGAACCCGACGCTGGACCGCACCTACGCCGCGCTGGCCGACCCGACGCGGCGGTGGATGCTCGAGACGCTGCGCGGCGGCGACGCCCGCATCAGCGACCTCGCCGAGCCGCTGCCCATGAGCTTCGCCGGCGTCTCCCGCCACGTCGGCGTCCTGGAGGCCGCCGGTCTGGTGCACCGGGAAGTGCGGGGCCGGGAACACTGGCTGTCCGTCCAACCCGAGGCGCTCTCGGCGGCGAGTGCGTGGCTCGACCAGCAGACGGCGTTCTGGTCGACCCGTGCCGATGCGCTCGCCCGGCGGCTCGCGAAGCGCGACCGGTGACCGACGAGTCGGTCGCCCGCGTGCGGCGCGTGCTGCCGGCGCCGCCGGAGGTGGTGTTCGACCACTGGCTCGACCCCGAATCGCTGGCCGACTGGATGTGTCCGCGCCCCTCACGCTGCGTCGCCATCGTCGTCGAACCGCGCGTCGGGGGAACGGTGCGATTCGACGTCGACGACGCCGGCGCGCTCGTCCTCATCATCGGTCGCTTCCTGCGCCTCGACCGGCCGCACGGCCTCTCGTTCACCTGGAGTCACTCCGGGTGGGCCGATCCGACCGCCGCAAGCGTCGTCGACGTGTCGTTCACGCCGAGCGGTGCGGACGAGACGCTGATGACCATCGAGCACCGACTGCTGCCGCCGGAGGGGTTCGACGACCACCACGACGGGTGGTCGGTGGTCGCCGACCAGCTCGCCGGCGCGCTCGTGCGGACACGGTCGGACCCCGGCACGTAGGTTGACCGCCATGACGCTCGACACCGCCCTGCGCGCCATCGCCGCCGCCCACGCCGAAGCCCGACGGCGCGGCGTCCTGGTGTCGGCCGCCGTGGTGGACGCCGGCGGCAACCTCGTCGCGTTCGGGCGGATGGACGGTGCCGAGATCGCCGGACCGACGCTCGCCGTCGACAAGGCCTACACCGCCGTCGCCAACCGCATCGCCACCTCCGAGCTGGCCCGGCTCGCCGCCCCCGGTGGCGAGCTGTACGGCCTGCACGCCACCGCGGGTGGACGGTTCGTCATCTTCGGCGGCGGGCTGCCCGTCTTCCACGACGGTGAGGTGGTCGCCGGTGTCGGCGTCAGCGGCGCCGCCACCAGCGACGACGAGGCCTGCGCCGCACTCGGGGTGGCGGCGATCGACGGAGAGCAAACGCACTCGTGACGTTCCCGCGGAATCCGGAACCGCCTGGAGAACCGCGCCGTTGAACGTGCCATGCAGCCATCGACAGACGACGTCGAGTCGCCGCGCCGTACGCCGGCCGATCTGGCCGACCGACTCCTCGACGTCAACCGGATCTACCACGAACCGAACATCGACCGCTTCGCCCGGGCGCGCGAGGTGCTCGCCCGCTACCCGGACGCCGAACGCATCGAAGTGCTGTCCCACCAGGCCATTCCGGGCCTCTACGGCAACGAGGGCAACGTCGGCGATTGGGTGAAGAACAAGCGCGAAGTACTGGTCCTCGGCGAGAAGAAGAGCCTTTCGGCCCGCCGCAACGAGCGCTCCAGCGACTGGATCGCCCCGTCGACCGCCAACGGCTGCGCCATGGCGTGCTCCTACTGCTACGTGCCGCGACGCAAGGGCTACGCCAACCCGATCACGGTGTTCGCCAACATCGAGCAGATCCTCGGCTACCTCGAACGCCACGCCGGCCGCCAGGGCGTCAAGTCCGTGCCCAACCAGTGCGACCCGGTGGACTGGGTCTACGACCTCGGCGAGAACAGCGACTGCTCGGTCGACGCGATGGTGTCCGACAACGTCCGCGACCTCGTCGAGCTGTTCGGTCGCCTGCCCAACGCCAAGGCCAGCTTCGCGACCAAGCTGGTCAACCGCGACCTGCTGGACTACGACCCGCGCGGCGGCACTCGCGTGCGGTTCAGCCTGATGCCCGCGGAGACCTCCCGCGTGGTCGACGTGCGCACGTCGAAGATCGCCGACCGCATCGCCGCGATCGACGACTTCGTGGAGGCGGGCTACGAGGTGCACCTCAACTTCAGCCCCGTCATCGTGCACGAGAACTGGCTGGCGGACTGGGCCGAGCTGCTCGACCAGATCGCCGACGGCACCAATGAGCGCACCAAGGCGCAGCTGGCCGCCGAGGTCATCTTCCTGACTCACAACGAGCAACTGCACGACGTCAACCTCGGCTGGCATCCCAAGGGCGAGGACCTGCTGTGGCGTCCGGACCTGCAACAGCTCAAGCGCAGCCAGAACGGCCAGTGGAACGTCCGCTACAAGACGACGTGGAAGCGCCGCTGGGTCGACGAACTCACCGACCTGGTGGCCCAGAAGCTACCCAGCTGCCGAATCCGGTACGCGTTCTGACCCGTCGCGGGTGCTGTGGTGGCCCTGGTGCACGGGCGACTCCCAGGTGTACGGCTCCTCCGGATGCCCAGAGCCGCCGAGGATGAACGTGCGGTCGCTGCGGTTCGCCCGGGCGATCGATGCCATCCACGTCGTCACCGTGCTGAAGCGGTTGCGCACGCCGGTGAGGAACGCGATGTGGATGAAGCCCCAACTGAGCCATCCGAGCAGCCCGGTGAACTTGACCGGACCGGCCTGCAGCAGTGCGTGGCCGCGGCTGATGTACGCCGCCGACCCCAGGTCGCGGTAGCGGAAGTCCTTGCGCGGCTGGGCCGAGAGGTCGCGCCGGATGCACGCGGCCGCATGCAGGCCGCCCTGCATGGCGTTCTCCGCCACCCCGGGCAACCCGTCGCGGCCCGCGAGGTCGCCGATAACGAACACCTCGGGATGCCCCGGCACCGACAGGTCGGGGTTGACCGCGACGCGCCCGGAACGGTCGGTCGTGGCGCCCAGGACCTCGGCGGCGTGCCGGGCGAAGGGCACCGCTTCCACACCGGCGGTCCACAGCACCGTGCGGGCGGCGTAGTCCTCACTGGGGCCGCCACCCTTGCGCGTCACCGTGACGCCGTCGCGGCGTACGTCGGTGACGTGCACCCCGAAGTGCATCTCGACGCCGAGTTTCTTCAGGATGTCCGCGGCCCGGCCGGCCAGCGCCGGCGCGAAGCTCTTCAGTACGCGGTCGCCGCCGTCGAACAGCAGCACCCGCGCCTCCTCGGGTTCGATCTCGTGGAACTCATTGGCCAGCGCGCGGGTCGCGAGTTCCCGGATCTGTCCGGCGAGTTCGACGCCCGTCGGCCCGCCGCCGCTGACGACGAACGTCAGCCAGCCGTCGCGTTCCGGTCCCGGTGGCAGCGTCTCGGCGATCTCGAAGGCGGCGAACACCCGGCGCCGGATGCTCAGCGCGTCGTCGAGCGTCTTCATCCCCGGCGCCCATGCGGCGAACTCCTCGCGACCGAAGTAGGACTGCCGCATCCCGGCCGCGATCACCAGGTAGTCGTACTCCAGGGTGAAGGTGGTCTCGTCGGGCCGGCGGGCGGTCACCTGCCGCGCCGTCGGGTCGAGGCGCACGGCCTCGCCGAGCAAGGTCGTGACGTTGTGGTGGTCGGCCAGCTCTTCGCGCAGCGAGCGGCTGATCTGACCGATGCTCAGGGTGCCGGTCGCGCACTGGTAGAGCAACGGTTGGAAGACGTGGCACGCGGCCCGATCGAGCAGGGTGACGTCGACGTCGAGCTTGCCGAACCGCCGGGCGCAGAACAGTCCGCCGAAGCCACCGCCGATGATCAGGACCTTGGGACGTCCGTCGTTCACCACGGCCTAATCTTCCGCCAGGCGTCCCCGCGTGGCGTCCGTTTGCAGGAACGCCGCCGTGTCGTAGTAGGTCCGGAAGGCGTTGATCTGATCCTCCGCACCCTCCAGCACGCTGATGCCGTCGTAGGTGAAGGACGTGCCGTCCCGCAGCGTGCCCTTGCTGGTCCACTCCAGGTACGCGATGCCCTCGTCGGTCACCTGGTGGCTGAAGTCCGAGGAGATCTCGTCGAACACCTCGCGGTACTGCTGCCAGAACGTCCGTGCGCCGTCCTTGCCCTTCTCCTCGTGCGGCACGCCGACCTTGCTGAGCGTGGCGTCATCGGCGAACAGGTCGGCGATCGGACCGGCGTCCTTGCTGCTGTGCAACTCTTCGAGTGCGGTGACGAACCGCTGTGCGATGTCGTGCATACCGACCCGCATACCCGCCGGACCGTCGCTCACACCGACCGGTCGGCAGGCTTAGCCGGCGCCGAACCGGGTAATCCCGCTCGATTCGTCGACCGGCACACCCGCGGAGGACACATGACATCGGAGGCGCCAGCCAACGCCGTGGAGGCCGGCAGTACGGGCAAGCTCGCCCGCAGGATCACCGGCCCGCTGCTGTTCCTGTTCATCCTCGGCGACGTTCTCGGCGCGGGCATCTACGCCCTGATGGGGGTGCTTGCGAAGGACGTCGGCGGCGTGCTGTGGGCACCGCTGGTCGCGGCGCTGCTGCTGGCGCTGCTGACGGCCGGCTCGTATGCGGAGTTGGTCACCAAGTACCCGCGGGCCGGCGGTGCGGCGGTATTCGCCGAGCGCGCCTTCGGCAAGCCCTGGGTCTCCTTCCTCGTCGGCTTCTGCATGCTCGCCGCGGGCGTCACCAGCGCCGCCGGACTGTCGTTGGCCTTCGCCGGTGACTACCTGTCGACGTTCGTCGACGTGCCGCCCGTCCCGGCGGCCATCGTGTTCCTCGCCCTGGTGGCCTGCCTCAACGCGCGAGGGATCAGCGAATCGCTCAAGAGCAACGTCGTGATGACCGTCATCGAACTCAGCGGCCTGCTCATCGTCATCGTCGTCGTCGCCATCATGGTCGGCGGCGGCCGCGGCGACGTCAGCCGCATCGGCCAATTCCCCGAGGGCGCCACACCGGCCCTGGCCATCCTCGGCGGCGCGATCGTCGCCTACTACTCCTTCGTCGGCTTCGAGACGTCGGCCAACGTCGCCGAGGAGATCCGCAACCCGAGCAAGGTGTACCCGAGGGCGCTGTTCGGCGCGCTGATCACCGCAGGGGTGGTGTACGCCCTCGTTGGCATCGCCAGCGCCATCGCCCTGTCGCCCGACGAGCTGGCCGAGTCCTCGGGGCCGCTGCTCGCCGTGGTCGGCGCGTCCGGCGTCGCGGTTCCGGACTGGCTGTTCAGCGCGATCGCGTTGGTCGCCGTCGCCAACGGCGCCCTGCTCACCATGATCATGTCCAGTCGGCTCACCTACGGCATGGCCGACAACGGGCTCCTGCCTGCCGTGTTGAGTCGTATTCTGCCGCAACGACGTACGCCCTGGGTGGCGATCGTCGCGACGACGGTGGTGGCCATGCTGCTCACGTTGATCGGCGACCTGTCGACGCTCGCCGAGACGGTGGTGCTCCTGCTGCTATTCGTGTTCATCTCCACCAACGTCGCCGTGCTGGTGCTGCGCCGCGACCACGTCGATCACCCGCACTTCCGGGTGTGGACGGTGGTACCGGTCCTGGGCGTCGCGTCGTGCATCCTGCTGCTGACGCAGCAGAGCGCCAAGGTCTGGCTGTTCGCGGCCATCCTGCTCGCCGTGGGCGCCGTGCTCTACCTGCCGGTGCGCGCCGACGCCCGCCGGACGAGCTAGCGGCCCGCCGCTGCAGTTGTTTCAGTGGCCCGCCGCTGATGCACTTCTAGCGGCCTGCCGCTGTCGCAATCCGGGAGGCGACGTCGTCCGCCACCGCCAGCGTCCGCGGATCGTCGGACGGGTCGTAGCGGTCGGCCGACGGATCGAACCGCGCACCGGCGATCGACCCGTGATCGGCCGCCAGCTCCACGTACTCGGCCCGGCGGCCGCACGCCTGCAACTGCTCGGCGAACACCCGGCTCGTCTCGGTCGGGACGACGTCGTCGGCGACGCCGTGCAGCAACGTGAACGGCGTCCGCGCCGCCGAGGAGGAGCGCAGCACGTCGTCGAGCGCGACGCCGGTGAACGGGTCGTCGGCCATGAACGCTCCCGCCAATGTCACGGTGTGCGCGACCGGGACCCCGAGCCGGTCCGCGCCCAGCGTCAACCCCGCCGCGGCGGCGCCTCCCATGGACCACCCGACGACGACGAGGCCCGCGGGCTCGGCGGCGCGGCGCTGCGCGAACTCGACCGACGCCAACAGGGCGCTGCGACCGCGGTCCTCGGCGCGGGCATCCCAGTCCGGCACCACCACCTGCAGGCCGCGCGCCGCCAGCGCCTCCGCCAGCGGACCGAGTGCCGCGCGGGAGTGGCGCTGCAGGCCGTGCCACAGCAGCACGGTCGGCGCGGTGTGCTCGCCGTAGGCGTCGACGCCCAGGCCGGGGGAGTACTCGAAGGTGGTCACCGACACGGGGTTCCCGGATCGCGTCGACCCATGCTCCCGACGGGGAACCCGCCGTCGGTTGACCCGCCGCCGCTTCGGGTAGTCGAGCGCGAGCACGCACCGACGAAGGGATCGCCATGACGGCACCGGGAGGCCCGCGCGAACACGAGGAGCACCTCGCCGCGGAGGAGGACGACGGCTCGGCCGAGCTGCAACCCGAGGACGGCGGCTACGCACCGGCCCCACCCGGGAAGCCGCAGCGCCCGCCAACCCGCGACTGAGTCAGTCCTCCTTGCGGATCAGCCGGGTCAGGGCCTCGCGGTCCGGGGCCAGCAGCTCGTCGATCCGCGGCTGGTTCACGTCGGCCACGATGATCTCGCCGACCTCCTGGTAGACGTCGCTGAAGATGCCGTGCGACTTCATCTTGTCGGTCTGGTAGATGTTGTCCTCGGTCGGCGTCACGTAGTACACGATCTCGGCCTTGAAGCGGTGGATCAGCCACAGGTGGATTACGTCCATCAGGCGCTTCTGCCGCAACTTCTCGGCGAACGTGTTCTGGTCGCGCACGGTCAGGATGCTGCGGCCGTGCCGGTCCTTGATCGGGTCCACCACGACGTTCGCCAACGGGTCGTCGCCGTCGCCGAGGATCTGCAGGTCCAGCACGTCGGAACCCGCGCGGCGGGGACGGAGCTGCACGCGCAGCGTCTCGCCGAGCTGGTAATGCTCACTCCACAGTGCCAGCCACTCCTCCAGGAGCTTCTTCGGCACCTCGGTCTGCACCAGATGTTGATGCTGGGTGGACCCCTTGCCCATGGCCTTCGTCGTGGCGGTCCGGCCGGACGACGCCGCCAGTGCCGCATCGCTGCGCGGCCCGCCGACGAGCGTCTGCGGTGTGCGATAGGGGGATTCGACGAGGCGCATCTTGCGTTGCAGCCGGGCCAGCGCCAGCATGCCCTCCTGCCGCAACGACGTCGCGAACTCCTCGCAGGCGACGCCGTCGACCTGGTGGCCGCCGTAGGTGATGAAGTTGAAGACGAACCCCATCTTGCCGAGTTCCTCGGGGAACGCCCGCATCTCGTCGTCGGTCATGCCGGTGGTGTCCCAGTTGAACGACGGCGACAGGTTGTAGGCCAGCATCTGGTCGGGGTACACCGCGTGGATGGCGTCGGCGAACTGCCGGGCGTCGGCGAGGTCGGCCGTCTTGGTCTCCATCCACAGGATGTCGGCGAACTGCGCGGCCGCCAACGACTTCGCGATCGCGTACGGGATGCCGCCGCGCACCTGGTAATAGCCCTCGGGCGTCTTCGCACGCTCGCAGTCCCAGGCGACATCGGCGCCCAACTCGCGGGCCTTCTCCCGGGCGGTGTACAGCGGGGCGCTCTCGGCGAAGCGGCGCCACTCCTCGACGCTCATCGACGCGCTCTCGCCCTCGCGGTCGCGGAACTCGAGCAGTTCGGCGACCGCCTCGCCGTAGGTCTGCAGGCCCGAATCCACCTGCCACACATCGACGAACTTCGACTCGACCTCGTCGTAGACCGCGTCGACCGACGAGGCACGGCCGTCCAGCCACGCCGCCGCGGCGTCGTCGATGACGTCGGTGAGCCCTTGACGATCCAGCCACGCCTGCGCAGTGGCGTACTCGCCGTCGGGCAGCGCATAGAGCAGGTGACCGTTGAGTTCGGTGACGCCGCGGTCGTAGAACCGCCGCATCATCGCCAGGAAGCACGCCTTGTACGACGGGATCTTGAGGTTGGTGACGCCCAGCAGGAAGGGCTGGTCGCGTTCGTCGGCCCGGCTGTCGATCAGGTTGGCCGCCTCGGCGTCGGTGCGCGCCACGATGATGCCCGGCACGCCCATCACGTCGAGTTGGAAGCGGGCGGTGTTGAGGCGCTTGAGCTGTTCGTCGGACGGCACCAGCACCTTGCCGCCCTGGTGGCCGCACTTCTTGGTGCCGGGCCGCTGGTCCTCGATGTGGTAACCCGGCACGCCGGCCTCGACGAAGCGGCGAATCAGGTTGCGTACGTGCGGATCTCCGCCATGACCGGTGTCGGCGTCGGCGATGATGAACGGGCGGTAGTCGTATGCCGGCGTCGCCGCGCGCTGCTCCTCGGTCATCTGCAGGCGCAGGTAGTGCTGATTGCGGTCGGCGGTGAGCAGCGCGCGCACCAGGCCTGCGGCCTCCTCGGGCACCTGACTCAGGGGGTAGCTCGCGAGGTCGGGTCCCGGGTCCTCGCTGATCGACCCCTTGGCCGACGTCGCCCAGCCACCGAGGTAGATGCCCTCGATGCCCATGCGCTTCATGACCACGGCCTGGCCGGGGGAGTACGGGCCGAACGTCGTGATCGACCGCTTCTGCGCGAACAGCTCCCGCAGGTGCGGGTAGAACGCGGTGGCCGCCTCGCGCGCCACCACGTAGTCGCTCGGGATCGTGCCGCGCTGCTCGACCACCTGGCGCGCCGACTACAGCCGGACGATGCCCTCGAAACGGGGACTGTCGAAGTACTCCTGCACCGCGGCGACCTGCCGGTCGAACGGGGTCTGGGCGGCTGCGCTGGCGGCGTCGGCGTCGAGTGCCATGGGTTCCTGCTCCTCGTTGAGCGTGCGTCCGGCGATGGGAATTCGAGTCTATCGCCGCCGCGCCGCCCCAAACCGGAACGCCCATTTTCGCCGAAAGGGAACCGGCGGCGAGGGGACGGGGGGACGGGGTCAGACCGTCCAGCCGGTGGCGGCGGGCCAGCGGTCGACCTCGCGGTCGCCGGCGCGCAGCGTCACCCACGCGTAGCCGTGCTCGGCGGCGGTCGCCACGGTGTCGGTGTAGACGCGGCGCGCCTCGGCCTCGTCGCTGCGGGCGAGCACCTCTTCGGCCGCACCGTCGGCCGGGTCACCCGGGTTGTGCGCCGTGGCGGCGACCACCTGCCAGTCCGATTCACTCATGCCCGACGGCGTACCCACCTGCCGCGACCCGACACCCGCCGACCCGACACCCGAGGCCGACATCCGGGAAGTGGCGGCGTCCTACACTCGCCCGGTGGCCGAACCGGAGCGCACCGCGGACGGGCATTACGTCGTCATCCACGGGCGCAAGTGGCGCGCCACCGATCCCGACGTCCCGCCCGACCGCCGTACCGAACTGGTGCGGATCCTCATGGCGTGGCGACGCGAGGTGAAGCGCACCAAGGGCACCGACGGCGAGGCGGCCGCGCGCGCCGGCGTCAACGCCGCCAAGGTCGCGCTCGGCGAGCGCGGCACCCCACCGTGGTGGGAGCAGAGCGCCGACGAGCGACGCGCCCGGTGGGAGACGCTCGTCGACGAGCCCCCGTCCTGAGACCGGCGTTTCGAAACGCCTCGCGAGTGGAAACGACACGACATGCCCGTACGCCCGTCCCCGCGTCCCCTCCGACTGTGCGCAACCGTGGCGGTGCTCGCCACCGGACTGACCGGGTGCGCAGCCATCGAGAACGACAGGACCGAGCAGCCGGAGGCCACCACCAAGAGTTCGGTCGCCGCGCCGCGCACCGACGCCACCACCACGCCGAACCCGATCCCGGCGACCGACGCGAAGCCGTCGGTCGGCGACGTCTCCCTGGCCAGCGACGACCGCGGCGACCTCGGCGCCATCCTGGTCGACGGCACCGGCCGCACCGTGTATGCGTTCTCCCGCGATCCCGACGGTCAACCCACCTGCTATGACGCCTGCGCCGCCACGTGGCTGCCGGTGCTGGCGACCGGCGATCCCGCCGGCGGCATCGGCATCGACGTGGCCGCCGCCCGGACCGTGGCGCGCCGCGACGGTGGGCAGCAGGTGACCTACCGCGGGCACCCGCTGTACCACTACGCCGGCGACGCGACCGACCGCGACGCCAAGGGCCAGGGCCTCGACCTGTTCGGCGGCGAATGGCACGTCCTCACCAAGGACGGCCAGGTACTCGGCTGACGGTCAGACGCCGGCGGGCACCCGGTCACGGTCGGCGGACCGGAGTTCCTGACGCAGCGCGGTGAAGTCGGAGATCGTCTTCGTCACCACCGTGGCGACCGGCCGCGCGTCGCGTCCGGTCGCCTCCCGCTTCGACACCATGACGACGCTGTCGATGTAGGGCTGGATGGTGGTGGCGTTCTGCACCGTCGCCACGATCACCAGCTGGAAGCCGAACTTCCGGAACGCCTGCAGCGCCTGCTGCGCGAACTGCGGATCGGACTTGGAGAACGCCTCGTCGAGCATCAGCTGCGCGAACACCGGCGTGTTGTCCGGAACGCCTCCGGCGGCGCTGGGCGCGGCCAGGTTGAAGCTCAGCGCGCCGGCGAGACAGAACGCCATCAACTTCTCCTGCTCGCCGCCGGAGTTGTCGCCGGCATTGCTGTGCGTGCGGATCAGCTCACTGCTCGCGACGTCCCATTCGGCGCAGTCGAACGTGAACCGGTTCCGCACGTCCAGTGCGTCGCGCGTCCAGGCCCGGTCCTCGGGTGCCGTGGACGCCAGCCGGTTGCGCAGCCGCAGGATGTCGGCGTACTGGTCGAGGATCGCCTGCTTGTCCCCGAGGCCCACCTCGGCGATCCGCCGCGAGATGGCCCGCACGACGTCGGTGAACTCGGCGACCGCGGTCAGACTCCGCTGGGTCGCGCGCAGCGTCAGTCGGGTGCCGCGGTTGAACTCCACCGACCCGAGTCCGGTGTTCACCCGGTCGATCTGCTCGCTGATCCGCCGTGCCTCCTGGTCGGCGATGCGGTGCAGCGTCAGGATCGCGTCCGGTGCCTGCTCGGTCACCAGCCGCATCATCCGCTCGTAGGCGTCCGGCAGCTCGCGTTCGTCGATGTGGCGGCACAGGGCGACGTAGTCGTGCACCCGCTCGTCGAAGACGTCGCTGTCGTTGGGGATGGCGTCGGGGAACGCCGTGTCGAAGGTGTTGAGGATGCGGGCCAGCTCGTCGTAGGACCGCCTGCGGTTCTCCCGGAGTTGTTCGCGCTCACGGCGAATGGCCGCGAACACCGCATCGCGGTGCGGTTCCGGGTTGAGCAGCTCCAGGGTCACCGGTACCTGGCCGGCGTACCGGTCGAGCAGTTCGGTCAGCGGCTCGGACACGAACGCCGGTGCGAGGCGCTCCTGCAGTTCGAGCAGCCGGGTGCGGCGACCGTCGAGGTCGTCGCGGCGGGTCTGCGTCGCACCGCGGCGCGTCATCAGCGCCTGGATCTCCTCCCACACCCGGTCGGCCCGCGCGGTGAGCGCCTCGATGTCCGGGTGGTCGGCGAGCAGCAGTTCGAACTGCTCGCGCAGCCGGTCGGCATGGCCGTCGGCGGTGTCGGCGTCGACGTGGTTCCACTGCGGGAACTGGTCGCAGATCGCCTTGCACGCCGTCGCGCGGTCGCGCATCCGCTGCCGCTGCGCGGCGATGTCGTCGGCGGCGCGGCGGGCGGCCTGGTAGGCCTCCTCGGCGGCGGCCAGATCGACGGTCAGCGCGTCGATCTTGGCCCGCACGTCGCCCTGGTAGATGTAGTCGGACTGCCGCAGCGCCCGGCGGTCGTCCTTCACCGCGAGCCGGTCGGAGTCCTTGAACAGCCCGGTGTCGGTGACGGCCCGCCGGAACCGGGCGAACACCTCCGGGGTGTCGACGCACACGTGGTCGCCCGCCGCGGCGACGAGGTCGGCGGCCTCGGCCGCGCATACGTGCGTCGGGTCGACGACGAAGAGCTTGCCCGCCAACGTGTTCGGCTCCGCCTCGACCGGCGTGGCGCCGACCAGCTTGGCCCGCACGTGGTGCAGCTGCAGCCGGCCGCGCATGTCGGTTTCGTTGACGAAGCGGAGCACGGCGGCGTGGTGCCGGTCGGGCACCAGCAGGCGTAGACCGACGCCGCGCAGCACCTTCTCCACCGCGATGCGCCACCGGCTCTGGTCGGGCCGCAGGTCCATCAGCTCGGCGACGTAGGGCAGGTCGGCGGGGTCGATGCCGATTGCCGCGCAGATCATGTCGCGCATCGCGATCGCCGACTCGGGCAGCGCGGAACCGACGTGTTCGACGCGGCGCAGTTCCTTGGCGGCATCGTCGCGGGCGATGCGGGCCACCTTCTGGGCGTACTCGGCGTCGGTGGAGGCTTCCCGACCGCGGTCGAGGGTGGCCAGTAATTCGGTGATCTGCGCGGTCAGGTCCTCGCGCAGATTCCAGAACTCGTCGGCCGTCTCGGGCACGTCGAGGTCCAGGGCGGCGAGCATGGCCTCGTAGGCGGCGCGGCGGCGGGTGACCTCCTCGGCCTCCGCCTCCGCGGCGGCGACCTGGGACTGCAGCGGCCCGATGCTGGCACTCGATCCGCTGATCTGGGCGTTGAGCGAATCACCCTCGGCCTTGGCCAGATTGAGCTGGCGCGTGACGTCCTCGTACTCGTTGCCGAGCTGGTCGATGGTCGTGTCGAGCGCGGCGATCTGCGCCGGGCACTGCGCGAGGCGGACGTGGTCGGTCCAGGCGCGCACCATCGGCTGGTCGACGAGGTCGATGATGCCGAGGTCGGAGGACTCCAGTGCGTAGCGCTGCTGAATCGCCTCGATGTCGCCGAGGATCTTGCGCTTGCGCTGCGCAACGGCCAGCAGCTCGCGGGCGTCGACCAGGGGATCGATCTGCTTGAGCGCCTCCGGCAGTCGCGCGACGCTGTCGGGTTCGTCGAGCATGAACTCGCGGACGAACTGCTCGAGCCCACCGACGCTCTTGAGCGACTTCGCCTTGCCGAGCAGCTGCTGGGCGGCGTCGGAGGCGCGGATGCCGATCGTGGCGTACAGCTGGGCGAGGTACTGCGACTCCACCTTGGTCGAGAACCGCCAGTCGTCGGTCTTGAACACCCCGGCGTCGAAACGGCCTGCCGCCCAACGGTTGCAGACGTCCTCGATGTCGCGGTCGCCGTCGGCGAGGACGAAGCGGCTCGACGAGTCCGACCGCGACTCGCCGGTGAGCCACTTGAGCACCAGACCGGTGACGGTGCGGCCGCCGGTGCTGGCGTAGGTGACCGCGATGGCCGACCACGCCGTCCCGTCGCCGCGCAGGTACATCACCCGGCTGGTGCCCCCGTCGCTGCGCTGGCCCCAGGCGCCGCGGACGTACTTGTCGACGGTGCGCCGTCCGGCGCTCGACCCGGCGGCCGTGTTGTCGCCGGAGGCGTTGAAGTTGCGCCGGTTGAACGGCAGGAAGCCCAGGGAGATGGCGTCCAGCAGTGAGGACTTGCCGCTTCCGGACGCGCCGGCGATCAGCGCGCCGCCGGCGCTGAACGGGATGGAGTGGTAGCCGTCGAAGACGCCCCAGTTGATCACCTGCAGCCGCGACAGGTGGAACTGCTCAGTCATCGCGATCTCCTTCCTCGTCGTGGTCGCGCGGGGTCTGGCCGCCGCCACTCAGCAAGCTCTCGAACTGCTGCTGCAGCTCCGCGATCACCGACGCGGTCATCACCGCCGAGATCACGGGGCTGACGGTGTAGCTGTCCTCGTCGTCGCGACTGCGACGCAGGATCTCCAGCGACGTCAGCCGTGCGATGGCGCCGTCGATGCGCGCGGCGAAGGTGACCGCATCGCGGTCGACGTCGTTGAGCACCCCGGCGAACAGGCCGTGCACCTCCTCGCGGCTGATCAGCACGCTCTGTCCGCCGGACGCCCGCATCATCTGTGCGAGGTGCAGCGCCAGGATCGAGTCGTAGGTGCCCAGCGGTTCCCGGCGCAGCAGCTTCACACCGCGCGCGGATTCGTAGCGGGCCTGTTCGACGAAGGCGACGCCGCCGCCGTCGTAGCCGACCTCGACGACGCGCAGCAGCAGGTCGAGTTCGGACAGCCGCACGGTCAGCGGGGCGCGGTACTCGAGCACCCAGCCATAGAGGTCGCGGTCGCTCTCGGCGCTGATGTAGCGGCGGGTCAACAGGTGCTGCAGGGCCCAGCAGGCGCGGTCGGGCAACTCGCTGACGTCTCCCTCGAACCGCGGGCGGCGCTGATGCGGGGCGCGCGCGGTCTGGTCGACCTCGGGCAGCGAGGAGAAGTCGACGTCGCGGTCGGTCTGCGGATCGGCGGTCACGAGGCGGCGCTCAGCACGGTCGAGACGGGTTCGGTGAACACGAGTCGGGGGACCTCCATCGCACGGTCGCGGCCGTCGAGGGAGCGGAAGCGCACCGTCACCGGCTCCGGCGTCCGGTCGGCGTGCGGCTGCTTCAGCGCCCAGGACCACAGCACGATGACGTGGCCGAGGTAGGCGCCCTGCCCCTCGGCGGCGAGCATGTCCACCGCGTCGGGCAGCGCAAGCGGCCCGCGGGCGATGGCGTCGTTGATCATGTCGGACATCGCGGGTGCGTCGACCTGGGTGGTCAGCGCCGCGAAGCTCGTCAGGTCCACCTCGCCCTGGGCTGCGGCGGCCGGACGCGGGTGGGACAGGTCGCCGATGCGGAAGCTCAGCGCTCCCACGGAGCTGATCGCGTGCCGGGCGAGCGGCACTTCGACGTCGATCCGGGAGTCGATCAGCGACGTCTTCAACAGCGTCCGCGCCGCGCCGATCGCATCGTTCAGCTGGCGGGCGACGCCCCGGCTCTGCTCGAGCGTGCCGAATGCGGTGAACCGCTTGACGCGCTGCGCACAGCGCTGCTGGATGCGCTCCACCTCGTCGATCTGATGGCCGACGAGTTCGAAGAAGCCGGCCATGACGCGCCGCAGCGCGGGGTCCAGGGCGGGCAGTGCCCCGGCGACCGCGGCGACGTCGGCCTCGAAGTCGGCCCGCTGGTCGGGGTCGTTGATCATGCGCAGGAACGCCCGGTGGCTGTCGCGGCCCTGCGAGTCCCAGGCGGCCTGGTAGTCGGCGTACATCTGGCGCTGCCGGTCGCGGTACTCGACGTTGGTGTCGATCGGCTCGTCGAGCGCTGCGGTGGCCTGCTCGATCATCGTGCCGTACTGGCCGATGTCGGTGATGAGCCGTTCCATCTGCAGGGCAATGGCCCGCGCCTCGTCGTAGACGTCGGTCAGGTCGGTCTCACCCAGCCGGTGCCCGGCGTACGCGTCGTCGAGGGCGTCATCGGAGGCCCCATCGGAGGCGTCGTCACGGGCGTCCTCCTGGCGGGCGTCGAGCGCGTCGAGTTCGGCGCGCAGCGCGGCGATCTCGGCCTCGATTCCCGCGCGCACCCGGTCGGGATCGGAGCCGACGCGCAGGGCGACCTGCTTGAGCCGCGACGCGATGCCGGTGATGGACCCGCCGGTCGCGATGGTGTCCTGGCGCCGCATGCCGCGCACGAAGTCGAGCGCCCGGCGCGCGTCCTGGGTGAGGTAGCAGAGGTTGCGTTCGACGCCGGTGCGCTGGTCGGCGACGCGGTGCAGCCAGCCCTGGCTGGCCCACGACTTGATGAGCGCGAGGCCGGTCTGCCCGTCGGGGTGGCCGAGTTCGTCGAGGTCGCGCTCCAGCCACACGACGAGTTCGGTCTCGGGCACCACGCCGCCGCTGAGGTGACGTTCCATCAGGGTCGCGATGACGCCCAAGTTCTGCGTCGACAGCAGGCGGATGGTCGGGGAGCCCTGGATCTCGCGGTTGCGGTCGAGCAGGTCGGCGGCCGCCGGGGTCACCTCGTCGTCCACGCGTCTCCTCACTGCTGCACCGGGCACGGCACCGAGTGCCGGGCCGCCCCACAGTAGTCACGGCGGCCGCGAGCGCCCACCCGACACCCGGGGCTGAGACAACTGAGGCGGATGTGACGGACAGGTCCAGCGACGGCCGCTCAGCCCCGCCCGGCGCGCCAGGCGTCGAGGACGCGCCGGTCGCGCTTGGTGGGCCGGCCGGCGCCCCGGTCGCGGACGGCGATCGGCGCGTAAAGCAGCGGCGCACGCGGCGGTGAGTGGTCGCGGTAGCACGTCACGGCGTCGGCGGCCCCCACACGCTTCTGGATCACCCGGACCACCTCGACGATGCGGGTCCGGTCGCCGAGCATCGCCGTCACCCGGTCACCCGGCGCCACCGCCGTCGACGGCTTGGCCGGCCGGTCGTTGACGCGGACGTGACCGCCGCGGCACGCCGCCGCCGCGTCCGGCCGGGTCTTGGTCAGCCGGACGGACCACAGCCACCGATCGAGGCGGGTCGTCTCCATGCCGTCCATCATGGCCCGTCACACCGACCCATTGACATGCAAGTGGATACTTGCCTAACGTCACCGGCGTGGGAGACGTCTTCAAGGCCCTGGCCGATCCCACGCGCCGCACCATCCTCGACGAGCTGACCGCCCGCGACGGCCAGACACTCTTCGAGCTGTGTGGGCGCCTCACCACGAACCACGGCCTCGGTTCGTCGCGGCAAGCGATCTCGCAACACCTCGACGTGCTGGTCGCCGCCGGGCTGGTCGAGACCCGCCGCGAGGGCCGCTACAAGTTCCATCACGTCGACGTCACGCCGCTGCGGGACATCACTGCGCGCTGGCTGCCCACGGCCGCCTCGCACCCGGGCGGCACCGAGGAGGAGTCATGAGGATCGGCCTGACCAGCATCCTGGTCGACGACCAGGACCGGGCGCTGCGGTTCTACACCGAGGCCCTGGGATTCGCGCTCAAGCACGACGTCCCGATGGGGGTGCACCGGTGGATCACCGTGGTGTCCCCGGAGCAACCGGACGGCACCGAACTCGTACTCGAGCCCGACGAGCACCCCGCCGCGCGGCCGTTCAAGGAGGCACTGGTGTCCGACGGCATCCCGTTCACCGCCTTCACCGTGGACAACGTCGAGGCCGAGTACCGTTGCCTGACCAGGCTGGGCGTCCGCTTCACCCAGCCGCCCACCGCGATGGGGCCCGTCACCACCGCGGTGTTCGACGACACCTGCGGCAACCTCATTCAGATCCAGACCCCCACCCCTACGTGATGTCGGCGCCGGTCAGCCCGGCGGTCCCTGCGGCCCGGGCTGGCAGTGCGGACACCACCAGGTGCGGCGCCGCTCCGGGTCGTTGGCGACTTCGGCCACCACGCGGACGCGGGTGCCGCAGCGCAGGCACGGCCGTCCCGCCCGGCCCGCCACCCAGTGCTGCTCACCCTTGCGCCGGTCGCCGGTGGTCACCTGCATCGCGCCCGGCACGGTCGCGGAGTGACGCAGCGCGCGGGCACCGAGGTCGAGCAGGGCCGGCACGTCGACGTCGTCGACCGGCGTCCACGGACTGTGCCCGCGCAGGAAGCACAGCTCGTTGGCCCATAGGTTGCCGAAGCCGGCGACGCACCGCTGATCGAGCAGTGCGGCAGCGAGCGGGCGGTCGGGCGTCTCGCCGATGCGCCGGGCGGCCTCGGCCGGATCCCAGTCGGCGCGCAGCGGATCCGGGCCGAGGTGACCGATCACGTCGCGTTCGTCGCGGGTACGCAGCAGGCCGACGACCGGGAGCTTGACGCCGTAGGCGGCCGGTCCGTCGGTGCGCAGGATCACGCGCACGTCGGGCATGACCGCGGGTGGCAGCCACCGCCCGTTCGCTGACACCGTCCAGGAGCCCGACATCCGCAGGTGCGTGTGCAGGGTCAGCCCGTCCGACAACCGGGTCAGCAGGTGCTTGCCGTGCGTGTCGTGTTCCAGCACCGTCGATCCCGCGAGATTCGCGGTGGCGTGCGCAGGCACCCGGAGTTCGCCGTGCGTCAGGACGCGTCCGGTCAGCGCGGCGTCCAGGCGTCGCGCCAGTGCGTACACGGTGTCGCCTTCGGGCACGTCTCCATCGTCCCCGACGGCGACCGATGGTGTGGCGACGGCGGCAACGGGTAGTAGGAGAGCGTTGACGACGTCGAATCTGGAGGAACAGTGGCAAGTGGTGTGGCGACCGTGTGGGTACCGGTCGAGGACATGGACCGGGCGAAGAAGTTCTACAGCGAGACGCTGGGACTGGAACTGAAGAACGAGGGCGACGACTGGACCGAGCTGGACGCCAACGGCGTCACGATCGGCCTCAATGCGCGCGAGGGCACGCACAAGGGCAGTGGCGGCGGCGCAGTGCTGACGTTCCAGCCCGACGTGGACCTGTTCGACGAGGTGGTGCGCCTCACTGACGCCGGCGTCCAGTTCGCCGGTGACGTCAGCCAGCACCCGTGGGGCAAGATCGCAACCTTCAAGGACTCCGAGGGCAACGACCTGCAGCTGTTCGAAGGCCCGTCCGAGTAGGACGACACGCGAGACACGTTGCTGGCGCCGGGTTTCCGACGCCGGCAACGTCACGTTCGGGACGTCGTGTGCAAGCGCCGACGGTCAGGCTCGCACGGGGCGGCCGATCCGGGGCAGTCCGGCGAGCAGCCCGCGTTGGGGCACGCCCATGATGGGCTCGGCGGCGACGCCGAGTTCGGCGAAGACGTCGTTGGCGGCCAGCGCGCCGGACATCGCCGCGCGTTCCATGAGACCGGACAGGTAGGGCAGGTCGAGATAGTCACCGGCGAGCCGGATTCCGCGGGCGTCGGTACGCACTCCGGGACGCGTGCCCGCCGACCCCGGGGGAAACGCGGGAGCGGTGGCCTCCAGCCGGTCGGTGCGGTGCAGGACCGTCGCCGCGGTGGTCTCCGGCCACAGCACGCCGAGTTCGCGCCGAAGGGCGTCGCCGGCGGCCGTCGCGTCCGGCAGGCGACACGAGTAGGAATGCACCTCGATCACGGAACCCCCCGTGGCGCGCGCCCATTGGGCGCTCGGCTCCTCGAGACGCGAGTAGATCGCGATCGAATCGAGGGTGGGCTGGCCGCTCACGGCGCAGAACGGCGCCCGCTCCGGATCGACGTCGCGGTCCAGCCACAACCGGGTGACCGCGAACGGCGGTGCCACGCGCAGGTTCTCGGCGTACCGGGCCAGCCGCGGCGCGGCCGCCGCCGTGGCTGGCGAGCGGTCCAGCACGGCGGTGAGGGCCCCGGGGTCCACCGCGAGCACCAGGTGCGCCGTCGACAGATCCCCGTCGTCTCCGACGATCCGCCACCGCCCGCCGTCCGGCTCGATGGCGGTGACCGGTGACCCGGCGCGGACGTCCGCGCCGTGCGCTTCGAGGTGGCGCCGCAACGGGTTCCAGATCGCCGTTGCGTGGTCGGTGTTCGGCACGTCGAAGCCGATGCCCTCGGGGTTGCCAAGGAAGTAGTAGTGGAACATCGCGACCAGTTCGGCGGCGGACAGCTCGCCCTGGTTGCAGAAGAACGACCGCGCGAAGGCCTCGAACAGCATGCTGCGGCTGCGCGCGCTCATGCCGAACTGATCGAGGAAGCTCGCGGCGTCGAGGTCGTCGTACTCCGCGTACGTCGTGGCCCGGTCGTAGGCGAGCAGCGCCCGGCCGGTGTCGGCGTCGGCGCGGACGAGTTCGCGGCTGGTGAGGCTCTTGCTACGCACCGCCAGCGCGAGCAGGTTCAGCGGCGGCGCGGCGGGCAACCCGGAGAGATCCTCGGCAGGCCAGTCGGCGGAGATCACCGGGTAGCTGCGCACCGGGGCGAGGAAGGCCAGCTCCGGGTCGGCGCGCCGCAGGATCGAGCGCCACGTGTAGTAGTGCCGGAAGAACGCGTGGAAGCCGTGCTCGACGATCTGCTCGCTGCCGTCGGGCAGGCGTTCGGGCCATGCGCCGAGCCGGCCGCCGAGGTGATCGGCGGCCTCCAGCAGCGTCACCCGCACGCCGCGCTCGGCGAGCACCACCGCCGCCGAGACGCCCGCGATGCCACCGCCGACCACGACGGCCTCGGTGCCGGGCGGCACCTCGCGTGGCAGCAGCGGATCGGGCGTGACGAGGCGGCGCGGACGCATCCGCAGCGGGGCGGCACGGCTGGTCATGGCGTCGCTCACGCCGTCTCCTTCTCGAAGAGTAACCCGTCGGACCGCGCCAGGCGGGCGATCGCGACGCCGAACGGTACCGCGACGAGACCCATCAGCACGCCGCCGGTGATCGCCGACCCGGGCAGCCCGAAGAACACCGCGTGCGCGAGCACCGACGAGGCGTACACCCACAGGTACAGGGTGGCCGCGGGTGCCGATGGGCGATCGGTGCGGGGCAGGGCGTGGTGCAGGGTGATCATCACCAGCGTCGAGACCAGCAACCAGCCGGCGTAGTTCGTCAGCGGAATCCCTGGGATGAGCGGCAGGCCGTGGCCGGGGTCCAGCCAGGACCAGTGGCCGGCGGAGACCATCTGTGGGTCGAGGAAGACGTCCCACGCCGTGAGCGCGCACGCCGCCACCGCGATGACGAAGGGCCCGCGCCGCGCCAGCGTCCGCCCCACCACCAGGGCGGGCCAGGCCATCATCACCCACGCCATCGGCACCACCAGGGGCACGCCCAGCACTTCGGCGCCGAGGGTGCCGGTGTAGGCGTACTGCCCGAACGGCCACCCGGTCGCCACGCCCACCGACTCGGCGAGCAGGCCGCCGCCACCGGCGGTGGCCACCAGGACCGCGGCGCCGCGCAAGCCGTGCACGCGGGCCGCGTCGGCGACGGCGGCAAGGCAGAACACCACGACGCTCAACACGGTGACCTCGGTGCGCCACGCCTCCGGCGTCAGGGGATAGAGGATCTGCACCGCGATCGCGGCGGCCACCAACGCCCAGACGGCGGTCGTCGAACGCGCCGGCGCGAGGGGCACCGCAAACGCCACTGTGTCGTAACCTCCACCGTCGAGTCGTCTCTCACCGGCTCGTTGCCGACGCCGCCCACGAGCGGAGTGCTCGGCCCCGTCTGCGTAGAGTTCGTAGGTGCCCGATGCGCGCTCCACCAAAACCCTACGCGCCGTCGTGGCCACCGGATCGGCGCTGGCCTGCCTCGGAACGGCGCACCAGGTCGTCAACCTCTCCCGGCTGCGGCGCCCGCCGGCAGATCCGCCCGCGGTGACCGCCGCGGTGTCGTTGCTGGTTCCGGCCCGCGACGAAGCACACCGCATCGCGCCGACCATCTCGTCGCTGGTGGCTCAACGTGGGCTCGACGACGCCGAGATCGTGGTGCTCGACGACGGTTCCACCGACGGCACGGCGGACGTGGTCCGCGCGGCCGGCGGTGAGCGGGTACGGGTGCTGACCGGCACGCCGCCGCCGCCGGGCTGGCTGGGCAAGCCGCACGCCTGCGCGCAACTCGCCGACGTCGCCCGCGGCGAGATCCTCGTCTACGTGGACGCCGACGTGGTGTTGGCGCCGCATGCGGTCGCCGCCGCGGCGGCGGTCCTGCGCGGGCGGCGCCCCCTGGACCTGCTCAGCCCGTGGCCGCGTCAGATCACCAGCGGTGTCCTGGGCCGGCTGATCCAGCCGCTGCTCGCGTGGTCGTGGCTGACGACGCTGCCGCTGCGCCGCGCGGAGCGCTCCGCGCGGCCGTCGATGGCGATCGCCAACGGCCAGTTCCTCGTCGTCGACGCCGCGGCGCTGGCGCGCGCGGGCGGCTGGGGGACCGTCAAGGATGCCGTGCTCGACGACATCGGGCTCGCGCGCGCCGTGCGGGCCGCCGGAGGACGCACCGGCGTCGCGGACGGGTCGGCGCTGGCAACGTGCCGCATGTACGCCACGGGCCGCGACGTCAGTGCGGGCTACCGCAAGTCGCTCTGGGCGGCGTTCGGTTCCCCGGCCGGCGCGGTGGCAGTCGGGTCCGCGCTGGCCGTGGTCTACGTGCTGCCCGCCGCCGCGGCCGCGACGGGGTCGCCCGTCGGTCTGGTCGGGTACGCCGCCGGGGTCGCCGGCCGGGTGGCCGCCGCCCGCTGGTGTCGGGCGACGGGACGGGCCGCGGCCCTCGACGCTGCGGCACATCCGCTCTCGGTGCTGGCGATGCTGACGCTGCTGGCGGCGTCGTGGGTGGGGCACCTGCGGGGAACGCTCGACTGGAAGGGGCGGACGCTGTGAGCGACGTGGTGGTGGTCGGCGCTGGGCTGGGCGGTCTGGCCGCTGCGGCGCGTCTGGCCGCCGCGGGGCACCGCGTCACCGTCTTCGAGGCCGCCGCGACGGTCGGCGGCAAGCTCGGGGTGCTCGAGCGCGACGGCTTCACCTTCGACACCGGGCCGTCGCTGGTGACCGTGCCGGCCGTCCTCACCGAACTGTTCGCCGACACCGGCGGTGCCGCCGATCTGCCGCTGGCGCCAGTGCATCCGGCGACGGCGTACCGCTTCGCCGACGGTACCGATCTGGTGCTGCCGCACGATCCGGCCGATGTGCCCGCCGCGCTCGACGCCGCGCTGGGGGCGGGAGCCGGTGCGTCCTGGCAGCGCCTGCACGAACGGTCCCGGCGGCTGTGGGATCTGGTCGGCGAACCCGTGTTGCGACAACCGATCTCATTGTCAGCGCTGATTCGGATGAGCACCCGGCCCGCGGACCTGCGGGCGGTGGCGCCGTGGGCGACGATCGACGGTCTGGGCCGGCGCATGCTCACCGACCCGCGGCTGCGGACCTGGCTCAACCGGTACGCCACGTACTCCGGATCCGACCCGCGCCGCACGCCTGCGGTGCTGTCGGTGACGTCGTTCGTGGAGCAGGAGTACGGCGCCTGGTACGTGCCGGGCGGGCTGCGCCGGATCGTCGAGGCGCTGGCGCAGCGGTGCGAGGACCTCGGCGTCGCGATCCACACCGACTGCCCCGTCGACGCCGTGCTGACCGCGGGCGGGCGGGCGAGCGGCGTGCGGGTCGACGGCCGCGACGTCGCCGCCGACGTCGTGGTGTGCAACGCCGACGCCGCCGTGCTGTATCAGCGACTGCTGCCCGCTGCGGCGGCGCGGTCCGTGGGCCGCGCCCTGCGGCGGACCACCCGGTCGATGGCGGGTTTCGTCCTGCTGCTGGGCCTTTCGGGTCGCACGCCGGGCGCCGCGCACCGGGTGTACTTCCCGGCGGACTACGACGCCGAGTTCGACGCGATCTTCGGGCGCCGTCCGCACCCCGTCGACGATCCGACCGTCTACGTGCATGCCCCCGACGACCCGGCGCTGCGCCCCGACAACGACTCGGAGGGGTGGTTCGTCCTGGTCAACGCTCCCGCGCACGATCCGGCGGGCGGCATGGACTGGGACGCGCGTGGGCTGCGCGAGCGCTACGCCGCACGGGTGCTCGAGGTGCTGGCCGCCCGCGGCGTCGACGTGCGCCCGCGCATCCGCGTCGCCGAGACCCTCACGCCCGCCGACCTGGAACGCCGCACCGGCGCACCGGGCGGCGCCATCTACGGCACCGCGTCGCACGGGCCGCGCGCCGCGCTGCGCCGGCCGGCCAACCGCAGCCCGCTGCCGGGTCTCTACCTCGTCGGTGGTTCGGCGCACCCCGGGGGCGGCATACCGCTGGTGCTGATGAGCGCGGAGATCGTCGCGCGCCTCATCGGTCCGGCGGGAAGTGGCGCGGCATCGCGCGACGGACGCCGCGCAGCAGCTGCGCCAGGCCGACGACACCAACCACGGTCCAGGCGATCGTGAGCGAACCCGCGAAGTCCCACCCGAGCAGGGGGACCCGGGGCCCGGCGACCGCCACGCCCGCGGCGGCGACCCCCACCAGGATCAGCCGCGTCGGGCGTTCGGCGACGGTGACCGCACCGACGCCCGGCATGCCGACCGCCTGCGCCCGGGCACGGACGTACTCGAGCAGGAACACCAGGATCACCGCGGCGAGCGCCCACCCCCACGACGCACCGAGCGCCACCAGGATCGCCCCGAGCAGGAGGTCTCCGATGCGGTCGGCCACCGAGTCCACCACCGCGCCCAGCGGCCGCGCCCGCCCGGTCCGCAACGCCACCGCGCCGTCGAGCCCGTCGAGGATGCCGGCGGCCAGGACGAGCGGGACGACGGCGGCGGGCCAGCCCGGCCCGGCGACGGCCCACCACGCGGCGGCCAGGGCGACGATGCCGGCCACCGACAGGGCGTCCGGCGGGATCCGGGTCACCGGCCCCGCGGCGAGCAGCCGCACCAGTCGCAGCCAGCCACGCACCACCGGTGACGGCTGGACGCCGCCGTGCAGCTCGGACCAGCCGGAGTCCTCCGACGTCATGCGACCAGCCTGCCAGGGTGGGCACCGGGGTGCGGAGGAGATGTCGTGAGTCGACTCCGCGATCTGGCGTCCGGAGTGCGCCGAACCTTCCCTGGCAGCGACCTTGCGCTGTGGGCCGCCGGCGCCACCTACTTCGGCGTGATCGGACTGGTGCCGTTGGCCCTGGCGTCGCTGTGGGCGGTGGGGGCGCTCGCCGGCCACGACACCGTCACCGGGGCTATGGAGGCCGCCATCGGCGGCTTGCCCAGCGGACACGGGACGCCGGAGGCGTTGCGCACGTTGACGTCGGTGGCGCTGTCGATGTCGTGGGTGCAGGCGCTCGTCGTGCTGTTCCCGGCCAGCCTCTACGGCGAGGGCCTGCGCCGGGCGTTCGTGCAGATGACCTCGGCGCGCGACACGCTGACCGGGTGGCGCGGCCGCGCGGGGCTGCTGGGCGTCGCGGCCGTCGCGCCGTTCCTGGTGCTCGCGGTGCTGTTCTCCGCGCCGTACGTCGGCCCGCTGTACGCCGGGGACGGGTGGTCGCTGGTGTGGGGCATCGTGGTCGCCTTCCACGTCGTGTGGCTCGCGGTGTCGACGGCGCTGCTGGGGGTCTTCGGCCTGATCGGTCCGGGGCGCATCGGCTGGCGCGCCCTGCTGATCGGCGGGTTCGGCACCGGCGCGATCCTCGCCGGCTTCCTGCAGGGCTTCATCCTGTTCCTCGCCATCCCGGTCCCATGGTCGGCGCCGTTCGGGGGGCTGCCGATCATCGGCGCCGTCTCGGCGCTGGCGCTGTGGCTGTTTCTGCTGCACATCCTGGTGCTCTGCGGTTTTCGGGTGACGGTCGTGCTCGACGAGTTACTCCGCGGGCGTTGACCGGGTACACCGGTCACCGTGGCGAGGAACCGCGCAGCCAAGACGACCGGGCCGAAGGGTGCCGTGCCGAGGGATGCCGAGGTCAAGACGTGCGTGGCGTGCGGACGTCCGTTCGCCAACCGCAAGAAGTGGCGGACCCGCGGGATCTGGGACCAGGTGATCTACTGCTCGAAGCGGTGCCAGGACGCCGGGCGGTGACCCTCAGCGGCGCTGCCACGTCCACGCGCACAGCCACACCACCGCGGTGGTGAGCAGCAGCGCCCCGGGCACGTGCAGGTACAGCGTCATCCCGGCGCCCCACCACGCCTGCAGGAACGTGTAGCCGAAGGCCAACACCGCCACGGCGGCCGGCCACCGGTTGGCGGGCGTGGTGCGCGCGGACCCCAGCAACGCGATGGCCAGGGCGCCGGTGACCACGTGCAGCACGATCGCCGCGGTGCCGTGCACGTCCTCGGCGCGGTGGTCTTGCAGCAGGACGCCAGCGGTGGCGAAGGACACGACGAGTACCGCCAGGCTCGCGAGGGCGAGGGCCCTCGAGGCGATCAACCATGGCGACGTCCGAGCGGTGCTCACGGGAGGAGATTAGCCCCGGTGTGGCCCGTCGGTTTGCCGATCGCCGACACCTAGACTCAGCTCTCCGTGACCTACCTCCTGCACCTCGACTCGTCCGCCAACGTCGCCTCCTCGGCGTCGCGACTGCTGACTGCCGAGGTCGCGGCGCGCTGGGCGGCCGCGGCGCCGGGCCGCGAGATCCGCCACCGGGACCTGCACGCCGATCCGCTGCCGCACCTGCCCACCAACGCGTTGCACTTCACCGCCGAGCAGCGACCGCCGGACGCGGTCGCCCCGGATGCCGGCGTCGTCGCACTGCAGACGGCGCTGCTCGACGAACTCTCCGGAGCGGCGGGCGTGCTGATCGGCGCGCCGATGTACAACTTCTCGATGCCGTCGACGCTCAAGGCCTGGCTCGACTACGTGCACGTCATCGGTGCCACCTCGCCGGCTGCCCAGGGCGTCGCCCCGCTGCGGTCGAAGCCCGTGCTGGTGGTGTCGTCGCGGGCGACCCCGACCGGCGCCGATCCGCGGACGGACTTCGTGCTCGGCCCGTTCTTCACGATCCTCGGCGAGTTCATGGCCATGGACGTCGACGGCGTCGTCGTGCACACCGAGCCGCCGGCCGAGCCGGGCGACTACCACCGTCCGGCCGACGAGGTCCGCGGCGAACTCGCCGCCCTCGTCGACGCGTGGTGACCGGGTTGGTCAGGCCGTTGCGTCGAGGATCTTGATCGCGAACACCAGCGAGTCGCCCGGCTGGATGCCCGCAGCCGGCTGGCCTTCGGGGTAGCCGTCGGCGGGCACCATCGCGACGGCCACCGTCGAACCGACCTTCTGGCCGGCGATGGCCTTCTGGAAGCCGGGAACGACACCGCCGAGCGGGAATTCGGCCGGGGTGCCGCGTTCGTAGCTGCTGTCGAACACCGAGCCGTCACGTCCGTTGACGCCCATGTAGCAGACCGACACCGTGGCGGTGTCGGCGACGACCGGCCCGGTGCCCGGCACCAGGGTGTGCACCTGGGTCTCGGCGACGCTGAACGGTCCGTCGACCTTGACGTACGGAGCAGTGGTGTCGGTGGAGCCGCTGACCGCCACGCTGCCGGTCGCGCCCGGCACGGTCCACTCCGGTGTCGCCGGGGCCTGCGGCGCGGCGGTGGGGCAGGAACTCGCGGCGGCGGGCGTCGGCGCGGTGGCCGAGGACGTCGACATCTCGGACACCGACGGCGACGTCGCGGAGGCCGAGCTGGTCGGCGCCGCCTCGGTGTCCGAGCCGCAGGCGGCGAGCGTCATGGCGAAGGCGGCGGCGAGGATCGCACCGGACACGGAAGCGCGGGAGGTGTTCATCGCCGCCACGCTACAGCCACCGCGTCGCCGTCCCCGCCGACTCCCGTCGGCGGGCCGACGCCGCGACACGTGGAGGATGGAGGCATGGCTCCCACCCGCGGTGCGATCTACGGTGCCCATCTTCGATCGAGTGCGACCGTCGCCGTGCAGGTGGTCGCGGTGGCCGCCGCGCTGTGGGTGCTCGCGTGGGTGGTGGGCAAGGCGTGGGTGGTCGTGCTGCCCGTGGTGCTGGCGCTGATCGTGTGCACGGTGCTGTGGCCGCCGGTCGGATGGCTGTTGCGCAAGGGCGTCCCCCCGGCAGCGGCCGTTCTGCTGGTGCTCGTGCTCGCGGTGGGTGTCGTCGCGGGCGTGGTTGCCGCCGTCGCCCCGGCGATCGTGGAACAGACGACGGAGCTGGCCAACCAGGCATCGGCGGGCGTGGTCAAGGTGCGGGACTGGCTCGGTGGCCCGCCGCTGAACATCGACGACCAGCAGTTGAACTCGGCCGTCTCGGCGATCACCGACCGGCTGAACTCGAGCAGCGATCAGATCGCGGCCGGTGTCTTCACCGGCGTCGGTGCCGCAACCTCGGCGCTGGTCACGCTGTTCACCACCATCGTGGTGACCTTCTTCTTCCTCAAGGACGGTCCGCGCTTCGTCCCGTGGCTGCGCCGCGTCGTCGGCAATCCGGCCGCACCGCACGTCACCGAGGTCGTGGGACGGGTGTGGGCGACGCTCGGCGGATTCATCCGCACTCAAGCTCTGGTCAGCCTCGTCGATGCGGTGCTGATCGGCATCGGCCTGCTGGTGCTCGGCGTTCCGCTGGCCTATGCGTTGGCGATCATCACGTTCATCGGCGGCTTCGTGCCGATCGTCGGCGCGTTCGTCGCCGGCGGTCTGGCGGTGCTGATCGCGCTGGTGGCCAACGGGCCGGTGAACGCGCTGATCGTGCTGGGCATCATCCTGGCCGTGCAGCAGTTGGAGGGCAACGTGCTGCAGCCCTGGCTGCAGTCGAAGTCGATGAAGCTGCACGCGGTGATCGTCCTGCTGGCGGTGACGCTGGGCGCGTCGACGTTCGGCGTCATCGGCGCGTTCCTGGCCGTGCCGGTGGCCGCGGCAGGCGCCGTGCTGGTGCGCTACTACGGCGAGCAGGTGGGCCACCGGGCCGGTGAGGGGTCCGCCGAACCCGATACCGCTGAATCCGACACCGCCGACTCCGACCGCGCTCAGGTCGACGGTGGCGACCGCAGCGGCCACGGGTAGGCCCGCCGCGGTCGCCCGACCGTCAGATGCAGAACTCGAAGACGCAGAAGCCACCGGGCGGCTGCCACCCGTTGGCCCAGCCGCCGGGGATCGGCCCGGCACCGGGCGGCGGAGCCCAGCCGACGGGACCGGGCCCGGGGCCGTCCCGCCATGGCGGCGGAGGCGGGGGAGGACCCCACCGGCTCGGCAGCGGCCCGGGAGCCGGCGCGGCGTTGGCCGTGCCCGCACCGAGGCCCAAGACGCCGACGGTAAGGGCGCCGGTCGCCAGCATGCCCGCGATCAGCTTCGTGGCGTTCATGATTCGCTCCTTCCGCGAACGGAGGAAGCAGTCACCCCACGTGACGTCTGCCGACCGTTCACGGTCCCATCGTCGATGGCGAAGGTGGGTACCGGCTTTGCGTGGGATCAGGAGGAGCTATCGGTTCGAGTTCACCACTGTGCGGCGACGGTCTCACCGATCTGGTTGGCGATGCGCAGGGCGGAGTCGCCGGGAGCGGCGCTGCACGTGTTGACGTCGATGACGACGTTGTTGCGCAGCGCGATTGCCCGGCCGCAACCCCATCCGGGTGCGGCGGCCTCCTGCTGGGTGACCACCGTGCTGAGCGTGCCGTGGGCGTAGCTGATCGGCCCGACGGACCACCGCGACCCGGACTGCGGGTGCGTGAATTCGCTGCAGGTCCGCCATTGGCGGGCGGACGCGTCGAGGAAGGCGGTTGCCTGGTCGACGACCGGGTAGAGCACCACCGCCTGCTTGAGGTAGTGGGTGAAGCGGTCGCCGTTGTTGAAGCTCTGGTCCCGCTCGGCGGTGAATCCGTTGTTGGCGTACACCGCAGCCTCGGCGGGTCCGTCGAGCGCGAGGCACTCGGCGGGGGCCACGCCGGCGCTGTTGTCGGCCATGGCCGATCCGCTGCTGGTGATCGCCATGCCCGTCGTCTGCATGGCTGCGTTCACCTGATCGGCGGTGAGCAGCAGGGCGCCCAGTTCGCGCTCGACCAACGGGCGCGGGATGAAGGAGGGCGCCTTGGCCCGCACGGCATGGCCCGCGGTGGTGCATCCGGCCAACAGGACGCTCACGACGAGCGTGACGAGCACGATCGGAGGCTGGCGCATGCTCCATCCCTCCCCACTTCCGGCGACGTCAAACCCGAGATCGCCATGGTCGCAAGCCGGGGTCGTCGTCCGCGTCAGAAACTTCGGAGTGTCGGGTCACGATGCCTGCGCTGCTTGGTAACGAGGCGGTGGAGCCCGGCGTCGTGCCGGGCGGTGGCGCGCTCAGCCGAGCCCCGCGAGCGGCGCGGGCGTCCACGCCGGCCACCGCGGAGCGCCGATGACGACGCCGGCGGTGAGTTGGGCGACGATCCTCGGACCTTCGCGATGCGAGCCGTCGTACACCGTCGCGACGTCGGCCATGCCTACGGCCGTGCGCACGAGGTCCCACAGTCGGCGGTGACGCTCGCGAATCTTGGCCTCGGGCACGGAGTGCCCACCGTGCCGGACGCGCCGAGCGACGCGTTCGACCGACAGGTCCTCGGGGACCATCAGCACGTGCAGCGCCACGGTGTACCCGGCTCGACGAGCGGCGTCGATCAGCTCCAGCTTCGAGGGATGGGAGAACACCGTCTCCGCGATGAAGGACCGGCCGAGGTCGATCAGCCGGGCCCGCGTGTCGGCGGCGATGCGGGCGGCCTCATACGCGTGCGCGGCCGGGTCGTCGGGCCAGCGGAGCTTGGCGATCTCGTCGGCGTTGACGAAGACGTGGCGCGGGAGCAGGGGTGCGAGCGTGAGTTCGACGAACGTCGACTTGCCGGCGCCGTTGGGTCCGACGACCAGATCGAGTCGCTTCACACCGCGGCGATCTCGCCGCGCGGTGGGTCAGCGGTCACTCGGCTCGTCGGGATCCGGCGATGTCGACTACCGACGTGCTGCCGTCCGGGCGGTACTCCACGATGTCGCCGTTGGCGTCGAGGGCGACCGTGGTGATGCCGCGGGCGGCGAGCACGGCGCCGTAGTCGGCCGTGGCGAGGCTCTCCTCGATGGCGGCGGAGACCTCGGCGCCGAACACGGTGCCCTCGTCGTCGGTGAGTGCCGTGACGTCGAGGTCACCGGCGAGGGCGGCCTCGATGCGGCGGCGCGATGCGCTCTGATGGCTCGACACCGCCCGGCCCACGCGGGCCCAGTGGTCGAGTTGCTGTTTCGCGGAACGACTTTGGCGGGCGCCCTCGGCGGCGGCGCTCTCCACCAGGTCGGATGCGACGCGGGTGACGCGGTCGGCGACGTTGGTCATCGAGGCCTCCTTCGTAACAGTCTGCTACACGTGTAGCACCATGCTACGCCTCGCGCCACGACCGTCCCGTCCGAGAGCGACGGTCACTGCGCCGCGCGCGCGAAGCGCGAGACGAGCAGGTCGACGCGTTCGGCGACGTGGTCGGGGCGCAATCGTCCCGCGCGATCGAGGGCGACGAGACCGTGCAGGGCGGCCCACACCACCTCGGTCAGGGTGTCGGCGTCCTGGCCGTCGGCGATCGCGGCGACGGCGGCGCGCAATTCGGCGAAGGCGCCGGTCAACTCCGGGGGAGTGTCGTCGACGGCGAACCGCACGCTCGTCGTCCGAGTGAACATGGCGTCGTACAGCGACGGGTTCTCGCGCGCGAAGTCGAGGTATGCCCGGGAGACCCTGGCGAGGGCGGGGTGCGCGCCCGCCGTGTCGGCACCGGACCGTGCGGAACGCATGGCCTCGCCCAACTCGGTGAAGCCGTCGAGGGCGACCGCGTCGGCGATCGCGTCCATGCCGCCGAAGTGCTTGTACAGCACGGGCTGGCTGTACTCGATCTCGGTGGCCAGCCGACGGGTCGTCACCGCGTCCCACCCCTCGGCCTCGGCGAGTCGACGCGCGGTGGTGACGATCAACCGCCGCCGGGCGGCCCGGTCGCGCTCCCGCCGTTCCTCGATGGCCATACCGCAGAGTAGCACCGCTAGTGCCGCTAGCGTCGCTATTGACGCCATTGATTGCCGGGGTTAGCGTTGCTAACAGTTACTCGTTCGACCGGAGGCGTGACATGACCCTCGACCTGCTCGCCCGCATCACTGCCGTCATCGCCGTACTCGGCACCGCGGTGGTGTACGGGACCGACGTGTTCTGCGCCCTCGTGCTGCGGCCCGCACTGGCGGCGGTCGACGATCGCGTGCTCGTCACGGTCACCGGGAAGGTGCACCGCTTCGGCGATCGACGGATGCCGGTGCCCGGCGTCCTGGGCATCGCCGCCTCGGCCGCGAGTGCGGCACTGGCCGCTGCGGCGTCGCACTGGTGGCAGGCCGCGGCGGCCGGCGCGGCCTTCGTCCTGTTGCTCGTCTGGCTGGCGATCTACGTCCGCATCAGCGCACCCGTCAACCGGGTGCTCACCGCGGCGTCCGACGATGGGCGGTCACTGCCCGACGGTCGTGCGCTGCAGGCCCGCTGGGATGGGGCGATCAACGCCCGCGCGACGGTGCAGGGCCTCGCCGTGGCCGGGCTGTGCGTCGCCCTGCTCGCCTGACTCCGGCTCCATCGCCGTAATCCGTCGCAGAGAGAGGTCGCACGATGATGCAACTGCGGATCTACACCCTCCGTTCACCCGAGGCCCTGCAGCGCTATGCCGCCGTGCACTGGGCCCGTCACGTTGCCACTTTCGCCGCCTTCGGCATCACCACCCACGGCGTGTGGACCGAACACGGCGGCACCGCACCCCGACTCGTGGCGCTGATCGGCTGCCCGCCGGGAGCCGACCCCGACGACGTCACGCGACGCGTCATGGGTACCGCCGACATGGCGGGTTTCGACGTCACCGACATCGTCGACGTGCAGACCACCCTGCTCGATCCGACATCCTTCTCACCCGTCCGATAGGAAGTACATCTCGTGATCACCATCGGCTTCGTCCTCGCCGGCATCCTGGCCGCCGCCATCATCGCCATCGGCGCCCGCTTCCTCGTGGCACCCGCCGTCGCCGCCACCGGTTACGGCGTTCCCGCCGAGGGCAGCGGCGCGTACCTCAGCGCCAAGGGCGTGCGGGACATCGCGTCCGGACTCCTCGTCGCCGTCGCGATGACGCACGGCGACGCCCACCTGCTCGGCGCGCTCGTGCTGGCGGCCACCGTCATCCCGGTCGCCGACGCCGCGATCGTGCTGCGCCACGGCGGCGCGAGGTCCATCGCGTACGGCGTGCACGGCGGCACGGCCGCGGTCATGCTCGCCACGGCGGCGCTACTGCTGCTCGGCTAGAGCCCGGCCTCGACCGATCACTCCTCGCCCAACCGGATGCGCAGTGTCGCGGCGATGTGGGTGAGTGCCCGCTGGTCGGCGGCCGACAGGCGATCGAGGACGAGTTCGCGGACCGACCGGACGTGGATCGGCGCCGCCTTCACGACGAGGCGATGACCGACGTCGGTCAGTTCGGCGATGGTGTAGCGGCCGTCGTCCGGATCGGGGTAGCGGAGCATCCACCCGCGCTGCTCGAAGCGCTTGACCACGTTCGACAACCGGGACAGGGATCCGTTCGCCAGAAACGCCAACTCGCTCATGCGAATACGTCGCCCGGGCGCCTCGGAGACGTGACTCAGCGTCAGGTACTCGAACAGCGTCAGGTCGACCTGCCGCAGCGGGGCCTCGAGCCGACCGGGCAGCAGCAGCAGGACCGAGATGAGACTCGTCCACGCTTCCTTCTCCCGGGGACTCAGCCACTGCGGATCGTCGTCGTGCGCCATCGTGGGTCCTCCTCGGTCGGTCATGAGTTTACACGTGAAGTGAATAGCGGTATGTTGAGTTCATGAATGAAGTCAAAGATCGGGCAGGGGTCGAGTTCTTCGTCACGCCGGGATACGGCGAGATGTTGCGCGCGGAACGGCATTACAGTCAGGCGGTTCGGATCGGAGACCGGGTGGAGATCTCCGGGCAGGGCGGCTGGGACGACGCCCTGAACTTCCCGGAGTCGCTCACCGCCGAGATCGAGCGGGCCTTCGAGAACGTGTCTCGGACGCTCGAGTCCGCGGGCGCGTCGTGGGCGGACGTGGTGCACGTCAACTCGTATCACGTGGCTACCGAAACGGATTCGATCGGTGCCGCACACAACGACGTGATGATCGAGCAACTGCGTCGGTGGATGCCGGAGCGGGCACCGATCTGGACCGAAACCGGCGTCACCGCCCTCGGGGCGCCCGGGATGCGGGTCGAGATCCGCGTCACCGCCATCGTCGGCGCCCGGGGGACCGCGTCGCCCGAGTGACGTCCGCTGGGCGCAGAATGGCGGTCATGCGAGTCACGGTTCTGGGTACGGGCGCCATGGGCGCCGGCATGGCGCAGTCGCTGCTGCGCGAGGGCGTCGAGGTGATGGTGTGGAACCGCACCGCCGAGCGATCCGAGCCGCTTGCCGACGACGGCGCGACCGTCGCCCTGGATCCGGTGGCGGCCGTCGCCGACGCCGACGTCGTGGTGGCGATGCTGTTCGACACGGCGGCCACCCTCGACGTCATGAACACCGTGTTGCCGCACGTTCGCGACGGTGCGGTGTTCGTCCAGTGTGCGACCGTCGGCGTCGAGGGCGCGTCGCAGACGGCGGCGCTCGCCGCCCACCACGGCGTGGCCTTCCTCGACTGTCCGGTGCTCGGGACGAAGGCGCCCGCGGAGCAGGGCAAACTCGTCATGTTGGCGTCGGGCGATCCAGGGTTGCGCGACCGCGTCCAGCCGGCGTTCGACGCCATGGCGAGCAAGACGATCTGGGTGGGCACCGAACCCGGCGAGGGCTCGAAACTGAAGCTGGTCTGCAACGCGTGGATCGGCGCCCTCGCCGCGGCCGTCGGGCAGTCGATGGCGCTCGCCAAGGGCCTCGGCGTGGACCAGCGCTTGATGCTGGAGGCGTTCGACGGGTCGGCCGCCGGCTCGCCCTATCTGCAGATGAAGGGCGCGGCGATCATCGACGACGCCTACGCGCCGCAATTCAGCGTCGACGGTGTCCGCAAGGACGTCGGGCTCATCCGCGAGGCCATCACCGACGCGCGCGTGTCGACGGCCCTGATCGACGGCGTACGTGCCGCCTTCGACGCCGCCAGTGCGGCCGGTCACGGGAACGACGACATGGCCGCTGTCTACTTCGGTTACTAGGGCGGCTGCGGGTGGCTGCCGGTTGCCGGTTGCCGGTTTCCTGGACCGCGTCTCAGGAACGCGGCGGCACGCCCGGTAGCGGAACCTTCGGCGCGTCGGGACTGCCCACCGCCCCCGCGAGCCAGGGCAGCGCCGCCGTGAACGCCTTGGCGCCGGAGGGCCAGTCGTGCTCGCCGGGGATGCTGACCACCGAGCAGTCGATGCCGTTGCTGCTCGCGACGCGGCACAGGTAGTTGGCGATCGTCGTGCGGTTCCCCGGATAGGGCCGCGGTCCGGGGTCGGTCCCGGCCTGCGCAGCCGCCGTGCGCAGGATCGTCTCGGTGTCCTCGGAGACGTTGATCCATCCCGCCATCGGGGGATAGGGCCCGTGCGCCGCCATCACCAGCGCCGGGTCCCACGACCGGAACGCCGCGGCATCGCCGCCGAAGAGCCGGTCGATGGTGTCCTGCTCGGACTCACCGGCATTGGGGAACGCGTCGCCGTCGATGTCGAGGAAGGCGCCGAAGGAGTCGGGGTACTTCGCCGCGAGTGTCACCGCGCAGGTACCGCCCATCGACCAGCCGGCGACGCCCCAGTTCGCGCGGTCGCGGCTGACGGCGAAGTGCGACGTGACGAAGGGGATGACCTCGCGGATCACGTGGTCGGCGGCGTTCCCACGCGAGCTGTTGACGCATTCGGTGTCGTTGGTGAAGTCCCCGGCGACGTCGGGGAAGACGAACACCGGCGCGTAGCCGTCGTGTGCGGCCGCGAAGTCGTCGATGACGTGCTTGGCGCCGCCCGCCCGGAACCAGTCGGCGGGCGTGCCCAGCTGGCCGCCGATCATGACCACGGCGGGCAACGTCGGCGGCGGGCTGGTGAACCATGCCGGCGGAAGGTAGACCAGTTCCTCGCGGTGAAGGAACCCCGACGCGTCGTCCGGGGTGCTGATCGACACGATCGCGCCGCCCTCGGCGGGTTTCTCGCCGCGCAGCCGCATGTCGAGCGCCGTCCGCTCGTCGATCTCGCCCACCAGGGGCTTGCCCGTCACCTGATCCCACCCGCTGCCGACGGTGGGCACGTAGCCGGTCCACACGTTCAACGCCAGCGCGACGCACAGCAGCGCCGCGACGACCGACAGCACCGACGTCAGCCGGCGCCACCACGGAGTGCGGAGCCAGCCCAACCCCACGACGCCGACCGCAAACCCGCTCAACGCCACCCACGCGTAGAGCGATGTGGGCGCCGGGACGTCGCCGGAGATGCCCGAGGTCTCGACGTAGGCGTACGTGGCACCGGCGGTCAGGACTCCTACGCCGACCGCGAGCGGCACGCAGGTCAGCCGCCAGCGCCGCGTCCGCCAGCCGGTCGCGAGCACCACCAGAGCGATCGCGACGACCTGCGCAGCGACCGGCAGCCACCCCGACAGCAGCGAGATGCTGCCGGCGTCCAGCACACCCGCTGCAGCTGCCCGCATGCAGCCACCGTACCGAGCAGCGGGGACGGCGCCGGGCAGGCGAGGCGGCGCTGGCATGGGCGGTGCGCACCGCCGTCGCAGCGCTCGGGCCGGATGAGACGTCCGATGAACGTGCCGGCCGACGACGGGCCGTGTGGTTCGTGCGCGCCGCCGATCCGCAGTGGTGACCGCGGTCAGCAGCCGGTGTTGCCTCCCGCATCGCCGGCGGCGCTACCGCCGATGCCCTGCGGCGGAGTGACGACGCCGGCGCCGCCCGCGGTACCGCCGTTGGCGCCCGTGCCGGTACCGCCCGGGACGGAGCCGTTGTTGTTGCTCCCGCTACCACCGGTGGCGTTGGTGCATCCGTTCGCAGCGGTGCCCGGCCCGGCAAGAGATTCAACGCTCGAGCCGGCGGCCGCCCCGGTGACCGCACCGAGTGACAACGTGACGGCGGAAAGGGCAACGATCAAGGTCTTCGACATGGTCGTTCGAATAACCCAGGTGGCCACTCGTCACCGCGTCGGCGCTCGCCGGTCACCGGAACGTCATTCGACGGAGCCACGGCGCGTCTGCAATTCACCACCGCGACGAGGGTGCGCGGGAGAACGCGTCGGCTGGCGGACCCCGGGGAGTGTCCACCACGACACCGCGCCTCCGATGTCGCAGGCGCGGCACCGCGCGACGTACCGTGAGCCCATGGCCAGCGCTGCGACCGAGGACTCCGGCACCGCGTCTCGACCGGAGACCACCCGCGACGTCATCCTGCGGACGGCCAAACGGGTGTTCCTCGAGCGGGGCTACGAGCAGACGAGCATGGATGAGATCGCCCTTCGGTCCGGTGTCGCGCGGCGCACCCTCTACAACCAATTCGCCAGCAAGAAGGCGCTGTTCGACGCGACCATGGCACGTGCGTGGGAGCGCATGACCCTCGACGCCCTCACCGGCAGCACCGTGGAAGCGCGGCCGCCCGAGGTGGTCCTGCGCGAGATTGGGCGCGCCATCGCCGCGTTCTGGGCACCGCCGGAGGCCGTTGCGCTGCTTCGCCTGGTGATCTGGGAAAGCGCGCGGTTTCCCGAACTGGGCGAGAGCTTCCTGCACAACGGTCGCGCTCCGGCCCGTCGGGCGGTGACGCGCTACGTCGAACGGCTGAGCGAGCACCCCGACTTCGCCATCGACGACCCCGAGTTGGCCGCCACCGCATTCCTCGACGTCATCCTCGGCGAGGTCGTGCTCGAACGGCTGGTCGTGACCTCCGCACCACCCCTCGACGAGGGTCGGTGCGCGAGGGTCGTCGACGAAGCGGTGGCGCTGTTCCTGGCGCGCCATCGCCGATGACCGTGACGTCGACGAGCGGGATCCGCATCGGGCTGTTCGGGCCGCTCACCGTGCACCGCGGCGAGGCGCCGATCGATCTGCGGGGACCGCAGTCCCGCGCCGTCCTCGCCCGCCTCGCCGTCGCCGGCGGGGACGTGGTGTCGACGGACCGCCTCATCGACGACATCTGGTCCGGTGAGCCACCACCGAAGGCGCTCGGCGGCCTGCAGGCGCACGTGTCCCATCTCCGTCGCGCGCTCGAACCCGACCGGCCCCGCCGCACACCGGCGCGCATCCTCGTCAGCTCGCCGCCCGGATACGCCCTGCGGCTCCCGACCGACGCGGTCGACGCCTGGCGCTTCGAGGCGCTGCTGCGCGACGCCGACGCCGCGGCCGACGCCGACTCGCGGGCTCGGCTGCTGCGGGCGGCGCTGGACTGCTGGACCGGTGCCGTGCTGCCCGAGTTCGTGGACGCGGAGTGGGCCGCCACGGCATCGGTCCGCCTGACGGGGCTGCGGGCTGCGGCGGTCGAGCGTTACGCCGCCACCGGTCTGGACCTCGGGTGGGACGTGGCGCTGCTCGGCGAACTGGAGCGCCATGTCGCCGACGAGCCGCTGCGCGAGGAGGCCGTCCGGCTCCTCGCCATGGCCCTCTATCGCGCGGGGCGCCAAGGCGACGCGCTGGCCCACCTGCGCGCCGCCCGCCGGCGGTTGGCCGATGACCTCGGCGTGGAACCCGGGCCGGCGCTGCGCGCCCTCGAGAGCGACATCCTCACCCAGTCCGCAGCCCTGCTGGGACCGGCCGCGAACCCAGCGGCGGCGACTTCCGCATCATCGCGCGCCGCGACTACCGCCCCGCCACGCAGCGGGCACGACGACCGTCATCGAGCCACGCTCGTCGGCCGCTCCGCCGAACTGCGTCGCATCGACGCAGCCGCGGACGCGGTGGTGGCACGAGGTTTCGGTGCGGTGTGGGTGGGCGCCGACGCGGGTGCGGGGAAGACCACGCTGGCGGCCGTGGCGGCCGAGCGATTGACGGCCCGGGGCTTCGCCTTTGCGCGGGGACGCTGTCCCGAGGTCGACGGTGCCCCGCCGGCGTGGGCGTGGTCGGAGGTCGTGCAATCCCTCGGCGAGGCGACGACGCCCGGCGCCGGGTCGGCATTCGACCTCGCCGTGGCGATCGACGAGGTGCTGCGCACGACGACCACGCGGGGGCCGCTCCTGATCGTCCTCGACGACCTGCACCGGGCCGACGGCGCGACGCTGCAGGTGTTGCGCCACCTGGCCCACGACCTCGCCGACCGTCCCATCCTGGTGCTCGGCGCCCACCGCGGCGCCGAGGCCACCACAGATCTGACCGCGACCTTCGCCGCCCTGGCCCCGGTGACCCTGGACCGGCTCGACCTCGGCGGCTTGAACCGAAACGGCGTCGTCGTCCTGATGCGCGAATACGCACCGGAGGCGGGCCTGGAGCGCGAGCCCGACGTCGTCGACGCGGTCATCGACCGCACCGGCGGCAACCCGCTGTTCGTGACGGAGTTGATCCGGCTCGTCGCCGCCGAAGGAGGCCAGGCCGCCACCGTCGCCGTGCCGGCCGGTGTGCGGGACGTGTTGCGCCGCAGGATCGATCGCCTTCCCGGATCCGCGCGAACGGTGCTGCAGCAAGCCGCGGTGCTCGGTCGGGAAGTGGACGTCGACCTACTGATCCGCATGGCGCGCCACGCCGAGGACGAGGTCCTCGACGGTCTCGAGGCCGCCGTGCTGGCCGGCCTCCTCGGCGAACCCGGACCGGGCCGGGTGCGCTTCACCCACGCGCTCGTCCGGGAGACGCTCTACGAGGACACCCCCCGGCTGCGCCGCGCCCGCTGGCATGCCACGGCGCTGGCCGAACTGCGCGCGATGCCGGCCCCGGACGTCGCGACCCTCGCCCATCACGCCCTGGCTGCCGCCACCGCGGCCACCGCCGCCGACGCGGCGGCGCTCGCATCAGCCGCTGCCGCACGGGCTTTGGACCTCAACGCTCCGGCGGAGGCCATGCACCTCGCGGCGGCGGCGGTCGAAACGGCGGACCTGGCCGACCATGGCGTGCCGGTCGATGCTCGCGTGGCGATGCTGATCCAGCTCACGCGCGCAGCGGCACAGGCCGGCGCAGTCGACCGGGCCCGTCCCGCCCGCGCCCGTGCCGTGCACCTCGCGAGCGCGGTCGGTGACGACGACCTACTACTGCAGGCGCTGACGGCCTACCGGGTGCCGATCTCGTGGACCGTCCGTGGATTCGGCGACAGCGACGACGATCTCGAGCAGCCCCTGCGGCGCGCCCTGGCTCAGCACCCGGACGTCGATGCCTCGACCAGGGTGTGGCTGCTGGTGGCGTTGATCTTCGAGACGGAGAACGACGCGGCGGCCCATGGAATGGGCGAGGTCCTCGCCTGGTCGGAGGAGGCCGTGGCGATCGCACGCGGCTCGGGCGACCCGACGACGCTGTGCGCCGCACTGAACGCCCGGGCCTACCTCTCGCTGGGACCCGATCTGGTCGCCGAGCGCGAAACCCTCGCGACGGAACTGCTCGACGTGTCGCGTGGGCACGGTCTCCTCGGCTACGAGGCGCTGGCCCACTGGTTCCTGTTCCTCTGCGCCTCGGCCCGCACCGATCTCGTCGAGGCCGTCCGGCAGGCCGACCTCGCGGTCGAGAAGTCCACGAGCGGTCAGTTGGCGGCGCTGGTACAGGTCGTCGAGGTGTACCGCGCGGTGCTCAGCGTTCTTGCCGGCCGACTCGACGACGCCCAGGAGGCATACCGCCGCCTGGCGCGGCGGATGGCGGCGACCGGGATGACCAATGCCGCCGAGGCGGCCGTCGTCTTCGAGCTGGTGCTCGCGTTCGCGCACGGGGACACGTCGCCACTGACCGACACGATGGTCGCGATGCACGACGTGTATCCCGACGCGATGATCGAGGCGCTGGTGCTGTGCCTGCTCGACGCCGGACGGCTCGACGAGGCTCGCGCCCGCTGGGCGACGCGTACCCCGGTGCGGCGCAACTACTATTGGCTGGCTCGCATGGCGTTGTTCGTCCGCGCCGCGGTGGGCGTCGGCGACACTGAGGCGTGCCGCTCCGCGTACGCCGAACTGCTGCCCTGGGCGGGCCGGGTCGCCGGCATCGACTCGGGATCGGTGGCCTTCGGACCGGTCGACGATGCCCTGGCGCTGCTGGCCGACGCGACCGGCCGCCCGGCCGACGCCGCACGGCACCGTGCCGACGCCGACGAGGTGCGTGCCCGGCTCGCGGCCGACCTCGCCGCCGTCGGCGTCACCCCCAGATCGCCTTCTCCATCCGGCGATACCCCGGCCTGACGAAGAACAGCAGGACGTCGATCATCGGGCCGGCGTCCGCCTTGAGCCTGCCCAGTTCCGCCGGGGTGACGGCCGCGGCGATGCGCGGCAGTTCGAAGCTCATGCGGGCGCCGTGCTTGCGGATGCGGTTCTCGACGTCCCGCCAGTCGGCCACGGACAGGTAGCAGCGGATGACCGGGAACGTATCGCGTTCTTCCTCGGCGATGTGCTCGACGAGCATGGTCCGCACCTCCACCAGTCGCGACGCGAGGACGCCGGCCGTCCGACGAGACGCATCGGAGCCGAACTGCGACACGGCGTTTCGCAAACCGTCGAGCTTGGGGTCGAGCGCTTCGTGGTCCTCGGTCAGTGCCGTCAGGTCGATGTGCGATCCGGCGCGCTGCTCGATGACCGGCCAGAGGACGTCGTCCTCGGCCCGGTGATGGTGGTGAATGGACTCGGCCATCAGTCCCAGGTAACGGACGAAGGCGCGCGCACGCCGGCGGGTGACGGGCACGCCGCCGTCGGCCATCGCCATCGCCATGCCCGTGGCGCGGTCGAGGTCGCGCAGCATCACCCGGTGGGCGATCTGCATGCCGAGGACGTCGGGGACGGCCGCGTCGATCGTGGTGTGGGACTGCCGGGTGGCGGCGGGTTCGGTGTTCACTGCGGGGCTCCTCGTGGACGTCGTGCTGACGACCATGACGATGTCCCGCGGCACTTGCCACCGACTTGGCGCCGACTTGGCGGGCCGGGCGGCGCCTAGGCTGGGCCGATGCGCGCAGTGGTGATGGACCGCTTCGGTGGCCGGCTCGAGGTGCGCCACGTCGCGGATCCGACGCCGCCGGACGGCGGGGTGGTCGTCGCGGTGCACGCCACCGGGCTGTGCCGCAGCGATTGGCACGCCTGGGCGGGACACGAGGCCGTGACCCTGCCGCACGTTCCCGGACACGAGCTGGCCGGGGTCGTGCACGCCGTCGGCGCCGGCGTCGAGCGGTGGACGCCGGGGGACCGGGTCACCGTGCCGTTCGTGTCGGGTTGTGGCACGTGTGAGTGGTGCCGCTCCGGCAACGCGCAGGTCTGTCCTCGCCAGGAGCAGCCCGGCTTCACGTACTGGGGTTCCTTCGCGGAGTACGTCGCACTGCCGGCGGCGGACACCAATCTCGTGGCCATCCCCGACGCAGTGTCCTACGCCGCCGCGGCGAGCCTGGGCTGCCGGTTCGCCACCGCCTACCGTGCGCTCACCGACCGTGCCGCCCTGAGTGCGGCGGAGTGGCTGACGGTGGTCGGGGCGGGCGGAGTGGGCCTGAGCGCCGTCATGATCGGCACGGCGCTGGGCGCACGCGTGATCGCGGTCGACCGCAGCGCGGCCGCATTGGAGATCGCACGATCCGCCGGTGCGGATCACGTCGTGCTCGCCGACGATGGCGACGTCGCGGCACGCGTCCACGAGATCACCGGCCGCGGCAGCGACGTCGCCATGGATGCGGTCGGCAGCGAGATCGCCTGTTACACCGCCATTCACGCTCTCCGGCGCCAAGGCCGCCACGTGCAAGTGGGCCTGCTCCCGCCGGTCGACGGTCACCCGCGGGTGCCGATGGACCGCGTGATCGCCTGGGAACTCGACCTCCGCGGCAGTCATGGGATGGCGGCGGTCGACTACCCGTCGATGCTGGCGATGATCGACCGCGGCGAACTTCGGCCACAGGACCTGGTCTCGCGGACGATCGGGCTCGAGGACGCGGCCGTCGAACTGCCTCTGGTCGATACCGCCCCGACGGCGGGTATCACCATCGCCGACCCCCGGCGCTGACGTCCGAGTCAGGCCGCGCCGAGGGTGACCTGGGTCGTGCGGAGCGCGCCGGAGCCGTCGCGGTAGGTGAGCGTCACGGTCTCACCCGGGGCCTTCGACTTCACTGCGGCGGCAAGCGCTTCCGGGCCATCGATGACCTGGTCGTCCACCTTGGTGATCACGGCACCGCTCGGCAGGCCGACCTTGGCGGCCGGACCGTCGGCCGAGACGGCGGCGATCGTGGCGCCCGCGGCGTCGCCGTGGCTGTCGCCCAACTGGACCCCCAGCGCACCGTGGCCGGCGGTGCCCGTCGCGATGAGTTCGTCGGCGATGCGCTTGGCCTGGTCGGACGGGATCGCGAAGCCGAGCCCGATCGAGCCCGAACTCGCTCCGGAGCCCAGGCTGGCACCGGCGGAGTTGACGCCGATCAGGTTTCCGTTCATGTCGACCAGGGGGCCGCCGGAGTTCCCGGGGTTGATCGCCGCGTCGGTCTGCAGCGCGTCGAGGACGGCGGGGGTGGGACCGTCGCCCGCCGTCACCGGGCGGTTGACCGCGCTGACGATGCCCTTCGTGACGGTGCCCTGCAGTCCCAGCGGCGAGCCGATCGCCACCACCTGCTGACCGATACGGACGTCCTTCGACGAGCCGACGGTGATCGGCGTCAGCCCCGTCACTCCGTCGGCGCGCACGACGGCGAGGTCGCCGGTGGGGTCGGTGCCGACGATGCTGAACGGCGCGGAGCGGCCGTCGGAGAACGTCACCGTCCTGGTGACGTCGCCACCCTCCAGCGCAGCCGGCTGCGTCTGCGGACCGTCACCACCCGTGGCCGGTGCCACGACGTGATTGTTCGTCAGGATCAGCCCGTCGGAGCTGAGCACGATGCCCGACCCCTCGTCACCCCCCTCGCCAGTGACGATCGTCAGCTTCACGACGCTGGGCATCACCTTCGCGGCGACGTCCTCGATCGATCCGCGGGTCGGCCCCGCTGCCGGTCGCACGGATGGCGCGGTCGCGGCGGGTGGCTGCGTGGGGGTCGGTCGCTCGTGCTGGGTGTAGGCCACTGCGGCGGCCGCGCCCGCGCCGCCGCCCGCGACGGCCAGCGCGACGGCGCCCACCAGAACGGCACCGTGACGGGCCTTCCTGCGGGCCGGTGGCCTCCGGTGCGACTCCTGCCGGAATACCTGGTGGACATGGGGTGGCGGAGTCGTCATCGCTGTCGTTCCCTTCGTCGCGCCGCGAATGTGACTCCACCGTGCCGACTCCCACTGAGACGCGACTGAGAACCAGTTCGGCGTACCCCCAGAAACGGATCGACGCTCAGGTGGTTCGCGACGACGCCGTGAGTTGCCGCAGAGCTGCGGCGCTCGGCGATCCGGGGTCGGCGTGGTACACGACGAGTTCCTGGCCGGGACTCGACCGGACGTCGAACGTGTGCACCGTCAGCGTCAACGCGCCGACGTGAGGATGGTGAAACGACTTGCGATTGCGGGACTTTCGTCGCACGTCGTTGCGCACCCACAGCTCGGCGAATTCCGGGCTCGCGGCGAGCAGTTCGTCACGGACCCGGAGGATGCGGGCGTCATCGGGCGCCACGCCGAGTCCGTGCCGGAAGTCCGCCACGGCGTCGCGGGCGACGACCGGCCAGTCGACGTAGAAGCGCTTGGCATCGGGGTCGGTGAACACGGCGTGCAACATGTTCGCCGACCTCGCCCACTGCGGGAACAGGGCATTGGCCGACTCGTTGCCGGCCAGTACGTCGTAGGCGCGGTCGTAGACGAAGGCGGGGTTGTGCGGCCACGTGTCGAGCAGGCTGAGCAGGGCCGGATCGACGTCCGTATCCCCGTCTCGGCGCTCTCGCGGGGTGAGCCCCGCCAGCCGGAACAGGTGGTGGCGAGCGTCGTCGTGGAGAGTGAGCGCGGTCGCCAGCGCGTCGACGACCTGGGGGGACGGGCGGCGCTCCCGCCCCTGTTCCAGCCGGGTGTAGTAATCGACGTTGATTCCAGCGAGGGCAGCGACTTCCGGTCGCCGCAAGCCGCTCACGCGGCGACGTCCGCCGTTCGGTAACCCCACCTCCGCGGGGGACACCGCGGCGCGACGCGAGCGCAGATACTCGCCGAGATCGTTGCCCGACATGGCCGTCCATGCTAGTCGGGCGCCTGGGGCTCGGCGCCGGGAAGCGACGACGTGTCAGCGCACGCCGCGGTCGGCGTAGCGTCCGCCCGTCACCCGATCGCTGAGGGGCTGCAGTTCGTCGAGCGCGTCGTCGTCGAGTTCGACGTCGAGAGATGCGACGTTCTGGTCGAGCCGTTCGGCGCGGCGGGTTCCGGGGATGGGGACCACCGGGAGGCCCAAACGAGGCGCCTGAGCGTAAACCCAGGCCAGGGCGACCTGCGCCGCTGAGACACCGAGCCGCTCGGCGACGCCGCGCACGGTGTCGGCGATGACTTGGTTCTGCTGGCCGGCGTCGCCGGTGAACCGCGGATTGCGGGCGCGAAAGTCGTTCGGCTCCAGGGCCGCGGCCTGCACGGCGCCGGTGAGGAAGCCCCGTCCGAGGGGGGCGTAGGGCACCAGCCCAATGCCCAGCTCGGCCATCACGGGGGTTACCTGCTCGACGTCCCTCGTCCACAGCGAGTACTCGCTCTGCACGGCCGCGATCGGATGCACCGCATGCGCTCGGCGCAGCAGCTCGGCGCTGACCTCGCTGAGACCGAGGTACCGGACCTTGCCGGCCTCGACGAGTTCGGCCATCGCACCGACGGTGTCCTCGATCTCGGCGTTTTGCGGCGGCCGGTGCAGGTAGTAGAGATCGATGTGGTCGACACCCAAGCGCAGCAACGAGGCGTCACACGACCGTTTCACGTAGGGCGGATCGCCACGGTGCACCCGGGCGTCGTCACCGCCGCTGCGGTCGATGCCGAACTTGGTGGCGATCTGGACGTCGTCCCGCCGGCCGGCGATCCCGCGTCCGACGAGCACCTCGTTGTGGCCGGCGCCGTACTGGTCGGCGGTGTCGAAGAATGTGATCCCGATGTCGATCGCGTGGCCGATCGTGGCGATGCTGGTGTCCCAGTCGGTCGCCCCGTAGTACTCACTCATCCCCATGCAGCCCAGGCCCTGGGCCGAGACTTCCAGGCCGCCGAGCGCGACACGCGTGATCATGACGTCGACGGTAGTCACGTCCCGTCGCCTCAGGATGGGCGCAGTACACCCACCCACCGTCGGCACGGTGCTACGAATGACGTCGTGAGCGACGGGCACGACGACTTCGCCGACGCGGTGCTCGAGGTCGTCGACGACATCCCGCCGGGCCGGGTCATGACCTACGGCGACATCGCCGAGTTCCTGCAGCGCGGCGGACCGCGCGGTGTCGGGGGAGTCATGGCTCGCGACGGCGCGGCGGTGACGTGGTGGCGCGTGGTCCGCGCCAACGGGACGCTGCCGCCGCACCTGATGATCGAAGCGCAGACGCAATGGCTCTACGAGGGCACGCCGCTGCGACGGGGGATCGTCGACGTTGCCGCCGCGCGGTGGTGGCCGGACTAACCCGTGCCGTCGGACCCCGAAGCACCCGACGCGCCCGCGCCCCCCGACGTCCCGCTGCCGCCGGTGGCGCCGTGGCCGCCGCTCCCGGTGCCGCCCTGTCCCGGGGTACCGGTCGCGCCACCCTGGCCGCCCGCTCCGCCCGCGCCCTTGACGCCCGGAAGGCCCCCGTTGTTGTTGGCGCCGATCGAGCCTCCGTTGCCGCCCTGACCGCCCGTGCCGCCGGTGCCGCCGGAGCCCGACGCACCGCCGTCGCCTCCGCGTCCGCTCGACCCGAAGAGTCCGCTGCCGCCGCCGGCGCCACCCGTGCCACCGCTTCCGCCGACCCCACCAGTGCCGCCCGTACCGCCGCGACCGCCCGCACCCGCGTTGCCGGCCTGCAAAGATTCACCGGTGCCGTTGCCGGTGTCGGCGTTATCAGGACCGATGGCTCCGCCGGAACCACCGCTGCCGCCGACCGCGCCGCTGCCACCGTCACCACCGCCGCCGCCGGCTCCACCGTTGCCGCCGCTGCCGGTCAACAGCCCGCCGCGGCCGCCCGCGCCACCCTGGCCACCCGCGGTCCCGGCGCCGCCAGTCGTTCCGGCACCGCCGGCGCCGCCCGCACCGGCATTGCCGCCCTTGCCGGTCGCGCCGAACCCGTAGCCGTTGTAGTCCGCGATGGCGCCCCCGGTGCCGCCGGCTCCGCCACCGGAGCCGCCCGGTCCACCGTCACCGGCATTGCCCCCGTTGCCGCGGCCGCCGTAGAAGAGCGCTGCGCCGTTGTCACGGCCGATGCCTCCGCCGTCGCCACCTCGGCCGCCGCCGTCTCCCCCCGCGCCTCCGGCACCGGCATTGCCGCCGACGCTCGTGCCGCCGACGACGTTCTTGCCGTTGTTGGCGCCGATGGAACCGCCGTTGCCGCCGTTCTGACCGGTGGAACCCGCGAGGCCCGCTCCTGCGTCGACGGCGCTGCGGCCGTTGTAACCGTTGCCGTCGCCGACGCTGACGCCATCGGAAGCGCGCATGGTCGGGGTATCGGGGTTGACCGCGTTGACACCGGTTCGGCCGTTCCCGCCTCGGCCCCCATTGCCGCCGCTGCCGGCGATCAGGCCGGCGTCACCGCCGTTGCCCCCTTTGGTGGCCGCGGTGGTCGCGGTGGCGTCTACGCCGTTACCCCCGGTGCCGCCGCTGCCGAAGAACCATCCACCGCTGCCGCCGTTGCCGCCGTCCCGTCCGGCGACGGTGCTGGTCCACCCGTTGCCGCCGTTGCCGAAGAGCAGACCACCGCCCTGGCCGTCGGGGGCGTCCTCGGTGCCGTCGGCACCGTTGCAGATCAAGCCGCAGACCGCCGGACGTGGCAGCGGCGCGAGAACGGCGACCCGCTCGACGGCCGCCGCCTGCCCCAGGCGCGGTTCGTGGGCGTCGCCGATCCACCACGGGTCGGTCTGATCCGCCGATGCGGTGTCGACGGGAGGGCCGTCGGCCCACGCGATGGCCACGGGACCGGCGACGACCATCCCGCACGCCAGCAGCGCGCCGGCCAGCGCGGTGGTGTTCCAGTTCGACGAGTGGGCGGCATGACGAGCCATGGGTGAACTCCAAGGTGGTGGTGATCCGTGTGCCGAAGGCGGCAATGGCAGCGACGTGCCGGGCCGAGTATGTCGCGCCGTCACGGCCAATACGGCCATTTGCACTACTGCAAATTGGCGACGGGACTACTGCAATGCCCTCCGACGGGACCGACGACGTCCGGACTTGCCCCTGCATAGGCTCGGCCGGTGAGCCGCTCGGACCGTCTCTACGCCATCGTCGAGGAACTGCGCGCGGTGTCACCGCGACCGCGCACTGCTGCCTGGCTCGCGCGGCGATTCGAGATCAGCACCCGCACCATCGAGCGCGACCTGACGGCACTGCGTGACTCTGGCGTGGCGATCCGAGGGGGAGTGGGACGCGCCGGCGGGTACTTCCTCGACCGCGAGCGCACGCTGCCTCCGGTGACGCTCACCGCGCCCGAGGCGCTGGCGATTAGCGTCTCCTTGCGCTCGATCGGCGACTCGCCCTTCGCGTCCTCGGCGCGTGTCGCCGCGCAGAAGGTGCTGGCGGTCCTTCCGGCCGACGTGCGGCGTCGCGAGGAGGCGCTGGCTGCGCGGGTGCACACGCTCGGCGAGGACGAATCGCCGCGAACCGCGGCCAGGATCAGCGAGACCGTGACGGAGGCCGTCGCGACCGAGCGGGTGGTTCATCTCGACTACGTCGGCCGGGACGGGGCGCGAACGTCCCGCGACGTCGAGCCGCTCGGTCTGTTGTGGTCACCGGTCGGGTGGTATCTCGCCGGCTGGTGTCGGCTGCGTTCCGGCGTTCGCGGCTTCCACCTCGCCCGCATCGCCGCTGCGACGTTGAGCGACGAGCACGCCCCGGCACGTGAACTCGAGTTCAGCGCGGAACTCGACCGCATCGACGCCAGTCCACTCGAGCGCTGACGAATGAATGTGACGCCGAACACCGACACGACGCTGTCGCCTCGGCTTGGAACAGTGATTGTCATGGACATCGACGGAATCACCGAACTGACCACGACGTGGTGCCGCATGTGGAACGAGGACGCGGCGCTGGCACACCAGCTGATGACCGACGACTGCGTGCAGTGGTGGTCCGGCGGGCCCGACCTCGATGCCGTCGTCGGCCCGGCAGCGCAGGAAGCATTCGTCAGAACGGCTCAAACCCAGATCGGGAACGTCTTCCGCCCGCGCCTCTACGTGGCCGACGACGACATGTTCGCCTATCTGTGGGATGCCACGTCTCCCGACGGAACCGTGGTGACCGGTATCGACGTGAACGCGTTGTCACACAACCGAGTTCGAGAGAACTGGACGTTCGTCGGACCGCACCGCGATGCGCAAGACCAGCCGCTCGGCGACGTCCATGACCGCGACACCCTTGCGACGGCCGCGTCTCGCTGGGCGGTGACGATGGGACACTCCGTGCACCGACGGTTGATCATCGATGCACGGAGTGGCCGAATCGCCATGTTGCGCACCACCTCCGACGGTGCGGGTGGCGTCGACCTGCTCGCCGTCGGCGATGGCACCGTGGAACCGATCTGGTCGGTGACCGGGAAGCGAGCGTTCCGCTACTGAGCGCTCAGCCGTTGTCCCGCCACGCCAGGACCTCCTTCAGCGACCCCAGGTCGTACCCGTTCTTGGCGGTGAGTTCGGTCTGGAAGAGCGTGACGCCGGCCTCGCGGAAGGCGTCGGCGCTCTCGCCGTTCTCCCATAGCGTCGAGCGTTCGATGTCGGCGCCGTTGCGACCGAACGACGCCGCCAGTTCGTCGACGCGCTCGCTGGACGTGCGGAACGCGTCGAGACCCTGGAACGCGTGCCAGATGTCGGCGTGGCGGGCGATCGCGGGCAGCGAGCGCTTCGGTCCGGTGCCGCCGATGAGGATCGGCAACTTCCGCACGGGCGGCGGGTTGAGGGCGGCGAGTCGGTTCTCGATGCGGATCAAGCTCTCGTCGAACAGATCGAATCGCGAAGCGAACGTCCCGAATTCGTATCCGTAGGTCGTGTAGTCCTTCTCGTACCAGCCCGCGCCCAGGCCCAGGATGAGTCGGCCGCCGCTGATGTGGTCGACAGTGCGAGCCATGTCGGCGAGCAGGTCCGGGTTGCGGTAGCCGACGCCGGTGACCAACAACCCGATCTCGGCGTGCGAGGTGATCTCGCCCCACGATGCGAGCGCCGTCCAGCCCTCGAAGTTCGGGACGTCCGGTTGGTCCTCGGTCAGAATCGGCTTGCCGTCGACGATGCCCTCCATCGCCGGGAAGTGGAAGTGGTCGTAGCCGAAGATCACGTCGACGCCGAGGTCGTCGGCGGCGACGACGGCGTCGCGCCACGTGGCGTAGTCGGGCGTGCCACCGGGCTGGATCTGCACGGCGACGCGAACGGGACGGGTCATGGAAGCTCCTGAGTCGGAGGAAGGGGCGACTCTCGAGCCAAGGTCACCGGTCGCGGTTTTATTCCGAGTCCGAGCACCCGGGTGATTCGACACCACGCGAACCGGGCACCCCCCACACCTCATCCGCGACAGGAAAGAAGGATCACCGGAGATGACGATGCCCAGCGACGCCACGGACGCCATCGAGAACCAGGGGCCCAATGAGGGACCACGCGACCACGAGGGCATCGACACCGAACACTCGCCGTACGTCGACGAGGACAACGTCCCTCATCCCGGAGACATCAACGAGCGCCGCTGACCAGCCACACGGTCCTGCTTTGGTCCTCGGGACGGACGGTCAGTGGGCCGTCAGGCCGCCGTCGATGACGAGTTCGGCTCCCGTCATGAACGAGGAGTCATCCGAGGCGAGGAAGAGCATTCCGGCCGCGATTTCGGCGGCCGTTCCCGAGCGCTTCATCGGTGTGCGCTGGATGTCGCGCTGCTGCTCTCCCTCGGCATCGAGGATCTCCTGAATCATGGGGGTTTCGATCACGCCGGGGTGAATGGAGTTGACCCGGACACCGTGAGTGGCGTATTCAACCGCCGCTGTCTTCGTGAGCAGTCGAACCGCGCCCTTCGACGCGTGGTACGCAGCCGCACCGCCACCTCCGATGATGCCGAGGACCGACGAGGTGTTGACGATGGAGGCAACGCCAGATTCGCGCAGCGCGGGGAGAGCAGCCTTCATGCCCAGCCACGTGCCGGTCTGGTTGACCGCGATCACGTGGGCCCACGTGGCTTCATCGGTGTCCTCGACTCCGTGCCACCTCACCACGCCGGCAACGTTGATGAGTACGTCGAGGCGTCCGAACCGTTCCATCCCGGCCTGCACCGCGGCAGTCCAGGACGACGCATCGGTCACGTCCAACTCGCACCCGACGGCCTCCGCACCTGCCGACGTCAGCTCGTCGACCAACGCGTCGACGCTCTCACGGTCGAGATCGGCGACGATGAGGCGCGCACCTTCCGCTGCGAACAGCCGTGCCGTGGCGCTACCGATGCCGCCGGTGGCTCCGGTGATGAGCGCGACCTTCGTCGACAGCTTCCCCATGGGCCTTCCTTCCGCGTCCTAGAGGTTTCGGGAACGACCATCGACCGTAGGCAGCGGAGGAGCAGGTGGGCAGGCCCTGAGTTGGCTAGGTGTGACAGGGCCACCCGGCGCGTCCGGGTGTGCGAGCCGGGTCGTCGAAACTGCTCAGCAGTGCGAGCGCGGCGGCACTCTCGCTCCCCGGCTCGGCCTCGTACACCAATAGCTGCTGCCCGGGCGCGCCGCGGACGTCGAAGGCGTGGTAGGTCAGCGTGAGCGGACCGACCCGGGGGTGCCGGAACTCCTTCGGTTCGTGCGTCTTGCCCCGCACATCCTGTTGAGCCCACAACCTCCGAAAATCCGAACTTCCCTCGGACAGTTGCTCGATCAGCGCGGCTGCGTCCGCGCGCGACGCATCGCGTCCCGTGACGGCGCGAAGATTGGCCACCGTTGCCTGCGCTGCACGGGACCAATCGGCATGGAACGCTCGACCGTGTGGGTGAAGGAACGTCATCCTCGCCATGTTGTCCTCGTCGCCGTAGCCGCTGTACAGCAACCGCCAGAGTCGGTTTCGGGCCACCACGTTCATCAGCTCGTCCAGGATGACGGCGGGGTTCGTCGGCCACGAGCCGATGAGACGTTGGAGTTCGGGGCTGACGTGGCACTCCGCCGGTGAATTGGATCGCGGGCTGGCGAGGCCGGCCAACGCGTAGAGATGCAGTCGCTCGTCCGCGTTCATTCGCAACCCTCGTGCCAGCGCTTCGGTGACGTTCGCGGACGGGTGGTGTTCGCGTCCCTGCTCGATGCGGGTGTAGTAGTCCACGCTGATCCCACAGATGACGGCGACCTCCTCCCTGCGGAGGCCGCTCACCCGGCGTGCACCGCCGGACGGCAGGCCGACGTCAGCTGGAGACACGGCCGCGCGCTTGGCCCTGATGAAGTCACCAATACCAGGGTCCGCCACGAGCCAAGGCTACTTCGGAGGACGTCGGCGGCGGGCGTGGGCGAGGACGCCCCCGGCCGAGCGCCGGGGAAACGGAATGAAAGGCGGGATCCGAGGTGACGGAGTTGTGCGGCCCGCCGCGCACACGAACAATGAAGCCGTGACCTCAGAACCTTTCGCCACTGATTCCACGCCGTCGCTGGCACCGCTGACCGGTGATCTGGATGCGCTGGCGGCTCGCCTGGGCGTCAAGTCCGTGCTGGTGATGCGATCCGACCCGGCGTCGATGGTGGTGGCCGCGACCGCGGGCGAAGCGACCAAGCACTACACCGTGGGCGCGGCTGGCCAGAAGGCCCTTGCCTCAGACGATCGGGTCCCGCTGTACTGCGAGCGCGTCGTGGACTCCGACGACACGTTGTACGTCAAGGATTCCCGGGCAGACGAGACGTTCGCCGGCAACGAGGACGAGACCGAATTCGGGTTGTCCAATTACCTGGGCATGGCGGTGCACGACAGCACGGGACGCGTCGTCGGCACCGTCTGCGTGCTGGACGACTCGGCGCGTGAGTACTCCGACGAGGAACGCGCCGAACTCGCTGCGGTGCGCAAGAAGGTCGAGGACATCGTCGCGCGTGACGGCGACGCGCTCGGGTAGGGATCGGCGCGGACCTCCCGCCCGCGTTTAGGTCGGTGCCCACGGGGAAGTCGGGCGGTCGATCCAAGCGAGCCCATCCGACGGTGCCCGCTGCGTGCAGAGGGGATGCAATGGCCACCGACCGCGGAGCCAAGGAGACCATCAAGAGCGTCGTCAAGGACGCCAAGGACAAGGTCGTGGAGGCTGCCGAGCGGCTGCAGCAACACAGCCCGAAGTACGTTCCGGGCGCACCGGCCCCGGAGCCGGCGCCCTTCGACGAACCGACCAGCGCTCGTGCGGCGTTGCCGCCGAAGCCGGATCAGGGCGGACCGGATCTGCGCACGGCCACCGGCCTCGGTGTTGGCGGTGGCCAGACCGCACGCGGACAGCAGGGGGAGTACCTCACCACCGCCCAGGGTGCACGCCTCTACGACACCGACCACTCGTTGAAGGCCGGGCAACGCGGACCGACGTTGCTGCAGGATCACCATCTGCGCGAGAAGATCACCCACTTCGACCACGAGCGCATCCCCGAGCGTGCGGTGCACGCCCGCGGCGCGGCGGCGCACGGCGTCTTCCATGCCAACGGTGCCGCGGAGAAGATCAGCATGGCCGGGTTCCTGAAGTCGGGCGCAGAAACCGACGTGTTCGTGCGCTTCTCGACGGTGCTCGGGTCCCGGGGATCGGCCGACACGGTGCGTGACACCCGCGGCTTCGCGACCAAGTTCTACACCGACGAGGGCACGTTCGACCTCGTCGGCAATAACATCCCGGTGTTCTTCGTCCAGGACGGCATCAAGTTCCCCGACGTCGTCCACGCCGCCAAACCGCATCCCGACCGTGAGATCCCGCAGGCTCAGAGTGCGCACGACACGTTCTGGGACTTCGTCTCCCTGCATACCGAGGCGCAGGCGCACACCATGTGGAACATGTCCGATCGGGGCATCCCGCGGTCCTACCGGATGATGGAGGGCTTCGGCGTGCACACCTTCCGGCTGACCGGCCCGGACGGGTCGACGTCGCTGGTCAAGTTCCATTGGAAGCCACGACTCGGCGTGCACTCCTTGGTGTGGGAAGAGGCGCAGATCGCCGCCGGAATGGATCCGGACCTGCATCGACGCGACCTCGCCGACGCGATCGAGAAGGGCGCCTATCCCGAATGGGACCTCGGCGTGCAGGTGCTCCCGGACTCCCCGGACCAGATGTTCGAGGGCATCGACCTGCTCGACCCCACCAAGATCGTGCCCGAGGAGCTGGCACCGGTGCAGGTGATCGGCACCATGCAGCTCAACCGCAATCCCACGAACTACTTCGCCGAGACCGAGCAGGTCGCGTTTCACCCGGGGCATCTGGTGCCCGGCATCGACGTCACCGATGACCCGCTGCTGCAGGCGCGGCTGTTCTCCTACCTCGACACCCAGCTCAGCAGGCTGGGCGGGCCGAACTTCGGTCAGATCCCGATCAATCGCCCGCATGCACCCGTGAACGACATGCTTCGCGACGGCTTCCACCAGCACGGCGTGCATCCGGGAGTGGCGCCGTACAAGCCGAATTCGCTGGACGGCGGATGCCCGTTCTTCGCCGGCGCGGATACCGGCGCGTTCATCGAGGCGCCGGCGGTCGTCGCGGAGTCGACGAAACTGCGTGGGGCACCGGCCTCCTACGACGACCACTTCAGCCAGGTGACGATGTTCTACCGCAGCCTGACCCCCGTCGAGCAGGCTCACGTCGCCGACGCGTACACCTTCGAACTGGGCAAGTGCTACGAGCAGGCGATCAAGGAGCGGCAGCTTGCGGTTCTGGCGAACATCGACGCCGAGCTGTGCGCGACGGTCGCCGCCGGACTGGGTCTCGAGCCGCCTGCCCCCACCGTGGCACCTACCGAGCCGACCGCGTTGAGCCCGGCGGTGTCTCAGCTGGGCCAGCGCTGGCCGGCCGACGGCCGCAACATCGGCGTCCTCGTCGGCCCGGATTCCGACCTCGGTGACGTGTCGACGGTGGTGGATGCGCTCGGTGCAGCGAAGTTGGTGCCCCTGGTGATCGCGCCGCACGGCGGCACGCTGAGTCACGAGGGCGGCAGTGTGCCGATCTCGCGGACGTACGCGACTGCGCGGTCGATCGAGTTCGACGCTCTGGTGATCGCGGGCTCGCCGGCCACCGTGCAGGCCAAGATCCTCGTCGACGAGGTGTTCCGGCACTTCAAGGGGATCGCGGTGTTGCCGCAGGGCAGCGACCTCCTGGCGCGGGCAGGGGTGGCCGACGGCGCCGAGGGCGTCCTCAGCGGTTCGGAAGCCTCGACGTTGGCCGCGTCGCTCATCGACAGCCTCGGCGAGCATCGGGTCTGGGGGCGCACCGTCGGCGTCTGACCCGAACGTGGTGGCACGTCTCATCGCGTGACCGCGGTGTCAGCACTCCGTGGACCGAGACAATCGGGCCATGCCGTTGACCGGGCCGTGGCCCCCGCCCAGGGGGTAGGCACCGCGGATGCAGTCGGTGACCCACGACTTGCCGAAACGGACCGCCTCGGGCACCGAGTGACCGTGCGCGAGCGCGGCGGTGATCGCTGCGGCGAGATTGTCTCCCGCACCGTGATCGTGGGGGGTGTCGATTCGCGTCGCCGTGAACCGATGGACCTCGGAGCCGTCGAACAAGAGGTCGGAGCTCGTCCGCGAGGCGCGCAGGTGGCCACCTTTGACTAGAGCCCACCGCGGCCCCAACGCGTGCAGAGCCCGTGCGGCGGCGTACTGGCTGTCGTCGTCGATCACGTCGATGCCGACGAGGAGCCGTACTTCGTCGAGGTTGGGCGTCACCAGGGTGGCCAGGGGGATCAGTTCCTCGCGCATGGCGTCGAGCGCATTCGGATGGAGAAGAGGCTCACCGACGTTGGATGCGCAGACTGGATCGACAACTAGAGGGACGGTCCCGTCGAGCCCCTCGGACGTCCAGGTCGCCACGATGGTCCTGATGATCTCCCTGGACGCGAGCATCCCGGTCTTGGCCGCTTCGATGCCGATGTCGGACGCCACCGCGCTGATCTGTCCCGCGACGACGTCGATGGGAACTTCGTGAAACTCTCTGACGCCCAGCGTGTTCTGCACGGTGACGGCCGTCACCGCCGCGCACCCATGGACGCCGAGCATCGCGAAGGCGCGCAGGTCGGCCTGCAGGCCCGCGCTGCCGCCGGAATCGGAGCCGGCGATCGTCAGGACCCGGTGCGGTGTCCGTCCCAGCGGAGTGATCGGGAGGGAAGTGCTCTCGGCCATGGCTCATTGTGACAAGGGTCGAGAACGGCCCGCACGCACACCTTCGCCCGGCTGCGCTCTCGGACTCCCGCAGCGCTATCGGACGCGTCGCGCGCGCAACACCTCGTCGTGGGTGTGGCCCGAGCCAGCCCCAGCGGGCACGTCACGGAGGCGGCGCTCATCGACCTCGACATCCCAACCGTCGTCGAGCAGCGCTGCGACGTCGGCCGGCATCACGTAGTCGGCGGGTTCGAAGCCGTGCGTCCTCGCGGCTTCGACGTCGATGTCGGCGTGGTGGACGACCAGCAGCGTGCCGCCAGGGGCGACGGCGTCCATCAGCGTGCGCTCAGCGTCGTTGGTCGGTGTCCGGAGCAGTGCCGGGTATTGGGCGGACACGAGGTCGAAGGCGCTCGGAGCGAGCCCTGCCTCCAGAAGGCCCGCATGCACCCATTCGATCGTGGCGGCCGCGGCGCCGACGCTGCGCTTCGCGCGATCGAGTGCCACCCGAGAGACGTCGAGCGCCGTCACTCGCCAGCCGTGCTCGACCAGCCAGGCGGTGTCGCCGCCTTCTCCGCAGCCGACGTCGAGTGCACGGCCGGGAGCCATTCCCGCCACCTCGGCAGCGAGGGCGCCGTTCGGCCGCCCACTGAACAGCTGATCTTCCTGCGAGTACCGCTCGTCCCACGCGGCGCCGTCATTCGTCATGCCTCCAGCGTGCCGGTGTCCGGGGATCGAGCGCAAAGGCGATTGCCGATCTGGCAAGCATGCCGCGCCGTCGGCCGCCGGCGCCCGAGGTCGGGAATCGTGCCGGGGAAGAGGAGGTTGGTCTCATCATGTCGAAGATGACCAGCACAGAACGTGAGACGTACCTGGCCGAGCTGCACGTGGGTGTAATCGCCGTCGAACGCCCTGATCGCGCCCCGTTGTCCGTACCGATCTGGTATGCCTACGAACCCGGCGGCGAGGTTGTCGTCTCCAGCCTCGCGGGGTCGCTCAAGGCTCGCCTGATCACCGCGGCCGGGCGCTTCTCCATCACTGCTCAGGACGAGAGCTATCCCTACCGCTACGTCACCGCCGAAGGATCGGTGACGTCCATCGAGACCGCCGACGACGCCACGATGCGCGCGATCGCCATTCGCTACCTGGGTGAGGAGGGCGGCAACGCCTTCACCGAGTCCTTCGCCAAGGACCATCCCGACGCCGAGTCGCTGTTGTTTCGGATGCGACCCGAGCACTGGCTCAGCGTCGACTACACGAAGGACGCCTGACCACCACGTCAGCGGCGAAGATCCGCGCGCATCTGCGCGAAGTGAAATAGGCCGGGTCGGCCCACGACGGCCTCGTAGGCGGCGACCACGTCGGCAATGAACCGGTCGCGCTCGTCCACCGGGAGCCGATCGGTCCAGGCCGTGCAGCCGACGGCGCACCAGCGGTGAAAGGCCTCGCGCGAATCGAATCGCCACGTCTCGTCGGCCACGGTCACGTCGTCGACGCGAAGACCCACCGTCTCCGCGACGACGCGAAAGTCACTCGGAGCGACGTGGACGAACGGCGCCGACAAACCGATGAACCGGTCGCGCCACGCGCGGTCGTGGGCTACCGACATCGCCGTGGCCTCGAGGCTGGTGCGTTCTCCCGCGCACACCATCTGCACGGTGATCCGGCCCCCGGGCTTGACCACGCCGGCGATCTGCCGCAGCGCCACGCCCTGTTGCGGCACCCAGTGCAGGGCGTTGAAGGACACCGCCGCATCGAAGCACTGCGTGAACGGCAGGGCGCGAGCGTCGGCCACTACGAAGAGCGGTGTCGAGTCGCCCCCCGCGACGGAGGCCGTCGCCACGTCGATCATCCGCGGCGACGCGTCGGCTCCCACCGCACCGCCGGACGGGACCATCCCGGCGATCTCGGCGGTGAGATGGCCGTCCCCACAACCGATGTCGAGCACCCAGTCATCCGGTTCGAACCGAAGATGCGCCATCGCCTTTGCGATCATGGTGCGCTGCAGGACACTGACGTCGACGTAGTCGGACCCGCTCCAGTCAGTCACCCCCACAGTCAACCCGATCGCCGTCCCGCGTGCAGGCGCGACGGGCGTGGGCCTGGGTCGACTACGGTACCGCGGCTCAATCGCCGACCCGGATGAGGACCTTGCCGGTCACCCCGGCTTCGACGGCGTCGTGCGCGGCAGCAGTCTTGTCGAGATCGAAGACGTGCAGCGGCAGGCCGGCTTCCTCGCCGACGTTCAACGCACCGGCGGCGGCCGCTGCCGTCAGATCCTCGGCAGCGTGGCGCAGCGCCTCGTCGCCGACGGTGTACAGGATGAGGAACTGATACCGGGCGTTGAGCATCATGTTGGGCCCGATGTCGAGTGTGAGGGTGCCACCACCGTCGTTGGCGTAGATCGCGATCGACGCTCTGTTGTTCGCGACGGCGGCATCCAGGCCGGCATTCTGCGCGGGCGCGACCTCGACGATGATGTCGACGCCGCCGGGCGCAAGGCTCCGAATGGCCGACACGGCATCCTCGGTCTTGTAGTTGACCACGTGGTGCGCGCCGGCGGCGGTCGCCAGCGCAGCCTTCTCCGGTCCGCTGACGGTGGTGATCACCCGTGCCCCCGCCCAGCGGGCGAGTTGAACTGCGGCATGGCCGACGGCCCCAGCGCCGCCGGCGACCAGAACCGTGGCGCCGTCGAGCGAGCCGGGGGCCAACCGAGCCGGCCAGTCCTCGGCGACGGTCAGCGCTCGGTGCGCGGTCATCGCCGGCACGCCGAGGCTGGCCCCGACCTCGAAGCTGGCGCCTTCGGGCAGCGGGACGACGTTGGTCGACGGCAGCACCACGTATTCCTGCGCGGTGCCACCCGGGCGCTGATTCTGCGACATGAAGACCCATACCCGGTCGCCGACGGCGAACCCGGTGACGTCCGCGCCGATCGCGTCCACCACACCCGCGCCGTCCTGGTTGGGCACCACTTCCGGGAAGTCCAGTTCCAGGCCGGCGACACCGGCGGCGCCGGCACGGCGCTTCCAGTCGGTCGGGTTGACGCCCGAAATCATCACGCGCACACGCACTTCGTCAGCGCCTGGCTCGGCGACGTCGCGCTCGGTCAGCTGCAGGACGGAGCTGTCGCCGGTTCGGGAGTACGTGATCGCCTTCACGTCACAAGCCAACGCGGAGCGACCCGCGACGTATTCCGGCTACGGGCACGACTGAACGAGGGTCGACTCTGCGAAGTTGGGACCGGTAGGGGTTCGGGCGATCTCTACTGGACGCATGAAGAACATCGTCATCGGCGCGATCGCGACGGGTTGCACCGCGCTCAGCCTCGGCCTCGCAGCACCCGCCAACGCGGATCTCGCCCCGGGCGACTACCACCACCGCAGCATCATGGCGAACGGGGTCGTCACCGACAACCTGATGAGGGTGACGGGTTGCGGCCCCGGGTGCATCTCGATCCTCAACCTCACCTCGAACACATACCAGGGTCAGGCGCACAAATCGGGCAACCAGTACGTGCTCGACCAATTCGTCCCCGGCGGCGCGTTCTGCCCCGACGGGCGACCGATCGACGTGGTCACCCGCTCGACCTTCGACCTCGACGGCACGAACGGTCTCTACACGTTCAACGGCCCCAACCCCTGCGGCACCAGCGGCCCGGTGGGCGAGACGCGATTCACGTTCACGCCGGCGTGAGCGCTCACCGCAGCGCGTGGGCATCGACCGCGGGCGCGATCCAGGCCCTCAGCCACACGCGCATGCCGTCGCCTTGACGGTCCGTCCCGCCGGGATCGACGATGAACGACTGAAGGGTCCGCAGCATGAACTCGACCAGATCGTCGAGCACCTCGCCAGTGAAACCTGCTGTCGCCCAGTCGACATCGAAGCGTTGCAGTATGGAACGACCGAATCCGACGGCCAGCTCCGAGGTCACTCCAGCAGTGAATGCGCTGGCTTTGCCCGGCTGCAGGACCAAGCTCAAGTACCGATCGTTGCCCAGCTGCTCGAAGGTGTAGGCAATGCCTTCGACGACCGCGTCGGTCGGATCGGTGATCGATCCCAGCTGTGCGGCGAGGCGATCGAGGAAGCCGTCGACTGACGCCAGGGCGGTCGCGGCCATCAGGTACTCCTGCGTCGGGAAGTACCGATACACCGTCTGACGAGTCACGCCCAGAGCTGCAGCCACGTCCGAAACGCTGACCGTGCCGCGCTCGTCGATGGCCCGCCGGGCAGCGTCGAGGATGCGGCCTTCGGCTTCCGCGTCGTCGACGGGTATGTCACCCGCCCAGCCATGCCTGCGCATCCGACGATCGTCGCACGAGGAGGTCGAGTCTTGACAAGACATTCAATCCCCGATGTATGGTCAGCGAATGATGGTCGACATCGACGACGCTCTCACCGAACGCGCGTTGCGACACGCGCTCAACGGCACTACGGACATGGCCGACCGCGAACTCCGGGTTCCGCTGCACTACTACCGCGATCCCAAGATCACCGAGATCGAAGAATCGCAGATCCTGCGCCGAGTGCCGTTGGCGATCGTCCCGTCCGCCCACATCGGCGAGAACAACGACTACACGGTGCGCTCCGTCCTCGGCGACTCTCTGCTGGTGACGCGCGACCGCACCGGCGTCAGCCACGTCCTGCTGAACTACTGCCGCCACCGTGGCGCGATGCCGGCGTGTGGATCGGGAAACGCCTCCCGCTTCGTCTGCCCGTATCACGCGTGGACTTACCGCAACACTGGCGAGCTGTTGACCGTCCCGGGCAGAGCCGGATTCGACTCGATGGACCGGAGCGACTACGGATTGGTCGAGTTGCCTTCGGAGGAACGTCACGGCTTCATCTGGGCTGTGCTGACCGCCGACGCCGCAATCGACCTCGACGCCCACCTCGGTCCGCTCGACGACGAACTGGCCCGATGGGATTACGCCAACTACGGATATCACACCGACCGCGAATTCTCGTCCGAGGTGTCCTGGAAGGGCGCGCTCGAGGCGTTCGCCGAGAGCTACCATTTTCCATTCGTCCACGGGCAGAGCGTCATCGGCCAGAACACCTTGCCCAACACCTCGGTCTACGACGGTTTCGGTAAGCACCATCGGATGGGTTTCCCGTTCACCTGGATCAAGAATCTGGCCGCGGACCCGAACGCGGCCCGCGATCCGTCGGCCAACATGGGCGTCATCTATTGGATCTATCCGAACCTCATCCTCGCCAACAGCCCGGTCGGCGTCGAGATCATCGACATGCTGCCCGAGGGCGATCCGACCCGCTGCACGGTGCGGCATAGCTGGATGGGGCGCATCCCGGCCACCACAGACGACATGCGTGCGGCTTACGACACGGTGTACGAAAGCGTGCATGCCGCCGTGCGGGACGAGGATTTCGCCATGCTGCCGCAATGCGGGCAGGGCGTTCGACACGGTCAACACGATCACATGGTGATCGGCCGCAACGAGATCGGCGTGCAGCACATGATCAAGGTGTTCGCCCAGGAACTCGGTGTTGCGCTGGCCTGACGTGGCCCGCCCCGCGGGCCAGTCATGTCGAGTCTGCTCGATCGCGTCACCGGTAACGCCGGCACCTCGGGTTCACGGTCACTGCAATCGCTCGGGCGTAAAGGTGACGTCGATGTCGCCGACGGTCATCGTTACCTGACCTTCGAGCACCATGACCTGAGCCGAGAACCGTCGATCGACATTCTGGGCGAGTTGCTGCACCCGTGCGTGCGGTATCCGGGTCACCGACAGATTCGTCAGTCCCCCCACCTTGGGGCCGACGGTGCGCCACCAGGTGGCCACGCTGGCGGCGAACGGGAACAGCAGCACCTGGTCGGCCTGGCTCGCCGCCTTGCCCAAGCCGCGTTCGTCGGGCTGCCCGACGTCGATCCATTCCACGATTCGGCCCGTATAGTCCCCGAGCCGCAGGTCTGACACGCCCGGGGTGGACAGCCCCGCCCCGAACGTCAATTCACCATCGATGTCGTTGAGCCGATGAGCGCGTAGCCCGAACGCCAGTATTCGCACGACCATCCGCTCGTCGGTCTCGCTGGGATGACGGGCCACGGTCAGCGTGTGGTCGGCGTAATACCCGTGATCGACGTCGGAGACGCCGAGTTCGACTTTGAAGACCGTTGCGGAAAGAGCCACGTCATAGTGTGCACTCGAGGTAGTCCGTGGAGGAATGCGAGGTCGCCGCAGCAGGTTGTCGCACGGGTGAAGAACATCGGCTTCCTGTCGTTCGGGCACTGGTCGGACAGTCCGCATTCGCGCGTCCGCTCCGCGGCCGACGCCCTGCTGCAGTCAGTCGAACTCGCCATCGCCGCCGAGGAGATCGGTGCTGACGGCGCCTACTTCCGTGTGCACCACTTCGCCCGCCAGCTCGGTTCTCCGTTCCCGCTGCTGTCCGCGGCGGCTGCCCGCACCCACCGCATCGAACTCGGAACCGGCATCATCGACATGCGCTACGAGAACCCCCTGTACATGGCAGAAGACGCGGGAGCGGCGGACCTGATCTCGAGCGGCCGGCTGCAGCTCGGCATCAGCCGCGGCTCGCCCGAGCAGGTCATCGAGGGGTACCGCTACTTCGGTTACGAGCCCAGCGCAGACGACGTCGATGGCGCGGCGATGGCACGCGAACACACGCGGGTGTTCCTCGACGTGTTGACGGGGGAGGGATTCGCACAACCCAACCCGCGGCCCATGTTTCCCAACCCGCCCGGCTTGTTGAGGATCGAGCCGCACTCGCCGGGGCTGCGCGAGCGGATCTGGTGGGGTGCGGGCAGCCGTGCCACCGCCGAGTGGACGGCGCGGCAGGGCATGAACCTCATGAGTTCGACGCTGCTGACCGAAGACACGGGCGTTCCGTTTCATCAATTGCAGGCCGAGCAGATTCAGCGCTTCCGCGATGCCTGGACGGCGGCGGGCCATCAGCGTGACCCACGAGTCTCAGTGAGTCGCAGTATCTTTCCGATCGTCAGCGACCTGGACAAGCAGCTGTTTTGGCACAACCGGGACAGCACTGACCAGGTCGGGTTCCTCGATGGCGGAACGGCTCGTTTCGGCAAGACTTATGCGGGCGAGCCCGACGAACTCGTTGCGCAGCTCGCAGAGGACGAGGCCGTGGCCGCTGCCGACACCCTGCTGCTGACGGTGCCGAATCAGCTCGGGGTCGACTACAACGCGCACGTCATCGAGAGCCTGCTCACCCATGTCGCGCCGGAGTTGGGTTGGCGTTGACGAGTGCGACCGCCCACTGCAGCGCCGACCGGGCGGTGCCGACCCGATTTAAGGTGTCGATGTGGCACTGAGCATGGATCCCGACGTGGCCGCGGCGCTGGCCGCCCTGGTCGGCGAGCAGGAGCACGTCGAACCATCACCTCGCGACATCGCGACCCGGCGCAGCGAGTCCACCGCCTTGTTCGACGCGGTGGCCGCGTCCTGGCCGGTCGCCACGGGCGTCGAGGTGCACGACTACGCGTTGACCACCGCCGACGGTGCCGAGCTGCCGCTGTGGTGGTACCGCCCGGAGGGCACGGACACGTCCGGTCCAGGGCTGCTCTACCTGCACGGTGGCGGCATGATCCTGGCGTGGGGTCACGTCGGCCGCGTCTACGACGCGGTGCTGCGTGAGTACGTGGTGTCCTCGGGGGTGCCCGCGCTGGTCGTCGACTACCGAGTTGCCCCGGAGCATCCGGACCCGACGCCGGTGTCGGACTGTTACGCCGCCCTGCAATGGCTCGCGGAACACGCCGGCGAACTCGGAGTCGACCCGGCTCGGATCGGCGTAGCTGGAGACAGCGCCGGCGGGGGACTGGCGGCCGGTGTGTCGCTGATGGCCCGCGACCGCGGCGGTCCGGCGATAGCGCAGCAGCTGCTCGCCTATCCGATGCTCGACGACCGCACTGTGGAGCCGGATCCGCAGCTGCCGCCCGACGCGCTCATCTGGACGTACGACGACAACGCCACGGGGTGGGGTGCACTGCTCGGTGACGCCGCAGGCGGTCCGGACGTCTCGGCGTACGCCGCTCCCGCACGGGCCACGGATCTCACCGGCTTGCCGCCCACCTACATCGACACCGGCGATCTGGACATCTTCCGCAACGAGGACGTCGAGTTCGCCCGGCGGCTGGCGCTCGCCGGCGTGCCCACGGAACTGCACGTGCACCCGGGCTGCCCGCACGGGTTCGAGACCTTCGCCCCGGGAACGTCGGCGTCCCGACAAGCGATCGACAACCGGGTGCGCTGGTTGCGCCGGCTCTGAGCCGCGGACGCGGACGCGACGCTGGCCGCCGTGCTGGCCCTCTCTCGAGCGTCAGTCGTTCGCCAGCTGCCGCGCCGAAGGGCAATTGACGGATCGCCTCACCGGTATCCCGTGTCCACGTCGCAGTAGGACGATGTCACGCCGGAAAGACGTACTGGTGCGGGGGTTTCGAGTCCCTTCGTAGGGCAGCGTGACCGTTGGGACAAGTGCTCCGAGCGAGACCTTCGTTCCGGATCGCCCCCAGCCGAGGTCGATCGTCTCGCGTGCTCGACACCACGGCGGGTGAGGGCCGGACGGCCATCCGCCACCAGCCGATTGCGTCAGTCGTCCGTCCGCTCGTCCTCCTCGTTGCGGCGGCGCGCAGCGTCGATGATCTCCGGGGGAGCCGGCTTACTCAACCAGGCGCGTACCCGTAACAGTCCACCGGCGACGGTGCCGATGGCGAGGACGACGACGAGGATCCAGAGCGCGGTGGACATACGACCATTGTCCTCACGCCGCAAAGGATCCTGCCGTCTTCGGAAGCACTGGCCGGCCGGTTGATCAGGCGTAGCATCGGCCCAGGTCGGGGAATCATCGACAAGGGGAGTGCAATGACGTTCGACTCGACCCGCTCGCTCGCCGCCGTAGCCGCGACGTTGCTCGCGCTGAGTTGCAGCAGCGCGGTGGCCGCCGCCGACCCGCCGGCACCGGGAACCGCGTGTGGTGACGGCAAGGTGATCACGTCGATCGGTAGCTGCGAGCCGCTCAACTCGTCCTGCACGGGTTACGACAGCATGGTGATCGGCCGCGTGGCCGCCGACGGGCGGTGCGTGATTCCCGGACTCGACGGCACCACCTGGTAGTCGGTGACGGTGTGCAACGCGATGAATTGCTCACGCGCTATCGAGAGTTGGTCCGCCACAAGTTGCCGCAACGAGGGCGGGACGGCCGCTGGGTGGTGACCAAGGACCATTGTTTCGGCCGCATCCTGCTCGACCACGCCGTCGGCGGCTGCTGGTACGACGTCCTCGACCGGCGCCGCTCGCCGGCCTTCGCTCAACTCGACGATGCGCAACTCGCCGCTGCCGTAGGGCTCGGCGAACGCGTCGTGCGCGAAGGCGACGTGCTCTTGCGACGGTTGAATGCGCAGAGCCTGACATGGCGCGGCAAGCTGTGACCGCGACCGGTGGTCGCCATCGACGGAACCACGCCCCAGGTCAGGGGATCGGTCGGCGCCTGGCGTCGGTCGCGTAGATTCCTCGGGAACGATTTCGAGCACCCGACCGAGCATGCACCGAAGGCGATCATGTCCGACGAACAAAACACCGACGTCCCACCGAACCACCTCTCCATCGATCCGCGCAGCGCGTTCTACGACGAGGAGGTGCTGAGCCGCGGCGTGGGCATCCGCGTCAACGGCACCGAGAAGACCAACGTCCACGAATACGACGTGGCCGAGGGATGGGTGCGCGTCGAGGTCCCCACTGCGAAGGATCGCCGCGGCAACCCGATGGTGGTCAAGATCAAGGGCACGGTCGAACCGTTCTTCCGCTGAGCTGCCGGTTGGCCTATCGGGGTCGGACGGGGTGGTCCTCGGGCAGCTGCCGCTGCCGGTCAGCCAGCAGACTGACGAAGCCCTCGAGCAACGCTGAGTCAGGCTAGATCCGCGCTGCCGCTTCCCGGCGGGACGTCGTCTGCGGAGATGTTCATCGAGAAGCGTGCCAACTACGAAACCCGGCGCGAATCGCACCGCTAGGCTGCGCGACTTCACGCCGCTGCCCGGACCCTCACACGACGAGCCGCCGTGGTCTGGCCGCGCCGTCCCATCACCACTGAGCTACTGGCAACGACGCGAAACACGTTCATGCGCAGCGGTTCGAAGACGCCTGGCGCGAAGGCGAATCATGGCAGTTCACCGACGTCCTGGCCGTGGACTCGCTCGATCTCGCATCCTGGATCTCGGCCCTTGAAAGGACGAGACGCCCAGGTTGGCGACACCACTCGGCCGGACGGAAGTTCGCCCCGGCGTCGACCCGACGACTACGAACTTCGCGGGGTCCCGTCCATCGCCGCGAGGCGAAGACTGGTGTCGTGTCCTATCAAGTGCACCGCCGTGAACACCCACGCCCGGTGAAAGCCGCTCATGCAGTGATGATCTCGGCGATCAGCGTCCCCGGAAGGCATGTGGTGAAGGGCCGGTCGCAAATGTTATTGGCGGGCTGGCGTGCACTCGCTTGTCCACCTGCGCCGGCGGGCATGTGGCGGGATTCGGCCATGAGTGCGGGAGTTGTTCGCGATGCGTGATCAACCAACCGTTCTGGTCACTGGCGCCGCCGGCTACGTCGGCAGCCATGTGGTGAACCAGTTACTCGGAAGAGGCTATGCCGTGCGGGCCGCTGTTCGCAGCGAGCGACGGCTGCAAGCGGTCATGGACACTGTTGCATCTGCTGGCCTCGATCCGCATGACGTCGACTTCGCGGTTGTCGACCTCGCTGCAGACGACGGCTGGCCGGCAGCCGTTGCGGGAACACGCTACGTCATGCATATCGCGTCACCGTTTCCGGCGGAAAGCCCGGACGACGACGATGACATCATCATCCCGGCTCATCAGGGAACGTTGCGCGTTCTGCGGCATGCTCGAGACGGGGGCTGCGAGAAAGTGGTCTTCACGTCGTCATTCGCGGCAGTCGGATACTCCTCCAAGGGCAGCGAGCAATGGTCTGAGGACGACTGGACCGACCCCGATGATGACAACACCGCCTATGTCCGTTCGAAAGCGATCGCCGAACGGGCAGCTTGGGACTTCGTCGTCCGTGAGGGCGGGAGCCTGCAGCTCACCACTCTCGTACCAGTGGGGATATTCGGCCCTACCCTCGGCCCGCACTTGTCTACCTCGGTGAGGTTCATCCAGTCCATGCTCACCGGTCAACTGGAGCACCTCGTGCCTCAGTACTTCGGCGTCGTCGATGTGCGCGACGTCGCGACCGCGCACCTCCAGGCGATGACCAACGACAATGCCTCCGGTGAGCGTTTCCTGCTAGCGGCGGATGGTCCACCGCAGAGCTTCCACGGAATCGCCGCGATCCTGCGTGAACGGTTGGGTGCAGCGGGCGCGCAGGTCCCCACCGAGGAACTCAGCGAAGGGGAAGTACGTCAGCTCGCCGACACTGTTCCTGCGCTCCGCGAAGCGCTCACTCACTTGGGTAAGCGGCCACAGATCAGCAACGCCAAAGCCAAGTCCATCCTCGGATGGACCCCTCGTCCGGTGACCGAAACCATCTATGACACGGCGCGATCGCTCATCGATCGAGGTCTCGTGTGATCTATGACCAGCGGCCCGCTTGCGGATCGTGATCCTCGTTCTTCGTCAGGGCGTCACGTGTAGTGAGAAGGCCGACTGCGGTACTCGTGAATGACTTCGCGCTGTGACCAGTCCGCAGAGCGGGTCGGTGTTACTTCGCCGTGGTTAGTTCGTTCCAGGATGCACGTGGGATGTCGCTGGCCCGACCGGCCCATCGGCGCTATTCGACGGTGACGGATTTGGCGAGGTTGCGGGGTTTGTCGACGTCGTAGCCGCGGGCTTGGGCGACGCCGGCGGCGAACACCTGCAGCGGGATCGTCGACAGCAGCGGCTGGAACAGCGTGGAGACCGCGGGGATCTCGATGAGGTGATCGGCGTAGGGCGCGACGGTGTCGTCGCCCTCCTCGGCGATGACGATCGTGACCGCGCCGCGGGCCTGGATCTCGCGGATGTTGCTCAGCAGCTTGGAGTGCAGCGTCGCGGCGTTCTTGGGCGAGGGCATGACCACGATCACCGGCAGGTCGTCCTCGATGAGCGCGATCGGGCCGTGCTTGAGTTCACCGGCCGCGAAGCCCTCGGCGTGCATGTACGCCAACTCCTTGAGCTTGAGCGCACCCTCCAGTGCCACCGGGTAGCCGACGTGACGGCCCAGGAACAGCACCGTCGACGACGAGGCGAAGCGGTGCGCCAGGTCGGTCACCGGGCCCATGCACCCCAGCACCTGCTCGACGCGGCCCGACATCGACTCCAGCTCGTGGTACTCGCGGGCCACCTCGTCGGGGTACTTGGTGCCCCGTGCCTGCGCCAACGCCAAGCCCACCAGGTAGTTCGCCGCGACCTGCGCGAGGAACGTCTTGGTCGACGCCACGCCGATCTCCGGCCCGGCGCGGGTGTAGAGCACCGCGTCGGCCTCGCGCGGGATCTGGCTGCCGTTGGTGTTGCAGATCGCCAACACCTTGGCCTTCTGCTCCTTGGCGTGCCGCACGGCCTCCAAGGTGTCGGCGGTCTCGCCGGACTGGCTGATGGCGATCACCAGCGTGCTGCGGTCCAGCACCGGGTCGCGGTAGCGGAACTCGCTGGCCAGCTCGACCTCCACCGGCAGCCGCGTCCAGTGCTCGATGGCGTACTTGGCCAACAGCCCCGAGTGATACGCCGTGCCGCACGCGACGATGAACACCTTGTCGATCTCGCGCAGCTCCTGATCGGAGAGGCGCTGCTCGTCGAGCACGATGCGCCCGTCGGCGAAGTGACCCAGCAGGGTGTCGGCCACCGCCGTCGGCTGCTCGGCGATCTCCTTGAGCATGAAGTACTCGAAGCCGCCCTTCTCGGCGGCCGAGAGGTCCCAGTCGATGTGGAACGGGCGGGCACGATCGGAGGCGTCGTTGCCGGCGAAGTCGGTGATCCGATAGCCCTCGGCGGTGATCACCACGGCCTGATCCTGACCGAGTTCCACCGCCTCGCGGGTGTGCTCGATGAACGCCGCGACGTCCGAGCCGATGAACATCTCACCGTCACCGACACCGACCACCAGCGGCGTGGAGCGCCGCGCGGCGACGATCGTGCCGGGATCCTCGGCGTTGGCGAACACCAGCGTGAAGTGGCCCTCCAGCCGCGGCAGCACCGCCATCACCGAGCCGACGAAATCACCCGCGCACGGGCCGTGGTGGTACTGCCAGGACACCAAGTGCACCGCCACCTCGGTGTCGGTGTCACTGGCGAACTCGACGCCGGTGGCCTCCAGCTCGGCGCGCAGCGCCGCGAAGTTCTCGATGATGCCGTTGTGAACCACCGCGATCTTGCCCGCGCCGTCGCGGTGCGGATGCGCGTTGCGATCCGTAGGCCTGCCGTGCGAAGCCCACCGAGTATGGCCGACGCCGGTCCTGCCGACGAAAGCGTTGCTGTCAAGGTCCTCCAGCGCCGCTTCGAGATTGACCAACCTGCCGGCACGTTTCCGGACGGTCAGCCCGCCATGACCGTCCAGCAGGGCGACGCCCGACGAGTCATACCCGCGGTACTCCATCCGCCGCAGCGCGCCCATCAGAATGCTGCAGGCGGGCCGACGCCCCACATAACCGACGATTGCACACATGTCCGCGAATCCTTTCGTGGTGACGAGTCATGCGCCGGCCGGCTGGCGGCGCGAGCGGATCAGCGGCGCGCCAGCCAGTCGATCAGCCGCGTGGTGCCCAGTTCGGCCGCATCGTTGGTGACGAGCGTCGTGTAGTCGATGTTCAGCCCGCTGTACGTCGCCGACGGGTCGTCGAGGACGCTGAGCGGTCGGCTCTGGTGGCGCAGGACGGCGCGCGCCATGTCGGAGAAGGACATCTTTTGCGGCCCTCCGACGTCGTGAATCGTGTTGAGCGGCTCGCTGACGGCGACTCGGGCCAGGATTGCGGCGACCTCGGCGGAGTCGATCGGCTGGATCAGCGCGGTCGGGGCGCGCACCTCGTCACCGGCGATGAGGGATTCGGTGATGGGTTCAGCCAACTCGTGAAATTGCGTGGCTCGCAGGACCGTCCAGGGAACGCCCGAGGTAGTCGCTGCCCTTTCCTGCGCGACCTTGCCGCGGATGTATCCGGCTTTGGGGGCCATCTCGTCTGCACCGACGATGGACAGCACGACGTAATGTCGGGCGCCGGCCCTGGCGGCGGCAGCAGACAGATTGCCCGCGGTCTGCTTGAAGAAGGCTTCGGCGGAGTCCTCGGGGGTGGCGGAATTGATTACGTCGATGACGACCTCGGCGTCGGCGAGAGCATCATCGAGACCCTGCCCGGTGAGCAGGTCGACGCCGGAGTCACGGGAGGCTGCCGTGACGTGGTGACCAGCGCCGCGGAGTAGGGGGAGGAGTTGACGGCCGATCAGGCCTGTAGCGCCGATGACGGTGATGCTCTTCGAGGGTTCGGCCATCGCCGTACTGCCTTTCTGTCGAGGTGATCCCCTTGATGGGATCCGAGGAAGGTGTTCGAGTTACGGATCAGTGCGTGGAAGTCCGGTGTCGGCGCTTTCGACCATCGTGATTCGACGGTTGAGCTTCACGAAGTCGTGCAGGACGGCGTTCGGGCGGACGATGGCGGTCGGCACTCCGGTGGCGTTCACAGGCCGTCCGTGCGCTTTCACGCGTCACGCGCTCGCCAGACGGCGACCCCACCGTCAACACTCAGGGTTGCGCCGGTGATGCAGCGTGCGCGGGGCGAAGCGAGAAACGCGATTGCTTCGGCGATTTCACTTGGCTCCGCCCTTCGCCTGAGTGCATTGTCGGCTCCCGGGGGGCCGTGAGCGACGCTGTTGACCCGGATGCCGTGACGGCCGAATTCGGCCGCCCAGGTGCGGGTCAAAGAACGGACTGGACCGCTGAATTCAGGCGCGCTCGGGAGAAGGTTGATCATCGCCCCGCCGCCACGGCGGATCATCGGCGGGGCCACCGCGGCCACCAGAAAGTACAAGCCCTGCAAGAGGTGCAGGTCGGCGATGACAGCGGCGGCGACCAGAATGTCGATGGGGGTCTGCCGTGCAAGGAAATCGACGTCCCCCAGATCGCGAAGGCTAGCGGCAAGGAACCGCGTGCCACTTCCGAGCCGAGTTGCGGCCAGCCTGCCCCGATCGGCGTCCGCATCACTGACGATGACATGGGCGCCGGCGTGTGACAGCAGCCGTGCGGTCGCCAATCCGATGTCCGACGTCCCGCCCGTCACCAGGGCAGTGCTACCCCTCAGTTCCGCAACGCTCACGTAGCCTCCAATATCGCGTCACGTCAACACTGTCAGGGGCTCGGGGTCCAAGGCCCACGGAAACCCCGTAGTCCGATGGGACAGGCACGCTAGCCGCCGGATCCGGTCGCACATGGCGTGCATGACCACGGGTGTCCACGTCCCGGCGTCACCCGTAGTTCCACCTTCAGTGCGCAAGCGTGGCAGAATTCGCCCGTGCTTGGCCCACGGGTCGCGAGTTGACGACCGTCTCCTCCGAGGTTGCAGCGTTGTCGGGCCGCGACCCCGAGTGCCAGAGGCTGCGACAGCTGCATACTGCCTTGCGGTCTGGTCGCAGCGAAGTTCTGGTGCTCAGCGGCGAGGCCGGTATCGGTAAGACCGCTCTCCTACAGAACCTCCGGGACTCGGCGGCTGACTGCACTGTGCTGTCCGTGGCTGGTGTGGAGTCCGACATGGACCTGGCGTTCGCCGGTTTGCAGCAGCTGTGCGCACCAGTGCTCGGCTTCCGCGGGGGACTTTCGCTACCGCAACGCGAAGCCCTGGAGCACGCCTTTGGCATCAGCTCTGCAGGCGGCGCGCCCAGTCGCTTCTTGGTCGGGCTCGCGGTGCTGGGGCTGCTGGCTGCCGCCGCAGAGGGACGGCCGGTGCTTTGCTTGGTCGACGACGCGCAGTGGCTGGACTCGGTGTCGGCGCAGACGCTGTTCTTCGTTGCGCGTCGTCTGGAGGCCGAGGCGGTCGGGCTGGTGTTCGCGCTACGCACTCCGAATGACGGTACGGCAGGCCTGCCGACCCTGGCGGTCGGCGGGCTCAACGACGGGGACGCCCGCAACCTGCTGGAGTTGGCGTTTCCGGGGCGCCTCGACCCCGCCATCGTGGACCGAATCGTCGCAGAGTCGCACGGTAACCCCTTGGCACTACTCGAAAGTTCCAAGGAGGTCCGTGTTTCCGACTCCGCCGCAGCGCAACGTGGGCCGGTGAGCGCTAGCGTCGAAGGGCGATACCTGGAGCTGGTGTCTCAACTACCCGCCGAAACGCAGATGTGCCTGGTGACGGCTGCCGCGGAACCCTTGGGTGATCCGGCGCTGCTGTTTCGCGCGCTGGCGCATATGGACCTCAAGCCCGTCGCGACGATGCCGGCGCAGGACGTCGGACTACTCCGGATCGACACCCGCGTGCAGTTCCATCACCCGCTGGCACGTTCGGCCGCCTACCGTTCGGCCACTCCGGAACAACGGCGGCACGCGCATGGGGCACTGGCCGCGGTGACCGACCCCGAGGCGGATCCGGACCGACGGGCCTGGCACCGTGCGTTGGCCTGCGAGGCACTTGACGAACCGGTGGCGCTCGAGTTGGAGTCCTCGGCGGGTCGAGCGCGGCAACGGGGCGGAACAGCCGCCGCGGCGGCTTTCCTGACGCGCGCAGCCGAATTGACTCCCGACCCATCCATGCGCAGTACACGCGCGCTGACCGCCGCGGAAGCTCACTACGAGACCGCGTCCTTCGACCAGTCACGTCACCTGCTGGCAACGGCCGAACTGGGGCCGTTGACCGACCTGCAGCGGGCACGATTGGCCCAGCTGCGGACGCGATTGGCCTTCACGTCGGCGCGGGCCTCCGGGCAGGCCGCTGCCCTCGCCGAGGCAGTCTCCGAATTCGCCGCCGTGGCTGCGCAACTGAGTGTCCTCGACGCTGCTCTGGCTACCGAGACCTACCTGGAAGCGCTGAGTGCAGCGATGTACGCGGGTCGCAGCGCACCCGGCCTGACTGTGCAGATCGCCGAGACCGTCCGGGCAGCGCTGGTTGTCCTGCCACCGCAGACGCCACTGGAGGTGATCACCCACGCGCTGGCTGATCGCCTGGCCTTGGGAGCCGCGGCGGCGATGCCCGCGATGCGCCGCGCACGGGATGCCCTCCTGGAGTGCGTCCGCTCGGAATCAGGTTGGTTCTGGCGAGCCTTTCCGCTGGTGCACGAATGCGTGATCCATGAGACGTGGGAGGAGGGCTGGAGCGCGGTGTCGGCGCACGCCGTGCGCTTGGCAACTGATGCCGGGGCATTGGCACTGCTGCCGTCGGCGATGCTATCGCGCGCCGGTGCTCACGTCGCGAACGGTGAATTGACCCAAGCTACTGCGTTGGTCGCCGAGGCCAGCGACTTGGCGAACGCCATCAACTACGCCCCATTGCGGTATCACGGTCTCAACGTGGCGGCATGGAAGGGTGACGACCACGAGGTTGCCGCGCTCGCTACCGCCGCGATCGAGTCGAGCCAACTTCGCGGCGAGGGCCGCGCCATTGGGTTGGCGCATTACGCTACGGCGTTGGTCGACAATGGGCGGGGCCGTTATCCCGACGCACTGGCTGCTGCCCGCCGCGGACTTCAGTATGAGGATCTCGGCTTTCACGGCTACTTGTTGATCGAAGCGATCGAAGCGGCCGTGCGCACGAACGACGTGTATTTCGCCGAGCAAGCACTTGAGCAACTGCGCGAGCGGACACTGGCGGCTGGCACGGCGCGGGCGCTGGGTTCGCTCACCCGCTCGGAAGCGCTGCTCAGCAGCGGAAGACGCGCAGAAACGCTGTACTTGGAGAGCATCGGGCATTTCGAGGCCACCTCCCAGGCGGTGCAGCTGGCTCGGGTGCGGCTGTTATACGGAGAGTGGTTGCGCCGCAACGGCCCTGCCACCGCAGCGCGAGAGCCGCTACGCGTTGCCCATAGGGATCTCGTCGCGATGGGGTCGATGGCGTTCGCTGAGCGCGCCCGCCGCGAGCTGCAGGCTACGGGGCAGAAAACGAGGAAGTCGCCCACCGCCGCCGGCGATGACCTGAGCCCTCAAGAGCGCCAGATCGCCGAACTGGCAGGCAAGGGTCTGACCAACCAGGAGGTCGCCAGTCAGCTGTTTCTCAGTGCACACACCGTGGATTGGCATCTGCGCAAGGTCTACACCAAGTTGGGCGTTCGCACCAGACGCGAACTCCGACAGAAATTCGCTTGACTGGCGTCCGGGGAGGACGGTCCGAAGCTCGTCTCGACGATCCGAAGTCTAGTCTTCGCGGATCACGACGTTCTCGGTAACCGGATTTCGCGGCGTGACGATGTTGTTGGCCGCGAAGGCGGGGTCGGCGTAGCCGATGCACAGGCCGCACAGAATGGTCAGATCGTCGGGAATGTCGAGCTGCTGGCGCACCAGGTCCGGGTAGAGCGCGGTGGAAACCTGCACGCAACTGTCGAGACCGCGCTCGGTCAGGGCGAGCAGCAGCGTTTGCAAGTACATACCCACGCCGACGGCATCGGGCAGCCCGAGATCGCGGTGCATGCAGACGATTCCGGCGACCGGGGCGTTGAAGAAATCCCAGTTGCGCAGCTGTGCGTTCCAACGTCCCTCGCTGTCGTCGCGTGCCACCCCCATCGCACCGTAGAGCAGCGCGCCGAGCTGGCGGCGCAAATGCCCGTGGGAGTCGGGCAGACCCAGCGTGGGCGGCGGGTCGGTGCGTACCTTCGCGGCCAACGACGCGGCGAGGCGGTCACGGCGAGCCCCCGTTGCCAGGAACAGCCGCCAGGGTTGAACATTCGAGTTCGACGGTGCCCGGATGGCCAACGCCAGAGCTTCGTTCAGCAGTTCCCGAGGTACGGGCTTGTCGGACAGAAACATCCGCGAGGAGTGGCGGCGAACCACCACGTCATCGAAATCCATCATGATCCTCCTAGACGGCGGTACCGCCGCCATCGACGTGCAGTGTGGTGCCGGTGATGAAACTGGCGCGTGGTGAGGCCAGGAAGTAGATCGCCTCGGCGATCTCTGCAGGATCGGCGGTGCGTCCCAGGGGGAGCGCGCGGCCGAGTTCATCGTTGGTCGCGCCCCATTCGGCGACGACGCCCTCGGTGGCGGTCGGGCCCGGGGCGACGTTGTTCACCCGGACGTTGTGGGCGCCGAACTCAACGGCCCAGGTTCGGGTCAGCTGCTCGACGGCAGCTTTCGACGCGCTGTACACCGAGGCGCCGGGAACACCTTTGGACGCCACCATGGAGGTGATGTTCACGATGGCCCCGCCGCCGCGTCGAATCATCGCGGGAACCGTTGCAGCGACGAGGAAGTAGAGTCCGCGGACGTTGGTGGCGAAGGTGCGCCCGAACTCGCTCTCGTCCTGGTCAACGGTCAGGGCGGCGGGAAATCGTGCCGCGTTGTTGATCAGGATGTCGAGTTCGTAGTCACGCGAGAGCCGGTCCACCCCGTCCGGATCGGCCATGTCGACCGCAACGAACCGCGCGTGCGGTCCGAGTTCTTCCTGCGCCCGTCCGCCGCGTTCTCGGTTGCGTCCAGTGACGACGACGAAGGCGCCGGCGTCCACGAGTCGACGAGCGGCGGCAAGGCCGATGCCGGCGGTGCCGCCGGTGACCAGCGCAGTGCGGCCTGCCGGCTCGCCTTCGATCACCGTCGACCCAGCCAGTCGATCAGACGGGTGCTGCCGAGTTCAGCGCCGTCATCGGTGACCAGGCTGTTCCGTTCGACGGGAACGCCGAAGTAGGTAGCTTGCGGGTCGACGGTGATGGGTACGTTCTTGCCTCGAAGCGTGAACACGGTGTGGGCCATCTCGGCGAACGGCATCTTCTCCGGCCCGCCGAGTTCGAGCACGCCGTTGCGCGGCGCCTCGGCGGCAACCCGCGCGATGAGGCCGGCGACCTCGGCCGCGGCGACGGGCTGGATCAGCGCGTCTGGTGCGCGGATTTCACCGTCGACCACGAGTGAATCGGCGATGCCTTCGGTGAATTCGTGGAACTGGGTGGCCCGAACGATGGTGTAGGGGACACCGGCGGCGGACACCAGTTCCTCCTGTAGAAGTTTTCCGCGCAAGTAACCGTCGGCATCGATCCCGTCTACGCCGACGATGGATAGCAAGACGTAGTGCTGCACGGCGGCGTTCTTGGCTGCCATCAGCAGGGTGGAGGCCGAGTCAGTGAAGAACTCCAATGCCGGGCCGGGTTCCAGGGTAGGGGAGTTGAGGACGTCGACGATGACGTCGGCACCGTCGAACGCCTCCGCCACACCGTTGCCCGAGATGGCATCCACTCCCGATGAGCGCGACGCCGCGGTGACCTGATGGCCTGCGCCGGTGAGCAATGCGACGACCTGGGATCCGATCTGTCCGGTCGCGCCGACCACGGTGATCTTCATCAGTGACCTTTCGGGATCCGGCGGTCTTTGCGTCGTTCGAGTTCGGCTTCGTCGACGAGGACGAACATGTCGATGCCCGGTCGGCATAGCATGGTGACCAGGAACCGCAGCGGGATGTCGTCGCGGTTGTTGCCGTCGGAGTAGTGGATGACGTCGCCACCCGGTTCCCAGAACGCTTCGCCGGCCTTGATGACGCGGGGCGCTTCACCTTCCAGCTCGAAGAGCATCTCGCCTTCCAGGACGTAGCCGAAGCACGGTCCGCCGGGGTGGCGGTGCGGCGGCGCGCCCGCGTCGCCGGGGCCCCATTCGATGATCGCATCGGCGCCCTGGGGGATGATCGGCGGTGTGACGGATTGGATGACCGTCATGGCCTGCACGAGTTTCTCCATCACCTCAGACATGCGCCGCACCCTCCTGCAGACTCTGTTGCCTCTTACCGCCTTTGGGCCAGAAGTAGCTACCCGGCTTGCGGGCCTCCTTGGTCAGGAACGACACGGTGCCCTTGCACACTTGCTCTTTGATGGTGGCCGCGAGGCGCCCGCCGAGATGCATCGGCATGGCGACATCGTTGAAATGCGACATTTGAATGGTGCCGGCGTGGCGGCCCAGGCTGATGCATTGACCCACTGAGGCAGGGTTCAGTTTCGTAGGTGTCTCGCCATCGAGGCGGGCCAGTAGGGTGTCGGCGGCGAGGGAGGCTAGCGGCATGGCGAGCTGGCAGCTCATCCGCAGCGGCACGCCGGACGGGGATGCAGCGTCGCCGGCGGCGATGATCGATGAATCATCGATGCTGGTGAGGGTTTCGTCGGTGAGCAGCCGGCCGAGCCGGTCAGTGGTCAAGCCGCTGGCGGCAGCCAGATTCGGTACACCGAACCCGGCTGTCCACACCGTCGCTGAACTGGGCACGTCCGTGCCGTCGCGCAACGTGACGCGATCCGCATGCACCTCGCTGACGACGGCATCTTCCCTTACGGTGACGCCGAGCATCTTCAGCCGTTTGGCCACGGATCGGCGGCCCCCGTTGGCAAGCGACGGGCCCAGCGCATCGGTCACCAGGGTGACGTGTCGGCCGGCCTCGGCGAGTTCGGACGCCGCTTCGATCCCGGTCAGGCCTCCGCCGACGACCACGATGGGCGCCTCGAGCGGGAGGTCCGACAGTCGCTGGGTGAGCCGTTGGGCAGCCTCATATTCACCGATCGGATAGGCGAAGTCGTGGGCACCGGGTACTGCAGCGGGCACCGGTGCGGTGCTGCCGACGGCGTACACCAGGTAGTCGTAGTCCAGCGTGGATCCCGAATCCAGGTGCAGTTGACGGCCGGTGGCGTCGATGCGCGTGGCGGTGTCGACCACCAGCTTGGCGCGGTCGGTCAGCACCGTCGTGTAGTCCTGCACGGCATCGTCATTGCCGGCCACCATCTGGTGCAGGCGAATCCGCTCGACGAAATGCGGGCGCGGGTTGACCATGATGATGTCCGCGTCGGAACGTTGGCTCAACCGGTTGGCGGCCAGCACGCCGGCGTATCCGCCGCCGACGACGACGACAGTGGTGGTCACGAGGCCTCCTGTGCATAGGCGCTGTCGTCGGGGTGACCGGCCATCGCGAGCGACGCGTCAGTCGAGCCCAGCAGCATCGTGCCCACCGCGCTCCGCACTTCCGGGAGGCCGCCGTCGACTATCAGAACGTCTTTCATGCCGCCGTGCCCTTCAGTCGTGGAGTCATGTCTCGACAGTGGCATGCGGCGCGGCGGGGAAGGACCACGCGACGAAGCCCGTAGTCCACGACGGGCTGCTGATCGGGAAAAACCTCACCTGACATAATGTGGCTTATCGGTACGAATCTGCGTCCCAGGTGAGATTGCGTCCCGCCCGTCGCGCGGGGTCACGCCGTTGATGTCGTTTTGCAGTTGATCTCCGACTTTTTCACTCGTTCGAGAATTAGCGCATGGCCCTTTCCAGTCCTTCGCCTACTGGATGTCGCATCTCGTGACGCTTCCGCGCCGGTGGCGTGATCAGCTTCCGCCCGAGTTCCGCCCCGCACCGTCCTCGGTCGCTACGGCCGCGGGACCCGACCAATTCGTCACTGTGACGTATTAGTCGAGTCGGGCTTCTCCATTAGGCCCCTCGTATGGCGGTTACGCTCCGCCCTCATTGCTGTCTTGGATCCTTTGCGCATGGCGGTCCCGGGCGGCACGCCTATCCGCGTCAGCAGAGAGATCATCAAAGTCCGAGGCCAGTTGGGTATAGCCAACATCAAGGGCTTGTTCATGCAGTGCGTCTGCCCCGGCCCTGAGCAGCGCACGAAGCACGTCGGCTTCCGTTGGTATTTCGGCTGGGACCCACCCTTGCCGCCTGGTCCATCGTCGCAGAGCTTCCGCCGCGGGCGAATCCTGACTGAGGTAGGGGGATATCACCGTTTCGTCGGCTTCCCTCAGGATCAGGCTGACGCGTCTAACCACGTTGTCAATGATGACATCACCGCCACCCTCGCGTTTAGTCACTGTGACGGTTTGGGTCGTATTAGCCGGTGGCCTTGTCGGAGCCGAGACCTATTGTGAGGGCTTGTTGTGCGGCGGAATAGGTGAAGGACGGGCAGATGGCCAAGCGTGGTGACCGTATGGCGGCGAAGCGGCGCCGGCAAGAGCGCGAGAAGCAACGTCGTCATACGGTTCCCGAGACCGATCCCGGTCCGGAGGCCTTCGGCATCAAAATGCCATCGCCGGCCGCTCCAGGCGGCCCCGCCTCGCGGCCTGACTTCTCGGAGGTGGATTGGGACAAGCTCAAGGCTGCGTACCCGGACGGCGCGCACGGGCTCATGCGAGCGATGTTTCTTGGGCTCATCGGTGAACGCGCCAAGCGAGCAAAAGATCTTCTGTCGTGGGGTCTGCGGCCCAATCCGATCCATCGCGAGAGCCGCCTCGCATTCGACGATGTGGCAGTCACACTCGAGGATGAAACGAATTTGGTTAGCTCGACGGCGCTCTATCCGACCATGAACGCGTGCGAAAATCTCGCGGCGGCGGCCGAGGTCATTGCGCTGGCACTCACACAGGGGCAAATCCGAACGTCGGCAACGGCGGCGCTGTGCCGTATTGCGATAGAATCGTCGGCCAAGACCATCTGGCTGATTTCCGAGACGGACACGGAAGAACGGATTCGCCGCTGCTACGGATTCCTCAAGGCTGAGCGTGGCCGGCAAGAAGAGTTCGAGAGGCTTGAGGCTGAGGCTCTGGTAGCACGAACAGACCCACTGGCGGAAGTCGATCTGACCAACTTTGAGAAGCGGCGCGAACGGGTGGCTGCTCGGCAGGCCAAGATCGCGGCGTTATCCGCCGAGCATATAACTGGGCCAAGTGGCGGACCGCTCAAATTGGTTGAAGGCGCGGAGATTTGGATGGACGAGCAACTGCCACGCAAGGCTGACGCCGAGTTGGACGCCGTGATGCACCCACGTAGCGCCAAGAGCTTCTACTCACTGGGCTCGGGGTTCGTTCACGGATTCAAGTGGCTGATGGGATACGTGCTCAACGACGAAGAACTCGACGACACGCCACTGCTGGCGATCACTCTCGACTCCTTTGGAAACGCAATTCGCATGACTGAGGCTGCAGTGTCGCTGTACGAGGCACAGTCGATTGGCCCCCGTCCAGACCCCAAGCGAGCTCGCAACTATCCCGACGGTGTGGCAGACGCCGTAGAGGTACTGGCTCCGCAATATCGGTTCGCGGAGAAGAGAACGCCGACTGAGCTCGGTGAGGGCCACCGCGGCAGCGGAGCATGACAGTGCATGGGCATCGCCGGTCATATGGATGCGGCTCTCCATATCGGGCGATTCAGGCGTGTCGGACGAGTAGTTCGCCGATCTCGGCCATACCATCAGAGACGTGCCCACCCATGGGCGCGCGGCGGCGCAGATTCGAAACAGCGAGCTGATTGATTACCGGCCCGCTGAGGGTGAACCTGTCGCTCAAATTCCGGCCGACGAGCTGTGGTCGGTGCCGTTCGAGAGATGTGCGCCGGTCCGCAAAGCCACGACGTACAAGGGTCAGAAAAACTTCACCGGCGAGTGGTGGTGCTCGACCACAGAGTCGCACATCCCATTCGAATCGTGGGTTGAACGGGACTTTCTGATCGCGGCCGACTTCGATCCAGACATCATTGGAATATCCGTACAGCCCTTCGCTTTTCGCTTCACTTCGGTCGCAGGGAAACAGCGGCAGCACACACCTGATGTGTTCCTCCGAACCAGATCCGGCGACGGCGTCGTCGTGGATGTTCGACCAGACCGACTCGTGGACGGTGACGCACGCGGGTTGCGTCCACCAAGGTGGTGTACGAGTCGGACCTGATCAGCGGTACCGGCGTGTCGTAGCCGAATGATTGAAGGTCATCGCGTGATTCTTCGAGAGACCGACCAAAGTTTCTCGAGCAAAGGAACCGACGCGATGACCACTGCCCACAATATCGACCTGCCCACCGTGCTGGCCGAACGACTCACCACCGCCCATCCCGACGTGCTGCGCGAGCTGCTCGCCACATTCATCCACACCCTGATGGGCGCTGAGGCCGACGCCCTGTGCGGCGCCGGATACGGCGAACGCAGCACCGAGCGCACCAACTCCCGCAACGGCTACCGGCACCGCCAATTCGACACCCGCGCAGGCTCATTGGATCTCGCGATCCCGAAGCTGCGCCACGGCTCCTACTTCCCGGACTGGCTGCTGGAACGCCGCAAACGCGCCGAACGGGCTCTGACCACGGTAGTCGCGACCTGCTACCTGCTGGGGGTCTCGACGCGGCGGATGGACAAGCTGGTGGAGACCCTGGGGATCACGTCGCTGTCGAAGTCCCAGGTCAGCGTGATGGCTAAGGAACTCGACGCCGCCGTCGAAGCCTTCCGCACCCGGCCCTTGGACGCCGGCCCGTACACGTTCGTGGCCGCCGACGCCCTGGTGCTCAAGGTCCGCGAGGGCGGGCGGGTGGTCAACGTGCACGCCCTGATCGCGGTCGGGGTCAACGCCGAGGGCCATCGCGAAATCCTGGGTATTGACGTCAGTACCGCCGAGGACGGAGCGGGCTGGTTGACGTTCTGGCGGTCGCTGACCGCCCGCGGCCTGTCCGGGGTCAAATTGGTCACCAGCGACGCCCATGCCGGGCTGGTAGCGGCCATTGGGGCGACGCTGCCCGGGGCGGCCTGGCAGCGGTGCAGAACGCATTACACGACCAACCTGATGGCCGTCACTCCCAAGTCGTCGTGGCCGTGGGTCCGGACATTGTTGCATTCGGTGTTCGATCAACCAGACGCTGAATCGGTTGCTGCGCAATATGATCGGATCATCGAGGCCCTCGCGGACAAGCTCCCCAAGGTCGCCGACCACCTGGAAGAAGCCCGGGCGGACCTGCTGGCGTTCACTGCGTTTCCCAAGCAGATCTGGCGCCAGATCTGGAGCAACAACCCCCAGGAACGCCTCAACAAGGAGATCCGCCGACGCACCGACGTCGTCGGCATCTTCCCCGACCGAAACGCTCTGATCCGCCTCGTCGGCGCCGTCCTGGCCGAACAACACGACGAATGGGCAGAATCGCGGCGCTACCTCGGCCTCGACGTCCTCAGCAAATCACGCACCGTCAACGACACACCGACAGAACAGGAGGCCACCCCAGCGGCACTGACCGCCTGACCCAACTACCTCGAAGAATCACACGACGACGTCGTACACCACGTCCCTGGACTTGACCCGCACGCGAGGCATTCGAATCGACCAGTGCGCTGTGCGGGCGTACTGGGTCTGGGTGGACCTACCGCCGTGTTGGAGATCAGCCACCGATCCGAGCCGCGAACTTGCGTTGGCTCGCCGGTTACCGGAACCCACGAAATCGACGGCAGGACGTCGTCACCAACCTGACCTCGCTACTGGCCCACAACCCGAAGACAATCGGCGCAGCCGCCCTCGCGGCGGGCGAACCGCTATTGGTATTACCCACTGTCTATCACCTGCTCTGGACACACGAGATCGACGTCGATATCGACTCGGCACCGATCGGTGAACATACGCTGATCCGGTTGGCCAAACGATGACTGCTGAGCCCGCCAGAATCGCCATCGGCGACTTTTGTCGCTACGACGGCAAGTTCTGCGAGCTGGTGGCGATCGACGGAATGATAGCGAAGCTACGTCGCGAGGACGGTCAGCTCGCAGCAGTCAAGATTGCGGACTTGTTCGCGGACAGTTCATTCGACGTCCTATCCCCCAGCGTTCGTCGCCGCCCAATCCCACCCGACTACTTCTCCGCGCTGCCGAGACGGGTCCAGGAGCGCGTCCTCTGGCTCGAGCACCACATCTCCGAAGTGGTCGACGGGATACCAGTCGGCTCACCGCCGCAGACCACTCCACGGAACGGATACGACATTCGATCGACATCACTCGGACAGCGAGAACGCAACAAATGCTCCGAACTTGAGTCCGCTGGAACGCCATTGGGCCTGAAGTACTTCCAAGAACTCCGTCGGCGTTACGAACGATCCGGCGTTGCCGGGCTGGTTGACGGCCGTCTTCACCGTAGGCGCTCGCCAACCCGTCGGGTCGATAGTCGCTACGTGGGCGTGCTGTTGGAGGTGCTGAACGAGAACGAATTGCAGTCGACGCGCACAGAGATTGCCATGAAGTGGCACGTGGACCGGCGAGTGGTCGACAAGTTCGGCGACGGAGTGAAACTACCTTCTCACACCACATTTCATCGGCTGATGAAACAGCTCCCCCAAGCGCGTCACGCCACTGGATCCGCACGAACCCGGCAGACGAAGAACCATCAGCCGGAGGGCGTGTTCGGTAAGGTGGTCGCGAGCCGTCCCGGGGAGTGGATGCAAATCGACACCACGCCGTTCGATGTCGGCATCCGGCTCGATGAGTCGGTGAGGGGTCGGGTGGAGCTGACGGGCCTCGTCGACGCTGCGACGCGCACAATCGTCGCGGCGGTTCTCCGACCTACGACGAAGGCAGTAGACGCATCCCTTCTTGTCGCGAAATCGATGACGCCGGAACCGATGCGGCCAGGATGGATCGATGCCGTCCGAATGTCGAACTCGGTCCTGCCCTACCACGCAATGCGGTCTGTCGATGACAGACTTGAGCACGCTGCTGCCCGCCCCGTCATCGTTCCCGAGAACATCGTGTACGACAACGGCGCCGTCTATCTGTCGAGCACTTTCCGCTCTGCATGCCGATCGCTCGGGATCAGCATGCAGCCTGCACACAAGGACGAGCCTACCGATAAGCCGATCGTCGAACGCACCTTGGGATCGGTCAAAACCCTTTTCGCACAATACGTCACGGGCTACCTCGGATCATCGGTCGAGAACCGAGGCAAGAACGCCGAGCAGAACGCAGTATTCTCGCTGCAAGAGCTTCAGGATCTGCTGGACGAATGGGTCGTCGTCGCCTGGCAGAACAGACCCCACGATGGACTGCGGGACCCCTTGAACCCGCAAAGAAAGCTGACCCCGAACGAGAAGTACGCGTCCATGCTCGCCGTCAGCGGATATATCCCCGCGCCGTTGACCTCCGACCAATACATCGCACTCCTACCCAGCCTGTACCGGACGGTGACAGCCGCAGGCATCACCATCGACTACCGGACCTACGACAGCGACGACTTGGACGCTGCGCGGGGTGAGATCTCCGGGGTACCCGGCAAGGGCACGCAGTGGCAGGTCCACTACGACCCCTACGACGTCAGTCGCATCTGGGTTCGCAACCACCACGGCGAGGGCTACCTGATGGCCTGCTGGACGCAGCTCCACACCGCACCGCAGCCGTTTGGGTCGTCACTGTGGGAGCATGCACGTCAACTCGAGACAAGTCGAGGAGAGCGGCGAACCTCGCAAGAGGCGATCACGGCCGCAGTCGAGGACCTCTTGGGACGTGCGTCCGTGGCGCCCGAGCCGGCGACCCGGCGTCGCCGCACCGCAAAGGACCGCCGAGCCATCGCGCGTACACGGGCGGCGGCGGAGTTACCACCCACATTGCCACCAGCAGAGGAAAAGCCGACGCCCCATTTGTCTCCGGCGGAGGACGACGATATCGCCGACGTCATCCCACTACCCGTATTCGACGCCGAGAAGGAGGCCGACACATGGTGATTCGAAGATGACCGTCGATGAGCAGGCGGCCGAGCCCGACCTCGACCCCCGCCAGCTGCCGTCAGTAACGCTTGATGGTTGGCGCAGATTCGTCGACGCCAAACCCGCAATATTTGACCTACCCGATCACGATTACTACAGCACGCTCACCGGTGCGGAGAAGCTCGCATTCGATGACCGACGCATGGCCTACCACTCGGAGTTGGTCATCATCGAGACTTCAACGGTCCGCCACATCACCCGCCAGGGCCGGCTGTTGACTCTGCTCAATCAACGTGAATGTGGCGCCCGCCGATCCATGATCGTGTCAGGGCCGTGGGCGAGCGGGAAGACCACCACCATCAAGTTGCTCGGAAAGATCCACGAGCAGAACGTACGCCGCCGGTATCCCGGCCAGGACCGGATACCTGTCGTCTACATCACAACACCGCCGAAAGGCTCGCCCCGCAAGCTCGCTTCAGAGTTCGCCAACTTCCTCGGACTTCCTACGCGGCAACGTCACAACACCACTGACATCGCCGATGCGGTGTGCCACGTGCTCACCGAGGCCCGGACCGAACTCGTCATTGTCGACGAGATCCACAACCTCAACCTTGCCAGTGCCGCCGGCGAGGACATGTCCGATCATCTGAAGTACTTCAGCGAGCACATGCCCGCCACATTCGTCTACGCGGGCATCAATGTGGAGCGCTCCGGGCTGTTCACCGGAGTCCGCGGCCGGCAGATCTCAGGACGGTCCGTTCTGATCAAGACAGGCAACTTTCCATTCAACGACGAATGGAAATCGCTTGTCGCATCAATGGAATCAGCATTGCGCCTGTACAAGCACCGAGACGGCACGCTGACGCGCAACTCGAAATACCTACACCAACGAACGGGTGGGTCGATCAGCAGTCTGAGTCATCTCATCCGAGTCGCGGCGATCACGGCCATCCTCAGCGGAGACGACGCGATCACGCGTGAGGCACTCGACGCAGCCATCATCGACCACGCAGCGGAGGCCGCAACCAGCCACCCAGTCGCCCCCAAGGCCGGGTAGGTCACGATCATGACAACGCTCACGTCCAGCATCGGCAACCCAACACTTCCCCGTCCGGTGAGGCCCCTGCCGAACGAAGTGCTTGCCGAATACCTCGCCCGTCTGGCGAAGGCGAACGGCATCAGCCGTGCTCGCCTGGAAGCACTGCTGACCCGCCGGGGGCCAACGACGCGAGCCGCTCTCGCCGCCTGCGTGTCGATGAGCGATCGCGCCCTCGCCTTCGCACTGCCCGAACTGCGAATTGCGGGCGATACCGACGCCTATCCTGAGTTGTTGCAGCGCGAAGTGGAATCGGTCGGGCCCGGATGTCCACTGTGCGCATCGAGACACGGGCAACGTATTTCCTTCCCGCAGGTGTGGTCCACCCACGACAACGTGGTGTGCGTCCACCACAGCATGTGGCTCAACGGCACGGCCTTTCGTGCCGACCCAACCCGCCCGATCGTCAAAATCGTTGGCGCCTCACGTGCCGATATTCTGCTTGCACACCGGCGGCATCAACGTCTCATCCACCAACACGGCCGGCCCGCGATTCTGCAATCTGTCACCGACGCCTACGACATCGTGGAGCAGTGGAACTACTGGCGACCGCTGGAAGCGATCGGATTCCGACTCTCCGAACTCCAACCCGATGAAGCCCAACGAGGCACGGGCACTGCGAGCCGCAACGCAGCCATGTATCCCGAGATCATTCGGCTGGCCACCGTGCTCAGCGACTCGGCGTGGCGCAGGCGGCTGCTCGCGAAAGACAGAGCAAGACGCGGCAAGGCCATGCTCGACCTTTTTGAACTCGTCCTGGATGGCGACGCCCCCTACCGTGCCGCGGATCCGATCTACGAATGGAGGCTGCGCCAACTGGCGGCAGCGGATGTCACGAAGCTTGAGCGCAGGGGCAGTCAAGAGAACACGAGGGGATGATGATGACGACAGTCGATCAGGTTGGACCTGCGCTGCCCCACGGCGCAGCAGGATGCACCGACTGGCAGCTGGATGGCGACGAGCTATACAGGATCGTCTATACCGACGAGGAAAGCGTCGAGGGTTACGACGTCGGCGTACACCTGTCCGCCATTCAACACCCCAACGGAGAACTCAGCTCTCATGACTTCGTCGAGATCTACCTTGACATCGCTGGTAATGGTCCGCTGTCCGCGGAACAATCACGTGCGCTGGCTCGAATACTGCTCGACGCCGCCGAACAAGCCGAGCATTGGGCGACGGTGCTGGCGCGCTGAGATTTCAAAGTAGTCAAGCGCACTCGCCGGCATGGATCGTAAAGCACGACGGACACACCGCGTCACCTGAGCGTGTGCCAGCGGACTTCTGATCTATGCGCTGGGCCGCGAGCACCGCTTTCTGAAGCTCGCTCATGACGTGCTTGTTGCGGAGCAGCCTGCCCACCCGTTCCACAAGTTCGCCAGCCGATAGCGATTGGCCGGCGGACACGGTGCGGCAGTACTGCTGCACCTCCCTCAAAGGCACAATATCGATCGTCCGGGGGCCGAGTTCGCGTGCGACGGTTAATGACTGGTTCCGCAGTCTGAAAGTCCGTGGTTTGTTACCGGACTGATTCAATGGGTTTTCCGACACGATGCGCTGCTGCCGCTCGGCAGCTGAAATAGCCCGATTGAGCAGACGCGAGAACTCATCGTGAGACTCTCGGCCCGTCGCGCACTTTCGGTAGACCTGGTGCAACCGCCACCCAGTCAGAGGACCCTCCGCACCCACGATGCGAACGATGTTGTCGATGACCCGGTCGGCAGGTGTCTGCGAGATCGGTGATAAAGGCTCAGAGAAAACGGGATACCTCTGCAGCGCGGGAGGCGCAGAGCTGGAGGTCTGCGGCCGCGCATCGCTGGTTGAAGCCGGTGATTGAAGGCGTTCTGGAACCACGCGACGGGGTCGGTCCACACGGCTCTCCGAACGAGTCAAGTTCTGCACTGGCGGTCCAGGTCTCACAACGCGGTGACGAGTCGCTGGTGCAGTCGGTCTGACAGATTCCGTCGTGGTCGTTGCCGGTCGAGATACGGTCGGCTTCTCAGTCGGGGGCGACGTCTTCGGTGGCTCATTTGGCGCTGTCGAGGGCGCGGTCTTCACCGATTGACCGAAAAGCCGCTCGCGTTCGGCAGCGATGATGTCGCGTGCGAGTTCGGCCTCTGTGACGTCGTAGGCTTCCGGGGCGCTTGCAGCGGTTTCACTTTCGCGGGCAAAGCTCTCGAAGAGTTCCTTCTTGGTGGCCAGGATCTCACGGAGTCTCTGATCGACTCCTTCGTCGGACAGAAGTCGGTGGACTTGAACGGATTCGAGCTGGCCCATGCGGTGCGCCCGTGCGATGGCTTGCCACTCGGTGGTCGGTTTGAGCTGCGGTTCGCAGATCACAACCACTGAGGCCGCCTGGATGTTGAGACCCACTCCGCCAGCGACGATTTGGGCAACCAGCACGGCCCCCTTGTTGGCAGCGGAGAAGTCGTCGACCATTACCTGGCGTTGGCTGGCGGCGACAGAGCCGGTCAGTGGTCCAAAGACCCGGCCCGGCATATGCCGTGCAACGTCGCTCAAAATATCGAGGAAGTGCGAAAAGACGACGACGCGGCGGCCGTTGGCCTCTGCCTCTTGAACGATCTCGACCAGGCGTTGCATCTTGGTCGATTTGATTCCCTGCTTCATCGTCGCCTGGCGCATCGCCATGAAGTTGCGCTGCTCCACGGCGGAGCGGTACGCCGCGGCGTCGTCGCCCGACATCGGCATCCACTCGTCGACCTCAACGAGTTCGGGAAGCTCGGTGAGGACATCTTCTTGGTTGCGGCGCAGGTATGCCGGCGCTACCTGGCGGCGAAACTTCTTAGGCGCGAATTCGTTCGCATCCAACACGAGGTCCGGGCGGAGGTAACCGACGAGGTTGCGGAACTCGTCAAGTCGATTCTCCAGTGGCGTGCCGGTGAGCAGAATCGCCCGTTCACACGAGTCGATGAGCTGCGCGGTTCGTTGCGTGCGAAGCGCATCGGGATTCTTAATGTAGTGCGCCTCGTCGACGACCACGCAACTGAGCGCCGGGATCGACACCTCATCGTTGAGCCATCGCAGCGTATCGAAGGTCGTGACGCCCACGCCGCCGTTGCGTTGCCAGTTCTTCGCCGCCCATTGCCGGTCGGGGCCGTGCAGACGGTGTACGGGCAGTTTTGACTTCGCGCTGACCTCGCGGACCCAGTTGGTCACCACGGCGGCGGGGCACACGACCAGGAAGTTGTGGTCACCCTTTGCTCGCAGGTGCGCCAGCGTGGCGATGGCCTCGACGGTCTTGCCCAGGTCCATCTCGTCTCCGATGATGACCTTGCGCTGGACCAGTGCGAAACGTGCCGCAAAGCTCTGGTAGCCGCGTAGCGATGCAGTGAGGTAGTCGCCCTTCAACTCGAAATCACGTACTGCTTCGATGATTTCGGTAGGCAGGTCACCGTGAGTCTTCTCGTCGTCCTCGGTGATGAATCCCAGTTCAGCCAGTAGTGCGAAGTAGTCGGCTGGCCGGGTGAGGAAGTCTTCCCAGGGATCGCCGGTTGTTGCGGCGTCTTGGGCGTCGGCGATCGCTCGGGCTGCTCGGGCGACTATCTGAACGGCGTCCCGGAAGTCCGCGACGGTCGACAAGGCGGTGGGGATGACGATGGCGTGGGTGACCGTGTTGTCGATGACTGCTGCGACGGGTGCCAACTCTTCGACGATTGCCATGTCCGCCGACGAAGCGGTGGCCCTACGCGCCGCGTCCCACCCGCGCAGGTGGCGAAGGAAGTCGGTGTGCTCCGGGGTGCGGTTCTTGATGTCGATGCGCATCGGCATCTCGTCGTAGGTGTTCTGCCGCAGCGTCCGGGCGGCTGCGCGAATGCGGGTTGCGGAGGTTTCCCCGATGCCGTCGAAGTGCTCGAGAATGCCTTCGTTAGCCAAGACAGCGAGGACAGTGGTGATGCCGTTGTCGGTTAGAGCGCCGATGCGGATCTTGTCGCGGGTGGCTTCGCGTAGCCGTTCCACGGACATGTCGGCCAGCATGCGATCGGTCTCTTTGGCGCGGACGGCGTTTCCCGCGTCGACCGCGGCTTTGCGCAGCTTGGACTCTTCAGTAGCCGCACGGTGGATGACGGCGGTGGCATTCGGGAGGATCGCGAAGGTCGTCGAGTCGACCAGCTCGGCAGTTTGGCCGTGGTCGGGTAGCTGCTGTCTGAAGCCCACCCAGTCGGTCAGCACGTCGTGCACCGTGAGGCCGCGGATCCGGGGATCATCGACCGGCTTGGCCTGCTCGATCGCCTGTCCAACACCGCTAGTCAGGAACCACCGGCGGTAGTCGGTGAGAAACTGCGCCGCTTGATTGGCTTTCTCTCGGGTTCCGCCGAACAGCAGCAGGCGACCGAACCCCGTGACCTTTCTCAGGTCCTCCGTGGCCGCCGCGACTTCGGTGGTGAGCCGGTCGAGCTCTCGTTGAACGTCCGGATGAACAGGCGCGAGGCAGGATGCCCTCGCCATCGTCTGGACGAGCGTCTGATCGTCGGCGCGCAGCGGGATGACATGCCAAAGGTCGCGATTGTCGCGCCGCGCCGTCGCGGTGCGCGCTCGTAGCGCGGTGGACTGCGCGGCTGCTGCGCTAGCAATCTCATGGCGTGCTGCTGCCACCGCCCTGGCGGCATCAACCCAGCCTCGTACTTCGTCACCGATAGCCGATGTTGACGGCTGTTCGTCGCTGCCCATAGTCCCCGTTGATCGACTCGCTCCCTAGCGGGAGATTAGCGGACCTAGCGACGATTCGCGGACGACCACGGATACTGTCGGAGGGGTCGACTAGTGGGCCGGCTATCGACGGGGAGGACAAGAAGTGCTGCTGGAAGAGCTAAAGCCTGGCTTGCGCATCGACGGGCTGATCCCGTCCCAGGTAATCACGGTGATCTTTGCCCAATGGCACGGCACCGACGCGCTGGAGCTCACCTACAAGACCAACGACGGTGCACTCGGCCAGCAGGTCGTGTTCCGCAAGGACCAAGACAGCCTCACCGTCGCCCAGACCGGCAGCCGCGCGTTCGACGCCAACGCCACCGACTTCAAGATGGTCGCGGAGGCCCAAAGGATCACCCTGGCCGGACTGTTCGACCCGATGTTGGCCGTGGCCACCAGCGACGTCCGGCCGCTTCCTCATCAGATCCGGGCCGTCTACGGCGAGCTTCTCCCCCGTACCCCGCTGCGATTCCTGCTCGCCGACGACCCGGGCGCCGGGAAGACCATCATGGCCGGCCTCTACATCAAAGAACTGCTGCTGCGTGACGACGTGCGACAGTGCCTAATCGTCGCGCCCGGCGGGCTGGTCGAACAGTGGCAAGACGAGCTGTTCTTCAAGTTCGGGCTGCGCTTCGACCTGCTCACCAACCAACTGATCGACGCCAACGTCAACCTCAACGTCTTCGAGACGAACCCACTGCTGATCGGCCGAATGGATCAGCTGTCGCGCAATGAGGACCTGCAGGCCCAGCTCGCCGAAACCGAGTGGGACCTGATCATCGTCGACGAGGCGCACCGCATGGGCGCGCACTACTTCGGCGGCAAGCTGGAAAAGACGAAACGCTTCCTACTCGGAGAGATGCTCGGGCGGATCACCCGCCACTTGCTGCTGATGACCGCGACGCCGCACTCCGGTAAGGAAGAAGACTTCCAGCTGTTCCTCACCCTGCTCGACCGTGATCGGTTCGAAGGCAAGAACACCAAGACCGCCAACACCGACGGCATCATGCGCCGGATGGTCAAAGAAGACCTGCTGACCTTCGAGGGCAAGAAGCTGTTTCCCGAGCGTCGCGCCGAGACCGTGCCCTACGAGCTCACTGAACTGGAGTACTCGCTGTACGCACAGGTCACCGACTACGTGCGCGAAGGCATGAACCGTGCCGACCGGGTCGGCGGCAAACGCAAGAACACCGTCGGATTCGCCCTGACGGTGCTGCAGCGTCGCCTGGCCTCCAGCCCGGAGGCCATCTACAAGAGTCTCGTGCGTCGCACCGAGCGCCTTGAGCGCAAGAAACAGGAGATTCTGAGCGGGACGTACACCGACAAAGAACCCACCATCGACCTCGAAGGCCTCGACTCCGACGACTACAACTCAGAACAGATTGAAGAACTCGAAGAGGAGCTGCTCGACGCCGCGACCGCAGCCCAGACGGTGGAGGAACTCGATGCCGAACTCCTCGAGCTGAGAGAGCTGACGACCGTCGCCAAGCAGGTCCGCGACTCCGGAACCGACCGCAAGTGGACCGAGCTGAGCAGAATCCTGCAGGACGAGGCGCTGACCGTTGACGCCAACGGGTGGCCGCGCAAGCTCATCATCTTCACTGAGCACCGCGACACCCTGGACTACCTCGCCGGACGCATCAGGACCCTGATCGGGAAGCCCAACGCCGTACAGGCCATCCATGGCGGGGTGCGCCGCAAGGAGCGGCGCATGATCACCGAGGAGTTCACCAAGAACCGCGACTGCCAGATCCTGCTGGCCACCGATGCCGCCGGCGAAGGTCTCAACCTGCAGGCCGCCCACCTCATGGTCAACTACGACCTGCCGTGGAATCCCAACCGCATCGAACAGCGCTTCGGCCGCATCCACCGCATTGGGCAGGAAGAAGTTTGTCGGCTGTGGAATCTGGTCGCCAGCAACACCCGCGAAGGTGCCGTGTTCGAACGCCTGCTGCAAAAGATCGAAGAGCAGCGGAAGGCCTACGGCGGCAAAGTCTTCGACGTTCTCGGCGAAGCGTTCTTCGAGACACCGCTTCGCGAACTGCTCCTGGAGGCCATCCGCTACGGGGAACGCGACGATGTGAAGGCCAAGATGCACGAGGTCATCGATCACAAGGTGGCTGACGGGCTCAAGGAGTTGCTCGACGAACGTGCCCTGGCGTCGGATCATCTCGCCGACGCCGATTTGGCCAAGCTGCGTGCGGCTATGGACGAGGCACGTGCACGCCGTCTGCAACCGCACTACATCGAACTTGCTTTCAAGGCCGCGTTCACCCGCCTTGGTGGGCGCATCGCCAAACGTGAACGCGGTCGCTACGAGATCGCCAACGTGCCGGCGCAAATCAGGGCTAGCAAGTACCAGCCGATCGCGACCAAGTACGACCGAGTCACCTTCGACCTGGAGCACGTGCACTCCGAGGAACTGGCACGCGCCGATCTGCTCGCACCAGGACACCCGCTACATGACGCGGTGATGGACGAAACGATCCGCCACTTCGGCGGCACACTCAACAGCGGCACGGTACTGGTGTCTGCGACGCTGGAAGAGCCTCATCTGCTAGTCGGTGTTGTCGAAGAAATCGCCGATGCCACCGGTGCTGCCGTATCCAGACGGTTCGGATACGCATACGTTGACAGTCACGGCGGGGTGACGCCTGCCGGGCCGGCACCGTATCTCGATTGCGTCGCAGCACCGGATACTCCAGCTGTCGCGTCGGCACGCCAACTTCCTTGGCTGGCGGAGGCGGAGGATCGTGCCACCAGTTGGATCATCACCACCCAGCTCCCCGAGTACCTCGCAGAGGTACAGCCACGACGTGCGGCCGAACTCGAAAAGACGCGTGAACTCGTAGTCAAACGCCTTGAGGGTGAACGTGATCGGATGCTTCTCGACGCCGCCGTGGCAGCCGAAAAGGAGCAAGCAGGCGAGAAGCCCAAGGAGTCGGCTGAAAGCCTCAACCGAAAAGCCGTCGAGCTTGACGCCCGCCTACGCAACCGCCTCGGGCTACTCGACAAGCAGGCGTTGATGTCGACCAAGCCGCCACGCATCATGACCGCCGCACTGGTACTGCCGGCAAGCATGGTCGACGGCGAGTTGCCACCTTCGGCACCGATGCACGCCAAGGAGACCAAAGAGGTCGAACGCCGAGGCGTCGATCTGGTGATGGCGGCAGAGCGAGCTGTTGGCCGTACACCGGTCGAGCAGGCATTCAACAATAAGGGATTCGATATTCTGTCCTCGGATGCCAGTGGAGATACCTACCGCATCGAGGTCAAAGCCCGTTTGGACGGCGCCGCCGACTTCTTCGTCACCCACAACGAAGTGATGGTCGGCAAGAACGCAGCACCGCGATACCGACTGGCTTTAGTCAAGGTCGACCCGCGAGGCGCAGGCCATGACGAAGTCCGATACCTAGACAACCCGTTCGCCTCGACGGATCTTGGCGACTTCGACGCCACAGGCGTGCGCGGCGACTGGAACAAAATGTGGAACAAGGGAACCGAGCCATTCTGATGACATCCGAAATGCAAGTACCAAAGCGCAAACTGATCGAGGTTGCTATGCCCCTCGTAGCAATCAACCGAGAGTCAGCGCGGGAGAAATCAATTCGCCATGGCCATCCTTCAATGCTGCATATATGGTGGGCGCGTCGCCCCTTGGCGGCGTGTAGGGCGGTCGTATTCGCCCAGATGGTTGACGATCCGTCCTCGCACCCTGACCTATTTCCTACCGCTGAAGCTCAGGCAATCGAGCGGCAAAGGCTGCTAGACCTCATTAGTCAATTGGTTGTTTGGGAAAACAGCAGCGAAGATTCCCTACTACGCGCTGCGAGGGAAGAAATTCGCCGCTCCAACCCAGAGGGCACCCCACTGCTCGTCGACCCTTTCGCAGGCGGCGGTTCCATTCCGATAGAGGCACAGCGACTCGGACTGCAGGTTGAAGCTTCTGATCTTAATCCAGTGGCAGTGCTAATTAATAAAGCGCTTGTTGAGATCCCCCCGCGCTGGGTCGACACTCCACCAGTGTTCCCTGGAAGTGCAAATTCAGGCTTGTTTCGTGGTACCGGTCTGGCAGGCTTGGCGGAAGATATCCGTCGCTATGGCACCGCAGTCCGCGATTCGGCGCGTAATCGATGCGCGGCGATGTATCCAAATAGCCACCATCCCGACGGCACGCCAGCTTCAACTCTGGCGTGGATTTGGTCACGGACCTGTCGCTGCCCAAACCCAGCGTGTGGCGCCGAAGTCATCTGTGCGAGTACGTGGTGGCTATCGAGGAAGGCTGGAAAACTTTGCTGGATCACTCCGCGGGTCGAGGGAGACTCAGTGCAGACGCGGGTGACGACAGGAACCGGTGGACCGCAAGCGCCCCCAAAACAGGGGCGGGGAGCACAATTCAAATGCCTTGTCTGTGGTGACATTACGACGGACGCCTACGTCAAGGGTGAAGGGCTCGCGGGGCGACTCGGACGACGCTTACTTGCCGTTGTCGCTGGTGGCGACCGGCAGCGCTTCTATTTGAACCCGACACCGCGCGACATTGAAGCGGCTTCGATAGAAAGGCCTGACAACGCACCACAGTCTCTCATGCCTACGAATCCCCGTTGGTTCTCGCCGCCTGCATTTGGCATGACAGCCTTTGCTGACGTGTTCACTGATCGGCAGCTCGTGGCCATTAATACGCTCATCGAGGAAATTGCGCGGTGCCAGGCGCAGATCGTTGCAGATGCAAGAGCCGCAGCAATGTCGGCGGCCGATGCGACAGCGTATGCGGAGGCTGTGACGACGTATCTCGGTTTGGCCCTCAGCCGCGTTGCCGACATGAATAACTCACTTGTCCAGTGGTCAAACGCGCGTGATCAAGCAGTGCATTTGTTTGGTCGACAAGCCATTCCGATGGTCTGGGATTTCGCCGAAGTCGATCCCTTCGCTGGTGCCGCAGGTGACTTTGCAGTCGCTTGCTCAACCCAGGCCCGCGCGATCGAAGGGCTTCGCCCGAACGGCTCTGGACATTCGTCCCAGCGCGACGCAACAGCATTGGCTTCCCACGGCGTTGTCATCACGACGGACCCGCCGTACTACGACAATATTGGATACGCTGACCTTTCCGACTTTTTCTATGTGTGGCTTCGACGCTCGATGGGTTCTATTTACCCAGACCTCACCCGCACTTTGCTTACGCCAAAAATGGATGAATTGGTCGCTGCCCCAGACCGTTTCAACGGTAAGCGAGCTGCAGAGACACACTTCAGAGACGGACTTCAGAAGACGTTCGAAGCGGCTGCTTTGGCGACAACAGACGCAGCCCCGGTGGTCTTCTTCTATGCGTTCAAGCAAGCTGAAGTGGTCAGCGAGGGGACAGCATCAACCGGCTGGGAGACAATGCTCAGCGGCCTCTTAAGAGCGGGTTTCGCCGTCGTTGCCACTTGGCCGATGCGCACGGAACGAGATCAGGGCCTCAAGACTGGCACCAATGTGTTGGCTTCTTCAGTCGTGCTCGTTTGCAGACGACGGGCACCTGACACCAAACCTATCGATCGGCGCGAATTCCTTGCACGGCTGCGGGACGAGCTTCCAGAGGCTTTGCGGGACTTACAGCAAGCCTCCATCGCGCCCGTCGACCTACCTCAAGCCGCGATTGGCCCCGGAATGGCTGTGTTCTCGCGATACCCCGCCGTGCTCGAGGCGAACGGCGATCAAATTACTGTGAGAGCCGCACTAGCCCAGATTTTTCGCGGATTCTCGCTTGTGGTGGTGTGTAGATAAGCGAAAGTGCCTGTCCTGCAAGGGATAATTGGACTTCTCTAAGGTTCAAGTATTCCTACGGGAAGGCACTTCGCAGGTGAAGAATATCGCGGCCGCATCGCGGGTGAAAGTGTCGGCTGACGGCCGTGGTGTCGTGTCGCATGCCGGGATGGGCTTGCTACGTGAACTTGCCGATCTGACCGGGTTATCGGCGCAGGTCACCGCCGCGTTGGCCGACACCTACCGCGGCCCGTGGGTGTACGCGCCCGGGGAGGTTTTCGCTGATCTGGCGGCCGCGATTGCTGACGGCGCCGATTGCATCGACGGTGTCGGGCAGTTGTGCGGCGACCGTGAGCACGTGTTCGGCGCGAAAGCCTCGACGACCACGATGTGGCGGTTGATCGATGAGCGGATCGACGCCGCGCACCTACCCGCGGTGCGGGCGGCTCGCGCCCATGCCAGAACGGCGGCGTGGGCTGCAGGCGCTGCCCCCGCGGTCAGACGATGGCTGCATATCGACATCGATGCCACCCTGGTGATCGACCACTCCGACAACAAGACCGGCGCCACACCGACCTGGAAGAAAACGTTCGGGCACCATCCGCTGCTGGCGTTCCTGGACCGACCGGAGATCGCCGGCGGGGAAGCCCTGGCCGGGATGCTGCGCACCGGCAACGCCGGCTCCAACACCGCCAGTGACCACGTCATCGTCTTGGAGCAGGCACTGGCATCCCTGCCCGCCCGGTGGCGGCCCGACCCCACTCGTGGCGATGATCCAGACCGACCACAGGTGTTGGTGCGCTGCGACACCGCCGGGGCCACCCACCGGTTCGCCGATGCCTGCCGCGAGCAGGGGGTGGGGTTCTCCTTCGGCTACCCCGTCGATGCCCGGGTGCAGGACGCCGTGGACACCCTCAACATCGGCCAGTGCTGGTATCCGGCGATCGACACCGACGGCGGCATCCGCGACGGCGCCTGGGTCGCCGAAGCCACCGACCTGGTCAACCTCTCGACATGGCCGCCCGGCACCCGGCTGATCCTGCGCAAAGAGAGACCGCATCCCGGCGCGCAGCTGCGGTTCACCGACGCCGACGGCATGCGGGTCACCGCGTTCATCACCGACACACCACCCGGTGTCATACCCGGCCAAGTCGCCGGTCTGGAACTGCGCCACCGCCAGCACGCCCGCGTCGAGGACCGCATCCGTGAACTCAAAGCCACCGGCCTACGCAACCTGCCATGCCACAGCTTCTGGGCCAACGCCGCATGGCTGGAAATCGTGCTCGCCGCCGCCGACCTGGTCACCTGGACCCGCCTCATCGGTTTCGGTGACCAACCCCCGCTGGCCCGCGCCGAGATCACCACCTTCCGCTACCGAGTCCTGCACGTCGCGGCCCGCATCACCCGCGGCGCCCGCCAACAACGGCTGCGCATCGACGCCACCTGGCGGTGGGCCGCCCAGATCGCGACCGCCTGGCAGGCCATCCGCACCGCCTTCGGATAGCACCAGGCCCACCCGACCCACCAATCAGAAAGACCAGGCCCCAGGAAAGCCCGTCCCACCCGGCGACACGGGATACCCCTCCACATCGCTACGCAGAAAGCCCCATCCAGCAACACAATTCAGCGGCAGAACGGCCCGGCATCAATTCGATGCAAAATCGAGGCTAGCTGCGATCAATACAGTTCTTGACGAAGCACTGAGCAATATGGAAAGTGACTTTGATTCGGCTACCCGGTTCGCCATCGCGTGGTACCGGCAACACGGCTACAACGCTGGGAGTTTCGGGGACGCCAACAACCTCGCCAACGCTCGTAATACGGCGGTGGACGCGATGGAGCGCAACGGCATCCTTACGAGCCGGGGCGGCAAGGTTCAGCTGATCAAACCGTCAGATTTGGATCCAGACTACGACGTCATCAACGACCTCCAAACCAGCGCTTGGGAGGTTTTACATCACCTCATTAAGGCGCTCGACACCGAGGGCATCGTCGCAGCCAGCGAATTCCTGCGCGCAGCGGCGAGTCGACCCGATGGGGGGATCGAGTCCGACCTGGTCAAGGAGCTTGCGCACCTGCTCTTTCGGCTAGCGGAAAGTAATGGCTGGGCCAAAGATGCACTCAGTTTCAACGGCTTGGTTGCGAGTTGGCCAGAGATAGTTGGAGGACTGGTTAGCACGTCGAGCAATGAGGCTATTCAAGACTCATTCGCGTTTGATGAAGAGACGGAAAGCTGACATGGGATTCCTAACGCCGATGTACGAGTTGGGTGAGTACCTGAAGTGGACTCGTTCCGGGGAAATTCAGTTGCCGGACTTCCAGCGCGGATACAAGTGGGAAGACGAACGTATCCGTCAGCTCTTGGTGACGGTGCTGCGCGGACACCCGATGGGTGCGGTCATGCTGCTGAAGACCGGCAACTCACAGGTGCGGTTCAAGCCGCGCGCCATCGAGGGTGTAGGCCTCACCCCAGGCGCCGAGGCGAAGTACCTCTTGTTGGACGGGCAGCAGCGTCTGACATCGCTGACCCAAGCCCTCAGCGGGAATGGTGTGGTCGCAACGAAAGACAGCCGCGGACGATTGCTCGACCGGCGCTACTTCGTCCAGATGGAAACTGCGCTCAGCGATCCGAACCGTGTTGACGAGGCCGTGATTTCGGTGCCGGCCGACGGCGTCATTAGGTCGAACTTCGGCAAAGACGTGGTGCTCGACCTCAGCGACCAAGACAAGCAACATCAGCACGGCTACTTCCCGCTGAACCTGCTCTACGGGGACTACATGAGCTGGATCCTGGAACTGCAGAACCCGGCGTTAGGCAAGCAGTTCCATGACCAGTTCATCAAGCAGTCGGCCACCTACGACATCCCCGCGATCGTGTTGGACGAGGACACCGACAAGGCGGCCGTGGCCACCGTCTTCGAAAAGGTGAACATCGGTGGCCTGCCTCTCAACGTGTTCGAACTGCTCACCGCCGTCTTCGCCGGCGACGCCGACTACTACGCCAAGACCGGTGAAGACTTCCGGCTCAACGACGACTGGCGGGAGACCCAACTCAAGTGGTCGTCCTACCCGGTTCTAGCTGCCGTCGAGAACACCGACTTCCTCCAAGCGGTCACCATGCTCACCACCCGCCAACGCCACCTCGCCGACACCTCCGACCGGCCGCCAGCCATCTCGGCCAAGCGCGAGGATGTCTTGAAGCTGACCTTGAACGACTATCTGCAGTGGCGCGACCCACTGCGCGAAGCGTTCATCTGGGCGTCGACATTCTTGGCTGACCGCCACATCTTCGCGCGACGCGATGTACCCTACCCGAAACAGCTGGTTCCGCTGGCCGCCATCAAGGTGGCGCTGGGCAAGCAAGCCGATCTGATCAGTGTCAGTGAACGTCTCGTGCGCTGGTATTGGTGCGGTGTGCTCGGCGAACTCTACGGCTCGGCAATCGAATCACGGTTCGCCCGAGACATCGAGATGGTTCCGCCGTGGGCGACAGACGGCTCCGCACCCGTCCCGAGGACTGTTCAGGACGCGAGCTTCACCGAGTCCCGTCTGCACTCACTTCGAACACGCAACGCCGCTGCCTATAAGGGGATCGCCGCGCTCATCCTTGCCGGGGGTGCTCGGGACTGGATGGAAGACAAAGCGCTCGACAAGGTTCAGTACGTCGACCTCGCGATCGACATCCATCACATCTTCCCCCAGAAGTGGTGCGATACCAATGGCATCGATGCAGAGCATCGAGAGAGCATCGTCAACAAGACGACGATCAGCGCACGAACCAACCGCACGATCGGCGGTGTCGCCCCGTCGTCGTACCTCCCGGTGATCGAGACCCGAGCGCAGATCGACTCGGCGCATCTCGACGGCCTTGTGGCCACTCACCTTATTCCGGCCGACCTCCTCCGCCAGGACCACTTCGAGAACTTTTTCCGTACGCGGCGCGAATCACTATGCGAGCTGGTCGAAAAAGCAATCGGTAAGGCAGTGCAGCGAGACATCGAATTGGGATTCGCCGAGGAAGATTCGGCACAGTTCGAGCCCGATGAGTTTCCCAACGAAGCAGGCATGGAGAACGACTGATGGCGCTGAGCAACCGCGACCGCATCAACCGTATGTTCGAGACGATGGCGCCAGCCTTAGACGACTTCATCGCCTCGGTGATAGGCCAGGGCGATCCTGCCCTGGGAGCGGCTTGGACCAAGCTCGTCCAACTCAAGGACGGGAAAAAGGGCGCACCCGCCGACAAGACGTACAACCCCCTTGATCCCCAGGTTCAATTTCGCATTCTCACCGAGAGCAGTATCACCAGCAGTCTCAAGCCCGGCTGGTACCCGTTCAACAAAACCTTTGGCAAGGCCGGGGAATCCTTCGCCATCGAACTGCGCGAAGTCCGCAATAACTGGGCCCACAACGGCACATTCAGCGACGATGACGCCTACCGCGCCCTGGATACCGGCGAGCGGCTGCTCAAACTCATCGGCGCCGCGAAGGAAGCCGACGAGGTCCACGCGATTCGGCTGAACCTCCGCCGTGTGGCGGCTGACAAGGACGACAAGAAGACACTTAAGGCCGCCGTCGACAACCCCGAAGCCGCTGGGCTCAAACCCTGGCGCGAAGTGCTGCCGCCGCATCACGACGTCGCGACCGGAAACTTCGCAGCCTCCGAATTCGCCGCCGATCTCTACAAGGTGGCCTTTGGCGGTGAACAAGACTCCGGCTACGCCGATGCGGTCGAGTTCTTCCGCCGCACCTACCTCACCGAAGGCCTCACCGATCTCGTTGGCCGAGCAGTACGCCGGCTTTCTGGCGACGACAACGCTCCTCCCGTCATCAACCTGCAGACCAACTTCGGTGGCGGCAAGACACATTCGATGCTCGCACTGTGGCACGTCGCCGCAGGACTGCCCGTCGGACAGTTCCCCCAGGACACCCAGGAACTGCTCACCAAGAACGGCTACACCGGCGCCAAGGTCAACCGGGTCGCCATCGTCGGCAACCACTTCAGCCCGGCAGGATCGACAAAGGACGACGGCACCCACGTCAACACCATCTGGGGCGAGCTCGCCTGGCAACTGGGTGGCGCAGAGGCCTACGCCCTAGTTGCGAAGGCCGACGCAGACCGCACTACACCCGGGGAGGCACTCCACGACCTGCTCGCGAGGTACTCCCCCGCAGTCATCCTGATCGACGAGTGGGTCGCCTACGCCCGCTCACTGGTCGGCCGCGACGATCTGGCCGGCGGTACCTTCGATGACCAGTTCACCTTCGCACAGTCCCTCACCGAAGCGGCAAAGGGCACGTCCGGTGTTCTGCTGGTCATTTCCATCCCCGCGTCGGAAACCGGGGACGATTCCGACAAGATCGTGGCCGGCAATGCTGAAGAAGTCGGCGGAGCACATGGCCTCGAAGCGCTCAAACGACTGCAGAACGTCGTGCGGCGCGTCGCTGAACAATGGCGCCCCGCTTCCTCCGCCGAGGCGTACCAGATTGTCCGACAGCGCTTGTTCGTCCAGCCCGACGGTGCAGCACTTGCCTCCATCGGCGCCACTGCGCGCGCGTACGTCGACATGTACCGCAAGTACACCGACGATTTCCCGCGCGAATCCCGCGACACTGCGTATGAGGACCGCATCAAACGGACCTACCCCATCCATCCCGAACTGTTCGACCGCCTCTACGAAGAGTGGTCTTCGCTGGAGCGGTTTCAACGCACCCGCGGCGTACTGCGGCTGATGAGCACCGTCATTCACGCGCTGTGGACCGGTGAGGACGCCGCACCCTTGATCATGCCCGGGTCCATCCCACTGGCCACCGCCAACGTGAACGCCGAACTCACCCAGTACCTTCAGGATTCCTGGAAAGCCATCATCGACGCCGATGTCGACGGGCCAACCTCAGAACCTGCGCGTATCGACAAAGAGAAGCCCGTATTCGGGCAGCGGTCGCTGACCAAGCGGCTGGCCCGCACAGTTTTCTTCGGCGCCGCACCCACCATCGGGTCGGCCCATAAGGGCCTCGAAACCCAGCGGGTCTTCCTGGGCACTGCTGTCCCGGGTGACGTTCCGGGGAACTTCCATTCCGCGCTGACCCAGCTTGGCGACCGGGCCACGTACTTCTACTCCGGGTCTGGCAAGTATTGGTACGACCTGCAGGCCAACATCACCCGCACCGCCAAGGACCAGGCGGAGAGACTGCACAAGGAAGATGTCTGGGCCGAGATCGCCCGTCGCCTACAAGGGCAGGCCAAGACTCGCGGCGACTTCGCCGGTGTGCACGTGTGCCCTGAATCGAACGCGGATATCCCCGACACTGACGAAGCCCGACTGGTCGTCCTGCATCCGAAGGTGGCGCACAAACGCGGGTCGGACTCGCCTGCCAAGGCGTTCGCGCACAAGGCAACTGAGCAGCGTGGCACCGCGAATCGGACCAACCGCAACATGCTGGTGTTCTTGGCAGCCGACGAAGCACGACTCGAGGAACTCGATGCCGCCGCGCGGGACTACCTTGGCTGGTCACACGTGCTGGCCAACGAGGCCGACCTGGATCTCACCCAGAACCAGAAGAATCAAGCGTCCACTCGGCAGGCGCAGGCCGACCAGACGGTGAAGTCTCGTCTGCTGCAGACGTTTACGTGGGCGTTGGTCCCGTCTCAGCCTGATGCGAGCGCTCCCTTCGTTGTGCGGGAAACGAAGGTCGAAGGTCAGTCGGAGTCGCTGGCTGAGCGGGTCTCCCGCCGGCTCGGAAACGACGGTGATCTGTCCGTTCGCCAAGCGGCCGTGACGATTCGCCTCGCCATCAATAAGGTGCCCCAAATCTGGCAGGACGGGCACGTCACTCTGGGCTCGCTATGGGGACTCTACTGCCAGTACCCGTACATGCCGCGGCTGCGGGATCGGCGCGTTCTTGAGGAGGGCGTGCTCGATCTTCCGATGATCTGGGAGACCGACGCGTTTGCCCTGGCAACCGGCATCGACGCTGCCACAGGACGGTTTGTCGGACTCTGGATCCCAGGAGACACCAATTCAGCACCCAGTCCAGCGGACTCGCTGCTCTTGGTGCGTCCTGACGTCGCGATCCATCAGCGAAAGCACGAGAAGAAAACCGAAGAGGGTTCCGACACCGGCACTGAAACCGAAGAGGGCACCGGGACTGGAACTGGGACTGGGACAAGCGCCGGAACTGGATCCGGCCCCGGCCCTATCGATATCGCGTTCACGCGGTTCTACGGAGTCAAGACGCTCAGCTCGGACAAGATCGCGATGGACTTCAAGAACATCGCCGATGAGGTGATCGCCAACCTTCGTGAACAGGGCATCAACCTGATCGTGAAGATCGAGATCGAGGCGGTCGACGCAACAGGCTTTGATGAGAACAAGATTCGTACGGTGTCGGAGAACGCGAAGACACTGAAGTTCGACCAGTCGGGGTTTGAGAAAGAATGACCGCCGGCAATTTCGCAGAGCGGAGCTGATGAGTTGTCCCGATTCGCACCACGGATACAGTCGACGCCGCTTCTTGGCCGAATATTCGGGTCCAGCGGCGACAACCGCACCGGCGAGCTCGACAAGTGGCTCGAAGAAACACTCAAGCGCGAGTTCAGGGTTGACGCGATAGAGCGTGACGAGGACGGCGACATTCCGATCCCCCACGGCAGCGCAGTCGTGTTCGTACACACCGCGGATGACGATCCGCCGCGCATCGAGATTTTCTCCCCGCTGCTGGAGGACTTCACCATGCGCCCCGAGGTGTTTGCGGCAGTGAATACCATCAATCGGAATACGCCGTTCGCCAAGGCGTATGTCGACCCGGACAATGCTCAAATCGTGCTGACCGCAGAGTTGTACATCTTCGATGGACTCTCCCCCGAGCAACTTCTGGCCACCATCGATCTTGTAGCCGACCGCGCGGACCATTACGACAGCCTTCTCCAGAAACGGTTCGGCGGCAGAACCATGCTCGACGACGATGAAGGCGACGAGTTCGATGTCTAACACACCGGGGCGGTTGCTCCGGCAGTTCAGTGACGAGATCATCGACCTGGCCGAGCGGGTTGTGCTCTCCACTGCCATCGTCAAGGGACAAACCCACGATTTCGAGGAAGGCGGCGGGTCGGCCTTCCTTTACGACGCCGAACACCTCGTCACGAACAATCATGTGATTGGAGGGATGGTCGAGCCGATCTATGTTCAGTTGCCCGGCGCGCAGCAGACCGAGGCGCGGGTTGTCGGCCGTGACCCGTTGACCGATCTAGCGGTCCTCCGCGTAGACCCGCAATCCGCTGAGCCACTGATAATTTCACCCATGGGGGCTCGACTTGGCGAACTCTGCTTCGCGTTCGGCAGCCCACTTGGCGAGTTCCCGGAAAGCATCAGCATCGGCATCGTGAGCGGGCTGAAGCGGAGCCTGCCAACAGGTGACAAGCAGGCGATTTTCGACGTCATTCAGACGGATGCTGCGATCAATCCGGGGAACTCCGGCGGCCCGTTGGTGAACGTCGACGGCCAAGTTATCGGAGTAAATACGGCAGCGATACCCGAGGCGGACGGCATCGGCTTCGCGGTTCCCGCCGACACCGTCGCTGAGGTCGCCCGTGAGCTCATCACCTACGGAGCAGTTGAACGCGCGTCGCTCGGAGTCAGCGTCGCGCGCCGGGCCGTCGACCGCGCACCCGGTGGCCATGCTCTTGTGGTGACCGCTGTTCGCGATAATTCAGCAGGCCCTTTCGAGCGCGGTGATGCCATAGTCGCTGTCGGCGATCGCGACATTCAATCCCAGAATGACCTGCTGCGCGCATTGCGGAGAGATGTCGCCAACCGAAGGGTCAACGTTGTGGTTCTGCGTGGTAACCACGAAGTCTCGATCGAGTGTCGGCCCCGCAGCGTACGAACCTTCGGCTGATCGGAGGCAACGTTGATCGGTGTCTTCGAAGTGCCACCCCGAATCCGGCATCGCATGCACCTTCGAACGTCTCATCCCACTTCAAGCAATTCGGCGGTATGTAACAGTTGGTTCATGGTCCCTACTGGCGAATGCCCTCATGATTCAATTCGCGCAGAGATGCAGCAGATCCTGATCGACCACCCCCGCACCCGCTATGCCAAGGTGCTGATCGGCATGCTGCGCGGGCTTACCGACGCCGGAATGGCGAAAGAGGCCGCCGAAGCAGGGGAACCGATCAGTGCCGACAGCATTGCCAATGTTCGCAGGTTGGTTCGCTTGTCCATGGACGACAAACTTGTGCCGGCTCCGTCTGACGCCGAAGGGCAAGCTGGACTTTATCGCGAACTGCTGAACTACCGGCGTTCACCTGAACTGACACAACACATCAAGACCAAGCTGGCAAAGCTGCGGGAGCTAGACCCAAAGATTCTGCTGACGCCTCTCGGTCATGTCCATCTCGGCGCGAACGATCCCTCGAAGCCAGAGAAGCCGGAAAAAGTTTGTCCTTACTGCTATTTGGTGCATGCAGGAGAGTGTCCATGAGCACCAGACTTGGCGTTATCTCAGCTCACGTCCCGTGTCTCCAACGTGGCGCGGGCTATCCGGCATCAGACGTCGGGGCCACTGAGAAGTGAGTAACTCGGAAAACCCGCCACGCCTCTGCAATCTGAAGAACCCGGCGCACAAGGTCGAAATATGCCAGCGCTGCCAGCGATTGCTCCGCAGTCCGGAAGCTCGCCAAAACCTTCGCGAAAAGAGGAAGGCGGATCGACGCACTGAGAAGTATTATGACGCGATGCGCAATCCTATGCGGGTCGTGCAAGGCGGGCTAGGGTCCGGCAACAAGTAGAACGGCGCGGCGCGAGGTCATGCTGCCGGATACATGCCATCTGATCGGGGAGGAGGCAGTCGATGGGATTTCACGGCGCGCAGTGCCTGCCATCCCACCTGAGCAGTTCCGCAATGCAGGTGCCCTTTGGCGCATGAACGCATGCAGTCCACCGTGGCGTACTGGCGCAAATGCTCTTGCCGTCCGCTCCGGGGCCTGCAAGCTCGACTTTGATGAGGTCCCCCTCACCGGCCCAGTTCGCGGAACCCTTAACGACCGGGAACTCGAACGCCCTGGTACTGCCGCGGGACCGAGTTTCGGCTGACTGACGAACCGAGCTACCACTCCCCGTCAGGGACTACGTCGGGGCTGACCCCACCGATGGCGACCACTGTCTTCGGATCGATGGGAACAAACGGATCCTCCTTAGTGCCAAGCTTTCTGCCGACGCTCTCGACGTTCGACAAGATCTTGGACTGTGAGAGGTCCTGCGCATCGGCGTCGTAGTAGTCGAACCAAGGCAACCCGGCTTCTACGTAAGCGTCCCGGTCAACCGGAGTCGACGGCGGCACCTCTCCGGTGATCGCGGTCCACTGCGCGGCCGAGCACAGGTGGACGAAGACCCGCCGGGCGCCATCCTCGTCGTAGTCGGCCAGCGGGCGATCGTCGGCGTACACCTCTTGACGCATCCGGCCGCCAGCCCCCAATCCCATACTGCTCCCCGAGGGCGCCGGCAGCGGTCCGCCATCCGCAAGATCCTCGCAGCACATCACTTGCAGCGTCTGTTCGGCGTGCCACGCCGCCAACGCTTGCTCGGTCAGAGCGACAGCTCGGAGTTGCACGCCACCGTGGGTCTCCTCCCCCGTCACCTGCCCTTCGACTGTGGCTCCCGAACCGAGCGGCACGGCAACGAACTGGCGGATGAACCCATCCCCCGAGTTGATGCCGTCCAGCCAGGGCTGCTGGGGCAACGCCACGTAGTTCTGCGGGTCACCGACGAGGTGATCAATCCACGGCAAGCCGCTAACCGCGCACACCTTGCCCACGCCAATCTGCAGCGCTGCGGGCTCGGAAGCGCTGAACGACAGCCACATCGCCTCGCGCTGGTAGACCGGCAGCATCACCCCGCCACGAACTAGCCATTCGGCTGGTGCGGTATTGGGGTAGTCCGCGACCCGCCGCAACGGAAACCGGCCCAGACCCGGCGGCAGCGGATGCAACCCCGTCTCGGGGATACGCAGCGTCCTCTGAAAACTCACCGTCACTGCACCCAGCACCAGCGAATCGCTGACGATCTTTACCGGCGCGCTCTGCGTCATGACTACCTCCATCTAGGGCGTACTGCACTATGGATAGCACCAGGCACTGACACCCGTGGGGTCGCGCCGCAGGCCGGGACCCCCGGTACCTCACCTTGCGCCACTCGACATTCACCGAGGTATCGGACAGGTGTGCAAGGCCGTGGATGTCGAACCTTTTCAGATTCGGTCGGATTGCACACTCGCGGTGCGAGTTCGGAGACGCGATTCGGCTGCGCTGCATGGAAAGCGTATTCACACCACCCGCTGTTAAGGGGCGTGACTCAACTCATGGAATCCAGTTGCGCCTGGCCGAGGGCGATCAGTATCTGATTAGTCGCGTCCCGCACCTGCGCAACGAACTCGTCCTGACCGTCGATCGCGAAAGCTTCTCCATCCGACCAGGTTCTGAGTATCTGCACGCCAGGGCGGACGTGGATCTGAATGCCGGCTTTCTTACTGTCCAGCCACTGGTGAAGGCTTTCCTCTTCGTCTGCGCGGGCGTACCCGCGCTCCACCAGCCACTGGAAGAAGCGCGGATCGGCTATCTCATCGCGGGTTCGACCGCCGGCGCGCCCGTCATGGAAATCGTCGACCCATTGCCGCAAGTAGTCGCCTGCGGACAGCAGTCTGGTCGGGAACCAGCGTTGAAGCGGTTGGGCAAACCGATGCGCAAGTTGAAAGTTGGGCTCGACAGTGAAACCGTCGTGAGTGTTCAGTTCAAGGAGGGCGTCGACTCTTGCCGAATTCGAGTACATATGCGTGTATTGCGGCTGGAGTTCCGCCGGCCAGACACCCAAATGAACGTACTTATCGTCAAAGAATAGAGCTGCGCGGTCGGCGCCGCGGACGTGATCGGCGGCGAATTTGATTGTGACGCCGGGCAACAGCGGGTCTCCCCGCGGGATAAGCGTTCCTTCCACCGCGCTGGCTTTCGGGGACAGCCCCGTCGCCTTCTGCAGAATCGTCTCGAGTCGATGCAGGGCGTTCGCCGTGTCGTCCGGCGTTGAGGTCGATGGCAGTGATGGCATCGGAGCGGATCTCCTTGGGGCAATGGCGGCTGGCTCGGGCGGGCGAGGATGACTGATGCCGCTTCCCCAGCCGATCTCCCACCCCGCACTGGCGTCGAAGTATTCGGCGTATGCGACGGGTGGCAACTGGAATTGCTCGACCAGGCGCATGAGTTCGGCGAACCAGGAAACGTAGGCGGGATCGTCATCGGTCGGAGCGGTCCCAGGCAGTTCGTTCAGGATCAGTTCGGCGACCGATTCGGGTCTGGTTGTCACGGTCACCTCACTCCCGGCGAATTCGGTAAGTCCGCCCGTCGAATACTGCAGTGCGGTGTCGAGGTCGATGACGTGTGGGAAGCTCACATGGTCCATCAGATTGTCAGCGGCGGTGATAGCGACGCGCCAGTACATCCCTGAGGGACTCACTCCCGGCAAAATGCGCAATCGATGGTAGCCGCGCTGATGCAGGACCTGAACCCCTTGCAAGATGCGAATCGGGGTCGACGAAGCCAAATGCATTAGCACTTGCTCGTGTATCTCGGAGTCGAAGGCCACCAGTCGCACCTCCTCGACACGAGTGTTGACGGCGGCAATGGTTTCGATCGCGGCGGCGATCGCATCTTGCCGTGGCCAGCCGAAGGCGCCTGTGCTGATGAGCGGAAAGGCAATGATGCGAGCGCCGAGTTCGTCAGCAACTTCCAAAGCCCGGCGGTAGCAGGATTCAAGAAGCGAACGGTCTCTCTGCCCAGTGTTGTAGTTCGGGCCGACGGTGTGGATGACCCACTGGGCAGGCAAGTCGCCTGCTGTCGTCCAACCGGCGTCACCTGTGGCCAGTCCGTCGGGGAACCGCTTGACGCAGTCGCGCAGAATCGCAGGGCCTCCCGCGCGATGAATCGCGCCATCCGCGCCGCCACCCCCGCGCATAGCGGTGTTCGCGGGGTTGACTATTGCGTCAACCTCTTGCTCCGCGATGTCGCCACGAACCGCGGTGATTGTCAGCACGCAGCCCAGTATGCATCTGGGCACCGACGTCAACGTGGTGTACGGCTACGGCGGCGGCGGACTTGCCCCGAACCCGTCCGTGACCATCCCGGCATCCCTTCGCGATCTTCGATCACCCCTGGCCGCGGTTAGCTGCAAAATTGGCGCTGAGCGGTTTGCGCTTTATCTCTGCTGTGCAGGTCAGCAGCTGCCGTCGGCGAGGGTCATCTGCAAACTGACAGTTGATCAGGTCCTGTCCATGCGAAATCGCCCCAACCTAGGTGAAGCCCAGGCCGGGCCGTTCCTAGCCCGCTGGATTCGCACCCGGCCGATGGCGTCCGGACCGTTCCCGGCCCGGTTCCGCATTCGACGGACCGTAATTCACGTGCTCGCGCAGCTGGGTTCAAGCGCCCGACAGGCCAATCCCACGACGAGTCGGACCGATCCGCGTAGAGCCGGTCCGTCCGTGGGCTCATGAATTCGTCACGGTGACGAATCTGCCTGCCGCGCAGAGCTTTCGACCCTGCCACGTTTGCCCGGACGAACGGCGCGGCCGAAGCTTGCGCGGAGCGGCTCTCACGGCGCGCCCCCCCGCCTGGCGCCGGCCACGGTGGTGACGTCAGCGGTCGACCGCCCGACCCTCCTCCCGGCCGCGACACCGCTCCGGCCCACCATAACGTCACAGTGACGATATGCAGCGCGTCGGCTGATCAAGCCTCCTCAACGACGTCGGCTCGAAACCGCTGCGCGGCAACCGCATAGCAACCAATCGCCACCAACTGCATGCTCGGCACCAGGATGAGCAGCGCGCGGCCCAGGGCCTGCGGGCCCAGCTCGGCAGTCAGCGCGTCGCTGATCACACCGGTCAGGAACGGCCCGACGGCACCCAGCGTGGCGTTGAAGAACAGGAACACCGCGGACGCCGTCGCACGCTGCTCGGGCAGCACCAGACGCTGAACCGCCGCGATGGACGGCGCGAGGTACGCCGTGCCGATGACGTAGGCCAGTGCCAGCAGCCAGACGCACCACGTACGACTCTCGACGACGAACGCCAACACCGACGCCGGCAGCAGAACGGCGATCAGGACGACCACGATCCACAACAGCCAACGTGGGTCGCGGGTGGCCAACCGGTCGGCAATCCGCCCGACGATCAACAGCCCGAGGACTCCGAGCAGACCGGTGGCGAGGCCGTACTCGACGCCAACCTCGCCGATGGACATCTCACGCGTGCGCATCAGGAACGCGGGCGCGAAGGTCGTCAACGAATAGCCGGCCGCCGACACCAGCGCGGTGCCGCCCACCATCGCCAAAAAACTGGGCTTGCGCAACAGATCCCACCAATGCGGCGCGGCGTGGCGCTCCTGCGGCGCTGCGGCAGGCAGCCGCTGCCGGATTCCGAGCACCACCAGCACCAGCGGCGCCAGCAGTACGCTGATGCCGCCCATCACCACGAACGCCATCCGCCAGCCCATGCTCTCGGCAAGCAGACCGCCGCCGAGCAGACTCGCGGCACTGGCCAGCGGGATGGACATCGTCATCACCGCCAACGGCGCCGACCGCTTCTCCGGGATGAAGTTGTGCGCCACGTACGCATGCCCCGCCGGCGTGCTCCCCGCCTCGCCGACCGCCACGCCGACGCGGGTCAGTGCCAGTTGGAGGCCGGACTGCACCGCGCCACCCAGCATGGTCATCGACCCCCACAACGCCAGGCAGCCGGCGATCACCGTGCCGAACATCCCACGATCGGCGAAACGCGCGATCACGATGCCCAGCACGGCGTACACGATGAGGAACCCGAATCCATTGATGACGCCAATGGCCGTGTCCGACAACGACAGTTCCCGTTTGATGGGCTCGGCCAGCACGCCGGGCAGAAAGCGGTCGACGTAGTTCAGGGTGCCGACGAGGGCGAGCACCGCCACGGCAGCCCAGGCCCGCGCCGACCCGTGTGCTGACGGCATCGTCCCGTGCTCGGCGCCAGACGTCACTGTTCCCTCGCCCCGATCAACGCCTCCGAGATGACACTGGTCGCCTTCCTCAGCGCGGGGACGGCGCGGGCGATCAGGTCCTTGCTCATGTGCGCTGCGGGACCGGAGATGCCGATGGCCATGGGCGTGGGCGCACCGGGCACCGCCATCGCCACGGATCGGACACCGATCTCGCACTCCTCGTCGTCGGTCGCGTAGCCGTCGGCACGTACCCGTTCGACGTTCGCGAACACCGTGGACAGGGTCGACGCACTATTCTTCGTCGGCGCCGGGAGCCCGGATTGCGTCACCAGTTTCAGCACGCGCGCGTCCTCGAGTTCGGCCAGCACGGCCTTTCCCACCCCCGAGGTGTGCAGACCGACGCGCCTGCCGACCTCACTGTCGGTTCGCGTCGACGTCGACGACGGAACCTGCCCGGTGTAGATCACCATGTCGCCGTCGAGCACCGCGAGACTCGCCGTCTCCGACAGCTCGTCGACCAGAGCGCGCAACACCGGGCCGGCGACCGCACCCAACTGTCGGTTTGCGACTTCACCCAGCCGAATCAGGCGCGGCCCGAGCGCATAACGACGGTTGGCCAGTTGTCGCACGTAACCGAGACCGACCAGCGTGCGCAGGAGACGATGAATCGTCGGCGGCGGCAATGGAGACTCCGCCGACAATTCCGTCAGCGAGCACTCCCCTCCCGCACGGCCGATCAGCTCCATCAACTCGAACGCGCGCTCCACCGACTGCACACCGCCGGGCTTCTCCGCCATACCTTCCACTTCCGACTCGAGATGGTCGTTCCATTGAACAAGCCGCCGTTGCATTCCGCAATGTGGAATCTTTGTCCCGTCGACGAGAGTCTGACGCCATGTCGCAAGAGCTGCACGGTAAACTCCGCATTGTGGAATTCTGTCTCCACGACCCACGAGAGAAGGACACCCATGACGCGACGTCTCGATGACGCGGTGCTCGCCGACGTCGAACGCCGCCTGTCCTCCGCCGACGACGCACTGGCGCACCGATATCCGGGCGACGACGGCCGTCGGCAACCGGTCCACACCGTCTACGTCCCGGGCACCCGGTACTCCGCGACGACACCCGCCGACTGGGGATCCGCCGCTCTGGCGGCCGCACGGGACGCCGGTGGACTCGACGCCGTGGCCGCGCTCGTCGGTGCGAACGACGACAGCGATCGTTCCGCCGACACGCTCGCCGCGCTCGTCGAACACAAGCTGACCACCGAGCCCATCGAAGACCTCCGCATCGACTTCGAGGACGGCTACTCCCCCTCGGATGGCACCGCCGACGACGCGGCCGAGGACGCCGACGTGGCACGGTCGATCACCGTCCTGCGCACCGCGCTCGACGCCGGCACCTCGACGCCGTTCGTCGGCATCCGGTTCAAGTCCTTCGAAGCCGGCACCCGGGCGCGCGGAGTGCGCACACTGGACCTCTTCGTCAGCGGACTCGTCGCCGCCGGAGGCCTGCCCGACGGTCTCACACTCACCCTGCCCAAGGTGACGTCCGTCGACCAGGTCGAGGCGATGGTCGCGGTCGCCAGCGCCCTGGAGGCCGCCAACGGACTTCCCCACGGCCGCATCCGCTTCGAAGTGCAGGTCGAGACACCGCAGGCAATCCTCGACGCCGACGGTCGCGCGCCCGTCGCCCGATTCATCCACGCCGGCCAGGGTCGCGTCAGCTCGCTGCACTACGGGACCTACGACTACTCGGCGTCCCTCGGCATCGCCGCCGCTTACCAGTCGATGGAGCACCCCGCCGCGGACCACGCCAAGAACGTCATGCAGCTCGCCGTCGCCGGCACCGGCGTCCACATGTCCGACGGCTCGACCAACGTCCTTCCGATCGGCGACCGCGACAACGTCGCGACGGCCTGGAAGTTGCACGCGCGCCTCGTCCGGCGCCACCTGGAACGTGGGATCTACCAAGGTTGGGACCTGCACCCTGCCCAGCTCGTCACCCGGTACCTGGCAACGTACGCGTTCTACCGCGGCGCGTTCGCCCCCGCCGCCGCGCGGCTACGCACCTACGTCCAGCAGCTCGACTCGACGGTGATGGACGAACCGGCGACTGCTCGGGCACTTGCGAGCGTGATCCACCGTGGCAGCGTGTGCGGCGCCCTGACCGCCGACGAAATCGAGACGGCCACCGACCTCCCCCTCTCCACCGTGCGCGGCATCGCGCTCGGCCGCCCAACCAGGAGCACCCCGTGACCACTGCGCCGAAGCCTGCGTCGTACTACACGCCCCGCGGCGGACTACCCCCGCAGACCGACCTGCTGACCGACCGCGCGATCGTCACCGAGGCCTACACGGTCATCCCCCGCGGCGTCCTCTCCGACATCGTCGCCTCGTTGTTCCCGGAGTGGACCTACACGCGGGCATGGATCCTCAACCGACCGGTCGCGGGCGGCGCGACGACGTACTTCGAGGCGATCGTCGAGGTCAAGCCGGGCGGCGCTGCGCAACGACCCGAACCGCAACCCGAGGTGCAGGGTTTCCTCTTCGTCACCTCCGGCGCGCTCACCGTCGACGCCGTGGGCGAAACCCGGACCCTCACCGAGGGCGGCTTCGCCTACCTTCCCGCGGGCACCGACTGGTCGGCCCGCAACGACGGCGACGCCGACGCGACATTCGTGTGGATCCGCAAGCGCTACGAGGCCATCGACGGTCACACGCCGTCGGTGTCGTTCGGCAACGAGCAGGACATCGAGCCGTCGGCAATGCCCGGCACCGACGGCAAGTGGCGCACCACGCGCATGCTCGATCCGCTCGACCTCGCCTACGACATGCACGTCAACATCGTCACCTTCGAGCCCGGCGCCACGATCCCCTTCGCCGAGACACACGTGATGGAACACGGCCTGTTGATGCTCGAGGGCAAGGCCGTCTATCACCTCAACGGCGACTGGGTGGAAGTGCAGGAAGGCGACTTCCTCTCGCTGCGCGCCTTCTGCCCGCAAGCCTGCTATGCGGGCGGGCCATCGAACTTCCGCTACCTGCTCTACAAGGACGTCAACCGCCAGATCCTGCTGTGACGCAGCGTGTTCGGCGGCTCACAGCCGAAACGGCCAGCCGATGACGTTCTTCGCGCGCGGCGTCGCGTAGGTACGCACCTTCGACGTCGACAGACCCATGCGCACCAGACCCTCGGCGATGGTGACCGCAGCACGGACGCCGTCGACGATCGGGACGCCGGTCGCGGCGGACACCCTCTCCTCGAGTTCGGCCATGCCGCCGCACCCGAGACAGATCACCTCGGCGTGGTCCTTCTCGACGGCCTCGCGCGCCTGGCGGACGATCGCCTCGACCGCGCGGTCCGCGTCGGACCCCAGCTCGAGCACACCGAGACCCGAGGCCCGGACCGAGGCGCACCGGGCGTCGAGACCCGCGAGCTTGAGACGGTCCTCGATCAACGGGACGGTGCGGTCGAGGGTGGTGACCACCGAGTACCTGTGGCCCAGATACATCGCCGTGGACGCGGCCGCCTCGGTGATGTCGACGACCGGGACGTCGAGCAACTCCTGCAGACCTTCCCGGCCGTGCTCGCCGTAGCCGGCCTGGATCACGGCGTCGAACGGCTCGGGATACGAGGTGATCGCATCCATGACCGCAATCGCCGCGAGGTAGCTCTCGAAGTTGCCTTCGCACGAATCCGCGCCGAACCGCGGTGTGATGCCGATGATTTCGGTGCCCGCCGACGCGACGCCGCGCGCGGACTCGGCGATGGCATCGGTCATCGAGGCCGTCGTGTTGACGTTCGCGACGAGGATCTTCATGGGCTCCCTAATGGTGCGTGCTGGCCACGGCGATGGGTTCGCCGGAGACATCGTTGAACGGTCCCCCGCGTCGTGCAACCAGGAGGTACACGACCGCACCGAGCCCGGCGCCGATGAACCAGGAGAACTCCGAGACGACCTCGAACGCCGGGACGAAGGCCATCAGGAGTGCGGCCAGCGCGGTGATGACGAGCGCGACGACGGCGCGGACGTTGACGCCCTTCGCGTAGTGGTAGTCGCCCGCCTCGTCGGTCGTGAACAGCGCCAGGACGTTGATCCGAGACCGGCGCACCAGCCAGTAATCGGCCATGATGATGCCGAACAGCGGACCGAGGATGGCGCCGAGCCCGCCGAGGAAGTAATTGATGACCGCGGGCGAGTTGTAGAGGTTCCACGGCAGGATCACCAGGCCGATGACGGCCGAGATGAGCGCTGCGCGACGGAAGTTCAGGTGCTTGGGGAAGAGGTTGTTGAGCGCGTAGATCGGGGCGACGAAGTTGGCCATCAGGTTCACGGCGACGGTCAGGATGAGCAGCGCGAGAGCCGCGAGCACCAGCAGCAGGGTGTTCGGCACTTCCTGGACGATGTCGGCGGGCGCTTCGATGATGCGTCCGTCGATGCGGAACTGAGCACCGGCGAGCGTGATGACGATGCCGCCGAACACCAGCATGTTGAGCGGGATGCCCCAGAAGTTGCCTGCCACGATGGCCCGCTTCGACGTCGCGTTTCGGGTGAAGTCGCAGAAGTTGAGCACGAACGTGCCGTAGATCGCCACCCACAGGCTGGCGCCACCGATGATCTGCAGCCACATGTCGACCCCGGTCAGCGAGTCGGGCGTCGTCCACGCGATGGACCAGTCGGCGTTGCTCAACATCCAGAGCGCGAGCGCGATCATCGTGATCAGGATGACCGGACCGGCGAAGGCCTCGTACCTGCGGATCATCTCCATGCCGTAGCTGACGATGATCACCTGGATCACCCACAGCGCGACGAACGAGATCCAACCGAGTGTCGACAGACCCAGGAAGCTGTTCGCGTCGAGGGTCTCGGCGGACGGTGCGAGCGCGATGATCAGGATCCGCAGCACCACCGAGGCGAGATAGGTCTGAATGCCGAACCAGGCGATCGCGATCGCGCCGCGGATGAGGGCCGGGATCTGGGCACCGCGGGTGCCGAAGGCGATGCGGCTCATGACCGGGAACGGGACGCCGGTCTTCTCCCCCATGAACCCGCTCAAGTTGAGCAGCAGGAAGAGGAAGGCACCGCCCAGACCGAGCGCCAGGAGGATCTGCCAACCACCGAGGCCGAGGGCGAACAGTCCGATGGCGAACGAGTAATTGCCGAGGCTGTGCACGTCGTTCGCCCAGAGGGTGAAGATGTTGTACGCGCTCCACCGACGGCCGTCGCGCTTGGTGGGCGCGAGATCGGGGTTGTACAACATCGGGCTCACGCCGGCGGCGGAGGGTGCATCGGGACGCTGGGACTCGCCGATGAGCCCGGTGGACTCTGTGCTCATGAATACGCCTGTCACGGTCGGAGCGCCGGCGCTCGGCGCCGGCATGGGTATTCCATTCTGCGGAAGTCGCGTTCCCCAGATTCGGTAAGTAAGGCGCACGCGGCAGCCGCCTGTCAAGCTTTTCGGACGATTGACTGTGCCCACGCTCACACCTAGAGTCACCTGACAGTGGGGAAAAACTTCCACGATGAGGAATCACTACCGTGACGACGGAGAGCAGCCATGACCGCCGACGGCCCCGAGCAGTCGAACCAACCGCACTTCGACCTGGTGGTCCGCGGTGAACGCATGCTGACGACGGCAGGAATCGTCGCTCGCGAGATCGGCATTCGCGACGGCCGCATCGTGGCGATCGAACCGCTCGGCAGCGGCCTCACCGGTGCCGAGACCGTCGAACTCACCGACCAGCAGGTCATGATCCCTGGTCTGGTCGACACCCACGTGCACGTCAACGAGCCGGGACGCACCGAGTGGGAGGGATTCGACTCCGCGACCCGCGCCGCCGCGGCGGGCGGTGTGACGACCTTGATCGACATGCCGCTCAACTCGATTCCGCCCACCGTCACCGTCGAGGCACTCGACGTCAAGCGTGCGGCGGCTTCCGGCAAGACGCACGTCGACGTCGGTTTCTGGGGCGGTGCCATCCCCGGCAACACCGGTGATCTGCGTGGTCTGCACGACGACGGCGTGTTCGGCTTCAAGTGCTTCCTGCTGCACTCCGGCGTCGACGAGTTCCCGCATCTCGACGCCGACGAGATGGAGAAGGACATGGCCGTGCTGGCCGGCTTCGACTCCATGATGATCGTGCACGCCGAGGACTCCCGCGCCATCGACCGTGCACCGTCGGCCGAGGGCAACAGATACGAACGCTTTCTCGCCTCGCGTCCGCGCGGCGCCGAGAACGTGGCGATCGCCGAAGTCATCGAGCGGGCACGGTGGACCGGCGTCCGGGCACACATCCTGCACCTGTCGTCGTCGGACGCACTGCCGATGCTCGCGACCGCCAAGCGCGACGGCGTCAAGATCACGGTCGAGACGTGTCCGCACTACCTGACGCTGCTCGCCGAGGAGATCCCGAACGGCGCCACGGCATTCAAGTGCTGCCCGCCGATCCGCGAGGCGTCGAACCGCGAGCTGCTGTGGCAGGGCCTGCTCGACGGCACGATCGACTGCATCGTCTCGGACCATTCACCGTCGACGCTCGACCTCAAGGACGTCGAGAACGGCGACTTCGGGGTCGCCTGGGGTGGCGTCGCGTCACTGCAGCTCGGTCTGTCGTTGATCTGGACCGAGGCCAAGCGCCGCGGCATCGAACTCACCCAGGTGGTGCAGTGGATGGCGGCCAACCCCGCGGCGCTGGCCGGGCTGAACACCAAGGGCAAGATCGCGCTGGGCTACGACGCCGACTTCGCGATCTTCGAGCCCGAGTCCGCGCAGGTCGTCGACGTGCACGAGCTGCATCACAAGAACCCGATCAGCCCGTACGACGGGCGGGCCCTCGCCGGCGTCGTGCGCAGTACCTATCTGCGCGGCAACAAGATCGACTTCCGGAACGCTCGAGGGCGGATGCTGCGCCGCGGCGGCGTGTAGCGGCGCCGCCCGGTCACCGCGTCTCGCCGGCCGTCCACGACGCCAGCGCGACGAGACCGTCGGCGGCCGCGCTTCCCGCGGGTGCGGTGTAGACGTTGAGTTGCAGGCCGGCTTCGGTGGGCAGGTCCATGGACTCGAAGTCCAGCTCGAGCCGGCCCACGGCCGGGTGGTCGACGCGCTTGCGCCCGTAGCCGTGCAACCGCACGTCCTGGGTCGCCCATTGCCGGCGGAAGAGTTCGCTGCCCGCCGCCAGCTCGCCGACGAGATCGACCAGATCCTCGTCGTGGGGATCGCGGATGGCCTCCCTCCGCAGCATCGCGGCCACGTTCGGGCTGATCCGGTCGTAGTCGACGAAGAACGACGCGGCGGCGTCAGGATTGAGGTAGACGAAGCGCGCGGTGTTCGCCGGCCGTCGCCCATCGGCGAGCATCGGCGCATACAGCGCTCGGCCGAGATGGTTCAGGGCAAGCACGTCGTGGCGGCGGTTGCGGATCAGCGCCGGCGCGTCGGTGATCGCGTCGAGGACCCCTTGCCAGGCCGGGCGCACCGTAGTCGACGGGTCGCCACGACGTCCACCGGGCGGCATGGCGGACTGGCGCGCGAGGTCGAACAAGTGATCGCGTTCCACGTCGTCGAGGCGAAGAGCCGAGGCCACCGCATCGAGCACGGCCTCGGAGGTCCCGGCCAGGGCACCACGCTCCATGCGCACGTAGTACTCGACCGACACCCCGGCCAGCAGCGCCACTTCCTCGCGGCGCAGACCCGGCACGCGACGATGGCCGCCGTAGGCGGACAGGCCCGCCTTCTGCGGCGTGATCCGGGAGCGACGTGACCGGAGGAAGTCTCGGATCTCGGTGCGCAGGTCGATCGTGGCGGCCACACCCCCACCGTAAACCCGGCCTCGCCACTACGCGGTCGTGGCGATCCCGCCGTCGACGGGGATGATGGCTCCCGTCAGGTAGGCCCCCGCCCGGCTGGCGAGGAAGACGGCGACACCCGCCATGTCGTCGTCACGGCCGATGCGGCGCAGTGGCGCCGACGCCGCGATCGCCTCGCCGAACTCGTCGAGGGTCGCCGCCATCATCGTCGACGGAAACGGCCCAGGCGCAACGGCATTGACGGTGACGTGCTGCGGACCCAGTTCCTTCGCGAGAACTCGGGTGAGTTGGTGCAGTGCGGCCTTGCTGCTGGAGTACGAGTAGTTGGGCCGGTTGGGAATGTGGATGGCGGCGATGCTGCCGACGTTGATGATGCGAGCGGGGTCCTCGGCGGTGCCCGCACGGTGAAGCGCGGGCAGCAGGGCCTGGGTCAGCCAGAACGGCGACTTCAGGTTGAGGTCGACCACGGTGTCCCAGGCCTCGTCCGGGAACGTCGCCAGCGGCTCGTCCCACATCGCGCCCGCATTGTTGACCAGGATGTCGAGACGGCCCGAGTCGGCGGTGACGACTTCGGACAGCCGGCGGCACTCGTCGTGACGGGACAGATCGGCGGGAATGGCCCGAATCTCACCGAACGTCGACAGGTCCTCCTGCGCCCGGGCGCACGCGTCCGCCGAACGCGAGCTGATGACGACACCGGCGCCGGCTTGCAGGAGGCCACGGGCGATCATCATGCCGATGCCCCTCGTGCCACCGGTGACGAGTGCCCGTCGTCCGGTCAGATCGAACAGTGCCGAATGCGCAGTAAAGGCACCGTCTTTCACGTGCGCCGTCCTTCTCGAATCGGGTGACATCATGCCCAGAAGGTAGGCTCGAGCGCGGGCGGCTGGGAGACACCAGCGATACGGGTACTGCCAGGGCCCCTTTCCCGCGGACTGGTCGCATGCACGACCGACCCGCGCCGAGCCCGTGAGATCGGATCCTCGAATCCCTCAGTCGGCAATGCCGAGAAGTGTCCTGCCGCACCAGGTCTGTCGATCGAGGCGCTCCAGCAGGGCCAGTTCGGCCGTACCCGGGTGCGGACGCACACCGGCGATCACCGGCTCGGTCAGCGCAGGGGTCAAGGGGCATGCCAAATTTTCGAAGCCCTCTGGCACGGCCGAGGCCGGGACCACCGTCACACCCAGGCCCTGCGCCACCAGCCGCACCGCGGTGGAGATCTGCGATGCGCGGGCGACGGTGTGCGGACTCAAACCCCCATCCGCCAGCAGACGGGCGAGGTACTCGTCGAGGAGACTCGCGCGCCGGAAGCGGATCCATCCCTGCGACGCGAGGTCGTCGAGGCGAAGGGCGGCGCCGCCGGCCCGCAGCGGATGCGCCGTCGGCACCACGGCGACATAGGCCTCCTCGCCGAGAGGATGCGGGGCGAACGTGCAGCCCGTGGGGATGCGATGCACGAGGACCATGTCGAGAACTCCCTGACGAAGGAGTCGCTCCATGTCCGCCGGGTCGGGCTCCTCGTGAAGCGTCACCTGCAACTTCGGGTGCACGCTACGCAACTCCCCCAATGCCTGTGGCAGTTGGCGCGCTCCGAGACCCATGTGAACCGCGACGATGAGTTCGCCCGTCAGTTCACCGTCGGCGGCCCGTGCGGCCGTGATGGCCCGCCGCGATGCGGTCGTGGCTATCTCGGCCTCCGCGAGGAAGGCGCGTCCCGCGACCGTCACCGTGACCCCACTCGGAGTGCGCGTGAAGAGTTGCACCCCGAGGTGTTTCTCTAGGGCGCCTATCTGCTGCGACAGAGAAGGCTGCGTGACCCGCAGCCGCTCCGCAGCCGCCGTCATGGACCCTTCCTCCGCCACGGCCAGCGCGTACTCGTATTGGCGCAGATTCATCGGCCACCTTTCGCCGTGTCATAGAAGACGTCAATGCAGATTATGACGATCCACTATTTGCGTCTATGCACACAGCGCCCTACCGTGATCCGTGCCGGCCCCCGCGTTGGTGGGATTATGCGAAAGGCGAACGGCGACAACATGACTCGACCATTGGATGATGGCCTGCGCCTGAAGGACAAGGCCGCCCTCGTCACCGGCGGTAGCGCAGGACTTGGACTGGCGATCGCCCAGCGATTCGCACGCGAAGGTGCTCACGTCTACATCACGGGGCGACGGCGGGAATCGCTCGACGCCGCGTCGGCCGCCATTCAGGGACGCGTCACGGCGGTCGTCGCCGACGTCACCGTGTCGGGCGATCTCGACTCCGTGATGGACGTCGTCGAGCGGGAAAGCGGACACCTCGACGTCGTCCTCGCGAACGCCGGAAGCATCGAGCGGATGGACTTCGGCGAGGTGACCGAGAAGCACTTCGACGACACCTTCGACCTCAACGCACGAGGCACGCTGTTCACCGTGCAGAAAGCGTTGCCGCTGCTACGGCCGGGCGGGTCGATCATCCTCGTCGGCTCGATCACGGCGAGCAAGGGCCTCGCCGGCTCGACGACGTACAGCGCCGCGAAAGCCGCCGTACGTTCCTACGCGCGTACCTGGGCGGCGGAGTTCGCCGACCGCGGCCACCGGGTGAACGTGCTGTCGCCCGGCCCGTTCGACACCCCCATCATCGACGGTCAGGCCCGCTACTTCGGCCAGGATCCTGTGGCTCTGCGCGCTCAGATGGCGACGCATGTGCCCCTTGGCCGCCTCGGACGTCCCGAGGAACTCGCCGGTGCCGCGTTGTTCCTCGCCTCCGACGACAGCACCTTCATGACGGGCGCCGAACTCTGCATCGACGGTGGCATGGCGCAGGTGTAAGCCCAGTACCGCCGTCGAATCCCGCTACCCGGGAATAACGGTCCGATCCGGACCGCTGAGGCTGACGACGCCGGCACGACGCCACGTGCCGCCGATGACACGCGAGGGAGTGTTCATGCCGGAGCCCACGGACTTCGACGCGATGAACCGTCAGGTGATCGCGGAGTTCCGCGAGAACGGTGGACGAGCCGGCGGCATCTTCGAGGGCAAGCCGCTCATCCTCGTGCACCACACCGGCGCCAAGTCCGGCATCGAGCGCATCGCGCCGCTGGTGCCCTACGTCGACGGCGACCGGTTGTACGTCTTCGCCAGCAAGGGCGGTGCCGACACCCACCCCGACTGGTATCACAACCTGGTGGCCCACCCGGACACCACCGTGGAATACGGGAACGACGCGTTCAGCGTCACCGCGCGGGTGCTCAGCGGGTCCGAGCGCGACGCCGTGTACGCGAAACAGGTCGAGGTCGAACCACAATTCGGCGAGTATCAGCGCAAGACGTCGCGGGTCATCCCCGTGATCGAGCTGGAACGAAACGGAGGCTGAACGATGGCGAACACGGTGCTCCTCGAATTGCGCTTCAAGCCCGAATCCGTGGCCGCGGCCCGCGAATTGATGGGGCGCGAACTGCAGACCACGCGCGCCTTCGAGGGCAACCTCGCGACCGACGTCATCGTCGACGAGGACGACCCCGCCCACTGGATCATCTACGAGCGGTGGGAGTCGGTCGAGCACGACGAGGCCTACCGGGCGTACCGCGCCGGCGACGGCAAGATCGAGGGGCTGCCCGCGCTGCTCGCGGCACCGCCGGTCAAGATCCGCTACCTCGACACCGACGTCTGAATCTCCGCTCGGGGACCGAGCGGCTCGCAACGCCCAGAATCGGGTATACCGCCCTTCGACGACGAGCACTCGACGGAGAGGCGACCCAGTGGGCGTGAAGGACGACGTGAAGGCCGATTTGCGGGAGGCATACCCCGGATTCAGCCGGTCCGACATCGAGAAGATCCTCGAGATGCTGCGCCAGGCTCCCGCAGGGCACGCGGGAAGCAGCGTCGGCGCAGCGCTCGAACCCGTCTTCCCGCAGGCCTCCAGCCGGCTGGTGTCCGCGTCCGACGGCGACCGGACGAGCTACCTCATCGCCCTCAAGGGCGCGTGCGTCGCGGCCCTGCAGTCGTGGCCGGACGGCTCGGACGCCAAGCCCGACCTGTCGCGGATCGAGACCTTCGTCGACGACGTCGAGGGCGACGGCTGAATCGCCGAGGACACGATGAGGCCGGCTCCCCGCGGGCCGGTCGCCGAGTCACTTGGCCCAGGTGTTGCGCGGCGGTGGACAGTCGTCGTGGTCCTGCAACTCCTCGCCACTGGCGAGGTTCGTCCCGTCGGCGCGGTCGGTCAGTACGACGAAACCGGGCCGGCCGTCGCCGAACCACGCGCCGACGACGACCAGGGTGTGCAGCCCCATCTCGGTGCGCGCGCCCGGCATGCCGTCGGCCAGCAGCAGGAACGGATCGGCGCCGTCGAGGTCGTCGCCCCGGACGGCCGTCGCCTCGTAGTGATGGCTGGCGAGTGGCTCCGGAAACGCCGTCCAGTCCGGACCCAACTCGTTGACGTGACGCTGCACCGCGTCACGGACGTCGCTGCGCACGCAGTCGACGTGGACGTGCAACTGATCCTGCGTGCGACCGACCTCCGAATTGACCGCGAGGCTGAGCCAGTCGCGCGGCAGCACCTCGCCCGCACGCTGATCGACGAACGTCCGCGCCCGCCACGCCGCCGCGAAGTAGTTCGACGATCCCGGCTGGAGCAGTTCCGGACTCTCGATGCCGGTGATGCGCGCGGTGGGGATCAGTAGGAACTGCGTGGCGCCCACGAGGTCCTTCAGCACGGCGAACCCACCGGGACCCTCCGCGACGAGCGCGCACGGCGCCGGATCGCCGTGCGCCTGCTGGTCGGGCACGCACTGGCCGTCGACGATCTTCCACAGCGCATCGGGGTCGGCGGCCGAGGCTGGCGACGCCTGGCCCAGCGCGACACCGGCCGCAATGACCGCGGACGCGACACGACGAAGCATTCGGCGCACGAGGTGAGGGTAAGCCGCGGCGCGGCGGGCGTGGAACGGGGAGGATACGTCGATGCCGACACGCCACCACGACGGTCGCCGCTGGGAGCTCGTGACGTGCGCACTCACCGGGCACGTCACCTACGCCCCGGTCGACACCGCACTCGCCGCGCGCCTTCGGGGCACCACCGGGCTCGGAGAGGTGTGGCGCTGCCTGCGCTGCGGCGACTTCACCCTCGGACCGGCGCACGGCTCCGGCCCCGCCGAGGACGCTCCCCTCGTCGCGCGCGGCACCGCGCTGCGGCAGGTCTTCATCGTCCGGGCACTGGCGGTCGAACGACTGCTGCGGGCACTCGTGCTGGCAGCGGCGGCGTGGGGGGTCTGGGAGTTCCGCGGCGCGCGGCTGTCGCTTCAGGCCGCGTTCGACCGCGCCCTGCCGCTGCTGCGGGAGTCGGGCTTCCGCATCGACCAGTTGACGTTCGTCCACGACCTCCAGAGGGCGCTGGCCGCCAACCCACGCACCCTCGCGCTCATCGTCGCCGCACTGGCCGGCTATGCCGCACTCGAACTCGTCGAGGCAGTGGGACTCTGGCTGCTGAAGCGCTGGGGTGAGTACTTCGCCGTCATCGCGACGTCGGTGTTCCTGCCGTGGGAGGTCTACGACCTGACCCACGGGGTCACCGCGACGCGTGCCGTGACGTTCGCCATCAACGTCGCCGCCGTCGTGTATCTGGTGTTCTCCAAACGGCTGTTCGGCCTCCGCGGCGGCCGCGCCGCCTACGACGCCGAACGTCACGGAGAGCAGCTCCTCGACGTCGAACGCGCCGCGTCGATGCTCTGACCCGCCACCACGCGGGGTCCGGATCGATGCGTGATTCGCTTCGATCCGGGTAGTTCGCCGGCGCCGGCGCCGACGACGTCGCCGGCGGAAGGAGCGAATCATGCGAACGACGACGGCCCGGGTACTGGGCTGGACTGGAGCAACCGCCATCGTGGCCGCCGCGGTAGCGGTGGGGATGAGCGGCGCGAGCCAGGCCGAACCGGAACCGGCACCGCCGGGTCCCGTCACCACGCCGGTGATGAGCACGGCGGAGACGACGGTGGATCTCTCCCCCGAGGCCACGGAGGCCCCGACGGTCGCCACGCCGCCGGTCACGGCGTCGACCACCGAACCCGGCTGAGCGCGTCCGACGGCACGCCCGCCGCCGACTCGATAAGCTGGCTCCTCCCCCTCGAGGAGGCACGATGTCAGCCGATGCCACACCCGCGCCCGCCGTTGCGAGGACGGCCGGGCACATCCGGCTGACCTCGCACACCGGCGGTCTGGACGCCCCGCCCATCGTCTGGGGCGCCGCGACGGCCGCCGAACGCGGGCCGGTCATCGGCACGACCACCACGCGCGCCCACCGCAACGTCATCGGCACGCACAGCGGCTCCTACGGCGTCTACCGCGCGCTCGCGGTCGCGGCCGGCGCGCTGTCCCGTCAGCACCGCGCCGACCTCACCAATACCTCGCCGACCGACCTCATCGGCCCGCATCCGCAGTGGGCCGACCCGGACGCCATCGTCAGCATCGACCCGTGGGGCGCCACGGTCGCCGACGCCTTCGGCGACCAGATCGCGGCCGGCTACGACATCCGGCCCACGATCGCCGTCACCAAGGCGCACGTGATCCTGCCCGAGATCGCCGACGCCATCGCCCGCGGCCGGCTGCGGCCCGACGGTCGGTTCCTGCTCGACGGCGGCGCCGCGCTGGTGACCAAGGCGGCCATCGAGCCGGTCTGGTACCTGCCCGGCGTCGCCCGCCGCTTCGGGTGCACCGAGACCGACCTGCGCCGCGCGCTGTTCGAGGAGACCGGCGGCATGTACCCCGAGCTGGTCACCCGCTCGGACCTCGAAGTGTTCCTCCCGCCCATCGGCGGGCAGACGCTGTACGTCTTCGGCTCCCCCGCCGACCTGTCGAACCCCGACGTCGAACTCACCGCCCGCGTGCACGACGAGTGCAACGGTTCCGACGTCTTCGGCTCGGACATCTGCACGTGCCGGCCGTACCTCACCCACGCCATCGAGGAGTGCATCCTCGGCGCTCAGCGCGGCGGCGTCGGTCTGGTCGCCTACTCGCGCAAGGAGGGCCGCGCGCTCGGCGAGGTGACCAAGTTCCTCGTCTACAACGCCCGCAAGCGTCAGCTCGGCGGCGACACCGCCGATCAGTACTTCGCCCGAACGGAATGCGTTGCGGGCGTGCAGGACATGCGCTTTCAGGAGCTGATGCCCGACGTGCTGCACTGGCTCGGCATCCGCACCATCCACCGCCTGGTGTCGATGAGCAACATGAAGTACGACGCCATCGTCGGTTCCGGCATCGACGTGGGCGTGCGGGTCAACATCCCCGACGACCTCATCCCCGCCGACGCCCGCGTCGAGATCGACGCCAAGACCGCCGCGGGCTACTTCACGCCCGGCCCCGTGCCGGACGCCGACGAACTGAAGAAGGCCAAGGGCCGCGGGCTCGACGCGTGAGCCCCGCCCCGCCCACCGGCAGCGCCACGACCACGACGCCTGCCGCGGTCGCCACCCTGCGCTCGACCGCCACGATTCGCGAGCGCGCCCGCTGGCTCACCGCCCGCGCCCGCGCCGGCGATTCACCGCACTTCACCGTCCACGACGACCGGATCGCTGCTGCCGCAGCCGATGTCGCGACGCTGACCCGCACCCGCTTCCCCGACCTGGCGGTGCCCTACCACAGCCGGTGGCGGCACTTCGAAGCCGGCGGCGTCGACCGCAAGGCCGCCCTCGAGCGACTGCTCGGCGACCTCAACGCCGCCGACCGGGCGCGCGCGATGATCGACCTGACGGTCGTCAGCGTCCTGCTCGACGCAGGCGCCGGTCCCGACTGGCGCTACCGCGAACCCGGCACCGGCGCGACGTTCGCGCGCTCGGAAGGCCTCGGCGTCGCGAGCTTTCACGCCTTCACCGCCGGCCTGTTCTCCAGTGCTGCCGCAACGCCGTTGCAAGCCGACGCCGACGGACTGCGCCGCCTCGACGCCCGCGCCCTCGCGACCGCCTTCGGCGTCGACGCCGCCAATCCGATGGTCGGACTGGCGGGCCGGGTGGAGGTGCTGCGCCGCCTCGGCGACGCCATGACGGCCCGCCCGGACGTCTTCGGCACGCCCGCACGGCCCGGCGGCCTGTACGACGCCCTCGCCGGCACCGGGCACGTCACCGCGCACGCCATCCTGACCGCACTGCTCGACGCGCTGTCGCCGATCTGGCCGTCGCGCAACGCCGTCGACGGCGTGCCGCTCGGCGACTGCTGGCACCACGCCGCCGTGCCCGGCGCCGACGGCACGGCGGGCTGGGTGCCGTTCCACAAGCTGTCGCAGTGGCTCACCTACTCGCTGCTCGAACCGTTCGCCTGGGCCGGCGTCACCGTCGACGGCCTCGACGAACTGACCGCGCTGCCGGAGTACCGCAACGGCGGACTGCTGCTCGACACCGGCGTCCTCGCGCTACGCGACCCCACCGCCACGCAGCGGACGTGGACGCCCGCGGACGAACTGGTCGTCGAGTGGCGGGCGTTGACCGTCGCCCTGCTCGACGACGTCGCCGACGCGGTGTGCGCCGACCTCGGCGTCCCGGTACCCCTGGCCTGCGTCCTCGAGGGCGGTACCTGGGCGGCCGGCCGCGCCACCGCTCAACGGCTGCGCGGCGGGCTGCCACCCTTGGCCATCGACAGCGACGGGACGGTGTTCTGACGTGCACGACGTTCATCTGGTCGACCATCCGCTGGTGCGGCACAAGCTGACGCTCATGCGGCGAAAGGACGCCTCCACCAACAGCTTCCGGCAGCTGCTCCACGAGGTGTCGATGCTCATGGCCTACGAGGTGCTTCGCGACATCCCGACCCAGGAGGTCGAGATCCAGACACCGCTGGAGCAGACCACCGGCGAGGTGATCGACGGCAAGAAGCTCGTCTTCGTGTCGATCCTGCGCGCCGGCAGCGGCATCCTCGACGGCATGCTGGCCGTCGTCCCGGGCGCGCGCGTCGGCCACATCGGGCTCTACCGCGACCCGAAGACGCTCGTCGCCGTCGAGTACTACTTCAAGCTGCCCGGCGACCTGCACGAGCGCGACGTGGTGGTGGTCGACCCCATGCTCGCCACCGGCAACTCCGCCGTCGCCGCCGTGGAGCGGCTCAAGGAGTGCCGGCCCCGGTCGATCAAGTTCGTCTGCCTGCTCACCTGCCCGGAGGGCATCGCCGCCCTGGGTGACGCGCACCCCGACGTGCCGATCTACACCGCCGCCGTCGACCGGCAGCTCGACGAGCACGGCTACATCGTCCCCGGCCTAGGCGACGCCGGCGACCGCATCTTCGGAACCAAGTAGCCGCCCCGGGTTTGCCCGGGCCGACGGGCGTGCCCGACAATCGGGCGTGACCTCGCGGCGCCGCACCGGCCTCCTCGTGGCTGCCGTCGTCGTCCTGCTCGTCATCGCCGGCGTCGGCGGCTACGCCTACGCCCGCTGGGCCGGCGCCGCCGACGAGGCGTCCGCCGGGCCCTCCCGACCCGCCGCCGCACGGCCGACCCCGCTGGCCGCCCTCACCACCGACGCCCCGACGCCCGGCGCCGACGGGCTCGCCGCGGCCCTGGCGCCCGCGCTGGCCAATCCCGATCTCGGCGTCCTCACCGGCCAGATCACCGACGCCGCCACCGGCGACGTGCTGTGGCGGCGCGACGCGGACGTCGCGCAGACACCCGGCTCGGTCACCAAGGTGCTCACGGCCGCCGCCGCGCTGCTCGTGCTGTCCCCGGCGCACCGCATCCCCACCACCGTGGTGCCCGGCGCCGCACCCGGCGAGCTGGTGCTGGTCGGCGGCGGCGACCCCACCCTGACGGCCCAGCCCGCGGGCGAGGACGGGTACTACACCGACGCGCCCCGACTCGACGACCTCGTCGAGCAGATCGTGGCCTCCGGGATCCCCGTGCGGAGCCTGCTCGTCGACGACTCGCTGTTCGGCCAGCCGAGCATGGCCGAGGGCTGGCTCACCGTGGACATCGCCGGCGGCAGCATCGCGCCCATCGAGTCGGTGATGCTCGACGGTGGCCGACAACCGCCGCTGGTCGACTACTCGCCCCGCACCGCGACACCGGCCCTCGATGCCGGTCGCACCCTGGCGCAGCGGCTCGGACTGGACCCCGGCACCGTGGCGCTCGGGACCGCACCGACCACGGCCGAGCCGATCGCCACCGTGTGGTCGGCACCGCTGAGTGTGCGCCTGCACCAGATGATGGTGCAGTCCGACGACGTCACCGCCGAGACGATCGGACGGGAGATCGCCCGCGCGGCAGGCAAACCCGCCACGTTCGAGGGCACCGTGGCCGCGGTGACCGACGCCGTGTCCGCCTCGGGCATCGACGTCTCCGGGCTCGTGCTGCGCGACGCCAGCGGGTTGTCCACCGAGGACCGCATCCCGGCGCGGCTGCTCGACGACGTGCTCACCGCCGCGACGGGTGACGGTGACGCCGCCGACGAACTCCGTCCGCTCGTCGACGACCTGGCGGTGGGCGGCGGCAGCGGCACGCTGTGGGACCGCTTCGTCAGCCCGTCGCCGGGCGCCGGATGGGTGCGGGCGAAGACCGGCACGCTCGACTTCGTCAACGCGCTCGCCGGCATCGTCACCGACGTCGACGGCCGGGCGCTGACCTTCACGCTGATGTCCACCGGCACGCCGTCCGCGGTGGCCAAGCCGGCCCTCGACGCGGTCGCGGTCACGCTGCGCGAGTGCGGCTGCCGCCAGTAACGGTCAGCGCGGCGGACGTCCGGCGCCGTGGGGGCTAGCACTACCGACGAGTGTCACGCCAGCGCCATCGACCCGTCGAACGTCGGTGGCACAAGATCATTGGCGTACCGACACACGAAGGAGACCCGCCATGAGCACCACCGTCCGCGACGACCTCATCCTCTCCCACGCCGCCATCACCGCCGAGGTGGACGCACCGTTCGACCACGTCGACATCGGCGAATGGCTGAAGACGCTGCCCACGCACGAATACCAGCGCTGCGCCCCCGGCGACCACAAGGCCGCGGGCTACACCGTCGACGACGACGGCACGCCCATGTCGATCAACGTGGAGATGATCGGCACGGGCCTGGTGGTGCAGCAGTACCGCTTCGATGTCACCGGTCCGCACTACTGCCGCATGGTGTCGCTCTCCGACGTCCTCACGCCCGCGGGCTGGACGACAACGCAGGTGATCTGGGAGCTGCGCATGGAGCAGCTCGACGGCGACCACTGCCGCTACACCAACACCGTGACCTCGCACCCGACGGAGGACTTCCTGGCCTTCGTCGCGGCGCAGGGTCAGACCTTCGAGGAGGCGGCCCGGGCGCGACAGGACGCGTCGGGTCGGCACTGCGAGAAGGAGACTCCGCTGTACGCGCAGAGCATCGCCCGGCACGCCGCGGCGCGCCGCCCTATTTCAGCGGCAGCCCGGTGATCGCGCGGGCCATCACCAGGCGCTGAATCTCGCTGGTGCCCTCGAAGATCGTGAAGATCTTCGCGTCGCGGTGCATGCGTTCCACCGGGTAGTCGCGGGTGTAGCCGTTGCCGCCGAGGATCTGGATCGCCTCGTCGGTGACGTACACCGCGGTCTCGCTGGCGACGAGCTTCGCCATCGAGCCCTCGGCGTTGTCGAAGGGCAGGTTGTTGCGGGCCATCCAGCCCGCGCGCCAGACCAGCAGCCGCGCGGCGTCGATGCGACTGCGCATGTCGGCCAGCTTGAAGGCGATCGCCTGGAAGTCGCCGATCTTGCGGCCGAACTGCTCGCGCTCCTGCGCGTAGTCGAGCGCGTACTCGTAGGCGGCCCGCGCCACGCCGAGCGCCATGGCGCCGACCGAGGGCCGGGTGCGCTCGAAGGTCTTCATGGCGGCCTGGCTGGCGGAGCGCTTGCCCTCGCGGGCACGGGCGACGCGCTCGTCGAACTTCTCCTTGCCGCCGATGATGAGGTTGCCGGGCAGCCGCACGTCGTCGAGCACCACCTCGGCGGTGTGCGAGGCGCGGATGCCGTGCTTCTTGAACTTCTGGCCCTGGCTGAAGCCCTTGGTGCCCGGCGGGATGATGAACGTCGCCTGGCCGCGCGAGCCGAGATCGGGTTCCACCGAGGCGACCACGATGTGGACGTTGGCGATGCCGCCGTTGGTGGCCCACGTCTTGGTGCCGTTGAGGACCCATTCGTCGGTGGCCTCGTCGTAGCGGGCGCGCGTGATGATCGCGGCGACGTCGGACCCCGCGCCGGGCTCCGAGGAGCAGAACGAGCCGAGCTGCGGATCGCTGACGTCACCGAACATCTGCGGCAGCCACTCGCCGATCTGCTCGGGAGTGCCGCTGCCGGCGAGCGACGCGGCGGCCAAACCGGTGCCGAGGATCGACAGCGCAATGCCCGCGTCACCCCAGAACATCTCCTCGAAGGCCGTCAGCATGCCCAGCCCGCTGGGTTCGGCGCTCTGCTCGGCGAAGAACTCCATCGAGTAGATGCCGACCTTCGCGGCTTCCTGGATGATCGGCCAGGGCGTCTCCTCCCGCTCGTCCCATTCGGCGGCGGCGGGGCGCACCACGGTCTCAGCGAACTCGTGCACCCAATCGCGGATCTGGACGACGTCCTCGGACGGCTCGAGCGAAAACGACATGCGACTTGTCCTTTCGGAGGGTCCTGGTTCGGGCGCGCCGATGCGGGCATGCCACATCAGCAACCGAATCCCGGCTTCGGTGAACGACTGTACACACCGTGCCCGGCGGGTCCAACCCCTACGGCGGACGTCACAGGCCATCGCGCCGCGGCCATGATGGGATTCATGACCTCCCCATCCGACGTCACCCCCTTCCGGATCGACGTGCCCGAGGACGTGCTCGACGACCTGCGCCGGCGCCTGCACGCCACCCGCTGGCCAGAGCCCGAGACCGTCGGCGACGGTGGCGATCCGGACTGGACGCAGGGCATGCCGCTGGCGTACGCGCGCGAGCTGGCCGCCTACTGGGCCGACGACTACGACTGGCGCACGCGCGAGGCAGCGCTGAACCGCTTCGACCAGTTCACCACCGAGATCGACGGCCTCGACATCCACTTCATCCACCAGCGTTCCCGCCACGCCGACGCCTTTCCGCTGATCATCACCCACGGGTGGCCGGGTTCGGTGGTGGAGTTCGCGAAGGTGATCGAGCCGCTCACCGACCCGACCGCCCACGGCGGCCGCGCCGAGGATGCCTTCCACATCGTGTGCCCGTCACTGCCGGGCTACGGCTTCTCCGGCAAGCCCGAGGCGACCGGGTGGAACGTTGAACGGACCGCCACGGCGTGGGAGACGCTGATGACGCGCCTGGGCTACGACCGCTACGGCGCGCAGGGTGGCGACTGGGGCGGTGCCATCACCGCGCAGATCGGCCGCAACGGCGGGCACTGCGCGGCCATCCACACCAACTTCCCCATCGGCGCGCCGACCGAGGAGGCGAAGACCAACCCGACCGCCGAGGACCGGGCGGCGTTCGAGGGCCTGAACCACTACCGCACCCAGGACAACGGCTACTTCAAGCAGCAGTCCACGCGACCGCAGACGGTCGGCTACGGGCTGACGGATTCACCGGTCGCGCAACTGGCGTGGATCGTGGAGAAGTTCTGGTCGTGGACCGACTGCGACGGCCACCCCGAGAATGCGCTCACGCGCGACGAGATGCTCGACGACGTCATGCTCTACTGGGTCACCGGCACGGCGGCGTCCTCGGCGCGGATGTACTGGGAGAGCCAGCACTCCTTCGGTTCGTCAAACCGCGTCGAGGTCCCCACAGGCGTCGCCTCGTTCCCCAAGGAGATCGGTCCGACGCCGCGGTCCTGGTGCGAGGCGAACTACCGCATCACGCGCTGGACGACGATGCCGCGCGGCGGCCACTTCGCCGCCTTCGAACAGCCGGAACTGTTCGTCGACGACGTGCGCGCCTTCTTCGCGACCGTGCGCTGACGCCGCACCGGGCTCACGTCTCGGCCTGCGGCCCGCCGTCGCGCACGCGTTGGCGCATGACCAGCGCCGAGATCGAGAGCACCAGGACCACGCCACCGAGAACGCCGATCTGGACTGCCGCACGCGAGAATTCGGGACCCTTGGGCAGCAGCGTGGCCGCTTCGACGGACAGCACCACGATCTCCTTGATCGCCGCGAGGATGCCGACGATCAAGAACGGCTCCACGGCGATCTCGTGCGAGCGCAGACTGACCCGCACGGCGTAGAGCAGCTCGACGAAGATGAAGATGAGCAGCAACCCGTCGAGGACCTCGATGGCGAGCGTCGACGTCGGGGTGTCGCGCAGGTGGAGCAGCTTGACGAACTGCGCGACGAGCAACGCCGTCGATCCCAGGACCAGGACCACGGCGATGGCCCAGTAGATGGCGTCCTCGACCCAGCCCAGGACCCGGTCGGCCAGCCGTTGCCGTTCGCGTTCGTCGTCGCCGGTCGCCTTGGCCATCACGTGCTCAGCGGTTCAGCATCCAGATGCGGGTCGACAGCGCCGTCGCGAAGGCGCACCACAGTGGGTACAGGCCGAGCACCCCGGCCGGTGCACCGTTGGTGCGGACCGCCCGGCGGGTCAGGTCGGCACTGCTGACGGTGAGTGCGGCGGCGGCGACCGCCGAGGCGCCGAGTTGGCGACGGTTGAAGAACAGCCACGACCACCCGCCGTTGAGGACGAGATTCAGCGCCAGCAGCGCCGAGTACTTCGACGCTTCGTCGTTGCGGCTCTGCTCGTTCAGGGTGTCGATGGTGGTGGCCGACACCGCGGCGATGTCGGCGTACAGCAGCGGCCACACGATGGGGAACGCCTGGCGCGGTGGCTGGAAGCTCGGCTTGCGGAGCCGGGCGTACCACAGGGACTGGGCGGGACGGCTGGCGAGACCGCCCACGACCGCGGTCGCCAGCGTGGCGGCTCCCGTCTTGGCGAGCGTCTGGGTGCGCATGCTCATTCCTCTCCGTCCCGCGCGGGTTCCGACGCGGGCGTCACTGGTGTCGACACGGACGATGGCCGGCGCGACCACCGGTACCCACCGTAGAGGACCAGCGCGACGGCGAAGTCGACGAAGTACGCCACGTCGGCGCCGTGCCACGCGAGCGCCACGGGTCCCTGGATCAGGGTGGTGTTCATGAACGGCACGGCCGCGACGTACGCGACGACGAAGGCCACCAGCGCCGCGACCGCGTCGGCGCGGCCGGTGCGCTCGACGGCGGGATCGACGACGGCCACGCCGCTGCCGACGTCGGCGCCGCTGACCACGGTGCGCCGCCTCAGCCGGAGGACCCAGTCGATCACCACCACGGCGACGAACCCGGGGATCCAGTACCCGATGAGCAGCAGCACGTCCTGGAAGCGGGTGGCGGTGTCGGCGGCGTGCAACCACAGGATGAGCGCGAACGCCGCAACCGTGACGACGACCGACGACACCGGCCTGCGCAGCCGGACGCCGAGCGTCTGCAGGGCAAGCGACCCGCTGTAGTCGTTCATGACCCCCGACCCGACCGACGCGAGCGCGATGATGGCCAGCGCCAGCGCGCCGATCACGCCGCCACCCATCACGCTCTGCACGCCCTCCACCGAGTGTTCGGAGACCAGCTCGCCCGCGGCAACGCCGATGCCCTGAATGAAGGTGTACGCCACCGCGATGCCGGCGAACGAGTAGCCGAACACCCGCAGCGGCGACGAGTCGGCGGGCAGGTACCGGCTGAAGTCGGCGGCGTAGCTTGCCCAGGACACCGACAGGCTCAGCGCGATCGTCACCTCGAGCACGAAGGCCCCGACGAGGTCGGCACCGGTGACGGTCGCCGGCACCACCACGTCGTGACCGCCGACCAGACGGACCGCGAACACCACGAACGTCGCGAGCAGCACCACGGTCAGGACCGCCTGCAGGCGGTGAATGAGCTCGTAGCCGAAGAAGCCGACGACGCCCTGCACGCCGAGGACGATCAGCACGGCGGCCCAGAACGGGATGCCGAGCAGGGCGGCCAGCGCCTCGCCGCCGAACAGCCCGACCAAAGCGTCCCAGGCAATCGATGACAGCCACTGCAGCGCGGCGGGCAGGACGACGGTGCCGCCGAAGGCCATCCGACCGGTCGGCAACTGGGCGGTGCCGGTCCGCGGCCCCCACGTGGACAGGTAGCCGACCACGAGTGAGCCGAGCACCGTGCCGATCACCATGGCGAGCATGCCGAGCCAGAAGCCGAGCCCGAGGGTGATGGCCAGCGCGCCGGTGAAGACGCCGGTCATGTTCACCTGCGGTGCGAACCAGACGGTGAACAGCCGCCGCGGCGATCCATAGCGACGGTCGAGCGGTATCGGGGCGATCCCGTGCGTCTCGACGCGAAGGTCTCCCGCGCCCGCCGGGGTGCGGCCGGAGAACGGCGGGGCGCTCAGCGCGCTCGACGGCGGCGGAGTCTGGGTGAGCGGACGCTCGGTCATGCGCTCATTCGACCACGCAGGTGCTCACCAGCGTGCACGCGCGTGCCGAAGGTACGAGATCCGGCGCGGATTCGGCGTCTGAGCAACGTTCAGGATGAGGAAATCCATTGTTCGATGGCGAAAACGTTGCGGAAACGGTTGCGAAGGTGCGTCCGATGGGTGAAGGTTTACCCACAGCGCACGGGCTGAGCAGGGCTGCCATCGCCCTGGCGACGTCAGCCATGCCTGCGAGGCACGAGGAGAGACTTCTGACCGGCACGAGCAGCACAGCCGTCGACCACCCGACGGGAGAGGACGGGACCACCCGCGGCGCGGGACGCCCCGTCATCGAGATCGACCACGTCACGAAGCGCTTCGACGATTACGTCGCAGTCGCCGACGCACACTTCTCGATCGCCTCCGGCGAGTTCTTCTCCATGCTGGGCCCATCGGGCTGCGGCAAGACCACCACGCTGCGGATGATCGCGGGCTTCGAGACGCCGACGACGGGGGCCATCCGCCTCGAGGGCGCCGACGTATCGAAGGTCCCGCCGCACAAGCGCAACGTCAACACCGTCTTTCAGCACTACGCGCTCTTCCCGCACATGTCGGTGTGGGACAACGTCGCCTACGGCCCGCGGTCGATGAAGAAGGGCAAGGCCGAGGTCACCCGCCGCGTCGACGAGATCCTCGAGATCGTCCGGCTCACCGACTTCGCCAAGCGCAAGCCCGGCCAGCTGTCCGGCGGTCAGCAGCAGCGCGTCGCCCTGGCCCGCGCGTTGGTCAACTACCCCAGCGCACTGCTGCTCGACGAACCCCTCGGCGCACTCGATCTCAAGCTGCGACATGCAATGCAATTCGAGCTCAAGCGCATCCAGCGCGAGGTCGGCATCACGTTCATCTACGTGACGCACGATCAAGAGGAGGCGCTCACCATGAGTGACCGCATCGCCGTGATGAACGCCGGCAACGTCGAGCAAATCGGCTCTCCCACCGAGATCTACGACGCGCCCGCCACCGTGTTCGTCGCCAACTTCATCGGCCAGGCCAATCTGTGGCCGGGACGCCAGCAGCGCGTCGACGGCGGAGTCGCCGAGATGGCGGTGCTCGGCACCACGCTGCGTGCCCGCGCCGGCGAGACCGCGATCGAAGCCGGCGGCCGCGCGACGCTGATGGTGCGCCCGGAACGGGTGCGCGTGTCGACCGAACCGTTCGGCGGCGACCATGCGTCGGTCGCGGGCACCGTCGCCGACGTTACGTTCCAGGGTCCGGTGCTGCGAGTCTCGGTCACGGCGCCCGACGACTCGACCATCGTCGCGCACGTCGGGCCCGAGCACGGCCTGCCGACGCTGCGGCCGGGCGACCGGGTGCACGCCGGCTGGACGCCCGACGCGTCGCTGGTGCTGCCCGCCGCCGACATCCCGACCACCGAAGACCTCGAGGACATGCTCGACGATTAGTCGGGCGATGACCGCCTCCCCTCCCCTCCTCGACGAAAGGCACTCTCCGCCATGGCTTCCGACTCTCAGTTCGACCCGCGCCGCCTGGCCGCCACCCGCACCAACCGCCGTCGGTTCATCGGCGGCGGCGCCGCAGCCGCGGCGGCGGCCATCCTCGGTCCGTCGTTCCTGGCGGCGTGCGGGTCGGACAGCTCCTCGTCCGGCTCCGGCGGCAGCGACACCACCGGCACGTCGAGCAACACGCTGCGCATCTCCAACTGGCCGCTGTACATGGCCGACGGCTTCGTCGCGGCGTTCCAAACGGCCTCCGGTCTGACCGTGGACTACAAGGAGGACTACAACGACAACGAGCAGTGGTTCGCCAAGGTCAAGGAGCCGTTGTCGCGCAAGCAGGACATCGGCGCCGACCTCGTCGTGCCGACGCAGTTCATGGCGACCCGCATCAAGGGCCTGAACTGGCTGAACGAGATCAGCGACGCCGGCGTCCCGAACCGCAAGAACCTGCGGCAGGATCTGCTCGACGCGAAGGTCGACCCGGGCCGCAAGTTCACCGCGCCGTACATGACGGGCATGGTGGGCCTGGCCTACAACCGCGCCGCGACCGGACGTGACATCCGGTCGATCGACGATCTATGGGATCCCACGTTCAAGGGCCGGGTCAGCCTCTTCTCCGACGTGCAGGACGGCCTCGGCATGATCATGTCGTCGCAGGGCAATTCGGTGGAGGACCCGACGAGCGACGGCGTCAAGAAGGCCGTCGACCTGGTGCGCGAGCAGAAGGACAAGGGCCAGATCCGGCGGTTCACCGGCAACGACTACGCCGACGACCTGGCCTCGGGCAACATCGCGATCGCGCAAGCGTATTCGGGCGACATCGTGCAATTGCAGGCCGACAATCCCGACCTGCAGTTCGTGGTGCCGGAGTCCGGTGGCGTCTGGTTCATCGACACGATGGTGGTGCCCTACACCACGCAGAACCAGAAGGGCGCCGAGCAGTGGATCGACTACGTCTACGACCGCGCCAACTACGCGAAGCTCGTCGCCTTCGTGCAGTACGTGCCGGTGCTCAGTGACATGACCGACGAACTGACCAAGGTCGATCCCGCGGTCGCGAAGAACCCGCTGATCAACCCGCCGGAGAACATGCAATCCAACCTCAAGTCCTGGGCGGCGCTGTCCGACGAGCAGACGCAGGAGTTCAACACCCTGTACGCCGCCGTGACCGGCGGCTGACATGGCAGGAGTCGCGACCAGCGGGAGGCAACGCAGCAAGCTCGCGCCCTACCTGATGATCCTGCCGGCGCTGGTGTATCTCGGGGTCTTCTTCGTGGTGCCGCTGGTGACGCTGGCGCGGACGTCGCTGTCGTCGACCGGCGGCTCGGTGTACCTGCCGACGCTCACGTTCGACTGGAACTTCGGCAATTACGCGACGGCGTTCCGGCAGTACGAGGACCAGATCCTCCGGTCGTTCGGCTATGCCGCCGTCGCCACCGTGGTGTGCCTGCTGCTGGCGTACCCGTTGGCGTACGTCATCGCGTTCAAGGCCGGCCGGTACAAGAACCTGATCCTCGGCCTGGTGATCCTGCCGTTCTTCGTCACGTTCCTCATCCGCACGATCGCCTGGAAGACGATCCTGGCCGACGAGGGCTGGGTGGTGCAGGCACTCGGAGCGGTGGGTCTGCTGCCCGAGGAGGGCCGGTTGCTGTCGACCGGCTGGGCGGTCATCGGCGGGCTGATCTACAACTGGATCATCTTCATGATCCTGCCGCTGTACGTGAGCTTGGAGAAGATCGACCCGCGGCTGCTGGAGGCGTCGAAGGACCTGTACTCCTCCAGCCCCCGGAGTTTCGGCAAGGTGATCCTGCCGCTGTCGATGCCCGGTGTGCTGGCGGGCAGCATGCTGGTGTTCATCCCGGCGGTCGGCGACTTCATCAACGCCGACTACCTGGGCAGCACGCAGACCACGATGATCGGCAACGTGATTCAGAAGCAGTTCCTGGTGGTCAAGGACTACCCGGCGGCTGCCGCGCTGAGTTTCCTGCTGATGGCGCTGATCCTCGTCGGGGTGCTGCTCTACACCCGGGCACTGGGAACCGAGGACCTGGTATGACGATCCGAGACCGCATCGCCGAGGCCAACGCGGACGTCGCCGCCACTCACGACGACGCGACGCCGAAGCGCTCGCTGGCCACACGACTCAATCTTGGCGACAACGCATTGCGCGTCGTCGCCGGACTGGTGCTCCTGTATCTGTTCCTGCCGATCTTCGTGATCATCCTGTTCTCGTTCAACAAGCCGACGGGCAAGTTCAACTACACGTGGCGCGGTTTCACGCTCGAGAACTGGGCCGATCCGTTCAAGTACCCGGCGCTGACCGAGGCACTGAAGCTGAGCCTCAGCATTGCGGCCGTGTCGACGCTCATCGCCCTGGTGCTCGGCACGTTGGTCGCGATCGCTCTGGTGCGCCAACGGTTCCGCGGGTCGCGCGCGGTGGACACGTTCCTGGTGCTGCCGCTGACCGCACCCGAGGTCGTGATGGGCGCGTCGCTGCTGACGCTGTTCCTCGACCTCAACTGGGCGGCCGGCTATACGACGATCCTCATCGCCCACGTCGCCTTCGAGGTGAGCTTCATCGCGATGACGGTCCGGGCCCGCGTGCGGGGCTTCGACTGGACGTTGGAGGACGCCTCGATGGACCTGGGCGCCAGCCCGACGCGAACGTTCTTCCGGGTGACGCTACCGCTGATCGTCCCCGGAATCGTTGCCGCAGCGATGCTCTCGTTCGCGCTGTCCCTCGACGACTTCATCATCACCTACTTCGTCAGCGGATCCACCACGACGTATCCGCTGTACGTCAACGCGGCGGTGAAGGCGGCGGTGCCTCCGCAGATCAACGTGCTCGCCACCGCGATCCTGTTGATCAGCCTACTGCTGCTGGCGGTCGGCACGCTGTACCGCCGCAAGCGGATCGACACCTGACGCTCGGCGACGGACTCGGGCGTCCACGTCAGGCGTCGACGCGCGCCTGGTGCCTCTCCTCGAGCGCCGCGCCCTCGATGTCGACGTCGGGGACGTACCGGCCGAACCACCTCGAGTGCGCCCACGCCGTGCTGCCGAGCATCGCGAGGACGGCGGGGATCAGCGTCAGCCGCACCACGAACGCGTCGAGGAACACCCCGGCCGCGAGGGTCAGGCCGACCGACTTGATGATCGGGTCGCCGCCGGCGAGGAACGCGATGAACACGCCGAACATGATGAGCGCGGCGGCGGTCACGACGCGTGCGGACAACCCGACGCCGCGGCGGACCGCCTCCCGCGCGTCCTCGGGATGGCGGCTGTACTCCTCCTTGATGCGCGAGACGACGAACACCTGGTAGTCGCTGGAGAGGCCGAACACGATGGCCAGCACGATGATCGGCAGGAAGCTGATCGTCTCGCCCGGCGTGATGCCGAGCAGTCCCGCCGCCCAACCCCACTGGAAGATGGCGACCTGCACGCCCATCGCCGCGAACACCGACAGCAGGAATCCGACGATCGACGTGATCGGGACGATCGCGGTGCGGAACGCGATCGTCAGCAACACGAACGCCAGTCCGACGACGACGAGCAGGAACACCGGCAACGCGCTGGCGAGCTTGTCCGAGGTGTCGATGTTGGACGCGGTGTTGCCGCCGACGAGGATGGTCGCGCCGGTGTTGCCGACGATGGCCTCGCGGTCGGCGCGGATCCGCTTGACGAGGTCAGCGGTCTCGGTGTCGTTGGGTCCCGTCGTCGGGATGACCTGAATGACACCCGTTGCGTTCTGCACCACGGCGGGAGCAGCGGTCACCACGCCGTCCTCGCCGCGCAGGTTGGCGGCGATGGCCTCGACGGCGCGGGGGTCCGACGCCGCGGAGAGATCGGCGACGACGAGCAGTGGCCCGTTGAAGCCCGCTCCGAGGTGCTCGGTCGTCGCGTCGTAGGCCTTGCGGGCGGTGTTCGTCTCGGGCTGCGAGGCGCCGCTCGGCAGCCCGAGGTGCATGCCGAGGGTGGGCAGGCCGATGATCACCAGGGCAGCGACCCCGGCGGTGAGCAGCGGCACGCGGAACCGGACCACGAACCGCGCCCATTTGGCCCCCATCGTGCGCTGCGGCGTGTAGGCCGCGACCTGCGCGACCTCCTTGGCGCGGTTCGGCTGCCCGGGGGTCTTGATGAAGGTGGCCACCTTGCGGCCGGCGAAACCGAGCAGAGCGGGCAGCAGCGTGAGCGCGATCAGCAGAGCCACGAGCACCGACAGGGCGGCGGCGATGCCCATGTAGGTGAGGAACGGGATGCCCACGACCGCGAGTCCGCACAGCGCGATGATGACGGTCAGCGCCGCGAACACGACAGCGCTCCCCGCGGTGCCGACGGCCAGGCCGACGGCTTCGTCCTCGGGCTTCAGGAGCAGCAGGTTGTTGCGGTAGCGGTTGAGGATGAACAACGCGTAGTCGATGCCACAGGACAGTCCGAGCATCAGCGCCAACGACAGTGCGGCCGAGGGCATGTCGATGAACGCGGCGACGGCGAAGATGCCCATCGCGCCGATGCCGACGCCGATGCTGGCGGTGAGGATCGGCAGACCCGCGGCGACGACGGCACCGAAGGTGACCAGCAGGATGAGGAACGCGACGACGATGCCGATGATCTCGGGCAGGTGCGGGACGGTCACCTTGTAGCCGGGGTACACGCTGCCGCCGTACTCGACGTCGAGTCCGGCGGCCTGCACGGGCGCCATCGCCGCGCTGAGCTGGCCCAGGGAGCCGTCGGTGACCTCGCCCATGGGGGCCTTCCACTACACCGTGCCCAGCCCGACGCGCCCATCGGGAGCGACCAGGCGCGTCTGGGTCGGCCCCGCCGCCATGGCGACGTCGGGCGATGCGGCCACCGTCGCCATGGCGCGGTCGATCGCCGGCGCGAGTGCCGGATCGTTGAGCGACCGGCCCGGCTGCGCGATGAACGCCACCTGGGTCTGCGCGCCGCTGAACGCGGGCGCCTTCTGCTGCAACTGCTCGACGGCCTGCTGCGACTCGGTGCCGGGGATGCTGAAGTCGTCCTTCGGCTGGCCGCCCAGGCCGAGGCCCGCGGCGACGACGGCGCCGAGCACCACCAGCCACGCCACGAGCACCAGCCAGCGGCGTCGATGGCTGAAGCGGGCGAGGGCGTACAGATAGCGCGACATCGTGGAGATCCTCCGCTGGGCGAAACCGGACACCCGTCCATTGCCCGCTGTCGGGCGGATCAATCGCCCGGGTGGGTGGAATCACCCTCGTCGCATCACCCGGTCACCTCGGCCGGCACCGGCGGTACGGTCCGCGCACCGGTGCGGGCGGCCCCTACGCCCGCGGCCACGACCAGCGCGATCCCGACCAATCCGGCCGGACCGGGCACCTGGTGCAGGACGACGAAGCCGACCAGCATCGCGAAACCGGGTTCGAGAGCCATCAGCGTGCCGAACGCCGCGGTGGTGAGGCGCCGCAGCGCCAGCATCTCGAGGGTGAATGGCACCACCGGGAGCAGCAGCGCCAAACCGATGCCGACGAGCAGGATCTCCGGCGTCACGCGCGGCAGCACGACCGGACCCACGACGAGTGTGGAGAACACCGCGGCGGTGCCCATGGACACCGCGAGTCCGTTGATGCCCTCGACGGCGTCACCGACGCGTTGCGTGAGCAGGATGTAAAGCCCCCAGCACACCGCGGCGGCCAGCGCGAAGCCGACGCCGACCACGTCGACGGTGCCCGACCACGGCTGGGTCAGGAGCAGCACGCCGAGCGCGGCGAGGCCGGGCCACAGGAACCGCGAGCGGCCCCGACCCAGCAGCACCGCGACGCCGAGAGGGCCGAGGAATTCGAGCGCGCTCGCCGTACCGAGCGGGATGCGGGCGATAGCCGCCATGAACAGCAGCGTCACGCCCGCGGTGACGACGCCCAACAGGACGCAGGTGAGGAACGCAGGCCGGGTGAAGGCGGCGCGACGGGGACGGACGAGCAGCAGCAGGAGCACCCCCGCCCAGGCCAGCCGCAACCAGGCCGCGCCCTCGACGCCGATGCGGTCGACGAGGGTCAATGAGAGGGCGAGGCCGACCTGCACGCTCAGCATCGATCCGGTCGCCATCGCCGCGCCGGTGCGGGCCTGATTGGATGTCACCCGAGCATTGAACGGGAGGCGAAACGTTCGCGTCCACGTCATTTATGCGGATATACCGTTCACGATCGTCGAACGGTCACTCAGGAAGGCATGACGATGGCGCGAGACGATGCGCACTTCTACCGACCCGCCGAGGGCACCGGTCTCCCCCACGACCCGTTCAACGCCATCGTGGGTCCGCGGCCGATCGGCTGGATCTCGACCGTCGATGCCGCGGGAATCCGAAACCTGGCGCCGTACAGCTTCTTCAACGGCTTCAACTACCACCCGCCGATCATCGGCTTCAGTTCGATCGGCTGGAAGGACAGCGTCGCCAACGCCGAGGCGACCGGTGAGTTCGTCTGGAACCTGGCCACGCGGGCACTGGCCGAGCCGATGAACGCCACGTCGGCCGCCGTGGCGGCCGACGTCGACGAGTTCGACCGCAGCGGTCTGACGGCGGCGCCGTCCCGCGAGGTGACGGCGCCGCGCGTCCTGGAGAGCCCGGTGAACTTCGAATGCCGGGTGACGCAACTGATTCGGCTCGCCGACGTCGACGGCAGCGAGGTCGACTCCTGGCTCGTTCTCGGCCAGGTGGTCGCCGTGCACATCGACCGCGAGCACCTGGTGGACGGCGTGTACGACACCTACGGCGCGCGCCCGATCCTGCGGGCCGGCGGCCCGGCGAACTACGCCGAGATCGGCCCGGACGACAAGTTCGAGATGGTCCGCCCGGACGACCGGTGAATCGGACGCGGGCACCAGGCGTTCCACCGTGACGACCACCCCTTCGTGACGGCCAGCCCTGCGCGGGTCCTGCGTCCGCCACTCGGCGTCCCCATGCGTCCCGACCGGAAGCGAGCACCGTGTCCCTCCTGTCCACCCCGCTGATCGCCGACGCACTCGCCCGGCTCTTCGCGAGAGCCGTCACTCCCCGACCACGGGTGCGGCTTCCCGAGATCGCGGTGCCGACGACGACGGTCGGCATTCCCACCCGGCACGGCGACGTCGAGGCGACCATCTACCGCCCGGCCACCGCCATCGGCGCACCGGTCTACGTCAACGTGCACGGCGGCGGCTTCGTGGTGGGGCACCGCGAGCAGGACGACCCCTGGTGCCGGTATCTCGCCGACCGGGCCGGCGTCACCGTGGTGAACGTCGACTACGTCCTGGCACCGCACCGGCGCTTCCCCGCCCCGGTAGAACAGGTGCACGACGTCCTGCGATGGGCGGCGGACGACGGACGCGACTGGGATGGCGCGCGGCTCTGCGTCGGCGGGCAGAGCGCCGGCGGCAACCTCGCGGCGGGCGCCGCCCGGCTCGCCCTGCGGTCCGGCGGGCCCGCCATTGCGCTGCAGGTGGTGCATTACGCGCCACTGGATCTCGTCACGGCGACCGCCGACAAGCCGAGCCCCCTCGGCGACGGAGCCGTCATGAAGCCGTGGATGGGAGCGATCTTCGACACGGCCTACGTGCCGAACCCGGCCCGGCGACGCGACCCGCTGGTCTCGCCGGCCTGGTCCGGAGACGCCGAGGATCTCTCCGGCATCGCCCCGGCGCTGATCGTCACCGCCGAGTACGACCGGCTGCGCGACGAGGCGCGGCGCTACGCCGAGCGGCTCGACGCCGTCGGCGCGCTCGTCGAGTACCTCGAGGTGCCCGGCGTCGACCACGGCTACAACATCATGAGCGACGCCCCCGACGCCGAGACCGTGACGCGGGACGTCTACGCGCGCATCGCCGCGCACGTCACGCGGGCCACCGCCTGACGGCGGCGGCTACTGCGCGACGGGCTCGTAGGAGCAGATCGCGTCGACCTTGTCGGCGGACTTGCTGTTCGGGTCGAACTCGTAGCCCAGCCATTCCCTGGCCAGCCGGCGCGCCAGTTCGAGGCCGATCACGCGCTGCCCGAAGCACAGCACCTGGGCGTTGTTGCTGAGCACCGACCGCTCGACGGAGAACCCGTCGTGCGCGGTGACGGCCCGGATGCCGGGCACCTTGTTGGCGCTGATCGCGACGCCGAGTCCGGTGCCGCACACCAGCAGTGCGCGATCGGCCTTGCCCTCGGCCACCAGCCGTGCCGCCGCGACCGCGATGTGCGGATACGCGGTGTCCTCCTCGGTGCCCACGCCCACGTCGGTCACCTCGGCCACCCGCGGGTCCGCGTTCAGGTCGCCCTTGAGCGTCTCCTTGTACTCGTAACCGGCGTCGTCGGAGCCGACGACGATCCGCAGGGGCTTGCTCATTTCCCGTCCTCCTTCGCGCTGCGCGCGTAGCTCTCGGCGACCGTCCGGGCGCACATCGCCAGCGACGTGGCCCCCGCGTCGGGGGTGCCGACGCTGCGCTCGGCGAGCGGTCGCGCGCGCCCGACCTTCGGGCGCATGTCCGCGGTGGCCTTGGCCGCGTCGGTGGCGACCTCGGCCGCGGCACGCCAGGCGTCCTGCCAGTCGCTGCCGTCACCGACGCGGCGTTCCAGTTCCTCGGTGAAGGGCAGCAGCGCGTCGAGCATCGTCTTGTCGCCCGGCGACGCGCCGCCCAGTCGGATCAACGCGTCGTAGCCGTCGCGCATGCCCGCGGCCACGGTCGCCGATTCCGGCGTGCCGGTATCGCCGAGCCGCGCGCCGAGTGCGGTCAGCAGTGCGCCCCAGAGCACGCCGGACGTCCCGCCGGCCTTGGCCGCCCACGCCTTGCCCGCCGCGGCGAGCGTAGAGCCCGGCCCGGCACCGTCGGCGACGGCCTCGGCGGCGGCGGCGCTGGCCGCCGTGGAGCCCTTGACCATGCCGCGGCCGTGGTCGCCGTCACCGGCCACGGCGTCGATGCGGCCCAGTTCGTCCTCCACCCCGGCGAGCATGGTCGCGATGGCGTCGAGCGCTCGGGCGATGCGCGCCGCGGCGGCGCGGCCCTCGTCGTCGGAGAGGGCCGCGAGGTCCACCACCGGCGCGGCGGCGTCGGCCGCGGCGTCGGTACGCACGGCCGCCGAATCCGACTGTGCCGCAGCACCCTTGCGGTAGGCCGGGCTGTCGGCCGGTGCCCGCCAGTACCGCTCCAGCTCATCGTCCAGCCACATCACCGTCAGCGAGCAGCCCGCCATGTCGAGGCTGGTCACCAGCTCCCCGACCTCCGGCTCGATCACCTCGTAGCCACGCTCGCGCAGCAGCCGCGACACCGTGCCCCACACGACGAAGAGTTCCTCGTACTTGGTGCGACCCAGCCCGTTGAGGATGACGGCGATGCGCGTGCCGTGGGCAGCGCCGTCGGCGGCCTCGTAGTCGCCCAGCACCCCGTCGACGAGGGTGTGCGCCAGCCGTTCGGCCGTTGGCATTTCCTCGTCGGCCACGCCCGGCTCGCCGTGGATGCCCAGGCCGAGGCCCATGTGTCCCTCGGGCACCGTGAATAGCGGATGGTCCGCGCCGGGCAGCGTGCAGCCGTCGAACGCCACACCGAGCGTGCGGGTGGCGGCGTTGGCCGCCTCGGCCACCCGGATGACACCGGCCAGGTCGAGGCCCTCCTCGGCCGCTGCGCTGGCGCACTTGAACACCGTGAAGTCCCCGGCGATGCCGCGGCGCTTGGTCTCCTCGCCCTGCGGGGCGCTCGCCACGTCGTCGGTGACGGCGAAGTACGCCGCCTCGATGCCCTCGCTGCGCAACTGGTCCACGGCGAGGGTGAAGTTCATGACGTCACCGGCGTAATTGCCGGTGGTGAGCAGGACGCCCGCATCCCCGTGCGCGGCGCGCGCGACCGAGGCGGCCTCCTCGGCCGACGGCGAGGTGAAGATGTTGCCGACCACCGCGCCGTCGGCGAATCCCGTTCCCACGGTGCCGCAGAACGCCGGATAGTGGCCGGATCCGCCGCCGATCACCACGGCGACCTTGCCGGGACGGGTCTCGTATGCCCGCACGACGCCGCCGGGGACGCCGACGACGTAGCGCGCGTTGGCGTCGAGGAAACCCACCAGCATGTCCTCGGTGAAGCGGGCGGGATCGTTGAACAGCTTCGTCATCGCAGCCGCTCCCCCGTGCCGGCGTCGAACAGGTACACCCGTTCGGCCGGGGCGGTCACGACCACCTTCTGCTCGGGCTGGTACTCCTCGGCTGCGGGCGTCTGCACGACGATGCCGTCCTCCATGCCCGCGACGGTACTGGTGGCCAGACCGAATTCGAGCAGGTGCTCGAAGTAGGCGACGGTGACCGCGACGCCGGATCCGGCAGGCACATCGGCTGACAGTGCGCAATCCTGCGGCCGGATGCCCACGGTGACCTCGGTGCCGTCGGCGACGGACGTCGCCGTCGTCTCGAGTGACCCGGCGCCGGAGCCGATCTCGACGCGGGTCCGCCCGTCGGCCACCCGTGCGACACCGCGGACGACGTTGATCTGCGGTTCGCCGACGAACTGGGCGACGAACAGGTTCGCCGGATCGTCGAACACCTCGTCCGGCGTGCCGAACTGTTGCACCACGCCCGCGTCCATCACGGCGAGGCGGTCGGCCAGTGACAGCGCCTCCACCTGATCGTGGGTGACGACGATCGTGGTGTAGCCGAATTCCCGCTGCAGCACCTTCAGTTCGCGCCGCACCCGCTGCCGGGCCGAGGCATCGAGGTGGCTGAGTGGCTCGTCGAGCAGCAGCACCGGTGGGTTGCGCACCAGCGCGCGCGCCAGCGCCACGCGCTGCTTCTGCCCGCTGGACAGGCCCGCGGGCCGCAGACCGAGCAGATCGTCCATCTCGAGCCGCGCACTGATCGAGTCGACCATCTGCTCTGCGCCGGCGACCTTGCGCGCCTTCAGGCCGTACAGCAGGTTGTCCCGCACCGACAGCGGCGGGTACAGCGCGTAGCTCTCGAAGCCGACGCCGATGCCGCGCTTGGCAGCCGGCAGCTGCGAGATCTCGCGATCGCCGATCCTGATCGACCCGCTGGTGACGGTCTCCAACCCGGCGATCATCCGCAGCGTCGTGGTCTTGCCGCAGCCCGACGGTCCCAGCAGCGCGACGAGTTCCCCGGGCGCGATGTCCAGGTTGATCCCCTTGACGGCCTGGAAGCTCTCCCGTCCGCGGGCGCTGTAGGTCTTCACCAGGTCGGTGAGCGTCAGGCTCTGGGCGGTGGTGGTCGTGGGGGTGGGAATGGTCGCGGTCACTCCGCTGCCTCCAGGATCTGGTCGTGGGCACCGAGCCGCCGGGTGTCGCCGTCACCGGCGTCACCGCCCGGGTCCGGCTGGGCGGCGAAGACGTGGACGTCGGCATCGGCGACGGTCATCGACACCTCACTGCCCTCGCCGACGCCCTCCCTGCCGGACGCCAGCACGATGAGCTGTTCGCCGCCGATGGCGACGGTCAGCTCGACGTTGCGGCCCAGCCGCTCGGCCAGTCGCACGGTGCCGCGCAGGTGTCCGTCGCCGGCGACGTGCACGTCGCACGGCCGCAGGCCCACGCGTACCCGGTCACCCGAGCTGACGGTGACGTCCGGGGGCACGGGCACGTCGAACGAGCCGTCCCCGGTCGCGCTACCGAGCCGGATCCGGCTGCCGTCGACGACGCCGTCGAGGAGGTTGATCTCGGGCTGGCCGAGGGCCTTGGCGACGAACGTGTCGGCGGGCGAGCGCCAGATCTCCTCCGGCGTGCCGATCTGCACCAGCCTGCCGTGACGCATCACCGCGATGCGGTCACCGAGCGCGAGCGCCTCCTGGTAGTCGTGGGTGACGTAGATCGTCGTCGTGCTCGACATGGCGCCCAGCTGCTTGAGTTCGGCACGCATCGCCGCGCGCAGCTTGGCGTCGAGGTGGCTGAGCGGCTCGTCGAGCAGGTAGACGTCGGCCGGACGGACCAGCACCCGGCCCAGCGCGACGCGCTGGCGCTGGCCGTTGGACAGCTCGCGCGGGAAGCGCTTGAGCAGGTGGTCGATGCCGAGCGTGGTGGTCACCTGCTTGATGCGCTCGGTCTGCTGCGCGTCGGTGTAGCGGCCGGTGCGCCCCGACTTCAACGGCGACGCCAGGTTCTCGCTCACCGTCTTCTGCGGGTACAGTGCGTAGCTCTCGAACGCCATCGCCACGTTGCGGTGGTAGGGCTCGACCGCGGTGACGTCCGTGCCGCCGATGGTGACCGAGCCGCCGTCGATGTCGACGAGGCCCGCCACGGACTTCAGCGTGGTGGTCTTGCCGGCGCCGCTGGGGCCGAGGATGACGAAGAACTCGCCGTTGGCGATGTCGACGCTGAGATCATCCACCGCCTGGGTCTTGCCGTAGGCCTTGGACAGCCCCTTGAGGGACAAAGTAGCCATCAGGCCTTCACCGCCCCGAAGGACAGGCCGCGCACCAGGTACCGCTGGATGGTGAGCGCGAGGACCAGCGGTGGGAGCGCCGCGATGAGCGCCGCCGCCGCGGTGAGGTTGTAGTAGGCCTGGCCGCCGCCGCCGAGGAACTTGGTGATGGCGACGGTGACGGTACCGGCGTTGCTGTCGGCGAGGATCAGCGGGAACACGTAGTTGTTCCACGCGAAGATGAAAGCCAGCAGCGCCGCCGCGGCGATGCCGGGCCGCACGATCGGCAGCGCGACCATCAGGAAGGCGCGTCGCCGCGTGTAACCGTCCAGCAGCGCGGCCTGCTCGAGGTCCTCGGGCAGGTCCTGGAAGTAGGACCGCAGGATCCACACCACCAGCGGCATGGTGACCAACTGCAGCACCCAGATCATCCCGACCTTGGTGTCGAACAGACCGATCTGGTTGTAGATCACGAACAGCGGGACGATCACCATCAACTCCGGCGCGAACCGGAACGAGAGCATCTGGAACATCAGGTCATTGGAGCCCCGGTACTGCCAGCGCCCCGCGGCGTAGGCGGCCGGGATGCCGATGACGAGCGAGACGATCACGGCCCCACCGCAGTTCAGCAGGCTGGTGAGCAGCGACGTCTTGAAGTCGACGCTCGTCATCTGCGTGCCCTTGTCGGACAGCACGGTGGCGAAGTTCGACCATGTCGGGCTGAACTGGAAGTAGGTGGTGGTCTGCTGCTCGGGATTCTTCAGCGCCAGCATCAGCATCCAGAAGATCGGGAACAGCGAGAAGAGGAACCAGAACACCAGTCCCACGTCGGCGGCCACCGACCCGATGGACAGTCGCTTCTGACCCGGCAGCAGCTCGGATCGGGAAAACAGGGCCATGCGTCAGGACTCCGCTCCGGCAGCTCGACGCTGCGCCTTGCCGAGCACGCTCACCAGGTAGCGCGCGGTGATGAACACGATGATCCAGAGCAGCAACATGTAGGTACTGCCCCGGGAGTAGTCGAGGTTGATGATCGAATCCTCGAAGGCGCCGATCTGCAGGGACCGGGTGGCGACGCCGGGGCCGCCCGCGGTGAGCACGTAGATGTGGTCGAAGACCTTGAGGTTGTCCATGAACCGGAAGATGACGGCGACCAGGATGTAGGGCCACAGCATCGGCAGCATGAGCTTGCGGAACATGTAGAACCAGTTGGCGCCGTCGACCTCGGACGCCTCGAACGGTTCCTTGGGCAGCGACCGGATGCCGGCCAGCACGAGGATGGCCACGAACGGGGTGAAGATCCAGACGTCGACGAGGACGACCGAGAACAGGGCGTTGCCCGCGGACAGCCAGTCGAACGTGTTGCCCAGCCCCAGAACGTGATTGAGGATGCCGAACTGGGGGTTGAACATCAGCTTCCAGATCACGCCCGCAATCACCGGCGCGATCATCAGCGGGAGGATCAACACCTTCTCGAAGATCTTGCCGATGATCGACGAGCGATTGAGCAGCAGCGCGAGCCCGACGCCGAGCACCGTCTCGACCGCGGTGGCGGCCACCGCGAACGTCAGCGTGACCTGGACGCTCTTCCAGAACACCTGGTCGCCGAGGACCGAGGCGAAGTTCTGGAACCACACGAAGTGCGGATTCGGATTCACCGCAGCGTAATTGAGGAAGGCGTAGTAGGCACCCACCACGAACGGGTAGAGGATCCCGATCACGATCACCAGGGCGGGGATCGACAGCAGATAGGGCCTCAGCGAGCGGCGCCAGGCGGGCACCTCGGGCAGGGTGCGGCGGGACGCCGCGGCGGGCTGGTCCGGCGAGGTGGCCGGCGCCTTCGGGGTCTGGGTCGTCACGAGGGGTCCTGTTCGGCCATCGGCCACGGCTCCTAGAGGTTGACCTTGGAGGTGTTGGTCTTGGCGAGGCTGCGGAGCCTCGTCGCGGCGTCGTCCCCGCCGTAGATGTCCTGCAGCGCCACCGCCCAGTTCTGCGTCGTATCGAAGAACTTCTTCTGGGGGGTGAACTGGATCTTGGACTGGCCGATGACGGTCTCGAACGCCTCGAGGTAGCCGTACTGGTCGGCGGCGACCTGCTTGAAGGTGGTGTCGAACACCGACTTGCGGACGGGGTCGGCGTAAGTGCCACCCCGGACGGCCTTGTTCATCGAGTCCTTGCCGGTGGCCCACTGGATGAACAGCCATGCGGGCAGCTTGTTGCGCGAGTTCGCGCTCATCGCCCAACTCCAGGTCCACAGGTTCGTCTTGTAGTTGCCGTCCGGTCCGGCGGGCCCCGCGTACCAGGCGATGTTGCCGGCCTCCTTGCTCGCACCCGGCTTGTTCTTCGGGTACGTCGCGCTGTCGGCGTCGAACACCATCATCGCCTTGCCGTCACCGAGATCGCCGGTGGCGTTCGGGTAGTCGTAGGTGGTCCACGACGTCGGGCCGGCCTGGTGCTGGAGGTCGATCCACTTGCGGGTGAAGTCGATGGCGTCGTCGCTGTCCATCTCGGCGATCAGTTCCGAGCCGTTCCAGGTGTAGTCGACCGCGCCCTGCCGGGTGTACTGCGTCATGAAGCCGGGGTGGATGGTGGCCCAGGACTTCGAGCCGCGTGTCGACAGGCCGTACCGGTTCTCCGAGCGGTCGGTGAGATCGATGGCCAGCTGGATGAAGTCGTCGAGGTTGTCGGGCAGCTTGGTGATGCCCTTCTCGTCGAAGATCCGCTTGTTGTAGGCGACGACGTTGTTCTCGAAACCCCACGGGATGGCCCACTGCCCACCGGTTCCGAGCGGGTTGCCCAGCGTGAAGTCCCAGCGCGTCGAGGTCCGCAGTCCCTCGAAGATGTCCTCGAAGTCGTACTCCGCGCTCGTCGCCGAGGTGTTCTGCAGCCACGGGGTGAGGTCCTCCACCCAGCCCGGCGGACCGTACTGCCAGATGAAGTAGGCGCCGAGCATGAAGGCATCGTGCTTGCCCGAGCCGCCCGCCAGTTCGGTGTTGAGCTTCGTGAAGTAGTCGGCCTCCGGCACCAGGTCCACGTTGACGGTGATCCCGGTGAGTTCGGTGAACTCCTTGAGCAGCGGCTGGTAGGACAGCTGGTAGGGGTGCGGGGTCTGCAGGATGTTGATGGTCGACCCGGCGGCCTTGCGCCAGTCGAAGCCGCCGCCGACCTCGCCTGCGCCGTTCGGGGCGCTGGCCTTGCCTCCCACTCCGCACGCGGAGAGCACGGGCAGGCTGACGGCGGCGGTACCCGCCAACCCCATGGCGGTGAGCATGTTTCGGCGCGAGAGCCGAGGTCCGGTGAAGCGTGTCATGTCGTCGATGCCTCTCAGGCCGGGATGAGTGAGACCTTGACCGACTCCTTGCCACTGGCCACCAGGTCGAGGCCCTTCTGGAATTCGGTCAGTGGCAGCTGGTGGGTGCAGATCTCGTCCATCGGCAACGTGCCGGACTCGATCATCTTGATGGCGGCGGGCCAGCAGTACGGGCCGAGATGGGCGCCCAGCACGTCGAGTTCCTTGTCGTCGCTGATGATGCTCCAGTCGACGGTCACGTCACTGCCGAAGACGCCGTACTCGACGTAGCGGCCCAGCTTGCGCAAGAGGTTGAGGCCCTGCGGCACCGCGGAGGTGTGGCCGGTGCCCTCGAGGTAGACGTCGGCGCCGTAGCCCTCGGTGAGGTCCTTGACGATCTTCTCCGCGTCCTCCTCTGCGATGTTGATCGTCAGGTCGGCGCCGCACTTGGCCGCCAACTTCAGCTTCTCCGGGGCCAGGTCGAGGGCGATGACGCGCATCGCGTTCTTCGCCTTGGCGCCGGCGATCATGCCGAGCCCGATGGGGCCGCAGCCGGCGACGACGACGGTGTCCTCGAAGGTGATCTGGGCACGCTCGACGGCGTGCAGCGCGCACGACAGCGGCTCGGCGAACGCCGCGTGCTGGGGAGCGATGTCACCGGAGACCTTGTGCACCAGCGCTTCCGCCGGGTAGACCATGTAACTCGCCATGGCGCCGGGCGTGCGGCGCTTGAAGCCGTACAGGTCGTGGGGCTGGCACATGTGGTACTGCCCGCGCTTGCAGAACCGGCATTCCCAGCACGGCACGATCTGCTCGGAGACCACGCGGTCGCCGACCGCGATCCCCCAGCGTCGAGCGGCCTCGTCGTCGAGTTCGACGACCCGGCCGACGAATTCGTGCCCGGGGATCACCATCGTCTCGGCCCAGGCAGGGCGGTTCTCGTCACCCCAGAACTTCGCGGCGCCGTGGTAGCACTTGAGGTCGCTCGCGCAGATGCCGACCGCTTCGACCCGGATGAGCGCCTCGCCGGGCTTGCGCTGCGGGACGGCGACCTCCTCGAGCCGGTAGTCGTTGGGTCCGTGACAGACGACTGCCTGCATCTTCTCGGGGATTCCGTCGCTCATCGCACGCCCTTCCATGGCAGTGAACGCATGTGTGGTCGCGCTCACAGTATCGGCGCTCTGCACATTTGTCCAGAACGTCTGTTCAACAAAATTCCGCTCAGAACATATGTGCATGCGGGATTCGGTGACATACTCGGGGCATGCCTCGGCCGGCCCAGCCCAACCCCGCGGTGGCCGTCGACGGTGCGGCCGGCGGTGCCGTGCCCATGGCCGAGACCAGCCACTTTCCGCCGGCGCTGCTGTACACCGCGGCGCGGCTGTACTACGAGGACGACGCCACGCAGGCCGAGGTGGCCGAGAAACTCGGCACCAGCCGCGCCACGGTGAGCCGCCTCCTCGCCGAGGCCAAGCGCCAGGGCATCGTCCGGATCGAGGTGGTGCCGCCCGCGGAGGCCCGTCCCGGCGACCTCGCCGACCAGCTCGCCCGCGCGCTCAAGCTCGAGAGCGTCTACCTCAGTGCGCCGCTACCGATTCCGGCCCCCGGCCGCACCGTGCTGGACGTCATGGGACGCGCGCTCGCCCCCGCGGTGGGGCGGGCACTGAGCGAGGCGGGGCTGCTCCCCGGTGACGTGCTCCTGGTGTCCTCGGGCCGCACCGTCTACGAGGTGGCACAGCACGAACTCACGTCGCTGCCCGGCGTCGTCGTCGCCCCCACCGTCGGCGGCAACGACCAGCCCGAGGAGTGGTACCAGACCAACGAGATCACCCGGCTGGTCGCCAATCGCGTCGGTGGTCGCGCGAATTATCTGTTCGCTCCGGCACTTCCGGGCCCGGAGCTGTACCGGTCGCTGTTGAAGGACCCCAGCATCCAGCGGGTGCTGCACCAGTGGCCGACCGCGCGGTGCGCGCTGATGGGCGTCGGTGCGCCACCGCTGACCCGTTCGGACATCCCGCGATTCGTGCCGACCGGCTCGTCGTCGCTGCGCGCCGCCGTGGGCGACGTCTGCTCACGCTTCTACGACCGGGCCGGAGCGCCCGTGCACTTCGAGGGCAGCGACCGCCTCATCGCCCTAGAACTCGAGTCGCTGCACCACGTTCCGGTCACCATCGCGGTGGCCGTGGGCCAGGACAAGATCTCCTCGATCACCGCCGGCGCCCGCGGCGGATACTTCAAGCAGCTCGTCACCGACCCGGTCACGGCGCAGGCGCTGCTCGACGACGTCCGGACCGGTAACCCCGGGAAGGATTAGCATGTGGGGGTGTTCGCGCATCGTCGACGCATCTTCCGCGACCCGCCCGTGCCGCTGACCGCAGCTCGGGAACGCGCGGCCAACCACGCCGCGGCACGGTCCGCGCGCGAGGCGCGTCGGTCGTTTCGTACGATCCGCGGCCAATACCGGCGCTATCGCGCCGATGCGGGCCCGCAGTATCTCGATTGGCCGCGCTGGCGCTCGGCATACCTTCGCGAGTATCGCGGAGGCGACCAGGTCAACGAAGGCGGCCTCACATCGTCCAGTCACCCCCTGACGGGAGGCATGGGCGCTCCCTGAGTACTCAGCCGGCAGGTGGCGCCGGATCGGTGGTCGCCAGCCGGTGCACCTGCGTCCGCGTCGCCGGATACAGCTCGCGCCACGTGCCGTAGAGGTCTTCGTAGAGGGCCCGGGTGCCCGGATTCGGGACGATCTCGCGCGAGATCCTGGCCCAGTCCGTCCCGGCCGGCACCATGCCGACGCCGATCGCCGCGAGCAGGGCGTCGCCGTAACTCGCCCCGATGGCCTGCTCGGGCACCAGTTGGACGCGACCGGTGACGTCGCTGACGGCCTGCGCCCACACCGGGCTGCGGAGACCACCGCCCACGGCGACGGTCCGCGTGCCCGAATGGGCGTCGTCGAAGCGCTCCAGGATCTGCCGGATCCCAAAGGCGATGCCCTCGTAGGCCGCCCGGAAGAGATGGCCGCGGCCGTGCCGCAGCGTGAGGCCTGCCAGCACGCCGCGCGCCTTCGGATCGAACACCGGGGTCCGTTCACCGGCGAAGTACGGCAGCACCAGCAGCCCCTCGCTGCCGGGCGGGACCGCCGCGGCCTCGGCCACCAGCTCGTCGAACGGCGCTCCGCCGGTGACGGTCTGCAGCCACCCGATCAGGCTGCCCGCGGTCGACGTGCCCGCGGCGAGAGCGAGGCTGCCGTGCTCGATGCCGGCCGTGGTCCATAGCGTCGGATCGCTGAAGTACTCGTCGATGATCTGAACGAGGAACATCGTCGAGCCGTACATCAGCATCTGGTCACCGGGGTGGCGGACGCCCACCGAGAACGCCTCGGAGTACGCGTCGACGGTGCCGGCGACGACGGGCGTGCCCACCGGCACTCCCGTGGCGGCCGCCGCGGCGGCGTGCACGGTGCCGACCACGTCGCTGGGCCACACCAGCCGCGGCAGCGGCAGGTGGCCGCAGATCCGCTTGGCCCACGGCAGGTTCCAGTCGAAGTCGCGGGTGGCGTACAACGGGTCGCACTGGCTGGCGGTGTGGTGATCCATCACGTACTCGCCGGTGAGCTTGGCGGCGACGTAGGAGTTCGAGCCGTACCACCCTGCCGCGGCGGCGAACACCTCCGGCTCGTGCCGGTGCACCCACTCGAGCTTCGGCCCGACGGCCTGGCTGGACAGCAGGGTACCCGCCCGTTCCAAGATGGCATCGGTGCCGAATTCGTCCGTCAGCGAATCGATTTCGTCGACGGCGCGAGTGTCCACGCCGTAGAGGATTGCCGGTCGCAGCGGCCGCAGGTCGGCGTCGCAGAGCACCAGGCAGGGACCCACGCCGCTGACGCACAGGGCGCCCAGCACGCCGCCGGTGGGCATCCGGGCGACCAGCTTGCCCGCCACCTCGCACACCTCGCGCCACCACAGCCCCTCGGCGTCGACCTCGGCCCAGCCCGGGCGGGGCAGCGACATCGCGTGGGGAACCGTCTCGGTGGCGATGACCGACCCGGCGGCGTCGACCAGGACGCCCTTCGTGCTCCCCGTCCCCATGTCGATGCCGAGCAGCAGGTCCACGCCGCCAACCCTACGTCGGGGGTCCGCCCGGGAGGGCGGGGACGGCGGTCATCGCGTCCGGTCGGGGAAGGGGTCGTCGGTGAAGTCGATCTGCGCCGCCGGGTTGCTCACGGCGGTCACCATGCCGGTGCCGAACGGGCCCGCGTCGTCGAACAGCGTGGCAGTACCGACGCCGATGCCGTCGGCCGTCCAGTGCGCGTCGGCCTGCACCCCGATCCAGCCGTCCTTCGGCAGTCGCGCCAGCGCGACGGTGAGGTCGCCATTGATGTAGCCGACGCCCGCCGAGCCGAGGTTGGTCACCAGGCTGGTGCCCTCGGCGGCCATCGCGGCGTTCACCAGCGGCGCGTTCTGCCGGCCCTCGATGGCGTCGATCGAGCGGTTCAGACACCGCTTGCGCTGCGCGTTCTGATGGTCGGCGATCGCCGTGGTCCAGCCGTGCCCGTCCGAACCGACGTAGATGTGCCTGCCGTCCACGACGTCGTCGGGCCGTTCGAACACCGGCTCGGCCCTCCACTCCTCGCCGCGCGGCGGCTCCGAGCGGCGGTACTGCACCAGGACCGCGCGCACGATCGTGGCGTCGTCCTGCACCAGCTCGCACTCGGCATTGCGCACCCGGCGGCCCTCGCGCAGCACCCGGGTCCGGACGAGCGTCGGACGGCTCCGGCCGGCCTTGAACAGGTCGACCGTCAGGCGGGCCGGGGTGAACTCCGGGTCGCCGTAGCGGTCGTCGAGCGCCGCTGCGGCGAGCCCGACGAGCGCCGGGCCGTTGAGGTGGTCGTCGCCCCAGTGGCTCTGCGCGAACGGCGTCGGCGCGAACACGTCGTCAGAGGTTCGGGTGAAGTGCGCCGGGCGAGCGGTCATCTCGGCATCGTCGCACATGGCGAAACGGTCGCCCGCCGTGCGTTCGGCATGGGCGCACAATGTGTGCCGTGGACACGCGCCGACTGCACCTGCTGCTCGCCCTGTCGCGGTTGGGGTCGATGCGTGCCGTCGCCGAGACCCACCGGCTCACCACCTCGACGGTGTCGCAGCAGATCGCCGCGCTTGCCCGGGAGGCCGGCACGCCGCTGATCGAACCCGAGGGCCGCCGGGTGCGGCTCACCCCGGCCGGGCGGCGGCTGGCCGACCACGCCGTCACGATCCTCGCTGCGGTCGACGCCGCCCGCCTCGACCTGGACCCGGACGCCGAACCCGTCGGCACGCTGCGCGTCGGCGGCTTCGCGACCGGCATCCGGGTGTCGCTGCTGCCGATCGTCGCCGACCTCGCGCGGCGGCACCCCGGGATCGAGGTGGTGATCTCCGAGTACGAGCCGCGGGAGGCGTTCGCGCTGCTGGCCGACGACGACCTGGACCTCGCGCTGACCTACGACTACGACCTGGCGCCCGCAGCACCCGGGCCGGTGCTGGAACCGGTCGCGCTGTGGTCCGCCCGCTGGGGACTCGGCGTGCGGGCCGGGGACGCCACCGGTCCCGACGTGGCACTCGCCGACTTCGCCGAGCACACCTGGATCGTCAACTCGCGCAACACCGCCGACGAGGATGCGGTGCGCACGCTCGGCGCGCTCGCCGGGTTCACCCCGCGGATCGCACACCAGATCGACAGCCTCGACCTGGTCGAGGACCTCATCACCGCGGGCTACGGCGTCGGATTGCTGCCGCTCGACCGGCCGACCGCCGCCGGCGTGGACGTCCTGCCGCTGCGCGACCACACCGTCACGCTCACCGCCTATGCGGTCACCCGGGTGGGACGGTCGACGTGGCCGCCGCTGCGGGCCGTGCTGGACGGGCTGCGACCCGACGACGCACCCTCGCAGGCACGGTGGCCGCGCCCGACGGCCCGCGAGCGCCCGGGCACCGCGCTCACTGACCCAGCGTGAGCCGCTGCGCGGCGTGGTAGCGCTCGACCACCGCGGGCGTCGGGTCGGCCTCGTAGGTGGCCGTCTCGCCGATCGTCCACGCGGGCGGGGCGTCGCCGCCGGCCGCCGCCCACGCCGCCTGACGCGCGGCGCCCAGGGCCACGTACTCCCCCGGGGTCGGCACGTGCACCGGCTTGCCGAGGATCGCCGGGGCGATGCGTCGGACGGCCTCGGAGCGCGCGCCGCCCCCCACCAGGATCACGCGGTGGACGGCGATGCCCTCGGCAGCGATGCGGTCCAGACAGAAGGCGATGGAACTGAGCAGCCCCTCGACCGCGGCCCGCGCCACGTTGCCGGGGGTGAGATTGCGCGTCGTCACCCCGTGCAGCGCACCCTCGGCGTCGGGCAGGTTGGGTGAGCGTTCGCCGTCGAAGTAGGGCACCAGCGCCAGCCCCTGCGCGCCGGCGGGCGCGGCGAGCGCCAGCCGGTCGAGTTCGGCGAAGTCGACCCCCAGCATGCGCGTGACCGCGGCGAGGACCGGAGCCCCGTTCAGCGTGCACACCAGGGGCAGCTGGCGGCCGGTGGCGTCGGCGAAACCGGCCACCAGCCCGGAGGCGTCGTGCGGCGCGGCATCGCCCACGGCGCTGACCACGCCGGACGTGCCCAGCGAGACCACGCAGTCGCCGGGACCGGCCCCGACGCCCAGCGCGGCGGCGGCGTTGTCGCCGGCGCCGGCGCCGAGCAGCGCCCCGGAACGAGTCGTACCGGCGGTTCCGGCCGGGGCGACTACCTCCGGGGTGGCCGGCCGGCGGCCCCGCATCGCCAGTTCGAGCAGTTCGACGTCGTAGGTGCCGTCGGCGGCGGAAAAGTAGCCGGTGCCGCTGGCGTCGCTGCGGTCGGTGCGCAGGTCGGCGAGGTCGGCGCCGCCGGTCAGCCGCCACGTCAGCCAGTCGTGCGGAAGACACACGGCCGCGGTCGCGTCGGCGTGCCCCGGTTCGTGGTCGACCAGCCAGCGCAGCTTGGACGCGGTGATGGCGGCGACCGGGACGACGCCGATGCGGTCCGCCCACGCGGCCGGACCGCCGAGTTCGTCGACCAGTGCCGCGGCGGCGCCGCTGGAGCGGGTGTCGTTCCACAGCAGCGCGGGCCGCACCACCTCGCCGCCCGCGTCGAGGCACACCATGCCGTGCTGCTGGGCGCCCACCGAGACCGCGGCGACGTCGTCGAGGCCACCCGCGGCCGCGGCGGCGTCGCCCAGCGCCGCCCACCAGGCGGCGGGATCCACCTCGGTGCCGTCCGGGTGCGTCGCCGAACCCGACCGCACGATCTCGCCGGTGTCGGCGTCGCAGACCAACACCTTGCAGGACTGCGTGGACGAGTCGATTCCCGCGACGAGGGTCACCGCGTTCTCCTTGCTCTCAGGGGTCACCGACAGAAGCTACCTGCGCTGAAGGGGCTGCGGGCAGTGCCTCGCTGACGGCGCAACGGCCACCCCGGATCTAGATCAGATGCGGTGTTTGTCGCCCCGACCCCGGGGGAATAACCGGGGCCATGTTGATCAGACGCGTCGCCCGACCCATGTTGGCCACCACCTTCATCGCTCGCGGTGTCGATTCGCTGCGCAGCCCGAAACCCGCCGCGGACGCGGCGCGTCCGACGCTGGACGGCCTGAGCAAGCTCCCCGACCCGGTCGGCCCCAACGTCCCCACCGACGCCGAGACGGTCGCCAAGGTCACGGCAGGCGTGCAGATCGGCGCGGGTCTGCTGCTCGCCACCGGTAAGCTGCCGCGACTGGCGTCGGCCGCCCTCGCGTTCAGCGTGGTGCCGGGAAGCCTTGGCGCACACGCGTTCTGGAACGAGACGGATCCCGAGCGCAAGGCCAACGAGCGGCGCGCCTTCCTCGCCGACGTCAGCCTCATCGGCGGCCTGATTATCGCCGCCGTCGACACCGAGGGCAAGCCGTCGCTGGGGTGGCGCGGGCGTCGGGCCGCCCGCAAGGTCTCCGACTCCGTCGCCGGCGTCCTGCCCTCGTCGTCGTCGGGCGCACTGATCGACAGCGACCTGGTCGACCGCGTCGGGCAGAACCTGCAGAGCGGGCTGCACGTGGGTGCCGAGCGGGGCCGCGAGCTGGCGCAGGTGGCCTCCAAGCGCGGTGCGGAGTTCGCCGAGGTGGCCTCGAAGCGCGGAGCCGAACTCGCCGAGGTCGCGCAGAAGCGCGGTGCGGTGCTGGCCGAGGTGGCCCGTGACCGTGGCGCCGAGCTGGCCGAGGTCGCCCGCGACCGCGGTGCCGAGTTCGCCGACGTCGCGTCCAAGCGGGGCAGCGAGTGGGCCGACGTCGCGTCGAAGCGGGGCAGCGAGTTCGCCGACGTCGCCTCCAAGCGCGGTGACAAGCTCGCCAAAAAGGCGCAGAAGCGCAGCGAGAAGCTGGCTGCCGAGGCGCAGAAGCGCAGCGACAAGCTGGCGAAGAAGGCGCAGAAGCGCGGTCCCGAGCTGGTGTCCGTGGCGCGGTCGCGCGGCCTCGACCTGGCCGACCGCGCCATCGATCGGGGCTATGAGTTCGCCGATCTGGCGTCCGACCGTGGCGCCGAGTTGGCCGAGACCGCACGCAAGCAGGCCAAGCAGGCCCGCAAGGACGCCAAGAAGCAGGCTCGCCGGCTCAGCTGACCCGCGGCCGACATCGACGAAGCCGGGTCCCCGTCGGGGGCCCGGCTTCGTCGTATGCGCCGGTCGCGTCAGATCACCAGGTCGAGCAGGAGCACCACGGCCAGGCCGCTGACCGACAGCACGGTCTCCATGATCGACCAGGTCTTGATGGTCTGGCCTACGGTGAGCCGGAAGTACTGGTTGACCAGCCAGAAGCCGGCGTCGTTGACGTGGGAGAAGAACAGCGAACCGGCGCCGACGGCCAGCACGACCAGCGACACCTCGCCGGAACTCATGCCCTCGATCAGCCCGATCATGAGCGACGACGCCGTCACCGTGGCGACGGTCGCCGAGCCGGTGGCGAGGCGGATGAGCACCGCCAGGCCCCAGGCGAGCAGCAGGACCGACACGTTGGTGCCCTCGGCGAGGTTCTTCAGCGCGGTGCCGATGCCGGTGTCGACGAGCACCTCCTTGAAGCCGCCGCCCGCGGCGACGATGAGGATGATGCCCGCGACGGGCGGCAGGCTCGATTCGATGGTCGTGGTGATGCGGTCACGGCCCATGCCGGCGCCGCGGCCGAGGGTCACCATGCCGACGATGACGGCGATGAGCAGGGCCACCAGCGGTGTGCCCAGGGTGTCGAACAGCACCCGGAACCACTGCGACTCGTCGTCGATGAAGATGTCGACGAGCGCCTTGCCCAGCATGAGGAACACCGGCAGCAGCACCGAGAACAGCGTGATGCCGAAGGACGGCCGGGCGCGGGTCTCGCGTTCGGCGTCGTCGTCGGTCTCCCAGGTGTCCGGTGCGCCGACCACGACCCAGCGACCCGCGAGCTTCCCGAACAGCGGGCCGGCGATGACGATGGTGGGTACCGCGACCAGCACGCCGAGTGCGAGCGTCACGCCCAGGTCGGCCTCCAGGTAGCCGATCGCGGCGAGCGGTCCGGGGTGCGGCGGGACGAACCCGTGCATGGCGGACAGACCCGCCAGCGCCGGGATGCCGATCGTGATCAGCGACAGCCCCGAGCGCCGAGCCACCAGGTAGATCACCGGCATCAGCAGGACCAGGCCGATCTCGAAGAACATCGGCAGGCCGATGATCGCGCCCACCAGTGCCATCGCCCACGGCAGCATGCGCGGCGACGCGTGGCCGACGATGGTGTCGACGATCTCGTCGGCTCCGCCGGAGTCGGCCAGGAGTTTCGCGAACATCGCGCCGAGCGCGATGAGGATGCCGACGCTCGCCGCCGTCTTGCCGAACCCGTCGGTGAACGACGCCAGCACGGTGGTGAAGGACTCCCCGGCCACCACGCCGACGGCGAACCCCCCGAAGATCAGGCCGAGGAACGGATGCAGCTTCACCACCGTGATGAGCAGGACGATGACGGCGATGCCGACGGCGAACGCCAGCGCCAACCGTGGCGTGGAGGCGACCGGCTCGGCCAGTTCGGGCGCGTCGGCGAGCAGGGTGACCACGGTGTTCATCACTTCTCCAGTCCCGTCAGCGTGACGTAGTCGTCGATGATCGAATCGATGTTCTGGTCGACGTCGATGGCGACGCCGCGCTCGTCCGGACCAAGCGGCTCGAGGATGTCGAACTGCGACTGCAGCAGCGATGCCGGCATGAAGTGGCCAGGGCGGCTCGCCTGCCGGCGGCCGATCACCTCGGGGGTGCCACTGAGGTGCAGGAAGCCGACGTCGGGGCAGTGTCGGCGCAACTGGTCGCGGTAGGACCGCTTGAGTGCCGAACAGCTCATCACGCCGCCGTCGTCGTGTTCGGCGAGCCACTGTCCGATGGCTTCCAGCCAGGGGCGACGGTCGTCGTCGTCGAGCGGATGACCGGCGGACATCTTGGCGATGTTGGCGGCGGGATGGAAGTCGTCGGCGTCGGCGAACGGGACCCGCAGGCGCTGAGCCAGCGCGGCGCCGACGGTCGACTTGCCGGAGCCGGACACGCCCATCACGACCACGGGTCCGTGGGCGGCGGTCATCGGCGACCGCCTACGCAGTGGTGCTTCACGTCACACACTCTCTCGCAATAGTCTGACCATTGCAAGCAGACACCGATATTGTTCAGTCCAGAGGACCGCGCGACCCGGTATGACAGGATGTATCCGTGTCCGGTCCGTCCAATGTCAGCGCGCTGCACGACAGCCTGCTGACCGCGATCGGGTCGGAGATCGTCTCCGGGACGCTGCCCAGTGGAGACGTGATCACCCTCGACGGCGTCAGTGCGACGCACGGAGTGTCCCGCAGCGTCGCGCGCGAGGCGATCCGCGTGCTCGAGTCGATGGGCATGGTGTCCTCGCGCCGCCGGGTGGGCATCACCATCCAGCCGGCCGAGCAGTGGAACGTCTTCGACCCCCGCGTCATCCGCTGGCGCCTCGACTCGGGCGACCGCGCCGCACAGCTGGTCTCGCTGTCCGAGCTGCGCCGCGGCTTCGAGCCGGCCGCCGCGGCGCTGGCCGCCCACCGCGCCGATCCGCACCAGTGCCGCATCATGGCCGCCGCGGTGTCCGACATGGTGATGCACGGCCGGTCCGGCGACCTCGAGTCGTACCTGTTGGCGGACAAGGTGTTTCACCGCACACTCCTCGAGGCGAGCGGCAACGAGATGTTCCGCGCACTCAACGGCGTCGTCGCCGAGGTGCTCACCGGCCGCACGCATCACGGGTTGATGCCCGAAACGCCCAACCCGGCGGCGATCGAGTTGCACGACCAGGTCGCCAGAGCGATCCGGCTGCGCGACGAGGCGGCCGCCGAGGCCGCCATGCGGGCGATCATCGACGAGGCCGCCAGCAGCGTCATTGAGGGTGATTGACTGCATCGATGACCCGGTCGCCGTCGCTCGCCCGTCGCCTGTTCGAGCGCATCGAACCCGTCCATGCGCTGACCTACTTCGCTCCCGAGGCGCTCGACGCGTTCACCGCCGCCGGCTACCGCGGCTTCTGGATGGGCTACTTCGCGGGCCGGGCGGCGCCGCTCGGCGAGGTGCCCGCGGACGTCGTCGCCGCGGCGTTCTACAACTTCGCCGCCGATCACGTGGGGCGGGCGTTGCCCGCGGCGTGGACGATCGCCGCGCCGGGCGTCGCCCTCGCCACCCGGGAGGCGTCGGCGGTCGCGGCGCTGAACCGTTGCGGCGTTGCCGATTCGGAGGCGGTGCGGATCGCGGGAGGGCTGCTCACCAAGGCCGCGCACGCCGCCGACGGCGGCGGTCGCCCGCTGTTCGCGGCGAACCGCGCGCTGCCGTGGCCGCAGGAGCCGGTGGCCGCGCTTTGGCACGCCACCACGCTGCTGCGCGAGCAACGCGGCGACGCGCACGTGGCGGTTCTGGTCGCCGAGGGCGTCGGCGGCCGGGAGTGCAACGTGCTGCACGCCCTGGCCGACCGGGTACCGCGAGACTTCATCATGCTCAGCCGCAAGTACGACGAGCGGGAGTGGGCGGCCTGCACCGAGGCGCTGCGGGCGCGCGGCCTCGTCGACGACGACGGCGCGCTCACCCCGGAGGGCACCGCCTTCAAGGTTCACGTCGAGGATCGCACCGATGCGCTGGCACTGCCGGTGCTCGACGCCTTGAGCGACGACGAGGTCGAGCGTCTGTTCGCCACCCTCACGCCGCTGACCCGGGCAGTCGTCGCCGCCGGCGACATCCCTGCGGCGACGCCGATGGGGCTGCGCCGCGAGGACCTCGACGACGACAGCGCCCACCTCGGCGCGCGCTGAGCGCGTCCGCTCAGCGCGGCGCGTACATGATAAGACCGACGCCGGCCAGCGCCACGACGGCGCCCGCGAGGTCCCAGCGGTCGGGGCGGAAGCCGTCGGCGACCATGCCCCACAGCAGCGATCCGGCGATGAAGACGCCGCCGTAGGCCGCCAGTACCCGACCGAAGTGGGCGTCCGGCTGGAAGGCCGCCACGAACCCGTAGGCGCCGAGCGCCAGCACGCCGACGCCGATCCACGGCCACCCGCGGTGCTCGCGCACGCCCTGCCACACCAGCCACGCCCCACCGATCTCCAGCAGCGCGGCAGCGAGGAACAGGGCTATCGACTTGGCCACCATTTCCGACAGCCTCCCATGCGGGCCGCCGTCAGGTCGGGTTGCGGTTCCATTCGATCCACCCGACGCCGGTCCGGCCGTCGGCGGCCGCCACCGTCGCCCAGGCGCGCGGGAACCGGCTGACCCGCCCGTCGGTCGCGGTGAGCCGCACCGGCGCGTGGCCGCGCACGTCGACGGTGAGAGCGAGATCGCCGGGGGCGCAGTCGAGGACCGTCGACACCGGGAGGTCGTCGGCGCCGAACGTCTCGCGCGCCGTGACGTGGGTGAGTTCCACCAGCGGCTCGCCGTCGCGCTGCACGTACCCCGCGGCGAGCGGCGGCGCGCCCGGGATGCGCAGGTCGAGTCCGTGCACGTGGGTGCCGTCGTCGAGGTGCAGCGCGCTCCACACCCAATCCATGCTCCACCAGTCGCGCGCCGCCCAGGAGTGGTCGCGCTGACCCGGCACGCCATCGATCCGCCACGACCGCCCGTCGGCGGTGACGCGTCCGGACACCACGCACGGAATCTCGTACCGCGTGGAGAGTCGGTACTGGTAGGGCACGCCCACGGTCGTCCACTCGAGTTCCATCTCGAGGTCGACGGGCCGGCCGTCCTCGCCGCGCAGCAGCGCCGCGGGGTCGTCGTAGGCGGCCGCCCGCCCGCGCAGGGACACCCGATAGGTGCGCAGTGGGTCGACGGCGTCGAGGTCGAGGCTGGCGCCGTCGCCGCGCACGCGGGTGTGCTCGGCGGGCAGTGGCGCGTCGAAGTCGAGCAGCGCGACGGTCGGCATTCCCGGCCCGCATACCAGGCCGTTGATCCAGGCGTGGCCCTGATTGGGCACCAGGCCCAGGCGGATCCAGCCGCCGACGTCCTGGGCGGCGTCGACGAAGTCGAAGTACCAACTCTCACTCCACGCCGGTTCGTCGGTGGGCGGGTGCGGACCCTCGTCGACGGCGCTGGGCTGCAACGGTTCCGGGGCACTGGGCGCCGGAAGGACGGCCAGCGCATCGGTGTCGAGGACGTGCTGACAGTGCCGCTCGATCATCGCCATGAACATCTGGTCGCCGCGCTCGGTCCGCTCGACGAGCATCGGCGAGACGATGGCCATGAGCACGCCGAAGAACGTCTGGCGCCGCACCCCGTCGCGCACGTCGTCGAGCGTCACGCCCGAGTCCGGGCCGAGTGCGGCGTGATAGGCGGCGAGCAGATCGTCGTAGTGCGCGCGGCGCCGCTCCACCGGCAGCGCGCAGCCCAGGAAGTAGGCCACGTCGGTGAATGCGGGTCCCCAGGTGACGGTCTGCCAGTCCACGACGGTCAGTTCGCGCGCGGCGCCCGCCTGGCCGAACAGCATGTTGTCGAGGCGGTAGTCGCCGTGCATCAGGCCGCGCGGCCGGTCGGCGGCGTCCTCGGCCGCGACGTAGGCGTCGAAGGTGTCGACGAGCCGGTCGCACACCTCGCGGTGCTCGACGGCGATCTGGTCGGCGTAGCGCTCGACGAACCCGGCGTACAGCGCGGCCAGCAGGCCCTGGTTGACCGGCGACTCGCGGTTGAGCCAGTCCGCGCCGGCCAGCGACTCGTCGTTCAGCAGCGGGCCGTGGACGAGCCCGAGCTGGGTCAGCGCCGTGGTGGCCTGTTCCGGTGTGGCGCCGCGGATCTCGTCGCCGACCTCGGCGGGCGCCGCGTCGGCGAGCAGCAGGTCGAAGATGCCGGTCTCGGGGTCGTAGGCGGTGTGGAAGCACGGCGCGACCGGGCCTACGAGCGTGGGGGCCACGTCGGCGTAGAAGCGGACCTCGCGCTCGTAGAGCCCCATCGCCAGCCCCGTCTGCCGGCTGCTCGCGTCCGCGGCGGCGACCTTGAGCACCACCGACGACGGGCCGCCCGCGTCGGCGTCGTAACTCAGCCGCACCCGGTAGCACTCGCTCATCTGTCCGGTGCCGATGCGTTCGACAAAGAAGTCGGTGACGGTACCGGCGTCGAGGACGGCGGTCAGCCACTGCGCGGTCAGGTCGGACGGGCGTTCGATGAGGGCGGGGGCATGCACCCCGTCAACGTAGGACACGCATCGGCTCCGCCACAGCGGATTCGGGCGATCGGTTGACGGGTGTCAACTCGGGGCTGCGGCACCGCCCTGGACGCCATCCGAACGACGGGCGTGTATTAATTGTCGTGAACGTAAACCTTGGGAGGGGTTCATGGGGGTCACTGACGCTGTCACGAAGTTCGACGTATACCGCGGAATGGGCCGGTGGTTCGTCAATGGGTTCATGGATCGGCACGTGCTGACCATGGTCGCCATCATCGACTCGGTGCAGCGCGAGCGCGGTGTTCGTGGTGGAGTCGCCGAGATCGGCGTCCACCAGGGCAAGTTCTTCATCGGCCTGCACCTTCTGCAGAGACGCAGCGAGAAGTCCGTGGCCATCGACGTGTTCGACGACCAGGAACTGAACATCGACAAGTCGGGTCGCGGGAATCTGCGCCGGTTCCGTAGGAACCTTCGGGTCTGGTCATCGGAAGGCGAGGTGGTGATCAAAAAGGGCGACTCGACCAAACTCACGCCGGAGGCGCTCGGCGAACTGGCCGACGGTCGCATCCGCCTCTTCAGCGTCGACGGAGGACACACCGAGGACATCGTGCTGAGCGACATGCGCCTGGCCGACGCCGTACTCGCGGAGGGCGGCGTCGTCGTCGCGGACGACGTCTTCAATCAGGCGTGGCCCGGAGTGGCCGGCGGCACGATGCGGTACCTGGACGGAGACGCCAACCTCGTGCCCTTCGCCGTCGGGTTCAACAAGGTGTTGTTCACTCAGCCCGAGCACGTCGAGAGCTATCAGGGTGCACTGGTCGCGCAGTTCGAGGACCGACCGTGGCGCCTGACTCACAAGCGTTCGACCTTCGCCGGCCATTCCGTCGTCGTCCTCGGACCGCGCTCGGTGGGGGACCTGCTGTTCCGCAACGAACAGGCCGAGGACTTCTGGCGTGACACCTACCGCTCCGTCGTCGACGGCGCGCGACGTCGTCGTCAGTCCCTCGTAGCTGGCGGCACGCACACGGGGTCGGGCCACTAGGTCCGAGCGGTCAGTGCGCGGTGAGGGTGAAGCCCTCCCATGCGCGACGCCGTTCGGGGCTCGGGTCGTTCTCGACGCGGGTGCGTCGGTCGAACACCAGGACGGGCCGGTCGGCGGTGTCGTAGACGGGCCAGCCCTCCCCCGGGACGCCGGAGCGGCTGAAGGACCGCCAGCGGTTCTGCACGTCGTTGCTCACGCGCCGCGCGGACCGTTGATCGGCGGCCGCGGTGAGCAGCGCGCCGAAGCGCGTCCGGTAGACGTCGAACACCGCGAACAGCTCGGTGGCGTGCGTCGCGCCGAGGCCCGACCAGTGGAACGTCCGCGGCGCATAGTCGTAGCGGTAGACGTAGGTCGGTTGGTACCGGGAGTGCGCCTCGGCGATCTGCCACGCCGCGGTGCCGAACGCGAAGTCGCCGCCGAGCCGTACGCACGCCGCCGCGCTGGGATAACCGGGGTAGGCCTTGGTGATCCGCTCCCGGACCTCGATGTCGCTGTCGGCCAGCAGCATCTCGATGGCGGGCTCGGTGGTCGGCAGCAGCTGTAGGAAGCGGGTGAACAGCCGCCCCTCGGACTTGTTGGTGCCGACGATCAGGGGCACCCGGTGCGCGTCGCCGTCGCGCATCGCCGCAACCGGGTCCTTGGGCAGCATGTCGGTGTCGTACGTGGGCCCGACGGGGAAGGCGCCGCGCATGGCCTTCATGCCGTCGATCATCAGCTGATCGAGTGCCTTGACGAGCGTCCGCGGGCTCGCCGACATCACGGTGGCCGCGCCGTCCGCGGGCGCCACGCCGAGCAGTTTCGTGAAGTCCTCGGCGAACGCGGCGGCCACCTCGGCGCTGCCCGCCATGCCGCTCGCGGGACTCTCGGCGATGGCGCGGTGGAACAGTCCGGCCGCCGACGGCGTGGCGAGCAGCGTGGCGACGGCGTGCGCGCCGGCGCTCTCCCCGAAGATCGTCACGTTGTCCGCGTCGCCGCCGAACGCCGCCGCATTGCGCTGCACCCACTGCAGGGCCAGTACCAGGTCGCGCAGGAAGAGGTTGTCGTCGATCGGGTCGTCGGCGGTGGACAGCGAGGAGAGGTCTAGGCAGCCCAGCGGCCCGAGGCGGTAGTTGACCGAGACGTAGACGCAGCCGCGCCGGGCGAGTGCGGCACCGTCGTAGATCGGGGTGGCCGAACTGCCCAGGATGTAGCCGCCGCCGTGGATGAACACCATCACCGGCAGCGGGCCGCCGTCGGAGTGCTCGGGCGTCACGACGTTGAGCGTCAGGCAGTCCTCGCTCATCGGTTGGTACTTGTTGACCCCGGTGAGCGTGTACTTCCGGTCCTGCGGCGCGCAGTAGGCGTAACCGTGGCAGTACCGTACGCCGCGCCACGGCTGCGGGGGTTGCGGCGCCCGGTAGCGCAGCCGTCCCACCGGGGGCCGCGCGTATGGGACCGAACGCCACCGATGGACGCCGTCACGGGTGAAGCCCTCGATGGTGCCGCTGTCGATCGTCACGCGAACCGTGCGCTCGTGCATGACAAGACGGTAGCGAAGTCCCTGTATGCCCTGCACGGTGCGGCCCCGTCGGTGGGTCCTCCCAATGGTGGCGATTACCCTGGCCCGCATGCGACTGGCCGTGCTGCTCGGGGCGTCCGCGCTGGTGGCGGCGTGTTCGCCGACCTCCGGCGACGAGCCGTCGACGCCCGCGCTGACCACGCCGTCGACCTCGGTGACGTCGAGCGCGTCGAGCAGGTTTCCGTCGTCGTCGGTCGTGCCGACCACTGCACCGGGTCCCGGCAGCCCGATCGCCGCCGTGATCGCCTGGGTGGAGGCGGGCGCCCCGACCGACGTCGCCGACTATCACGCGGCGACGCGCGACGGCGTGCGCACCGACCTCGGCGCCGACGTGGCCTTCACCGGGCCGGCGGGAACGCCGAACTGCATGACCGACGCCCGCGCCGACGGGGCGCTGGCGTGCCTGGTGGACCTGCGCGACCCGCCGCCTCGCCCCGCCGAGGTGTACGGGCAGTGGAAGGGCAACTGGGTGGACTTCGACGGGCCCAGCGTCGTCGTCGGCTCGGCGCACGGCGATCCCGGCCGGTTCGGCAACGGTGTGGGCGCCGAGCTGCCGCCGGGTGCCAGCCTGACGTTCGGCGACTACCGCTGCCGCACCGACGAGGCCGCCGTGTGGTGCGTCGACTACGCGCACCGCTCGGCGGTGTCCTTCGCCGCCGACGGCATCGGGACCTTCGGGTGCCTGCGGGCGACGCCCGCGCCTGCCGACGTCGGCCGGCGCTACGCCTGCTGACGGTCCCGGAGACGTCAGGCGACGCCCTTGTGTCGCAACAGTGGCAGCACGCCCTCGGCGAACCAGTACGCCTCCTCGAGGTGCGGGTAGCCGGACAGGATGAATTCGTCGAACCCGACCGAGTGGTACTCGTAGATCAGGTCGGCGACCTCCTGGTGGCTGCCGACCAGCGCGGTGCCCGCGCCGCCGCGGACGAGCCCGACGCCGGCCCACAGGTTGGGGTAGATCTCCAGCTGGTCGAGCTTGCCGCCGTGCAGCGCGGTCATCCGGCGCTGCCCCTCGGATTGCGACTTCGCATGCAGCGCGGTCTGTTTCGCGACGTGCTCCGGATCGAGTTCGGCGACCAGCTGGTGGGCGACGGCCCAGGCGGCCTCCGAGGTGTCGCGGCTGATGGTGTGCAACCGGATGCCGAACCGGATCTCTCGGCCGCGTTCGGCGGCGAGGTCGCGGACCCTGGTGATCTTCGCGGCGGCATCCGACGGCGGTTCGCCCCAGGTGAGGTAGGTGTCGACGTACTCTGCGGCGATCGGCAGCGCTGCCGGTGAGGAGCCGCCGAAGTAGATGCGCGGCAACGGATCCGGCGGCGTGGACACCCGCGCGTCGGCCACCCGGTAGTGCTCGCCGGTGAAGTCGACGGGCTCGCCGCGCCAGATCGACCGGACGAGGTGCAGGAACTCCCCCGTACGCGCGTAGCGCTCGTCGTGGTCGAGCCAGTCGCCGAACCGGCGTTGCTCCAGGTCGTCGCCGCCGGTGACGATGTTGAGCAGCACGCGTCCCTCGGAGAACCGCTGCAGGGTGGCGGCCTGCTGGGCGGCCAGTGTGGGTGGCACCAGCCCGGGCCGGAAGGCCACCAGGAACTTGAGTCGCTCGGTCTCGGCGAGCAGCGCCGACGCGGTCAACCAGGCGTCCTCGCACCAAGTTCCGGTGGGCGTGAGGACGCCTTCGAAGCCGAGCCGGTCGGCGGCGCGGGCGATCTCCGCGAGGTAGCGGCGGGTCGGTGGCCGGTAACCGTCGGGGACGGACTGCTGCGACGAGGCGTGCGACGACCCGACGATGGAGCGGCTGTCGCCACTGGTGGGCAGGAACCAATGGAACTTGGCCGTGCTTGTCACGAGGGCTCCTATCCGCGGTCGACGTAGAACGGCGTCAGGCGCTCGGAGAAGCGCCGGTCGACGAAGTCGGCGAAGCGCGGCGCGCCGGCGATCTGCCCGGACTCGGCGAACAGGTCCGTCATCTCCTGTTCGGTGGCGATCAGTTCGTCGGAGAGGTCGGCGGGCAGGCGCAGGCTGCGGCCCTGCGCGAGCGCCGCGACGTCCGGCGGAAGGGAGACCTCCGTGGCGTACTTGGCGGCCCAGTCGTCGGGGTTGTCCTTCGCCCACCGGACGGCCTTGGCGTAGCGCACCAGTAGATCGCCGAGTGCGGTGTTGCGCCGCGGGTCGCTCAGCGCCTCGTCGGACGCCACCCCGAAGCCGGCGCCGTTGGTGACGCCGGTGGCGCTGGCGACGCTGCGCACGGGGACCTCCTTCTCGGTCTGCGCGGTGTAGGGATCCCACACCGCCCAGGCGTCGACACGGCGCTGCGTGAAGGCGGTGAGCGCGTCGGCGGGTTGCAGGAAGACGAGCTTCACGTCGGCCGGGGTGAGGCCTGCCCGGTCGAGCTGAACGAGCACATGGCCGTGCGCCGAGCTGCCCTTGGCCAGCGCGATGCTCTTGCCGCGCAGGTCGGCGACGGTGCGCAGCGGCGCGTCGTCGTGCACCAGGATCTGATCGCCGACACCGCCCCCGTCGTAGGTGGAGACGACCTTCACCTTGGCGTTGGCGGCCGCACCGAAGATCGGCGGGGTGTTGCCGGTGATGGCGAAGTCGATCTTGCCGGCGGTCGCCGCTTCGATCTGGGGCGGCCCCGAGGTGAAGGTGGAGAACTCGACGCGGTACGGCAGCCCCTCGAGCTGGCCGGCCGAGCGCAGCAGGGCCTCGGTGCCGCCCTTCTGGTCGCCGACGTGCAGGACGAGGTCGGACAGCTCGGAGAGCGGAACGTCCGACGGCGCCGTCTGGGTGCCGCCGGTCTGCTCGCGCGAGACACAGCCGGCGAGGAGGCCGAGCACGGCGATGAGTGCGGCCAGCCGCAACGCAGCCGACCGCCGGGTCGTGGACACGAATGTTCCCCCTTCGATGAGTGGCGGCGTCAGAACTGGACGCCGAGGTGGTCGAGCAGCGTGGCGCGGTCGCGTTCGGTGTCGGCGGACGGATCACCGGGCGGGCGGCGCACGTCGGCGACGTCGAGGGTGTGCACGATGCGGCCGGCCTCGAGGACGACCACCCGGTCGGCGAGGGCGACCGCCTCGTCGACGTCGTGGGTGACCAGCAGCACCCCGAAGCGGTGTTGGCGCCACAGGTCGAGCAGCAGTGCGCGCATCGTCAGCCGGGTCAGCGCGTCGAGGGCACCGAACGGTTCGTCGAGCAGCAGCAGCTGCGGCTCGGCGACGAGCGCTCGTGCCAGCGAGACCCGTTGCGCCTGACCGCCCGACAGCGTGACCGGCCAGGCGTCGGCGCGGTCGGCCAGGCCGACGTCGGTGAGAGCGGCCTCGGCTCGGGCCAAGACCTCGGACCTGCGCAGCCGCGCCCGGGTCAAGCCGTAGGCGACGTTGGTGCGGACGTCGCGCCACGGGAACAGCCGCGGTTCCTGGAAGGCGAGCGCCGGCGCCCCGGCGACGACGCGTTCGCCGCCGTGGTCGTCGGTCAGGCCGGCGAGGACGCGCAGCACGGTCGACTTGCCCGATCCGCTGCGGCCGATCAGGGCGACGATCTCGCCGGTGGCGATGCGGAGCGACACGTCGACGAGGACGTGGTGGTCGCCGTACCACTTGTCGACGCCGCGCAGTTCGGCGGCGGTGCCGGTGGAGCGTTCGGAGGTGAGGGTCACTGGCGGTACCTCAGGGCTCGGCGTTCGAGGATGCGGACGACGGCATCGGTGCCGATGCCGAGCAGGGCGTAGACGATCAGCCCGAAGATGATGACGTCGATGCGCAGGAAGTCGCGGGCGTTGTTGATCAGGAAGCCGATCCCCGAGTCGGCGTTGATCTGTTCGGCCACGATCAGCGTCAGCCACGCGATCGCCAGCGACTGCCGGAAGCCGACGAGGATCTGCGGCGCGGCGCTCGGCACGATGATGTCGAGGAACTTCTGCCGGAACGAGAAGCCCAGGACGGTGGCGGTCTCGAACAGCTTCGGGTCCACCTGCCGGATCGCCGAGAAGGTGTTGAGGTACAGCGGAAAGCTGACGCCCAGCGCGACGAGCAGCACCTTGGGCAGTTCGCCGATGCCGAACCAGAGGATGAACAACGGGATCAACCCGAGGTGGGGCAGCGCGCGCACCATCTGCATGGGCGGGTCGATGGTGGCTTCGCACCACCGGGACAGTCCGACCGCGGTGCCGAGCGCGACACCGACGACGCCGCCGAGGAGCAGTCCCTCGATCACGCGCAGGCCGGACACGCCGAGCGCGTCGGCCAGTTGACCGTTGCGGATCAGGTCGACGCCGGCCTCGAGGATGAGTGACGGCGCGGGCAGGACGTCCTGCGGGATGAGGCCAAGGGCGCTGCCGAGCTGCCAGAGCGCGAGCAGCACGACCGGTGACGCGAGCCGGATGAGAGCCCACCGGCGTTGCGACGGAGCGGTTCTCGGGGTGGGTCGGGCCACCGTGGCAGCGGCGGCGGCGTCGATGGGAGCAGTCACGATGCCGCGACGCTACGTGCCGGTGCGGCGGGTGAGAACCGTTCGGTTCGGCACGAGGAAAAGCCCGGGGCTCGACGGAACCAGGACCCTGGGAGATGCCGAGGGCCCCGCCGCCGCCCGGACGATCGGACGGTGGCGGGGCCCCGGGGTGGCGTCAGCCGAAGCGGGTCGTGCCGGTGACCAGCGTGCCGGTCACGTCGCGCCCGTTGATCTTCGAGGTGAGCGTGCCGTTGCCGAGCTTCACGTTCTGGTCGGCCTGCTGCAGCAGGCGCTTGCTGCGCACCTGCGCCTGGAACTGAGCGGTGTTGAGCTGTTGCAGCTGAGCCTGTTCGAAGTCACGGCCGGACACGCCGCCGTTGAACTGGACGCCGGTGACGGTGCCGTCCGGGCGCACGATCCAGGAGGCGCGGACGCCGTCGAGGGCGGCGGTGTACATGCCCGCCGCTCCGCTCACCTGCGGGGCGGTGAAGCGGTAGGTGACGCCGTTCATGACGAGGTCGCCGGTGAGGTCGGTGCCGGTGAAGGAGGCCTTGAGCGTGTCGCGGAACTTGCTGGTGATGCCGATGTCGTCGCCGTTCCTGGTGCCGAAGAACCACGCCTCGTCGTCGACGCCGTTGCAGGCGTAGGCGGTCACGCTGTCGCCGTCGACGGAGATGCCGATCGCCATCTTCTTGCCGTCGGCCTCGGTGTCGGCCATGAAGCGCGCCGAGGCGGGGAACGGTGCCGGCGTCGCCGCCTCGGGCGACGTGGACGACGTGGCCGACGTGGACGGGGCCGCCGAGCTGGACGACTCGGACGACGTTCCCGAGGAGCAGGCCGACAGGGCGAGGGCCAGTAGTGCGATGAGCCCGACCATCAGGGTGCGGAGATGTCTTGTCATGTCCACCAGCATGGAGATCTTGATTCGACCGCGCATGGAGTTTTCATGGAGATTGCGTGGAGATGCGGCCGAGTCACCCGGCTGGGATCACCCGGCGGCGGTCACCCGGCAGGGATCACCCGGCAGCGAGAAAGGCAGCGACCTCGTCGCGGAAGACGGCCCAGGCGGGTTCGGTTTCGGTGAGCAGGTGATTGTTGCTCTCCAGCGCGACGAGGCGCGAGTCCGGGATCAGCGCCGCGAGTTCCTCGCCGTAGCGCATCGGCACGCGGTGGTCCTCTCGGGAGTGCATGATCAGCGTCGGGCAGCGCACGGCCTGCGCCAGGTCGCGGACGTCGATCCGCCCGAACTCGGACAGGAAGCGGACGGCGTTCTCGGACGAGGTGGTGCGGCGTTGCAGGTGATCGAACGCCTCCCAGTCGGCTCGGGTGCCGTCGGGAAGGAACTGGGCGGCGAACACCTGACGGAAGGCCGGATCGTCGCGCCCCCAGCCGACGCGCGCGAGATCCAGGTCGAGCGCGGCCGCACGGCGCTCCTCGTCGTTGACGGCCCGCACGCCGCGGCCGCGTGCGTAGGCGCCACACAGTACGAGCCGGGTCACCTGCTCGGGGTGCTTGGCGGCATAGGCGACGGCCACGGCCCCGCCCTGCGACACACCGAGCAGCGGAAACCGTTCCAGGCCAAGCGCATCGACGACGGTCTCGAGGTCGGTCACCCAGTCGTCGAAGCCGAACGCGCCGGCCTCCCAGTCCGACAGCCCGCAGCCACGCTCGTCGTAGCGGATGAACCGGTTGTGGGCGGCGAGGTCGCGCACCCAGTGCCGCCACACCGGGCTCTCGATGTCGTACCCGAGGTGGGTCATCCAGTTCGCGGCACGGACCAACGGCGGGCCCTCCCCCGCGACGGCGTACGCCAATCGCACGCCGTCGGCCGCGCGGCAGAACGCGATGTGTTGGCGCGGCGGTGGCGCCGACGCGGCGACGGCGATAGGCGGCGCGGACACGGCACCGTCGAGGGCGGCGACGAACTGATAGCCGCGCCCGCGGACGGTGCGGATGAAGCGCTGCGACTCCCCGTCGTCGCCGAGCGCGCGACGGGCGGCCTTGATGCGACTGGTGAGTGCGGCCTCGCCGACGAAGCGGCCGCCCCACACGGTGTCGAACAACTCCTCCTTGGTGACGAACCTGTCGTGGTGGCGCACCAGGTGGGTGAGGACGTCGAACACCTGCGGCTCGACGCGGATCACGTCGTCGCCGTGGCGCAGTTCGTAGCGGGCGGTGTCGAGCGCGAAGCCACCGAAGCGCCACACCGGGGACGCCTCCGCGCCGCCCGGAGTGGACGGATCGGGAAGCGGCGCGGCGGGTTCGGGCGCGGACGGTGGGGGCGCGGACGTCGGTGGTGTGGACACGGCAATCCATCTCGGCGGTCGGACGCCTCATCCTACGGCGTCGACCCGTCCGAGGGGCGGCTCAGCGCGTCGTGAGCAGGTGGTTCTCCTCGACGGCCTTCATCGCGAGCGTCCGGTAGCCGACGTCGTCGAACAGGACCGTGATGCGGTCGGTGTCGCCGCCGATCACCACGCCCGGTCCCCACGTGGTGTGCGAGACCGCGGTGTCCACCGGAATCGCAGGGTGGTCGCCGTCGGCGTCGGCGAGGTCGTCGACGGCGCTGCAACGGTCGCAGTTGCCGCACGGGTCCTCGAGTTCGTCGCCGAAGTAGGTGAGCAGGAACTGCCGCCGGCAGTGCCGCGTCTCGGCGTAGCCGCGCATCATCTCCACGCGGCTCTGGTCGACGCGTTCGCGCTGCTCGACGACCTCCACGGCGGCGCGGACCGCCTCGGCCGGCTCCTGCCCGGAGGTCAGCAGACCCTTGCGCGTCGCGGTGACCGCGCCGGCCTCCTCGAGGAGGTTGACGGCATTGGTCAGCTTGCGGCCGCGGACGTCCAACGCATCGCGCAGGCGTCCGATGCGGGTGGGCTCGTCGGCGTCCAGGACGCGGTACACCGCGTCGAGGAGTTCCTCGTCCGGGCGGTGGGTGGTGAAGAAGCGGGCGAGCCCGAGGTCCTCGGCCCGATAGAACAGCAGGGCCAGCGCCTCGTCGCCGTCGCGGCCGGCGCGGCCGATCTGCTGGTAGTAGGAGTCCAGGGAGTCGGGCACCGACGCGTGCACGACGTAGCGGACGTTGGGTTTGTCGATGCCCATGCCGAACGCCGACGTCGCGACCACGACGTCGTAGGTCTCGTCGCCGCCCTCCTGTCCGCCGTGGCGGAAGGCGTCGTGCACCTCGCTGCGCCGGGCGGCGTCCAGTCCGGCGTGGTACACCGCCGCACGCAGCCCGCGCTCGGCGAGGTCGGTGGCGTAGCGTTCGGCGTCCTTGCGCGTCGCGGCGTAGAGGAGACCGGGCCCGTCGAGGCCGGCGACGGTGTCGACCACGTCGCGGCGCTTGTCGGCGTCGTCGACGAACTGACGCGCCTCGAGCCTCAGGTTGGGCCGGTCGAAGCCGCCGATCACGAGTTCTGCGTCCTCGAGCCGCAACCGCTCGACGATCTCGCGGCGGACGACGCCCGAGGCGGTGGCGGTGAGGGCGACCACTGGAGCCTTCGGCGCCACCGTGGCGAAGGCGTCGGCCAGGCGCAGATAGTCCGGTCGGAAGTCGTGCCCCCACGCCGACACGCAGTGCGCCTCGTCGACGACGACGAGCGACACGGGCACCTCGGCCAGCGCGGCCACCACCTCGTCGTTGGCCAGTTGCTCCGGCGAGACGAAGACGTAGTCGGCGGTGCCCTCGCGCAGCGCCTTCCAACTGGCCTTGCGCTGGGTGGCGCGCTGGGCGGAGTGGATCGCGACGGCGTCGAGATCGCCGGTGTCGGTGAGCCCGGCGATCTGGTCGGCCTGCAGGGCGATCAGCGGCGACACGACCAGCGTGACGCCGTCCAGCAGGACCGCGGGGACCTGGTAGATGGCCGACTTGCCGGAACCGGTCGGCAGGACGGCCAGCACGTCGCGACCGGCGACGAGGGCCGACATCGCCTGCAGCTGTTCGGGGTGCAGTTCCTCCCAGCCGAAGACCCGTCGCGCGACGTCGCACAGTTGCTCGTCGGCGGGAGCGTCGGGTTCGGTTGCCTGCGCGCGTGTTTCGTCATCGACCACCGCGCCCTACTACCCGGCGGACGGGCTCTCAACCTAGCGCCAGCCGTCGGCTTCCTTCGCCGCCCGGACGAGTGCGTCACACAACTCCCGGAGTTCGGCCGGGGCGGCGCCCTCGTCGACGGCGGTCGCGACGTCCTCGGCCGCACAGCGCACCTGGTACACGCGGTCGGACAGATCGGCCGCCTCCTCGGCGGTGAGTACCACGGCGTCGGCAGGTACCGATGTCCCCTTCACCAGCGCGCGCTGCTCGTAGGCGCGCTGCCGGCAGGACTGCCTGCAGTACTGGCGACGCCTGCCGATGCCGGCGTCGGCCACTTCGCGGCCGCACCACCGGCAGGGCTGTGGGCGGGCGCGTCGCCGGCCGGCGGTCGGGGTTGGGCTCACCACGCACCAGACTCTAAACGGCCAGAAGCGGGTATCCCGGTATCATGGCCGGTCGGGTCGCGGGAACTTCCCGGCGCCGCGCGGCGTTGAGAATCCCGGATGAATTTCGCATGACGAGGAGTGATGACGATGGCTGATCGTGTGTTGAGGGGCAGCCGCCTCGGGGCCGTGAGCTACGAGACGGACCGCAATCACGACCTGGCGCCGCGTCAGGTCGCTCGCTACCGCACCGACAACGGTGAGGAGTTCGAGGTCCCGTTCGCCGACGACGCCGAGATCCCCGGCACGTGGCCCTGCCGCAACGGCATGGAGGGCACGCTGATCGACGGTGACGTGCCGGAGCCGAAGAAGGCGAAGCCGCCGCGTACGCACTGGGACATGCTGCTCGAGCGCCGGTCGATCGAGGAACTCGAGGAGCTGCTCAAGGAGCGGCTCGACCTGATCAAGACGCGCCGCCGGGGCTGAGCGCTAGCGGGAGACGCCGCGGGCGCGATCGAGGCGCCCGCGGATGCCCCACTGGGCGATCCGGACGATCGCCTCGCGGATGTTGGATCCGCTCATCTTCGACTTGCCGAGTTCGCGTTCGGTGAACGTGATCGGTACCTCGACGACCACGAAGCCGGCGCTGATCGTGCGCCAGGTGAGGTCGACCTGGAAGCAGTAGCCCTTCGAGTCGACGGCGGCGAGGTCGATCTTCTCCAGCACCTCGCGCCGGTAGGCGCGGTAGCCGGCGGTGATGTCGCGGACGTCGACGCCGAGTGAGATGCGCGAATACGTGTTGGCGGTCTGCGAGAGCACCTTGCGTCGCCGCGGCCAGTTCCGGACGGTGCCGCCGTCGACGTAGCGCGAGCCGATCGCGAGGTCGGCTCCGGCGTCGACGGCGTCGAGCAGCCGGGACAGTTCCTCGGGGGCGTGCGAGCCGTCGGCGTCCATTTCGACGAGCACGGCGTAGCCACGGCCGAGACCCCAGGCGAACCCGGCGAGATACGCCGCGCCCAGCCCGTCCTTGCTGGTGCGGTGCATGACGTGCACGCGGTCCGGATCGGCAAGGGCCAACTCGTCGGCGAGTTCGCCGGTGCCGTCGGGGCTGCCGTCGTCGACGATGAGCAGGTGCACGTCGGGCCGCGCGGCGTGCAGCCGCGTGGCGATGAGCGGCAGGTTGTCGCGCTCGTTGTACGTCGGGATGATGACCAGCGTGCGCTGACTCGGCGATCCGCCACCCGCTGTCATGCCACTCCTTCGTCGTTGGCCGTGTGGCCCGTGGCCGACGCCACCCGTCGGCGACGGCGTGCGAAATCTACCTCGTACAGCAGGGCGATGACCACCGCCGCGAGTCCGAGGGCCACCAGCACGCCCTCGATCAGCGGACCCCATCGGGTGGCCGGGGTCAGGTCGGACCTGAGCTTGATCTGCATGTCCAGGTACGCCGGCTCGAAGAATTCGGTGTGGGCCATCTCACGGCCGTCGGGCGCGATGATCGCGCTGATCCCCGTGGTGCCGGCCACCACCGCGTACCGGTCGTGCTCGACGGCGCGGACCCGGGCGAAGGCGAGCTGCTGGGCACTCATCGCAGCGTCGAACGTGGCGTTGTTGGCCGGGACCGCGAGCAGCTGGGCGCCGCCCAGCACGGACTCGCGCGCCGCCCGGTCGAAGATGACCTCCCAGCAGGTGGTCACCCCGATCGGAACGTCGGCGGCGTGCACGACACCATTGCCCTCGCCGGGGATGAAGTAGCCGGCACGGTCGGCGTACGACGACAGCTTGCGGAAAAAGCTCCGCCACGGCAAGTACTCGCCGAAGGGCTGCACGATCTTCTTGTCGTGCCGCTCCCCCGGACCGGTGGCGCCGTCCCAGACGATGACGGAGTTGGTGGCCACCGGTGCGTCCGGCCGGTACCCCGGGGCGCGCAGCACCGTGCCCACCAGGATCGGCGCACCGATGGCGTCGGCGGCGGCGCTGATCTGCTCGCCGGCGTCGGGGTTGGCGATCGGATCGATGTCCGACGAGTTCTCCGGCCAGATCACCACCGCCGGTGCGGGCGCGCGGCCGGCGCGGACGTCCTCGGCGAGCCGCATGGTCTCCCGCACGTGGTTGTCCAGCACGGCGCGGCGCTGGGCGTTGAACTCGAGGCCGAGTCGCGGCACGTTGCCCTGGATGGCCGCGACGGTGACCGTCGGATCGTCGCCGCCGACGCCGGCACGGCGCACCGCGGGCCCGGCGGTGGCGATGAGCAGCAGCACTGCCACGATGCACAGCCCGGGCACGAGCACCGCGGGCACGGTGGTGCGGGCGACGTGCGGCTCGTGCCGCCACCAGCGGACCGCTTCGATGAGCAGCCCGGCGAGGCTGAATCCGACGAGGACGGTCGCGAACGACACGAGTGGCGCGCCGCCGACGCGTGCGACGGCCAGCAGCGGACTGTCGGCCTGACTGAACGCGACCGCTCCCCAGGGGAAGCCGCCGAACGGCACCACCGACTTCAGCCACTCGGCGACCATCCAGGCGCCCGCGAACCACAGCGGCCAGCCGGGCAGCCGCCGCACGACGACGGCCAGCAACCCGAACAGGCCACAGAACAGCGCCTCGAGCGCCGCGAGGCCGACCCACGGCGCGGCGCCGACCAAGCCACTGATCCACGGCAGCAGCGGCAGATAGAAGGCGAGCCCGAACAGGAAGGCGTAACCGAAGCCGCCGCGGCGGTTCGTGGCCGGCGACACCAGCACCCACGCCAGCAGCGCTGCGGCGGGCAACGCGAGGAACCACCAGCCGAACGGCGGAAACGCCAGGCACAGCAGCAGGCCGGCGCCGATCGACGCCGACAGCCGGAACACGCGCGGGCTCAGCGCCCGCCACACGCGCGCGGCGACGCGCGCCGGTCGGCCCGGAGCGCGGGCCTCGTCGCGAGGTTGGTCTGCGGCCCGGGTGTCGGGGGCGGTCTCGCGATCGCTCTCGCGGTCGGGCTCCCGGTTGGTCTCGCGGTCGGTCTCAGCCATGGAGCACCTCGCCCCGGTGCACGGTTCGGCGGCAGGTCGGCAGCGGCCGGTCGGCGTCGAGCCGCGGCAGTGCGGGGACCCGCGAGTTGGGTTCGGTGGACCACCGCTGCACCTGGTCGGCCGGCGCGGCGACCTCGAGCGCGGCGGCGCCGTCGACCACGTCCCACACGGCGTAGGAGGCGGGCGCGCCGGGCACCAGCGTGCCGGTCACGCCGTCGCGGACGCCGGCCGCACGCCACGCGCCGCGGGTGGCGGCGGCGAACGCGGCCCGCGGGGAGATGGCACTGCCGGGGGTACGGTGCCGGGTGGCGGCGCGGACGCCGACCCACGGGTCCAGCGTGGTGACCGGCGAATCCGATCCCAGCGCCAGCGGGACGCCCGCGGCGGCCAGAGCCGAGAACGGGTTGAGGCCGCGAGCCCTCTCGGTGCCGAGGCGCCGGGCATACATGCCGTCCGCGCCACCCCAGAGGTCGTCGAAGGTGGGTTGCACGCTGGCGATGATGCCCCATGAGCCGAGGCGGGCGGCCTGCTCGGCAGTCACCATCTCGAGGTGTTCCAGGCGGTGTCCGCAGCGCGCGACGGCCGGTGCGCCGACCTCGTCGACGAGGCGTGCCAGCGCCTCGACCACGGTGGCCACCGCGGCATCGCCGATGACGTGGAAGCCGGCGGGGATGCCGACCGCGGTGCATGCGGACAGGTGCGCGTAGACCGCGTCGACGTCGAGGTAGGCGTTGCCGCACGTGTCCGCGTCGGTGTACGGCCGGTGCAGCCAGGCGGTGCGCGAACCCAGCGCTCCGTCGACGAACAGGTCTCCGGCCAAGCCGGCGGCGCCCGTCGCCGCGATCAGATCCCGCGCCTCGTCGGGAGTGCGGACCGCCTGGCCCCAGTAGCCGACGACGTCCACCCCGTGGTCGTGGTCGCGCAGGGCCAGCCAGTCGTCGAGGCCGCCGATCTGCGGCCCGGCGCACTCGTGCACGGCGGCGATGCCGAGCCGGGCAGCGAGATCGAGCGCCGCGGTCCGGGCGGAGGTGAGCTGCCCGGGCGTCAGCAGACCGCGGGCCACGGCCCGCACGCGGTGGTGCGCCTCGGCGGTGAGCGGTTGGTCTGGGTGCCAACCCGCCGCGCCGGCGGCGTCGGCCGCGAGGACGCGCAGTGCGGTGCTGGCGACCGCCGAGTGCACGTCGACGCGGGCCAGATAGGCCGGCCGGTCGCCGAGCACCCCGTCGAGATCCGCGGTGGTGGGGGCGACCGGGTGCGGCCAGCCCGTCTCGTCCCAGCCGTGCCCCCACACCGGCCCCTCGGGGTGCCGTCGCGCGTACTCGGAGACGCGGCGCAGCAGGTCCTCCCGCGACGTCGAGCCCCGCAGGTCGAGGCCGTCGACCGACAGGCCCGTGGCCGTCACGTGGACGTGCGCGTCGACGAAGGCGGGCGCGACGAAGGCGCCGTCGAGGTCGATCACCTCGGCGTACGGGAACTGGCGCCGCCCGACGTCGTCGGCGCCGAGCCAGCGCACCGCGGCGTCCGACCCGTCCCCGACCGCCATCGCGGTCGCGTCGGGCATGGCCGGGCTGTGGATCCGGCCGTTGAGCAGCAGCGTGGTCAAGTCAGTCGATGGGCGGGCGGGGCAGCCGCGGCTGCTGGTAGTCCGTGACGTCGACGACCTCGCCGTCGACGTAATCGCCGTCGATGTAATCCCCGTGCGCGGTGCGACGCGGCATGCCGGTCGCGACGAGCAGCGGCATGCGGCCGAGGGTGCGCGCGGCCAGCGCCGCCACCGCCGGGCGGGCGAGCACCCGGGTGGGCGGAGCGAGCAGCAGCAGGCCCAGCAGGGAGGTGAGCAGACCCGGCACGACGGTCAGCACGGTGCCCAGCGCCACCAGCATGCCGTCGGAGACCGCGCTCTGCGGCGCGCCGAGCCCGGACCGCAGCCGACGGACCTGCGCCTTGAGCTGGGAGCCGGCGAGGGCGAGCCCGAGCGCGAACGTGGCGACCAGCAGCAGCACCGTCCAGCCGAACCCGATGGTCGACCCGAGCGCCACCACCACCGCGAGTTCGGCGAGGACGTAGATCAGGAAGAGCCGCATACCCATGCCAGGTCAACGCCCGGGGTTCGGCCCGGGTTCCGCACCGCCGGTCGGGCCCGACGGCGGTGCCGTGACCTCGATCGCGGCGTGCACCTTGTCGATTCCACCCCGCAGAATCGCCTGCGGGATGAAGTACCAGGCGTGATTCCAGTACCGCTTGATGATCATGTCGAACACCCGACGCGTCTCGGACTTTGGCAGCATGCGCGCGACGGCCTCGACGGGCTCGCCCTTGACCTTGCCCAGCACGCCGCACTTCTGGATGGTGACGCGCGGGGTATTGGTGATGCGCTTGGTCTTCCACGATCCGTCATCGGTGATGATGAGCAGCTTGTCGCCGTCGGGCACGCCCCACACCGGCGTGGGCTTGGGCTTGCCGTCCTTGGTGAACGTCGTCAGGAGCAGGTACTTCTCGCGCGACACCTCGGCGAAGGTGGGAGCCACGGTCAGCGGCCTCCCGTCGCGTCGTCGGCGGTGATCTCGATGGTGACGTTCTTGTCCATGCCGCCGCGCAGCTTGGAGAAGAAGTTGAAGGTCTTGCCGAGCAGGCCGTAGCGCTGTCCCAGGGCGTCGTAGGTCTTCGCGTTCGACGACTTCGGCAGGATCGCCGCGCGGGCCTCGACGGCCTCGCTCTTGGGGTTGCCGCTGCGGTCGCAGGTCGCGATGGTGACTCGGGGGGTGTTGCGGATGCGCTTGACCTTCCAGGACTTCTCCTGCGTGATCGCGATCAGCGCGTCACCCGCCGGGGCGGCCCAGATGGCGGTCGGCTTGGGCCTGCCGTCCTTGGTGAAGGTGGTCAACAGGATGTAGTCGGACTTGGCGACGTCGGCGAAGGTCACGGCCATGGGTTCAACTTAACCCGTCGGTGCCGTGACCACCCGGCCCGTCGCCGGCCGACCTCGTCAGCGGTCGTCGGTGCCCCAGCGGCTCTGCCACGACTGCGGGTAGGGCAGTCCGGTCAGCGCGAGCAACCCGATGACGACGGCGGCGAACACGATGAGAGTGACCATGGTCGTTTCCCTTCTCCTCCACCGGCGGACCTCGTGCCACACCGGTGGCTCGTCACGAAACGTAGTACCGCCGGTACCGGGTTCTCCAGCGTTCGTGCGCGACCGAACATGGCCGACGACGCGGTGACCGGCATCACACCAAGCGTCGCCACGTGGGACGGTGACTTCGAATCGTGGGAAGCGAAACCCTCGTCGGATGTCGTGCGATCTGCGGAAATGACCCGATGGCTTCCCCATCCCCCGCCTACGCCAGCCCGTCCGTCGTCAAGCTCGGCGCCCACATCGGTGCCCGCATCGACGGCGTCCGCATCAGCGGTGACCTCGACCCGGCGACCGTCGCCACCATCAATCACGCACTGCTCGAGCACAAGGTCGTCTTCTTCCGCGACCAGCACCATCTCGACGACGCCGGACAGCTGGCCTTCGCCCGCGCCCTGGGCACCCCCACCCTGGCGCACCCGACCGTGCTGTCCCGCGGCACCGACGTGCTGCCGATCGACTCCCGCTACGACAAGGCCAACTCGTGGCACACCGACGTGACGTTCGTCGACCGGATCCCCAAGGCCTCGCTGCTGCGGGCGGTGACCCTGCCGGCCTACGGCGGCACCACCACGTGGGCGTCCACCGAGGCGGCCTACGACCAGTTGCCGGAACCGCTGCGCCTGCTGGTCGAGAACCTGTGGGCGATCCACACCAACGACTACGACTACGTCCGCGACTACGACGACGCGCGCGACGCCGTCTCGACGACGACGCGGGAGTACCGCGACGAGTTCGTCTCCGACACTTACGAGACCGAGCACCCCGTGGTGCGCGTGCACCCCGAGACGGGACGCAAGGTGCTGCTGCTCGGACACTTCGTGAAGCGGTTCGTCGGCCTGGGCACGCACGAGTCGGCCACGCTGCTCGCGCTGCTGCAGGCCCGCGTCACGCGCCTGGAGAACACCATCCGGTGGAACTGGGAGGCAGGCGACCTCGCGATCTGGGACAACCGCGCCACGCAGCACTACGCCGTCTCCGACTACGACGACCAGTACCGCAAGCTCAGTCGCATCACGCTGGCCGGTGACATCCCGGTCGACGTGCACGGCAATCGCAGCCGCGTCATCACCGGCGATGCATCGCACTACTCCGACGTCGTGGCACCCGTCCGGCTGACCGCCGTACCGTAGGAGGCGTGAGCAGGACCCGCGCCGACGACGCCTGCCCGGGCGCCCTGCAGGTGCACCGGGCCGCCGACGGTGCGCTGGCGCGGGTGCGGCTCCCCGGTGGCATGATCACCGCCGCGCAGCTCGCCGCGCTGGCCGCGGCGGCACTGCGGTTCGGGTCGCCGTCGATGGAGCTGACCTCCCGCGGCAACCTGCAGATCCGCGCCGTGAGCGATCCCTCCGCGCTCGCCGACGCCATCGCCGCCGCCGGCCTGCTGCCGTCGCCGAGCCACGAACGCGTCCGCAACGTGCTGGCGTCACCGCTGACCGGCCGCGTCGGGGGCGTTGCCGACCTCCGCGGTACCGTGCGGGCCCTCGACGCGGCGATCCAGGCCGACGCCCACTTGGCCGAGCTGCCGGGTCGATTCGTGTTCGCACTCGACGACGGCCGCGGCGACGTCTCGGGCCTCGGCGCAGACGTCGGCGCACATCTGCTCTCGCCGACCGAGGCCGCGCTGCTCCTCGGCGGCGTGGACACCGGCGTGCGGATGGCGGTCGACGAGGTCGTCGCGGTGCTGACGACGGTGGCCCGCCGGTTCGTCGCGGTGCGCGAGAAGCAGTGGCGGATCGGTGAATTGGACGACCCGGACGTAGTGCTCGACGGGTTCGACCGCGTCGCGCCCGCCGGGGCGACGTGGCCGCCGGTCGAGGTGCCGCCGGTGGGCTGGCTGCCGCAGGACGACGGCGCGGTGACCCTCGGCGCGGGTGCGCGCCTCGGCGTGCTGGATGCCCGCACCGCCGAGTTCCTCGCCGCCGTCGAAGCGCCGCTGGTGATCACCCCGTGGCGGTCGGTGCTGGTGTGCGACCTCGACGAGGGCGTCGCCGACGTGGCGCTGCGGGTGCTGGCGCCGCGCGGGCTCGTCTTCGACGCCGAATCGCCGTGGCTGCGGGTCAGTTCCTGCACCGGCAGCCCCGGCTGTGACCGCTCACTCACCGACGTCCGGCGCGACGCCGCCGACGCCGCCGACCCTTCGGCCACCGACCCCGCCGCCACCGGCGCCCAAGTGCACCGGCACTTCGTCGGGTGTGACCGCGCCTGCGGCAGCCCAGCGAACGGCGAGGTGCTCATCGCCACGGGCGACGGCTACCGCCTCCGCGGCTAGCGGGAGCCCTTCAGCGGCAGACCCGAACAGATGCGGGCCGCATCGTGTCCCAGCGTCCGGGCGGCGGCGACCGCGGCCGGAGTCGCGACCAGTTCGGGGATGGGGTCGGCGACCTTCTCCGGTTGCACGCACACCGCCCCGTCGCCGTCGATGCCGATCCCGACCCCCAACGGCGACTGGCGCGCCGCGGTGCGCGCGAGGTCCACCGCCCGGCCGGTGGTCACCCGCTCGACCACCGCCGGGACGCCCTCCTCCTCGATGCCGGCCAGCACGGCGTCCTCCACCGGGCCGGCCGCGACGCTGGCCACCACGATGGCCGGCCGCACCGGACGCGTCACGGCACCGTCCGCGTGCGGGCATGCGAGACCACCAGCCCCGTCGCGACCGCGTTGCGCGGGCCCTCGGTGGCGCGTACGTTGCCGGTGCCACAGACGATCCCGTGCGGCGCGAGGGCGTCGGCGATCAACTGCGGGATCTCGAAGTCCAGCGCACAGCCACCGAGCAGGACGACGAAGCCGATCCGGCGCAGGTCGCCGTCGGGTGCCACCCGCCGCAGCGCGCGCACCGCGTTGACCACGAACACCCGCTCCTTGGCCGAGCGGCGCACCGCGCGGATCCGCTCCAGCGAGTGCCTCGTCGGAATGGGTGTCATCGCGTGCTCACCGAGCGTGAGCACCCGGCCGAAAGCCGGTGCGGGCAGCGGTTTCTCGAAGAACTGAACGGTGCCGTTCTCCAAGCGGACGTGGAAGAAGCTCTCCGCCTTGGCCAGCGGATGCCGCTTGATCTCCTCGGCCAGTTCGAGGTCGTCGGTCCCGAGTTCGGCGTCGATCAGCTTGGTGACGAGGTCCCCGGCGCCGGCGAGATGCACGGTCCGCACGGCGTCGTCGGCGTCGAGCAGGGCCGCGTCGGTGCTGCCGCCACCAAGGTCGAGGACCACCAGCGGGGTGTCGGTGCCCGGCGTGGTCAGCGCTCCGAGCACCGCCATCTCGGCCTCGACGCCGCCGACGCGCACCTCGACGCGCCCGGCGCCGGCGTCCCGCAGCGCCACCCGCACCGCCTCGGCGACGGCCTGCATGCCGCTCTGCCGGGTGCGCACCATGGCGGCCAGCGCCACGGCGTTCTCGAGCGCCACCTCCCCGGCGAGGCCGCCGCGCACCTCCTGCGGCACGAACGTGTCCACGCCCAGCAGGTCGCCGATCCGGACGTCGGCGAGGTCGTGGCCGCACAGGTCGGCCATGTGCTGCCGGACCCCGGAGATCATGCCGCCGGTGTTGGTGCCGGACTCCCCCTCCACGTCGACGAGCGGGCCGACCCGTTCGACGGCCGCCATGATGTCGGCGGCGCCGGCCGACACGTCGACGGTGGCCCTGCGCTGCTCGCCGGCCAGCACCAGGGTGCCCGCCGGGATGACGCGGTCGCCGACGTCGCCCGACGGCGTGCGCACCACGACGGCCGACCGGTTGCCGGTCAGCGCGCGTGCGACCGGCGCCACCTGCCGGGTCTGGTCGGGGTCGAGCCCGAAGATCGTCGCCAGTCCGTAGGCGTTGGACAGCGTGCGGATCGACTGGCCCGGCCCGGCCACCTCGACGGCGGCCTGCATGCCGAGCGGCACGGCGTCGATGCGCGACACCTCGTCGATCACCGGGATGCGGACGTCGAGCCGGTTGACCACCAACACCGCGTCGTCGTTGCACAGGATGGCCCCCGCGACGGCGACCCCGCGCGCACCGGCGGCGTTGAGGGCCGCAGCGGCGTCGTCGAAGTCGACGTCGGCGGGGACGGTGACGATCACCGGATCGCCGGGCCTGGCCGCGGCCAGCTCGGCGAACGGGAGCACCGTGCCGATGCCGAGCCCGCGCCCGCCCGGGGTCCGTGGGTCGTGCCCGATCATCGTCGACTCGGTGATGATCGTCTCGGTGATGGTCTCCATCGCCAGGCCGCTGATCACCGGCGTCGCCTCGTTGAGCAGCAGCAGGTCCAGCTCGGCCAGCGGCACCCGCGACGCGTTCAGCGCGTCACGGACCGCGGCGACCACGCCGTCGACGTTGCGGACCGTGCCCTTGACGCCGGTGGTCGGGGTGAGCGCGCCACCGAGGAACGCGACCGCACCGTCGTCGCCCACCTCGGCCGCGCTGGCCTCGGTGGTGGAGTTGCCGATGTCGACGCCGACGGTCCGGAGCACGCCGTCAGCTCGCCCGGGAGAACTGGGCCCGCACCTCCATGGGACGCGCCTGCTTGACGATCTGCTCGGTCTCCTTGAGGTGCAGCAGCGCGGCCTTGGCCTGCCAGCGCGGTCGCGCCATCTGGTCGTTGAGCGTCGGAACCGGTTCCGGCGACTCGCCCTTGGCGTACCGGGCGGCGTTCGAGCCGATCCGGCGGTAGGTCTCGAGCGTCATCAGCGGGCACTGCGGGAAGAGTTCCAGGCTCGACAGCCGCGGCAGGTCGCGCTGGTGGATCATGGTCGTCCCGCGGGACAGCAGGCCGATGCCGATGCCCGAGCCGGACAGCTTCGCGCCGGTGTGCGCGACCACCGCGAGGTCGGAGCTGTGCGCGACGCGGATGCAGCGCGCCTCGACCTCCTGCTCCTCGATCCCGGCGAGCACCTGGCGGATGACCTCGGCGTGCGGGATGCCGACGATGGTCTTGGAGAAGAACGCCGCGAACGCCGGCGACACCGCGACGATCACCTCGTCAGAGCGCGTGCCGCGCTGCGCCGGACCGACGTCGACGAGGCTGAGGTCGCGGTCCGCGGCCGCCTGGGGATTGGCGGTCTGGGGTTTGGCGACCTGGGGATCGGTGACGGCCATGGTCAGTCCACCTCCTCTTCCGGGTTCGCCGCGCTGGTGACGTGCCGCAGCTTCTTCATCTCCTCCCACCGCGCGCCCGACGGGCGGTACCCGGTGCCGGGGCCGGCGTAGTCGTTGCGGTCGTTGATCGCCGACAGCGGCAGCAGGTCGCGGGTGAGGATCGCCGAGGTCTGCAGCATGTCGCCGGACACCCGCTGCCGCAAGACGGTGAGGATGTGGTCGGCGATCGTGGAGAAGCCCGTCGACTCGAGCGCCTTGACGATGTCGAGGCCGGTGATCTTCCGGTCCATCACCTGCTGGGCGCTCTTGATGTCCTCCAGCACGTCGCGCGGGATCAGCTCGTTGCTGCCGTGGGCGTACACCGCGGCGTCGATCTCGTCGTCGGTGATCGGCGCGAGGTCGAGGTAGCGGAACACCGCCTGCAGCGCCTTGGCCGCGTGGTGGCGCACCGCGAGGATGTCGGCTTCCTTGACGTGCCGCAGACCACCGTCGACCTGGAAGTCGCGCTGCAGCGTGTTGAAGTCGTCGAAGTCCTCGGCGTCCACGTTGGAGCCCGCGAACATGTTGTCGTAGTTGGGCGTCGCCGAATAGCCGCTGCAGACGAAGTCGGTGCCCGGCATCAGCTGCGGCATCAGCCGCGCCGTGCGCCGCATCGGCGAATGCGAGAAGGACTGGTCGTTGCCCGAGGCGCACTCGAGGTCGAGCGCCGAGGCGATCATGTTCTCCGCCGCCACCGCACGGATGCCGGCGGGCACCGCGCCGGGGACGCCGATGCAGGAGATGGAGCCGTTCTGCAGGCCCTGCACGCCCGCACCCTTGGCGATCATGATGCAGCGAATCTCGAGGTACAGCATCGAGCGGCCTTGGGCATTGCCCATCTGCACCTCGGACCCGGTACCGGAGGTGAAGCGCATCTTGATGCCGCGCGAGGCGTAGGCCGCCGCCAGGAAGGCCTTCGACCACGGGGTGTCGTCGCCGTCGACGAACACCGGTTCGGTGCCGTACACCGAGATGGTCTCGGCGTAGCCGGTGATGCCGCGCATGCCCAGCTCGAGTTCGGTGGCCTCCTCCAGCGCGCACTGCGTCAGAGGCCCGCCGTCGCCGGCCTGGCTGCCGATGAGCAGCGCCATGGCGACCAGCGGCGCGTACCGCACGACGCCGAGCGTGGTCTCGACCTCGCTGAAGCCTCGGATGGCGGCCTCGGCGGCCTCGCACACCACCTGCAGCGGGTTGTCCCGCGCGCTGGTGCAGTGGGCCTGGTTGGCCGGGGTGCGCCGGGCCCGCATCTTCTGCATGCCCATCATGATCTCGACGATGTTCATCGCCTTGGCCACCTCGAGCAGCTTGGCCGGGGTGAGGCCTCGCGTCACGGAGAGCACCTCGTCGCGCGTCACGCCCGGGTCGACGAGCATGCGGGCGACGTCCGCGGCGGGGATCGCCATCGACTGCTCGGTGCTCGCCACGTCGATCGCGTGGTCGGCGATGAACTGGTCGATGAAGTCGAATTCGGCGCGGGTGCGGCCGTCCATCTCGACGATGGCGCCGTCGGCGACGCGGACGCTGGGCTCGGGATCGAAGGCGCTGTCGAGCGCCACCATGCCGGCCTCCGGCCACTCCTCGACGAAGCCGTCGAGGTTGACCGGCCGGTCCTCCAGGGCCTGGGTGCGCGCGGACCGGCGCTCGGCGGCGATGCGGTGTGCGGCTGAGGTCATGACGGCTCCCTACTCGGCCACGGCCAGGACGTCGCGGCGCTCGTACACGTCGGCCGCCTCGCGGACCAGGGCGGCGAGCAACGAAGCGCCGTACTGGGATTCAAGTTCGTCGGCGATGGCCTCGAGTTCGGCCTTGCTCGACGCGTTGGGCCGCAGCGCGTTGTAGATCTCGAGGACGCGCTCGTCGCTGATCGCGGTCATCTCGGCCGCGCGCCGCAGGTTGGCTCCCAGCTGGGGTCGGCCCACCTTCTCGGCCAGCTGGGCCTGCAGGCGCAGCGTGTCCGGCGTGATGCGGAGGTCGTTGGCCTCGACGTCGCCGGCCATGACGGCGTCGATGGTGATGTCCTCGATCGACTTGCCGGTCGGGGTGAACAGGACGTCGGGGCGGTGCACGCTCAGCGGATAGTCCGCGGCGGGGTCCAGGATCGGTTCCGTCACGCCGACGATTGTGCGCTGAGTCACGTTGCAGCGCCGTTGCAGGCCAGGTCAGCCGAACCGGCCGGCAGCCGGTGTCCTACAGCGCGGCGACCCCGGCCTCGGCGACCGAGACGTCCTGGTCGACGCTGCCCGCGCTGACCCCGATCGCCCCGATGACCTCGCCGTCGGATTCGAGCAGCAATCCACCGCCGAACAGCACCAGACCGCCGGCGAGTTGCTCCAGGCCGTACAGCTCCGCACCGGGTTGGGAGACGTCCATCAGCGCGCTGGTCGGCAGGTTCATCATGATCGACGTCCGTGCCTTGCGGATCGAGATGTCGATGCTGGCCTTGATCGCCCCGTCCATCCGGGCGAACGCGACGAGGTGCCCACCGTCGTCGACGACGGCGATGTTCATCGGCTGGCCGATCTCCACGGCCTTCGCCGCGGCGGCGTCGACGATCCTCTGGGCGGTCTGCAGCACGAGTCGAGTCATCGACGTTCCCTTCGAAAGACGTTGTGCGAGCCAGTGATTGCCTGACGGGTGGCACCCGGGGCCGGAGTGGCCCGGCGTCGACGGCGGACGTAGCACCGGCCGACGAGCGTCGATGATAGGCACGACCGCGGCCGGATGACGCGCGAACGCGTCCGACGCCTGCAGCGCCGCCGTTGGGGCTATCGTGGGGGGACACGCGTCAGCGCGGGCACCGAGGCCCTCGGACGCGAGGAAGCCCGAAGAACGTGTCGATGTCCCGGAATGACCCCCGCGGGGGCCGCGAGCCCGCCTTTGCGCTGCGGCATGCCCACGACCTGTACGCCGCGCGTCGGATCGGGACGTCCACGCCCACCGCCCTGCGCCCCCTGGTCGCCGAGAGCTGGCTGCGCAGCCTCGCCACCGGCGTGAACCCCGACCTGCGCGGCGCACCGGCCTCGGTGGGCGGCGACACCGACCTGCGCGTGCGGCATCCGCTGGCGCCCGCACTGCCGGTGATCCGCCGCCTGCTGGTCGACGAGGCCGTCGACACCGGCGTCGTCGTCGCGGTGTCCGCCGCGGACGGCACGCTGCTGTGGGTCGAAGGCGACCCGACCGCCTGCCGCAAGGCCGAGGCGATGAACTTCGTGCCGGGTGCCGACTGGAGCGAGCGCGGGGCGGGGACGAACGCGCCGGGCACCGCCCTGGCGCTGGATCGCGAACTGCAGATCTCCGGACCCGAGCACTTCTGCCAGGTGGCTCAGGAGTGGTCGTGTTCGGCGGTGCCCGTGCACGACCCGGTGACCGGGGCGCTGCTCGGTGCCATCGACATCACCGGCGGCAGGCACGTCGCCTCCTCCACCGCGATGGCGTGGGTACGGGCGGCGGTGGTCGCCATCGAGAACCACCTCGCGGTGTTGCGGTTGCGGCCCGCGCCGGTCGACCCGATCTCACTGCCGCGGCTGACGGTGCTCGGCGCCGACCGTCCCCGCTGGCAGGTCACCGACGAGTACGGGCAGTCCCGGGTGCACACGCTGACGCCGCGCAACGCCGAGATCCTGGTGCTGCTGAGCCATCACCCCGAGGGACTCAGCACCGACCACCTGGCGCTGCTGCTCGACGAGAAGGACCTCGACGGCGTGACGATCCGCGCCGAGATGTCGCGGCTGCGCCGGGTGATCGGGTCGGGCTTCATCGGTTCACGGCCCTACCGGCTCACCCGCCCCATCGTCACCGACGTCGGCGCGACGTTCGAGGCGCTGGCCGCCGGCGACGTCGCCACCGCGGTGCAGCGCTACCGCGGACCGCTTCTGCCGCAATCGCTGTCGCCGTCCATCGCGCGGCTGCGGATGGAGTTGAGCACCAGCTTGCGCAGCGCGGTGCTCGCCTCCGGCGACCTCGGCCTGTTGCGGCGGTGGCTCGAGGGCCCCGACGGCCAGGACGACCGCGACGGCTGGCGGCTGCTGCACGAGCGCGCCGACGCCGGTTCCGCGCACTGGGCCCGGGCCCGCGGCCACCTCGCGGGCATCGACTTCGAACTGGGCTGACCCCGCCGCGCCGCGGCGCGCGTGCAACCCCGATGCAACGGTGACCCGCGACACTTTCTCCCGACGGCCACACCCGTCCCCGCGAGAGAGAGGTCGACGTTGACGCGCAGCGATACCCCCGGAGTCCTCGAACCGGCGGCAGGCGCCCACCGGGCGAGCATCGCCGACCCCGAACGGTTCTGGCTGCGCGCCGCCGAGGCGATCGACTGGGACGTCGCCCCGCGCACCGCGCTGGACCACGCCGACCCGCACGCGTGGCAGTGGTTCCCCGACGGCGTGCTCAACACCAGCGCGAACGCGCTGGACCGGCACGTCGACGCCGGTCACGGCGACCGGACGGCCCTGATCTTCGATTCGGCGATGACCGGCACGCAGCGCCGGTTCACCTACGCCGAGCTGCGCGACGAGGTGGCGACACTGGCCGGGGCCCTGCGGTCGGTCGGGGTGGGCATGGGCGACCGCGTGGTCATCTACCTGCCGATGATCCCCGAGGCCCTCATCGCGATGCTGGCGTGCGCACGCATCGGCGCGATCCACTCAGTCGTGTTCGGCGGGTTCGCCGCCGCCGAGCTGGCCGCCCGGATCGACGACGCCCAGCCGACCGCCCTGCTGACCGCGTCCGGCGGTCTGGAGCCCGGCCGGACCGTCGACTACCTCCCCACCGTGGCCAAGGCGCTCGAGGCGAGCAGCACGCCGCCCGGCATCGTGGTGGTCAAGCACCGCCCCGAGGTGACTTCCGACGCGACGCCGACGGAGGGTTGGCTGGACTGGGATGCCCTGGTCGATGGCGCCGAGCCGGTCCCGCCCGTGCCGGTGCCCGCGACGCATCCGCTCTACGTGCTCTACACCTCGGGCACCACGGGCAAGCCGAAGGGCGTGGTGCGCGACCACGGCGGGCACGCCGTGGCGATGGCGTGGTCGATGGCCCACGTCTACGACGTGCACGCCGGCGACGTCATGTGGGCCGCCTCCGACGTGGGCTGGGTGGTCGGCCACTCCTACATCGTCTACGCGCCGCTGATCGCCGGTGCGACGACCGTGCTCTACGAGGGCAAGCCCGTCGGCACCCCCGACGCGGGCGCGTTCTGGCGCGTGGTCACCGAGCACGACGTCAACGTGCTGTTCTGCGCGCCGACGGCGCTGCGCGCCATCCGCAAGGAGGATCCGGACGGCACGTTGCTCGCCGACCGCCCGATGCCGTCGCTGCACACGGTGTTCGCCGCCGGCGAGCGCCTGGATCCGGAGACCTACCACTGGGCGGCCGACCGGCTGGGCCGTCCGGTGATCGACCACTGGTGGCAGACCGAGACCGGGTGGTCCATCTGCGCCAACCTGCGCGGCCTGGAACCGCTGCCGGTCAAGCCGGGGTCCGCGTCACGGCCGGTGCCCGGCTTCGACGTCCGGGTACTCGACGCCGACGGCACCGAGGTGGGCCCGAACCAGGAGGGCAACATCGCCATCCGGCTGCCGCTGCCGCCGGGGTCGCTGCAGGGGCTGTGGAATGCGCCGGAGCGCTTCGCGTCGTCGTACCTGCAGGCGTTCCCCGGGCACTACGCCACCGGCGACACCGGCTACTTCGACGACGACGGCTACCTGTACGTGCTAGGCCGCAGCGACGACGTCATCAACGTCGCGGGTCACCGCCTGACGACGGGCTCGATGGAGGCCGTCGTGGCCACGCACCCCGCGGTCGCCGAGTGTGCGGTCATCGGCATCCCGGACGAGGTGAAGGGCCAGCGGCCCGCGGCGTACGTGGTGCTCAAGGCCGGCGCCGACGTCGACGCGGCTACCCTCGCCGCCGACGTCGTCGCCCTGGTGCGGGACCAGATCGGCGCGGTGGCCGCCCTCAAGGACGTCTACGCGGTGCCCGCGCTGCCCAAGACGCGGTCGGGCAAGATCCTGCGCCGCACCATGCGCGAGATCGCCGCGGGACTCGACTACAAGGTGCCGCCCACGATCGAGGACGCCGGCGTGTTGGAGACCCTGCGCGCGGTCATGGCCGGCTGAGTGGCACGGAGGCGCACCTCCGGCAGGGTCGTAGGGTAGGCGGGTGCTCGACTACGTCCGCGACGCTGCGGAGATCTACCGGCAATCCTTCGCGACCATCCGCGCGGAGGCCGACCTCGCCCGCTTCCCGGCCGACGTCGCACGGGTCGTGGTGCGGTTGATCCACACCTGCGGTCAGGTCGATCTCACCGAGCACGTGGCCTACACCGACGACGTGGTGGCCCGCACCCACGCTGCCCTCGCCGCCGGGGCGCCCATCCTGTGCGACGCGTCGATGGTGGCCGCCGGCATCACCCGGTCCCGGTTGCCCGCCGACAACGAGGTGGTGCCGCTGGTGTCCGACGCCCGCGCCGCCGACCTGGCGCTCCAGCTCGGCAGCACGAGATCGGCTGCGGGAGTTGACCTCTGGGCCGACCGGCTCGACGGCGCGGTGCTCGCGATCGGCAACGCCCCGACCGCGCTGTTCCGGCTGCTCGAACTCGTCGACCAGGGTGCGCCGGTCCCGGCCGCGGTGCTCGGCGGCCCGGTGGGCTTCGTCGGTTCCGCGCAGTCCAAGGACGAGCTGATCGCGCGGCCACGCGGCATGAGCTACCTGGTGGTCACCGGGCGCCGCGGCGGCAGCGCCATGGCCGCGGCGGCCGTCAACGCGATCGCGAGCGAACGCGAATGACCGGCGCGACGCGGCGCGGGCGGCTGTGGGGCGTCGGCCTCGGCCCCGGCGACCCGGAACTCGTCACGGTCAAGGCCGCCCGGGTGATCGGCGAGGCGGACGTCGTCGCCTATCACAGTGCGCGGCACGGACGGAGCATCGCGCGCGGCATCGCCGAGCGCTACCTGCAGCCCGGGCAGGTCGAGGAGCACCTGGTGTACCCGGTGACCACCGAGACCACCGATCACCCCGGCGGGTACGACGGTGCGATGGAGGACTTCTACCGCGAGTCCGCCGACCGGATCGCCGCGCACCTGGAGGCGGGACGCGACGTCGCGCTGCTGGCCGAGGGCGACCCGCTGTTCTACAGCTCCTACATGCACATGCACACCCGGCTCACCGAGCGCTTCGACGCGGTCATCGTCCCCGGCGTGACGTCGGTGAGCGCCGCGTCGGCCGCCACCGGCACCCCGCTGGTGCAGGGCGAGGAAGTGCTCACCATCCTGCCCGGGACGCTGCCGCCCGACGAGCTGCGCCGTCGCCTCGCCGACACCGACGCCGCGGTGATCATGAAGTTGGGCAGGACGTACCCCGATGTGCTGCAAGCTCTTACGGCGGCCGGGCGGATCGATGACGCGTTCTACGTCGAGCGGGCGAGCACCGACCGGCAGCGCGTCCTGCCCGCCGTCGACGCCGATCCGGCGTCGGTGCCCTACTTCGCGATCGCCATGCTGCCCGGCATGACCCCGCGCCGGCCCGATCCGGTGGGCAGCGTCGCCGTCGTGGGCCTCGGCCCCGGCGACGTCGAGTGGATGACGCCGCAGTCGCGCCGCGAACTGGCCGCCGCCACCGACCTCATCGGCTACGGGCCGTACCTGGACCGCGTCGTCGGACGCGACGGCCAGGTCCGCCATCCCAGTGACAACACCGACGAGCCGGAGCGTGCGCGGCTGGCCTGCACGCTGGCCCAGCAGGGCCGCACCGTGGCCGTGGTGTCGTCCGGCGATCCCGGCGTGTTCGCGATGGCGACGGCGGTGCTCGAGGAGGCCAAGGAGTGGCCCGGCGTCGAGGTCCGCGTCATCCCGGCGATGACCGCCGCGCAGGCCGTCGCCAGCCGGGTCGGGGCGCCGCTCGGCCACGACTACGCCGTCCTCTCGCTGTCCGACCGGCTCAAGCCGTGGGACGTCATCGAGGCCCGGCTCACCGCCGCGGCCACCGCCGACCTGGTGCTGGCCATCTACAACCCGGCCAGCAAGACCCGTACCTGGCAGGTCGGCGCGATGCGCGACCTGCTGCTCGCCCACCGCGACCCCGGCACGCCCGTAGTGATCGGCCGTGACGTCTCCGGCCCGCGCGAGGAGGTCAAGGTGGTCCGGCTGGCCGACCTGGACCCGGCCGACGTCGACATGCGCTGCCTGCTCATCGTCGGCTCCTCGCAGACCCAGTGGCACACCGACGAGACCGGTGACCGGGTGTACACGCTGCGGCGCTACCCCGGCTGAGCGTCGTTGACAGGCGTCAGCACCGGGGTTACCGTCCAGCGGCATGACGCCACCGTCGTCGGACGCCGCTGCGGCCGTGTCGATTCCGCGCAGTCCCGACGACGTGACGCCCCGGTGGCTGAGTTCGGCGCTCGACACCGAGGTGACGGCCGTGACCGCCACCCCCATCGGTACCGGGCAGACCGGGGCGACCTACCGGCTGTGCGTCGACTACGCCGCTGACACCGGCTTGCCGCGGACGTTCGCGGTGAAGCTGCCGTCCCAGGACGAGACGGTGCGCGAGCGGGTGGCGCTCGGCTACCGCTCCGAGCACGCCTTCTACACCGGCATCGCCGGCGCGGTGTCGGTGCCGACACCGCGGGTCTTCCACTGCGACATCTCCCCCGACGGCGGCGACATCGTGCTGCTGCTCGCCGACATGGCGCCCGCCGAGCAGGGCGATCAGATCGCCGGCTGCGACGCTGCCGAGGCCGAGCTGGCCGCCCGCGCCATCGCCGGGTTGCACGGACCGACGTGGTGCGATTCCGCCTGGGCCGAGTATCCGGGCCTGGTGATGCCGTTGCCCACCGCCGACGCCGCCAAGGGTCTCGGCGAGATCGCCGTCATGGCCACCCAGATGACGCTCGACCGCCTCGGCGCCGACATGACCGACGAGAACCGCCGCACCGCAACCGAAGCGATGGCACGGGTGACGCCGTGGCTGCTCGCGGAGCCGGGGCGGTTCGCGCTGCTGCACGGTGACTACCGGCTGGACAACCTGCTGTTCACCCCGGACCATTCGGCCATCACGGTGGTGGACTGGCAGACCCTCGGCGCCGGTCTGCCCGCACGCGATCTCGCGTTCTTCGCGTCGACCAGCCTGCTGCCGGAACGGCGTGCCGACGTCGACGAGCACCTGGTGGCGGCCTACCACGACGAGCTGTTGAGCTACGGCGTCACCGACTACGACCGCGACGCCTGCTGGCGCGACTACCGGCTCGGGATGCTGCAGGCGCCGCTCATCACCACCCTTGGCTGTGCGTTCTCGGCCAACACCGAACGCGGCGACGAGATGATGCGCGTCATGCTCGAACGTGGCTGCCAGGCCATCCGCGACCTCGACAGCCTGGCGTTGATCGGCTGAACGCCAGGGCCGTCGGATGCGGTCAGCGCGGGAGGTTGCGCCACGCCGCCCGCGGCAGGAGTCGAAACGCCAGCACCAGCAGGGCCAGCCGGCGGGGCACCCACACCCGCGTGCGCCCGGCGCGCAGCGCGGCGACGGTGGCCTCGGCGACCTGCGCCGGGGTGCTCGACAGCGGCGCGGGCGACATGCCCTCGGTCATCCGGCCGATCACGAAGCCCGGCCGCACCAGCAGCAGTCGCACGCCCGATCCGTGCAGCGCGTCGGTGAGTCCGCTCGCGAAACCGTCGAGTCCGGCCTTCGCCGAGCCGTAGACGTAGTTGGCCCGCCGGACGCGTGCGCCCGCGACCGACGAGAACACCACCAGGTCACCGCGGCCGCGGCGGCGCATGTCGGCGGCCAGCACCGTCAGCAGGGAGACCTGCGCGGTGAAGTCGGTGTGGACGATCGCCGCCGCGTGCGCCGGATCGACCTCGGCCCGGGACTGGTCGCCGAGGATCCCGAAGGCCAGCACCGCGGTGTCGATGGGTCCGTGCGCGGCGGTGATCGCGGCGACCAGCCCGTCGTGCGAGGCGAGGTCGTCGGCATCGAAGTCGACGGCGTGCACCGCGGCCGCGCCGGCGGCCCGCAACGCTGCGGACTCCTCGGCGAGCTGGTCGGCGCGGCGTGCGGCGAGCACCACCACGGCGCCGCGGGCCAGCCGGCGGGCGACCTCGAGACCGATCTCGCTGCGCCCGCCGAAGATCGCGATGACGCCCGTGTCCTCCACGGCGACGATTATGTCCTGCGCTACCTTGGACCCGATGGCTACCTCAGGTCGGAAGGCCACCACCCGGCTCACCAACGACGCGATCGCGTTCCTGACCGAACGCCATCTCGCCATGTTGACGACGCTGCGGTCGGACAACTCCCCGCACGTGGTCGCCGTCGGCTTCACCTTCGACCCCAAGACCCACGTCGCGCGGGTCATCACCACGGGTGGCTCGCAGAAGGCCGTCAACGCCGCCGAGCGTGGCGTGGCCGTGCTCAGCCAGGTCGACGGCGCGCGGTGGCTGTCGCTGGAGGGCACCGCGAGCGTGAGCGGCGATCCCGAGGACGTCCGCGACGCCGAGCTGCGCTACGCCCAGCGCTACCGGACGCCGCGGGTGAATCCGCGTCGCGTCGTCATCAGCGTGCGCGTCGAGCGGGTGCTCGGGTCGTCCGGCCTGCTCGACCGCTCCGACGGCTGACGCCTCAGCCTGCGGCGGGCACCACGACGAGGTCGTGCGGCTGGTTGTTCACCGACAGCGCCCCGTCGGCGGTGACGACCACGATGTCCTCGATCCGGGCGCCCCAGTCGCCGGCGAAGTAGATGCCGGGTTCGACGCTGAAGGCCATGCCCTCCTCCAACGGGAGGTCGTTGCCGGCGACGATGTAGGGCTCCTCGTGCACCGACAGTCCGATGCCGTGCCCGGTGCGGTGCACGAACGCCTCGGCAAGGCCCTCGGCAGCGAGCACGTCGCGCGCGGCGGCGTCGACCTGCTCGGCGGTCACGCCCGGGCGCACCGCCGCGACCGCCGCCTGCTGCGCGCGCTGCAGGACCGCGTAGCGGCGCGCGACGTCGGGTGCCGGCTCGCCGATGCTGTAGGTGCGCGTGGAGTCGGAGTTGTAGCCGGGCGCGTACGGGCCGCCGATGTCGACGACCACGACGTCGCCGGCCCGTAGGGTGCGGTCCGAGCATTCGTGGTGCGGGTCGGCGCCGTTGGGCCCGGAGCCGACGATGATGAACGCCACTTCCGAATGCCCCTCGGCCACAATGGCTTCGGCGATGTCGGCGGCGACGTCGGCCTCGGTGCGTCCGGGCACCAGGAACTCCGGGACGCGGGCGTGTACGCGGTCGATCGCCGCGCCGGCCTTGCGCAGGGCGTCGATCTCGGCGGCGTCCTTGACCATCCGCAGTCGGCGCAGCACGTCGGTGGCGAGCACCGGCACCCGGCCGAGGACGTCGGCCAGCGGCAGCAGGTGCAGCGCGGGCATGGCGTCGGTGACCGCCGTGGCGATGCCAGTGGTGCCGGTGGTGCCGGGTGCGCCGCCGAGCGCGTCGGCGACCAGCCGGTAGGGATCCTCGCCGTCCACCCAATCGCGCACCGTCAGGCCGAGATCGGGGATCGCCGACTCGCGCAGCGCCGCCAGTTCCAACCGCGGCACCACGACGGTGCCCGTCCCGTCGGCGGCCAGCACCAGCGCGGTGAGCCGCTCGAAGGTTTGTGCGCGCGACCCGACGAGATAGCGCAGGTCGTAGCCGGGCGTGATGACCAGCCCGGCGAGCCCCGCGTCGGCGGTCGCCGCGGCCGCCGCCGTCAGACGCTGCGCGTACACCTCTGTGCTGAACCGACCGGATGCCATGCCGTCGAGGCTAATCGGCGGGTGCCGGACTGGCGACCTCGGTGCCGCCCGGCGTGTGCCGCGTGTCCTGGCCCGCCGAGTGTGAATCTCACGACGCCCGACCCGGGAAATGCGTCGCCAGATGCACAGTCGCGCGACCGGGGCGCGCACCCGCCGCGCTAGTGTCACCGGATGACCGCGCCACTCCTGCTGCTCGACGGGGCCAGCATGTGGTTCCGCTCCTTCTACGGGGTGCCGTCGTCGATCACCGCGCCGGACGGCCGGCCGGTCAACGCGCTGCGCGGCTTCCTCGACACCGTCGCGACGCTGATCACCCAGCACCGCCCCCGCCGCCTGGTGGTGTGCCTCGACCTGGACTGGCGGCCGCAGTGGCGCGTCGACCTCGTCCCGTCGTACAAGGCGCACCGCGTCGAGGCCGAGCGCCCGGCCGGCGAACCCGACGTCGAGGAGGTGCCCGACGACCTCACCCCGCAGGTCGACATGATCATGGCGATGCTCGACGCGTTCGGCATCGCCACGGCGGGCGCCGCGGGCTACGAGGCCGACGACGTGCTGGGCACGCTGGCGGTCGCCGAGCGCACCGACCCGGTGATCGTCGTGAGCGGCGACCGCGACCTGCTGCAGCTCGTCGGCGACGAGCACGTGCCGGTCCAGGTGTTCTACATCGGCCGCGGCCTGTCCAAGGCGGTGCTGTTCGGTCCGGCGGAGGTCGCCGAGACCTACGCCGTGCCCGTCGACCGCGCCGGGCCGGCCTACGCCGAGTTGGCGCTGCTGCGCGGCGACCCCTCCGACGGGCTCCCCGGCGTCCCGGGCATCGGCGAGAAGACCGCCGCGACGCTGCTGGCGCGGTACGGCTCGCTGGCCGACATCCTCGCCGCCGCGAGCGACCCGGCGTCGAAGATGCCGACGGCACAACGGAAGAAGCTGCGCGCCGCACTCGACTACGTCGAGGCCGCCGAACCCGTCGTGCGGGTGGCCCGGGACGCGCCGGTGCGGATGTCGACGTCGTCGGACGTGCTGCCGCTGTCGGCCGCGCACCCGCGCAAGGTGGCCGAGCTGGCCGCCGAATACGGCGTCACCTCGTCGGTGGGGCGCCTGCAGAAGGCGCTCGACGCGCTTCCCGACTGAGCCGGCCTACTTCGGCCGACCGACCTCGTAGGTGCCGTCGTCGTCCTGGAACGTCACGGTGACCTGACGCTTCGTGCCGTCGATGCTCACCTCGCAGGTAAAGGTGTCGCCCTTCTTCACCTGCGGGTTGGTGCCGTCGTTGCACTGGACGTCGGAGACGTTCTTGGCGCCGTAGCCGTTGGCCTCGTCCTCGAGCACCTGGGTGACACCGGTCTGGGCGGCGTTGACGTCGAGTTGCTTGGTCACGAACCAGCCGGGCGTGAAGAAGCCGAGGACCACGACGACGATCACCAGGATCGCCAGCAGGCCACCACCGATGGCCAGGATGGTCCGCAGCGACTTCTTGGAGCCCTCGGCCGCCCCCGGCGCCTGGTACTGCGGGTACTGCTGATCGGGCTGGCCGTACTGGCCGGGCTGTCCCGGCTGACCGTATTGCGGCTGGCCGTACTGCGGTTGGCCGTACTGCCCGTACTGCTGCGGTTGACCGTACTGGGGCTGGCCGTACTGCGGCTGCGCGTACTGCTGACCGTAGGCGTCGGGCTGCGGCTGCTGATAGGACGTGGGCCCGTACGCGGTGGGCTGTTGGCCGAACTGCTCGGTCGGCGCGTACTGCTGCGGGCTGTAGGCCGGCGGGTGCTGTTGCCACGCCGGATCACCACCGGGCTGCGGCGAGCCGGTCTGCGGGGAGCCGGCCTGCGCAGCGCCGGGCTGCTGCCAGGCCGACTGGTCGGGCTGGGCCGACTGCTGACCCGGCCACTGCTGGTTGGGGTCGGATCCCTGCGGTCCGCTCATCGTCACTCCTCGATGGTCCATCGCCGTAACCGACGCGCTGACGACACCCTACCCTGCATCAACTGCGACGACGCCGCGCCGAATGTCGGCGATCGCGCGTTTCGCCGACGTCCGCAGACCCGTTGTGGGAGCGGCGTTGCGGACCTGATCGAGCAGGTCGAGCACCTGGCGGCACCAGCGCACGAAGTCGCCCGCCGACAGCGGCGATCCGGTTCCCGCGGCGTCCGACGCGGCCAGTGCCGCGGTCAGATCGCCGGTGGTCACCCACTGGTGGATCGCAGCCACGAAACCGGGGTCGGTCTCGCGGCTGGGGGCCAGGTGGTGCCGCTGCTCGTCGGCCCGGATGTCGGCACACGTCCGGCGGGTCTGGGCGAGCGCCCGCCGCATCGTCTGGCCGTACATTTCGAGATTCGGCGTGGCGCCGGGCGTGTCGCCGCGCGTCTCGTAGAGCACCGTCGACAGCACCGCCGCCAGCTCGGCGGGCGCCAGGCCGTCCCAGGTGCCCTCGCGGAGGCACTCGGCCACCAACAGGTCGCTCTCGCTGTAGATCCGGGCGAGCAGGCGGCCGTCGGGGGTCACCTGCGGCAGCCCGGCCGACTCCCCTACTTCGGGGTCCCCTGCGGAATCTGCGCCATCGGTGACGTAGCCGCGCTCGGTCAGCAGCTCGACGATGCGGTCGAACGTGCGAGCCAGCGAGTTGGTCGCCGCGGCGACCTTCTTCTGGATGTCGGCGTTGTCGCGTTCGATGCGCAGATACCGTTCGGCCGTGCGCATCCGGTCCTCGCGGTCGGGCGCCTGGTGCACCGGGTGGGCGCGGATGCGGTCGCGCAGCGCGATCAGTTCCGGGTCGATGTCGGGTTCGCGGTCCGGCTCGCCGCGACGCCGCCGCGACGGCAGCTCGAACCCGGCGGCCGCGACGCGCAGGGCGGCGGCAAGGTCGCGCCGCACCCGGGGCTGCCGATGCTCGACGCGCTTGGGCAGGCTCATGGTGCCCAGCCGCGCCGACCCACCCGCGAAGTCCGCCGACGAGATCCTGCCCGCCCACCGCTGTTCGGTGAGGACCAGCGGCCGCGGATCGTCGACGTCGCCGGCCGGCTCCAGCACCACCGCGAGCCCCGAGCGCCTGCCCTGACCGATCGTGATGACGTCGCCGCGACGCAGCGTCGCCAGCACGTCGTTGGTGGCCTTGCGCCGCTGGACGCGCGAGGCGCGCGACTGTGCCCGCTCGCGTGCCGACACCGCCGCGCGCAACCGCGCGTACTCCAGTGTCGGCGAGTCCTTTCCGCCCAGTTCGGCGGCGATCTCGCCGAGCATGCGCTCGCCGCGGGCCACCCCGCGTACCAGACCCGACACCGACCGGTCGGCCTGGTACTGGGCGAACGACTGCTCGAGCAGGCGACGCGCCTGGTCGGGGCCCATCTGCCCGAGCAGGTTGATGGTCATGTTGTAGGACGGCGCGAACGAACTGCGCAAAGGAAACGTGCGGGTCGACGCCAGACCGGCGACGTCGGCGGGTTCGACGCTGACGTCGTTGGGCTGCCACAGCACGACGGCGTGACCCTCGACGTCGATGCCGCGCCGTCCGGCCCGCCCGGTCAACTGGGTGTACTCACCGGGTGTCAGCGGCGCGTGCTGTTCGCCGTTGAACTTGACCAGACGCTCGAGCACCACCGTGCGAGCCGGCATGTTGATGCCGAGGGCCAGTGTCTCCGTGGCGAACACGGCCTTCACCAGGCCGGCGGTGAACAACTCTTCGACGGTGTGCCGGAACACCGGCAGCAGACCGGCGTGATGGGCGGCCAGGCCGCGCAGGAGCCCCTCGCGCCATTCGTGGTAGCCGAGGACGACGAGGTCGGCCTCGTCGAGGTCGGCGCACCGCCGGTCGACGACCTCCGCGATGCGGGCGCGCTCGTCGCGGTTGGTCAGCCGCAGGGGCGAGCGCAGGCACTGCTTGACCGCGGCGTCGCACCCCACCCGGGAGAACACGAAGGTGATGGCGGGCAGCAGGCCGGCCGCGTCGAGCGTGGTGATCACGTCGGGCCGCGACGGCGGACGGTACAGCGTCGGCCGGCCACCCCGGCCGTCGCCGCGCCCCGACCGGCCCCGACCGCGGGGCTGCCAGTCGGTCATCCGGTCGGCTTCCCGGCGCAAGGTGATGTGCCGCAGCAGGTCCGGGTCGACCTTGGCCCGGCCGCCGCCCGGTTCGCCGCCCGCGAACAGGTCGAACAGCCGCTTGCCGACCATCATGTGCTGCCACAGCGGGACGGGCCGGTGCTCGTCGACCACTACCGTGGTGTCCCCGCGGACGGTCTGAATCCAGCCGCCGAATTCCTCGGCGTTGCTCACCGTCGCCGACAGACTGACCAGGCGGACGTCGTCGGGCAGGTGCAGGATCACCTCCTCCCACACCGCGCCGCGCATGCGGTCGGCCAGGAAGTGCACCTCGTCCATGACGACGTGCGAGAGGCCCTGCAACGCCGCGGAGTTGGCGTACAGCATGTTCCGCAGCACCTCGGTGGTCATCACCACCACGTCGGCGTCGCCGTTGATCGACTGGTCACCGGTCAGCAGGCCGATGCGCTCGGCACCGTACCGGCGGACCAGATCGGCGTGCTTCTGGTTGCTCAGCGCCTTGATCGGGGTGGTGTAGAAGCACTTGCGGCCGGCGGCCAGCGCCAGGTGCACCGCGAACTCGCCAACGACCGTCTTGCCGGCGCCCGTCGGCGCGCACACCAGCACGCCGTGACCGCTCTCCAGGGCGCGGCAGGCCTCGCGCTGGAAGCCGTCCAGACCGAACGGGAGATCGGCGGCGAACTGGGCCAGCTCGCCGGTCAGGACCTCAGGTGGCGTCGTCATCGACCACGACGCGGGACGGGGCGGGAACGGTGCTGGGTGCGCCGACGTCCTCGGCGGCCCCGATCGGCGCGGCCTGGTCGTCGGGAACGTCCTCCAGGGCCGCCCGGCGAGCCTTGCGGCGGTCGTTGAGCCGCGACACCTGGATGGCCACCTCGAGCAGCACGGTCAGCGCCAGCGCCAGGGCGAGCATCGAGAACGGGTCGGATCCGGGCGTCGCGAACGCCGCGAAGACGAACAACCCGAAGATGAGCCCGCGGCGCCACGCCTTCAGCCGGTCGTAGGTGAGCACCCCGACCAGGTTCAGCATGATGATCAGCAGGGGGAACTCGAAGCTGATGCCGAACACCAGCAGCAGGTTGATGAGGAACCCGAAGTACTGGTCGCCCGACAGCGCGGTCACCTGCACGTCGCTGCCGACGGTGAGCAGGAATGCCAGCGCCTTGGACAGCACCACGTAGGCGAGCACCGCGCCCGCGATGAACAGCGCCGCCCCGAACAGCACGAACACCGAGGCGAACCGGCGCTCCTTCTTGTACAGCCCCGGCGTGATGAACGCCCAGATCTGGTGGAGCCACACCGGACACGCCAGGACGACGCCCGCCGTGAGGGCGACCTTGAGTCGCAGCATGAACTGGTCGAACGGCGCGGTCGCCAAGAGGCGGCACTGCCCGTCCGGGGCGATGGTGGCCCGCGCCGACGCGGGCAGCGCGCAGTACGGCTCGCGCAGCCAATCACCCAGGCTGGGCGTGCCGAACACGCCGTGGGTGTACCAGAAGAATCCGAACGTGGTGGTCACCACCACCGCCGCAACCGCGATGAGCAGCCGGTTGCGCAACTCGGCCAGATGGTCGACCAGCGACATCGTGCCGTCGGGATTGACCCGTGCCCGCCGCCGACGCGGGTCGAACTTACTCAGAACTGTGCGCACGTGACCCTCGGTGAACGCCACCCATCGACGCGGTTCTCACCGCGGTCGACGTGGGGACGGGTCAGGCCGTGCGCTTGTCGGACTGCGGATCGGCCGTCGACTCGACGCGTTCCGAGGCGATCGGCTTCGCGGGCGCCGGCGTGGCGTCCGCGGAATCCGACTTGCCCTCGGCCTGCATCTCCTTGATCTCCGACTTGAAGATGCGCATGGACTTGCCCAGCGAACGCGCCGCGTCCGGGAGCTTCTTGGCGCCGAACAGCAGCACGAACACTGCGATCACGATCACCCAATGCCAGGGTTGCAGACCACCCATTTCGGTCACCTCCAGACGTCGTGGTCGAGTCTACCCGTCGCCCCCGGCCGCACTGACGTCGTAGGCACTCAGCGCGGCGACGGCCGCCTCGCGGACCCGGTCGACCAGCGACTGCGGTTCCACCACGCGGACGGCCGCGCCGAAACCCAGGACGAAGCGCGCCATCCACGCATCCGAGGCGTAGGTCATCGTGGCCTCGCAGGAGCCGTCGGCCAGCTCGCGCACCACCCGCAGTGGGTAGTAGTCGAACATCCACGACGCCGACGGGTCGATCAGCAGCGTGGCCGACGGCAGCGCGGGATCGCCGTCGAACAGCGACGTGTCCGGGCCCGCGGCCACCGCGGGCTCCGGTGGCGCCGCGGGCTCGTCGAGCACGCGGGCGTCGACGATGCGGTCGAAGCGGAACAGCCGCACGCCCTCCGCCGTCCGGCACCACGCCTCGAGATAGCTGTGGTCGCCGACGAGGACCACGCGGATCGGGTCGACGGTGCGCGTCGTCATCGCGTCGTGCGAGGCCGAGTAGTAGTCGATGGTCAGCGCGCGGTCGTTGCGGACGGCCTCGCGCACCGCGGCGGCCGCGGCACTCTCGGCCGGCGCGGGCTCCTCGGCGGCCGCGGCGACGCCGTCCTCGTGGCCGGTCGCCGTCCCCGCCGCCGACTCGATCTTGGCGATCGCGCTGCGCGCCGCCGCCGGGTCCACCATGCCGGGCACGTCGAGCAGCGCCCGCAGCGCGACGAGGATGCCGGTGGCCTCCGGCGACGTCAGCCGCAGCGGGTGATCCATCCCCGCGGAGAACGTCACCTCGATGGTCCGGCCGGACATCTCGAAGTCGATGAGGTCGCCCGGGCCGTACCCGGGCAGCCCGCACAGGAACAGCTGCTGCAGATCGTCGCGCAGCTGCTGGACGCTCACCCCGAGGTCGATCGCCGCCTCCTCGAACGTGATCCGGGGATTGGCCTGGAAGTACGGCACCATGTTCAGCAGGCGCACCAGACGCCCCGAGACGCTACTCATGCGCGATCCGCTCCGCTCCTGATTGGCACATCGGCTTGCGCCCGCAGGCGCGCGATCACCTCGTCGCGCAGCGACGGCGGGTCCAGCACGATGGCGTCGGCGCCGTAACCCGCGATCTCTCTGGCCAGCCGGTCGTACATGCCGATGTCGACGGCGAGTTCGTCGCCGACCCGTCCGCCGATGGTCCGGGTGGCCATCTCCGTGGCGGCGCGGCGCAGCGCCGTGGCCTTGCCCTCGGCCACCCACACTCGGGCTTGCGCGCCCGGCGGCCACTCCGCCACCGCGCGGTGCACGATCTCGCGCAGATCGACCCCGTCGGGCCTGCCGACCGCGCCGCGCGGGCCGAACGGCTCGACCTCCGCGCCGATCCGGGACAGCCGGAACGTCCGGGTGTCGTCGCGGTCGCGGTCGTGGCCCACCAGGTACCACCGGCCGCGGTAGGTGACGACGCCCCACGGTTCGACCGTGCGGGTCTGGTACGGCGACGTGCGGGTGGACCGGTGCGGGAACCGCACGGCCTGCCCGGCGTCGATGGCCGACAGCAGCGCGTTGAGCACGTCCTCGGAACCGCGCAGTCCCGGCATGGAGGCGGTGGTGCTGATCATGACGTCGCTGTCCGGGGCGTCGACGTCGACGCCCGCGGCGCGCAGCTTGAGCAGCGCGCCCTGGGTGGCGGTGACGAGTTCGGGCGACTCCCACAGCTGGGTGGCGATGGCGACGGCCGCCGCCTCGTCGGCGGTCAGCTCGACGGCGGGCAGCGCGTAGGCCTTGCGGTTGATCCGGTAACCCTCGGTGGGATCCATCGACGAGACCCGGCCGGTCTCCAGCGGGATGCCCAGATCGCGCAGTTCGTTCTTGTCCCGCTCGAACATCCGGGAGAACGCCTCGTCGCTGGGGCTGTCGCCGTAGCCGTAGACGGTCTTGCGGATCCGTTCGGCGGTGATGAAGGTGCGGGTCGACAGCAGTGCGATGACGAGGTTCATCAACCGCTCGACTTTGGAGATCCCCACGGGTGTCCAGCCTAGTGCCCGGCGGCCCAGCTGCCGACGACCCGAGCAGCCCCCGGGGTCGGGCGCCGTGTCACATGCTGGCGATGAGCCGCTTCACGCGTTCGTCGACCGAGCGGAACGGGTCCTTGCACAACACCGTCCGCTGCGCCTGATCGTTGAGCTTGAGGTGCACCCAGTCGACGGTGAAGTCGCGGCCCGCGGCCTGGGCCGCGCTGATGAACTCGCCGCGCAGCTTCGCCCGGGTGGTCTGCGGCGGCTCGTCGACGGCGGTCTCGATCTCCTCGTCGGTGGTGACGCGCGCCGCGAGCCCCTTGCGCTGCAGCAGGTCGAAGACGCCGCGGCCGCGCTTGATGTCGTGGTACGCGAGGTCGAGCTGAGCGATCTTGGGGTCGGACAGCTCCATGTCGTAGCGGTCCTGATAGCGCTGGAACAGCTTGCGCTTGATCACCCAGTCGATCTCGGTGTCGACCTTCGCGAAGTCCTGGCTCTCCACCGCGTCGAGCTGGCGGCCCCACAGGTCGACGACCTGCTCGATCTGTGCGTTCGGCTCCCGGGTCTGCAGGTGCTCGACGGCGCGGCTGTAGTACTCGCGCTGAATGTCCAGGGCGCTGGCTTGCCGCCCGCCGGCGAGCCGCACGGGGCGGCGTCCGGTGAGGTCGTGGCTGACCTCGCGGATCGCCCGGATCGGATTGTCGAGCGAGAAGTCGCGGAACGGCACGCCCGCCTCGATCATCTCGAGTACCAGCGCGGCCGTCCCCACCTTGAGCATGGTGGTCGTCTCGCTCATGTTGGAGTCGCCGACGATGACGTGCAGGCGGCGGTACTTTTCGGCGTCGGCGTGCGGCTCGTCGCGGGTGTTGATGATCGGTCGGCTGCGGGTGGTGGCGCTCGAGACGCCCTCCCAGATGTGCTCGGCCCGCTGGCTGAGGCAGAACGTCGCGGCCTTGGGCGTCTGCAGCACCTTGCCCGCGCCGCAGATCAGCTGGCGGGTGACCAGGAAGGGCAGCAGGACGTCGGAGATCCGGGAGAACTCCCCGGCCCGCACGATCAGGTAGTTCTCGTGGCAGCCGTACGAGTTGCCCGCCGAGTCGGTGTTGTTCTTGAACAGGTAGATGTCGCCGCCGATGCCCTCGTCGGCCAGGCGCTGCTCGGCGTCGATCAGCAGGTCCTCCAGGACCCGCTCCCCCGCCCGGTCGTGCGTGACCAGCTGGGTGAGGCTGTCGCACTCGGCCGTGGCGTACTCGGGGTGGCTGCCGACGTCGAGGTAGAGCCGGGCGCCGTTGCGGAGGAACACGTTGGAGCTACGACCCCAGGACACCACACGCCGGAAGAGGTACCGGGCCACCTCGTCCGGGCTGAGTCGACGGTGGCCGTGGAACGTGCACGTCACACCGAATTCGGTCTCGATGCCCATGATTCGCCGCTGCACGTCATCGAGCTTACGGGCTCGACCCGTGCGAAGTGACGACAGCTGGGGTTACGGGTCCGTGGCGCCGGTCCGCCGCAGCCGTGACAGACGCCCGGTCATTCGTAAGCCCGGCCGGCCGGGCGGGTCGCTCGGGGGTCCAGTGGGTGTCCTCAGCCCACCGTGAAGGCGGTGCCGCGGACGCGGCGCTGCACCGCGGCGATCTCGCGCAGGCCGTCGCCGAGCAGGCTGCGGTTCAGCGGCGAGAGGTCGGCCATGGTGACGACGTCACCGGGTGGATGGCCAGAGGCGAGCTGCTCGACCTGATGGGCCATCCGCAGCCGCTGCAGCATCGCGAAGACGTCGCCCAGGGTGGCGGCGTCGGACTCGGTCATGGCGCCGGCCGCGGCCGCCGCACCGAGCCGCACCGGGGTGGACGCCGAACCGACGTCGGCTGCCAGTCCGCCCCACCGCGCCAGGTTGACCAGCGGTGTCACCGCATGCGCCTTGAGGTCGAACGTGCCGCCGCGCCGCGACAGGACGTCGCGCAGCGACCAGCCACGCACCCGGTCGGACAGCGCGTTGAGCAGTTGCAGCCGCAGCGCATTCGGGTGCTGCTCGCGCATCCGCCGGTACGCCGCCGGGATGGGGTTCAACGCCGGGTCGCCCCGCACCACCCGGCCGTCGATGAGCAGCGAGGACAGTACGATCCCGCGGTCGCGCAGCGGGTCGTCGAGCCAGCCCCGCGCCGCCGCCGACCACTCCGAGCGCGACCGCGCGAAGTGCGGGCTGGCGGCCACGGCGCCGTTGCGGTCCGACGGCAGCCCGCACCCGTCGAGGATCGCGTGCGTCCGCGTCGCCAGCGCCCGCAGCGTGGGCGCGTGACCCGCCAGCTCGTCGCGCCACGACAGGGCGCTGTCCACGTCCGACGACGGCATCGCCTCACGCCGCGCGACGCTGCCGAGCAGCAGCCAGGCGAACCCGGCGGGCACCGTGTCGGGCGCGCCCGTCTCCTCGAGGGCCAGCTGCACCGCCCTGCGCACCAACCCGTCGATGACGACGGCGAGGATCGCGCTGGTCGCCGAGGCCTTGGTGCCGCCGAGGAACAGGTTGCGCGGCAGGGCGCGCAGCCGGTCGCCGACGCGCTGCAGTTCGCTCGCGGTCGTCGCGTCGCCGATCTCGCGGCGCAACAGGAAGCTCTGTCGCGCCGACGCGGCGAGCAGGTCGGCGTCCTCCAGCACGCCGAGCACCTCGCCGCGCGCCGACAGCACCGGCATGTGCCGCAGCCCGCACTCGAGCATGTCGAGCAGCACCGCCTCGGCCGTGGCGTCGGCGGTGACGGTCCGCGCCGGAACGCTCGCCACCGAAGCCACCGGCGCGTCGACGGAGCGACCGGCGGCCACGACCCGCGCGCGTAGGTCGCGGTCGGTGAAGATGCCGAGGTCGCCGCCGGGGGTTCGCAGCAGCGCGTAGGAGACGTGGGCATCGGTCATCGCCCGCACCGCGTCGCGCACCGAGGCGCCGGCGTCGACGATCAGCGGCGCACCGCGCAGCAGCGCCGCCACCGGCGCGGTGTCGATGGCGGGGGCGAGCACGTCGCGGTCGGCGCCCGTCGTCGCCCACGCCGAGGACGCCAGGAACGCGAGTCCGGCGGGCCGGGCGAACTGCCGGCGCACCACCGCCTCGGGCAGCCGGATCAGCCTGCTGGGCACCGCCGTCCGGGCGACGAAGTCGAGGCCCGCTCCGGTGAGCAGCGGCGTGTACCCGAACAGTCCGCCCGGCTCGACGGTGTCGAGCGCGTGCACGTCACCACCGGCGTGCAGGGTCACGCGTCCACTGCGGACCATCCACACCCCGGCAGGCGCGGGTCCGCCGTAGTCGGCCACCACGGCACCGGCCGGGAAGTCCACCAGCGCCGACCCGGCGGCCAACTCGGCGCACTCGTCGTCGGACATGCCCTGAAACGGCGTGTGCGCGCCGAGGAACGCCGCGAGGTCGTCGGGTCCGTTACCCGGAGCGGATGAGGTCAGCGCACTTCTCCGCCATCGTCATCACGGTGATGTTCGGGTTCACCGCAGGCAGTTTCGGCATCGCCGACGCGTCGACGACCCGCAGCCGCGACACCCCCTTGACCCGCAGCTCGGGATCGAGCACCGCCATCGGGTCGTCCGGCGCACCCATCCGCGCGGTCGCCGCCGGGTGATACACCGTGTTGTGGCACTGGTGCACGTAGTCCAGCAGCTCGTCGTCGGTCACCGCGTCCGGTCCCGGAGCGAGTTCGCGGGACACCCAGCCCCGCAACGGCTCTCGCGCGGCGATCTCGCGTGCCAGCCGCAGCCCGGCCAGCATGATGCGCTCGTCGTAGCCCTCCGGGTCGGTGAAGTACCGCGGGTCGACGCGGGCCCGGTCGCGGAAGTCCCTGGTGCGCAACCGCACCGTGCCGCGTGACCGTCCCTGGGTCACGTTGGGCGTCAGGCAGAACCCGTTGTCGGTGGTCGGGTAGCCGCGCCGCAGCGTGTTCATGTCGAACGGCACGCTGCCGTAGTGCATCATCAGGTCCGGTTGCGTCACGCCGTCGTCGATGCACGTGAACAGGCCAATCTCCCACCACTGCGTCGACGTGGTGACCATGGGCCGGGCCGCCTCCCAGAACACCAGGCCCTCCACGTGGTCGTCGAGGTTGGCGCCCACCCCCGGGGAGTCGACCCGCACCTCGATGCCCAGCTCGCGCAGGTGTGCCGTCGGCCCGATCCCGGACAGCATCAACAGCTTCGGGGTGTCGATGGCACCCGCGCAGAGGATCACCTCGCGACGTGCCGTCACCGTGTCGTAGCCGGTGAGATCCGGCCGCTGGTAACGCACGCCGGTCGCCGCACGCTGCTCGTCGAACAGGATCTCGGCGATCCAGCAGTCCGTGCGGACCTCGAGATTGCGCCGGGCGTCCAGGATGGGATGCAGGTACGCGTGCGAACTCGAGTTGCGGATGCCGTCCTCGGTGGCGTTGATCTGGAACCAGCCCGCCCCGCGGCGCACCGTCTCGCCGCGGTTGAAGGCGACTGTCGGCAGGCCCAGTTGCGCGGCGGACTCCAACAGCGCTGCCCCGCACGGATCCTCGGGTGGTACGTCGCGCAGCCCCACCGTGCCGGTCAGCCGTGCCACCAGCGGGGCGATGTCGGCCGCGCTCCACCCCGTCGCACCGTGCGCTGCCCACTCGTCGAGCGCCTCGGCGGGCGGCCAGAAGGCGATGCAGGAATTGTGCGAGGAACACCCGCCGAGCACCTTCGCGCGGGCGTGCCGCATGAACGAGTTGCCGCGTTCCTGCGGTTCCACCGGATAGTCCCAGTCGTAACCGGAGTCCAGCAGGTGCATCCACTGCGACAGGTTCAGGATGGCGTCGTCGCCCACGTCGCTGGGCCCGGCCTCCACCAGGCACACCGTGACGTCGGGATCCTCGGACAGCCGCGCCGCCAGCGCGCACCCCGCGGTGCCCCCACCCGCAATCACGTAATCGAATGCGTCAGCCATCCGAGGCCTCAGCGGCATGGGATTTCAGGCACCCGATGTGCCTGCGGCCCTTCAGCGCGTACCAGAGCAGGCCGGCGCCGAGGATCACGCCGATGTAGACGAAGGCGCCCCAGGTGTTGTACCAGGGATCGCCGTACACGGCCGAGCGCGGCCACGCGAGGTTGAGCGCCATGCCGGCGCCCCACACCACCGCGACCACGTTGACCGCCAGCCCCCATCTCCCCATCGTGAAGTAGCCGCCGTCGGCGAGGTCGCGCGGCGGCCACTGGCCTTGCAACCGCTTCTTGAGCATCGGTCCCGTCACCATCAGGTACGCCAGGTAGATCATGATGATGGCGATCGACGTCAACACCGTGAAGATCTTCGGCTGGCCGATGTTGATCACCAGGATCACCACCGAGATGACGCCGATGGTGACGGCCGGGATGATCGGCGTCTGCGTCCGCGGGTGCACCGTGGCGAGCTTCTCGCCGAACGGCAGCGCGTTGTCCCGCGCCATCGCGAACGTCAGCCGGATGGCCGCGGTGTGGACGGCGAGCGTGCACACCGTCACCGCGATCACGATGCAGACGAGGAAGATCTTGCCCAGCGGACCCCACATCACCTGCTCGACGATGTACTGCAGCCCGCCGGTGCTCTCCCCCAGCGCCGGGTCGGCGGGGTCGGGCGCCGCCATCACCGCGAAGACCAGGATGGCGCCGCCGATCACGAACGACGCGAGGATGGCCCGCGCGATGGCCTTCGGTGCGGTGCGCCGCGGTTCGACGGTCTCCTCGCCCAGTGAGCTGGCGGTGTCGAACCCGTACATCACGTACCCCGACGCCAGCGACGCCACCAGGAACGCCCCGAGGTAACCCATGCTCTCCCCGGCGCCGTACCCGTTCGCGGAGAAGAACACCTGGGGACCGCGTTCGGCGTTGGCCGCGAGCAGGATCGCGATGAGGACCGCGGCGATGAGTTCGATGAAGACGCCCGCGCTGTTGATGCGCGCCATCAGCTTGACGCCGAGCGCATTCACCAGCGTGGTGAAGGCGATCAGGGCGGTCCCGAGCAGCACCGCATTGGCCGCGTAGTCGTAGGTGCCGGTGCCGTCACCGATGATCTGGAATCCGCTCCACAGCCGCGGCAGGTTCAGCTGGTAGGCCAGCGCCACCGCGGAGATCGTGACGATGGACGCGGTGAGCATCAGCCAGCCGGACATCCACCCGACGAGCCGGCTGGCGAGCTTCTTGCTCCAGTTGTAGACCGACCCGGCGACGGGATACTTGGCCGCCAGTTCCATGAAGCACAGGGCGACGGCCATCTGACCGACGAACACCAGGGGCCAGGACCACAGGTACGCCGGTCCGGCGGTGCCGTAGCCGAAGTAGAAGAGCTGGAACGTCCCGGTGAGGATGGAGATGTAGCTGACGCCGGCGGCGAAGCTCGCGAACTTGCCGATGCTGCGGTCCAACGACTCTCGATAGCCGAAGTCCTCGAGGCCGCTGTCGGTGTGCGGTTGCCCGATCACCATGGTGGGATCCTTCCCAGGCACCTATCCCGTGAACCAGCCTGCCGGCTTGGGTGCGGTGTTGTGCCAGATGTGCTTGATCTCCTGGTATTCCGCGAGCCCGGTAGGTCCGAGTTCGCGACCGTTGCCCGACTTCCCGAAGCCGCCCCACTCGGCGGCGGCGGTGTAGTAGCCGAAGTCGTTGAGCCACACCGTGCCGTGCCGAAGTGCCCGCACCACACGTTCGCCCCGCGCGGCGTCCGAGGTGCGTACCCCGGCCGCGAGACCGTATTCCGTGTCGTTGCCGAGCGCGATCGCCTCGGCCTCGTCGGTGAATCGCTCCACCGTGAGGATCGGGCCGAAGGTCTCCTCGGCGACGATCCTCATCGACCGGTCGCACCGGTCGAAGATCGTGGGCAGGTAGAAGCTGCCCTTGGCGAGCGCGGGATCGCTCGGGCGGGCACCACCGGTCACCAGTACGGCGCCCTCCGAGATGCCCAGTGCGACATACGCTTCGACCTTGGCGCGGTGCTCCTCGGAGACCAGTGGCCCAGTCTCGCTGGCCGGGTCCCGGCCGTCGCCGATGCGGATCCGTTCGGCGCGCGCGGCGAGTGCGGCGACGAAGTCGTCGGCGATGGACTCCTCGACGATGAGCCGGGTACCCGCGGAGCACACTTGGCCGGAGTGCAGGAAGACCCCGGTGAGGACGTGGTCGACGGCGGCCTCCCAGCCGTCTTCGCCGACGTCGGCGAAGACGATGTGTGGATTCTTGCCGCCGAGTTCGACCGCGACCTTGGTGACGTTCTCGGCCGCCGCCCGCGAGATGGTCCGCCCGGTGGCCAGCCCGCCGGTGAACGAGATGAAGTCGACGCGCCCGTCGGTGGTCAGCGCCTCGCCGAGGACGGCGCCGCTGCCCTGAACGAGGTTGACCACGCCGGCGGGGACCTCGAATTCCCGCATCGCCTCCTCGAGGAGCCCGGTGAAGGCGATGGTGGTCAGCGGCGTCACCTCGCTGGGTTTCATCACCAGCGTGCAGCCCGCGCCCAGGGCGGGCGCGACCTTCCACGACATCTGCAGCAGTGGGTAGTTCCACGGCGCGATGAGCACGCAGACGCCGATGGGCTCGCGCACCACCCGGCTGATCACGTCGGGATCGCCGACGTCGACCACCCGGTCGGCGAGCGTGCCGACCAGCTTCGCGTAGTACCGGAACACCGAGGTGACGTCGTCGACGTCGATCCTGCTCTCTGCGAGCGTCTTTCCGGTGTCGACGGTCTCCAGGTCCGCGAGCCGCTCGCGGTCGCGCTGGAGTAGGTCGGCGATCCGGTCGAGCAACGCGGCGCGGTGCCCGGCGGTCGTCGCCCGCCACGGACCCTCGTCGAAGGCGTTGCGCGCCGCGGCGATGGCGTCGCGAGCGTCCGCGGGCGTCGCCTCGTCCACCACCTCGGCCGTGCTGCCGTCGGCGGGGTTGACCACGTCGCGCGTCCCGCCGTCGGCGGCGTGCCGCCACGTACCCGCGACGAAGAGGTCGGGCTCGCCGTCCATCGGTCACCCCCTACGCGTCGACACGTGGGGACACTACCCCCACCGGGGGCCGAACGGGCGGTGAACTATTGGGTGTCGTCGCCGGCGGACTCGGCGGCCGGCAGCAGCGCCTCGAGCGCCGCGCCGGTGATGCGGCGGAACGCACGCCGCGGGCGCTTGGCGTCGAGGATGGCGACCTCGAGCGTCGACGGTCCCAGCGTGCGGGCCTGATCGCCGTTGCCCGCCCCGGCGTGCAGGGCGTCGACGGCCACCTTCACCGCCTCGTCGAGGCTCGCGTTCTCCGCGTACGACTCGCCCAGCGCCGTGATGATGGGCTCGGTGGTGCCGCCCATGACGACGAAGTGCGGCTCGTCCGCGATCGACCCGTCGTACGTGATGCGGTACAGCTCCGGCGATTTCGACTCGCCGTAGTGGGCGACCTCCGCGACGCACAGCTCCACCTCGTAGGGCTTCGCCTGCTCGGTGAAGATGGTGCCCAGGGTCTGGGCATACACGTTGGCGAGTTGCCGACCCGTCACGTCGCGCCGGTCGTAGGCGTACCCGCGGGTATCGGCGAACTGGATGCCCCCGCGGCGCAGGTTGTCGAACTCGTTGAAACGGCCCACGGCGGCGAAGCCGACGCGGTCGTACAGCTCGCTCACCTTCTGCAGCGAGCGCGACGGGTTCTCGGCGACGAACAGCACGCCGTCGGCGTAGGCGAGGGCGATGACGCTGCGGCCCCGCGAGATGCCCTTGCGTGCGAGTTCGCTGCGCTCCCGCATCGCCTGTTCGGGCGAGATGAAGTACGGGAAGCTCACAGCTCGACCCTTCCGTCGTCGGGGCCGAACGTGTCGGCGCGCGAGCGGCTCTCGATGACCTCGCGGGCCAGCGCGGCGATGCGGTCCTCCGCGACCTCCTCGGCGCCCTCGGCACCGATCACGACGGCCGTCGGGTAGATGCCGCGCACCAGATCCGGTCCGCCGGTGGCGGAGTCGTCGTCGGCGGCGTCGTAGAGCGCCTCGACGGCGACCCGCAGCGCCGACTCCGGATCGGAGACCCGCGCGTAGAGCTTCTTCATCGACGACTTCGCGAAGATCGACCCGGAACCCACCGACTGGTAGCCCTCGAGTTCGACGTTCCAGCCGCCGGCGGCGTCGAACGAGACGATGCGGCCCGCCGCCTGGGGATCGGGGTCGTCGAGGTCGTAGCCCACCAGCAGCGGCAGGGCGACGAAGCCCTGCAGCGCGGCACCGAGGTTGCCGCGCACCATGATCGCGAGGCGGTTCACCTTGCCCGCGAACGTCAGCGGGACGCCCTCGAGCTTCTCGTAGTGCTCGAGTTCCACGGCGTACAACCGGGCGAACTCGACGGCGATGGCCGCGGTGCCGGCGATGCCGGTCGCGGTGTAATCGTCGGTGACGTAAACCTTCTGCACGTCGCGCCCGGCGATCATGTTGCCCTGGGTCGAGCGGCGATCACCGGCGATCAGCACGCCGCCGGGGAACTTCAGCGCGACGATCGTCGTGCCGTGCGGCACGGCGTTGGTCGGCGCCACATGACCGCCGTGCCCGCCCGCGGCGGGCAGCAGGTGGGGCGCCTGCCGGCGCAGCAACTCGGAGAAGGACGACGAGTCCATCTGCAACGACGGGGCTCCGGGGAGCCCGTGGGATCGGTTCGAGGTGGAGAAGGGGCCCAGCTGATCGCTATTCGGCCAGGTCACTGGCCGCCCTTTTGGACGTATGCCCGCACGAAGTCCTCGGCGTTCTCCTCGAGGACGTCGTCGATCTCGTCCAGCAGATCGTCGGTCTCCTCGGTCAGCTTCTCGCGACGCTCCTGGCCCGCGGCCGTGCTCCCGGTGACGTCGTCGTCGTCACCGCCGCCACCGCCCCGCTTGGTCTGCTCCTGGGCCATCGCTGCCTCCTGCGTCTCGATCGACGGGTTCTCACGCCGCCCGTCGGTCACCCCACCCTACCGGTCGACCGGCGAACGGACCGGGATGCCCCGCATCCCGCGGGCCGCTCAGGTGGTCAGCTGCTCCACCAGTTCGACCGCGCTGTCCACCGAATCGAGCAACGCGCCGACGTGGGCCTTGCTTCCGCGCAGCGGCTCGAGGGTCGGGATGCGCACCAGCGAGTCGCCGCCGAGGTCGAAGATCACCGAGTCCCAACTGGCCGCGGCGATGTCGGCCCCGAAGCGCCGCAGGCACTCACCGCGGAAGTAGGCGCGGGTATCGGTCGGCGGGTTGTCCACCGCGTCGAGCACCTGCTGCTCGGTGACCAGACGCTTCATCGAGCCACGCGCCACCAGGCGGTTGTACAGCCCCTTGTCGAGCCGGACGTCGGAGTACTGCAGGTCCACCAGATGCAGCCGCGGCGCCGACCAGCTGAGGTTCTCCCGCCGGCGGAAGCCCTCGAGCAGCCGCAGCTTCGCCGGCCAGTCGAGGAGGTCGGCGCATTCCATCGGATCGCGCTCCAGCAGGTCCAGCACCTCGGCCCAGGTCTGCAGCACGTGCGTGGCGCGGGGATCGGGGTCGCGGGCGTCGACCAGCTTGGCCACCCGCTCGAGGTAGATCCGCTGCAGCGCGAGCGCGGTCAGCTCGCGTCCGTCGGCGAGTGCGACGGTGGCGCGCAGCGACGGGTCGCGACTGATCACGTGCACGGCGTGCACCGGCCGGGCGAGCGCCAGATCGGACAGATCCAGACCGTGCGCGGGCCCCTCCTCGATGAGGTCGAGGACGAGCGAGGTGGTGCCGACCTTGAGGTAGGTCGACGTCTCGGCGAGGTTGGCGTCGCCGATGATGACGTGCAGCCGGCGGTACTTGTCGGCGTCGGCGTGCGGCTCGTCGCGCGTGTTGATGATGCCGCGCTTGAGCGTCGTCTCCAGACCGACCTCGACCTCGATGTAGTCGGCTCGCTGGGTCAGCTGGAAGCCCGGCTCGTCGCCGGACGGGCCGATGCCGACGCGACCGGAGCCGGTCACGACCTGGCGGGACACCATGAACGGCGTCAGACCGGCGATGACCGCGGCGAACGGCGTCTGCCGGCTCATCAGGTAGTTCTCGTGGGTGCCGTACGACGCGCCCTTGCCGTCCACGTTGTTCTTGTAGAGCTGCAGCTTGGCGGCGCCGGGCACGCTCGCGACGTGGCGTGCAGCGGCCTCCATGACGCGCTCGCCGGCCTTGTCCCAGATGACCGCGTCCATCGGATCGGTGACCTCGGGCGCCGAGTACTCCGGGTGCGCGTGGTCGACGTAGAGCCGGGCGCCGTTGGTGAGGATCATGTTGGCCGCGCCGACCTCGTCGGCGTCGATCACCGGCGGCGGACCGGAGCCGCGGCTGAGGTCGAACCCGCGTGCGTCGCGCAGCGGCGACTCCACCTCGTAGTCCCAGCGGGTGCGCTTGGCGCGCTGGATCCCGGCCGCTGCGGCGTATGCGAGCACCGCCTGCGTCGACGTCAGGATCGGATTCGCGGTCGGGTCGGACGGCGACGAGATGCCGTACTCGACCTCGGTTCCGATGATCCGTTGCATGAGGCCAGCGTAGACAACGCCGAAGTGGTTGCGGTCGGCGCGGTTGCTTGGTGCAGTGGTCGACGATGAACGCTCCCCCGCCCGCGACGACGAGTTCGGTGACCGTCTTCCACGATTGCATCCTGATCGACGGCACCGGTGCCGCTCCCGTGTCCCCCGCCGTCGTCGTGGTCGCCGACGGGCGCATCCGCTCGGCCGGCCCGGCGCCGGACGGATTCGACCCGGCGGCAACGTATCCGGGTGCCGAGCTGGTGGCGCTCGGTGGTCACACGATGTGTCCCGGCTTCTTCGACTGCCACGTCCACCTCGGCCTGCCGGGTACCGGCGGCCCGCCGCTCGACACCGCCCTTCGACCGTCGTCCTACCTGCACTTCCAACTCATCGAGCGCCTTCGCGTCACCCTGCACGCCGGGGTGACCAGCGCGCGTGACTTGATGGGGGTCGACGCCGGGGTGCGTGCAGCGATCGCCGACGGTCCCATCGCGGGTCCACGCCTGCAGGTGGCCATCGACATGCTGAGCCAGACGTGCGGGCACGCGGACTTCGCTCTGCCCTCCGGTCTCGATCCGACGCCCCTGCTCGGCGGCTCGATCGTCGACACGGTCGACGCGGCGCGCACGCGGGTCCGCCACCTCGTCCGGGCGGGCGCCGACGTGATCAAAGTCGCCACCAGCGGCGGGATCAGTTCGCCCAACGACGATCCCGATTGGTTGGGGCTGCGTCGCGAGGCGGTCGCGGCAGTGGTGGAGGAGGCGCGCAACCTCGGTGGCAGGCCGGTCGCGGCCCATGCCATCGGTCGCGCCGGCATCGAAGCGGCCGTGGCGGCCGGCGTGCACAGCATCGAACACGGCTATGCGCTGGACGACGAGTTGCGTCACCGCATGGTCGAGGGGCACGTCTTCTTGGTCCCCACCCTGCTCGAGACGGTGCGACCGGTCACCGCATCGCCGCAGGGGGCGCGCAAGAGCGCGATCTGGCATCGCCTGGCCCAGGAATCGGTGCGCGCGTCGGTCGCCGCGGGCGTACCGATCGCGGTGGGTACCGACGCCGGTCTGGGGCCTGCCCACGGTACGAATCTGCGCGAACTGGCGCTGCTCGTCGAGTACGGCGGAATGACCCCGATGCAGGCCATCGTCGCCGGCACGCGGACCTCGGCTCAGCTGTGCGGCGTCGAGGACGACCTCGGAACCCTCGAGGAAGGCAAGTGGGCCGACCTCATCGTGGTTCGTGGTGATCCCCTTCGGGACGTCTCCCTCCTGGGCGATCCGGAGAACGTGCTGCTCGTCGTCAAGGGCGGCGAGACCGCCGTCGACCGCGCCGGGCTTCGGCGGTGACCGCTGCGCCGCCCACGCCCGGCGGCGACCGCGTCGCCGCGGAACGATGGTTCCTGCGTCACGGGCTGCCGTCGGTCCTCACCCCGCGAGCCCGATGGCGACGGCTGTGGTCCCGCAGCGCCCCGACGCTGGCCGCCCTGGCCGTGCTGCTCGTTGCGATCGGCGCGGTGAGCGCCGTCTCGGGCGGCGCGGAGGTCGACATCGACGCCGACCTCACCCGCGCGGACGTCGTCGTCCTCGCCGTCGTGGCGCTGGCCCCGCTGCTCGCGGGTGTGGCGGCCTGGCTGATGGGGCGGATCGCGGGCGACGGCGCCCGCCGCACCATCGGCGTGGCGGCCGTCGCGGTCGGTGCCCTCGCCGCGGCGGTCGGTGGACCGGCGACCGACGTGCCCGGCGACCTCGTCGCCACCGCGCTCGGCGTCGGTGCGGTGCTCACCGCAACCGGACTCGGCCTCGGTTCGGTGCTGGGCTGGGCGGTCCGCCTGACGCTGACCCGGCTCGGCTCGGTCGGCGACCTGTTCACCCGCGCCCTTCCGGTCCTGCTGCTCACCGTGCTGGTCTTCTTCAACGGTCCGGTCTGGTCGATGGCGGCCACCATCGGCCGCGGCCGGATGTGGCTGCTGATCGCCCTGCTGGCATCGATCGCCGGGGCCTTCGTCTTCACCGGCGTCGTCGAGCGGGTGCGGGCGGCTCTGCGCAGCAACCCCACCGACGCCGGCGGAAACGACGGCGACGCCGGCAGCGACGTCGGCACCGAGCCGACCGCAGCCGCTGCGGCGCTGGCCGGGACGCCGTTCGCCGCGATGCCCGCGGGCGGGTCGGTGCCGCCGTTGACGCGCGGTGAGCGCGCCAACGTCGTCTTCGTCGTCGCCGCAGCGCAATTCGTGCAACTCGCGGTCGTCGCCGCCGTCACGTCGGTGATCTTCCTGGCGATCGGACTGGTTGCGGTAACCCCGCGCCTCCTGACGCGGCTGACCGTCGACGGTGACCCGCAGGGCACCCTCCTCGGGATGACGCTGCCGATACCGCAGGCGCTGATCCACGTCGCGATGTTCCTCGGCGCGCTCACGTTCATGTACGTCAGCGCCCGGTCGGTGGGCGACGGCGAATACCGGTCGCGCTTCCTCGACCCCTTGATCGAGGACCTGCGCACGGTTCTGCTGGCGCGCAGCAGGTACCGGGCCGCCCTCGCCCGCTGACACCGGCACGGACACCGGCACGGACCGCCCCGAGCGACGCGGATGGCAGAATCGGGACCGCGATGAAGGTCCTAGTCGTCGAAGACGAACCCCTGCTGGCGTCCACCCTCACCATCGGGTTGCGCGCCGAGGGCTTCGTCGTGGTCGCGGCCGACAACGGCGTCGACGGACTGTGGCAGGCCGTCGAGAACGACTTCGACGTCATCGTCCTCGACATCATGCTGCCCGGCCTGTCCGGCTACGAGGTGCTGCGCCGGATGCGCGCCAAGGACGTGTGGACGCCGGTGCTGATGCTCACCGCCAAGGACGGCGAGTACGACCAGACCGACGCGTTCGACCTCGGCGCCGACGACTACATGACCAAGCCGTTCTCGTTCATCGTGCTCGTCGCGCGCCTGCGGGCGCTGGTGCGGCGGTCCGCGCCACAGCGCCCGGCGGTGCTCACCGCGGGCAGCCTGACGTTGGACCCGTCCCGACGCGCGGTGCACCGCGACGGCACGCCCATCGCGCTCACGCCGCGCGAGTACGGGCTGCTCGAGTTCCTCATGCGGAACAAGGACGCCGTGCTGACGAAGACCGAGATCCTGCAGAACGTCTGGGACGCGCACTACGAGGGCGCCGACAACGTCGTCGAGGTGTACGTCGGCTACGTCCGTCGCAAGATCGACATCCCGTTCGGCACCAGCACCATCGAGACGATCCGCGGGGTCGGATACCGGCTCGACTCCGGTGAGCACCGCCAGGTCAGCACGGCAACCGGAGGGTGACCACGGTGCCGGCACCGTCCCGGTCGCCGATCGTCACGGTGCCGCCGTGCGCGCCGACGATCTCGCGCACGATCGCCAGCCCGAGCCCGGTGCCGCCGGCACTGCGCGAGCGGTCGGGATCGAGCCGGACGAAGCGGTCGAAGACGCGCTGACGGTCGTCCGCCGGAATGCCGGGACCGTCGTCGGCGACGGCCAGCACGACGTGGTCCGGCGCGGCGGTGAGCGTGACGTCGATGCGCGAATGGGCATGTCGCGCAGCGTTGTCGAGGAGGTTGCGCAACACCCGGGACAGGGCGGCCGCGTCGCCGGTGATGCGGGCCGGCGCGACGTCGGCGCGCACGGTGAGGTTGGTGTCGTGGCGGAGCCGGTCGACCTCCGCGGCGGTGACGTCGTCGAGGTCGACGTCACCGCGGGCCACGGTCAAGCCCCGTTCGTCGGCGCGCGCCAGCAACAGCAGGTCGTCGATCAGCACCTTCATGCGCTGCGCCTCGGGGATGAGCGTGCGTGCCGCGGTCTGCGCGTCGAACACCTCGGGGTGCGCGGCGGCGACCTCGAGCGCGGAGATGATCGTGGTGAGCGGGCTGCGCAGCTCGTGTGACGCGTCGCCCACGAATCGTTGCTGCGCGGCGTGGCCGGCCTCGATGCGTGCCAGCATCTCGTTCATCGTGACCGCCAGCGCGGCGATCTCGTCGCGACTCTCCGGCACGGGCACCCGTTCGGCGAGATCGCTCGTCGTGATCTCCGCGACGCGCGAACGGATCTCGTCGACCGACCGCATCGACCGCCGCACCAGGAGGTAGGTGGCCACGCCCGAGACGCCGATCACCACCGGCGCCGCCAGGGCCAGCGCCAGGATGACGTTGCGGACCGTCGAGCCGATCGTGGCGCTGCCCTCGCCGACCAGGATCGTGTAGCGCCCCTGCGGCCCGTCGACGGTCTGCGCCCCGAACCGGATCCTGCCGTAGGGCGACGTGGGACCGGGGACGCCGATGAGCAGGCCCGTACCCACCTCCGACACCGGCAGCAGCGGCGTCTCCGGCGCCGACGCCGAGCGGCGCACCACGGTGCCGTCGGAGGCGATCACCTGGACCGCGACGATGCGCTCGTCGGTGTTGAGCAGTCCGCCGTCCACGGCGTCCGGGCCGCCGGTGCGCAGTTCCTCGGCTACCGCCTCGACGCGCGACGCGGCCGCGCTGTCCACGCCGTAGAGCAGGGTGCGGTACTGCACGGCGGCCAGGCCGGCGCCGGCGACGGCGAGCGCGACGAACACCACCGTCGCGGCCACGAACGCCGACCGCGCGGACACGCCCCACGTGAACCTCGCCATAGTGCGCCCAGTCCACCACGAGGTCGCCGCGTCCCGACGCGAAGCGGCCCGCCACCGCGAGGGTGACGGGCCGCAGCGTGGTCCGGTGTCCTACAGGTACTGGCCCAGGTTGGACTCGGTGTCGATGGCCCGGCTGGCGCTGCTGCTCTTGCCGGTGACGAGCGTGCGGATGTAGACGATCCGCTCGCCCTTCTTGCCCGAGATCCGTGCCCAGTCATCGGGATTGGTGGTGTTGGGCAGGTCCTCGTTCTCGGCGAACTCGTCGACGATCGAGTCGAGCAGGTGCTGGATGCGCAGACCCCGCTGCCCCGTCTCGAGCACCGACTTGATCGCGTACTTCTTCGCCCGGTCGACGACGTTCTGGATCATCGCCCCGGAGTTGAAGTCCTTGAAGTACATGACTTCCTTGTCACCGTTGGCATAGGTGACCTCCAGGAACCGGTTGTCGTCGATCTCGGCGTACATCCGGTCGACGATCTTCTCGATCATCGTCTTGATGGTCAGGCCGCGGTCGCCGTCGAACTCGGCCAGATCCTCGGCGTTCACCGGCAGTTCCTCGGTGAGGTACTTGCTGAAGATGTCCTGCGCGGCTTCGGCATCCGGACGCTCGATCTTGATCTTCACGTCCAGGCGACCGGGCCGAAGGATCGCGGGGTCGATCATGTCCTCGCGGTTGGATGCGCCGATCACGATGACGTTCTCGAGCCCCTCGACGCCGTCGATCTCGCTGAGCAGCTGCGGCACGACCGTCGTCTCCACGTCGGAGCTGACGCCGGTGCCGCGGGTGCGGAAGATCGAGTCCATCTCGTCGAAGAACACGATCACCGGCGTGCCCTCGGACGCCTTCTCACGCGCCCGCTGGAAGATCAACCGGATGTGCCGCTCGGTCTCGCCGACGAACTTGTTGAGCAGCTCGGGGCCCTTGATGTTGAGGAAGTAGGACTTCGCCTCGCGCGAATCCTCACCACGCAGCTCGGCCATCTTCTTGGCCAGCGAGTTGGCGACCGCCTTGGCGATCAGCGTCTTGCCGCACCCGGGCGGGCCGTAGAGCAGCACGCCCTTGGGCGGGCGCAGCGAGTACTCGCGGTACAGGTCCTTGTGCAGGAAGGGCAGCTCGACGGCGTCGCGGATCTGCTCGATCTGACGGGTGAGGCCGCCGATGTCGCCGTAGCTGACGTCGGGCACCTCCTCCAGCACGAGATCCTCGACCTCGGCCTTCGGGATCCGCTCGAACGCGTAACCGGCCTTGGTGTCGACCAGCAGCGAGTCGCCGGGCCGCAGCCGGCGGGCGCGCTGCTCCTCGTCGAGTTCGGCGGCCTCCGGCGCACCGTCGGCGAGGAAGTCGGCGGCCACCAGCGGCTCGGCGAGCCACACGATGCGCTCCTCGTCGGCGTGGCCGACCACGAGCGCACGGCGACCGTCGTCGAGCACCTCGCGCAGCGTGCTGATCTCACCGACCGACTCGTACGAGCCGGCCTCGACGACCGTCAGCGCCTCGTTGAGACGGACCGTCTGACCCTGCTTCAGTTCGGCGGTCTCGATGTTCGGCGAGCACGTGAGCCGCATCTTGCGGCCGGACGTGAACACGTCGACCGTGTCGTCCTCGTGGGTGGACAGCAGCACGCCGTAGCCGCTGGGCGGCTGACCGAGCCGGTCGACCTCCTCGCGGAGCGCGAGCAGCTGCTGCCGCGCCTCCTTGAGGGTGTCCATCAGCTTTGCGTTCCGCGCGGCGAGCGAATCGATCCTGGCCTCGAGCTGGTGGGCGTCACGCGGGCTGCGCGCACCCCCGTGCTCGGCGGCGGCGCGTGCGAGTTGATCCCGCAAAACCGCCGCCTCCCGGCGAAGCTCCTCCAATTCAGCGGCATCGTCGCTGGACATGGGAGTGGTGAAGCCTTCATCGAAGGCCCCCGAACGCCCTGACTCACTCATCTTGCGCTCCTCCCCGCACCGAAAGTTGGTGCAGTAACAACTTCAACGCTACCGGCGATTCAGTCATCGTGTGCGGTGTAGTAATTCGACACACCAGCGCCGCTGTTAACCTCTCATCTGAGATGGCCTGATGGAAAGGACCGCCGTGACCCTGAAAACCCTCGTTACCGGCATCGCAGCAACCGCCGTGGTCGCCGCCGCCGCGGGTGGTGTGACATCGCTTGCCACGGGCGCGTCGCTCGCATCGGGCGCACCGGCTGTCACCCCGGTCGTCTGGGACGTTCCGATGCCGCAGGCACCGGCCCCCGACCTGCAGGCACCGTTGACGCAGACCCTCAGCGGCCTCGCCGGACCCGGCTCCTTCTCGTCGAAGGCCGCCTACATCCAGGGCGGCCTCGGCCGCGTCGAGACCCGCCTCGCCGACCGCAAGTACGCCGACGCCGCCGCCAAGGGGTACTTCCCGTTGACGTTCACCGTCGTCGACATCGACGCCAACGGGCCGATCGTCACCGCCAACGTGACGGCCACCGCGGCCACCGGTGCCACCGCGACGCAGCCGGTGACGTTCGTGCAGGGCCCCAGCCCGACCGGGTACCAGATCACCAAGGACTCCGCGCTGGCCGTGCTGTCGGCGGTGGGCTGACCCCACCACCGGTGCACCGCACCTTCGACGTCCTCCTGAGCGCCGTCACGATCTCGATCGTGGCGGCGTTCGGGCTGTCGGGGTGCGGTGCGGACCGCAGTGCCGACGCCCCTGAACGGCCGCGCACCTCGGCGTCCGCACCCGCCCCCGACGCCGTCCCGCTGCCGGCGCCCGAGGCGCTCAGCACGGTGCTGCTGCGGCTGGCGGACGTCGCCGTGCCGCCGCCGGAGAAGGTCGGGCTGCTGCAGTACGGCACACCGGACGACGAGCCGGTCCTGCGCGGCTTCGGCGACGCCCTCGCGGCCAACGGCTACGCGCCGCTGTCCGTCGAGGCCACCAACCTCGCGTGGGCACCGCAACCCGGCAGCGTGTCCGCGACGGTCACGTTCTCGTCACCCGATCCCGCCGTCGCGCCGTTCACGTACCCGATGGAGTTCGCCCCGTCGCGCAACGGCTGGCAGCTTTCCCGGCGTACCGCCGAGCAGATCCTCCCCCTGGTGAGCGCCGGCCAGACACCGCCGATACCGCCGCGGTGACCGCCATGTGGATCGGCTGGCTCGAATTCGACCTGCTGTTGGGCGACGTGCACTCGCTCAAGGAGAAGCGCTCCGTGATCCGGCCGGTGGTCGCCGAACTCCGGCGACGCTTCGCGGTGTCGGCCGCCGAGACCGGGGACCAGGACCTGTACCGCCGGGCCGGCATCGGTGTCGCGCTGGTGGCCGCGGACCGCGCCCACGTCGTGGACGTGCTCGATGCCGCCGAGCGACTGGTCGCGTCGCGGCCCGAACTCCAGCTGCTGTCGGCCCGCCGCGGACTGCACCGCAGCGACGACTAGATCGTGCGCTTCCTGCGCAGTGCTAGATCGTGCGCTTCCTGCGCAGTGGCGTCGGGGTGACCGCACCGGGCGCCAGCCGCCGCGCGCTGATCAGGAAGGCCGTGTGCCCGCGCATCGAGTGCTGCGGACGCACCGCGAGCCCGACGACGTCCCAGCCGCGCTGCAGGCTCTCCCACGACCGCGGCTCGGTCCAGCACTGCTGCTCGCGCAGCGCCTCCACGGTGCGGGAGAGCTGCGTGACGGTCGCGACGTAGACGATCAGCACGCCGCCGGGGACCAGGGCGCGCGACACGGCGTCGAGCACCTCCCACGGCGCCAGCATGTCCAACACGATGCGGTCCACCTCGCCGCCGTCGTAGTCCACGAGGTCGGCGATCCGCAGGTCCCAGTTGGCCGGACGTTCCCGGAAGAACGTCGTGACGTTGCGGACGGCGTGCTCGGCGTGGTCCTCGCGCACCTCGTAGGACGTCACCGTCCCGGTCGGGCCGACCGCACGCAGCAGCGAGCACGTCAACGCTCCGGAACCCGCGCCCGCCTCGAGCACCCGCGCTCCGGGGAACACGTCGCCCTCGTGCACGATCTGCGCGGCGTCCTTGGGGTAGATCACCTGCGCGCCCCGCGGCATCGACAGTACGTAGTCGATGAGCAGCGGCCGCAGCACCAGGAACTGGTCACCGTTGGTCGACTTCACCACGCTGCCCTCCGGCTGGCCGATCACCGAGTCGTGCGTGATCGCGCCGCGATGGGTGTGGAACTCGTCGCCGGGGGCGAGGACCATCGTGTAGTGCCGCCCCTTGGCATCGGTCAACTGGACGCGATCGCCGACGACGAAGGGACCGGTGGTGGGCATGGGCACCTACCCTGCCACAGCCGTACGTCCGGTCGACGGACGCGCCGGATCCGGTGCCCGGGGATGTCCGACCCGCGCCATAGGCTGGGGCCGACGAACCAGGTGACGGAGAATTCGGGTGACGGAGAAGGGAGCAGCGCCATGACGGAGTCAGCCGCGCTCGCAGCGTCGCCCGGGGTGGGGGCACGGTCCGAGGTGCGCCGGCCGGCGCTGTCGCCGTCGCGCGCCAGCGACTTCAAGCAGTGCCCGCTGCTCTACCGCTTCCGCGCCATCGACCGGCTGCCGGAACCCTCGTCGAGCGCGCAGGTCCGCGGGTCGGTGGTGCACGCCGCCCTCGAGCAGCTCTACGCGCTGCCGGCGGCCGACCGCGGCCCGGACACCGCCCTCGCGCTGATCGATCCGGCGTGGCAGCGCATCGCGGTCGAGAAGCCGCAGCTGGCCGCCGAGTTCGCGCCCGAGCTGCGCGACGAGCTGCTCGAGCAGGCCCGCCGGCTCCTCAGTGGCTACTACCGGCTGGAGGACCCGACGCGCTTCTCCCCGCAGAGCTGTGAGCAACGCGTCGAGGTCGAGCTGGCCGACGGGACGCTGCTGCGCGGCTTCGTCGACCGCATCGACGTCGCCCCGACGGGCGAGCTGCGCGTGGTCGACTACAAGACCGGCCGGGCGCCGTCGGAGACGCGGGCGCTGGCCGAGGCGAAGGCGATGTTCCAGATGAAGTTCTACGCGGTCGCCCTGCTGCGGTCGCGCGACGTGCTGCCCGCACGGCTGCGGCTCATCTACCTCGCCGACGGCCAGGTCCTGGACTACACCCCGGATCTCGACGAGCTGCTGCGCTTCGAGAAGACGCTGATGGCGATGTGGCGTGCCATCCAGTCCGCGGGCCGCACCGGCGACTTCCGGCCCAAGCCGTCACGGCTGTGCGACTGGTGCGTGCACCACGACCTGTGCCCGGTGTTCGGCGGCACCCCGCCGCCGTACCCGGGGTGGCCCGAGGTGACGGAGCCCGCGGCGTGACCGAAAGCCTCTACCGCCGGCTGCCCGCCGACGGCGAGTACGCCGTGTTCGACTCGTCGTTCGGCACGGCCAGCAATTGGGATCCGTCGATCCAGCACGGCTCGCCGCCGCTGGCGCTGCTGACCAAGGCCGTCGAGGAGCTGACCGCCGGGTCGGGGCTGCGCATCGGCCGGTTGACGCTCGACATCCTGGGCGCGATCCCCGTGGCACCGGTGAAGGTCCGGGCCTGGCGGGAGCGACCGGGCACCCGCATCGCGCTGACGGCGGCCGAGATGCTCGCGACCCGGCCGGACGGCACTGACCGGGCGGTGGCCCGGCTCAGCGTCTGGTCGATGGCGCCCAGCGACACCGTCGACGCCGCCACCGACCGCTATCCCCCGCTGATCGAGGGCGCGCCCGTGGCCAATCCGCACGCCTGGCTGGGTGCGCCCGGCTATCTGGAGACGGTCAGCTGGCGCAAGCAGGACACCGCCGACGGTGACGCCGCGGTGGTGTGGATGAGCCCCCTGGTCGGCCTCGTCGACGACGAACCGGTCACCGACGTGCAGCGGCTGGCGATGGTCGTCGACTCCGCCAACGGCGTCGGCGCGGCCATCGATCCGAATGCGTTCGTCTTCATGAACACCGACACCACGGTGCACCTGCACCGGTTGCCGCGGGGCACCGACTTCGCGCTGCGGGCGCGGGGCTCGATCGGTCCCGACGGCATCGGCGCGACCACCGCCGAACTGTTCGACCGCGACGGCTTCATCGGCACGTCGGCCCAGGCGCTGCTGGTGCAGCGCCGCTGACTCACTCGAGCGGTTCGAGGCCCTGCAACAGGGTCGGTACCAGCTCGCTGACCGTCGGGTGGATGTGCATGGTGCGCGAGATCGCGGTGTAGGGCAGGTCGGCGGTCATGACGTCGAGGATGTCCTGCACCACCTCGTCGCCACCGACGCCGAGGATGGCCGCCCCGAGGATGCGCTCGGTCTCGGCGTCCACGACGACCTTCATGAACCCCTGCGTCTCGCCCTTCTCCACGGCCCGGCCCACCCGGGTCATCGGACGCGTGGCGACCAGCGCGCGGCGTCCCGAGCGGCGCACCTCGTCGACCGTCATGCCTGCACGCCCCAGCGGCGGGTCGATGTACAGCGCGTAGGTGGAGATCCGGTCGCTGACGCGGCGCGGATCGTCGTCGAGGAGGTTCGCGGCGACGATCTCGAAGTCGTTGTAGGACGTGTGCGTGAAGGCGCCCTTGCCGTTGCAGTCACCCATCGCCCAGATGCCCTCGGCGGTCGTGCGCAGCTGGTCGTCGACGATCACGTAGCCACGGTCGTCGGTCTGGACCCCGGCGGCATCGAGACCGAGGTCGTCGGTGTTGGGCCTGCGGCCGGTCGCGACCAGCAGGTGCGACCCGGACACCGGCTGCGCACCGCCGCCGAGGTGCAGGTCGAAACCCGTGTCGGTCTTCGCCACCCGCATGTCGGTGGCGTCGAGGTGGACCTCGATGCCCTCGGCTTCGAGGATGTCCTTGATCGCGGCCGACACATCGGTGTCCTCGCGCGCCGTCAGCCGCGAACCCCGCTCGACGACGCTGACCCGCGCCCCGAATCTGCGGTACATCTGCGCGAATTCGAGCGCGATGTAACTGCCGCCCACCACCACCAGGTGCTCCGGCAGCACGTCGAGGTCGAGGATGCCGACGTTGGTGAGGTAGTCGACCTCGTCGAGTCCGGGGATGTTCGGGATGGTCGCGCGCCCACCGGTGTTGAGGAAGATCTGCGGCGCGGTGAGCACCTCGTCGCCCACCCGCACGGTGTGCGCGTCCTCGAAGCGCGCATGGCCGCGGATCAGGGTCGCGCCCGGCATGTTCTCGATCCAGGACTCGACGCCGCGCCGGTCGCCGGTCGAGATCTCGTCCTTGCGCGCCTTGACCTTCGCCATGTCGACGGTCACCTCGCCGGTGAAGACGCCGAAATCGGTGCTGCGGCGCGCGATGTGGGCGGCGTGGGCGCTGGCCACCAGCGTCTTGGTCGGGATGCAGCCGTAGTTCACGCAGGTGCCGCCGACGAGCTTGCGCTCGATGACGGCGACGGTGCGCCCGGCGTCGGTGAGCCGCCCGGCCAGCGGCGGGCCGGCCTGCCCGGCGCCGATGACGATCGCGTCGAACTCGCGCGTCACAGGCTGGCGCCGGCGAGGTAGACGATGACGAAACCGGCGACGACGGCGACGACGTCCTCGATGATCGCGGCCGGCCGGTCACGGCCGAACCGCGCGCCGAGCGCGCCGCGGACCTGAGCCCCGCCGAGCGTCCCGAGGACCGCGCCGACCATGCCGGCTCCGATGGCGCTGAAGATGTGGCCGAACGGCGTTCCGATCACAGCACCGGCGAGCGCGCCGATCAGGATGCGGGTGCCGAACTGCGCAGGCACCCTGCGGCTCGGCGTCTTCGGCAACTGGTCGGTGACGAGTTCACCGACCAGCAGAACGGTGAGGACGACGACGGCGATGACGTTGCCGAGCCACGACGACCACTGCCCGTGCGGTGCGTCGGCCAGGTTGATCCAGCCGAGGAATGCTCCCCAGGAGAGGGCGGCCAGCGGCGTCATCGCCCGCAGTCCGGCCACGATTCCGAGGAGCAGGGCGAACAGCAGGGCAAGGATCACGTAGTTCATGACTGCCTTCCGACCGGATTGTCGTACGAGACGCTAACACCGGGGACGATCGGACGCCCTTCGATCTCAGAAGCGGCAGAACCGGATGTCGGACGCCAGGATCGCCTTGGCCCCGATGGCCGCCAGCTCGTCCATGATCGCGTTGACGTCGCGGCGCGGCACCAGCGCACGAACGGCCACCCAGTCCGCATCGGCGAGCGGGGCGATCGTCGGCGATTCCAGGCCCGGGGTCACCGCGGTGGCGCGCTCGAGAACCGTACGCGGACAGTCGTAGTCGAGCATCAGGTACTGCTGACCGAACACCACGCCCTGCACCCGGGCGGCGAGCTGGTCACGCGCGCCGGCCGTCGCCGGGTTCGGTTGGCTGCTCTCGATGAGCACCGCCTCCGACTCGCACAGCGGATCCCCGAAGGCCACCAGGTCGTGCAGGCCCAGGGTGCGCCCCGACCCCACCACGTCGGCGATGACGTCGGCGACCCCGAGTTGCACGGAGATCTCGACCGCACCGTCGAGGCGGATCACCGTGGCCTCGATCCCGTGGGCGGCCAGGTCCTTGCGGACGAGGTTCGGGAACGACGTGGCGATGCGCGTGCCGGCCAGGTCGGCGACCGTCCAGGTGCGGTCCTTCGGCCCGGCGTAACGGAACGTCGAGTTGCCGAAGCCCAGCGCCAGCCGCTCGTGCACCGACGCGTCGGAGTCGGCGGCCAGGTCGCGGCCGGTGATGCCGAAGTCCAGCTGGCCGGAGCCGACGTAGATCGCGATGTCCTTCGGGCGCAGGAAGAAGAATTCGACGTTGTTCACCGGGTCGATGACGGTGAGGTCCTTGGGGTCGCGCCGCCGGCGGTAGCCCGCCTCGGAGAGGATCTCGGCCGCCGACTCGCTCAGCGCGCCCTTGTTGGGCACGGCCACCCGCAGCAGCGCGGTCACAGCTGGGCGTAGACGTCGTCGAGGGACAGGCCGCGCTTGATCATCAACACCTGCGTCCAGTACAGCAGCTGGCTGATCTCGCCGGCCAGGGCATCGTCGCCCTCGTGTTCGGCGGCCAGCCACACCTCGCCGGCCTCCTCGAGGATCTTCTTGCCGAGCCCGTGGACGCCGCCGTCGAGCGCGGCGACGGTGCCGCTGCCCTCGGGCCGGGTGCGGGCACGCTCGCTCAATTCGGCGAACAGGGCGTCGAACGTCTTCACGGCAGGCGATTGTTCCACGCCGCCGACGACGTCGTCACGGCGGTTTCGCGGTTTCGGGTCAGGACGTCCGTGCGGGTTTGGCGGTGTCGAGGATCTCGCCGTGCATGTCCTCCAGCGACACGCCCTTGGTCTCCATCACCCAGCGCCAGACGAAGAGGCCGGACAGCACCGCGCACAGCCCGTAGAAGCCGTAGGCGAGCCCCAGGTGCTCGCGCAGGCCGGGGAACGTGACGGTGATCAGCCAGTTGGCCGCCCACTGCCCCGCGGCGGCCAGCCCGAGCGCGGCGGCGCGGATGCGGTTGGGGAACATCTCCCCGAGCAGCACCCAGACCACCGGCCCCCAGGACATGCCGAAGGCGACGACGAACAGGTTGGCCGCGATCAGCGCGATCACGCCGGACGCTCCGGGCAGGCTCGGCGTGCCGTCGGGGCCGACGGTGGCGTTGGCGAAGATGACGGCCATCGTGATGAGGGTGACGGCCATGCCGGTCGATCCGATGAGCAGCAGCGGCTTGCGGCCGATCTTGTCGATGAGCGCGATCGCGATCAGCGTGGTCAGCACGTTGATGACGCTGGTGATGACGGTGTAGATCGCGGACTGGTCGGCGCTGAATCCGACGGCCTGCCACAGCACGTTGCTGTAGTAGAAGATGACGTTGATCCCGACGAACTGCTGGAAGATCGACAGGCCGAGGCCGACCCACACGATGCCGTAGATGCCGCCGGTGGGCTTGCGCATGTCGCGCCACGACGGCTTGTCCTCGCGCTCGAGCGTCTCCTGGATGCGGGTGATCGTGATCTCGAGGTTCTTCTGGCCCAGCAGGCGGCTGAGCACCCGGCGGGCCTCCGGGACCTTGTGGCTCGCGACGAGGTACCGGGGCGACTCGGGGATGGTGAACGTCAGCGAGCCGTACAGGATCGCGGGCACCGCCATGGCGAGGAACATCCAGCGCCAGGCATCCAGGCCGAGCCACAGCGGCTCGTTGGGGCCGCCGGCTGCCCACTGCAGCAGCCAGTTCACCGCGAAGGACAGGAAGATGCCGGACACGATGGCGAGCTGCTGCAGCGACCCGAGGCGGCCGCGGATGCCGGGCGGCGACGTCTCGGCGATGTAGGCCGGCGCGATGACCGATGCGACGCCGACGCCCACGCCGCCGACGATGCGGAACAGCACCACGGCCCACACCTCGTGGGCGAAGCCGGTGCCGAAGGCGCTGATGAGGAAGAGCACCGCAGCGATCTTCATCACCGAGATGCGGCCGATGCGGTCGGCGATGCGGCCCGCGGTCATGGCGCCGGCGGCGGCACCGAGCAGCGCCGAGGCCACCGCGAACCCGAGTTCGGCGTTTCCGATGCCGAAGTCCTCCTGGATGGAATCCACCGCGCCGTTGATGACGGCACTGTCGTAGCCGAACAGCAGGCCGCCCAGCGCCGCGACGGACGCGATCCGCACCGCGGTGCGGCCGGACGCGAAGTCGTCGTCGGAGAAGGGTGCGGCCGACTCGTCGACGGGCGGACCTTGACCAGCCATGAGAAGTCCTTTCGCAGCGCTGCGTGACGTGAGACACATTCAAGCACTCGGCGCGGTGCGCTGTGGGCGTACGAGGGCCCTAGTGCAGTACCCCTGCGCCGGAGTTCAAATCGGCATGGATGCCGCGCAGGTCAGCCACGGTCACTGCCGCGAGCGTCGGCAGGTGCCTGCGCCGGGGACTCTCGGGCACGGCGACGTCCTGTGGGACGACGACCACCGGGCAGCCCGCGGCTTCCGCGGCGGTGGTGCCGGCGACGGAGTCCTCGATGGCCAGGCAGTCCCCGATCGGGACGTCGATCAATTCCGCGGCGCGACGGTAGATGTCGGGCGCGGGTTTGCCGCGCGGCACTTCGTCACCGCAGACGGTCGCCGAGAAGTACTGCCGGCCAATGCTGTTGAGGGCCTGCTCGGTGAGGTCGCGGCGGGTGTTGGTGACCAGCGCCATCGGGACGCCGGCAGCCGACAGCGCCTCGAGCAGTTCCCGGGCGCCGGGCTGCCACGGCAGGCCGGCGGCGAAGAGTTCGCCGACGTAGTCGTGTAGCCAGTCGATTTCGGCGGCGAAGGCCGCCGGCTCGCGGGCCAGGCCGAGGTCGGCGTAGACGATCGCCATGACGTCCTCGGCCGATCCCCCGACGGTGGATTCGCGCATCTCGGCCGTGAGCACGCCGCCGTGCCTGCGGTACAGCTCGTGCAGCGCGACGTCCCACAGTTTCTCGGAGTCGACGAGAGTCCCGTCCATGTCCCAGAGGACGGCCCTCAACGCTGCGCTCACGTCGGCGATTCTTTCACGCGCCGGCGACGACGGCTAAATCGTGCGGTGCACGAGGCGACTAGTTCGTGGCCGGTGGTGGTTGCGGTTGGAAGGGGTCGTACCACCACCATTGGGCGCGTTCGCCGGTCGGTCCGGGACACGGCGGCACGTCCGGCGGCGGCGCGGTCGGTGTTCGCGCCAGCGCTCGGTCGTGCAGGGCGGTGCCGTCGGCGTCGGCGACACTGAGGTGCTCGGCCGGCCCGCTGATGACGATCAGCCCGCGGTGATGCGCCCGGTGATGATACGGACACACCAGCACCAGGTTGTCCAGATCGGTCGGCCCGCCGTCCTCCCAGTGCACCACGTGATGCGCATGCAGCCCCCGGGTCGCCCCGCACCCGGGAACCACGCAGCAGCGGTCGCGATGCTCCAACGCCCGGCGCAGCCGGCGACTGATCTGCCGGGACTCCCGCCCACACCCGATCGGGCGGCCATCGCGCTCGAACCACGCCTCGAACGTCGCATCACAGGTCAGGTGTCGGCGGTCGGCGTCGGTCAGCACCGGACCCAGGTGCAGTGACCCCACCCGCCGGTCGACGTCGACGTGCACCACCACCGTGGTGCGCTGCCCGTGCGGACGCGCCGCCGCCTCGCTGTCCCAGCCCGCGGTGACCAGCGCCAGGAATGCGTCGACAGTGTTCGGCATGGGCGGCGCACCCCCGGTCGCGTCGGCGCCGTCGGCGTGGTCGAGCTTCCACGCGGTGACCAACCGGTCCAGGTGTGACGCCAGCGCCGCGTCGAGCACCGCGGCCTCGTCGTGGGGCAGCGTGATCCGCCACGTGCACGACGTCTCGTCGCTGGTCTTGCCGATCGACCGCTTCGGGTCCGGTGTCGGTCGCGGCGGGCGGGGTTCGAGTTTCACCGCGGTCCGCAGCTGGGTCACCGTGGCGACCTCGACCAGCGGGGCGTAGTGCTCATCGGATCCGTCGGCGGCCTGCTCGGCGATCACCCCCACCTGATCCAGCGACACCCGCCCGTCGCGCAAACCCGCAGTGCAGCGCGGGAACTCGGCACTGCGGCGGGCGACGGCCACCACCGTCTCGGCGTTGCGCGGGGACACCCCGGTCTTCCACGCCACCAACGCCGGCACCGATTTCGCGCCGGTCATGCCACACAGGCCCTCGCGGTCGATCTCGGCGACGACGTCCACGATCGCGCCATCGATCGCATTGCGCTGCCCCGTCAGCTCCGCCAACCGGTCGAACAACGCCTCCAACCGCTCACCCGGAGACACCGAAGTCGAGGCGGAGGACATGACCCCATCCTGCCGACGGGGTCCGACACGTCAGCGTCGAACGACGACCGCCGGTCGCGGCCTCATGTCAGTCCTCGGGGTTGTAGCCGAGATTCGGCGCGAGCCACCGCTCGGCCTCGGCCAGCGTCCAGCCCTTGCGCTTCGCGTAGTCGGCGACCTGGTCCTGGGCCAGCCGGCCCACGACGAAGTACTGCGACTGCGGATGCGAGAAGTACCAGCCGCTCACCGCGGCACCGGGCCACATCGCCATCGACTCGGTCAGTTCGATGCCGGTCCGCTCGGTCACGTCGAGCAGCGAGAACAGCGTCGTCTTCTCGGTGTGCTCCGGACAGGCCGGGTAGCCGGGCGCCGGGCGGATGCCCCGGTACTTCTCCTCGATCAGCTCGACGTTGTCGAGTTGCTCGTCGGGCTGGTACCCCCAGAACTCGGTGCGGACCCGCTGGTGCATCCGCTCGGCGAAGGCCTCGGCCAGCCGGTCGGCGAGCGACTCCAGCAGGATGGCGCTGTAATCGTCGTTGGCGGCCTTGAATTCCGCGATCCGGTCCTGCCCGCCGAGTCCCGCCGTGACGGCGAAGGCACCGACGTGATCGGCCAGCCCGGTGGTCTTCGGCGCGACGAAGTCGCCGAGGCTGCGGTTCGGGATGCCCTCGCGGTGCTCACCCTGCTGCCGCAGGTTGCGCAACGTGGTCAGCACCTCGGTGCGGCTCTCGTCGGTGTAGACCTCGATGTCGTCGCCGACCGCGTTCGCCGGGAAGAAGCCGATGACCCCGTTGGCGGTCAGCCACTTCTCCTTGATCAGGGTGTCGAGCATCTCCTGAGCGTCGTCGTAGAGCTTGCGGGCGGCCTCCCCCGAAGCCGGGTTGTTGAGGATGTCGGGGAACCGGCCCTTCATCTCCCAGGCGTTGAAGAACGGCTGCCAGTCGATGTACTCGCGCAGCTCGGCGATGTCGTAGTCCAAGAATTCGCGCACCCCGAGACCCTGGGCGGGCACGGGCGGCGTGTAACCGTCCCAGTCGATCGGCGTTCGGTTGGCCCGGGCCTTCTCCAGGGTGAGCATGGGCCGCTCGTTCTTCTGCGCGTGCCGCTCGCGCAGCGACGCGTAGTCCTTCTCCGTCGCCTCGAGCAGCGCGGGACGCTGCTTGTCGTCGAGCAGCGCGGCCGCCACCGGCACCGAGCGCGACGCATCCTTGACCCAGACCACCGGGCCGGACCGCCGCGGCGAGATCTTCACGGCCGTGTGCGCACGCGACGTGGTCGCGCCGCCGATCAGCAGCGGGATCTTCAGGCCTTCGCGTTCCATCTCGACCGCGAAGTTGCTCATCTCGTCCAGCGACGGGGTGATCAGCCCCGACAGCCCGATGATGTCGGCGTCGTGCTCCTTGGCCGCGTCCAGGATCTTCTGGGCGGGCACCATCACGCCGAGGTCGATGACCTCGTAGTTGTTGCACTGCAACACGACTCCGACGATGTTCTTGCCGATGTCGTGGACGTCGCCCTTGACCGTGGCCATGACGATGGTGCCGTTGGTGTCCTTGCTCTTGGCCGCGGCCGCGTTCTGTTCCTTCTCCGCCTCGATGAACGGCAGCAGGTAGGCCACGGCCTTCTTCATGACGCGCGCCGACTTCACGACCTGGGGCAGGAACATCTTGCCGGAGCCGAAGAGGTCGCCGACGACGTTCATGCCGTCCATCAGCGGGCCCTCGATCACTTCGATCGGACGGCCGCCGGCCGCGGCGATCTCGGCGCGCAGTTCCTCGGTGTCGTCGTCGACGTGGGCGTCGATACCCTTGACCAGGGCGTGGGTGATGCGCTCGCGCACCGGCAGGCTGCGCCACTCCGCCGCCCCGCGTTCCTCGGCCGCGTCGGTCTTGTTGTACCGCTCGGCGATCTCGAGGAGCCGCTCGGCGGCGTCGTCGCGGCGGTTCAGCACCACGTCTTCGATGCGGTTCCGCAGCTCGGTGTCGATCGAGTCGTAGGGCACCAGCGCACCGGCGTTGACGATGCCCATGTCCAGACCGGCCTTGATGGCGTGGAACAGGAACACCGAGTGGATGGCCTCGCGGACCGGGTTGTTGCCGCGGAACGAGAACGACACGTTGGAGATGCCGCCGGAGATGTGCACCCCGGGAAGGTTCTCCTTGATCCACGCGCACGCCTCGATGAAGTCGATGCCGTAGGTCGCGTGCTCCTCGATGCCCGTCGCCAGCGCGAAGCAGTTCGGGTCGAAGATGATGTCCTCGGGCGGGAAGCCGACGTCCTCGGTGAGGATCCGGTAGGCACGACCGCAGATCTCCTTGCGGCGCTCCAGGTTGTCGGCCTGGCCCAGTTCGTCGAAGGCCATCACGACGACCGCGGCGCCGTACTTGCGGCACAGCTTCGCCTCGCGGACGAACTTCTCCTCGCCCTCCTTCAGGGAGATCGAGTTGACGATCGGCTTGCCCTGCACGTTCTTCAGGCCCGCCTCGATGACGTCCCACTTGCTGGAGTCGATCATCACCGGAACGCGGCTGATGTCCGGCTCGGCCGCGATCAGCTTGGTGAAGCGATCCATCGCGGCGATGCCGTCGATCATCCCCTCGTCCATGTTGATGTCGATGACCTGCGCCCCGACTTCCACCTGCTGCAGGGCCACCGACAGCGCACTGTCGTAGTCCTCGGCCTTGATTAGGTTGCGGAACCGGGCGGAGCCGGTGATGTTGGTGCGCTCGCCGATGTTGACGAACAGCGAGTCGTCGGTGATGTTGAGCGGCTCCAGGCCCGACAGCCGGGTGGCGACCGGGATCGACGGCAGCGTGCGCGGCGACTTTCCGTCGACCACCTTGGCGATCTCGGCGATGTGCGGCGGCGCCGTGCCGCAGCAGCCGCCGACGAGGTTCACCAGCCCCGCCTCGGCGAAGTCGGCGATGTACCCCGCCTGCCGCTCCGGGGTCTCGTCGTACTCGCCGAAGGCGTTGGGCAGCCCGGCGTTCGGGTAGCAGGACACGTAGGTGTCGGCGATCCGCGCCATCTCGGCGATGTAGGGCCGCATCTCCGGCGCGCCCAGGGCGCAGTTGAGCCCGACCGCGATCGGCCTGGCATGCCGGATCGCGTTCCAGAACGCCTCGGTGACCTGGCCGGACAGCGTCCGGCCCGACGCGTCGGTGATGGTGCCCGAGATGATCAGCGGCCAGCGGCGACCGCGCTCCTCGAACAGCGTCTCCACGGCGAACACCGCGGCCTTCGCGTTGAGCGAGTCGAAGATGGTCTCGACGATGAGCAGGTCGGCGCCCCCGTCGACGAGGCCGTTGGCGGCCTCCAGGTAGGCGGCGACGAGCTGGTCGTAGGAGACGTTGCGCGCACCGGGGTCGTTGACGTCGGGCGAGATCGACGCCGTCCGCGTCGTCGGGCCGATGGCGCCGGCGACGTAGCGGGGCTTGTCCGGGGTGCTGAAGTCGTCGGCGGCCTTGCGCGCCAGGGCGGCACCGGCGTAGTTCAGCTCGTAGGCGAACTCGTGCATGTCGTAGTCGGACAGCGAGATGGCGTTCGCGTTGAACGTGTTGGTCTCGAGGATGTCGGCGCCCGCCTCGAGGTACTCGCGGTGGATGGCCTCGATGATCTGCGGCTGCGTCAGGTTCAGCAGGTCGTTGTTGCCCTGCAGCGCGGTGGGCCACTCGCGGAACCGGTCGCCGCGGTAGCCCTCCTCGTCGGGCCGGTCACGCTGGATCGCCGTGCCCATCGCGCCGTCGATCACCATGATGCGCTCGTTCAGGGCAGCCTTCAGCGCGTCGGTGCAGTCCGGGCGGACGTTCGGCTCGAATGTCGCAGCTACGGCGTTCACGTGCACTCCTTCCATGGCGGAAGGCGTCCTTGACTCTGCCGAGCGTGGCGGCTACCAGGGACCCCCGGCACCGTTGCAACGCCTCTCGACCCGATGAAGTCTACGTCGTCCGTCGAACGAGTTCTCGTCCCGACCGACGTCTCGCCCAGCGTGGGTCAACCACGACGACGCCGTGCGCATTCCGCCGGGTGATGGACGTGCGCCGTCGGGCGCAAGGCTTACGCTGGGTTGGTGACAGACCTGCCCGAACTGCATGACCCCATCGTGGTCGCGGCCTTCGAGGGCTGGAACGACGCGGGCGATGCGGCGAGTGACGCGCTGGAGCACCTCGACGCGATCTGGGAGGCCGAGACGATCGTCGAGATCGACGACGAGGCCTACTACGACTACCAGGTCAATCGTCCGGTGATCCGGCAGATCGACGGCGTCACCCGCGAGCTGGTGTGGCCGTCGATGCGGATCTCGTACTGCCGGCCGCCGGGCAGCGACCGCGACATCGTCCTGATGCACGGCGTCGAGCCCAACATGCGCTGGCGGACGTTCTGCGCCGAGTTGCTGGCGATCGCCGACAAGCTCAACGTCGACACCGTCGTGATCCTGGGGGCGCTGCTCGCCGACACCCCGCACACCCGGCCGGTGCCGGTGTCGGGCGCCGCCTACTCCCCCGAGTCGGCCAAGTACTTCGGCCTGGAGGAGACCCGGTACGAGGGCCCGACCGGCATCGCCGGGGTCTTCCAGGACGCGTGCGTGGCCGCCGGCATCCCCGCCGTCACCTTCTGGGCGGCGGTGCCGCACTACGTCTCGCAGCCGCCGAACCCGAAGGCCACCGTGGCGCTGCTGCGCCGGGTCGAGGACGTACTCGACATCGAGGTGCCGCTCGCCGATCTGCCGACCGCGGCCGAGGAGTGGGAGCAGGCCGTCACCGAGATGACCGCCGAGGACGAGGAGATCGCCGAGTACGTGCACTCCCTCGAGGAGCGCGGTGACGCCGAGGTCGACATGACCGAGGCGCTCGGCAAGATCGACGGCGATGCGCTGGCCGCCGAGTTCGAGCGCTACCTGCGCCGCCGCGGGCCCGGCTTCCGGGGCTGAGCCGTCACGGAATGGTCGGCTTGGTCTTCTCGTCGCTCCAGGTGTGCGAGTACTGGCTGGTGGAACGGCCCAGCGCGGCGACCTCGGCGTCCATCTTCGGCAGCACGTCGGGCACGATCGCGCGCACCGGCAGTTCGCCGAGACGCGTCGACATCAGCGGCTTGAGCCAGCGCGCCACCGCGACCCACTCCGGGCAGAACACCCGCGACTTGCGCCGCTCGATGCCCTTGACGAACGCCTCGCCGCACTTCTCGACCGACGTCGTGGACGAGAGCGGGCCGGGCAGCCGGGACAGCATCTCGGCGAACGAACTGAGGTCCTTCTTGGTGTCGTTCACCATCGCGGTGTCGATCCACGACATGTGCGCCGAGCCGACGTCGACGCCCCGGTGGGCCACCTCGAGGCGCAGGGCGTTCGCGAACTGCTCGACGGCCGCCTTGGACGCGTTGTAGGGCGCCAGCCCGGGCGCGGCGGCGTACGCCGCGAGCGAGGACACGATCAGCACGTAACCGCGGCGGTCGATGACCGAGGGCAGCGCGGCCCGCACCGTGTGGAAGACCCCCAGCACGTTGATCTCCAGGAGGCGCTTGAACACCTGCGGGTCCACCTGCAGCACCGACCCGTAGCTCGCGATGCCGGCGTTGGCCACCACGACGTCGATGCCGCCGAACCGCTCGACGGCCGCGTCCACGGCGGCCTGCATGGCGGCGAGGTCGCGCACGTCGGCCACGGCGGTGAGCACGCGGTCGGTGCCGAGCGCCGCGGCGCGCTCGGCGAGCGCGTCGGCGTCCAGGTCGGTGAGCACGAGCCGCGCCCCCCGGGCGTGCAGTCGGCGCGCCACCTCCGCGCCGACGCCGGCGGCCCCGCCGGTGATGAGGACGACCTTGTCGCGAACTGAAGGCATGCGCGAAAACGTACTGCACCGCGGCCGCCGGGAGTAGCCGCGAGGGGGCGCCGTCCTACAGCGCGATGCCCAGCAGCGCGTCGACCGCCGTGGCGACGGTGCGTGGCGCGGCCGCGTCGTGCCCGCCGTAGGTGAGCGCATCGGTCGCCCAACCGTCAAGCGCGGCAAGCGCTTTGGGCGTGTCGAGGTCATCGGCGAGGTACTGGCGCACCCGCGCGACGACGTCGGCGGCGTCCGGTCCGGCGGGCAACGCGGTCGCTTCGCGCCACCGGGCGAGTCGGGTGCGGGCCTCGTCGAGCACGGCGTCGCTCCAGGACCGGTCCTCGCGGTAGTGCCCGGCGAACAGGCCCAGCCGGATCGCGGCGGGGTCGACGCCGTCTGCGCGCAACCGTGACACCAGCACCAGGTTGCCGCGGCTCTTGCTCATCTTGTGGCCGTCCCAGCCAATCATGCCGCCGTGCACGTAGTGCCGTGCGAAGCGGCGCTCCCCCGTGACGGACTCGGCGTGCGCGGCGGAGAACTCGTGGTGCGGGAAGACGAGGTCGCTGCCGCCGCCCTGGACGTCGAGGTCCGTGCCGATGCGGGTGAGCGCGATTGCCGCACACTCGACGTGCCACCCCGGCCGGCCCGGCCCGAACGGCGAGGGCCAGCTCGGTTCCCCCGGGCGCTCGGCGCGCCACAGCAGCGCGTCGAGCGGGTCGGACTTGCCTGCCCGGTCCGGGTCGCCGCCGCGCTCGCCGAACAGCGTCAGCATGGTGTCGCGGTCGTAGCCCGATTCGTAGCCGAACTGCAAGGTGGCGTCGGCGCGGAAGTACACGTCGGGATGACCGTCGCCCGCGTCCACGACGTAGGCGGCACCGGACGCCAACATCTTCTCCACCAGCTCGACGACCTCGGCGATGGCGTCGGTGGCGGCGACGTAGTCGTGCGGCGGCAGCACCCGCAGCGCCGCCATGTCCTCGCGGAACAGTTGCGTTTCGCGATCGCCGAGGGCCCGCCAGTCGACACCGTCGCGGGCGGCGCGCTCGAACAGCGGGTCGTCGACGTCGGTCACGTTCTGCACGTAGTGCACCCGGCGGCCCGAGTCCAGCCACAGCCGGTACACCAGGTCGAAGGCCAGGTAGGTGGCGGCGTGGCCGAGGTGGGTGGCGTCGTACGGCGTGATGCCGCAGACGTACATCGAGGCCGTGTCCCCCGTCGTGACGGGCCGCACCTGACGGTCGGCGCTGTCGTACAGCCGCAGTTCCGGGCCACGGCCCGGCAACTCCGGTACGTGCGGCGCGGGCCAGGAGTGCATGGCTGAAACTCTAGGGTTCACGGCGGACTGGGCGCGTGCGGGGGTGAGCGCGTTCACCGGCGGACTCCCATCGGTTGGTCATTCGACGTCCAACGACACCGCGCGCCGCGATTTGATTCCCGCCGGGCGTGACGGCGGGCGTCACCAGATGGAGCGGATGCCCTCGAGCAGCGTGTCGGCCAGCTCGGGCCGGCACATCAGCAGGTCCGGCAGGTAGGGGTCGGGACGGTTGTAGAGCAGCGGCGACCCGTCGATGCGCGACGCATGCAGTCCGGCGGCGCGCACCACGCCGGCCGGTGCGGCCGAGTCCCACTCCCACTGCCCGCCGGCGTGGATGTAGGCGTCGACGTCGCCGCGCACGACGGCCATCGCCTTCGCGCCCGCCGAGCCGATGCCGATCAACTCGACGTCGAGGACGTCGCGTAGCCACCACAGCACCGTCGGCGGGCGGTGCCTGCTGGTCGCGATGCGGATCGGCCCGGGTTCGCGCGGCGGCGGGCCGGTCACGGTGTCGGTGCGGTAGACCGTGCCGACGGCCGGCAGTCCGACGACGGCATCGGTGATGCCGCCGTGTCCGGCCCCGTCATGGTCGCGCCCGTCGTCTGCGGGCCCGCCGTGGCGCTGCCACAGCGCGATGTGCACCGCCCAGTCGACGCGGCCGGGCAGGGAGAACTCGCGGGTGCCGTCCACCGGGTCGACGATCCACACCCGGTCCGCCCGGATCCGCGCGAGGTCGTCGGCGGCCTCCTCGCTCAGCACGGCGTCGTCGGGCCGCTCTTCGCGCAAGCGCCGCAGGATGAAGTCGTTCGCCTGCCGGTCACCGAGGTCGCCGAGGTCGTACGGGTGGGCGAACCCGACCTCCTCCCGGAGGGCCACCAGCAGTGCGCCGGCCTCCTCCGCCACCTGCGCGGCCAGGGCCGCGTCGGTCACCGCGGCGTCGCGCCGGGTGCCCGGACCACCATCGGCACGGCCGGGAAGTAGGCCGCCATCTCCGAGCGGCAGCGACGCAGCGCGGCGGTGCCGTACCCGCAGTGGCGGTGGTCGGGATGAATCCAGATCCGCACGTTGACCTCGCCGCCGACGAGTTCGCCGAACACCATGCCGACCTTCTGGGACGACTCCTCGGCCACGAACCAGACGGCCTCCTCGGCCGACACCCGGGCGAGCGCGGCGGCGATCTCGTCGTCCAGGCTGCCTGCCGGCCCACCCGAGCCGTCGCCGGACGCGCCGACGTCCTGGGTGCGGGCGGCGAACACGTCGCGGTCCTCGGCACCGGAGAACGGCCGCAGCGTCAGGCCCTCGCCGGAGCTGGCAGGCCGATCGGCGAAGGTGAACGTCAGTTGCTTGTTGAGGTCGTCGAGTTCCTGGGCGATGCGGCGACGGGAGTCGCGGGTCAGCCGATCGAACTGCATGGCCATCACCGCCTCGCCACCGAGGTGCGACGTGCCGAGCAGCTTGGCGATCGCCTCGACGGCGGCGGCCTTGTCGTCGGCCTCGACGATCACGTCGAGCACCTCGTGCCTGCGGTCGAGTGCCTTCTGGAGGGCATCGGTGATCTCGCGGCGGGCGGCAGCCCGGTCATGATCGGTCATCGGGCCAGCGTAGAACACTCACCCGCGCCGGCGGCTCAGAACGCCGGCCACGGGATGGGCCGGTGCCGGTCGGGCGTCGGCATGACCGGGTTGGCAAGCAGCGCAACGGTTCTGGACCGCAGGGCGGCAACCTCGTCGCGCGTGACGTGCGCGCGCATTTCGTCGGCCAGGTCACCGCGGAGCGCGTCGCGCAGGGCGGCCACCCGGGCCAGCAGCTCGTCGTCGACGGGCTTGCCCGCCCAGCCCCACAGCACGGTGCGCAGCTTGTCCTCGGCGTGCAGGCTCACGCCGTGATCGACGCCGTACACCCGGCCGTCGACCCCGGCGAGGATGTGGCCACCCTTGCGGTCGGCGTTGTTGATCAGCACGTCGAACACCGCCATCCGGTGCAGCCGGGGGTCGTCGGCGTGCACCAGGGTGACCTCGTCACCGTGGTAGTCGTAGGCCTGCAGGATGGGCAGGTAACCGGGCGGGATGCGGCCCGCGGGCACCAGGTCGACCAGGTCCGGCCCCGGATCGGGTTCAGCAGTGGGCTCGTCCGAGAGATCGTCGTCGGGGTCTTCTTCGGCGGACGGCTCGTCGTCCCCGGACAGGACGTCGCCCGGTTGGTCGACCCAGCGCTGCACCATGCCCGGGCCGGCCGGCCCGTCGCGCACCACGGTGAGCGGCACGACGTCCCAGCCGAGCGCCGCGGACACCAGGTAGGCGCCGTACTCCCGGCCGGCCAGCGTGCCGTCGGGGAAGTCCCACAGCGGCGCCTCGCCGGCGACGGGCTTGTAGACGCAGTGGACGGAGGTCTGGTCGAGCACGGCCTCGCACAGGAACGTCGCGTTGCTGGCCGAGCGGATGCGGCCGAGCACCGTCAGCTCACCGCAGACCAGGACGTCGCGCGCGGCGGTCTCAGAGTTCGGGTTCATCGTCTCCCGCGCCGAGCGCACCGCGCCGGTAGCCGTTGGTCCGGACGCAGATGTGCCCGGCCGGGTCGAGGGGCTCGTCGCACAGCGGGCACGGCGGGCGGCCCGCCGAGATGACGCGGTTGGAACGGGCGGCGAACTGGCGCGCCGACTCGGGGCTGAGGAACACCCGGACCGCGTCGGGCCCGTCCTCGGCGTCGTCGAGCACCACAGACGCGTCGAACTCGGTCTCGGAGACGGCGAGCAGTTCGACCACCACCGTCTGCGCCTCGGAGTCCCAACCGAGCCCCATGGTGCCGACGCGGAACTCGGCGTCCACCGGCATCACCAGCGGGCTGAGGTCGTCGACGTCGTCGACCTCGGGCGGGATCGGCGTGCCGAAGCGGCGGTTGATCTCGAGCAGCAGCGCCGAGATGCGTTCGGCGAGCACGGCGACCTGCTGCTTCTCCAGCATCACCGACACCACCCGCTTGTCGTGGACCGCCTGCAGATAGAACGTCCGGTTCCCCGGTTGCCCGACGGTCCCGGCCACGAAGCGGTCGGGTGAGCGGAAGACGTGAATCGAGCGGGTCATGGCCTTTCCAAAATACCGGTAAGCGGCGGCGCTGCCGCAATTCGCACGGCCCGCGGTCGTCGGGTGATCAGTCGGTGCTGCCACCCACGACGGCATCCGTCGCCGCCACCTCGCCGTCGGCGGCGGGCGTGGGAGGGGGCGGGGTGAGCGCCGAGGTGAGTCCGGCGCCGGTGTGGTTGACGTGCAGGACGAACGGACGGACGGCGGTGTAGCGCACGACGCTCATCGAGGCCGGGTCGGCGGTGATGCGCTGGAAGCCGTCGAGATGCACCCCGAGCGCGTCGGCCAGCACGGCCTTGATGACGTCGCCGTGCGTGCACGCCACCCACAGCGCGTCGCCGCCGTGGCGTTCGGCCAGCAGCCGGTCGTGCTCGCGGACCGCACGCACCGCGCGGTGCTGCACGTCGGCGAGTCCTTCCCCTCCCGGGAAGACGGCGGCGCTGGGCTGCTGCTGGACCACGGCCCACAGCGGCTCCTTGACGAGATCGCCGATCTTGCGGCCGGTCCACTCGCCGTAGTCGACCTCGACCAGCCCGTCCTCGACGACCGGGTCGAGCCCGAGCGCGGCCGCCAGCGGCTCGACCGTGCGGGCACACCGCAGCAGCGGCGAGCGCACGATCGCCCGCACCGGGAGGTCGCCGATGCGCTCGACCACGGTCCGGGCCTGTTCGGCGCCCTTCTCGTCGAGGTCGACGCCCTCGGACCGCCCGGCGAGGGTGTGCGCGGTGTTCGACGTGGACCGGCCGTGCCGGAGCAGGATGACGGTCACTGGGCGGCCAGCACGCCGGTGCTCAGCAGGACCAGCACGGTGACGCCCACGATGATCCGGTAGCCGACGAACCAGTACATGCTGTGCCGGACCAGGAACTTGAGGAACCACGCGATCGCGGCGTAGCCGACCACGAAGGCGATGACCGTGCCGACGAGGAGTTGCAGGCCGGTCGCGCTCTGTCCGGCACCCTCGGGGTGGAAGGCGTCCGGCAGCGAGAACAACCCGGAGGCCAGCACCGCCGGGATGGCCAGCAGGAAGCCGAACCGCGCGGCGGCCTCCCGCTTCTGGCCGAGGAAGAGGCCTGCGCTGATCGTCACACCGGACCGGGACACGCCCGGGATGAGCGCCAGCGCCTGCGACGTGCCGACGATCAGGCTGTCCTTCCAGGTGAAGTCGCGGATCTCGCGGGTCTGCCTGCCGACGTACTCGGCGGCGGCGATCACGGCGGAGAAGACGATCAGCGCGGTCGCGATGATCCACAGGTTGCGGATGTCGTCTCGGATGTAGTGCTTGAAGGCGAGTCCGGCGACGGCGATCGGGATCGTGCCGAGGATCACCCACCAGCCCAACCAGTAGTCGGCGGTGCGCTTGGCCGCGTCGAAGAGCCCGGCGAACCAGGCCGAGAGGATGCGGGCGATGTCACGGGCGAAGTAGATGAGCACCGCGATCTCGGTGCCGATCTGGATGACGGCGGTGAACGACGCGCCCGCGTCGCGGCCGAAGAACGCCTGGGACACGATCGCGAGGTGGCCCGAGGACGAGACCGGCAGGAACTCCGTCAGGCCCTGCACCACCGACAACACCACCACCTGCAGCCACGACACGTCGTTCACGGGAGAAGACCGTACCGCGCGGACCTGCGTCAGCGATGTGAGCGCGGCACCGGTTGCGCGTCGGACACGGCGTCGCGGACCGCAGCGCCGAGACTGCGCTCGTCGGTGAGGTCCACGTGGGAGAGGTCGCGGGTGGCGGTGGCCACCACGTCCTCGGCCTGCGGGACCAGCGCGCGCAACCGCAGGCGGTACACCTCGACCAGCAGCGTCTGCCGCTCGACGTGGAACGAGAAGGAGCGGCCGTCACCGACCGAGCCGAAGCCGCTGGCGTGCAGACCGGTGGAGATGTCCTCGATCACGAACTGGTCGTGGTCGACGTCCCGATTCGCCACGACGCTCATGCCGGCACCCTACCCACGCTGCGCGCCGAACCGGGCCCGTACGCGGCCGATCTCCGACCCGCGACGTGCCTACACTTGCCGGTTGTACGACCAGTCATCCGCACGTCGCGAGAGCTACCCTTTGCCGCCCTTCCGAAACCACCGACTTTCCCCGGCTCCCATCGCCGTGCTCGGCGCACTGGCGGTTGCCCTCGCCGGCTGCTCGTCGGATCCGGCCGATTCGCCACCGCCGACCATCGCGCCCGCCGTCGCCGCCGACTCGCCGCCGGTGACCGGGACACCCGACGGTGCCGTGCTCCCGTTGCCGGGCAACGGCGTCACCAGTGTGTTCGACCGCGGTACCGGTGCGCTGGCGGTGCTCGTCGGCGACGGGGCCGGTGCGGTGACGCTGGCGGTGGTGCCCGCCAAGGGGCCGGTGCGCACGGTGGCGCTGCCGTCCCCGGCGACGGCGCTGGCAGCCTCCGGGGACGGCACCGTCTACGCGGCGACGCGCGGCGGCTACCTGCGCGTCGGCCTCACCGCGGCGGTACCGGACGTGCGTCGGGTGACGGTCGACGGCGCCGCGGACGTGGACTTCACCGCGATCGCGCGCCGCGGTGACGGCCGATTGACGCTGGGCAGCGCCGACGGCGCGGTGTACACGCTGCGCGGGGACGACACCGTGGCGGCGCGGCTGCCGCTGTTCGCGCGCGTCGACGCGTTGGCCGCCCAGGGCGACACCGTGGTGGTGCTCGACCGGGGGCAGACGTCGGTGACCACCGTCGACCCGGCGGGCGACGAGGCCGACCACGCGCTGCGGGCCGGCGAGGGGGCGACGACGATCGCGGCCGACGCCGCCGGGCGCGTCCTGGTGGCCGACACGCGCGGCGGCGCCCTGCTGGTCTTCGGGGCCGACCCGTTGATGCTGCGGCAGCGCTACCCGGTGGGCGGCGCGCCCTACGGTCTCACCGGCTCCGGCCGGCTGGCCTGGGTGTCCGAGACGGCGACGAACAGCGTCGTTGGCTACGATCTGGCCACTGGAATACCGGTCGAGAAGGCGCGTTATAGAACCGTTCGGCAACCGAACTCGCTGTCCTTCGACGACGCCTCGAACACGCTCTTCGTGGTGTCCGGCGCAGGCGGCGGCGTCCAGGTGATCAGGGAGGCGGTGACGTGACGGCGATTCATCGGGGGCGGATGCCCGCCGGCTGGGAGTCGGATCTCTCCGACGAGTACGAGTGGATTCCGCTGCGGCTGCCGCCCGACGTCACGCGGGTCTCGGCGTCGACCCGACTGTCGATCGAGGCCGAGTACCGCGGCTGGGAGCTGACGCGGGTGCGGCTGTACACCGACGGCAGTCGACGGGTGCTGTTGCGCCGCAAGAAGACGGCCGCCGACCGACTCGGCGTCGGCGACCAGCCGGGCGCGTGATGTACGCCCTGCTGCGGCGAATCCTGTTCCTGGTCGCGCCCGAGCGCATCCACACCCTCGTCTTCGCCGCGCTGCGCGGCGCGACGGCACCGCAGGGGCTGCGGGCGGCGCTGGCCCGTCGCCTCGCGCCCTCCGACCCGGTGCTCGCGTCCACGGCGTTCGGGGTGCGCTTCCCCGGGCCGCTCGGGCTCGCCGCCGGCTTCGACAAGGACGGCACGGGGTTGCACACCTGGGGCGCACTGGGTTTCGGATACGCCGAGGTGGGCACCGTGACGGCGCAAGCACAGCCCGGCAATCCCACGCCACGGATGTTCCGGCTGCCCGAGGACCGGGCGCTGCTCAACCGGATGGGCTTCAACAACCACGGTTCGGCGGCGCTGGCGACCCGCATGGCGTCGCGGACGTCGACGGTGCCGATCGGCGTCAACATCGGCAAGACCAAGGCCACCCCGGCGACCGAGGCGGTCCGCGACTACGCCGAGAGCGCGCGGCTGCTCGGTCCCGTCGCGGACTACCTGGTGGTCAACGTGAGTTCGCCGAACACCCCGGGGTTGCGCGACCTGCAGGCGGTGGCGTCGCTGCGGCCGATCTTGGAAGCGGTCCGCGCGGAGACGACGGCGCCGGTGCTGGTGAAGATCGCCCCGGACCTGTCGGACGCGGACGTCGACGAGATCGCCGACCTCGCGGTCGAACTGGGCCTCGCGGGCATCGTCGCCACCAACACGACGATCTCCCGCGATGGGCTGCGCACCCCCGGGGCGGCGGACCTCGGCGCCGGCGGCGTCTCCGGCGCCCCGGTCGCCGCGCGGTCACTGGAGATCCTGCGCCGGCTGCACCGGCGCGTCGGCAACCGGTTGGTCCTCGTCAGCGTCGGCGGCATCGAAAGCGCCGATGACGCCTGGGAGCGGATCGTCAACGGCGCAGCGCTGGTGCAGGCGTACACCGGCTTCGTCTACGGCGGCGGTCTCTGGGCCAAGCGCGTGCACGACGGCCTGGCCCAGCGACTGCACGCCGGCGGGTTCGGCTCGCTGGCCGAGGCCGTGGGTTCGGCCACCCGCTGACGCCTACTGCTCCTGCTGCTCGTAGGTGCCGTGGATGACGGCGCGGGCGATGGCGTGGCTGAACAGGTTGAAGCCGAGGTAGGCCGGAGTCGCGTCCTCGGGCAGGTCCAGCTTCTCCACGTCGACGGCGTGCACGGCGATGTAGTAGCGGTGCGGCCCGTGCCCGGGAGGCGGGGCCGCGCCGATGAAGCGCGGCAGCCCGGCGTCGTTGCGCAGCGTGAGCGCATCGCCGGGGAAGCCGCTGTGGCTGCCGTCGCCGACGCCGGCGGGCAGCTCGGTCACCGTGGCGGGGAGGTTCGCGACCGCCCAGTGCCAGAAGCCCGAGCCGGTGGGCGCGTCCGGGTCGTACATCGTCACCGCGAAGCTGCGGGTCTCCTCCGGGAAGCCGCTCCACGCGAGGTCGGGCGAGACGTCCGAGCCGCCGGCACCCATGATGCCGCTGACCTGGTCGTTGCCGAACGGCTGGCCGTCGGTGACGGCCTTGCTGGTCAGGGTGAAGGTGGGCAGCTGGGGCAGAGCGTCGTACGGCGAAGTCATGCGCGTCCTCTCGGTCGGTCGGTCAGCAGTGCGACAGGAAGTGTTCGAGTACCTCGGTACCGAATTCCAGTGCGTCGACGGGTACCCGTTCGTCGACGCCGTGGAACAGCGCAGAGAAGTCGAGGTCCGGCGGCAGACGCAGCGGGGCGAAGCCGAAGCAGCGAATTCCCAGTCGTACGAACGCCTTTGCGTCCGTTCCGCCGGACAGCATGTAGGGCACGGGGCGGGCGTCCGGGTCGACGGCGAGCAGCGCCGCGTTCATGGCGTCGACCAGGTCACCGTCGAACGTCGTCTCCACCGACGGCAGGTCGCGCTCCCAGGTGCGCGTGACGTGCGGGCCGATCAGCTCGTCGACCTCGCGTTCGAAGGCGGCCTTGCGGCCGGGCAGGACGCGGCAGTCGATCATCGCCTCGGCGGTCGCGGGGATGACGTTGGCCTTGTAGCCGGCCTTCAGCATGGTGGGGTTGGCGGTGTCGCGCAGGGTGGCGCCGACGATGCGGGCGATGCCTCCCAGCTTGGCGATCGCGCCGTCGAGGTCGGGCGATGCGGGATCGAAGTCGACGCCCATCTCCTCCCCCACCGCGGCGAGGAACTGGGCGACCGAATCGGTGAGCACGAGCGGGAACTGGTGACGGCCCAGTCGCGCGACGGCCTCGGCGACGGCGGTGACGGCATTGTCGTCGTGCACCATCGAGCCGTGCCCGGCGCGGCCACGCGCACTCAGCCGCATCCACGACAGGCCCTTCTCGGCCGTCTCGATCAGGTACAGGCGGCGTTCGCCCCCGTCGCGGGTGGGCACGGTGAGCGAGAAGCCGCCCACCTCGCCGATCGCCTCGGTGACGCCGGCGAAGAGGTCGGGCCGGTTGTCGACGAGCCACTGACCGCCGTAGGTGCCGCCGTGCTCCTCGTCGGAGAGGAACGCGAACACCAGGTCGCGCGGCGGGACGATGCCGGCGCGCTTGAAGTGGCGGGCGACCGCGAGGGTCATGCCGACCATGTCCTTCATGTCCACGGCGCCGCGACCCCATACGTAGCCGTCGGAGACCGCGCCGGAGAACGGGTGCACGCTCCAGTCCGCCGGTTCGGCGGGCACCACGTCGAGGTGGCCGTGGATCATCAGCGCGCCGCGATCCGGGTCGCTGCCACGCAGGCGGGCGAAGACGTTGCCGCGGCCCGGTGCGCCGGCCTCGGCGTACTCGGTCTCGTAGCCGACCTCCTCGAGCCGGGCCGCCACCCAGCGCGCGCACTCCTCCTCGCCCTTGGTGGTCGCGGGGTCGCCGGTGTTGGAGGTGTCGAACCGGATCAGTTCGCTGACGAGGCCGACGACCTCGCTGATGGCATCCGGGGCGTCCGTCACGACCTCATTCGTACACCACCCGGCGGGCCCGCGTCGTGCTGGTTTGGGTCCGGGGCCCGGTATCCGATAGCCTTAGTCGCCCACTGAGTCCGAGTGGCGGAATGGCAGACGCGCTAGCTTGAGGTGCTAGTGCCCTATTAACGGGCGTGGGGGTTCAAGTCCCCCCTCGGACACCAGCAGTCCTTAGGGACTCAGCATCATCGCGCCGCGGCGGCGCGGGCGGATCTCCCGTCACCGCCGAGTGTGAATCCGGCGACGCTTCACCTGAGATGCGCGTCGCCAGAATCACACTCGAGCATCGCCACCTCTCCTGTTGGGCAGGCGCATCCGCCACCGTTCTGACGCGCGTGTCAGACCCCGGCGGTAACGTTTCGCATGCGGTCGGGGGGCCGCATCCAGGGGGTGGAGAGAATGAATCAAGCAGTTCGCATCGTGCTTGCGTCGGCGTGCGTGATGGCCGCCGGCACGGCGCTCGCATCGCCCGCAGCGGCCGACCCGATCGACTACGTGATGATGCTCGACGACGAGGGCGTGTACTACGCATCGATGACCGACGTGATAGACCTCGGGAAGTTCACCTGCCGGCTGCTGCGCTCCGGTGCGCCGGTGCCCGTGGCGTTGGGCACGGTGAGCGACGCCGGGTACGCGCCGTTCGAGGTGGGCATCATCGTCTACGCGGCCGGGTCGACGATGTGTCCGGACGTGCTGCCCACCATCGAGTCCTGGGCGGCACGCAACCAGGGCGGCGACGTGACGTCGAACGCTCCGGTCAGCCTGCGCTGAAGGTCAATACACGTCGCGCACATACCGTTTGGCGGCGACCAGCTCGCGCTTGTAGTCGCGGGCGGCGTCGTCGGACAGCGCGCCGTGCCGCCGGATGATCGCGAGCAGCGCGTCGTCGACGTCGCGGGCCATGCGGGTGGCGTCGCCGCACACGTAGACGTGCGCACCGTCCTCGAGCCAGCGCCACACGTCGGCGCCGTAGTCGGTCATCTTGTGCTGTACGTAGATCCGCTCGGCCTGGTCGCGGGAGAACGCGAGGTCCAGCCGGTTGAGCAGGCCGTCGTCCACCATGTCCTCGAGGTCGTGACGGTAGTAGAAGTTCTCCGCCCGGTGCCGATCGCCGAAGAACAACCAGTTGGGTCCCCGGTGCCCCAGCGCGCGGCGCTCCTGCAGGAAGCCGCGGAACGGCGCGATGCCCGTGCCCGGCCCCACCATGATCATCGGGAGGTCGCCGTCCTCGGGCGGCCGGAAGTGCGGCGATGGCTGCAGGAACACCTCGGCGTGCGTGGCACGGTCGGCCAAGAAGGTGGATCCGACACCGCCGCGCTGCACCCCACGCGGGGTGCGGTACCGCAGCACGGACACCGTCGTCTGCACCTCGTGCGGACTCACCAGCGGACTCGACGCGATCGAGTACGAACGGGGGGTCAATCGCACCAGCGCGTCCAGCCACTCCTCGGGAGCCGCCCGCACCGGGAACTCCTCGACGACGTCGATGCCGTTGCGGCCGCACAGCCACTGCTCGCGCTCGGACCGCGCGGTGCCGAGCAGCCGCGCCGCCGCCCGGTCGCCGCACCGTTCCGCCACGAACGACAGCAGGCCCGGCGTCACCCGCTGCACGTCGAACGACGCCGCGAGCGCCTCGCGCAGCGCCACGTCGGCGCCGTCGACGTGCACCACCTCGTCGCCGGACAGCCCGGTGGCCCGCAGCCAGTCCGCCACCGCTTCCGGTGCAGTGCGCACGAAGACGCCGAGCGCGTCGCCGACCGCGTAGCTCACGTCGTGCTCGGAGACGTCGAAGCCGAACCAGCGCACCTCCTTGGCGGCCGTCGGCGGGGTCAGCAGGACGTTGCGGCTCAGCGGCACCCGCAGCGGCTGGGCGCGGGTGAACGGCTGCGCGACGGGCGCGGCCGGGGCCGACGCGGCGGCGGGGCCTTTGGTGGCGGCGGCGGGGGCGGCGGTCCCCCCGCTCGCCGGGCCCAGGACGTCGACCAGGCGGTCGGTCCACTGCGCCATGGGCTCGTCGTCGAAGGCCTCGCAATCGGCGCGGTCCACCAGCCGGGTGGCGCCGAGGTCGGCGAACCGGCGGTCCAGCGACTTGGCGTAGCCGCAGAATTCGTCGTAGGACCGGTCGCCGATGCCCAGCACCGCGAACCGGACCCCGTCCAGCGCCGGGGCCTCGGAGGACTCCAGACGGTCCCAGAAGTCCGCGCCGTTGTCGGGCGGTCCGCCGTCGCCGAAGGTGCTCGTCACCACCACCACGTCGCGCCCGCCGGTGAGGTCGTCGACCGCGGCGTCGTTCATCGCCAACAGCCGCGCACCGCCGAGCCGGCCCGCCACCGACGTCGCCAACTCCTCGGCGGTACCGGTCTGCGACGCCCACAGCACCAGCGGACCGTCGGCCTCGTCTTGGCGCCCCCCGTCGGGGACCGCCCGGGAGTACCGCCCGGCGAGCAGGCCGTCGACCCACAGCCGCACCGCCGCCCGCACCGGCGCCGACGGCGGCAACACGGGCACCCCGGTGACCGACGGGCCCAGCGCGGTGAAGAACCCGGCGAGGTACAGCCGTTCCTCCTCGGTCGGCGCGGGAGCCGGCGCGGCCAGCTCGGCGGGCACGGCGGCCACCGGCGCTAGCGCCACCGCGCAGGCCTTGAACTCGGGTTGCAGCGAGTCGGGGTCGACGGCGTCGTTGGTGACCGCGTTGATGGTCAGGTCGGGCCCCTGCTCGTCGTTCCAGTGGAACGGTGCGAAGCAGTCCCCGGGCCGCACCCGGTCGGTCACGACCGCAGGGAGCACCACGCGCCCACGCCGCGACGTCACTTCGACGGACGCACCGTCGACGATGCCGAGCGGCGTCGCGTCCTCGGGATGCACCTCGATGAACGGCCGGCCGTTGAGCCGGTTCAGCTTGTCGACCCGGCCCGTCTTGGTCATGGTGTGCCATTGATGTTGCAGCCGACCGGTATTGAGCACCAGGGGATAGTCGGCGTCCGGCCGTTCGGCGGGATCCACGTGCGGACGCGGGTGGAAGACCGCGCGCCGCGACGGCGTCGGGAACGCCAGACGCGGCCGCCGGCCGGTGGCGTCGACGTACGCGTCCTGGCTGACGCCGTCGTTGAGATAGCGGATCGGGTTGCGGTCGCCACGGTTCGGCGGCGCCGGCCACTGCACGGGGCTGCTGCGGAGCCGGTCGTAGTCGACGCCCCGTAAGTCGTAACCCGTCCTGGGATTGGAGAATCGGCGAATCTCGTCGAACACCTCCGCGCTGCTGGCGAAGGCGAAGGCGGCACCGAAGCCGAGCTGCTCGGCGACGCGGCAGATGAGCTTCCAGTCCGGCATCGCCTGTCCCGGTGCGGGAATCGACTGGCCGAGTAGGGTCAGGGTGCGGTCGGAGTTCACCATCACGGCGTCGGATTCGGCCCACAGCGTGGCCGGCAGTACCACGTCGGCGTAGCGAGTCGTGGCGGTGTCGCGGTACGCGTCCTGCACCACGACGAGATCGGCCCGCTCCAGTCCCGCGACCGTGACGGCGCGGTTGGGCATCGACGCGACCGGGTTGGTGCAGATGATCCAGCAGGCCTTGATCTCCCCGGCGGCGAGCCGTTCGAACAGGTCGACCGCACCCGGCCCGAAGTCGGTGCGGATGGTGCCCGCCGGCAGTCCCCACTGCGTCTCGACGAAGGCGCGGTCGTCGGCGGACGTGACGGCGCGCTGCCCGGGCAGACCGGGTCCCATGTACCCCATCTCGCGGCCGCCCATGGCATTCGGCTGGCCGGTGAGCGACATCGGTCCGCTGCCGGGGCGGCAGATGGCGCCGGTCGCGAGGTGCAGGTTGCATATTGCGTTGGTGTTCCAGGTGCCGTGCGTGCTCTGGTTCATGCCGACCGCCCAGCAGGTCATCCACTCCCCCGCCTCGGCGATCATCGCGGCGACCGCGCGAACGTCGTCCTCGGCGAGACCGGTCAGCTCGGCCACGACGGCGGGTGGGTAGTCCGCGAGGAACGCGGGCATGGCGTCCCACCCCTCGGTGTGCTCGGCGATGAAGGCCTCGTCGACGTCGCCGTTCTCGACGAGCAGATGCAGGATGCCGTTGAGTAGCGCCAGATCCGACCCCGGCCGGATCGGCAGGTACAGGTCGGCCTTCTCGGCCGTGGCGGTGCGCCGGGGGTCGACGACGATGAGCTTCGCGCCGGCCTTGAGCCGGTCGGCCATGCGCAGGTACAGAATCGGGTGGCAGTCGGCCATGTTCGAGCCGATGACGAAGAACAGGTTGGTGTGGTCGAAGTCGGCGTACGAACCCGGCGGCCCGTCGGCACCGAGGGACTGCTTGTAGCCGGTGCCGGCACTGGCCATGCACAGCCGCGAGTTCGACTCGATGTACTTCGTGCGGAGGTACCCCTTGGCCAGCTTGGTGGCCAGGTACTGCGCCTCGATCGACATCTGCCCCGACACGTACAGCGCGACGGCGTCCGGTCCGTGCTCGTCGACGATCGCGCGCAGCCTCCGGCCGGCCTCGGCGATGGCCTCGTCGACGTCGACCTCGGCGGGTGCGCCGCTGCGGTCGGCGCGCACCAGTCCGGTGGTCAGCCGGCCCTCGGTGGCCGCCATCATCTCCGCGTGGGTGGCGCCCTTCGTGCAGAGCCGCCCGGCGTTGGTGGGGTGCAACCGGTCGCCGGACACCCGGGCGATGACGGGCGCACCGGTGCTGGGGTCGGCGCGGGTCTCGACCGAAATCCCGCAGCCGACCCCGCAGTAGGAACACGCGGTGCGCGTGGTGTGCGACGTCAACCGACCGGCGCGGGTGCCCGGCCCACGTGCTCGCCGGTGACGGTGCGCACCGACTGCATCCGCAGGAAGACGAACCAGGTGACGACGGCGCAGACGACGTAGAACGCGAGGAACACCCAGAAGGCGTTGGTGGCCGACTTCGCCTCCCCGACGTACGACAGGCGCAGCGCGATGTTGATGAAGACGCCCCCCAGGGCGCCGACGGCACCGGCGAAGCCGATCAGCGCGCCCGACATGCGCCGCGACCACGCGGCCTTGGCCTCGGCGTCCCAACCGTCCTTGTCGGCGGCCCGCGCCTCGAAGATCGACGGGATCATCTTGTAGGTGGAGCCGTTGCCGATGCCCGACAGCACGAACAGCACGATGAATCCTGCGACGTAGCCGGCCATCTGGCCGCCGGTCGGGGCGCCGCCCATCCGGTCGTCGAGCATGCCGGTGACGACCAGGATGCCCGCGGCGAAGATCATCGCGACGAACGTGTACAGGGTGATCCTGCCGCCGCCGATGCGGTCGGCGAGCTTGCCGCCGAACGGTCGGGAGATGGACCCGAGCAGCGGGCCGAGGAAGGAGATCTGCGCGGCGTGCAGGGCGGCCTGCGCGGCGGTGTCACCACCGGCGAGGAAGTTGATCTGCAGCACCTGCCCGAAGGCGAACGAGAAGCCGATGAACGAGCCGAAGGTGCCGATGTAGAGGAAGCTCATCACCCAGGAGTGCCGGTAGCGCAACGCTTCTGCGAGCGCACCTAGGTTGGACGTCTGGTTGCGCAGGTTGTCCATGAACAGCGCCGCACCCATGGCGGCGCAGCCGATGAGGACGAGGTAGATGGCGCACACCAGCTCGGGGGCGGTGTTGCCGACCGTCGCGATGATCAACAGGCCGATCAGCTGGATGACCGGGACGCCGATGTTGCCGCCGCCGGCGTTGAGGCCGAGCGCCCAGCCCTTGAGCCGTTGCGGGTAGAAGGCGTTGATGTTCGTCATCGAGGAGGCGAAGTTGCCGCCGCCGAAGCCGGCGAACGCCGCCACGACCATGAAGGTGGTGTAGCTGGTGCCGGGCGTGGTCATCGCCCACAGCGTGAGCAACGTCGGGACGAGCAGCAGCAGCGCGCTGACGATGGTCCAGTTGCGGCCGCCGAACCGGGCCGGTGCCACGGTGTACGGGATGCGCATGAACGCGCCGACCAGCGTGGGCACCGCCACCAGGTAGAACTTGCCTGCCGCGTCGATGCCGTAGACGTTCTGCGGCATGAACAGGACCATCACCGACCAGATGGACCAGATCGAGAAGCCGACGTGCTCGGCGACGATCGACCAGATCAGGTTGCGCTTGGCGATCCTGTCGTTGCCGCCCTCCCAGGCGGCGACGTCTTCGGCGTCCCAGTGGGCAATGTCGTGGTCGCGGGTGAATCTGGACATCGAAGTCCTTCCGGAAGCGGTGCGGTCGCCGATCAGTACACCGTCGTACGGTGTTGCGTCCGTTGCGCATCCGTATCCGATGTGTCAACACCCGCTCACACGGTGCGACACGCGCCGAGTGCGCAACGGTATTCCTGCCCGAAGCGCGCCGGAAACAGTCCGGAAACAGACCACCCCTATTGGTTGAGCATGAGCGACGGCAGCACTCCCCGGTTCTTGCAGGGCGCCTACTCCTTCGCCGGGACCGGTCTGGACGATCCCGCCACCATCGACGGCACGTTGCGGTACGTGGTGCCCGCCGGCGCGGTCGCCCAACCGGTGTACTTCCGCGGCGGCAACTCGACCGACGAGATGGTCAGCGTGGTGTTGATGCGCGACGGCGCCCCGATGCGGTGGTTTCCGATCGCCGCCCGGGGCGCCACCCACGTGGCGCTGCGCGTCGTGGAGGACCTGCTCGGTGACACCGCTCTGGAACTGCGGATCGCCGCGCCGCCGGGCTGCACGGGCACGGTGGTCGTCGACCTCGGCCTGGTGGAGATCTCGTGACGCCGCGGCTGGTGGTCGTCGGCAACGGCATGGCCGGGATTCGCGCCATCGAGGAGGTGCTGGCGCGCGGGGGCGGCGACGTCTTTGACATCACCGTGTTCGGCGACGAACCGTACGGCAACTACAACCGCATCCTGCTCTCCAACGTGCTTGCGGGCAGCGATGATCCGGGCGGCATCTACCTCAACGGCCTGGACTGGTACGCCGACAACCGCATCGACCTGCGCGCCGGGGTGCGGGTCGTGCGCATCGACGCCTTCGCCCACCTCGTGCACGCCGACGACGGCACCAGCATGCGCTACGACAAGCTGATCCTCGCAACCGGCAGCCGGTCGTTCTTCCCGCCGATGAAGGGTCTGTGGGCCGACGACAAGACGCTCGCCGACGGGGTGTTCGGGTTCCGCACGCTCGACGACACCGCGGCCATGATCACCGCAGCGCATGCCAGGAGCCGGGCCGTGGTGATCGGCGGCGGGCTGCTGGGCCTGGAAGCCGCCCGCGGGCTGCAGAACCGCGGCTTGGCGGTCGACGTGGTGCATGCCGGGCCGACGCTGATGAACGCGCAACTCGACGACCTCGCGGGGGCCATTCTGCGAAAGTCGGTGCAGAGCCTCGGCATCGGCGTGCACACCGACAAGCGGACCACCGAGGTGCTGCTGGCCGACGACGGCCGACTGTCCGGCGTCGCGTTCGCCGACGGCAGCCGGCTGGACTGCGACATGCTGGTGATCGCGGCGGGTATCCGGCCCAACGTCGGTCTGGCGCAACGGGCCGGGCTGACGGTGGAGCGGGCGATCGTCACCGACGACCACATGCGCTCGGTCGACGACGACGACGTCTACGTGGTCGGTGAGTGCGCACAGCACCGCGGCCAGGTCTACGGTCTGGTCGCGCCGCTGTGGGAGCAGGCACGGGTCCTCGCCGACCACCTCACCGGCAACGACCCGGCGGCCACCTATCACGGGTCGCGGGTGGCGACGAAGCTCAAGGTGGCCGGCGTCGACGTCGCGGCGATGGGCATCAAGGCCCCCGAACGCGACGACGACGAATTCGTGCAGTACTCCGAACCGCGGCACGGCGTCTACAAGACCGTCGTCATCCGGGATGGCAAACTGGTGGGCGCCACCCTGGTCGGCGACGTGTCGAAGGTGGCGTTCCTGACCCAGGCCTTCGACAGCGGCCTCCCCCTGCCGGACGAGCGCGTGTCGTTGATGTTCGACATCGGCACGCCCGACGTGGGCGTCGGCGTCGGCGAGCTGGCCGACGACGCGCAGGTGTGCAACTGCAACGGCGTGTCCAAGGGTGCGCTGGTGTCCTGCGTGCGCGGCGGCGAGACCTCGCTGACGGGAGTGATGGCGAAGACCAAGGCGGGCAAGGGCTGTGGGTCGTGCAAGGAACTCGTCGGCCAGATCGTCGAGTGGGCGGCCGACGGCGCGGTCACCGAGGACCCGTCGGCGTCCTGGTACGTGCCGGCGATCCCGTACGACAAGCCGACGCTGATGCGTCACGTGCGGGAACTCCGTCTGCACTCGGTGTCGTCGGTCTTCGTCGCGCTCGCGCCGGACGGCAAGCCCGATGCCGGATCCAAGATGGCCTTGGCGTCGCTGCTGGAGACGATGTGGGCCGACGAGTTCGTCGACGAGCGCGACGCGCGGTTCATCAACGACCGCGTGCACGCCAACATCCAGCGTGACGGCACGTTCTCGGTGGTGCCGCAGATGAAGGGCGGGGTCACCAGCGCGGCGCAGCTCCGCCGCATCGCCGACGTCGCCGAGAAGTACGAGATCCCGATGATCAAGCTGACCGGCGGACAGCGCATCGACCTGCTGGGCGTGCGCAAGGAGGACCTGCCCGCGGTGTGGGCCGACCTCGACATGCCGTCGGGCTACGCCTACGGGAAGAGCTTCCGGACGGTCAAGACGTGCGTGGGGACCGACTTCTGCCGCTACGGGCTCGGCGACTCGACGGCGCTGGGCATCGCGATCGAGGAGCGGTACCAGGGGCTGGCGAGCCCGGCGAAGATGAAGCTGGCCGTGACGGGGTGCCCGCGCAACTGCGCCGAGGCGCTGTGCAAGGACCTCGGCGTGGTGGCGGTCGGTGACGGGCGCTGGGAGATCTACGTCGGCGGTGCCGCGGGCGCACACGTCCGCAAGGGCGACCTGCTGGCCACCGTCGACTCGCCGGAGGAGGTGATGACGCTGACCGGACGCTTCCTGCAGTACTACCGGGAGAACGCCAACTGGCTGGAGCGCACGTATGCCTTCGTGCCGCGGGTCGGCATCGACCACGTCCGCGCCGTCGTGGTCGACGACGCGGAGGGCAGCGCCGCCGCCCTGGACGCCAACATGGCCAGATCGGTGGCGGCATACCGTGATCCGTGGCAGGACGGTCGTGAACCGGCCACCGAGGGTCAGTTCCGCACGTCGCTGCCCCTGACCCCGCTGCCCCGGGTGCCGGCACGGTGACCGGGCAGGGCGGCACCCCCGTGGGTCACGTCGACGAGATCCCGGTCGGTGAGGGCCGCACGTACGCACTCGGCGGGGAGCAGGTGGCGGTGTACCGCATGCGGGACGGCTCGCTGCGGGCGCTGGGCGCGGTCTGCCCGCACCGCGGCGGACCGCTGGCCGACGGCTTGACCGATGACGACGTGGTGGTGTGCCCGCTGCACGGCTACGGCTACGACCTGCGCACGGGACGCGAGGTCTCCGACAGCGGCTTGGCGGTCTGCGCGCACCGGGCGACGGTCGACGCCGACGGCGCCATCCGGATCTCGCCGTGCGGTGACGTGCCCTAGCTCATGTCGGCGTGCCGGCTGCGGATGATGCTGAACACGCCGTAGGCCGCGATGCCCAGAGCCGCGAGCACCAGCAGGATGCGCCCGAACGGAGCCGCGCCGAGGGTCTTGACCGCCGCATCGATGCCGGAGGCCTTGGCCGGGTCGGACGTGAAGGTGGCGACGAGGACCAGGATGCCCGCCCCGGCGAGCACCAGACCCTTGGCGGTGTAGCCGATGACGCCGGCCGGGGTGACCACGGGGCCGCGCCGGCGCGTCAATTCCTTCTCGAACCGCTTGGTGACGCCCTTGTACACGTGGTAGCCACCGACGCCGAGCAGGACCAGCGCGACGACGACCAGAACCGCCTTGCCCCAGCCGGATTGCATCAGCTGAGCAGACAGCCCGGCGTTCTGCTGTCCGCTGGACTGTCCGCTGCCGGTGGCGAAGCGGGCCGCCGAGAAGGCGAGTGCGAGGTTGACGATCCCGACGGCGGCGGCCTTCACGCGGTCCTTGGTGTCGTCCTCGGTGAACGCCTCGACGAGGTGCCAAAGGCCCAACGCGGCCAAGCCGAAGGCGGCCAGCCACAGCATCACCGCGCCGCCGGTCTGACTGCCGAGGGTGGCGAGCGCGCCGGACTGGTCGGCGCTGCCGCCACCGCCGAAGGCCAGGCGGAGCACGATCCACGCCAGCAGGAGATGGAGCACGCCGCTGGCCACGAATCCCGCACGTGCGGCACGTTCGAACCACGGACTGTCGGCGGCGTTGCGCGCAGCCGTTCGGGCATTCGTCGTCATGGCGGGCGGGTACCCGGGCCGCTCGCGACGCCAAACCAGTAATTGACGCGAACGTGGGCCCCTCCCGGAGGAGGGGCCCACGGTCGTGTCGACGCCGGATCGGCTAGCTGCTGGAGCCGCCCGAATCGCCGCCGCTGGACGAGCCGCCCGAGCCGCTGGAGCTGCCCGAGTCACCACCCGTGCTCGACGACGTGGAGGACGTCTCCGAACCGCTCGAGGACGAGCCGCCGCCGGTCTTGCTCGACGTGCCCGCCTTGGTCGTCGGCTCGGACTTGTTGCCGTCCTTGCCCTCGGTGCTACCCGCATCGGACTTGGTGGTGCTCGACGACCCGGTGCTGCTGGAGCCGGTGGTGCTGGATTCCTTCGTCGTGGTCGAGGATTCCTTCGTCGTGCTGGTGGACTCCTTGGTCGTCGACTCCTTGGTCGTCGACTCCTCGGCACCCTTGACGGTTCCCGCCGTCTCCGTGGCGGCCGTCTCGGTGGCCGCCGCCTCCGGGGCCGACGCGGGCTCCGCGGCCACCGAGGTCCGCAGCGCCGTCCGCTGCACGGCGGAGGTGTCCGCGACGGTCGGCTCGACCGGCGTCTCGGGCGTCGTGGCGGCCGGACCGGTGATGATCCCGACGGCGTCGCCGACCGCGTTGTTCAGCGTGTTGCCGACCTGGCCGACGGTCTGCACGGCCGTGTTGCCGGCCCCGCCGATGCCCGTGATGACCTGATTGCCGGTCTGGCCGAGGCCGTTGACCGCGAGGCTGCCGGCCTGACCGGCACCGGCGACCAGGACGTTGCCCGCCGTCCCGAGACCCTGGACGGCCGTGTTGAGTGCCGTGCCGATGGTGCCCACCACCGTCGCGAGCGCCGTGGCGTAGCTGTTGAAGTCCAGCGGGTTGGCGAGGATCGCACCGAGCGCCGCACCGCCACCGTTGAGCAGCGTGTTGCCGACCGCGCCGAGCGTCTGAATCGCGGTGTTGCCCAACGCGCCCACGGTGGCCAGGCCGATCAGGCCCAGGCCGCCGATGGTGCCGACCGCGGTGATCCCGGCGCCGCCCAGCCCGGTGAGGAGCTGCGTGCCCGCCGTGCCGAAGCCGACGATGCCCTGCTGCAGCGCCGTGCCGACGCCCGACAGCAGGACGGTACCGGCCGTGCCGATGTCCCCCGGGGTGAGTGCCAGCGTCGAGACACCGGTGTCCGACGGGGTGACCGCGGCGGCCAGCGCCACGCGACCGGCGGCCGGGGCCACGGGGTCCGCGACCGGCGGTGCGCCGGTGATCAGGCTGATCGCCTGCGACAGAGCGGTGTTCAGCGTGTTGCCCGCGCTGCCGAGGGTGGCGATGATCGTGTTGCCGATGCCGCCGGCACCGCCGATGAGCGTGTTGCCGATGGTGCCGAGCGTGCCGATGGTGGCGGCACCGGCGTTGCCGAGGGTCTGCACCAGCGTGGTGCCGGCGAGGCCCAGGGTGCCGAGGAACGTGCCGCCGATGTCGCCGAGGCCGTTCACGAGGAGGTTGCCGGTGGCGCCGGCGCCGAGCAGGCCCTGGTTCACCGCGGTGCCGACGCCGCTGACGAGGGTGTTGAGCGCGGACGAGTAGCTGTCCGGATTCAGCGGGTTGGACAGGATGGTGCCGAGCGCGCCGAGCAGCGTGCCGGACAGCGTGTTGCCGACGGCTCCGATCGTGGCGATGGCCGAATTACCTACCGCGCCAACGGTGTTCACCAGCGCGTTGCCCGTGGCACCGAGGCCGAGGACGGTCTGGGTACCGGCGGCGCCGAGGCCGCCGATCAGCGCGGCGCCCGCGCCACCGAAGCCGGCGAGTGCCTGCACGCCCGCACCCCCGATGGTGCCGACGAGCTGCGTACCGACCGATCCGGCGCCCAGGAAGGCGTCGTTGATCGCGGTCGCCGCGCCCGCGGCGAGCACGCCGATCGCGGCGAGGATGTCACCGGGCGCCAGCGACGCCAGGGCGGCGAGGGCTGCGCCGCCGGTGAGTTCGTTGCCGATGGCGCCGAGGGTCTGCAGCGTGGTGTTGCCGATGGCGCCGAGGGTTGCCAGTGCCTGCTGCCCAGCGACGCCGAGTCCGGAGATGCCGTTGGTCAGTGCCGCACCGCCGCCGGTCAGCAGCAGCGCGAGCGCCGCGGGGTAGGCGGCCGGATTGAGCGGATTGGCGGCGATGGCACCGAGCGCTCCGGCACCCGTGGCGCCCAGGGCGTTGCCGAACTCGCCCGCCGTGGCGATGACGGTGTTGCCGATCCCCCCGAGTCCGGTGATCGCCGTGTTGCCCACGGTCCCGACGCCGTTGATCAGCTCGGTGAGCGCGCTGGCGAGGCTGGTGGGTGTGTAGTCGGCGTAGACCGAGGAGATCTGCGCGGCGACGTGCTCGGCCCGGGCGCCGAGGTCCGGCGCGGGCGCGATCGGAGTCATCGCAATTGCCGTTGCTCCGACCAGGGCTACGCCGGCCGAAAGCGGAGAACGAAGAGCACGTTGCATTGCAACCCCCTAGATAGGCACCAATCCGATCAGCAAAAGTTACATGACGGCTACGTCGATAACTAGCCATTTGCATTCAGACCTTTGGCATGTAATTCCGCGCTGGTCGACCATTTGCCAAATGGATTGCCGGCATGACTTGCCCTTTTCGCGACTCGACGGTGACTGGCAACGTCTCGGGCGGCCACACGGAGCCCGCCACCATTGATGGCTAGCACATCTATCCGTCGGCCGAGGCGACCACGACGCACCGTCGCTGACGGACCCGTCGATACCGGTTGATCTTGGCTTACCCATCATCGGTGGGTTAGCCGCCGGCGTGTCACCCCCACGGCGCCGGCCGGACGGGCAACCGGGTCGGTCGGCCACCCCCGGCATCGGCGCACCGCCGTGGCGCACACGCCCGATCCCTGCATTCCTTCGCTGACCATGACGTCGCCCACGAGCGCCACGGCCGCGTCGCGAGCGAAGGACGCGTCGCCAGCGCCGAACGTCCCGGCGTGGCGTCGCACCGCGGCGGGTGTGTCGCGGCGGCGCGGCGTCGATAGCGCCGTGCGCTGGACGTCTCCCGCGGTCACGCCGCCGTCGAAGACCATGCGGACGACATGTTTAGTGGGTTCGTCCGCTGGGAATCATTGACGCCTCCGCAAGCGAATGCACTCGCCATTCGATGCGAAATGCACGCCGACCGTTCCACCATGGAACACCCGTCGTGCATTTGCGCGTGCCGAATCGGCGCATTCGGTGCGTTGTGTGCTAATTCGCGTCACGTTTCCATCACCGGGACGTCGTGGCTAACTCTCCGCGGGTTTCACCGCCAGCACCGGTTTCGGACATTCGAGCAGCACCTGCTGTGACACGCTCCCCAACAGCAGCTTGCCGACGGGATTGCGGTGCTTCACGCCGATCACCAGCAGCTCGGCCTCCGGTCGCTCCATGGCGGCGAGCAGTTCCCCGGCCGCATCGACGCCGACCGGTTGGACGAACTCCGACGGCACGCCGGACGACGCGAGCCGTGCCGTGACGTCGCGGGCGCGGTCACCCTGGGCGAAGGCCGGGTCGGCGTAGGAGTCCCCCGCCGTCGAGTTGATGACCAGGACGCCGGTGTCGCGCAGCCGCGCCTCGGCGATGCCGTGGTCCAGCGCGGCCTGCCCGAAGGCGTCGGCGGTGTATCCAATGACGATCACTGGTTCTCCTCGCGTAGGCGTTCGTCGGTCACTGCTGGGCCGCCTTCTCGCGTTGGTCGCGGTCGTCCTCGACGACCAGCAGGGTCTCCTCGTCACGGTGCAGCAGGCGCAGGACCAGCGGGATCAGCAGGAGGATCGCCATCGCGACGTAGGTGCCGATCGCCACCGGCTCGGTGAACAGGCTGCCCCACTCACCGCCGCCCAGCTGCAGGCTCTGTCGCAGCTGACGTTCGATGCGCGGCCCGAGGATGACGCCGATGATCAACGGCAGCACGGGAAGTCCGAAGCGCCGCATCATCAGACCGAGCAGGCCGAAGATGAGCAGCAGCGCCAGATCGAGCGGCTGGAGGTTGACCGCGAACGCACCGAGCGTCGCGAAGAACAGGATGCCGGCGTAGAGGTACGGCCGGGGCGTGCGGAGCAGCTTCGCCCACAGCGGCGCCAGCGGCAGGTTCAGTGCCAGCAGCAGGAAGTTGCCGATGAACAGGCTGGCGATGAGCGTCCAGATGAGCAGCGGCTCCTTTTCGAACAGCGTGGGGCCGGGCTGGATGCCGTAGGACACGAACGCGGTGAGCATCACCGCTGCGGTGGCGTTGGTCGGCAGTCCGAGCGAGAGCATGGGCACCAACGTGCCTGCCGCCGAGGCGTTGTTGGCCGCCTCGGGTCCCGCGACGCCCTCGATGGCACCCTTGCCGAACTGCTCGGGATTCTTGCTCAGCTTCTTCTCGGTGATGTAGCTGAGGAAGGTCGGCAGCTCCGCGCCACCGGCGGGCAACGCGCCGAAGGGGAATCCGTACGCCGTACCGCGCAACCACGGCTTCCACGATCGCTTGAAGTCGTCCTTGCCCATCCACGGCCGACCGACCGGGATGACCTCGGCCGGACGACGGCGCAAGTGGGCGGCGACCCACAGGGCCTCACCGAGTGCGAAGATCGCGACCGCGATGACGACGATGTCGATGCCGTCGGACAGCTGCGGGATGCCGAACGTGGCACGCGGCTGACCCGTCAGGAAGTCGATGCCCACGATGCCGATCGCGAGCCCGAGCACCAGCGAGATCGCCCCGCGCAGTTTGGAACTGCCGAGCACTGCGGTGACCGCGACGAGCGCGAACAGCATGATCGCCAGGTACGACGGGGCGCCCAGCGTGACCGCGAACCGGGAGATGACCGGAGCGAACGCAGCGAGCAGCGTCGTGCCGATGGCGCCGGCCACGAACGACCCGATGGCCGCGGTGGCGAGCGCCTGCGCGGCCCGGCCCGCCTTGGCCATCTTGTTGCCCTCGATCGCGGTGATCACCGAGGACGATTCGCCCGGCGTATTCAACAGGATCGACGTCGTCGAGCCGCCGTACATGCCGCCGTAGAAGATGCCCGCGAACATGATGAACGCGGCACTGGGGCTGACGTTGTAGGTGATCGGCAGCAGCAGTGCCACCGTCATCGCGGGACCGATGCCGGGCAGCACGCCCACGGCGGTGCCCAGCAGCACGCCGATCACGGCGTACAGCAGGTTCATCGGGGTCGCCGCCTCGGCGAAGCCCTGCAGGAGCCAGTCGAAGTTGTTCATCTAGAGGATTCCGTCCAAGATGCCTGCGGGCAGCGGGATTCCGAGCCCTGAATAGAACGCGTAGAAGCTGGCCAGCGCCAGGATCAGACCGATCCCGACGTTGCGCACGTAGTGCTTGCTGCCGAGGATCGTTGCCGCACCGCCGAAGAAGAGCGTGCTGGTGATGACCCAACCGAGCGGCTCGACCAGCAGGATCATCCCGACGAAACACGCGACGAGCAGGCCGACGGTCTTCCAGTCGCTCGGCATGTCCGGATCGATGTCCTCGCCCGCGTCGGCCTCGCCGCGCGAGCCGCGCGGGATCGCGATGGCCAGGACGACGGCCAGCACCAGCGCGGCGATGCCGATGACCATCGGGAAGAACGCCGGCCCGACGGGGTCGACCTTCGCGAACCCCTCGGGCAGGGTCATGGCATTCCACACCAGGAAGGCGCCCACGACGGCGAGCACCGCGACGACCAGGTACTGCGCGTAATCCACCCGCTTCTCGGTGTCCACCCGCTTCTCGGGCGACTGCTCGGGCGCGCTCACAGCAGGCCCAGTTCCGTCAACGTCGAGGACACCCGTTCGTCCTGATCGGTCAGGAACCGGTCGAACTCCTCGCCGGTGGCGAACGCGTCGCTCCAGCCGTTCTTCACCAGGGCTTCCTTCCATTCGTCGGTGGCGTGCAGTTCTTCGAGCACCTTCACGAGTGCGGCCCGGTCATCGGGCGAGATGTCCGGTGGTGCAAGCACTCCGCGCCAGTTGGTGAAGGTCAGATCGATGCCGGCCTCCCGCAGGGTCGGGGCGTCGACGCCCTCGACCCGTTCGTCACCGGACACGGCGAGCACCCGCACCTGGCCGGCCTCGATCTGGTCGACGTATTCGCCCAGTCCCGAGGTGCCGACCGCGATCTTCTTGCCCAGCAGCGCGGTCAGCAGGTCGCCGCCGCCGTCGTAGGAGATGAAGTTGACCCGTCGGGGGTCGATGCCGGCGGCGCGGGCCGTCTCCATGGGGAACAGGTGGTCGGGTCCGCCGGGCGAGGACCCGCCGCCGACGGTCACCTTGGCCGGGTCGGCCTTCCACGCCGCGACGAGATCGGCCACCGTGCGAAACGGCGAATCGGCGGGGACCAGGATCCCCTCCTGCTCCTCGACCATGCGGGCCAGCGGGGTGGCGTCCGACGCACGCGCCTTCGAGCCGTTGGTGTACGTCGCACCGACGACGCCGAGACCCATCATCATCATCAGGTCGCCGTTGCCCCGCTCGTTCATCAGGCGCGCCATCGCGACGGTGCCGCCGGCGCCGATGACGTTGAACACCTCGACGCGGCCGGTGATGTCCCGGTCCTCCATGATCTTGACCGCGGTGCGGGCCGTGAGGTCGTAGCCGCCGCCCGGGCTGTTGGGAACCATCATCCGCAGGCGGTGCATGCCCTCCGGATCGTCACCGCGGGTCACCCCGCATCCCGTCACCGCCGTGGCGAGCAGCAGCACCGCTGCCAGCCACCTCGTGAGGAGCCTCGTCGACACAGTCGTCCCTTCGTCGTGTGATGCTGATTGATACTGGGGCCACACAGTGATCCACGTCACTCTTGCGGACGAAAAGGAAGTTTTGGTCGTTGAGTAAGCTCTCGGCGCGCAGCCTCGCCGGTCAGTTCCTGGCGTTCCAGCTGGTGGTGGTCCTCATCGTGCTGGGCGCGGTCGCGGCCGTGTCGGTGGCCCAGTCCTCGCACGAGTTCCGCGAGGTGCGGGGTCAGCGGATGATCGCGGTCGCGGAGAACCTCGCCTCCACGCCGATCGTGCGGGACCGCTACGCCGATCCGTTCGCCGCACGGGTGCTGGCGCCGGACGTCGACCGGGCCGTCGCGCTGTCGGGGGCGCGACTGGTGGAGATCACCGCCCCCGACGGCGTCGTGCGCGCGTCGTCGGACCCGTCCCGCGCCGGCGCGCGGGTGGCGTTCGGCGAGAGCCGCGTGGTGGAGGGCCGTGCATGGTCGGGCGACCTCGAGATCGACGGCCTGCACTCGCTGGTCGGGCAGGTACCGATCCTCGGGATCGACGGTGCGGTGCTCGCGGTGGTCACCGTCAGTGAGCCGTACCCCTCGGCGTGGCAGCTCCTCGGCGCCGCCGGCGAGCGGCTGCTGCTCTACCTGGGGCTGGGCGCCGCGCTGGGGCTGGTGGCGTCGTGGCTGCTGTCGCGGCGCATCAAGCGCCACACCCGCGGCCTGGAGGTCGCCGAGATCGCCGGCCTCGCCGATCATCGCGAGGCGCTGCTGCACAGCATCCGCGAGGGCGTCGTGGCCGTCGACGCCGAAGGACGGATCACGCTGCTCAACGACAGCGCCGTCGAGCTGCTCGACATCGCGGCCGACGCCGTCGGACGCCCCGTCACGTCGGTGAACCTCGACCCCGCGGTGAGCCGCTTCCTGCTGTCCGGGGAGGAGGGTACCGACGTCGTGATCACCACGCGGACACGGGTTCTCGCGCTGAACCGGCGACCGGCCAGCACCGGTGGCCGGCGCATCGGTACCGTCACCACCATGCGCGACAGCACCGAGCTGGCGTCGATGCAGGGACAGCTGTCCTCGCACAAGAGCGTCACCGACACGCTGCGGGCGCAGACCCACGAGTTCGCCAACCAGTTGCACACCATCAGCGGCCTGGTGCAGCTCGGCGAGTACGACGCCGTGCGCGACCTGGTCGGCACGCTCACCCGCAGGCGCGCCGAGATCAGCGACGCGGTGACCCGGCGCGTCAGCGACCCCGCCGTGGCGGCACTGCTGATCGCCAAGACGTCCCTGGCCGCCGAGAGCGGCGTCGCGCTCGAACTCGACGAGCACAGTCACCTCGCCGCGCTCCCGCCCGCCATCGCCACCGACGTGATCACGGTGCTGGGCAACCTGATCGACAACGCCGTGGACGTCTCGGAGGGGTCCGCCCGCGCGGCGGTGCGGGTGCGCATCGACGACCAGGACGGGTTGGTGCTGGTGGTCGCCGACTCCGGTCCCGGCGTGCCCGAGCACATGCGCGAAACGATCTTCGCGCGCGGCATCACCAGCAAGCCGGAGGTGCCCGGCGGTCGCGGCATCGGTCTGGCGCTGGTGCGGCTGGTCAGCTCGCAGCTCGGCGGTTCGGTCGAGGTGTCCGACGGCCCCACCGGCGGTGCGGTCTTCGAGGTACGGCTGCCCGCGGTGCGCGCCGGCGAGCGGGTGACCGCCGGTGCGTGAGGTCCTGGTGGTCGACGACGACTTCATGGTGGCCGACATCCACCGGCGCTTCGTGGACCGCGTCGAGGGCTTCCACGCCGTGGCGGTCGCGCGCACCGGCGCCGAGGCGCTCCGGCAGGCCGCCGCGCTGCATCCCGACCTCATCCTGCTCGACGTCTATCTGCCCGACATGACCGGTCTGGAGGTGCTGCAGCGCCTGCGCTCCGCAGGTGACGGGGTGGGCGTCATCATGATCACAGCCGCCCGCGAACTCGACACCGTGGCCGGCGCGTTGGACGGCGGGGCCGCCGACTACCTCATCAAGCCGTTCGAATTCGACCAGTTCCGAGGCAAACTCGAGGCGTTCGCCGCTCGGCAGGACGCGCTGCGCCACGGCGTGGGCGCCGACCAGTCCCTGATCGACGCGCTGTTCGGTGGCACCGCCGCCGGTCGGGCCGAGCAGCTGCCCAAGGGACTCGGTGCGGAGACCGGGCGACTGGTTCTCCGGGCCGTCGCCACCGCGGGCGAGGTGTCCGCCGCGGAGTGCGCGGAGCTGGTGGGCATCTCGCGGGTCAGCGCCCGGCGCTACCTCGAGCACTATCTGGCCGCGGGGGCGTTGGAGCTGCGCCTGCAGTACGGAGCCGGCAGGCCCGAGCGGCGCTACCGCCAGGCCGGCTGAGCGCTCACCACCGGCCGCGCAGCCGGTCGCGGTAGGACCGGCCGTCGGGGTCGTACACGGCGCGGTACACCGGCTGCGCCCACAACCGGGTGACGGCGGAGAGCCGTTCGGTGCGGTGCCGGCGCAGCCGCCCGGGCGGGCGCGGACCGGTCCGGCCGCCGTCGTACCACGCGTCGAGCGCCGCCGCCGTCGACGTCACCGCTTCGACCGCCGCCAGCGGGTCCAGCAGATCGTCGTCGGCACTGCCGTCGGGGTCGCGGTCGAGGTGCTCGCGCAACAGCCGCAGCCGCAGGTCGCGGGCGAAGACGCGTGCCCCGTCGCCGGTGCCGGCCGGGTCGCGCGGCGCCCGCTCGTCGCGCGTGGCGTCGAGCACGGCGCAGGACAGTTCGCTGTCGTGCGTCCACGACCGACGGTTGAAGTTGTCACTGCCGACGCTGGCCCACACGTCGTCGACGACGCAGACCTTGGCGTGCACGTACACCGGTGTGCCGACGTGGTTCTCGAGGTCGAACACGTGCACCCGGTCCGGGCCGGCCGCACGGCACGCGTCGATCGCCTGCCTGCGCCCGATCAGATTGGGCGGCAACGAGAGTCGGCCGTCGACGTCGGGGTACCGCGGCACCACCGCAATCAGGTGCAGCTCCGGGTTGGCCCGCAGCGCCGCGGCGAACAGGTCGGCCACCTGCCGCGACCACAGATACTGGTCCTCGACGTAGATCAGGCGCCGCGCACGACGCACCGCCTTGGTGTAGCCCCGCGCGATGGTGCGCTCACCCGAGGGCGCGAAGGCGTACGAGAAGTGGGCATCGGGATACGTGCGCAGCGGCTGCACCGCGACCGACCCGCACGCCAGGGGCGGCGGCGGACGCGGCGGCAGCCGGTCGGGCACCAGGTCCGCGCGGGTGAACTTGTCGCGCAGCCACGCCAGCGGCGACATCATGTCCAGCGGCGCGGGATCGGTCCAGCGCTCGCGGAACGTCGCATCGAGCGCGTCGACGATCGGCCCGTGCAGTTCCAGCTGGACGTCATGCCACGGCGGACGGTCGCCGTACGCCGCGGCCATCGCGATCGCGCACGGGTCGCCGAGGTGCTCGGCGTCGTCGCGGCGCGACTTGCACAGGTCGATGCCGCCGGCGAACGCCACGTCGCGCTCGGGTTCCGCGGGGTGCCGGATGACCACCAGCTTCTGGTGATGTGAACCGCCGAAGCGGACGCGCTGATCCAGCAGCACCTCGCCCCCGGCCGCCTCGATGGCCTCGCCGAAGTGCCGGTTCTCCTCCTCGCTGTACTGCAGCGCGTCGAGGTGCGACCGCCACACCAGTGCCTTGACCACCACGCCGCGTTCGGCGGCGGAGCTGAACAGTTCGGCCATCGTCGGCCCACCGTCGGCCGCCACCTGGTCGGGGTCCCCGCGCCAGTCGGTGAAGAACACGTAGTCGCCGGGCCCGCAGGCGTCGACCTCCTCCGCCAGGCGGGCAAAGTAGGTGGCGCCGTGCACCAGCGGTTCGGCGCGGTTGCCGTCGGTCCACGGCGGCAGGTCACTGTGCGGATTGCCCCGCTCGTCCGTGGTGAGGAACCACTCGGTCGGATCCGTCACGCCACCTCCTGGTCGGTCCCGGTGCCTAGGATGCCAGGGTGAGCCCGCACGAGCGATGATGCCCCGGTGGCACCGACCGTCCTGTTCCTGCGCAACGAGCACATCGCCACCGAGGCCATGCTCGGCGAGGCCTTCGCCGAGTGCGGTTTCGACGTGGCGACCTTCGACGTCGTCCCGGCCGGGCACGCCGACGCACCCGACCTCGACGTGACCTTTCCCGACCCGCGCGCCTACGACGTCCTCGTCCCGCTCGGCGCGAGCTGGCCGGTGTACGGCGGCGCGCTGCGCTGGGTGGACGCCGAGATGGCGATGATGCGCGACGCCGCGGCCGCGGGCGTGGCGACGCTGGGCGTCTGCTTCGGCGGTCAACTGCTCGCGCAGGCGTTCGGTGGCACGGTGTCGCGCTCCCCCGCCCCGGAAATCGGCTGGTACGAGGTGGCGTCAGCCGACGAGGACCTGGTCCCGGGCGGCCGCTGGTTCCAATGGCACTTCGACCGGTGGACGGTGCCGCCCGGCGCGACGGAGATCGCGCGCACGGCCGACGCATCGCAGGCCTTCGTGCTGGGCCGCACGCTGGCGCTGCAGTTCCACCCCGAACTCGACGAGGCGGTGCTGGAGACGTGGCTGGCAGCCGACCGCGACGGCGACGTCGTCGGCCTAGGGTTGAGCGCCGACGAACTACGCGCTGCGACAACGGAACTGACGCCGGACGCCGCCCTGCGGATCCGGCGCCTGGTCCGCGGGTTCACCCGGCGGCTGGTGCGCTCAGCCGTGCCCGAGCTGATGTGAGAGCGCCGCGCTGACCTCGGGATGCCGAAAGCGGTGGCCCACCGCGGCCAGCTTGGCGGCGACCACCCGCTGATTGGCCTCGGCCAGTTCGCGCACCCCCTGTTCGCCCAGCAGCAGCCGCGGGCCGACGCTCGGCACCGGCAGCAGCGCCGGACGGTGCAGCACGGACGCGAGCGCCTCGGTGTACTCGGCGTTGCGAACGGGATGGGGCGCCACGGCGTTCACCGGTCCGCTCAGCCGCTGGTCGTACAGCGCCCGGTAGTACACGTCGAGCAGGTCGTCGATGCCGATCCAGGACAGCCACTGCCTGCCGCTGCCGAGCCGTCCGCCGAGCCCGGCGGCGAACAGCGGACGCAGCAGTTTGAGCGTGCCGCCGTCAGCGGCCTGGACGATGCCGGTACGGACGGTGACGACGCGCAGCCCGGCGTCGACCGCCGGCGCCGTGGCCGCCTCCCAGTCGGCGACGACGTCGGCGAGGAACCCGTCGCCGCGCGTCGCGTCCTCGGTCAGCGAAACGTCACCGCGGTCGTAGCCGTAGAAGCCGATGGCCGAGGCGCTCACGAACGTCGCCGGCCCGTCGGGGGTGCGGGCAGCCAGCGCGGCCAGCTCGTGGGTCGGGGCGATGCGGCTGTCGCGCACGGCGCGGCGGTGCGCCTCCGTGAAGCGTCCCGCGATCGACTCGCCGGCCAGGTGCACCACCGCGTCGACGCCCGCGAGCAGGTCGTCGGCGGGCCGCGCCGGGTCCCAGCGCCGTTCACCGTCCCGGGGGACGCCGCGGACGAGACGCACCACCCGGTGGCCGCCGGTGCTCAGCAGGGCGCACAGCGCGGTGCCGACGAGGCCGGACGACCCGGTCACCGCTACCGTCATCGGCGCGGCCCCCGCGTCGCGGGCGTCGCGGTGCGCGGCGAGGTCGTCGGCGAGCTGCCGGTGCCGGTACACGAACGTCGGCCGCAGGCCCGCGCCGGGCACGGTGGTGTCGACGTGGTCGTGCACCCGGGTGGTCCCCGCGGTCGGGCCGTCGGCGAAGTCGTGGGTGTGCCGCCACCAGCCGATCACCCGCGGCGGTAGTGACCGCAGGCCATCGGAGGACAGCTCGTCGACGAAGCGGTGCGGCGGGTCGTAGGCGTCGGCGACGTGCTGCGCCACCCAGCGCAGACCGGCAGGCAGCCCGAGGATGGCCCGCCCGTCGGCGAGCGATTCGGTCTCCGCGACCACCCGCATCGGCTGCCACGGCGGCACCAGCCGCCGCATCGCGCCCGGCCGGGTGTGCCAGGCGAAGACCTCGTCCAGCGGATGGTCGACGATGCTCTCGTATTCGATGCCCACGATGATCGATTCGTTGTCGGGACCGGGTTGGATCGGAGCCGATCGGTGAGAGACCGGCCACGGGTGAGCCTAGGCTGGACGCATCGCACGCGCAGCCACCGAACGACCGTTCCGGGATCGCCGGGACGCCGGCAGGACGCTGGCCCGACTCCTGGGCGCATACCGCGGCCGCGACGTCGTCGTGCTGGCACTCCCCCGCGGCGGCGTGCCCGTCGGGCTCGAGGTGGCACTCGCCCTGGACGCGCCACTCGACGTCTTCGTCGTCCGCAAGCTCGGCGTGCCGCACCGCAACGAGCTGGCCATGGGGGCCATCGCCTCCGGCGGCGCGAGCGTCCGCAACGAGGAGCTGATCCTCGGCCTCGGGATCGACGCCGCGGCCTTCTTCACGGCCGTCGCGCGGGAATCGGCCGAACTTCGGCGTCGCGAGCAGGCCTACCGGGGTGACCGGCCACCGCTCGATCTGTCCGGCAGGACCGCGGTGCTGGTGGACGACGGCATCGCCACGGGCGCGACCACGAGGGTGGCGCTGCAGGCGGTACGACGTCGGCGTCCGGCGGGCGTCGTCGTGGCCGTGCCGGTGGCGCCGGCCACCGTCGTCACCGCGTTGTGCGCGGACGCCGACGACGTGGTGTGCGCGGTGACGCCGCCCGACTTCCGCGCCGTGGGTCAGGTGTACGCCGACTTCCGGCAGGTCGACGACGACGAGGTGCGGACCGCGTTGGCGGCCGCCCCGGGCGGCGGTTAGGCCCGCTCGTTGCGGGTCGCGTCGGGGGTGTGATCGATCGACTCGGCGGCGGTAGCGGCATCACTGGTCGCCGCATCACTGGTCGCCGCATCACTGGTCGCGGCATCACCGGTCGCCCCATTACCGGTCTCGGCCTCGCTGCCCCGACCATCAGCGGCCGGGGTCGCGCTGACCTGGGTGTCGGCGGCCCGGGTGTCCGGCTCGTCCTCCACCGCCGGGAGGTGCGTCGTCGGCTCGTCGGGGTAGTCCTCGGCGGCGGGCAGTACGGTGGTCTGCTCGTCGGCGTCGGGACCGGGCTCGTCGGCGTCCGCGCCCGGCGCGTCGTGCTTGCGGTCGCGCAGCGCGTCGACGATGAGCAGCAGGACGCCGATGACGCTGGCGCCGATGCAGACCCAGGCGATCAGCTCGTTACTGGTGACGACGGCGGTGACGAGCGCCGCCAGGCCGATGACGGCAAGGACCAGCGCAACGATCAGCACGGACGGCCCCTAGCTACTTCGACCTGAAAAAGTCGGGCGTGGCGACGGGCCCGGTCGCTCCTTGAGCTGGGACAATGTCCTCGAACCCTTGGCGAGAAGGATTCGAGGACATTGTGTTTCGTACTGTAAATGATCAGCCGACGTTGTGGGATTCAATCCTGCCGGCCGAGCTGTTGGTGTTGCCTGTGGAGCTGGGCCGAGTCGATGCACTACTCGACGATCCGGTCTTCTTCACACCATTCGCAACCTACTTCGATGCCAGGATCGGTCGGCCATCTATCCCGATGGAAACCTACCTGCGGTTGATGTTCCTGAAGTTCCGCTACAGGCTGGGCTATGAGTCGCTGTGCCGCGAGGTCTCGGATTCGATCTCCTGGCAGCGGTTTTGCCGGATTCCGTTCGGTACCCGGGTGCCGCATCCGACGACGTTGATGAAGATCACCACCCGCTGCGGCGACGACGCGGTCGCCGGGCTCAACGAAGCACTGCTGGCCAAAGCGGCCAACGCCAAGCTGCTGCGCACCGACAAGGTCCGGGCCGACACCACCGTCATCCCGGCCGCGGTGTCCTATCCGACCGACTCGGGTCTGCTGGCCAAAGCGATCGGCTCGATGGCCCGCAGTGTGGCGCGGATCAAGGCCGCTGGCGGTGCCACCCGGACTGCATCGCGAGATCGGCGACGTTCGGCCGGGCGCCGCGCCCGCTCCATCGCCGCGAAACTGAAACTACGCGGTGAACAGCAACGCGATGCGGCCCAGGCCGCGGTGCGCCGGATCACCGGGGAACTCGCGGGTATCGCCGAGGAGGCGATGCGCGAAGCCACCGCGGTGATCCGCAACGCCCGACGCGCGCTGCGCACGGTGAAGGGGCACCGCAAAGGGCAACTGCACCGGGCGATCAACCGTCTGCAGACCGTCGTGGTAACCGCGGAACGCGTTGTGGCCCAGACCCGTAGCCGCCTGGCCGGGGTGATGCCCGAGTCAGCGACCCGGGTGGTCAGCTTCCACGATGTCGATGCCCGCCCGATCCGCAAGGGACGCCTGGGCAAGCCCGTCGAGTTCGGCTACAAAGCGCAGATCGTCGACAACGCCGACGGGGTCATCCTCGATCACAACGTCGAGGTCGGAAACCCCGCGGACGCCCCGCAACTGGCCCCGGCGATCGCCCGAGTCGCCGCCCGCACCGGGCACGCTCCACGAGCGGTCACCGCCGACCGAGGCTACGGGCAGGCATCGGTGGAACACGACCTGCACGACCTCGGTGTCCGAGCCGTGGCGATCCCACGAACGAGTAAACCCAGCGCGGCACGCCGCGAGTTCGAACACCGCCGCGCCTTCCGGGAGAAGGTGAAATGGCGGACCGGATCAGAGGGCCGGATCAACCACATCAAACGCAGCTACGGCTGGAACCGCACCGAACTCACCGGCCTCAATGGAGCCCGAACCTGGTGCGGACACGGCGTCTTCGCCCACAATCTCGTCAAGATCGGTACCCTCGCCGCATAAATCACCACCGTCAGCGGCGCGTGCGACACCAATCGACGCAAACTCGGCCACGCGAAACGCCCATCAAGGGTTTTTCAGGTCGAAGTAGCTAGTTGTTGCCCCGGTTGAACTGGTTGAAGCCGCCGCCGTCGTTGCCGGCGGTGGAGTCGACCGGCGCGGCCGAGCCGCGCTGCCCGAGTTCCTCCAGCTGCGACTCGAGGTAGGTCTTCAGACGGGTGCGGTACTCGCGCTCGAAGGTGCGGAGCTGCTCGAGGCGACCCTCCAGCACCGTGCGCTGCTGGTTGATGGTGCCCATGATCTCGGAGTGCTTGCGCTCGGCGTCGGCCTGCAGGGCGTCGGCCTTCTCCTGCGCCTGACGCAGCTGCGTCTCCGACCGGGTCTGCGCGTCGAGCAGCATCGCGTCGGAGCGCTGCTTGGCGTCGGCCACCGTCGTCTCGGCGGTCTGGCGCGCCTCGCTGACCAGCAGGTCGGCCTGGGCGCGGGCGTCCGACAGCATCTTGTCGGACTCCGCCTTGGCGGTACTGGTGAGCCGGTCGGCGGTGTCCTGGGCGAGGCTCAGCACCTTGGCCGCGCGCATGGCGGCGTCCTCGTTCGACGACTGCGTCGGCGCGGGGGTCGGCGCCGGCGGCTCGTAGACGGGCTGCGGGGTGGGCTCGGGCTCAGGCTCGGGCTGGTAGCTCTGCACCGGCTGCGCGGCCTGGCCGCCACCGCCGGCACGCGCCGACGCGAGTTCGGAGTCCAGCTCGCCGACGCGCTGGCGAAGGTCGGCGTTCTCCTCGATGAGCCGGCTCAGCTCGTTCTCGACCAGATCGAGGAACGCGTCGACCTCGTCTTCGTTGTAGCCGCGCTTGCCGATGGGTGGCTTGCTGAACGCGACATTGTGAACGTCGGCGGGTGTGAGCGGCATCGTCTGCCCCCTTGGGTTCTGGACCGTCAACCGGTCTCAAAGTGTAAAGCCATGCGGGTAGTAACTGGCGTCCATCCTGTCACAGGGAACCCGGCGGTTACAGGCGAGGTCGAGAATCAATGACGAATCGAGACCTGGGCGCCGTGACCGGCCGCCGCGACAGCGGCGCTCGGGCAGCCGTCAGGCCGCCGCACCGAAGGCCAGTTGCATCCCGATGAAGGCCACCAGCAGCAACACCATGATGGAGAGGTCGAACCGCACCGCACCTATCGTGAGCTGCGGAATCAGGCGACGCAGCAGCTTCACCGGCGGATCGGTGACCGTCATGATCACCTCCAGGATCACCACGGTCAGACCCGTGGGACGCCAGTCCCGGCTGAACGACCGGATGAACTCCACCACGACCCTGGCGATGAGCAGGAGCCAGAAGACGAACAGCGCAAAGCCCAGGATCTCGAAGAACAACGCCAACTCGGGCGACCTCACTCCAGACGGATTGACACCGCGGGCACACCGGTCGGGCGCGCGCGGACGGGATTGACCTCGAGCCTACCCGTCCGGCGCGCGCCGGCGTGGCCGGCGCCGACCGGTCACTGGTAGCTGTAGAACCCGGCCTCGGCGATGCGGCGGCGCTCCTCGGCGCTGACGTCGACGTCCGCCGGCGACAGCAGGAACACCTTGGTCGCCACCTTGTCGAACGAGCCGCGCAGGGCGAACGCGAGGCCGGCCGCGAAGTCGACGAGCCGCTTGGCGTCGGCGTTCGGCATCGACACCAGATCCATGATCACCGGGGTGCCGTCGCGGAAGCGCTCGCCGATGGTGCGAGCTTCGCTGTAGTCCTTGGGCCGCAGCGTGGTGATCTTCGCCAGCGGGCTGCCGGCCTCGAACAGCTCGGCCATCCGGCGCGGCTCCATGGCGACCGCGCCGCGGGTGGCACCGCGCAGCGTGTTGAAGCGCGGCCGTTCGAACTCGCGCCGCGGTCCGCCGCGGAACGCGGGCTCATCGGCGTAGCCGCCGCGGTAGCCGGCCGGCACGGGTTCCATCTCGCGACCGAACTCACGCTCGAATTCCCGTGCGGCGACGCGCTCTTCGTAACCGCGGCTCTCCATGCGCCCGTAGGAGTCCTCCTCGAAGCGCTCCTCGCGGGGCCGGCGGGCGTACGGGCGGGCCGGGCGGTCCTCGTCCTCGTAGTACTCGTCCTCGTAGTCGTCCATGGGCGCCATACCGAAGTAGGCCTTGACCTTGTGCAGAGTGCTCATCCCGGGCCCTTCTGAAGACTGTGATTGGTGTGATTCGTGATGATGCTGTGACTGGTGTGACTACTCAGGGTGACGTTAGCGGTCGAGGTCCCATGAGCGCGGTTCCGACACGCACACACGTCGAGCCGTGTCGCACCGCCGCCTCGAGGTCACCGGACATCCCCGCCGACAGACCGAGGCGCCGCGCACTCCCCACCTGCAACCGGTCGCGCTCCGCGGCCAGCCGCGCGAAGGCCTCGTCGGCGTCGGCGCCCAACGGCGGAATGGCCATCAGCCCTGCGAGCTCGAGCCCGTCGGTGCCCGCGGCGGCTGCGCAGACGTCGTCGACCAGGGCAGGCTCGCGCACGTCGACGCCACTGCGCTCCGGGTCGCCGTCGAGGCTCAGCTGCACGAACACCCGCAGCGGCGCCGAGCGGCCGCCGCCCTCGAGCGCGGCGACCGCACCGCGGCCGAGCGCCTGGATCAGTGCGATGCCGTCGACCGAGTGCGCGGTGTGGGCCCATGCCGCGACGGCCTTGGCCTTGTTGCGCTGGATCCGGCCGACCATGTGCCAGCGCAGCGCGGCGTCGGGCAGCTCGTCGGCCACCTCGGCGATCTTGCGGGACGCCTCCTGTTCGCGCGACTCCCCGAAGGCCTCGCAGCCGAGGCCGTGCAGGGCGACGACGTCGGAGGCGGGGAAGAACTTGGTGACCGGCAGCAGCTCCACCTCGCCGGCGACCCGTCCGGCGGCCTCGACGGCGCGGTCAAGGCGCGTGCGCAGCGTGGCGAGGGCCGCACCGAGATCGTCCGCGCGGGACGCCGGCCGTCGGGAATCGGCCATGTCCGTCACTCCATCCAGACCAGCGACGCGAGCCGGCCCGTGGGCGCCCCGCGGCGGTGGCTGAACAGCGCGCGATCGGCCACCGTGCAGCGCGGGTCGACGTCGATGGCCGTCACCCCGAGCCCGCGCAGCTGCCGCACCAGCCCGGCACGCAGGTCGAGGCCGGCGGTGCCGCGGGCGGTCCTGGTCCGGCTGCCGGGCAGCGCGGCCTCCACCTCGGCGGCCATCGCCTCGGGCACCTCGTAGTTGGCGCCGCTGACCGCGGGGCCCAGGAACGCCGAGACGTGCTCGACGCGGGCGCCCTGGCGTTCCATCTCCGCGACGGTGTTGACCACGACGCCGTGCTGCGCGCCGACCCGGCCGGCGTGCACGGCCCCGACCACGCCGGCGCGTGCATCGGCCAGCAGCACCGGCACGCAGTCGGCGGTCACCACGGCCAGCGCCAGCCGCGGCGTGGTGGTGACCAGCGCGTCGGCCGCGTCGACCGTGGGACCCGGACCGTCGACGGTGACGACGCGGCTGGAGTGCACCTGGTTCATCCAGCGCACGCCGTCGTCGCCGAGACCGGTGGCCGCCGCCAGCCGCGCGCGGTTGGCCGCGACCGCGGCGGCGTCGTCACCGACGTGGTCGCCGAGGTTGAAGGTGTCGAAGGGCGGGGCCGAGACCCCACCCGCCCGGGTCGTGGTGACCCGGCGAATGCGAACGCTCACGGCACGTGCGGGCCTCGCCCGGCTCAGTGCCGCATGAAGGGCGGCACGTCGACGTCGTCGTCATCGTCGCCGCCCCCGCCGATGCTGACGGTCGCGCCGTTGGTGTGCAGCGGCACGTCGGCCGGATCGGCCGTCTCGAACGGCGAGGCCACCTTGCCCGCGCGACCCGGCGCGATCGCCTGGCCGGCGGTCGGCGCGGCCGCCGGCTTCGTGCGCGGACCGGCGGCGTCGAAGCCCGCCGCGATGACCGTGACGCGCACCTCGTCGCCGAGCGAATCGTCGATCACCGTGCCGAAGATGATGTTGGCGTCCTGGTGGGCGGCGTCCTGCACCAGCGACGCGGCCTCGTTGATCTCGAAGAGGCCGAGGTCGCTGCCGCCGGCCACCGACAGCAGCACGCCCTGGGCGCCCTCCATCGAGGCCTCCAGCAGCGGCGAGTTGATCGCGATCTCGGCGGCCTTGAGCGCCCGGCCGTCACCGCGCGCCGAGCCGATGCCCATCAGGGCCGTGCCCGCACCGCTCATCACGCCCTTGACGTCGGCGAAGTCGACGTTGATGAGACCGGGCGTGGTGATCAGGTCGGTGATGCCCTGCACGCCGTTGAGCAGCACCTCGTCGGCGCTGCGGAACGCGTCCATCAGCGAGACGGCGGCGTCGCCCATCTGCAGCAGCCGGTCGTTGGGGATCACGATGAGGGTGTCGCAGCTCTCGCGCAGCGCGGTGATGCCGTTCTCGGCCTGGTTGGACCGGCGCTTGCCCTCGAACGAGAACGGCCGGGTCACGACGCCCACGGTGAGTGCGCCCAGCTTGCGGGCGATGGTCGCCACCACGGGCGCGCCGCCGGTGCCGGTGCCGCCGCCCTCGCCGGCGGTGACGAACACCATGTCGGCGCCGCGCAGCAGCTCCTCGATGTCGTCCTTGGCGTCCTCGGCGGCCTTGCGGCCCACCTCGGGGTCCGCGCCGGCGCCGAGACCGCGGGTGGAGTCGCGGCCCACGTCGAGCTTGACGTCGGCGTCGCTCATCAGCAGTGCCTGCGCGTCGGTGTTGATCGCGATGAACTCGACGCCCTTGAGGCCCTGTTCGATCATCCGGTTGACGGCATTCACGCCGCCGCCACCGATGCCGACGACCTTGATGACGGCGAGATAGTTGTGCGGGGGCGTCATGGTTCGCCTTCCTCCCTGAGTGCCTTCACGGATGTCGGTACCCCTCGAGCGAAACCCTCAACCTCAACCATAGGCTTAGAGTTATGTCAAGTAGTGCCGTACGTCGAAGACGCTAGGGCCAGTCCGGAAGCTAGCCGCGCAGGCGCGCCGTGCGTGTCGCGCGATTTCGCATTCGTCACTTGACGGTGGGCAGATCCGGGCTCGACACGTCATAGGTCCGGCCCGGCTGCGTGAGCAGCGCACCGAGCTTCAGGGCCTTCTCCTCGGTCCGGTCGGTGGTCCCCCAGATCACGTCGCGGCCGTCCCACAGCTTGAGCGTGATCGACGCCACCGACGGCGCCGCGATCCGGCTGACCTGCCCGGCCACCTCGGGTCGCAGCGCCAGCAGCACCTCGAGTGCGGCCCTGGTCGGGGCGTCGTTCGGGCCGGGCGCGTCCGCGTCGAGGTATGGCAGGCCCGGCGGTGGCGCGTCGGTGGCGAAGTCGACGCCGTCGCGGTCGAACAGGTGCGGGCCGTCGGGATAGTCCTTGACCGCCACCGGCACCCGTTCGGTGACGGTGATGCGCAGCGTCGACGGGTACTCGCGCTGCACCCGGGCGCTCGCGACGCGCCGGATCGTCGCGACCCGCTCGGCGACCGCGTCGGTGTCGATCTGCAGCAGCGGCGTGTCGGGGGCCACCGCGGCGGCCTGCTCGACCTCCTCCTGCGTGACGACGACCAGGCCGGTGATGACGATCGACCGCGCGGCCATGATCGGCGTGAAGTACAGCAGGAGCCCGGTGCCCACGGCCAGGACGCTGATCAGCGCCGACCACAACAGGGCCTTGAGGCCGCGAATCAGGCCGCGCGCGGGGCGTTTCGGCTGCTCCGGGGACTTGCCGACCGCGCGGCGCTTCGCCTCGCGCCGCGCGTTCTCGATCGCGACGGCCCGCGCCTGCGCGGCACGGCGCTCCTCGCGCTCCCGCCGCGCGCGCCGCCGGGGTCCCTCGAAGTCGTCGTCCCCATCTGCCGCGCCGTCTCCCGCGTGTGCGTCGTCGCCCTCGTCGCCGGCAGGCGCGGGATCCGGCACCGTGGGCTCGGTGGCCGCGGCGGCGTCGTCCGGTCGATCACCGTCCGGTGAGTCACCGTGTGGTCGGTCGCCGTCCGGTCGGTCGGGGTCCGGGCCGGTCATCCGCCCGGCGCCTGATCGGCCAGCGCCGCCAGGATCTCCTGCCCGAGCAGCGTCACGTCGCCGGCGCCCATCGTCACCACGACGTCGCCCGGCCGGGCGGCCGCCGCCACCCGCGCGGCGACGGCCGAGAAGTCCGGCACGTAGTGGCAGCGCACGGACACGTGCTCGGCCACCGAGGCGCCGCTGACCCCGGCCAGCGGCTGCTCCCGCGCGGCGTACACGTCCAGGACGAAGGCCTCGTCGGCCAGATCGAGCGCCTGCCCGAACTCGCGGGCGAAGGCCTGGGTCCGGGAGTACAGGTGCGGCTGGAACACCACGAGGGCGCGCCCGTCCCCCGCGACCGCGCGGACCGCCTGAAGCGTCGCGCGCACCTCGGTCGGGTGGTGGGCGTAGTCGTCGAACACGCGGACCCCAGCCATGGTGCCCACGGCCTCGAAACGGCGCCGCACGCCCTCGAAGGCGGCCAGCCCGTCGAGGACGCCGCCGGCCTCGGCGCCCGCCTCCCGCGCGGCGAGCACCGCGGCCAGCGCGTTGAGGGCCATGTGCCGCCCCGGCACCGCCAGGCGCATGCCGCGCGGATGCGGCTCGCCGGCCAGCGCGATGGTCGCCACGCCACCGGTCCCCTGCTGCGTCCAATCCAGCAGCGTCCCCGCCAGATTCGCGTCGGTGGCCGCGCTGCCCCCCACGGCGCTGCCGTAGCCGAGCACGCGCACGCCCGCGTCGCGGGAGCGCTGCGCCAGCGCCGCCGAGCCCGGGTCGTCGAGGCACACCACCAGCGCGCCGCCCGGCCGCAGCCGCGCGACGAAGTCGTCGAACACCTGGCCGTAGGCCGCCTCGGTGCCGAAGAAGTCGAGGTGATCGGCCTCGACGTTGGTCACGACCGCGACGTCCGGGGTGTACTCCAGCAGCGAGCCGTCGCTCTCGTCGGCCTCGGCGACGAACACGTCGCCGCTGCCGTGGTGGGCGTTGGTGCCGGCTTCGCCGAGATCGCCGCCGACGGCGAAGGACGGATCGAAACCGTTGTGCTGCAACGCCACGATGATCATCGACGTGGTGGTGGTCTTGCCGTGCGTCCCGGTCACCAGCACGGTGCGGTAACCGGCCATCAGCTTGGCCAGGACCGCGGGCCGCATGATGACGGGCAGGCCGCGGCGCCGCGCCTCCACCAGCTCGGGATTGTCCTTCGGGATCGCGGCGTGCGTGCTCACCACCGCGGTCGGGCCGCCGTCGAGCACGTCGAGCGCCGACGCGTCGTGGCCCACCCGCACCAGTGCGCCGCGCGCCTCGAGGGCCGCCAGCCCGCGCGAGGCCTTGGCGTCCGAGCCCGACACCTGGCCGCCGCGGTCGAGCAGGATGCGGGCGATGCCGGACATGCCCGCGCCACCGATGCCCACCATGTGGACGCGGCGCAGTTCGGGGGGCAGCTCGTGCGGCGTCACCGGCGCGCCCGCCCGTGCTCCGCGGCGACGGCAAGCGCCACCTCGGCCACCCGCCGGGCCGCGTCGGGGTGGCCCGCCAGCACGGCGGCCGACGTCATGGCGGCCAGGCGCGGCGCATCGGACATCAGGCCCGCGACGGTGGTGGCGACGTAGTCCGGCAGCAGATCCGCGTCGTCGATCAGCATGCCGCCGCCCGCCTGCACCACCGGCAGGGCGTTGAGGCGCTGCTCGCCGTTGCCGATCGGCAGCGGCACGTAGATCGCCGGCAGCCCCACCGCGCTAACCTCGGCGACCGTCATGGCCCCGGACCGGCAGATGGCCAGGTCGGCGGCGGCGTAGGCGAGATCCATCCGGTTGACGTAGGGCAGCGCGACGTACGGCGGCTCACCGGGAGCGCTCTCCCGCAGGTCGAGGACGTTCTTGGCGCCGTAGGCGTGCAGCACCGAGATGCCCGCGGCGGCCAGCGCGTCGGCCGCCCCCGAGACCGCCCGGTTGATCGACTGGGCCCCCTGCGAACCGCCGAAGGCCAGCAGCACCTTGGCGTCCTGGGGCAGGCCGAAGTGCGCGCGGGCCTCGGCGCGCAGCGCCGCGCGGTCCAGTGCGGTGATGGTCTCGCGCACCGGCACGCCGACCACCTCGACGTGCCGCAGCCCCGGGTCGGGGACCGCCGCCAGCACCCGGGTCGCGGTGCGCGCACCCACCTTGTTGGCCCACCCGGCGCTGGCGTTCGCCTCGTGCACGACCACGGGGACGGCGTGACGCCGCAGGGCGCCGCCGCGCGCGGCCAGGTAGGCGGGCAGCGCCACGTAGCCGCCGAAGCCGATGACGACGTCGGCGTGCACGCCGTCGAGGACGGCCCGGGTCTGCCGCACCGCCTCGCGCACGCGGAACGGCAGGCGCGCCAGGTCAGCGGTGGGTTTGCGCGGCAGCGGAACCGGGGTGATCAGCTCGAGGTCGTAGCCGCGTTCGGGCACCAGCCGGGTCTCCAGCCCGCGCTGGGTGCCCAGTGCGGTGATCCGGGTGCCCGGCCGCAGCGCGGTCAACGCGTCGGCGACGGCCATGGCGGGCTCCACGTGTCCCGCGGTGCCGCCGCCGGCGAGAACCACGGACAAGACGCGGTCGTTCACCCGTGACGTTGGCCTTCCAGTGCGCGGGCGCGGCGGCCCGATTGGCGTTGACGGCCTCCATGATGCACTGCGTCGGCGGCGCGCCGGCGATCGGCCGCCTCGTCGGGGCGTGGGCGTTCGCCGCGGCCCGGGGTGGGCTGCCGGGTCCGACCGCGGGGTTCGCCCGTCGGCACGCTCCTGACGGCCCGTCCCTTCGGCGGTGCGGCCCGCGTGGACACACCCTTCGCCCCGGCCTTCGCGGACCCGGCCTTCGCCGGCAGCGCCGTACGCGCCGGAGGCTTGCCCTTCAGGGCCTTGGCCGGGGGCTTGGTCGGGGACTTGGCCGGAAGCTTGGTCGGCGGCTTGGTCTTGGTGCGGAGCCGGTCCTTGGCGGCCTCCAGCCGGCTCGGCACGTACGGTTCGGGCAGCGGCAGGCGCAGCAGGCGGTTCATCCGGTCGTCGCGGCCGGCCCGCAGCGTGGCCACCGCCTCCGGTTCGTGGCGCGCCGCGTTCGCGATGATGCCCATCATGAACAACGTCGTCGCCGTCGACGTGCCGCCCGCCGATATCAGTGGCAGCTGCAGGCCGGTGACGGGCAGCAGGCCCACGACGTAGCCGACGTTGATGAAGGCCTGTCCCAGCACCCATAGCGTGGTGGTGGCGGTGAGCAGCCGCAGGAACGGGTCGGCCGACCGGCGGGCGATGCGCATGCCGGCGTAGGCGAACAGGCCGAAGAGCAGCAGCAGCCCGCCCGCGCCGATGAACCCGAGTTCCTCGCCGATGATCGCGAAGATGAAGTCGTTGTGGGCGTTGGGCAAGTAGTTCCACTTGGCCGTGCCCTGCCCCAGCCCGTCACCGAAGATGCCGCCGTTGGCCAGCGCGAAGCGCGCCTGCCGGGACTGGTAGCCCGAGCCCTGCGCGTCGGCGCTGGGGTTGAGCCAGGACTGCACGCGCGCCGATCGGTAACCGGCCGACACCGCCAGTACGGCGCCGGCTGCGACGACCGCGCCGAGCGAGGTGAGGAACACCCGCAGCGGCAGGCCGGCGTACCAGAGCAGGCCCAGCAGGATGATGCCCATCGAGACCGTCTGCCCGAGGTCGGGCTGGATGACGATCAGCGTCAGGGCCACGAAGGCGCCTGGGATCAGCGGGAACAGCATCTCCTTGAGCGAGGCCCGCTCCATGCGCCGCGACGCGAGCAGGTGGGCGCCCCAGATCGCGAACGCGATCTTCGCCAGCTCGGACGGCTGCATGGAGAAACCGGCGACGACGAACCAGCCGCGCGAGCCGTTGGACAGCGTGCCGATGCCGGGGATGAGGACCAGGACCAGCAGGACGATGGTGAAGGCGAAGGCGGGGAAGGCCATGCGCCGCATGACGCTGATCCGGATGCGGATCGCGATCCAGAAGGCGACGAGGCCGACGCAGGTCCACAGCACCTGCTTGCCGAAGATGGCCCACGGGGTGCCGTCCTCGTCGTAGGAGTGCACGCCCGACGCCGAGAGCACCATGATCAGACCGAGCGTGGTGAGCAGCGCGGCGACGGCGATGATGAGGTGGAACGACGTCATGGGCCGTCCGAGCCAGGCGCCGAACTTGGTGCGCGGGCCGCCCGGCGACACGGCCGCCGGGGCGCTCGCCGTCACGCGCCCGCCGTTGGCGGCCTCTGAGGCACCCTCGGGTGCCCGACGGCGCCACGGGAGGCGGATCGCGGGCGCCCTCACGGGCGCCGTCCGGCGGCCGTCGACCGACGAGTCACATCTGTCTCATCAACCTCAGGCGTCCCAAGCACCCCAGAATCCTCCCCCGCCGCGCACCGGATGCGCCGGACATCGGGCGCGTGTCGCGAATCCGTCAGCGCCGCCCGAGGAAGCCACCCCAGGAGCCGCCCGAGGAGCCGCCGAGGGTCGTGTGCGGGTCAGCCGCCGACGGCGGTGAGCCATTCGCTGTAGAACAGCGCGACGCCCAACCCGCACGCGATGGCGGTCAGCAGCCAGAACCGGATGATCACGGTGGTCTCGGCCCAGCCGACCAGCTCGAAGTGGTGATGGAACGGCGCCATCCGGAACACCCGGCGGCCCGTGGTGCGGAAGGCCATGATCTGCACGACCACCGAGGTGACCTCGGCGACGAACAGCGCACCGAGCACGATCGCCAGCGTCTCGGTGCGGCTGGTCACCGACAGGCCGGCGATGATGCCGCCCAGTGCCAGCGAACCCGTGTCGCCCATGAAGATCTTCGCGGGTGCGGCGTTCCACCACAGGAAACCGATGCACGCGCCGGCGGTCGCTGCGGCGACGAGCGCCAGGTCCAGCGGGTCGCGCACGTTGTAGCAGCCGAGTCCCGGGCTGGTGGCGCACGCGTTGCGGAACTGCCAGAACGTGATGATCACGTAGGCCGCGGTGACCATCGCCATCGCACCGGCCGCCAGCCCGTCGAGGCCGTCGGTGAGGTTCACCGCGTTGGACCAGGCGCTCACCAGGACGACGACGAACAGCACGAACAGCGCGGGGGCGAACGTCACCGTCGCGATCTCGCGGACGTAGGACAGTTCCGGGCTGCCGGGCGTCAGGCCGTCGGCGTTGCGGAATTGCAGCGCCAGCACGCCGAACAGCACCGCGGCGACCAGCTGGCCGACGGTCTTCGCCGTCTTGTTCAGCCCGAGGTTGCGCGACCGGCGGATCTTGATCAGGTCGTCGATGAATCCCACGGCCCCGAGCGCGGTGGCCAGCCCCAGCACCAGCAGACCCGACGCCGAGGGGCCGCGGCCGTCGAGCGCCAGCCCGACCAGGTGCGTGCCCAGGTAGCCGGCCCACATGCCGGCGAGGATCGCGACGCCACCCATCGACGGGGTGCCGCGCTTCTTGTGGTGGCTGGGTGGGCCGTCCTCGCGGATCTCGTGGCCGAAGCCCTGCCGGGTGAACAACCGGATCAGTGCCGGCGTCAGCAGGATGGAGACCGCCAGCGCGATGCCGACGGCGATGAGGATCTGTCTCACGCCGGCTCGGTCCCGCCGATATCGATCCCCGAGTCGCTGCGCTCCTGCCCGCCGGTATCGATCCCCGAGTCGCTGCGCTCCTGCCCGCCGGTATCAGCCGCCAGCGCGTCGGCGAGCGGGCCCAGCCCCGCCGAGTTCGACGCCTTCACCAGCACCACGTCGCCCGGCGCCAGTTCCGCCCGGAGCAGCTCCAGCGCGGCGTCCGCGTCGGCGACCATCGTGGACTCACTGCCCCACGATCCCTCCATGACGGCCCCGTGATGCATGGCGCTCATCGACCTCCCGGTTCCCACGACGACGAGTCGAGACACATCTAAGCGCACCGCCAGTCGACCGATGCTGTCATGCTCACCGATCGCGTCGTCACCGAGTTCGGCCATCTCGCCCAGCACGGCCCAGCTACGGCGACGTTCCGCGTCGCCCGCACCGCGGCCCGCCATCCACGCCAGGGCCTTGAGCCCGGCACGCATCGAGTCGGGGTTGGCGTTGTAGGCGTCGTTGACGACGGTGACGCCGTCGGACCGGGTGCTCACCTGCATGCGGCGCTGCGACACCGGGCCCGCGGTGGCCAGCGCCGTCGCGACTATCTCGGGGCTGGCGCCGCACTCGAGCGCCACGGCGGCCGCGCACAGCGCGTTGGACACCTGGTGGTCGCCGTGCACGGCGAGCCGCACCGGCACCTCGGCGGTCCGGGTGTGCAGCGTGAACCGCGGTCGCGCGAGGTCGTCGAGGGTGACGTCGTCGGCCCACGCGTCGGCCCAGTCGGCGCCCGGGGTGCGCGACACCCGCACCACCCGCGCGGCCGTGACGTCGGCCATGGCGGCCACCGCGGCGTCGTCGCCGTTGAGCACGACCACGCCCGAGGACGGAACCGCTTGCGGCAGTTCGGATTTCGTGGCGGCGATGGCTTCACGCGAACCGAACTCGCCGAGGTGGGCGGTGCCGACGTTGAGCACCACGCCGATCGAGGGCGGCGCGATCGCAGCCAGCGCGGCGATGTTGCCCGGGTGCCGCGCCGACATCTCGAGAATGAGGTAGTCGGTGTCGACGGTCGCCCGCAACACCGTCCACGGGTGGCCGAGTTCGTTGTTGAACGAGCCGGGCGGCGCGACCACCTCGCCGAGCGGTTCGAGGACCGCGGCGAGCAGGTCCTTGGTCGAGGTCTTGCCCGACGATCCGGTGACCCCGACGATCACCAGGCCGCCCGCGACGAGTTCGGCGGCGACGGCGGCGGCGAGTGCGGCCAGTGCCGCCAGGACGGCCGCCCCGGATCCGTCGCCGTCGTGCTCGAGCACGCCCGCTCCGGGGTCGGCCACCGTAGCGACCGGCGGCACCACGACGGCCGGGACGCCGACGGGGCGGGCGGCCAGCACCGCCACCGCGCCGGCCTCCACGGCGGCCGCCGCGAAGTCGTGCCCGTCGGACCGGGCTCCGGGCAGCGCCAGGAACAGGCCACCGGGGCCGACGGCGCGCGAGTCGAACTCCACGGTGCCGGTGACGTGGAGGCGTTCGGCGTCCTCGCGCGAGACGTCGGAGAGCCGGCCGCCGACGATGTCGGCGATCCGGGCGAGACTGAGGTCGATCACTTGGCGGCTCCCAGCGCGTCGAGGGCTCGGGCGAGTTCGTCGCGGTCGTCGAACGGACGGGTGTGGCCGCGGGCGGTCTGGCCGGACTCGTGGCCCTTGCCGGCCACCAGGACGACGTCGCCGGTACGTGCCCACGTCACGGCGTGCGCGATCGCCGCGGCGCGGTCGCCGATCTCGGTGACCTCGGTGTCCGCCGAGGCCGTCGCCCGCGCGGCGTCGGTGATCGCGGCACGGATCAGCGCCGGGTCCTCGTCGCGCGGATTGTCGTCGGTGACCACCACCAGGTCGGCCAGCTCGGCGGCGACGCGACCCATCGGTTCCCGCTTGCCGGCGTCGCGGTTTCCGCCGGCGCCGAAGACGACCGCGATGCGACCGCGCGCCTGTGCCCGCAGGGTCTCCAGCACGGCGGCCAGCGCGCCCGGCTTGTGCGCGTAGTCGACGACGGCGAGGAAGTCCTGTCCCCGGTCGACCGGCTCCAACCGGCCCGGAACGGTGGCGGTGCGCAGACCGGGTGCGGCCTCGTCCGGCGTGACGCCGACCTGGGCCAGCAGCGCCGCGGCGAGCAGCGCGTTGGTGACGTTGAACCTGCCGGGCAACGCCACGGCCAGCTCGTAGCGCCCGCCGGTCGGGTCGATGGCGACGAACCGCTGGCCGCCGCTGGCGGTGGACGTCACGTCGACGGCGCGCCAGTCACCGGCCCCGTCGACGGCGACGGTCACCGGGGCGTGCGCGCGCCCGGCGATGGTGCGGCCGGCCTCGTCGTCGACGCACACCACCGAGACGTCGGCGTGCGTGGCGAAGGCCGGGTCGAACAGCCGGGCCTTGGCGTTCAGGTAGTCGGCCATGGTCGGGTGGAAGTCGAGGTGGTCGCGGGAGAGGTTGGTGAAGCCGCCGACGGCGAAGTGGACCGCGTCGACCCGGCCGAGCGTCAGTGCGTGGCTGGACACCTCCATGACCACGGTGTCGACGCCGCGTTCGGCCATGGCGGCGAGCAGCGCCTGCAGGTCGGGCGCCTCGGGCGTGGTGAGCGCGCTGGGCTCGGGCCGGCCGTCGATGCGGACGCCGACCGTGCCCACCAGGCCGGCGACCCGTCCGGCGGCGCGCAGGCCGGCCTCCACCAGATACGTCGTGGTGGTCTTGCCGGAGGTCCCGGTGACGCCGATGACGCGCAGCCGGTCCGACGGCCGGCCGTACACCGTCGCGGACACGTCACCGAGCACCGACCGCGGGTCCGGATGCACCAGCAGCGGCACGGCGGGATCGACGAGCTGAGCCGCCCCGTCCGGGTCGGTGAGGATGGACACCGCGCCGCGGTCGACGGCCTCGGCGGCGTAGCGGGCGCCGTGCGACGTCGCCCCGGGCAGCGCGGCGAAGAGATCGCCGGGCTGGGCGTCCTGGCCGCGCAGCGTGACGCCGGTGACGCGGAGCCCACCGTGCGTGGGATCGGCGTCGGCACCGGAGAGTGCTGCCAGGTGCGCGAGGTCGGCACCCGCCGGGTGCGAGGGACGCAACTTCATGGCCCTGACACAGTACCGGGGTCAACCGGCGACCCCGACGGCCGCGCTCGGCTCAACTGCGCAGCACCAGCGGCGGTCCGGGGTCCGGGGACAGCGGCACGTTCTCCCGCTGCAGCAGCCAGGACGCGATGTTGTGGAACAGCGGCGCCGACGTGGTGCCGGGCTGGCCGTCGGCCGTCCGCTGCGGGTTGTCCATCATCACGCCGACGACGTAGCGGGGATCGTTCGACGGCACCATGCCGGCGAAGGTGATCCAGTAGACGTTGTCGTAGTAGCACCCGCACGCCGGGTTGATCTGCTGCGCCGTACCGGTCTTGCCGGCGATCTGGTAGCCCTCGACCCCGGCCTGCCAGCCGGTGCCCTGCTGGACGCCCATCGGGTCGCGTTGAATGGTGGCGCGCAGCATGTTCCGCACCGTCCGGGCGGTATCGGCGGAGACGACGCGCACGCCCTCGGGCCGCGGCTGGTCCTCGCGGGTGCCGTCGTCGGCGATCACCGAGCGGATGATGCGCGGCGGCACCCGCACGCCGTCGTTGGCGATGGCCTGGTACATGCCGGTCATCTGCAGCAGCGTCATCGACAGGCCCTGCCCGATCGGCAGGTTCGCGAACGAGCTGCCCGACCACTGATCGATCGGCGGCACCAGGCCGGAACTCTCGCCCGGCAGGCCGACGCCGGTCCGCTGCCCGAGGCCGAACTTCGTCGCCATGTCGTTCCAGCGTTCCGGTCCGATGCGCTGCGCCAGCATCAGCGTGCCGACGTTGGACGACTTCCCGAAGACGCCGGTGGTGGTGTACGGCTCCACGCCGTGGCTCCACGCGTCGCGGACGGTGACGCCGCCCATGTCGATCGACCCCGGCACCTGCAGCGTCTCGTCGGGGTTGGTCAGCCCGAACTCGATCGCAGACGCCGCGGTGATGATCTTGTTCACCGAGCCCGGCTCGAACGGCGAGGTGACCGACAGGTTCCCCAGCTCGCGATCCTCCTGGCGGCCGATGTCCTGGCTGGGATCGAAGGTGTTGTCGTTGCTCATGGCGAGCACCTCGCCGGTCTTCGCGTCGAGCACGACGGCCGAGACGTTCTTGGCGCCCGACAGGTTCTTCGCCTGCTGCACCTGCTGCTGCACGTAGAACTGGATGTCGTCGTCGATGGTGAGCTGCACGGTGGCGCCGTCGACCGCGTCGTGGCGGTTGCGGTAGCTCCCCGGGATCACCACCCCGTCGGAGCCGCGGTCGTAGGTGACCGACCCGTCGCTGCCGGAGAGCTTGGCGTCCAGCGCGTCTTCTAGGCCGAGCAGTCCGTGACCGTCCCAGTCGATGCCGCCGACGATGTTGGCGGCCAGCGCGCCACCCGGGTACTGGCGGATGTCTTGGCGCTCGGCACCCACCTCGGGGTACTTCGTGATGATCGCGTCGGCGATCGTCGGGTCGACCGCGCGGGCCAGGTAGGTGAAGGAGTCCTTGCCCGAGAGCTTCTTGAGCAGCGTCGGCGCGTCCGGCTTGTTGTTCAGCAGCCCGGAGACGCCCTTGGCGATCTCGGCGAGACGCTTCGCGGGCTCCGGGGCGGACGGCTTGGCGGCCTTGGCGTCGGCCAACTGCTTTTGAATCTTGACGGGCTGGAACGTCAGCGCCCGCGCCTCGATGGTGAAGGCGAGCTTGTCGTCGTTGCGGTCGACGATGCTGCCGCGCACGGCCTTGTCGACGTCGGTCACCTTGAGCTGACCGGCCGCCTCGGCGCGCAGCCCTTCGGCGCGCGGGCCCTGCAGGGTGAACAGCTGCGCGGCGGCCACCACCAGCAGCAGGGCGATGACGGCGTTGCCGGCGCGGTGCCGGAAGGCGAACGACGATCCGCGGCTCACGCCGTCCGGCGCGGCCTTGCGGACGCGGCGCGCCCGCGCCGAGTGCGGCTGGTCGGCACGCTTGCGGGTGGTCGGCTGCGCGGCGCGGCCCCCCTGCCACCTCATGCCGGCGCCCCGGGTGCGACCGGCGCGACGGCGGGCTCGGCGGCCACCGGCGGGCCGGGCAGCGCCGGCACCTCGGGGGTCGGCAGGTGCTGGGCGTCCGCGCCGAGCGGCGCCGCGGGCATCGCCGCATCCGGGACGCCGGCGGGGGCGGGGGTCTCGGCGAGCGGCGCACCGGGCGGCACCGCAGCCGGGGCGGCGGGTACCTGTGCGCCGGGCAGCGGCGCGACGGGCGCGGCGAGCACGGCGCCGGGCACCGGAACCTCGGGGTTGCGCTGCGGCGCGACCCGAGCGGGCACACGGACGACCTGTTCACGCGGGTCGGTCACCTGGGGCGCCGGGCGGGCCGGCGGCGCGGGCGGTGCGGGATCGGGCAGCGGCGCGTTGAGCGGCGGGGGTGGCACGCCCTCGGCGGGCTTGGGCGTGCCGACGACCGTCCAGACGCCGTTGGGGTCCTGCACCAGGTGCGCGGTGTCGCGCGACGGGATCATGCCGAGCTGGCGGGCCGATTCGGCCAGGGCCGGTGCGGCCTGGGCCTCGAGGACGTCGCGCTCCAGCGCCTCCTTCTGCTGCAGCAGGGCCTGGTTCGTCTCGCGGGCGTGGCCCAGCTGGTAGGACCGCTGCGCGGCGTCGGTGGACAGCCACAGCGTGACGCCGAGGCCGATGCCGAGCGCGCCGATCACCAGCACCACGAAGGGGACGCGGGTGACGAGCTGGCGGGGGTTGAGTTCGATGGCGGCGAGCCGGACGAGGATCCGTTCCCGCAGTGGCGGACGGACGACCTTCGGCGCCTTGGCCTTGCGGGCCTTCGCCCGCGCCTTGGCCTGCGCCGCGTTCTTCGGCCGGCTGGGGCCCTCGGTCGGCCGCGGGATCGGGCTGGTCTGCGGCCCGGACGAGGTCGGACGCTGCGGCCGCTCGCGGACCGGCCGGCGTCCCCGGATGGGCGCCTCTGCGGCGCGCCGCGCCGCGGCCGAGTCGCGTCCGCTGGACCTGCGCCGTGCCGCGTCGCGACGCTGGCCCGGCCCGGCCGGTTCGGCGGACTTGCGGGTGCGCACCGGTTCTCTCCGCTTGGCCACTAGGACACTTCCCTTCCGTCGACCTTCTCCAGGGCGCGCAGCCGAACCGATGCGCTGCGGGGATTGACGTCGATCTCGGCGTCGGAGGCCTTCTCGGCACCACGCACCAGCGCGACGAACGGGGCCTCGTGGCCGGGCAGTTCCACGGGCAGGCCCGCGGGGGTGCGCGACGCGGTGGCGTCCGCGAACACCGACTTGACGATCTTGTCCTCGAGGGACTGGTAGGCCAGGACGACGATCCGGCCGCCCGGGGCGAGCGCGTCGAGCGCCGCGGGCAGTGCAGCGCGCAGCGAGTCCAGCTCGGCGTTGACGACGGTGCGCAGGGCCTGGAAGGTCCGCTTCGCCGGGTGGCCGCCGGTGCGACGGGTGGCCGCCGGGATCGCGGCGTAGAGCACGTCGACGAGTTCACCGGTGGTGCGCAACGGGTTTCGCGCACGGCGCCGGCCGATCTCGGCGGCGATGCGCGAGGCGAAGCGCTCGTCGCCGAACTCGCGCAGCGCCCGGGCGATGTCCTTCTCGGACCAGGTGTTCACCACCTCGGCGGCGGTGAGCGGCGCATCGGGGTCCATCCGCATGTCCAGCGGCGCGTCCTGGGCGTAGGAGAACCCGCGCTCGGCCCGGTCCAGCTGCATCGACGACACGCCGAGGTCGAACAGGACGCCGTCGACGGTCGGCTCGGGGCGGTCGGACCAGTAGCCGTCGTAGGTGGTGCGGACGAAGCGGACCCGGTCACCGAATCCGGCGAGCCGCGCACCGGCGAGGTCCAGCGCGGTGGGGTCGCGGTCGAGGGCGACGACCCGCAGAGCGGGCAGGTCGGTGAGGAAGCGCTCGGTGTGTCCGCCCGCTCCGAGCGTGGCGTCGACGAGCACGGCGCCTGCTCCGTCGGCGCCGTGGCGGGTGAGTGCCGGGGTGAGCAGCTCGACGCAGCGGTCGAGCAGGACCGGGACGTGCGGCGCGGCGGGTGCGTCGTGGCTGGCGTCGGGATCCGACATCGTCGCCCTCCGCTCGATCCGTGTCGTCTGCGTCCGTGTCGTGAGGGTGCGGGCCCTCCGGACCATCCCCGTCCCGTGGTCTCTGTCCGAGACGGCGAACCTGGCGTCGGGGAAGTACGTCAGGGTCGGTTCGGACAGAGGCCACGGGACGGCGATGTTCTTCGGTGCGACCTCCCGGTCAGATGAAGTCGCGCAGAGTTTCATCGTTGGCCGCGGAGAAGTTCTCTTCGTGGGCGGCCTGGTACTCCTGCCAGGCCTGTGCGTCCCAGATCTCCAGGTACGTGATCGAGCCGGTGACCACGCACTCCTTCGTCAGGTTGGCGTACCGCCGGTGGTCGGCCGTGAGCGTGATCCGGCCCTGGGCATCCGGATGCTGCTCGTCGGTCGCGGCGGCGAGATTGCGGAGGTAGGCGCGGGCCTCGGGGTTGCTGCGCGAGGCCTGCGTCAGCCGTGCGGCCAGCGCCTCGAACTCCGCACGCGGGTAGACGGCGAGGCTGTGGTCCTGACTCTTGGTGACCATCAACCCCCCTGCCAGTGCGTCGCGGAACTTGGCGGGCAGCGTGAGCCGCCCCTTGTCGTCGAGCTTTGGCGTGTAGGTGCCGAGAAACATCCCGCCACCTCCCACCACCCGGAGCCCCGGTCGCTCCGATGTCCGCCACTTTACCCCACAATCCCCCACTCCGGACCACAAACAGGGTCCGCAGCCCCTCGACGCCCCACCACGACCCCCGTAACGCCGATCGGCGGCGCGCAGGGGTCATCGAAGATGCCGCAACCGCGGCCGAACGCGCAGGTCAGCGGTGCGAAGCGGCGTGGTGGGGCGCCGTGGGGCACGCGGGGGGACGAGACGGCCCGGCAACCACACCCACCGTGCTATCGGCGTGTCGCACCGGCGCGTCAGCGGGTGCGCACACGACGAAGGGGTAGCTCCGGTGCGGAGCTACCCCTTCGGTCGAGTGTTCAGGTGCCGGAGATCGGCAGGGTGTGGAGCCGCTATTCGTCGAAGCGACGACGGAAGCGGTCCTCCATGCGGCTGGTGAACGAGCCGCCGCCAGAACCCTTCGCCTTGCGGGAGCGAGCCGGACCGGTCTCCGGTGCGGACTTGTCCCGACCGCCGGCGACCCGCGGGCCGGTGATGGCGAACACCACGCCACCGAACATCACGATGAAGCCGACCACCGAGAGGATGGGCAGGCTCCCGATCCACGTGGCCTTCAGTGCGATGCCGGCGACGAGCAACGCCAGCCCGACGAGGAATAGCACACCGCCCTGCAACCGGCGCCGCGCCGAGGGGGCCCGAAGAGTTCCGCCTCGCACACTCGAGGCGAACTTGGGATCCTCGGCGTAGAGAGCGCTCTCGATCTGGTCGAGCATGCGCTGCTCATGATCGGAGAGTGGCATCCGTGCCTCCCAGCTTGCCGCGGCCGCGTCGATCGTCCGCCAGTTCGTCAACATCGGGTATGCCCGCGGTGACGGGCATCCAACACAGATGATACGAGGTCGATCTGACCCTTACCACCTTGTTCGTCCTCGATTGTACGGCTCGTCGGCGACGCGCCGAGGCGCCACGTCGCCCGGCGACGGTGCACCGGATCGCCGACCCGATAATGGAGTCGATTTCCTCGGACCGCGCGAAGGGCATGCGACGTTGGCGACGTTTCTGATCGACCTCTCACCGGTCGACATGCAGCGGCGCCTCGGCGATGCGCTCACCGTCTACGTCGCGGCCATGCGCTACCCCAAGGGCACCGAGGAGCAGCGCGCGTCGATGTGGCTCGAGCACACCCGCAGGCACGGATGGAAGGCCGTCGCGGCGGTCGCCGCGGAGTCGGCGACGCCCACCACGGACGACCTCGCGTCGGCGCCCATCCTCGGCGTCGCGTACGGCTACTGCGGCGCCCCCGACCAGTGGTGGCAGCAGCAGGTGGTCGCCGGGTTGCAGCGCGGCGGTACCGACGCCGAGCGCATCGCCGAGCTGATGGGCAGCTACTTCGAACTCACCGAACTGCACATCCACCCCGACGCGCAGGGACACGGGCTCGGCGAGGCCCTGGCCCGCCGGCTGCTGGCCGGGCGGCCCGAGAGCCACGTCCTGCTGTCCACGCCGGAGATCAACGGCGAGGACAACCGCGCCTGGCGGCTCTACCGCCGGCTCGGCTTCGGCGACGTCATCCGGGGTTACCACTTCGCCGGCGACCCCCGTCCCTTCGCGATCCTCGGCCGTCCGCTGCCGCTGTGAGAGCCCCACATCGACCGTCGGAGCCCGTGCCGGTCTGGCACGATGACCGGGTGCTCGTGCGTTCCGGCCCCGCGCCACGCCTCTCCCACCGGTCACCGCACCGCCGCAGCCGACGACTGGTCGCGTTGCTGCTACTGCTGGTGATCGTCCCGGCGGCCGCGGGCTGCGTGCGGGTGCGCGCGTCGATCACCGTCTCCCCCGACGACCGCGTGTCCGGTCAGATCATCGCCGCCGCCAAGCCGCGTGACGCGGACGACAAGGGCCCTCAGCTGCTCAATACACTGCCGTTCAGCAACAAGGTGTCGGTGTCGTCCTACGAGCGCGACGACTACGTGGGCTCCCAGGCGGTGTTCTCCGACCTGACGTTCGCCGAGCTGCCTCAGCTCGCCGGGATGAACCGCGACGCCGCCGGCGTCGACGTGAACCTCCGCCGCGCGGGCGACCTGGTGATCCTCGAGGGACGCGCGGACCTGACGTCGCTGAGCGATCCGGACGCCGACGTCTCGCTGTCGGTCTCGTTCCCCGGCGAGGTCACGTCCACCAACGGCGACCAGGTGTCGTCCGACATCGTCGAATGGAAACTGCGGCCCGGGGTGGTGAGCACGATGAACGCCCAGGCCCGCTACACCGATCCGAGCGCACGGTCCTTCACCGGCGCGGCGATCTGGCTGTCGCTGGGCTCCTTCGTCGTCGCCGGCATCATCGGCACGCTCGCCTGGCTGAGCCGCGACCGCAGCCCCGTGCCGGGCGATCCGTACGAACCGGGAGAAAGGGGCGTCCGCTGAGCGTGGATGCGACCGCGGCACCGTCGCCCGTCGAACTGGTGGCGGCCGTCACCGAGGAATTGCGCGCCTACCTGCGCGAACGGCGCACGGCGGCAAGCTACATCGGCGACCACTACGCCGAGCTGACCGCGAGCCTCGAGGAATTCGTCCTGCGCGGCGGCAAGCGGCTGCGGCCCGCCTTCGCGTACTGGGGCTGGCGCGCCGTCGCCGACGTCGGCGATGGCACGGCGGCCGATGTCCTGCCCGCGGACGTGCTGCGGCTGGTCTCGGCGCTCGAGTTGCTGCACGCGTGCGCGCTGGTGCACGACGACGTCATCGACGCCTCGGCCACCCGCCGCGGGCTGCCCACCGTGCACCGCCACTTCGCCGACGTGCACCGCACCCGCGACTGGCACGGCTCGTCCGATCAGTACGGCATCTCCGCGGCCATCCTCCTCGGCGACCTGTCCCTGGTGTGGGCCGACGACGTCGTCGCCACCGCCGGGCTGTCCGACGCCGCCTACCGCCGCGTGCAGCGGGTCTGGTCGGACATCCGCACCGAGGTGCTCGGCGGGCAGTACCTCGACATCGCGGCCGAGGCGAGCCGCGCCGAGACCGTCGCGTCCGCCCTCAACGTCAACACGTTCAAGACCGCGTCCTACACCGTGTCGCGTCCGTTGCAGTTCGGCGCGGCGGCCGCCGCCGACCGGCCGGACGTGCAGGCGGTGTTCCACGAGCTGGGCACCGATCTCGGCGTCGCGTTCCAGTTGCGCGACGACGTGCTCGGCGTGTTCGGCGACCCCGTGGTCACCGGCAAGCCCGCCGGCGACGACCTGCGCTCGGGCAAGCGGACGGTACTGCTGGCCGAGACCCTCGAGCGTGCCGACGAGACCGACGCCGCCGCGGCGAAGCTGATCCGCACGTCGATCGGCACCGACCTCACCGACGAGCGGGTCGCCGAACTGTGCGCCGCCATCGAGTCGGTCGGTGCGCTCGCCGCGGTCGAGACCCGCATCGCCGAACTCACCGACCGCGGTCTCGAGGTGCTCGAGGCGGCCCCGATCGACGGGCACGCCAAGGTCGGTCTGGCCGAACTCGCCAGATTGGCCTCGAACCGGTCCGCCTGACGCGGTCCGCCTGACGATCATGACGACCCCGGCCACCGCACACCACCCCGAACCCGGTCGCACCGCCGGCCTGTCACGGCTGACGGCGTTCGCCCGCTCCCCCGAGGCCCGCCCGGCGTTGCTCGGCTTCCTCGGCGCCTGCCTGATAAGCCTCGGCGGACTGGGCGCCGGCAGCACGCGACTGCACGACCCGCTGCTGGAGTCGCTGCACCTGTCCTGGCTGCGCTTCGGCCACGGGCTGGTGGTGTCGTCGATCCTGCTCTGGGGCGGCGTCGCGCTGATGCTGTTCGCCTGGCTGTTCCTCGGCCGGCGCGTGATCGACCGCAGCGCAACCGAATACACGATGGTCGCGACCACCGGATTCTGGCTGGCGCCGCTGCTGCTCAGCGCGCCCGTGTTCAGCAGGGACACGTACTCCTACCTGGCGCAGGGCGCGCTGCTGCGCGACGGGTTCGACCCCTACGTGGTCGGGCCGGTCGAGAACGTGAATTCGCTGCTGGACAACGTCAGTCCGATCTGGACGACGACCACGGCGCCCTACGGTCCGGCGTTCATCCTGATCGCCAAGTTCGTCACGCTGATCGTCGGCGAGGACGTCGTCGCCGGCACGATGCTGCTGCGGTTGTGCATGCTGCCCGGCCTGATCCTGTTGATCTGGGCCGCCCCCCGCGTGGCGCGCACGCTGGGCGCGAACGGCGCGGTGGCGCTGTGGATCTGCGTGCTCAACCCGCTGGTGATCATCCATCTCATGGGCGGCGTGCACAACGAGATGCTCATGGTCGGGCTGATGATGGCCGCGATCGCGCTGACACTCGGCGACCGCCCGGCCTGGGGTGTCTCGCTGATCGCGCTGGCCGTGGCCGTCAAGGCGACCGCGGGCATCGCCCTGCCGTTCATGGTGTGGATGTGGATGCACCGCATGCGCGCCCGGCGGCCGATGGGTCACGTGCGGGCGTTCGCGCTCGCGACGGCCGCCTCCGCCGCGATCTTCGTCGCGGTGTTCGCCGTCGTGTCACTGCTCGCGGGCGTCGGCCTGGGCTGGCTCACCGCGCTGGCGGGGTCGGTGAAGATCATCAACTGGCTGACCGTGCCGACGGCGGTGGCGAACCTGGTCAATGCCGTGGGCGGCCTGTTGCTGCCGGTGAACTTCTACGCGGTGCTGGAGGTGACGCGGATCGTCGGCATCGGCATCATCGCCGTGGCGCTTCCGCTGCTGTGGTGGCGGTTCCGGCACGACGACCGCGAGGCGATGACCGGCATCGCGCTCGCCATGCTGGTGGTCGTGCTGTTCGTGCCCGCCGCACTGCCGTGGTACTACACCTGGCCGCTGGCCATCCTGTCGGCGCTCGCGCAGAGCCGCCCGGCGATCGCCGTGATCGCCGGGTTCTCGACGTGGATCATGGTGATCTTCAAACCCGATGGCAGCCACGGGATGTACTCCTGGATCCACGTGCTGCTGGCCACCGCGTGCGCGGTGGGCGCCTGGTGGTGGTTGGCCCGGGGGCGTGCGACCGAGCCCGCCGGGTCCGCGACGCCGGTCTAGTACGCCATCGCCTGCGCGCGCCGCAGCACCTCGCGCGCCTGGTGGCTGTGCAGGGCGTCGATGGGCCGGGCGTTGCGCTGCGGTTCGGCGCCACCGTCGCGCGTGATCGACAGCGACTCGTCGGGCGTGAACAGCCACCGCACGATCTCGGTCTCGCGGTACCCGCCGTCGTGCAGCACGACCAGCAACCCGGGCAGCGGCTTGATGACGTGGCCGTCGTCGTCGAAGAAGATCTGGGGCACCACGATGTCACCGCGGCGCCGGACGGCGACGAGATGCTTCTCCTTGAGGTGCTGCAGCACCTTCGACACCGGGATGCGTAGCAGCTTCGCCACGTCGGACAGCTGGTACACGGCCTCGTCGGGGTCCAGGACGTCGTCTGCGGCCGGAATGGAACTCACGACTGCGAGTCTAAGATGCGTGCGTGGAGACCAGCCAGCGATCGGACCCGCTCGTCGGCGCCGTTCTGGACGGGCGCTACCGCGTCGACGTGCCGATCGCGACCGGCGGCATGTCCACGGTGTACCGCGGTCTCGACGTCCGTCTCGACCGCCCGGTGGCGCTGAAGGTGATGGACTCCCGCTACTCCGGGGATCAGCAGTTCCTGACCCGGTTCCAGCGCGAGGCGCGCGCGGTGGCGCGGCTGAAGGACCCTGGCCTGGTGGCGGTCTACGACCAGGGCGTCGACGGACCGCACCCCTTCCTGGTGATGGAGCTCATCGAGGGCGGGACGCTGCGCGAGCTGCTGCGCGAACGCGGCCCGATGCCGCCGCACGCCGCCGCGGCCGTGCTGGCACCGGTACTGGGTGGCCTGGCGGCCGCGCACCGGGCGGGGCTGGTGCACCGCGACGTCAAGCCCGAGAACGTGCTGATCTCCGACGACGGGGAGGTGAAGCTCGCCGACTTCGGGTTGGTGCGGGCCGTCGCCGAGGCGAAGATCACCTCCACCAGCGTCATCCTGGGCACGGCCGCCTACCTGTCACCGGAGCAGGTGGGCACCGGTGACGCGGGCCCGCGCAGCGACGTCTACGCCGCGGGGATCCTGACCTACGAGCTGCTGACCGGTGACACGCCCTTCACTGGGGACAACCCGCTGTCGGTGGCGTATCAGCGGATGGACGCCGACGTGCCACCGCCGAGCGCCGCGATCGCCGGTGTCCCACGGCGTTTCGACGACCTGGTGGCCTGGGCGACGGCCCGCGACCCTGCCGGCCGGTTCGCCGATGCTCAGGAGATGGGCGACGAATTGGCCGACGCCGTCGCCGAACTCGGCCTGCCGCCCTTCCGGGTGCCCGCGCCGCGGCACTCCGCGCAGCACGCCGCCGCGACGGTGCAGCACCACGTGCGCCCGCCCGACGTGCACCCGGCCGACGTGCACCCGGTCCAGCACACCGAACCGCCGCCGCTGCGGCACACCCGCGCACTGGGCCGCCCACCCGAGACCAGCAATCGCTCAACGCGATTCGCCGGCATCGAGATCGACGAGTTCGAGTGGGCACGGCAGCGCAGCCGGCGCACGGTGCTGTTCTGGGTGATCGCAATCCTCACCCTGACCGCGGCCGTGGCCGCCGGGGCATGGACGCTGGGCAGCAACCTGTCCGGACTGCTCTAGCCGCACGGTCTACCCGCGCATCCTCAACCGCGCAGCATCTCCGCGACGAGGAAGGCCAACTCGAGCGACTGCTGGGTGTTGAGCCGCGGATCGCAGGCCGTCTCGTACCGGCCGGCCAGGTCGGTGTCCGAGATGTCCTGTGCGCCACCGAGACACTCGGTGACGTTCTCCCCGGTGATCTCGACGTGGATGCCGCCGGGGTGCGTGCCGAGCCCGTGGTGCACCTCGAAGAAGCCCTGCACCTCGTCGACGATGCGGTCGAAGTGGCGCGTCTTGTACCCGGTCGAGGACTCGTGGGTGTTGCCGTGCATGGGGTCGCACTGCCAGATCACCTGGTGGCCGGAGGCCTGCACCTTCTCGATGATCGGCGGCAGCACGTCGCGCACCTTGTGGTTGCCCATCCGGCTGACCAGGGTGAGGCGGCCGGGCTCGTTGTTCGGGTCCAGCCGCTCGACGTACTCGACGGCCAGTTCGGGCGACGTCGTCGGCCCGATCTTGACGCCGATGGGGTTGCTGATCACCTCCGCGAACGCGACGTGCGCGCCGTCGAGCTGACGGGTGCGCTCCCCGATCCAGAGGTAGTGCGCGGAGAGGTCGTAGAGCTTCGGGCCGCCCACGGCCTCGGCATCCATCCGCAGCATCGCCCGCTCGTAATCCATCACCAGCGCCTCGTGGCTGGCGAAGATCTCGGCGGTCTGCAGGTTGCGGTCGTCGACGCCGCAGGCGCTCATGAAGCGCAACCCGCGGTCGATCTCCCCCGCCAGCGCCTCGTAGCGCGCCCCGGCGGGCGAGGTGCGGACGAATTCGCGGTTCCAGTCGTGCACCTTCTGCAGCGACGCCATGCCCGACGACGTCAACGCCCGCACCAGGTTCATGGCCGCACTGGCGTTGGCGTAGGCACGCACCAGGCGCGACGCATCGTGCTGGCGGACCGACGCGTCGGGAGCGAACCCGTTGACCATGTCGCCGCGGTAGGACGTCAGGCCCAGCGCGTCGACGTCGCTCGAGCGCGGCTTGGCGTACTGGCCGGCGATGCGGGCCACCTTCACCACCGGCGTGCTGGCGCCGTAGGTGAGGACGACGGCCATCTGCAGCAGCGTGCGGATGTTGGCCCGGATGTGCGGTTCGGTGTTGTCGACGAACGTCTCGGCACAGTCCCCGCCCTGCAGCAGGAACGCCTCGCCGCGTGCGACGGCGGCGAGCTGGGTCTTCAGCTTCTCGACCTCCGACGGCACCGTGACCGGCGGCACGCTCTCGAGCACCGTCCGCATGGCCTTCGCCTGGCCGGCGTCCCAGCTGGGCTGCTGCAGCGCGGGTCGGGCGAGCGCAGCGTCGAGCCGCTGCCGCAGGTCACCGGGCAGCGGCGGCAGATCCGGCAGCTGATCGATGGGTACGTCGACGGTCCAGTTCACCCATCCATGGTAACGGTCGTCGCAGGCCGATCCGACCAGCCATCACCGCAGCTCAGGAGCGTGCGGCCCACGCGCCGTCGTCGTCGTGCGCCGTCATGAGGCGGTAGCGCCGCAGGTTGTGCTTGGCGTCGACCAGCGCGTCGTGGGCGTCGCGCGGGCGCGGGGGCATGCGCGGCGATCCGCGGTCCTCCCAGAACTGGCGCAGCTCCCGGGTGAACCGCGGGATCGCCGGCGGCAGGTCGGTCATCGGACCCCACAGCTGGCACAGCACCACGTGGTCGTAGGCGCCCACCCACGCCCACAGCTCGATCGGCTCGTCACCGTCGACGTCGAAGAAGTCCTCGAGGTCGGTGCGGATCTGGCGGCGCGACCGCCACAGCTTCGACGACGGCGACGGCAGCTTCGGCAGCACGTTCTTGCGCACCCAGGCGCCGGCCCGGTCCGGGTCGAACTCGGTGGAGATGGCGTAGTACTCGCGGCCGTCCTCGGCGGCCACCCCGATGGAGATCAACTCGATGGTGCGGCCGTTGTCGATGAACTCCGTGTCGTAGAAGAACCGCACTCAGGCCGCTCCCTGGCTCGCGCTCGGGGCGGGCGCGGCGTGGATCTCGCGGTCCAATTCCTGGTCCACCTTCGCGTCGTCGGGAAACTGCGGCTCGCCGGCGACGACGTGCTGCAGCCACAGCTTGGCCTGCACGACGGGCCGGCGTAACCGGCGTTCCCGCTCGAGCGCCGTGTGCATCTTGCGCGGCCGCGACGTGTAGCGCCACCGCGCCCACGGCGCGTGCGGCCGGGACAGGCGCAGCGCCCCGACGAACAGCAGCGGCGTGATGAACATGCCGATCAGGCCCGTCCACACCTTGCCCTTCAGCAGCACGATCACCGCCAGGCCGAGCGTCAGCACGGCGATCACCACGACGCTGACCCGCGCCTCGACCGAGTGATCGTCGCGCCAGATGCCGACGTCGAAGAACGACAGCGGGTTGAAGCCGAGGACTAGCAGCCCCGCCACCGCGACCGCGGCGAACACCGCGTCCACCGACGTGCGGCCGTCCTCGGCCCAGTAGACGTCCTGCAGGTGCAGGATCAGCGCGAACTCGTCGAGGACCAGCGCCGCCCCGATGCCGAACAGGATGGCCGCGGCGGTGAACTCGGCGACGCCGCCGTTCACCGCCAAGGTCACCATGGTGACTCCGGAGACCATCACCAGCACGATGCCGATGACGACGTGGTGCAGGTGAAGTCCGCCGCCGCCGACGGAGATGTTGCGGGGCTGCCACCACTTGCGCGGGGCGTCGCTGCCGGCGTGGCTGCGGATGTAGCGCACGATGGTGCGCGTCACGAAGAACGTCAGGATGAAGGCCACCAGACAGCAGAGCAGCGGCAGACGATCGCGCGACACGAAATCCCACTGGATCGAGACGTGCACGGTCGAGAACTTACGCGCACCGGCGGGCGTCCCGCGGTGGTTGCTCCCCGACGCGCCGGGACCCACCGATACGCTGTCCGGGTCATGATGAAGCGGCGGACGCCCGGCGGGGCCAAGGGGTGGCCGAGGTGGTGGCCCGTCGCCGCGTGGCGGTCGTTCCAGCTGATCACCGTCGTCGCGGTGGTCTGGGCCGGCTGGCGGCTCCTGGGCCACACCCCGTACCGGATCGACATCGACGTGTACCGGATGGGCGGCCGCGCGTGGCTGGACGGCCACCCGCTCTACAGCGACGGCACCATCTTCCACACCCTCGCGGGCCTCGACCTGCCGTTCACCTACCCGCCGTTGGCGGCCGTCGTGTTCGCGCCGTTCGCGTGGCTGCCGCTGCCCGTGGCGAGCGCGCTGATCACGTCCGTGACGTTGGTGCTGCTGGTCGTCTCGACGTGGATCGTGCTGACCCGGCTGCGGCTGTGGGACGGCCCCAGCGCCGTGGGCGCCCCGGCGTGGCAGCGGCGGGCCTGGCTCGCCGCGGCGATCGTCGCGCCGGCCGTGGTGCACCTCGAGCCGATCCGCGCCAACTTCGAGTTTGGCCAGATCAACGTCGTGCTGATGACGCTGGTGATCGCCGACCTGGTCCCGCGTCGCACCCCGTGGCCGCGCGGCCTGCTGCTCGGCATCGGCGTCGCGCTCAAGCTGACCCCCGCGGTGTTCGTCCTCTACCTGCTGCTGCGCCGCGACGTCCGCGCGATCGTCGTGACCGCCGCATCGACGATCGGCGCGACGCTCGTCGGGTTCGCCCTGGCCTGGCGTGACTCGTTCCAGTACTGGACGCACACGGTGCACGACACCGACCGGATCGGCACGGCCACGCTCAACACCAACCAGAACATCGCCGGCACGCTCGCCCGCCTCGGCATCGGCGACGACCTGCGCTTCGGCCTGTGGGTCGCCGCGTGCTTCGCGGTGCTCGCGGTGACGGCGTGGGCCGCGCACCGCGTCCTGCGCGGCGACCGCGCCGCCGGCCTGCCGCCGTGCGACGAGGCCCCCGTGCTCGCGCTGATCTGCGTGGCCATGTTCGGCCTCGTGGTCTCACCGGTGTCCTGGTCGCACCACTGGGTGTGGGTACTGCCGACCCTGCTGGTCATCGTCGTGCTCGCCTACCGCTACCGCGACGCGGCCCTCGGCGTCGTCGGCGCCGTCGGGCTCGGCCTGATGGTCTGGACGCCGATCACGCTGATGGTGCCGCACGAGGAGACCGCCGCACCGCTGTGGCGTCAGCTGGCGGGCGGGTCCTACCCGTGGTGGGCGCTCGCGGTCATCGTCGTCGCGGGAGCCGTCGGCGCCCGTCTCGCGCGGCGCGCGGCAGCGGGCCCGGGGAGCGACCGCACCGCTGCGGGGACCTCGCCGGTCACCGCCTCCAACTGAAGCGGACGTCCAACTGATTCGGGCCGTCAGCCGGCCGCCGCGGCCGGGATGCGCCGGGCGGGCTGTCCGGACTCCTCGGCGTTCTTCACGTCGGCGGCGTACAGGTCGACGTACTCCTGGCCCGAGAGCTGCATCAGCTCGTAGACGATCTCGTCGATGACGGCGCGCTCGATGAAGCGGTTGCCCTCCAGGCCCTCAAAGCGGGAGAAGTCCATCGGCTTGCCGAAGCGCACCTCGACGCGGCCGAAGCGCCACATCTTGCTGCCCGGCGGGTTGACGACGTCGGTGCCGACCATGGCGACCGGGATCACCGGGACACCGGTCTTCAGCGCCAGCCGGGCCAGCCCGGTCTTGCCCTTGTACAGCCGGCCGTCGGGGCTGCGGGTGCCCTCGGGATACATGCCGAGCAGCTTGCCCTGGCTCAGGATGCGTTCGGCGGTGTGCAGCGCGGCCTGCGCGGAATCGGCGTCGGTGCGGTCGATCGGCACCTGCCCGGCCACTGTGTAGAACCAGCGCTGGAACCAGCCCTTGAGCCCGGTGCCGGTGAAGTACTCGCTCTTGGCCAGGAACGTGATGCGCCGCTTGACCACCAGCGGCAGGTAGAAGCTGTCGGCGACCGCCAGGTGGTTGCTGGCGAGGATCACCGCACCGTTGTCCGGAACGTGTTCGAGCCCTTGCACTTTGGGACGGCCGAGCAGCGACAGCAACGGTCCCATGAAGACGTACTTGAACAGCCAATACCACATAGGACCTCCCGCGGTGGGCGCCCGGACGGTGCCCTGCGACAACCTTACCCACGGGCCGAGAGCCCGACCACAGGACCGCGGTACGGGCGGCCCCCGTCACCGGAGGGCTACTCGTCGATCGTGACGTCGATGCGCTGGTAGCGCCCGGGCGCCGGGCGGGGCCGGTCCTCCCCGGGAGGTGCGGGGGGCCCGGAGTCCGGCGTCGGCTCCGCAGTTGGCGCCGAAGGGGTTGCCTGCTGGCTGGATTGGTCGAGCTGGTCGATCGCGGCCCGCACCACGGCCAGCAACGACACGCTGTGCTCGGCCACCACCGTGAGCAGCGGGTGCGACTCACCGCCGATGAACGCCGCAAGCGCGCACACCGGGCACCACACCTGCTGGCACGGCCCGGCCGCGCCGCCGGTCGCGCGCGCCGCGGCGAGGCGCACCGCGGGGTCGAGCCGGTCGAGGATCGTCTGAGCCAGTGCCCGAAGCTCCGGGCCCAGGTCGGAGTGCACGCCACTCACGTCGGCCACACCTCCGGATCGGGTCGGAACCGCACGGTCAGCTCGGTGCCACGCAGCTGTGCGCCGGTGACGGTGCACCGCCGCAGGACGGACGCCAGCCGGACGCGGCGCCGCATCCCGCCCGCACCGATGATCAGATCGTCGTCGACCCGGCCCAGCGTCAGCGCCGCCGGATCGACCTGCGGCAACTCTAGCCGGAGCCGGTAGACGGCCTCCAGGCCGGTTCCGGACTCGCGGTCCACGACCGGGGCCAGCGGCGCCGGTGGCGGTGCGCCGTCGCGCCGGCGGGCGGCGTCGAGCAGCTCGCCGAGCGCCTTCGGCCCGATCGGTTCGCCGGCCACGTGCGGCACCAGCACCTGTTTCACGTCGCCGATCGTGGCGTCGAGGTGCGCGAGCACCGACCGCTGCTCGGCGATGCGCTCGGTGTACCAGTCGAAGGCGGGATGGTCGGGCAGGTTGGCGTACTCGTACGAATCGTCCTCGATGAGAACCTGATTGACGAGCAGCTCGTCGACCGTCACGCCCATCAGCGCGAGCGCGCCGAGCGTGCGGGCGGCCTCGGCGGCGACGACGCGCTCGGGCGTCAGCACCAGCCGGGCGGTCACCCGGTCGCCGTCGGCCAGCAGGGCGCTCAGCCGTTCGGTGCCCGCGCTGATCCGCTCGAGCAATTCGACGATCCCCGCCGAGCGGGCGTCGCCGGCGGCCAGCGAGAGCCGGCGATGCCGCGGCCACGCACGCTCGAGGTAGAGCGCGAAGGTGGCGGGCAGGGTGAGCATGCGCATCGCGTCGGCGGTCGAGGCGCAGTCCACCACCACGTGGTCCCAGGCGCCCGAGTCGGCCAGCTCCCCCACCTCGTGCAGGCCCAGCACCTCCTGGATGCCGGGCAGCGCCGAGAGTTCCTCCGGCGCAACGTCTCCGAGATCGGATTCGACGAAGCGCGCGGACAGCACGCCGGCGACGTCGCGCCACCGCTCCTCGAGCAGCGCCAAGGTGTCCAGGGCGAGCGCGTCGAGGAATCCCCCGGCGTCCGGGCTGCCGGTGTCGAGGTCGGCGAGGATCCGGGTGGGCTCGCGCCGGCCGGTCGGCGTCACCTCGACGCCGAGCACGTCTCCGGTCGAGTGCGCCTGGTCGGTCGAGACGATCAGCACCCGCGCGCCGTTGCGGGCGTCGCGGACGGCGCTGGCCGTGGCCAGCGTCGACTTGCCCACCCCGCCCTTGCCGACGAAGAGGCTGACCCTGGTGCCTACGTCACTCAGCCTCGACTCGCTTCTTCAGGTCCTTCAGCGCGGTGTCGGTCAACCGGCGCTCCGCCTTGCGCTTGAGCAGGCCGATCATCGGGATCACCAGGTCCACGGAGAGTTCGTAGGTGACGTCGGTGCCCGACCCCTTCGGCGTCAGGCGGTAGGCGCCGTCGAGTGCCTTGAGCAGCGAACTCGAGACCAGCGACCAGGTGACCGACATCCGGTCCGCCGGCCAGGAGTACTCCAGCACCATCGCGTCCTTGAGCACGGCCGCGTCGAGTACCAGCCGCGCGGTGCGCGGGTACCCGTCGTCGTCGACCTCGAGGACCTCGGTCTCCTTGTACTCGGCCACCCAGTCCGGGTAGGAACCGATGTCGGCGATCACGTCCATCACGGTGCCGGGCGCAGCGTCGATGTGGATCGTCTGCGCAGTCTTGTCCGCCACGTGTTCCCTTCCCTGGCTGCTCGACCGCCGTGGTCACCGGGCGTGGGCGCCAGCGTCCACGAGCTACCCGGTGCCTCCCGGAGAAACATACCCGCATCGACCGGGGCCGCTGGTCAGCCGGTCGGGGCCCTCAGGCCAGGCGGGACACCCCGACGGGGCGGGCCGCCTCGAGGCGCCGCTTGCACTCGAAGGACATCTCCTTGCCCGCGACCCGGCGCCGGTGGTTGAGCGCGGGCAGGTCCATCTTGGCGAGCTGCCAGGCGGCGACTCCGGCCGGTTCGGCGTGCAGGAAGTAGTGCAGGACGACGCCGTCCATCACCGGCTCGAGCCACACCTCCATGGTTCCGGTCAGCGCGCCGGTGACCGTCCACCGTTGCCCGGCCGGGCCGCGGTCCTCGACGACGGTCAGCCGCAGATCCGGCCACCAGCGCCGCCAGTTGGCGGGATCGGCGACCATCGCGCCGACGTCCGCGGGGTCGGCGCACACGAATGTCTCGTCCGCGATCTGGAAGCTGTTCATCGCGTCTCAGCTTCACACACCGGCCCGTCCCGGGGGCAGCCGGACCGGCGACCTGCGGCGCGGCGACTAGGCTGACGCTCGGTCGCCGTCCGACTCGAAAGGCCCCACCGTGCGCGAGTTCACCGTTCCCGCCTCCTTCACCGTCGAGGAGTACGACAACGTCGTCGGCGTCGTCTTCGACCACGAGCGCGACGATCCGCACCACGTGATCGCGCAGCGCCAGGTCGACGGGGCGTGGACCGACGTGACGTGCGCCGAGGTGGCCGCTCAGGTGCGGGCCACCGCCCTCGGCCTGATCGCCCAGGGCGTCGGGGCCGGCGACCGGGTCGCCATCCTGTCCGCCACGCGCTACGAGTGGCCGATCATCGACTTCGCGATCCTGTCGGTCGGCGCGGTGACCGTGCCGATCTACGAGACCTCCTCGGCCGAGCAGATCCGCTTCGTGCTGTCCGACTCGGGCGCCGTCGCGGCGTTCGCCGAGACCGACGCGCACGCCGGCACCATCGCGCAGCTGCGCGACGAGCTGCCGGAGCTGCGGGAGGTGTACTGCATCGACGGCGCCGACGGCACGGCACTGGACCGGCTGGCCGCGGCCGGCGCGGGCACCGACGCGGCGGCGCTGACCGAGCGCCTCGCGGGCATCCGGTCGGCCGACCCCGCGACGTTGATCTACACCTCCGGCACCACCGGCCGCCCCAAGGGCTGCCAGCTCACCCACTCGAACCTGCTGCACGAGATCCGCGGCGCCAAGGCGTGCTTCCCCACCCAGCTGGCCAAGGGCGAGAAGCTGCTGGTGTTCCTGCCGCTCGCGCACGTGCTGGCGCGCGCGATCACCGTTGCGGCCTTCACCAACCGGGTGACGCTCGGTTTCACCAACGACATCAAGAACCTGGTGCCCACGCTGGCCGTCTTCACCCCGACGCTGGTGGTGTCGGTGCCGCGCGTGTTCGAGAAGGTCTACAACACCGCCGAGCAGAACGCCCGCAACGACGGCAAGGGTGCGATCTTCGGCGTGGCGGCCAACACGGCCATCGAATACTCTCAGGCGCTCGACGCGGGTGGCCCGGGCCTGCTGCTCAAGCTGAAGCACGCGGTGTTCGACAAGCTGGTCTACGGCAAGCTGCGCGCTGCGCTGGGCGGCAGCTGCCGCTCGGCCATCTCGGGCGGCGCGCCGCTCGGCGCGCGACTCGGCCACTTCTACCGCGGCGTCGGGCTGTCCATCTACGAGGGCTACGGCCTGACCGAGACCAGTGCGGCGATCACGGTGAACCGCGTGGACGACCTGAAGGTCGGTTCGGTCGGAAAGCTGGTGCCCGGCAACAGCATGCGCATCGACGACGACGGCGAGCTGCTCGTCAAGGGCGGCGTGGTGTTCAGCGGCTACTGGCACAACGACGAGGAGACGGCCGCCGTCTTCACCGACGGGTGGTTCCACACCGGTGATCTCGGCGCCATCGACGACGACGGCTTCCTCACCATCGTCGGCCGCAAGAAGGAGATCATCGTGACGGCGGGCGGCAAGAACGTCGCACCGGCACTGCTCGAGGACCGCCTGCGCGCCCACCCGCTGATCAGCCAGGCCATGTGCGTCGGCGACCAGCAGCCGTTCATCGCGGCGCTCATCACCATCGACCCGGAGGCCTTCCCGGCGTGGAAGGCGCGCAACGGCAAGGACGCCGGCGCCTCGGTGGGCGACCTCGCCGACGACCCCGACCTGACGGCCGAGGTGGACCTCGCGGTCAAGGAGGCCAATCAGGCGGTGTCCAAGGCCGAGGCGATCCGCAAGTTCCGCATCCTGGGAGTCGACTTCACCGAGGACACCGGGGAACTCACCCCGACGCTCAAGGTCAAGCGCAAGGTGGTCGCCGAGAAGTTCGCCGGCGACATCGACGCGTTGTACGCGAAGTAGGGTGCGCCGCTAGTCGGTGAGCAATTCGGAGAGCCGGCGCGCCCTCGCGCTCCACTGCCAGTGGTCGATGGCCCAGCGGCGTCCCGCGGTGCCCAGCTCGGCGGCGCGGTTGGGGTCGGCCAGCAGGTCACCCACGGCAGCGGCCACCGCGCCGACGTCGCCACCGTCGACCACCAGGCCGGTCTCGCCGTCGCGCACCGTCTCCGGCGCCCCGCCGGAGCGGCCCGCCACCACCGGCACGCCGGACGCCGACGCCTCGAGGTAGACGATGCCCAGGCCCTCCACGTCCAGGCCCGCTCCGCGGGTGCGGCACGGCATTGCGAAGACGTCGGCCATCGCGTGGTGGGCGGGGAGTTCCTCGGCGGGCACCCCGTCGGTGAACACCACGTGGTCGGTGACGCCGAACTCGGCGGCGAGGTCGTGCAGCGTCGCGCGGTACGGGCCGCCGCCCACGATCACCAGCGCCGCGTCGGCGACGCGGTCGCGGATGGCGGGCAGGGCGCGGATCAGCACGTCCTGGCCCTTGCGTGGCACCAGCCGGGACACGCACACCACGACGGGCCGCGTGCCCAGCCCGTAGCGGGCCCGCATCTCGGCGCGCGCCACCGAGTCGGGCGCGAAGCGGTCGGTGTCGACACCCGACGGCAGATGCTCCAGGGCGGCGCGCGGTCCGAATGCCGAGGCGAAGCGGGACCGGGTGTAGTGGCTGACGAAGGTCACGACGTCGGCGTCGTCGCCGATGCGGCGCAGGGCGCTGCGCGCGACCGGCAGCATGGACCAGCCCACCTCGTGTCCGTGCGTGGACGCGAGGATGCGGCGGGCGCCGGCACGGCGGGCCAGCGGCGACAGCAGCGCGAGCGGTGCGGCCGCGCCGAACCAGACGGTGTCGACGTCGTGGCGGGCGACCAGCTCGCGCATGCGCCGCGCCACCGTCGGCTCGGGCAGCATCAGCGTGGTCGGGTGGCGGATCACCTCGTAGCCGGACGCCGCTGCCACGCGGTCGTGGTCCTCGGCGCCCTTCCACGACGGCGCGTACACCGTCAGGGCGACGTCGCCGGACGCGACCAGGTGGTCGACGAGGTTCTCCAGGTAGGACTGGATGCCGCCACGGCGCGGCGGGAAGTCGTTGGTCACCAGCAGCACCCGGGACATCGACGTCACGGTAGTCGAGTCGGATCGGTGCAGTCAGGTCAGCAGGTCAGCCGGTCAGCCACTGCCGCCACCCGACGAGCAGCCCGGACATCGTCATCCCGAGTTCGGCGCGCACGGCGCTGGCGACGTCGGTGTGGCCGGGGGCGCACGCCGCGAGGTAGAGACGGCGCAGGGCGTCGGGGCCGCGCGTCTCGGCGACGTACCGGGCGAACCACCACGCGCGGTCGTAGGACGCCGACCGCACGGTGCCCTCGGTCGCGAGGTCGGCATCGGTGGGGACCCGGGCCAGTTCGGCGGCGATGGCGGGCCCCGGCCGGGCGGTGGGCGGGCGGCCGACGTAGTCGGCGACGCCCTCGGTGAGCCACTGCGGCGCGTCGGCGGCGGTGCGGTCGCGCGCGGCGTAGTGAAAGAGTTCGTGACGCACCAGGATTCGCAGCGACGCCGGGCTGACGTGCGCCGCGCCGGGCGCGAAGACGATCCGCTCGGGAGTCGTCAACGCGGCGATGTCGGGGCTGACGTCGCGGCCTCCCCCGGCCAGCAGGGCCACCTGCATCGCCGAACCGGTGGCGACGATCGTGATGTCGCGCCGCCAGTCGTCACCCCAGAACGCGGTCACCGCCGCGGCGGCGCCGTCCAGTTCGGCGCGGATGCGGTTCGCCAACTCGACGGTGTCCGGGCCGCCCATCGGGATGACGTCGGCGACGCGGCCGTCGCGCAGCGTCGTGTGCGCGGACGCCTCGACCGGCGCGACGACGCGGGGCGGCGGCGCGGGCTGACCGCGGGTGAGCAGCACCAGGCCCACGGCCAGCTCGACGGCGAGGAGCAGACCGAGGACGCGACGCTCAGTAGCGGCGGACGTTGTGGATCGGCGCATTGTTCACCGGGGCGACCGCCACCGGTGAGCCGTAGGTGGATGCGTGCACCATCATCCCGTCACCGATGTAGATGCCGACGTGCGACGCGTCGGAGTAGTAGGTGACGAGGTCGCCGGGCTGCATCTGGTCCATCGACACCGGCTGCCCGCCGCGGGCCAGCGCCTGGCTGGAGTGCGGCAGGTTGACGCCGGCCTGGCCGAACGCCCACATCACCAGACCGGAGCAGTCGAACGCGTTGGGCCCGGAGGCGCCCCAGGAGTACGGCGAGCCGATGCGGGTCAGCGCGGCCTGGACGGCGGTGACGCCCTCGGCGGCGGGGGCGCCCGGCACGACCGCGGCCTCGGGCGGCGCGACGTTCGGCCCGGGAGCGGCGGCGAGGACCTCCGGTCCGCCGTCACCCGGAGGGACGGCACCGGGCGGCGGGGCGGGTGCCGGCGCGGGCGGCAGGGCCGCGAGCGTCTCGCGCTGCGCCGGGGTGAGCCGGTTGTACTGCGACTTGACGACCGCGATCTGCACCTGCAGCTTGCTCTGCTTGGACTGCAGGTCGGCGCGGACCGCGGCGGCCTGCTCGGCGGCGGTCTTGGCATCCGAGGCGGACTTCGCGGATTCGGCCTCGGTCTTCGTGGCCTCGGCGCTCACGCGCTGGAAGTTCTGCATCTGCACCGACATCTCGGTGGCCATCACGCGCTGCACCGCGAGCTGATCGATGAGACCCTGGGGGGAGGCGGCGGTGAGCATCGCGTCGAGGCCGTCGGTGCGCCCGCCCATGTACTGCGCGGCAGCAACCTTGTTCACAGCAGACTGGAAGGTTGCCAGCTGCGCCTTCGCCGTATCCGCCGCCGAGGCGTCCGCGGCGTGTTGCGCGTCGGCCACCTGCTGCGCGGCGACCTTGTCGGCGAGATCCAGCTGGGCGGTGTGCATGGCCTCGGTGGTCTGCTCCGCCTCGCGAGACAGCTCGTTCAGCTTCGCCAGGGCGTCGTCGGCCGGGTCGGCCTGCACCCCCGACGCCCAAATCCCTGACAGGAGCGTCAATCCCGCTATCGCACCTGCGACGGGTCGACGAATCTCACGTGTGCGCCGGTGCGTGCGGTCGAACCTCAAGGTGATTGCGTCCTTCAACTGCCGTAGCGTGCCGCGTCGAACTGCTTCAGGTCTCGAATAGGTTACGAAACGGCTTCGGGCTTGTCCAACGGAAGTCGCAAATTTATCAGGCGCGCGGGAATTTTTTCGCTACACGCCGGGTTGCGCGTCGTCAGGCAACGCCCGATTGGCCGTGACGGTGAATCGGCACCAGCCGCAGCCGGGGTGCGAGACCCACGTCAGCCAGCACCTCGAGAGCCCGCTGTTCGTCGGGCCGAAGCGTCTCCGGAACTCCCAGCAAAACACTGACCACGCAGTCGTCACAACCCGGGCCCCGCACGGCGCAGTCGTCGCAGTCGATCACCACGCTGCCCGTGTCGCGGCCGGACGTCTCGTCCCTTGCCATGGCGGCACTCCCTTCGTTCGAGTCATCCGCACGCTAACGAGGCCCACCGACAAGCCGCGCCGCCGGCGAACCCGGGCGGGTGGCGGGCAGGCGGGTCGCGGCGTGGGAATCACACCGATGTCGGTCCCGCGGCCTACGGTCACCGTCATGGGTCGCCCCCGCCCCGACGAGTCCGCCCAGTTGGCGCTCGACGACCTCGACGCCGACGCCGGCCTGCCGTCCCTGCGGGACGTCACGTTCGTCGTCGTCGACCTCGAGACCACCGGAGGGCGCAACTCCGAGAGCGCGCCGGGCCGCGGCGACCACGACCAGATCACCGAGATCGGCGCGGTCAAGGTGCGCGGCGGTGAGGTGATCGGCGAACTCGCGACGCTCGTCGACCCGGGACGGTCCATCCCGCCCCAGATCGTCGCGCTCACCGGCATCACCACCGCCATGGTGTGCGACGCGCCGCGCATCGAGTCCGTGCTGCCGTCGTTCCTCGAATTCTCGCGTGGCGCAGTGCTCGTCGCGCACAACGCGGGCTTCGACATCGGGTTCCTCCGCGCCGCCGCGCAGCGCTGCGACCTCGTCTGGCCCAAGCCCCCGGTGCTGTGCACGGTCAAGTTGGCCCGCCGCGTGCTTACCCGCGACGAGGCGCCGAGCGTCAAGCTCTCCGCGCTGGCCCGGTTGTTCGACGCGAGCACCACGCCGACCCACCGCGCCCTCGACGACGCGCGCGCCACCGTCGACGTGCTGCACGCGCTCATCGAGCGCGTCGGCAACCAGGGCGTGCACACCCTCGCCGAACTGCGCTCCTACCTGCCCGACGTCACCCCCGCACAGCGCAGCAAGCGGCACCTCGCCGCCGGCCTGCCGCAGGCGCCCGGGGTGTACCAGTTCCGCGGTCCGTCGGACGAGGTGCTGTACGTCGGCACGGCGGTCGACCTGCGCCGCCGGGTCCGGCAGTACTTCAACGGCGCCGACCCGCGCACCCGGATGAAGGAGATGGTGGCCCTGGCCACCCGCGTCGAGCACGTCGAGTGTGCGCACGACCTGGAGGCGGGCGTCCGTGAGCTGCGCCTGCTCGCGGCGCACGCGCCGCCCTACAACCGGCGGTCGAAGTTCCCGCACCGCTGGTGGTGGGTGACGCTGACCGACGAGCCGTTCCCGCGGTTCTCCGTCGTCCGCGCACCCACCCACGACCTGGTGATCGGCCCGTTCCGGGTGCGCGCGGACGCGGCGGAGACCGCCGAGGTGCTTGCACGGTTTACCGGCGTGCGCAGCTGCGGCAAGCGGCTGGCCCGCTCGGCCCGGCACGGGCCCGCCTGTCCGGAGCGCGAGCTGTCGCCGTGCCCGGCGGCCCGCGACGTCTCGGCCGAGCAGTACGCGCCGACGGCCGCCGGCGCCCACCGGCTCATCGCCGGCGTCGAGCACGGCGCGCTCCGGACCGCCCTGGCCCACGTCGAGGACCTCGCGGCGCGGGGACGCTACGAGACCGCGGCGCGGCTGCGCGATCACGTAGCGACCGCGATCGAGGCGCTGTGGCGCGGTCAGCGGCTGCGCGCCCTGGCGGCCGTCGACGAGCTGGTGGCCGCGCGCTCGGACGGAGCGGGCGGCTGGCACCTGGTGGTCGTCCGGCGGGGGCAGCTCGGCGCCGCGGGGACGGCGCGCCGCGGCGTCCCGCCCATGCCGGTCGTGGACGCCATCTGCGCGGCCGCGCAGACCATCCTGACCGCTCCCGCACCGCTGGGCGGTGCCCTGGTCGAGGAGACGGCGCTCATCGCGCGGTGGCTCGTCGGGCCGGGCGTCCGGATCGTGCGCGTGGAGTCGTCCTCGGGCGACGGCTGGGCCAGCCCGGTGGGCGCGGCCGGTGCGCTCGCCCCGTGGGCCGCACTCGCGCGGTCGGCGCGTGCCGCCGACCGGCGCTACGCCGAGGACCCGTTCGACGACCGCTACGGCGTCACGCCGGTCCCACGACCACGGAACCCCGAACGCGTTGTCGGAGCGCCGATGTCGCTGCGTCCGTCCGGCTGAGCCTCAGAAGTTCTAGCCCTCAGAGCTTCTGAGTGAACCGCACCCACTTGGCGAGCAGCTGTTCGGCCGCGCCGGAGTCGATCGCCTCGGCGGCGCGGCGGAGACCCGACTCCCACGCCGGCACCCACTTGGCGTCGCTGGACAGCCCGGCATGAGCGACCATCGCGCCCGCGGCGTTCAGCACCACCGCGTCGCGGACCGGACCCGTGGCGCCGCCGAACACCTCGCGCACCGACTTCGCGTTGGCCTCGGCGTCCCCGCCGGTCAACTCCTCGAGCTGGGCGCGCTGGAAGCCGAACGCCGCCGGGTCGAACGTCAGACGCTCCACGGTGCCCGCCTGCACGCGCCAGATGGTGCTGGTCGTCGTCGTAGTGAGTTCGTCCAGACCGTCGTCGCCGTGCACGACCAGCACGCTGGAGCCGCGCTGGGCGAAGACGCCGGCCATCACCTCGGCGAGGTCGCCCCACGCGCAGCCGATCAGACCGGCGCGCGGCGCCGCCGGGTTGGCCAGCGGACCCAGCAGGTTGAACACCGTCGGCACCCCGATCTCGCGGCGCACCACCGACGCGTGCCGGTAGGACGGGTGGAACTGCGGGGCGAAGGCGAACCCGATGCCGACCTCGGCGACGCAGCGGGCCACCTCGTCGGGCCCCAGGTCGATCTTCGCGCCGAGCGCCTCGAGGGTGTCGGCGCCGCCCGACAGCGACGACGCGGCGCGGTTCCCGTGCTTGATCACCGGCACGCCGCAGGAGGCAACCACGAGGGCGGCCATCGTCGACAGGTTGACGGTGTTGGCGCCGTCGCCGCCGGTTCCCACCACGTCCACGGTCTCGCGGCCGATCGCGTCGGTCGGGACCTTGCGGGCGTGCCGCAGCATGATGTCGGCGAGTTCGGCGACCTCCGCCGAGGTCGGCCGCTTCATCTTCATCGACACCGCGAATCCGGCGATCTGGGCAGGCGTCGCCGCACCCGTCATGATCTGGTCCATCGCCCACGCGGCCTGCCCGGTGAGCAGCGTCTGACCGGTCGTCAGACGGCCGAGGATCTTGGGCCAGGTGAGCGAATCGTCGGATGTCACGCCGGTGAGCCTATCGGCTGGCCGATGAGCCCCGATGACGCCCGCGGGGGCGGTGGAGACACGAATATGACGAATCGGGCGACCCGGGTGGAGTTCGACAACTACAAAGCGTCATACTTGCGGATGTGACGAGCGCTGTAGGGACTTCGGGAACCGCGATCACGTCGCGAGTTCATTCGCTGAACCGGCCGAACATGGTCAGTGTGGGCACCATCGTGTGGCTGTCCAGCGAGCTGATGTTCTTTGCCGGGCTGTTCGCGATGTACTTCACCGCCCGGGCGCAGGCCGGTGGCGATTGGCCCCCGGCCCCCACCGAGCTGAACCTGGCGCTGGCCGTCCCCGTGACGCTGGTCCTCATCGCCTCGTCGTTCACCTGCCAGATGGGCGTGTTCGCCGCCGAACGCGGCGACGTCTACGGCCTGCGCCGGTGGTACCTGCTGACCTTCTTCATGGGGCTGTTCTTCGTGCTCGGTCAGGGCTACGAGTACTACCACCTCGTCGGCGAGGGCACCACGATCCCGGGCAGCGCCTACGGCACTGTCTTCTACCTGGCCACCGGCTTCCACGGCCTGCACGTCATCGGCGGTCTCGTCGCCTTCCTGATGCTGCTCGCGCGTACCCGGATGAGCAAGTTCACCCCGGCGCAGGCCACCGCGGCGATCGTCGTGTCCTACTACTGGCACTTCGTCGACATCGTGTGGATCGCCCTGTTCGCCGTCATCTACTTCGTCCGATGAGGATCAGGCTGTTGAGAAGGGGTTCGATGACCAGCAAGTCCCGCCGACGGTTCCGCCGTCGCCTATCGGCAGCGGTGTTGCTGCTGGTCGGACTCGCAGTCGCCGGTGGCCTGGCGGCCACCCTGACGCCGAAGCCGCAGGTGGCCCAGGCCGACGAGTCGCAGCTCGCGCTGCTGCGCACGGGCAAGCAATTGTTCGAGACGTCCTGCGTCAGCTGCCACGGCGCCAACCTGCAGGGCGTTCCCGACCGCGGGCCCAGCCTGATCGGCACCGGCGAGGCGGCCGTCTACTTCCAGGTCGCGACCGGCCGCATGCCCGCCATGCGCGGTGAGGCCCAGGCCCAGCGCAAGGCCCCGGCGTTCGACGAGCACCAGGTCGACGCGATCGGCGCGTACGTGCAGGCCAACGGCGGTGGACCCGTCGTGCCCCGCGAGGCCAACGGCGAGATCTCCAACCAGTCGCTGCTCGGTGACGACGTCGCCCGCGGTGGCGACCTGTTCCGGCTGAACTGCGCGTCCTGCCACAACTTCACCGGCAAGGGCGGCGCGCTGTCCTCGGGCAAGTACGCGCCCGACCTCGGCGACGCCGCGTCCGTGCCGGCGCAGGTGTACACGGCGATGCTGACCGGTCCGCAGAACATGCCCAAGTTCTCCGACCGTCAGCTCACGCCGGACGAGAAGAAGGACATCGTCGCCTACGTCCGGCACGCCGCCGAGACGCGCGACCCGGGCGGCTACGGCCTCGGCGGGTTCGGCCCGACGTCCGAGGGTATGGCGGCATGGATCATCGGAATGGTCGGCGTCATCGGCGCTGCATTGTGGGTGGGATCGCGAGCATGAGCACGTATTCGGACGACGACGCGCCGAAGGGCGACGCCCCGAAGGGCACCGACTCCCCCGGCATGCTCGGTGCCCCCGAGCAGCCCTCCGACGAGCAGCTGGCCACCATGAGCCAGGAGGACCTGGTTCGCCTCGGCGGCAAGCTCGACGGCGTCGAGACGGTCTTCAAGGAGACGCGCTGGCCCGTCGAGGGCACCAAGGCCGAGAAGCGCGCCGAGCGCTCGGTGGCCGCGTGGCTGCTGTTCGGTGGCATCACCGGCCTCGCACTGCTCGTCATCTTCATCTTCTGGCCGTGGGAGTACCAGCCCTTCGGCTCCGAGGGCGAGTTCGTGTACTCGCTCGCCACGCCGCTGTACGGCCTGACGTTCGGTCTGTCCGTGCTCGCCATCGGCATCGGCGCCGTGCTGTACCAGAAGAAGTTCATCCCCGAGGAGATCTCGATCCAGGAGCGCCACGACGGCGCCTCCCCGGAGATCCACCGCAAGACGGTCGCGGCGCAGCTGACCGGGGCGCTGGACGACTCGACGTTCAAGCGCCGCAAGATGATTGGGCTCTCCCTCGGCGTCGGCCTCGGCGCCTTCGGGCTCGGCACGCTGGTCGCCTTCATCGGCGGTCTGATCAAGAACCCGTGGAAGCCTGTGGTCCCCACCGCCGAGGGCAAGAAGGCCGTGCTGTGGACGTCGGGCTGGACCCCGCGCTTCACCGGCGAGACCATCTACCTGGCCCGCGCGACCGGCACGCCCGGTGAGTCGCCCTTCGTGAAGATGCGTCCCGAGGACCTCGACGCCGGCGGCATGGAGACCGTGTACCCGTGGCGCGAGTCCGACGGCGACGGCACCACCGTCGAGTCGTCGCACAAGCTCACCGAGATCGCCATGGGCGTGCGCAACCCCGTCATGCTCATCCGCATCCGGCCCGAGGACATGCCGCGCGTGGTCAAGCGCCAGGGCCAGGAGAGCTTCAACTTCGGCGACCTGTTCGCCTACACCAAGGTGTGCTCGCACCTCGGATGCCCGTCGTCGCTGTACGAGCAGCAGACCTACCGCATCCTGTGCCCGTGCCACCAGTCGCAGTTCGACGCGCTGCACTTCGCCAAGCCGATCTTCGGCCCTGCGGCGCGCGCACTCGCACAGCTACCCATCACCGTCGATCGGGATGGGTACATGGTCGCCAACGGCGACTACATCGAACCGGTCGGGCCCGCCTTCTGGGAACGGAGGACATCATGAGTCCCAAGCTTGCCGACATGGCTGCCGCACAGGGCGACGCCATTGATTCGAGGTACCACCCGTCGGCGGCAGTACGCCGGCAGCTGAACAAGGTCTTCCCGACGCACTGGTCGTTCCTGCTCGGTGAGATCGCGCTGTACAGCTTCATCGTGCTGCTGATCACGGGTGTGTGGCTGACGCTGTTCTTCGACCCGTCCATGTCGGAGGTCGAGTACGGCGGCGTCTACCAGCCGCTCAACGGCGTGCAGATGTCGAAGGCGTACGCCTCGGCACTGGACATCAGCTTCGAGGTGCGCGGCGGCCTGTTCGTCCGTCAGGTTCACCACTGGGCGGCCCTGCTGTTCGCCGCGGCTATCATGGTCCACCTGGCGCGCATCTTCTTCACCGGCGCGTTCCGCCGGCCGCGTGAGGCGAACTGGGTCATCGGCTCGCTGCTGCTGATCCTGGCGATGTTCGAGGGCTTCTTCGGCTACTCGCTGCCCGACGACCTGCTGTCGGGCACCGGCATTCGCGCGGCGCTCTCCGGCATCACGATGAGCATCCCGGTGGTCGGTACGTGGTTGCACTGGGCGCTGTTCGGCGGCGACTTCCCCGGCACGATCCTCATCCCGCGGCTGTACGCACTGCACATCCTGCTGATCCCGGGCATCATTCTGGCGCTCATCGGCGCGCACCTCGCGCTGGTGTGGTTCCAGAAGCACACCCAGTTCCCCGGACCGGGCCGCACCGAGACCAACGTCGTCGGCGTCCGCGTCATGCCGGTCTTCGCGATCAAGTCGGGCGCGTTCTTCGCCATGACCGTCGGCATCCTCGGCCTCATGGGCGGTCTGCTGCAGATCAACCCGATCTGGGTGTTGGGCCCGTACAAGCCATCTCAGGTGTCCGCGGGTAGCCAGCCGGACTTCTACATGATGTGGACCGACGGCCTGATCCGTCTGTGGCCGGCGTGGGAGTTCTACATCGGCAACTACACGATCCCGCAGCCGGTGTGGATCGCCCTGCTGATGGGTCTGATTCTGGGTCTGCTGACCGTCTATCCGTTCCTGGAGAAGAAGTTCTCCGGCGACGACGCGCACCACAACCTGCTGCAGCGTCCGCGTGACGCACCGGTCCGCACGGCGATCGGCGCGATGGCGATCTCGTTCTACATCCTGCTCACGTTCGCATGCATGAACGACATCATCGCGCTGAAGTTCCACATTTCGCTGAACGCGACGACGTGGATCGGCCGCATCGGCATGGTCGTGCTGCCGGCGATCGTGTACTACATCGCCTACCGCTGGGCCGTCAGCCTGCAGCGCAGCGACCGCGAGGTGCTCGAGCACGGCATCGAGACGGGCATCATCAAGCGGCTGCCGCACGGTGCGTACATCGAGTTGCACCAGCCGCTCGGCCCGGTCGACGACCACGGCCACCCGATCCCCCTGGAGTACCAGGGCGCCGCACTGCCCAAGCGCATGAACAAGCTGGGCTCCGGCGGAGCGACGGGTACCGGCAGCTTCCTGTTCGCCGACCCGGTCGGCGAGAGCAAGGCGCTCACCGACGCGGCCCACGCGTCCGAGCACCGCGCCCTCGTCGCGCTGAAGGAGTACCAGGACACCGAGCACGGCTCGAATGGCCACGGTTCCAATGGACACGGCTCCAACGGACACGGCACGAACGGCCACGGGTCGAACGGTCACGGCGCCAACGGCAACGGCAACGGGTCGAACGGTCACCACTAGGCCTTGACGCCCGCCGAGACGGCACTCACGGTCGCCACCGACGTCAGGTGGTGACGGTGGGTGCCGTTTCGGCGTTGCGGGGTCCTGGCGCGGTGGACAGTAGCCCCTCCCCTACCCCGCCGGATCGTCCCGTCGCAAGATCAAGCCCACGGCTGTGATCCCGCCTAATTCACGACCCTCACCGCAATCTTGACGCAGCGGCCGCGAACAGCCGTCGCGAGATCGACACCAAGGCCGTGAATCGGCCCCCACCCACGACCCTCACGTCGATTTCGCGATGACGCGCATCGAGACTGCGCCCACGGCTGCGATTTCGCCTAGTTCACGACCCTCACCGCAATCTCGGGCAGATGCTCGTCGCGAGATCGACACCAGGGCCGTGAATCAGCCCCAGCCGACGACCCTCACGTCGATCTCTCGACGCCGAGGCGATGAAAAGGCGCCCACGGCTGTGATTTCGCCGGCATCACGACCCTCAGCGCAATCTCGACGCCGGGCGGCAGGACACCCATCGCGAGATCGACACCAGGGCCGTGAACCAGCCCCAGCCCACGACCCTCACGTCGATCTCGCAGCCACGCGCAGCGACACAGACCCCGCGAGGGACTTACGCCAGGACGGTACGCAGCTGGCGGAGGAAGAAGACCGGGATGGCGGGCATCGCGACGACGACGAGCGCGGCGAGCCCGTAGGCCGCCCACGCGGTCCCGTCGTTGTCGGTGGCCGCGAGGTAGGTGGCGATGCCGGTCAGAGCGGTCGCACCGCCCATGGCCGCGGCGATCGACACCGGGCAGCGCAGGAAGATGCGTTCGACGGCGCGGGTGGGGAAACCGACCCGACTGCTGGCCGGCGGCGGCACGGGTGAGCGTCGGATCACCGGCGAGCCGACGGGCCGCACGCTTGCGACCGGATCGCCGAAAGCCGCACCCGGCCGCTCGGACGCCACGGGAGACGCAGCGACGGGACCGGCCGCCGATCCGCCGTCACCGGAGGCGAGCGACTCCCGACGGGCCCGGATCAGCAGCGGCACGGCCGCGATGATCACCACGGCCGACACCCCGATGACGGCGTACAGCAGCCACGGCGTCTCACCGTCCCCGCCGCCGTTCGCGTCCCCGAGCTTGCTCAGCGCGACGATGGCGGCCACCCCCGCGCCGAGAGCGAGCAGCCACAAGACGGCGCACACGCCCAGCAGGATGCGGTCGGTCTTGTCGAGCGAGGACGGGTCGAACCCCGTACGCACTCCGGTGTCGGAAGTCATCAGCAGCTGGTCTGCCAATCGTTGGTCTGTGACGACGCAATCGTCTGGCCGTCGCTGGTGGTGATCGAGCAGTTGAGCTTGGACAACCGCAGCAGGCTGGACGCCTGCACGGAGCCGTACTCGGACATGGAGATCGGCGTGACGGTCAGCGACCACGGGATGTACACGTTCTGCTGCGTCCGCTGCCGGCCAGACGCGTCGGTGTAAGTGACCGAGATGCGGTCCAGCGGCGCCTTCGTGCCGGTCACCGTGTAGGTGATGAACCGCGGTCCCGCCGGGGCGGCGGTGGTCGTGGGCGGCGGTGGCGGCGGGGCCTCGACCGGCGGCGCGGGCGGCGGCTCCTCGCTCGGCGGGGGCGGCGGTGGCGGCGGCGCCTCGCTGGTCGGCGGCGGAGGCGGCGGCGGTTCCTCGGTCGTCGGCGGCGGCGGAGGCGGCGGCTCCGTCGTGGTCGTCGTCGTGGTGGTGATCTCGTCCTGCACCGGCGGTGCCGACGTGGTCGTGCTGGTGCCCGGGGTCGCGAGGTCGGTGCTGTCGGTCCTGGCCACCAGCAACGTCACGGACACCACCAGGGCGATCGCCGCGACGATGGCGACGACGCCGACCACCCACGGCCACTTCGGCGGATCGTGCTGGACGGGCGGCGGCGCGGACTCGTAGGCCTCGTAGTCGTAGAGGCCCGGTTCCGGCGGGACGTAGGGCCCGCTGGTGAACTGCTCGGACTCCGGGGCGGAGTACGCGCGCGAGTAGATCTCGGTCTCACCGGTGACGGGTGCGTCGCGCCCCGGCTCGTCCGGCTTCGGAGAATCCGACCCGGGGGTATTGGGCCCGCTCATCGCCTGTCCTTACCAGCCTTCCAACGCGTGCTCCGGCAACACTACCCAACGGGCACGGCGTCGGATCCCGCGACGCGGCGTGGCGGCCGGATCGTGATCTGCGCGAAGAGGCGTCAGTGCTTCTCGGGGCCGGTGTAGTACTCGAAGACGAGTCCGGCGACCGACGACAGCACGAAGCACACGCCGGCGACGATCAGCCACGGCAGCCACAGCGCCATGCCGACGGCGGTGACGGACGCGGAGAGCGCGATCAACAGGGGCCACCAGCTGTGCGGGCTGTAGAAGCCCAGCTCGCCGGCGCCGTCGGCGATCTCCGCGTCCTCGTAGTCCTCCGGCCGGGTGTCCAGACGGCGGGCGACGAAGCGGAAGAACGTGCCGGTGATGAGCGACAGCCCGGTGGTCAGCACCAAGGCGGTGGTGCCTGCCCACTCGATGCCGCCGGTGGCGTACAGCGCGGTCAGCGCGCCGTACACGACGGCGCACAGCGCGAAGAACGCGGTGAGGAACTCGAACAGCCTGGCTTCGATGTGCATGAGGTGTCGTCCCTACCTATCTCGCCTGCGGAGCCTGCTCACCGCGACGGGTGTCGAACGGCTTGGTCGTGACGGCGGTCGCGGGCAGCCCGATGGCGGCCAGCGCGTCGGCGTTGGTGGCGTTCGGGTTGTCCTGGCGGTACTGGATGTAGGCCTTGAAGTCGTTGGGCTCCACGACCCGGACCTCGAACTGCATCATCGCGTGGTACGTGCCGCACATCTCGGTGCAGCGGCCGACGAAGGCGCCGGTCTCCTCGATCTTCGAGATCTGGAAGACGTTGTCGGAGTTGTTGGCCTTCGGGTCCGGCAGCACGTCGCGCTTGAATAGGAACTCCGGCACCCAGAAGCCGTGGATGACGTCGGCCGAGGCGATCTGGAACTCGACGCGACGGTCCTTCGGCAGCACCAGGATCGGGATCTCGGTGCTGGTGCCGACGGTCTCGATCTTGTCGAAGTTCAGGTAGGTGCGGTCCTCGGGGTTCAGCCCGCGGATGGGGCCGACGAGTTCCTCGCCGTGCTCGTCGGTGCCCTCGGGGCGCGACGTCATGGCCTGCTTGCGGGCGTCGTCGGCGCCGTCGTAGTCGAACGTGCCGTCGGTGAAGGCGATCTTCTGGTAGCCGAACTTCCAGTTCCACTGGAACGCCGTGACGTCGATGACGACCTCGGGGTTCGGCTCCTTGTGCAGGATCTTCTCCTGCACCACGACGGTGAAGTAGAACAGCACCGAGATGATGACGAAGGGGATGACGGTGAGCGTCAGCTCCAGCGGCATGTTGTAGCCGAACTGGCGCGGCAGGTCGGTGTCGGTCTTCTTCTTCCGGTGGAAGGCGCTGGTCCAGAAGATCAGCGCGAACACCATGGCGCCGACGACCAGCGCGGCGATGACCGAGCCGATCCACAGCTCGCGGTTCGCCTTGCCTTCGGGCGTGATGCCGTCGGGCCAGCCGAGGCCCAGCGCTTCGGACCAGCTGCAGCCGCTGAGCAGGACCGTCATCCCGCCCAGGACGACGGCCAACGCCACCAACTTCGGACCGCGAGCGGACACGTTGGCGCCTCCTATGACGTCGGTCGACCGCTCGGCGGTCGGTGACTTGGGGTGAATACTACGCAGCGTAGACCACGCCGCTCGACCCCCGCGAAGCGACCGGCGGATGTGCCCGGGTGCAGGTCGGCACGGTCGCTCCGATTCGGCATACTGGCGCGGTGTGCGGACTCCTGGCCTACCTGACCGATCCGTCCGCGCAGGCTGCTGCGGGCCTGGTGGACGCGGTGTCCGGCGCCTCCCACCTGATGCGTCACCGCGGTCCCGACGAGCCCGGGACGTGGGCCGACGACACCGCCGCGCCGGCGGTGGTGCTGGGCTTCAACCGGCTGTCGATCATCGACATCGCGCACAGCCACCAGCCGTTGCGCTGGGGACCGCCGGAGACCCCGGACCGCTACGTGCTGGTGTTCAACGGCGAGATCTACAACTACCTCGAACTGCGTGACGAGCTGACCCGCACGCACGGCGCGCACTTCGCGACCGACGGCGACGGCGAGGCGATCGTCGCGGCCTACCACCACTGGGGTCCCGACGCGCTGCACCGGCTGCGTGGCATGTTCGCGTTCGCGCTGTGGGACACCGCGGAGCGCGAGCTGTTCTGCGCCCGCGATCCCTTCGGCATCAAGCCGCTGTACATGGCGACCGGCCCCGCCGGCACGGTGTTCGGCAGCGAGAAGAAGTGCCTGCTGGACCTGGCGGCGACCGCCGGGCTGGACCTCGACGTCGACGAGCGCGCCGTGCAGCACTACACCGTGCTGCAGTACGTTCCCGAGCCCGAGACCCTGCACCGCGGCATCCGCCGGCTGGAGTCGGGCAGCTACGCGCGCCTGCGCCCGGGCGGCACGCCGTCCGTGACCCGGTACTTCACGCCCCGGTTCGCCGCCGTGCCGTTCGTCGCCGGCCGCGAGCAGCAGCGCTACGACGAGATCACCGCCGTCCTGGAGGACTCGGTGGCCAAGCACATGCGCGCCGACGTCACCGTGGGGGCCTTCCTGTCCGGCGGCATCGACTCCACCGCGATCGCCGCGCTGGCGATGCGGCACAACCCCCGCCTGATCACCTTCACCACCGGTTTCGAGCGGGAAGGTTTCTCCGAGGTCGACGTCGCGGTCGCCTCGGCGGAGGCGATCGGCGCCCGGCACGTCACCAAGGTGGTCAGCCAGGCCGAGTTCGTCGAGGCCCTGCCGCAGATCGTGTGGTACCTCGACGAGCCGGTCGCCGATCCGGCGTTGGTGCCGCTGTATTTCGTCGCCCGCGAGGCCCGCAAGCACGTCAAGGTGGTGCTGTCCGGCGAGGGCGCCGACGAACTGTTCGGCGGCTACACCATCTACCGGGAACCGTTGTCGCTCAAGGCGTTCGACTACCTGCCCCGGCCGGTGCGCCGGTCACTGGGCAAGGCGTCCCGGCCGCTGCCCGACGGCATGCGCGGCAAGAGCCTGCTGCACCGCGGATCGCTGACGCTGGAGCAGCGCTACTACGGCAACGCGCGCAGCTTCTCCGACGACCAGCTGCGCGCGGTGCTGCGCGGCTTCCGCCCGGAGTGGACGCACACCGACGTCACCGCGAGCCTCTATGCCGCCTCGGACGGCTGGGACCCGGTGGCCCGCATGCAGCACGTCGACCTGTTCACCTGGCTGCGCGGCGACATCCTGGTCAAGGCCGACAAGATGACGATGGCCAACTCCCTGGAGCTGCGGGTGCCGTTCCTGGACCCCGAGGTGTTCGCCGTGGCGGCGCGACTGCCGTTCGACCAGAAGATCACCCGGGCCACGACGAAGTTCGCGCTGCGGCGGGCACTGGAGCCGATCGTGCCCGCACACGTGCTGAACCGGCCGAAGCTGGGCTTCCCCGTGCCGATCCGGCACTGGCTGCGCGCCGGCGAGCTGCTCGATTGGGCGTACGCCACCGTGGCGGCGTCGCAGACCGGTGAACTCGTCGACGCCGACGCGGTGCGCCGCATGCTCGACGAGCACCGCACCGGGGCTGCCGATCACAGCCGGCGGCTGTGGACGGTGCTGATCTTCATGCTGTGGCACGCCATCTTCGTCGAGGGCAGCGTCACGCCGCGGATCGAGGAGCCGCACTACCCCGTGCAGCTCTGACGGCGACCGCCTAGGCCAGGGCTGCGGCGATCTCGGCGGCCACGTCGGCGCCGTAGGCGCTGCTCAGCCGCTCCACGCCGGCGTCCTTGTCCCAGGACCACTCCTGCGGGCCCGGCGCCTCGAGCACCAGGGTGGCGACCAGCGACGCGAGCTGGGCGGACCGCTCCAGGCTCAGACCGGCGCTGCGTCCGGTGAGGAAGCCGGCCCGGAAGGCGTCGCCGATGCCGGTGGGGTCGGCCTTGTGGGTCTCGGGGACGACGTCGACGTGTACGAAGGTGCCGTCGCGGCCGACGAGGTCGACGCCCTTCTCCCCCAGCGTCGTGACGCGCAGCTCGATCTGGGCCATCACCTCGGCCTCCGACCAGCCGGACTTCTGCAGCAGCAGGTCCCACTCGTAGTCGTTGGTGAACAGGTAGGCGGCGCCGTCGATGAGGCGGCGGATCTCGTCGCGGCCGAGGCGGGCCAGCTGCTGCGACGGATCGGCGGCGAAGCGCAGGCCGAGCTTCCGGCACTCCTCGGTGTGCAGGAACATCGCGTCGGGATCGTTGGCGCCGATGATCACCAGGTCCGGCGTGCCGGCACCCTCGACCACGGCGGCCAGCGAGATCTCCCGGGCCTCCGACATGGCACCCGGGTAGAAGGACGCGAGTTGCGCCATGTCTTGGTCGGTGGTGCAGACGAAGCGGGCGGTGTAGGCGCTGTCGGACACCCGCACGTGCGTGCAGTCGACCCCGTGCGAGGTCAGCCAGGAGCGGTAGTCGTCGAAGTCCTTGCCCACCGCGCCGACCAACGTGGGGCTACCGCCGAGGATGCCCATCGCGTAGGCCATGTTCCCCGCCACGCCACCGCGGTGCATCACCAGATCGTCGACCAGGAAGCTCAGCGAGACCTTCTGCAGGTGCTCGGCGAGCAGCTGCTCGGCGAACCTCCCGGGGAACGTCATCAGGTGGTCGGTGGCGATCGATCCGGTTACCGCAATGGTCACGAAGTGCACCCCTCGTCAGTGTTGGACACAGCCGCCCAGGCTACTCCGAAGCCTTGTCACGCTGCGATTTCCGCGTCGCCGCAGGTCGGTGCGATAGCCTAACAACGTCATGGCCGGCCCATTCCCGTACCCCGAGTCCCCGCACCCCGAGTCGGCGCCGCATCCGCCGCCTCCGCCGTTCCCGCCCTCGGGTGCGCCCTACGGTCCGCCGGGGGGTTACGGCCCGCAGGTGCCGTCGCCGTATCCGGGCGCGCTGCCGCCGCCGGTGCCCTACCCGAAGCGCTCGCGACGGCGCCCGGTGCTCATCGGCATGGGTGCGCTCGCGGTGGTGATCGTGGCGGCCGTCGTCGCGTCGCTGCTCCTGGCCAACCGGTCCGACGACGACGCCACGGGCGCGCTGACGCCGGACCGCGCCAAGACCGCGATCCAGGACTACCTCACGGCGCTCACCGAGGGCGACGACGAGACGATCGCGCGCAACGCGTCCTGCGGGGTGTTCGACGAGATCAAGGACCGCGGCTCGGACATGTCGCTGGCCAACCTCGCGAGCGACGCCTTCCGCCGGCAGTACAAGACCGCTCAGGTCACGTCGATCGACAAGGTCGTCGCGTGGTCACCCAATCAGGCGCAGGTGCTGTTCACCATGCAGGTGCAGGGCGCGCGCACGCAGGGTGGCAGCGCCGAACGGCAGGCGCTGGCGCAGATCCTCACCCAGGGCGACGACGTGCTGGTGTGCTCGTACCTGCCCCGCACCGGACAGTTCTAGCGGCCCCGGCTCAGGCGTACCTGGCCGGGGCCCACTGGCCGGGTGTCAGTTGAACGAGTCGCCGCAGGCGCAGGAGCCGGTGGCGTTCGGGTTGTCGATCGTGAAGCCCTGCTTCTCGATCGTGTCGACGAAGTCGATGGTGGCGCCCTGCACGTACGGGGCGCTCATCCGGTCGACGGTCAGCGCGACGCCGCCGAACTCGGCGGTCAGGTCGCCGTCGAGCGAGCGGTCGTCGAAGAAGAGGTTGTAGCGCAGCCCGGCGCAGCCACCCGGCTGCACGGCGATGCGCAGCGCCAGGTCGTCCCGACCCTCCTGGTCCAACAGGGCCTTGGCCTTGGACGCAGCGGCATCGGTGAGGAGCACACCGTGCGTGGTGGTGGCGGCCTCGTCCTGAACAGTCATTGATTCTCCCTGTGCAACTCGTGCGTCGGTCACCTTCAACGGTACCCCGTCGACCGACTATTCCCTCACTTCTCCGAGGCCACTCCCCGCGTCCCACCCGGCCGCGGTGACGCGCGCCAGGCCCTCCAGCTGACGGGCGGCGTCGTCGATGGCCCGTTGCACCGATCCGGCGTGGTCGACGATCGAGCGGGCCGCCGTCACCCCGGCCGCGGTGAGCGCGTCGGCGTCCAGGGTCACCTGGCCGGCGAGCACCAACACCGCGGCGCCCTGCGCGGCGGCCAGGCCGGTCAGGGCGCTGACCACCTTGCCGTGCAGCGACTGGTCGTCGAACCGGCCCTCACCGGTGATGACGAGGTCGGCGGCGGCGACGTCGACGGGCAGATCGGTGACGTCGGCGATGACGGCGGCGCCGGAGGCGCGACGCCCGCCGAGCGCGAGCAGGGCCGCACCGAGTCCGCCGGCCGCCCCCGCGCCGGGCTCGGCGGCGACGTCGCGCCCGGCGACAGCGGCGAGGTCGACGGCCCAGGCGGCGAGCCGGCGCTCGAGTACCGCGACGGTCGCCGGATCGGCACCCTTCTGCGGCCCGAACACCGCGGCGGCACCGCGGGGCCCGAGCAGTGGGTGCTCGACGTCGGTGGCGGCGATGACGTCGATCCCGGCCAGGCGGTCACGGGCGGCGTCGAGCCCGCCGAGCGCGTCGATCAGACCGCGGCCGCCGTCGGTGCAGCCGCTGCCGCCGAGCCCGACGACGACGCGGCGCGCACCGGCCGCCAACGCCGCGTCGACCAGCTGGCCGACGCCCCGGCTGTGGGCCTCGAGTGCCGTGCGGACGGTCGGGGGCCCGCCGAGCAGCGCCAGCCCACAGGCCTGCGCGCACTCGACGTAGGCGGTGGCGGCAGCGTCGTCGTACACCCACTCGGCGGTGACCTCGTCGGCCAGCGGCCCGCTGACCCGCGCCGTCCGCAGCCGTCCCAGGCGATTGGCCAGCACGCCGACGAAGCCGGGTCCGCCGTCGGACTGCGGCGCGCACGTCAGCTGGTCACCGGGACGGGCGCCACCCCAGCCCGCGGCGATCGCCTCGGCCGCCTCGACCGCGGTCAGGCTGTCGCCGTAGCAGTCCGGGGCGATGAGGACGCGAAGCGCGGTGCCCGTCATCCCAGCAGGCTACGACCACGCCCGATCAGGTGCAGGACGTGAAGTAACCTGGCGGGTGTGAAACTGCTCGGCCGCAAGAACGACGACCCTCGACCCGAGGACGCCGTCTCGGTCGACGCACCCGCCGTCCAGGAGGCACCCGTCGACCCGCGCGTCACCGCCCCCAAGGGCCGGCCGACGCCGAAGCGCAACGAGGGCGCCCGACGCCGCGGCCCGGTTGCGCCGGCCCCGATGACGTCCGCGGAGGCTCGCAAGCGCCGCAAGGAGGTCGGCGGTCGCAAGCTCACCAAGGAGGAGCGCCGCGCCGACAAGGTCGCCCGCCGCGCCGCGATGACCGAACGTCGCGAGAAGATGATGTCCGGCCAGGAGTCCTACCTGCTGCCGCGCGACAAGGGCCCGGTGCGCCGGCTGGCCCGCGACGTGGTGGACGCCCGCCGCAACGTCCTCGGGCTGTTCATGCCCGCCGCACTGGGTCTGGTGTTCGTGATGATGAGCATTCCCTCCGTCGCGGTCCAGCAGCTGATCTCGCCAGCCATGCTCCTGCTCGTGGTCGTCATGGTGATCGACGGCTTCGTCATCGGCCGCAAGGTCAACAAGGCCGTCGACGCCAAGTTCCCCGACAACGTCGAAAGTAGTTGGAAGCTCGGCTTCTACGCTGCCAGCCGCGCGTCGCAGCTGCGCCGCATGCGCGCCCCGCGGCCGCAGGTGAACCGCGGCGACAAGGTCGCCTGACCCCGGTGCAGGTGCGATGAGCGCCGTCGACTTCCCCGTCGTCGCGCCACCCGACGCCGCCGCGGCGGCCGCCGCGCGCGACCGCCAGGACACCCTGACCAAGCCGCCGGGTGCGCTCGGCCGCCTCGAGGACCTCTCGGTCTGGGTGGCCGCATGCCAGGGGCAGTGCCCGCCGCGGCAGTTCGCCCGTGCCCGGGTGGTCGTCTTCGCCGGCGACCACGGGGTGACCGCGGCCGGGGTGTCGGCGTTCCCCGCCGAGGTAACCGCGCAGATGGTCGGGAACTTCCTCGCCGGCGGTGCCGCGATCAACGTGCTCGCCGAACTCGCGGGCGCCGGGGTCCGCGTGGTCGACGTGGCCGTCGACGGACCGACCGACGCGGCCGTCGGCACGCACAAGGTGCGCCGCGGCAGCGGTGACATCACGGTCGAGGACGCGCTCACCCACGACGAAGTCGTCGCCGCCATCGAGGCCGGCCGGGCCATCGCCGACGAGGAGGTCGACGCGGGCGCCGATCTGCTGATCGCCGGTGACATGGGCATCGGCAACACCACCCCGGCCACCACGTTGGTCGCGGCGCTGACCGACACCGAACCGGTCGCCGTCGTCGGCCGCGGCACCGGCGTGGACGACGCGGGGTGGGGACGCAAGACCGCCGCCATCCGCGACGCGCTGTTCCGGGCCCGCGCCGCGGTCGCCGATCCCGTTGCGCTGCTGCGCATCTGCGGCGGGGCGGACCTGGCCGCGATGGCCGGGTTCCTCGGTCAGGCGGCGGTGCGCCGTACCCCGGTGCTGCTCGACGGCGTGGTGGTCACCGCGGCCGCGCTGACCGCGGACCGACTGGTGCCGGGCGCGCGGCAGTGGTGGCAGGCCGGGCACCGGAGCACCGAACCCGCGCACGCGCTGGCACTGACCCGGCTGGGCCTCGAGCCGATCGTGGACCTCGGCATGCGCCTGGGCGAGGGCACCGGCGCGGCCGTCGCGCTGCCGGTGGTGCGCGCGGCGGTGGCGACGTTGGGGTCGATGGCGACGTTCACCGAGGCCGCCGTATCGGACGGCCCCGTGTCGGACGGTCCCGTGTCGGACGGTCCCGCATCGGACGCTCCCGTCATCCCGTGATCGGACCGCTGGTCTCGGCGCTGTCCTTCGCGACGGTGCTGCCGGTGCGCACCCGACACCCGTTCGGTCGCGGCGCCATGACCGCGCTGCCGGTCGTCGGCGTGCTGCTCGGCCTGCTCGCCACGGCCGTGATGTGGCTCGCGGCACGGGGTTTCGGTGACGGCAGCCCGTTGACCGGGATACTCGCGGTCGCGGCACTGCTGCTCGTCACCCGCGGCCTGCACCTCGACGGGCTGTCCGACACCGCCGACGGGCTGGGCTGCTACGGGCCGCCGGAGCGTGCGCTGGCCGTGATGCGCGACGGCACCGCGGGACCCTTCGGCGTCGCGGTGGTCGTCGTCGTCATCGCGCTGCAGAGCCTCGCCTTCGCCGCCGCCGCCTCACCGGCCGCCGTGGTGGTGGCGGTGACGGCGGGACGGGTGGCCGCGGTCCTGGCCTGCCGGCGATCGGTGCCTGCCGCGGCGGGCAGCTCGCTGGGGGCCGCGGTCGCCGGCACGCAGCCGTCGTGGGTGGCACTGGCCTGGGTGGTCGTAGTCGCCGCGGCCGCCGCCGTGGCCACGCCCCGGCCGTGGCAGGGTCCGCTCGCCGTCGTCGTCGCGGTGGCGGTGGCCGCGCTGCTGGTGGCGCACTGCGTGCGGCGCTTCGGCGGCATCACCGGCGACGTGCTAGGCGCGGCGGTCGAGGTGACGACCACCGTCGCCGCGCTGGGGCTCGCGGTGCGCTGACGGCTCAGTCGTGCAACACCTTGAGCCCGATCACCGAGGCGGTGATCAGCGCCAGCAGCACGATCTTCGTCGCCGACACGGCCTCGTCCCCGGTGGCGAACGAGTAGGTGGCGGTCAGCACCGCTCCGATCCCCACCCACACCACGTAGCTGGTGGCGACGGGGAGGTCGCGCATGGCGTACGCCAGGCCCGCCATCGAGAGGAGCACGGCCACCGCGAACACGACCGTAGGAACGGGCTTGGAGAAGCCCTCCGACTTGCCGAGCGCCACCGCCCACACGGATTCCAGGACGCCGGAGACGACGAGTACGAGCCAGGACACGGGGCACCTCCAGGGCGCCGTCTTGTCGCTGGCCGGGTACGGTGCTGCTCGTCCGGTGTCGCCGGACGGCGACCTCCCCAACCTACCCGCGCAGCTACCCGAGCCGGGTCATCCACCCGTGGGTGTCCGCGAAGGTCCCGCGCTGGATGCCGGTCAGCGTGTCGCGCAGCGCCATCGTCACCTCACCGGGCTGCCCGTCGGCGATCGTGAAGTCGCCGTCGCCGGACTTCACGTGCGAGACGGGCGTGATGACCGCGGCGGTGCCGCACGCGAACACCTCGGTGATCTCGCCGGCGGCGGCCTTCTTCTGCCACTCGGCCACGTCGATCTTGCGCTCCTCGACCGCGAAGCCGGCGTCGGTGGCCAACTGCAACAACGAGTCTCGCGTGATGCCCGGCAGCAGGGATCCGCTCAGCTCCGGCGTGACGAGCCGCGCGGACCCGCCACTGCCGAAGACGAAGAACAGGTTCATGCCGCCCATCTCCTCGACGTAGCGGCGTTCCAGCGCGTCGAGCCACACCACCTGGTCGCAGCCGTGGTCGGCGGCCTCGGCCTGCGCCAGCAGCGACGCCGCGTAGTTGCCGCCGAACTTGGCCGCCCCGGTGCCGCCCGGGCTGGCCCGCACGTACTCGGTCGACAGCCACACCGACACCGGCTTGATGCCGCCCTTGAAGTAGGCGCCCGCGGGCGACCCGATCACCATGTAGCGGTACTGCGTGGCCGGACGGACGCCGAGGCCGGGTTCGGTGGCGAAGATGAAGGGCCGCAGGTAGAGCGACTCCTCGCCGCCGGCCGCGGGCACCCAGCCGCCGTCGACGGCGATGAGCTGACGCAACGACTCGATGAAGACCTCGTCGGGCAGCTCGGGGATGGCGAGCCGGTGCGCCGAGCTGCGTAGCCGCGCGGCGTTGGCCTCGGGACGGAACGACACGATCGACCCGTCGGCCCAGCGGTAGGCCTTCAGACCCTCGAAGACCTCCTGCGCGTAGTGCAGCACGATAGCCGACGGATCGAGTTCGATCGGCCCGTAGGGCAGCACGCGGGCGTCGTGCCAGCCGCGGCCCTCGGTGTAGTCGATCGAGATCATGTGGTCGGTGTGGTACCGGCCGAACCCGGGCTCGCGGAGGATGTCGGCTCGTACCTCGTCGCTTGCCGGGGTGGCGTTCGGGGCAAGCGAGAACTCGAGGTGGCCGTTGGTCATGGAGAAATCGTACAACTCGCGACTAGCGAGTTTTCGCGTCCACGAACGGGGGCTTGACCACCTCGCACTCCAGCGCGCGGCCCCGGACGTCGACGCTGACGAGCTGCCCGTCGGCGACGTCGGCCGCGGTGTCGATCAGAGCGAGCGCGATGCCGACCTTGAGTGTCGGAGAGAACGTTCCGGACGTCGTCACGCCCACCGGCGTGCCGTCGGCGAGCACCGTCATGTCGGCGCGCAGCACGCCGCGGCCGGTGGCCTTGAGGCCGCGCAGCAGCCGCTTCGGACCCGCCTCCTTCTCGGCCACCAGGGCGTCGCGGCCCCAGAACACGTCCTTGCGCCAGCCGACCGCCCAGCCGCAGCGCGCCTGCACCGGCGAGATCGTCGGTGACAGCTCGTGGCCGTGCAGCGGGTAGCCCATCTCGGTGCGCAGGGTGTCGCGCGCACCGAGGCCGGCCAGCTCGCCGCCGGCGTCACGGACCCTTCCGACGAGCGCGTCGAACACGACGCCGGCGCGTTCCCACTCCGGCAGCAGCTCGTAGCCCTGCTCGCCGGTGTAGCCGGTGCGGCAGACCCGCACCGGCACGCCGTCGACCTCGGCGTCGGCCCACCCCATGTAGTCCATGTCGGTCGGCAGGCCGAGCCCGCCGAGGACCTCCGCCGACTTCGGACCCTGCACGGCGAGCACCGCGTAGGACCGGTGTTCGTCGGTGACGGTGATGCCGGCGGGGGCGCTGGCCGAGAGGGCGGCGACGACGGCGGCGGTGTTGGCCGCGTTGGGTACCAGGAACACCTCGTCGTCGGAGACGTAGTAGGCGATCAGGTCGTCGACGACGCCGCCGGACTCGGTGCAGCACAGCGTGTACTGCGCCTTGCCGGGGCCGATGCGGGTGAGGTCGTTGGTGAGTGCGGCGTTGACGAAGGCCGCGGCGCCCGGGCCCTTCACCAGCGCCTTGCCGAGGTGGCTGACGTCGAAGAGGCCGACGGCGGTGCGCGTGGCGTTGTGCTCGGTGACGGTGCCCGCGTAGGACACCGGCATCAGCCATCCTCCGAATTCGGCGAAGCTGGCGCCCAGCTCGCGGTGACGGTCCTCCAGGGGGCCATGCAGCACGTCGTCGGTCACGTGCCCACCCTAGTGCCCACGTGATTAGGGTTGATGCGATGAGCACCGCACCCGGATACCAGTCCCCTGCCGTCACCGTGGCCTCGAGCCTGCCCAAGCGGCCGAAGGCGTCGTCGGTGCTGATCGTTCCCGTGGTCGCCGCCGACGGCGACGGCCCGGGCGACGCGCGGGTGGTCGCGACCGACCTGCTCGACGCGGCCGCGGTCGGCGAGATCGAATCGGCGCTGCGGGCCCTCGGCGCCAAGGGCGGCGCCGACCAGGTGACGCGCGTGGTAGCGCCGTCGCTGCGGGTGGCCAGCGTGCTGGCGGTCGGTCTCGGCTCCGCGCGCGAGGCCTGGACCCCCGAGGCCATCCGCCGCGCCGCGGGCGTGGCGGCCCGTGCGCTGTCGGGGACGGAGTCCGTCATCACGACGCTCTCCGAACTCGACGTGGCCGCGGCCGTCGAAGGGCTGATCCTCGGCGCCTACCGCTTCACCGACTTCCGCAGCGCGAAGACGGCGCCGAAGGACGCGCCGCTGCAGGAGATCACCGCACTGTCGACGGCCAAGGGCGCCAAGGACCTCGCCGTGCGCGGCGCCGACGTCGCGACCGCGGTCGCCACCGCGCGCGACCTCGTCAACACCCCGCCGAGCCACCTCTTCCCGGCCGAGTTCGCCCGCCGGGCCAAGGCGCTCGGCGAGTCGGTGGGCCTCGACGTCGAGGTGCTCGACGAGAAGGCGCTGGACAAGGGCGGTTACGGCGGCATCGTGGGCGTCGGCAAGGGTTCGTCGCGGCCGCCGCGGCTGGTCCGCCTGACGTACAAGGGCAGCGGCCGCAAGCGCAAGCGGGTGGCGCTGGTGGGCAAGGGCATCACGTTCGACACCGGCGGCATCTCCATCAAGCCGGCCGCGAACATGCACCAGATGACGTCCGACATGGGCGGCGCCGCCGCGGTGATCGCGACGGTCGTGCTGGCCGCCAAGCAGAAGGTGGGCGTGGACGTGATCGCGACGGTGCCCATGGCGGAGAACATGCCGTCGTCCACGGCGCAGCGGCCCGGCGACGTGCTGACCCAGTACGGCGGCATCACGGTGGAGGTGCTCAACACCGACGCCGAGGGCCGCCTGATCCTGGCCGACGGCATCGTGCGCGCCTGCGAGGACGACCCGGACTACCTCATCGAGACGTCCACGCTGACCGGTGCGCAGACGGTGGCGCTCGGCGGTCGCACGCCCGGCGTGATGGGCAGCGACGCGTTCCGCGACCGGGTGGCGCGGCTGTCGCAGCAGGTCGGCGAGAACGGCTGGCCGATGCCGCTGCCCGAGGAATTGAAGGACGATCTCAAGTCGACGGTCGCCGACATCGCCAACGTCAGCGGCTCGCGCTACGCCGGCATGCTGGTGGCCGGGGTCTATCTGCGCGAGTTCGTCGCCGACGGCGTGCAGTGGGCGCACGTCGACGTCGCCGGGCCGGCCTACAACACCGGCGGTCCGTGGGGTTACACCGGCAAGGGTGGCACCGGCGTTCCGGTGCGGACGATGTTCGCGGCCATCGAGGACATCGCAACCAACGGCTGATCGGGCTGCCGCAGCCAACGGCTGAGCGCTAGAGGACGCTGCCGCGGGCGGTGCTGCGCAGGATCTGCGGCGCCACCCGCGACGTCCCGTACAGCAGGTAGGCCTCGGGAGCGACGGGCCGGATCGGCGTGTCCTTGGCGACCGCCGAGAGGATCGCGCGGGCCACCTTGTCGGGTCCGTAGCGGCGGGCCGCGAACAGCGCCTCGAGTTGCCGGCGTCGCCCGGCCACCTGCCCACCCTTGCCCGCCGGCGGGTCGAAGCGGGTGGTGTGCACGATGTTGGTGTCGATGACGCCCGGGCAGACGGTGGTCAATCCGATTCCGGCAGCAGACAATTCGGCACGCAGGCAGTCGGAGAACATGTAGACCGCCGCCTTGGAGGTGCAGTAGGCGTTCATCGACTGCAGCGGCGCGTAGGCGGCCATCGAGGAGACGTTGACGACGTGGCCGCCGGTGCCGCGGTCGACGAGCCGTCGGGCGAAGGCGCGGCAGCCGTTGACGACGCCGCCCAGGTTGACGTCCAGCACGCGGTCCCACTGCTCGGCCGGGGTGTCCAGGAACGACCCGGCCTGCCCGATCCCGGCGTTGTTGACCACGATGTCGGGAACGCCGTGCGCGGCGCAGACCTCGTCGGCGAAGGCCTCGACGGCCGCGGCGTCGGACACGTCCAGCACGTAGGCGTGGGCGGTGCCGCCGCGCGCGGCGACCCGAGCGGCGGTCTCGCGGACGCCGGCCTCGTCGACGTCGCTGACGATGACCTCGGCACCCTCGGCGGCGAAGGCCAGCGCGGTCTCGCGTCCGATGCCGCTGCCCGCCCCGGTCACCGACACCAGCGTGTCGCCGAAACGGTCACGGGCGCGGCCGATTTCGGCGCGGCGCAGGGCACGTGCGGGTGCCGCGCCGTCGAGGTGGTCGGCCAGTTCGGCGACCGCTGCGGCGAGGACCTGGGGATGCGACATCGGTGACCAGTGCCCGGCCCGCACGTCGCGCCGCCACAGCCGCGAACACCACCGGGACGCGTCGTCGTAGAGGTACGGGCGCACGAAGGGGTCGCGGGCGTTGACGAGGAGTTGCACCGGCACGTCGACGCGGTGGTCGCGTCGGCCGCCCGCGAGCGCGCGAAAGTAATTGGCGGGGTACACCTTCAGACTGGCGACGGCGTCCGCGCGATGGGTCGGCGCGTGGTGCACGCGGTCGGCGGGGATGCCGTCCCGCCGTCGCAGGATGCCGTCCAGGACGCCGGCGCGCAGGCCGATCCGGACGGCCAGCGGCGCGAGCACCGGGATCGAGAAGAACGCCATGTAGGTCAGCCGGACGAGCTGCACGATCGCACGGGCGAAGCGACGCGGCCGGTAGGGCTGGGTCAGGGCGCCGACGACGAAGCGGTGTAGGTGGTCGGTGCTCGGCCCCGAGACCGAGGTGAACGAGGCGATCCGCTGCGCGGCCTCCGGCCGGGCGAGGTACTCCCAGACACCGACCGACCCCCAGTCGTGGGCGAGCACGTGCACGGGCCGGTCCGGCGAGACCGCGTCGAGCACGGCGGCGACGTCGTCGGCGTAGCGGGCCATCGCGTGCGCGGCGACCGGCTTCGGCGCGTCCGACCCGCCGACGCCGCGATTGTCGTAGCGGACCACTCGGAAGCGGTCGGCGAGCAGCGGCGCGACGCCGTCCCACAGCACGTGCGAATCCGGCCAGCCGTGTACCAGCAGCACGGTCGGGCCGTCGGGGCGGCCCTCCTCGTGGACCGCGAGCCGGACGCCGTCGGCGCTGGTGACGGTCCGCTGGCGAGCGGTCATCGGTCCTCGAGTTCGCGACGCGCAGCGCGTTGACGTTCGATGCGCCGCTTGGCGTCGTAGTCGCGCATCCGCTGCGGGTAGCCGACCTTCTGCACGTCGTAGACGGGGATGCCGAGGCGTTGGTTGAGCCGGCGGGCGCCGGCCGGACCGCCGGTGCGGCGGCGGGTCCACTCGCCGTCGGCGGCCACCAGCACGACGGTCAGTTCGGTGACGGTGGTCTGCGGTTCCACGAAGGCCTCGACGCCGGTGTGCGTGGCGACCCACTGGCGCAGGTACGCGAGGTCGGCGGCGGAGTCGTCACCCGCGCGGCCGCGGCCCGCGCCGCGGCGGCGGAACACGTCGAACAGTCCCACGTCGACTCCACTCCTTCCGTCACAGCCGGTGCCATCGGCTCTCTCGATAGTGCCAGAGCACGCAGTCCGCCGGTCCGCGACGACCGGCGCACCCGAACGTGGAAGGATGGGTGGCGCGAGAATTCGACAGGCACGCGCGACCGTTCGAGGAGTCAACACACATGGCCATCTCCGTCCAGATGCCGGCACTCGGTGAGAGCGTCACAGAGGGCACCGTCACGCGATGGCTGAAGCAGGAGGGTGACACCGTCGAGGTCGACGAGCCCCTGCTCGAGGTCTCGACCGACAAGGTGGACACCGAGATCCCGTCGCCGGCCGCCGGTGTGCTGACCAAGATCATCGCGCAGGAGGACGACACCGTCGAGGTCGGCGGCGACCTCGCGACGATCGGCGAGGAAGGCGAGGACGCCGGCTCCGATTCCTCCGGCTCCGATGACGCCGGCGACTCCGGCTCGGACGACGCCGATTCCGGCGATGCGGGTGAGTCCGGCGCGGAGGCCGAGAGGCCCGCCGAGGAGCCGGCCGCCCAGCCCGAGACGGCGTCCGAGGAGACCGAGGAGCCGGCCGAGTCCGAGCCCGAGTCGAAGCCCGCCGAGTCGAAGCCCGCCGCCGCGAGCGGATCCTCCGGCGGCGACGCCACGTCGGTGAAGATGCCCGAGCTGGGCGAGTCGGTCACCGAGGGCACCGTCACCCGGTGGCTGAAGAAGGTGGGCGACAGCGTCGAGGTCGACGAACCCCTCGTCGAGGTCTCCACCGACAAGGTGGACACCGAGATCCCGTCCCCGGTGGCCGGCACGCTGCTGTCGATCAGCGCCGAGGAGGACGACGTCGTCGAGGTGGGCGGCGAGCTGGCGAAGATCGGCGCCGAAGGCGCCGCGACGGCCGAGCCCGAACCGGAGCCCGAGCCGGAGCCGGAACCCGAACCGGAGCCCGAGCCGGAGCCCGAACCCAAGCAAGAGACCAAGCCCGAGCCCGAGCCCGAACAAGAGACGAAGCCCGAGCCCGAGTCCAAGCCGGAGCCGAAGCAGGAGTCGAAGCCCGAACCCGAGCCGAAGCAGGAACCGGCGTCCTCGGATTCCGGATCCTCGGATTCCTCCTCGGATGCCAGCCCCTACGTCACGCCGCTGGTGCGCAAGCTCGCCACCGAGCACGGCGTCGACCTCGCGTCGGTGAAGGGAACCGGCGTCGGCGGCCGGATCCGCAAGCAGGACGTGCTGGCCGCGGCCGAGGCCGCGAAGGCCCCGGAGCCGGCGGCCGAGCCGGAACGGCCCGCCGCTGCGCCGGCCGCCAAGGCGTCGTCGGCACCGGCCCCGGCGCTGTCGCACCTGCGCGGCACCACGCAGAAGGCCAACCGCATCCGTCAGATCACGGCGAAGAAGACGCGCGAGAGCCTGCAGACCACCGCGCAGCTGACCCAGACCCACGAGGTCGACCTGACGAAGATCGTCGCGCTGCGGGCGAAGGCGAAGGCGAGCTTCGCCGAGCGGGAGGGCGTCAACCTGACGTTCCTGCCGTTCTTCGCGGTGGCAGTCGTCGACGCGCTCAAGGCGCACCCGAACGTCAACGCCAGCTACGACGAGGACAGCAAGCAGATCACCTACTACGACGCCGAGCACCTCGGCTTCGCGGTGGACACCGAGCAGGGCCTGCTGTCCCCCGTCGTGCACAACGCCGGCGACCTCTCGCTGGCGGGTCTGGCGCGGGCGATCGCCGACATCGCCGCGCGTGCCCGCTCCGGCAACCTCAAGCCCGACGAGCTGAGCGGCGGCACGTTCACGATCACCAACATCGGCAGCCAGGGCGCGCTGTTCGACACGCCGATCCTGGTGCCGCCGCAGGCGGCGATGCTGGGCACGGGCGCGATCGTCAAGCGGCCGCGGGTGATCGTCGACGAGTTCGGCAACGAGTCGATCGGCGTGCGGTCGGTGGCCTACCTGCCGCTGACCTACGACCACCGCCTCATCGACGGCGCGGACGCCGGCCGGTTCCTCACCACCGTGAAGCGACGTCTCGAAGAAGGAGCCTTCGAGGCCGACCTGGGCCTGTAGGGCGGAGCGAGCGACGTGACCTTCCCGGGCGGCAACTCGGTGATCGCGATCGCGGGCTCCTCCGGTCTGATCGGTTCGGCGCTGGTGACGGCGCTGCGCGCGGCCGATCACCGGGTGCGCCGCATCGTGCGCAAGGCGCCGACGCATGCCGACGACGTGTTCTGGAACCCGGCGACCGGTGAGTTCGATCCGGCCACGCTGAGCGACGTCGACGCCGTGGTGAACCTGTGCGGTGTCGGCGTCGCCGACAAGCGGTGGTCGGGGGCGTTCAAGCAGAGCCTGCGTGACAGCCGGATCGCGCCGACCGAGGTCCTCGCCCAGGCGGTGGCGGCCGCCGGGGTGCCGGTGCTGGTGAACGCCAGCGCGGTCGGGTTCTACGGCGACACCCGCAACCGCGTCGTCGACGAGAGCGCCCCCCGCGGCGACGGCTTCCTGGCGCGCCTCTGCGAGGACTGGGAGGCCGCCACCGGCGCGGCCGCGGCAGCCGGTGCCCGGGTGGTCCTGCTGCGCACCGGGCTGGTGCTGTCCCCGTCGGGAGGGCTGCTCGCCCGGCTGCGGCCGCTGTTCGCGCTCGGGCTCGGCGCCCGGCTCGGCAATGGGCGGCAGTACATGCCGTGGATCAGCCTCGAGGACGTGGTGCGCGCCGTGCTGTTCGCCATGGGCCACGACGACGTCGCGGGCCCGCTCAACCTCACCGGCCCCGCGCCGGTGACCAACGCGGAGTTCACCGCGGCCGTCGGGCGGGCCGTCCACCGGCCGACCCCGTTGGCCGTGCCCGGCATCGCGTTGCGCACGATCCTCGGCGAGTTCGCCGAGGAGGGGCTGCTCGGCGGTCAGCGGGCGATCCCCGCGGCGCTCGAGCGGGCCGGATTCGCGTTCCATCACAACACCATCGGCGAGGCGCTCGCCTTCGCCACGGCACCGAAGAGCGGCGGCTGACGCGAGTACCGTGAACACCATGGCAGCTGGGTCCCCGAAGGCGTCGGTCCGCAGCGCGGCGACACCGGTGGACGTCCGCCGTCTCGGCACCGTCGAGTACCGCGAGGCGTGGGACCTGCAGCGCGAACTGGCGGCGGCACGGGTGGCCGGTGGGCCCGACACGCTGCTGCTGCTCGAGCATCCGCCGACCTACACCGCGGGCAAGCGCACCGAGCCGCACGAGCGGCCGCACGACGGCACCCCGGTGATCGACACCGACCGGGGCGGCAAGATCACCTGGCACGGTCCCGGACAGCTCGTCGGCTACCCGATCATCGGGCTCGCCGAGCCCATGGACGTCGTCGAGTTCGTCCGGCGGCTCGAGGACGCCCTCATCGCGGTGTGCGCCGATCTCGGCGTGCCGACGCGTCGCGTCGCGGGCCGGTCGGGGGTGTGGGTGGCCGCCGACGATCCCGCGGTCGGCTTCCGGCCCGCCCGGAAAATAGCCGCGATCGGCATCCGGGTGGCCCGGGCGACGACACTGCACGGCTTCGCCCTGAACTGTGATTGTGATCTCGGCGCCTACGGGTCGATCGTGCCGTGTGGCATCGCCGACGCCGGCGTCACCTCGCTGACCGCGGAACTCGGCCGCCGCGTCGCCGTCGACGACGTCGCCGAGCGGGTGGCCGCGTCCGTGCGCGACGCCCTCGACGGCGTGGCGGCAGTAGCATTGACGTCGTGAGCGTCGACCCGGGAACCCGCAAGCTGCTGCGCCTCGAGGTCCGCAACGCCGAAACGCCCATCGAGCGCAAGCCGCCGTGGATCAAGACGACGCTGCGGACCGGCCCCGAGTACAAGGAACTCAAGGCGCTGGTGCGCCGCGAGGGCCTGCACACGGTGTGCGAGGAGGCGGGCTGCCCCAACATCTACGAGTGCTGGGAGGACCGCGAGGCCACGTTCCTCATCGGCGGCGAGCAGTGCACCCGCCGCTGCGACTTCTGCCAGATCGACACCGGCAAGCCGGCCGACCTGGACCGCGACGAGCCGCGCCGGGTGGCCGAGAGCGTGCAGGCGATGGGTCTGCGTTATTCCACGGTGACGGGCGTCGCGCGCGACGACCTGCCCGACGGCGGCGCGTGGCTGTACGCCGAGACGGTTCGGCAGATCAAGGCGCTGAACCCGAACACCGGCGTCGAGCTGCTCATCCCGGACTTCAACGCGATTCCCGAGCAACTGGAGACGGTGTTCGAGACCCGCCCGGAGGTGTTGGCGCACAACGTCGAAACCGTGCCGCGCATCTTCAAGCGGATCCGGCCGGCGTTCCGCTACCAGCGCAGCATGGACGTCATCACCGCCGCCCGCGACTACGGTCTGGTGACGAAGAGCAACCTGATCCTCGGCATGGGCGAGACGCCCGAGGAAGTCCGCGCCGCACTCGACGACCTGCTCGCGGCGGGCTGCGACATCGTCACCATCACCCAGTACCTGCGGCCCTCGGCGCGGCACCACCCCGTGGAACGGTGGGTCAAGCCGGAGGAGTTCGTCGAGCACCAGGAGTACGCGCAGCGCATCGGGTTCATCGGCGTGCTGGCCGGTCCCCTGGTCCGCAGCTCGTACCGCGCCGGCCGGCTCTACGCCGAGGCTGCGCGCATCCGGGCCGCCGCTTCGTCCTGACCGCCTCGTCCTGACCGGGGCCATCCCCGTATCCTGGACCAATGGCGAAGACGCGCAACAAGGCCGAACTGAAGGCCGCCAAGGCCGAGGCGAAGGCCACCCGCAAGGCGGCCGCCAAGGAGCGGCGCAGCCAGCTGTGGCAGGCGTTCCAGATCCAGCGCAAGGAGGACAAGCGCCTCCTGCCGTACATGATCGGCGCGTTCGTGGTGATCGTGGCGGCGGCCGTCGTCGCCGGCATCCTGAGCGGCAGCACGTTCACCCTCGCGACGCTGGTCCCCCTCGGCGTGGTGCTCGGCGCGCTCGTCGCGTTCATCGTGTTCGGCCGGCGCGCGCAGAAGTCGGTCTACCGCAAAGCGGAGGGCCAGACCGGCGCGGCGGCATGGGCGCTGGACAACCTGCGCGGCAAGTGGCGCGTGACCCCGGGCGTCGCGGCGACCGGTCACTTCGACGCCGTGCACCGCGTCATCGGCCGCCCGGGCGTGATCTTCGTCGGCGAGGGTGCCGCCCAGCGCGTCAAACCCCTGCTGGCGCAGGAGAAGAAGCGGACCGCCCGCATCGTCGGCGACGTGCCGATCTACGACTTCGTCGTGGGCAACGGCGAGGGCGAGGTACCGCTGTCGAAGCTCGAGCGGCACCTGACCAAGCTGCCCGCCAACATCACGGCCAAGCAGATGGACTCGCTGGAGTCCCGGCTGGCCGCGCTGGGGTCGCGCGTCGGCCCCGCCGCGATGCCCAAGGGACCGCTGCCGGGCAACGCCAAGATGCGCGGTGTGCAACGCACGGTGCGCCGCCGCTGACCGTCCCGACGCCGATCGGCGATTACGCCGCCACCGTTATTTGACGTAGGCAACAATATGCGGCGTGTGTACCGCATGCGCCTGGGCCCCGCACTTCGCCGCCCTGGGCGCCCCCACCACCCGCCGCACGGCATTGCGCACCGCCGCCGCGGTCGTCCTCGCGGCGACCGCCGTCACGGCCTGCTCGTCCGGGTCGACCTCGTCCGGAGATGACGCGGGCGCCGGCGGGAACGCGGACGCCGACTCGGCCGCGGACGTCGTCCTGCACAACGGACGCGTCTACACCGTCGCCGGCCCTGCACCGTGGGCACAGGCGGTCGCCGTGCGCGGCAACGTCATCGCCTACGTCGGCGACGACCCGGGCGCCTTGGCCCTGGCCGGCCCCGGCACGCGCGTCGTCGACCTGGGCGGCAAGCTGCTCATGCCGGGCTTCGTCGAGGGGCACATCCACCCCTTCCTGGGGGCGTTCCTCGGCCACGGCGTCGACCTGCAGGTGGACACCAAGGACGACGCGCTGGCCGCCATCGCGGCGTACGCCGCAGAGCACCCCGACGGGCCGGTGCGCGGATTCGGCTGGCGGGTGGACATGTTCGGCCCCGACGGTCCCACCCGGGCGGACCTCGACCGCGTCCTGCCCGACCGGCCGGGCTTCATCTTCGCCATCGACGCGCACAGCATGTGGGCCAACAGCGCGGCCCTCGAGGCCGCCGGCGTGGGACGCGACACCCCGGATCCGGTACCCGGCTTCAGCTACTACGCCCGCGACGCGCACGGCGACCCGACCGGCTACGTCCTCGAGATCAACGCGGTGCTGAGCCTCGTCAACGCCGTCGACCCGATCTCCCCCGACGGCATGCAGCGCATGCTCGAGGAGTGGCTGCCCCGCGCAGCCGAGGCGGGCATCACGTCGGTGTTCGACGCCGGCGTGCCGCCGGTCGGCGGCGACCAGGCCGAGATCATCGCCCTCTACGCCGACGTCGAGGCCAAGGGCGCCCTGCCGTTCCGCGTCGTCGCCTCCTACAGCGTCAAGTCCCCGCCCTTCGACGACGCCGTCGCGAAGCTGACCGAGGCGCGCCGGCGGGTCCGGACCGACCTCGTCGACGTCAGCGTCGTCAAGATCGTCGGCGACGGCACCCAGGGCGGCTACACGGCCTGGCTCATCGAGCCCTACGCCGACGAACCGGACTCGACCGGCGGCTCGCCGTTCACCGAGGCGCAGTGGCACGACATGATCGCCGCGATCGACGCCGCCGGGATCGACGTGCACGTGCACGCGTGTGGGGAACGCACCACGCGCGTCGCCCTGGACGCGATCGAGAAGGCGATCGCCGCCAACGGTCCGCGGGACCGCAGGCATGCGATCGCCCACCTCGTCTACGTGCAGGACCCGGACAGCGCGCGGTTCGCCGCCACCGGCGTGGTTGCGCAGTTCTCGGCCAACTGGTTCTCCGCCGATCCCGACACCGTGCTCAACATGGCCGCGCGCTACGGGTCGCCGCGCAAGGACCTCTTCTACCGCGCCCAGGACGTGCTGCGCTCCGGCGGGCGCATCTCGCTGGGCACCGACTGGCCGGCCGCGGGCTACTTCTCCACCTACCGGCCGCTCGACTCGATCCAGATCGGCGTCACCCGGCAGCTGATCGGCCGCCCCGACGCGCCGGTCCTCGCGCCGGCCGACCAGGCGCTCTCGGTCGCCGAGGCCGTGCACGCCAACACCCTCGGCGCGGCCTACCAGATCCGGCTCGACGACCGCGTCGGCTCGATCGAGGTCGGCAAGCTCGCCGACCTCATCGTGCTGGACCGCAACATCCTCGAGGGCGACCCGCACGACATCCACGCCGCCAAGGTCGTGCTGACGATGATGGACGGCCGCGTTCGGCACCAGGCGTGACGGCCCTACCTCCGGATGGCTACCTGCGGATGACGACGGTCTTCGAGGCGAGGTCGTGCAGGCCGCGGTGATCGGCGTCGGTGAACAACGCGGGGATGACGAGGACGATCAGCACGCCGCGCAGCAGCGCCCGACCCCATCCGACGTGGTCGCGACCGTCGGCCGTCGCCACCATCAGGCCCAGCGCGTACTGGCCCGGGGTGAAGCCGAACAACCGCACCGCCACCACCCCGAGCACCAGCCAGATCACCAGCACGGCCGTCGAGAGCGCCCCGGACGACACCCAGCCGAGCGCGATCGCCAGACCGGCGAGGCCGTAACCGATCAGCCAGTCGATCAGCAGCGCGCCCATGCGCCGGCCGAACCGCGCGATCGACCGCGACCCCTGATCGGGCAGGCCGAGGCGTTGACCGGGGTAGTCGCCGTGGGTCGGGTCCCCCGCGCCGGGCGGCGGACCGGACAGCCACGAACCGAAGCTGCGCGCCATGGCCCCAGCATAGGAGGAGCCGCATTGCGTAACGTCCACGCAACATCCGGTTGACTGGCGTGCAACATCGTGTCCATAGCGTCAACCGGCGGGTTACCAGACAAGGAGAGCATTAGTGGCAGAAAAGACCGCCGATGACATCATCAAGCTGATCACGGACGAGAACGTCGAGTACGTCGACATTCGGTTCTGCGACCTGCCCGGTGTCGTCCAGCACTTCTCGATCCCGGCTGCGGCCTTCGACGAGAGCGTCTTCGAGGACGGGCTCGCGTTCGACGGCTCCTCGGTCCGCGGCTTCCAGAGCATCCACGAGTCGGACATGATGCTGCTGCCGGATCCCGAGACCGCGCGGATCGACCCGTTCCGCAATGCGAAGACGCTGAACCTCAGCTTCTTCGTGCACGACCCGTTCACCCGCGAGGCGTACTCGCGCGACCCGCGCAACGTCGCCCGCAAGGCGGAGAACTACCTCGCCTCCACCGGCATCGCCGACACCGCCTACTTCGGCGCCGAGGCCGAGTTCTACATCTTCGACTCGGTCAGCTTCGACTCGAAGATGAACGGCACCTTCTACGAGGTCGACTCCGAGTCGGGCTGGTGGAACTCCGGTGAGCCGTTCGAGGCCGACGGCAGCCCCAACCGCGGCTACAAGGTGCGCCCCAAGGGCGGCTACTTCCCGGTCGCCCCGTACGACCACTACGTCGACCTGCGCGACGAGATGTCGACCAATCTGCAGAACGCCGGGTTCATCCTGGAGCGCGGTCACCACGAGGTGGGCACCGCCGGCCAGGCCGAGATCAACTACAAGTTCAACACGCTGCTGCACGCAGCCGATGACGTGCAGTTGTTCAAGTACATCATCAAGAACACCGCCTGGGCGAACGGCAAGACCGTCACCTTCATGCCCAAGCCGCTGTTCGGTGACAACGGCTCCGGCATGCACGCCCACCAGTCGCTGTGGAAGGACGGCAAGCCGCTGTTCCACGACGAGGCCGGGTACGCCGGGCTGTCGGACCTCGCCCGCCACTACATCGGCGGCATCCTGCATCACGCGCCGTCGCTGCTGGCGTTCACCAACCCGACGGTGAACTCCTACAAGCGCCTGGTGCCGGGCTACGAGGCCCCGATCAACCTGGTCTACAGCCAGCGCAACCGCTCCGCCTGCGTCCGCATCCCGATCACCGGCAACAACCCGAAGGCCAAGCGCCTCGAGTTCCGTTGCCCGGACAGCTCGGGCAACCCGTACCTGGCGTTCGCGGCCATGCTCATGGCCGGCATCGACGGCATCAAGAAGAAGATCGAGCCGCTGACCCCGGTCGACAAGGACCTCTACGAGCTGCCGCCGGACGAGGCCGCCGCGATCCCGCAGGCGCCCACCTCGCTGTCGGCCGTCATCGACAAGCTCGAAGAGGACCACGAATACCTCACCGAGGGTGGCGTCTTCACCGAGGACCTCATCGAGACGTGGATCTCCTACAAGCGCGAGAACGAGATCATGCCCGTGCAGATCCGTCCGCACCCGTACGAGTTCTCGCTCTACTACGACGTGTGAGTCGGCTCCGCCGACGCGACGTGTGAGTCGGCTCCGCCGACGCGACGTGTGAGTCGGCTCCGCCGACGCGACGTGTGAGTCGGCTCCGCCGACGCGACGTGTGAGTCGGCTCCGCCGACGCGACGTCTGAGTCGCCACCCGCCCGGGTTCTGCCCGGGCGGGTGGTGTCGTTTCGGGGGTCACCCGGCGAGGGCCCGCCGCAGCGCGGCGACGAAGGCGTCGACGTCGTCCGCGGTGGTGTCGAAGGCGCACATCCACCGCACCTCACCGCACCGGTCGCGGCATTCCAGTCGTAGAACCGGAACTCGGAGCGCAGGCGGTCGGCGACCCCCGGCGGCAGCACGGCGAACACCGCGTTGGCCTGGGTGGCCTGGGTGACGGTCACGCCCGGCAGATCCTGCACCGCGGCGCGCAGCCGGGCGGCCATGGCGTTGGCGTGGGCGGCCGAGCGCAGGTACAGGTCGTCGCTCAGCAGCGCGACGAGCTGCGCCGAGACGAAGCGCATCTTGCTGGTCAGCTGCATGTCGAGCTTGCGCAGGTAGGTCAGTCCGTCGCACGCCGACGGGTCGAGCACCACGACGGCCTCGCCGAACAGCAGCCCGTTCTTGGTGCCACCGAAGGACAGCACGTCGACGCCGGCGTCGGTGGTGAAGGCCCGTAGCCCGACGCCGAGGAAGGCGGCGGCGTTGGCGATCCGGGCGCCGTCGACGTGCAGCCGCATGCCGCGGGCGTGCGCGTGGTTGGCGATGGCGCGGACCTCGTCGGGCGTGTACGCGGTGCCGAGTTCGGTGGTCTGCGTGATGGATACGGCCAGCGGTTGCGCGCGGTGCTCGTCGCCCCAGCCCCAGGCCTCGCGGTCGATCAGTTCCGGGGTCAGCTTGCCGTCGGGGGTCGGCACGGTGAGCAGCTTGAGGCCGGCGACGCGTTCCGGGGCGGCGTTCTCGTCGGTGTGGATGTGCGCGGTCGACGCGCAGATCACCGCACCCCAGCGCGGCAGCATCGACTGCAGGCCGATCACGTTGGCGCCGGTGCCGTTGAACACGGGGAAGGCCTCGGCCGCGTCGCCGAAGTGCTCGGCGATCACCTCCTGCAACCGTGCGGTGTACGCGTCGCCGCCGTAGGCGGTCTGGTGTCCGCCGTTGGCCGCCGCGATCGCGGCGAGCACCTCGGGGTGCGCGCCGGCGTAGTTGTCGCTGGCGAAGTCGCGGCGGTCGGGGTCATGCAGGCGCAGGCCGTCCTGCGGGTCGTGGGTCACCCGTCCAGTGTGACGGCCGAATCCGCTCGGCGACCGGCGCGCCCACCTATCCGGACCCAAGTCCGAATAGTAATCTCTCCCCCATGAACCGACTGGAGTCCCGGCTCGCCGCCGTCACGCCCGCCATGTTGAGCGTGTTCCGCATCGTCTTCGGCCTGCTCTTCACCGTGCACGCCACCCAGAAGCTGTTCGCGTGGCCGGTCGCCGGTCCCAGCGGCGGCGCGGTGCCGGTGGGCACGTGGCCGTACTGGTGGGCCGGCGTCATCGAGCTGGTCGTCGGCCTGCTGCTGCTGGTCGGCCTGGTGACCCGGCTGGCCGCGTTCGTCGGTGCCGGCGAGATGGCGTTCGCCTACTTCACCCAGCACCAGCCGTCCGCGCTGTGGCCCATCGAGAACGGCGGCGAGCTGGCCGTCCTGTATTGCTTCGGCTTCCTGCTACTGGTGTTCGCCGGTGGCGGCGCCTACGCGGTGGACGCCATGCGATCGTCGACCACCCGCCGACGGTAGCCCTGACGCGGGCCGGGTGCGTCGGTACGGTCGAGCCATGACGCCATCCGTCGAGGCACGGCTCAACGCCGTCGCGCCCGCCGTGCTGAGCCTGTTCCGCATCGTCCTGGGTCTGCTGTTCACCGTGCACGGCGCCGCAAAGCTGTTCGCCTGGCCGGTCGACATGGGCAGCGGTCCCATCCCCGCCGGCACGTGGCCGGCATGGTGGGCCGGCCTCATCGAAGTGGTCGCCGGGCTGCTGATCATGACCGGCCTGTTCACCCGCATCGCCGCATTCATCGCGTCGGGCACCATGGCGGTCGCCTACTTCTGGCAGCACCAGCCCGACGGGCTGCATCCGCTGCAGAACGGCGGCGAGTCCGCGGTCCTGTTCTGCTTCGGCTTCTTCCTGCTGGTGTTCACCGGCGGCGGCGCCTGGGCGCTCGACGCACTGCTGCGTCGGCGCCGTAGCACCGTTTAGGCGTCGAGCGCCAGGTCGGCGCGGAAGCGCTGCATGCCGTCGATCTTCTGCGCCAGTGTGGCGTCGGGACCGCTGTAGAACATCCACGGCATGGTGATGACGCCGGTGATGCCCGCCGCCTCGGCGCGCGCGTAGTGCTCGGGAGTGAAGGCATCGGTCAGCGGGGTCAGCACGGTGAAGTCGTCCATCGTCGCGCCGCGTTCGGCGCGCAGCGCGCGCAACGTCGCGACGGCCTCGACCGCGCGGTCGGTCGAGATGAGGTCGCCGATCCACCCGTCGTTGCGCGCCGCCCGGCGCAGCGCGACGTCCGACAGCCCGCCGACGTAGACCGGGATGCGCGGCGGCGTGGGCTCCATCTCCAGCCGCGGCGTGCGGTAGAACTCGCCGTCGAACTCCGTCCAGCCCGGCTCCCAGAGGGCGCGCATTAGCTCGAGCATCTCGTCGGTGCGCCTGCCGCGGCGGTCGAAGCGCTGCCCGAGGAGCGCGAATTCCTCGGCGCACCAGCCGACGCCGATGCCGAGTTCCAGGCGCCCACCGGCGAGGCACGCCGCAGTGCCGATCGCCTTGGCCGCCGAGTACGGGTCGCGCATGGCGGGCAGGTACACGGTGGTGACGAAGCGCAGCCGCCGGGTCGCCAGCGCGATCGCGCCGATCATCACCCACGGGTCCGGCCAGTGGGTGAACGGCTCCCACCGCCGAGAGCCGTCCTTGGTGTAGGGGTACGGCGTCGCCAGCGTCTCGAGGTTGACGACGTGGTCCGGGATGCCCATCCCGTCGTAGCCGAGTTCGTCGGCGGCACGGGCGACGTCGACCACCTCGGCGACGTCGAGGAAGGCGGTGCTGACGTAGAACCTCACGCGCTGGCCCGGCCGCCGGGCCGGGCCCACGCCGGCATGATGAACACGCCCTCGGCCTCGACGGTGCGCCCCGCGGCGTCGGCGAGGTGGCCGCGGGCGTAGGTCTTGATGCCCTCGGTGCGGTCGACGTGTGCCTCGGCGCGCACCCGCCCGAGCGGCGTGCCCCGCAGGTAGCGCAGCGTGATGGTGCCGGTGAACAGCGACTTGGTCAGCCCGTCGCTGGCCACCTCGCCGAGGATGTGGTCGAGCATCAGCGCGCAGATCCCGCCGTGCACCAGCCCGGGCGGTCCCTCGTAGGCGGCACCGAGGGTGAACTCGGCCCAGCAGCCACCGCCCGGTTCGTGGGTGATGTGCATCGGCGGGGCGATCGGATTGCGCAGTCCCACCGCGGGATTCGCCCAGGCGAGCGGGCGGCCGGTGTCAGCGTGCCGCAGCGTGGAGGTGGTGTCGTGACGTACTCCGCCCAGCACCTCGGCGGCCGCGTCGATGGCGGCGCGCGCGGTCTCGATCTCCGCCGCGTCGACGCCGGTGCGCAGGCCGACGTCGATCAGCCGGCGCATCGACTCGGTGAGCGGCTCGTACAGCGCACGCAGCCGGGTGTACTCGTCGTCGGCGATGACGTCGAACGGGAACTCGGTCTGCTCGGCCATCTATTCTCCGAAGATCTTGCGCACCACGGTCTTCGCGCGGCGCGTCACGCGCAGGTAGTTGTCCAGGAATTCGCCGCCGTCGCCGTTGGCCCAGCCCGCAGCCACGGCGACGGCGTTGAGCTGGCGGCCCGGTCCGGGCAGCTGGTCGGTGGGCTTGCCGCGCACCAACACCAGCGCGTTGCGCGCGCGGGTCGCGGTCAGCCATGCCTGGCGCAGCAGGTCGACGTCGCCCTCGGCGACCAGCTCCGCGGCGCCGATCGCATCGAGCGATTGCAGCGTCGAGGTGTTGTGCAGCGCGGGAATGCGATGGGCGTGCCGCAGCGCCAGCAGCTGGACGGTCCACTCGATGTCGGCCAGACCGCCGCGACCCAGCTTGGTGTGGGTGTTGGGGTCGGCGCCGCGCGGCAGACGCTCGGCGTCGACGCGGGCCTTGATGCGGCGGATCTCCTGCACCGCCTCGGCCGACACGCCGTTCGGCGGATAGCGGATGTCGTCGATCATCAGCAGGAACCGGTGCCCCAGGTCGGCGTCGCCGGCCACGCAGTGCGCGCGCAGCAGCGCCTGCACCTCCCACGGTTGCGCCCACTGCGCGTAGTAGGCGGCATAGGACGCCAGCGTGCGGACCAGCGGCCCGTTGCGACCCTCCGGCCGCAGGTTGGCATCGACCTCCAGCGGCGGGTCCGCGCTGGGCGTGCCGAGCCGGGCGCGCACCTGTTCGGCGATGCTCACCGACCACTTCACCGCGACGGATTCGTCAGTGTCCCCGAGCGGTTCGCACACGAACAGGACGTCGGCGTCCGAGCCGTAACCCAGCTCGCCGCCGCCCAGGCGGCCCATGCCGATCACCGCGATCGTCGCGGGCGGGCCGGCGGCGGGGGTGTTGGCGCGGACCACCACGTCGAGCGCCGCCTGCAGCACCGCCACCCACACCGACGTCAGCGCCGTGCACACGTCGGTCACCGAGAGCAGGCCCAGCAGGTCCGCCGACGCGATGCGCGCGAGTTCGCGACGACGCAGTGTGCGCGCGGCCGCGATCGCCCGCACCGGGTCGGAATGCCGTCCGGCCGAGGCGACGAGCGCGCGGCACACGGTGTCGGGTTCGACGTCGAGCAGCTTGGCGCCCCGCGGTCCGTCGGCGTACTGCTGGATCACCTCGGGCGCGCGCATCAGCAGTTCGGGCACGTACGCGCTGGTCCCGAGCACCCGCATCAGCCGCTTGGCCACCGCACCCTCATCGCGCAGCGCCGCCAGATACCACCGCTGGTCGGCCATCTCCTCGCTGATCCGGCGGTAGGCCAGCAGCCCCGCGTCGGGATCCGGTGTGTCCGAGAGCCAGTCGAGCAGGGTGGGCAGCAGCACCTGCTGCACGCGGCTGCGCCGGGTGCCGCCACCCGTCAGCGCGGCGAGGTGGGTCAGCGCGCTCTGCGGGCCCTCGTAACCCAATGCGGCGAGCTGACGTTCGGCGGCCTTGGCCGTCATGCCCTCGCCGAAGTCGACCGCCGGACGCCCGACCGATTCCAGCAGCGGCTGGTAGAAGAGCTTGGCGTGCAACCGCGACACCCGCAGGCTCTGCCGCTTGAGTTCCTCGCGCAGCACCCCGAGCGCGTCGTGCTGACCGTCCGGACGCATGTGCGCGGCGCGCGCCAGCCAGCGCAGCGCCTCGTCGTCGTCCGGCTCGGGCAGCATGTGGGTGCGCTTGAGCCGCTGCAGCTGCAGCCGGTGTTCGAGCAGCCGGAGGAACTCGTAGGACGCGGTGAGGTTCGCGGCGTCGTCGCGCCCGACATAGCCGCCGGCGGCGAGCGCGGCCAGCGCGTCGACCGTCGAGGACACGTGCAGCGAGTCGTCGGTGCGGCCGTGCACCAATTGCAGGAGCTGGACCGCGAATTCGACGTCGCGCAGGCCGCCGGTACCGAGTTTGATCTCTCGCGAGCGGACGCCCGCGGGCACCAGTTCCTCGACCCGGCGGCGCATGGCCTGCACGTCGGGCACGAAGTCCTCGCGCTCGCACGCCGTCCAGACCATGGGCACGAGGGCGGCGAGGTAGCGCTCACCGAGGTCGGCGTCGCCGACGGCGAACCGCGCCTTGAGCAGCGCCTGGAATTCCCACGTCTTGGCCCACCGCTCGTAGTAGGCGACGTGCGAGGACAGCGTGCGGACCAGCTGCCCGCGCTTGCCCTCGGGGCGCAGCGCGGCGTCCACCTCGAAGAAGGCATCGCCGGCGAATCGCATCATCTCCCCCGCGATGCGGGTGTTGAGCGCCATCGTCGACTCCGAGGCGTCCTCGGCGACGAAGATGACGTCGACGTCGCTGACGTAGTTCAGTTCCCGCGCACCGCACTTGCCCATGGCGATGACGGCCAGCGCGGGCGGTTCCTTCTCGTCGCCGCACACCGTGCGGGTCGCCACCACGCGCGCGGCCTCGAGAGCCGCGTCGGCCAGGTCGGCGAGGTGACTGCCGACGGTGGCGAAGGGCAGCACCGGTTCGTTCTCCACCGTGGGCGCCAGGTCGAGCGCCGCGAGCACCAGCAGCCGGTCGCGGTACATCGACCGCAGCGACGTCATGGCCGTTGTTGCCGAGGCACTTTCGGCGACGGCCACGAACTCGCGACGGATCTGGCGCGCCTCGGGGAGCCGCACGGTGCCGGCCAGCAGGTGCCACGACGCCGGCTGCGCGACCAGGTGGTCGCCGAGTGCGAGCGACGAGCCCAGGACGGCGAACAGGCGGCCGCGCAGCGGCTTGTCCGCGATCAGCGCGCGGTTGAGCTCGGCCCAGCCGGACCCCAGCGCCTCGGACAGCCGCACCATCGCCCGCAGCGCCTCGTCGGCGTCGGGCGCGCGCGAGAGCGACCACAGCAGCTCGACGTGCGCGTCGGTGTTCCAGCCCAGCCGGTCGAGGTCGTCACGGGCGGTGGGTGCGACGAGTCCCAGCCTGCCGACACTGGGCAGCGTGGGCCGCTGCGTCGCGGGTTTTGGCACGCCCCGACGTTAGCGCACGCCGGCGCGCCGCCGGCTCAGAGCAACGGGCTCACAGCGACAGGTAGGCCTTCAGCTCGAACGGCGTGACGTGGCTGCGGTAGTTCTCCCACTCGGTGCGCTTGTTGCGCAGGAAGAAGTCGAAGACGTGTTCGCCGAGCGCCTCGGCCACCAGCTCGGAGTTCTCCATCTCGCTCAGCGCCACGCCGAGGCTGCCGGGCAGCTCCTTGTAGCCCATCGCGCGACGCTCCTCGGGGGTCAGCGTCCACACGTTGTCCTCGGCCTCCGGGGCCAGCTGATAGTTCTTCTCGACGCCGCGCAGCCCGGCGGCGAGCAGCACCGCGAAGGCCAGGTAGGGGTTGCAGGCGGAGTCGGGGCTGCGCACCTCGATGCGTCGGGACGACGCCTTGCGCGGCGTGTACATCGGCACCCGCACCAGGGCCGAGCGGTTGGCCGCGCCCCACGACGCGGCGGTCGGCGCCTCGCCGCCGTGCACCAGCCGCTTGTAGGAGTTCACCCACTGGTTGGTGACGGCGCTGATCTCGCTGGCGTGCTCCAGGATGCCGGCGATGAAGGCCTTGCCGACGTCGGAGAGCTGCAGCGGGTCGTCGGAGCTGTGGAAGGCGTTGGACTCGCCCTCGAACAGGCTCATGTGGGTGTGCATGGCAGAGCCCGGGTACTCGGCGAACGGCTTGGGCATGAACGACGCCCGCACGCCCTCGCCGAGTGCCACCTCCTTGACCACGTACCGGAACGTCATGACGTTGTCGGCCATGGACAACGCATCGGCGTAACGCAGGTCGATCTCCTGCTGCCCCGGCGCGCCCTCGTGGTGGCTGAACTCCACCGAGATGCCCATCTGCTCGAGCGCGTCGATCGCGTGCCGGCGGAAGTTCGGGGCGGCGTCGTGCACGGCCTGGTCGAAGTAGCCGCCGTTGTCGGCGGGCACCGGCGGCGTGCCGTCGTCCTTGCCGGGCTCGAGGAGGAAGAACTCGATCTCGGGGTGCACGTAGCAGGAGAAGCCGAGATCGCTGGCCTTGGCGAGCTGCCGGCGCAGCACGTGCCGCGAATCGGCCCACGACGGCGAACCGTCGGGCATGGTGATGTCGCAGAACATCCGTGCGGAGTGGTGCTTGCCCGCCGACGTCGTCCACGGAAGCACCTGGAACGTCGAGGGATCCGGACGCGCGACCATGTCGGCCTCGGACACCCGGGCGAAGCCCTCGATGGACGAGCCGTCGAAGCCGATGCCCTCCTCGAAGGCGCCTTCGAGTTCGGCCGGCGCGATCGCGACCGACTTCAGGTAGCCGAGCACGTCGGTGAACCACAGCCGGACGAAGCGGATGTCGCGTTCCTCCAGCGTGCGCAGCACGAATTCCTTCTGCCGGTCCATGTGCGAAGCGTAGGCACCGGCTGTTAAATCCGTGTTACGTCGCGGCTAGCACCGCAGGTCTGCCACCGGCGGTCGGGAGTTCACCAGGAAGTCGACCACGGCGCCGTCGACGCAGGCGTCCCCGTTGAACACCACGGTGTGCTGCGTGCCGTCGAACGTGATGAGCGATGCGCCCAGCTCGCGTGCCAGCTCCACACCCGCCTGATAGGGCGTCGCGGGGTCCCGCGTGGTGGAGACGACCACCACCTTGCCCGGCCCGGGCGACACCGCGGGATGCGGTTGCGACGTCGGTGGCACCGGCCACAGCGCGCACAGGTCGCGCGGCGCGTACCCGGTGAAGGCGCCGTAGGACATGAACGGTGCGACGAGGCGCGCCTGCCGGTCCGCCTCGGCCCATGCGGCGGAGTCGGTGGGGTACGGCGCGTCGACGCACCGGATCGCGGTGAACGCGTCCTGCTGGTTGGAGTACTGCCCGGTCGGTCCGCGCTGCTGGTAGTCGTCGGCGAGCAGCAGCAGGTCGCCCGGGTCGGTCCCGCGCGCGAGGCCGAGCAGGCCGCTGGTGAGGTACTTCCAGTACTGCTGGGTGTACAGCGCGTTGGCGGTGCCGGTGATGGCGTCGGAGTAGCTCAGCCCGCGCGGGTCGCCCGTGGCGGCCGGCGTCGTCGCCAGCGGGTCGACGAGTTGGTGGTAGCGCGCGACGAACCGTGCCGGGTCCTGTCCCAGCGGGCAGTCCGCGGACCGTGCGCAGTCCGCGGCGTAGGCGTCGAATGCGGTCTGGAAGCCGGCGAGCTGGCGGACGTTCTCGCCGATCGGGTCCGACCCCGGGTCCACGGCACCGTCGAGCACCATCGCGCGCACCCGCTCCGGATAGCGCTCGGCATAGGCGGCGCCCAGCTCGGTGCCGTAGGAGTAGCCGAGGTAGTTGACCTGCGTCTCCCCCAGCGCCGCCCGCACGACGTCCATGTCCTGAGCGGTCGAGCTGGTCCCGACGTGGGCGAGGAAGTCGCGCCCGGTGCGGTCGAGGCAGCCCTGGATCACCCCGGCGTAGATCGACTCGATCGCGGCGACGCCCGCAGGGCTGTAATCGACCATTGGCTCACGGCGGTACGCGTCGAACTCCGCGTCGGTGCGGCACCGCACCTGCGGGGTGGAGTGGCCGACGCCGCGCGGGTCGAACCCGACGAGGTCGAAGCGCTGGGCGATCTCAGTGCCTGCCAGGCCCGCCGCCATGCCGGCGACGGTGTCGACCGCCGAGGCGCCGGGCCCGCCCGGGTTGACCATCAGCACGCCGAGCTTCTCGCCCGCGGCCGGCACCCGGATCACGGCGAGGTGCGCCTGCGGACCGGTCGGGTTCTGGTAGTCGACGGGGACGTCGATGGTGCCGCACTGGGCGGTCGGGATCCGTCCGGCGTCACCCACCCAGGCCGCGCAACTCCCCCACGCGGGCGGCTGCCCGTAGCTCGCGACGGCCTCGCCCTCGGGGGACGCGGCCGCCGTCGGACACAGCACGCCCGCGAGCGCCATGGTGGCGAGCGGTGCCGAGATGAACCTACCCACCCGCCACATGGCGATCATGCTCGCACGCAACGGTTGTCATCGCCGCAGCCGGCCCGATCCGGTGACGACTCGGCAACCCGACGGTGACCGGCCGGTGACCTGCCGCTCAGCACCGGGCGCCGGGCGGCGGCACCGTGACGTCCACCAGGTAGGTGGCGGCGATGTCGTCGACGCAGCTGTTGCCCTGGAACACCACGGTGTGCTGGGTGCCGTCGAAGGTGAGCAACGCGCCGCCCAGCTGCTTGGCCAGGTCGACGCCCGCCTGATACGGCGTGGCCGGGTCATTGGTGGTGGAGACCACCAGCGTCGGCGGCAGTCCCTTCACGGCGACCTCGTGCGGCTTCGACGTCGGCGGCACCGGCCAGAAGGCGCACGTGCCCAACGGTGCGTTGCCGGTGAAGGCGCCGTAGCTCATGAACGGCGCCACCTCGCGGGCGCGGCGGTCCTGCTCGATCACCTTGGCGCGGTCGGTGACCGGCGGCTCGTCGACGCAATTGACCGCCACCCGGACGTCGGTCGAGTTGTTGTAGTGCCCCTGCGGGTCGCGGCCCATGTAGAGGTCGGCGAGCGCCAGCATGGTGTCGCCGCGGCCGGCGCGCAGCTCGCTGAGTGCCTGGGTGAGGTGACGCCACAGGTTCGGCGAGTACAGCGGCAGGATGGTCCCGATGATGGCGTCGCCGTAGCTCAGACCGCGCCGATCGTCGGTCTTGGCGGGCTTGGACACCAGCGGGTCGACGAGTGACTTGTAGACCTCGACGGCCTTGGCCGGGTCGGTGCCCAGTGGACAGCTCGGGTCCTTCGCGCAGTCCGCGGCGTAGTCGTTGAACGCGGTCTGGAACGCCGCCGCCTGCCGGATGTCGGCCTCCAGCGGGTCGGCGTTGGGGTCCACGGCGCCGTCGAGGATCATCGCGCGAACCTTGTCGGGGAACAGCTCGGCGTAGGTGGCGCCGATGCGCGTGCCGTAGGAGTAGCCGAGGTAGGTCAGCTTGTCGTCGCCCAGGGCCTGCCGGATCGAGTCGAGATCCTTTGCCACGCTCGCGGTTCCGACGTTGGCCAGGAACTCCTCGCCCATCTTGTCGACGCAGCGCGCCACGAAGTCCTTGGTCTCGGACTCGATGTGCGCGACGCCCTCGGGTGAGTAGTCCACCTGCGGGTCGGCGCGGATGCGGTCGTTGTCCTCGTCGGAGTTGCACCACACCGCGGGCGTGGAGCTGCCGACCCCGCGCGGGTCGAAGCCGACCAGGTCGAAGCGCTCGCGCACCGACTCCGGCAGGCTGCCCACCAGGGAGGCCGCCGCGCCGACACCGGATTCGCCGGGCCCACCGGGGTTGACGACGAGCGAGCCGATCTTCCGTCCCGTGGCGGGGAACTTGATCATCGCCAGCTGCGCGACGTCACCGTCGGGCTTGGCGTAGTCGACGGGGACCGAGAGCATGCCGCACTCCGCACCCGAGGGCAGGGGCGAGTCCCCGCCGGCGTCCTCCTCGCAGGCCGACCAGTCGACCGGCGATCCGGGCGGCGGGGCACCGACCAGGGCGCGGCCGTCCACGACGTTGCTGCAGCCGGCCACCAGTGCGATGACCGTGGTAGCCGCGAGGACCCCGCTGGAGAGCTTCATGGCTGACCATGCTGCCATGCGTCGGCATCGCCGCTGATGAGGACGGTCGCGCGGCAGTGCGCGTCCCCGTCAGGAGATGGCAGCCAGCAACGCGTCGAGTTCCACCTGGAAGTCGTCGGCCATGTCCCACAGGTCCGGCAGCAACTCCGGGCAGGAGATGATGCCGACGTCGAGCGTGCCGCGCAGCGACATCACCGTGACGTTCAGCCCGGACCCGTGGAAGATCGGGCCGAGCGGATACATGGCCTTCACCTCCGCGCCGAGGAAGTAGAGCGGGATCTGCGGTCCGGGCACGTTGGAGAGCACCAGGTTGTGCACGGGCTTGGCGCTGGCCAGCCGGCTCGCCGCATAGACGCGCATCGCGACGCCGAACACCGCCGGCGCGGCGAATTGCGTCCAGTCCTGCAGCAGCGTGGCGCCGATGGCCGAACTGTGCTGCTTGGCAACGGAATTCGCATCAGCGATCGCCTTGATCCGTTCGACGGGATCGGCGATGTTGGTCTCCAGCCGGGCGAACATCCCGGACACCTGGTTGCGGCCCGGCCGGTCGGAGCGGTCGTGCACCGACACCGGCACCATCGCCACCAGCGAGCTGTCGGGCAGTTCGCCGCGGTCGAGCAGGAAGCGGCGCAGCGCCCCGGACACCAGGGCCATCACCACGTCGTTGACCTTGACGCCGAAGTGGTTCTTGACGCGCTTGACGTCCTCGAGGTCCAGCTGGGCGAACGCGATGTTGCGGTGGCCGGTGATGTTGGCGTTGAACGCCGTCTTCGGGGCGGCGAACGGCGGCGCCATCGTCAGGCCGCTGCGCGCCCGCTTCACGGTGTCGACCACGGTGGAGACGGTCGTGGGCAGCACGTTGACCAACCGCAGGGGCCGCGCGGCGAAGCGGATCGCCCCGCCGAGCGCGATCTCCAGGTCCGTCGCCGAGCCCGCACCCGGTACCGGGTCCGGCGGCGGCGCATCGGGTTCGGTGGTGCACAGCTGCGACATCAGGTTGGCACCGGTCACGCCGTCCACGCCCGAGTGGTGCACCTTGGTCAGCACGGCCAGCCGGCCGCCGTCGTGGGCGTCGGTGCCGGCCACGTTCTCGATCACCCACATCTCCCACAGCGGTCTGCTGCGGTCCAGCGGCAGGGACGCGATGTGCGCGCAGATCTCGGCGAGTTCGACCCGGCCGCCCGGCGCGGGCAGCCCTATCCGGTGCAGGTGCCGGTCGACGTCGAAGTCCTTGTCCTCCACGCGAACCGGGTGGTCGAGGTTGAGCCGGTTGTCCACCAGCTTCTCCCGGAACTCCGGCATCGCCTTGATCCGCAGGCTCAGCGCGTCCCGCAGCCGGTCGAAGGTGTAGCCGCCCGGCATGGTGGACGTGTCGACCTCCAGCACCGAGCAGACGTGGAGCGGCTGGGCGGCCGTCTCGAGGTAGAGGATTCTGGCGTCGAGTCCGCTGAGCCGCTGGAAGCCGGGCATGTCCGCGATCGTAGGCGCGTGCGCGGCCGCGATGTGAGGAAATGCACGTCACGCGGTGTTCACCTGGGGGCAGGTGGGATGCAACACTGGTGTGGTCAGACGACCCGGGGACCCGATGTGGCCTCGAGGACGACACGACCACACGAGGGACGACGATGTCTGAGCAGACGGTATACGGTGCTGCCACCGATTCGGCCGAGACCAAGCCGCGCGTGCGCGTCCGCACGCACCACCTGGGCAAGTGGAAGGCCGAGGGCCACAAGTGGGCCATGCTGACGGCCTACGACTACTCCACCGCACGCGTCTTCGACGATGCCGGCATCCCGGTGCTGCTGGTGGGCGACTCGGCCGCCAACGTGGTGTACGGCTACGACACCACGGTGCCGGTGACCGCCGACGAGCTGATCCCGCTGGTGCGCGGCGTGGTGCGCGGCGCCCCGCACGCGCTGGTGGTCGCCGACCTGCCCTTCGGCAGCTATGAGGCCGGGCCCCAGCAGGCGCTCGCCACCGCGACGCGCTTCCTCAAGGAGACCGGCGCGGCGGCGGTCAAGCTCGAGGGCGGCGAGCGCGTCGCCGAGCAGATCGCCACGCTCACCCAGGCCGGCATCCCGGTCGTCGCGCACATCGGCTTCACCCCGCAGAGCGTCAACGGCCTGGGCGGCTTCCGCGTCCAGGGCCGCGGCGACGCGGGCGAGCAGACCATCCACGACGCCATCGCCGTCGCCGAGGCCGGCGCCATCGCCGTGGTGCTGGAGATGGTGCCCGCCGAGCTGGCCACCCAGATCACCGGCAAGCTGACGATCCCCACCGTCGGCATCGGCGCCGGTCCGAACTGCGACGCGCAGGTGCTCGTCTGGCAGGACATGGCCGGGATGACGGCGGGCCGGACCGCGAAGTTCGTCAAGCGCTTCGGCGCCGTCGGCGACGAACTGCGGCGCGCCGCAGCCGATTACGCCCGCGAGGTGGCGACCGGGGCATTTCCGGCCGAGGAGCACTCCTTCTAAGCCGCGGTTGACGCCCGGCGCTCAGCCGAACGTCGGTGCGCGCTTGTCCAGGAACGCCGCGATGCCCTCCTGGCCGTCGGCGGCGGTGGCGCACTCGGCGATCGCCCGGGCCTCGAGTTCCATCTGCTCTTCGATGCCGGTGGCGAACGTGTCGAGCAGCAGCCGCTTGACCGCGGCGTTGGACGTGCGCGACGTCGTCGCCATCTGCTGCGCCAATGCCCGTGCGCGGTCGGCCAGTTCGGCGTCGGACACCACCTCGGTGAGCATCCCCCAGTCGAGGGCCTCGGCGGCCGTCAGCGTCCGGTTGGTCAGCATCAACTGCTGGGTGCGGCGGATGCCGATCAGCCGCGGCAGGTAGTACGACGAGCTGCCGTCCGGGCTGAGCCCGGCCTTGGTGTAGGCCATGGTGAACTTCGCCGACTCGGCTGCCAGGACCAGGTCCCCGGTGACGGCCAGGCTGAACCCCGCGCCGGCGGCCGTGCCGTTGACGACGGTGATGACGACGGCGTCCATCCGGGCGAACGTGGACAGCGCACGGTGCAGGTCGTCGGCGATCCCCTTGACGAAGACGCCCGCGTCGGGCGCGGCGGCCATGGCCCGCAGGTCCCCGCCGGCACTGAAGAAGCGCCCCGCTCCGGTGATCGTGACGACCTTGGTGGCAGGGGTGTCGCACAGTGCCGCCGCGGACGCCAGCTCGCGGGTCAACACGTCGTTCATGCCGTTGGCCGCGTCGGGCCGGTTCAGCACGATCTCGGCGACGGGTCCGGACTGGGAGAACTGCAGCGTCTCGAATTCGGCCATGTCGGAACGTTAGCGCACCGGTTCTTACGGCCGGCGGGCGATCTGTAACGCATCCGGGCAGACGGCCGGGTGGCCGGCGGACGCGGTGGGGCGATTCGTTCACCTCGGTGTGGCACCCTGTTCACACTCTGGACCCAGCAACCCCCGCCGACCGAAGGTGAAGATGGCATCCGACAAGCGCAAGGCGTCCCGACACACGGAGATCGAGCGGAAGTTCGCCGTGTCCGAGGACACCGTGTCCCCGTCGTTCCAGGGCCTGTCGGCGGTGGGCCGGGTGGACCGGTTGGAGCCCGCGCACCTCGACGCGGTCTACTACGACACCCCCGGCCAGGACCTGGCGGCCCACCGCGTCACGCTGCGTCGCCGCACCGGCGGCACCGACGCCGGCTGGCACCTCAAGCTGCCTGCCGGCGCGGACGCGAGAACCGAGGTGCGCCTTCCCCTGTCGGAGGGTGACGCGGTTCCCGACGAGTTGCGCGACGTCGTGCTGGCGCTGGTCCGCGACCGCGATCTCGCACCGGTCGCCCGGATCAGCACCACGCGCAACGTCGACCTCCTGTTCGCCCAGGACGGCACACCACTCGCCGAGTTCTGCGACGACCACGTCACCGCATCGGCCGTCGGCGGCGAAGAGCAGTTCTGGCGCGAGTGGGAACTCGAACTCGCCGAGGGGGCGGATCCCGCCCTGCTCGAACGGCTGGCGAACCGCCTGTTCGATGCGGGCGCCGAACCCGCCGGACACGGCTCGAAACTCGCCAAGGTGCTCTCGGCCACGGCGCCTCGACGCCCACCGCTGCCCGAGGACCCGGTGCACCGCGCGGTGGCCGAGCAGTTCGCCGAGCTGCTCGAGTGGGACCGCGCGGTCCGCGCGGACGCCTGGGACGCGGTGCACCAGATGCGGGTGATCACCCGCAAGATCCGCAGTCTCGTGAAGGGATCCGAGGAGTCCTTCGGGCTCTCCGGTGACGCGTGGGTGCTCGAGGAACTGAAGCTGCTGGCCGGCGTGCTCGGCGTGGCCCGCGACGCCGAGGTGCTCGCCGAGAAGTACGAGAAGGCGCTCGACGAGCTGCCGCCGGAGCTGGTGCGCGGTCCGGTGCGCCAGCGCCTGATCGACGGTGCCAAGCGCCGCTACGCCGCCGGCCACAAGCGGTCGCTCGCGGCCATGCGCTCCGAGCGGTATTTCCGGCTGCTCGATGCCCTCGACGAGCTGGCCACGGCCGAGCCGGCGACCACCGCCGGCGGCGAGGAGCCGAAGCAGGCCACCGTCGCGTCGGCGTACCGCAAGGTGCGCAAGTACACGAAGGCGGCGCGCGAGGCCCAGGCGTCGACCGAGCTGTCCGCCGAGGAGAAGGACGAGGCACTGCACCGGATCCGCAAGGGCGCGAAGCGTCTTCGGTACACCGCGGCGGCGACCGGCGCCGCCGAGGTGGCCGACCGGTCGAAGGCCATCCAGTCGCTGCTCGGCGACCACCAGGACAGCGTGGTGAGCCGCAGGCACCTGTCCAGTGAGGCCACCGCGGCGCACGTCGCGGGCGAGGACACCTTCACCTACGGCCTGCTGTTCGCCCACGAGGACGCCGTCGCCCGCGCCGCCGAGGAGCAGCTCGACGGCGTGCTCAAGCAACTCGCGAAGGCGGTCGAGAAGTCGGGCTGACCGGCCCGGCGTGGGCGGACGAGTTGGCCTGTAAGCCGGAGTCTGCCCGCTGGGCGTTTGTGTTGTCGATGGACGTTGGTTCGATCTGTCGGGTCCAGGTCAGGGCGTTGGCAACGTTGGCGTTGCACCCCCGTCGCTAGACGGACTGCGGACGGACTGCGGACGGAAACCGCACCCCGGATTCGAGGGCCGCCCGGTAGCGGCCTTTCGGCGTCTCGCTACTCGAACGCGTTCCGAGATTGAACTTTCGCAGAAATGACTGAAGGCGGCTCCCCGGCAAGGGAACCGCCCTCGAAAGTCCTTCAGGTTGCGTCCACCAAGGTGGTGTACGAGTCGGACCTGATCAGCGGTACCGGCGTGTCGTAGCCGAATGATTGAAGGTCATCGCGTGATTCTTCGAGAGACCGACCAAAGTTTCTCGAGCAAAGGAACCGACGCGATGACCACTGCCCACAATATCGACCTGCCCACCGTGCTGGCCGAACGACTCACCACCGCCCATCCCGACGTGCTGCGCGAGCTGCTCGCCACATTCATCCACACCCTGATGGGCGCTGAGGCCGACGCCCTGTGCGGCGCCGGATACGGCGAACGCAGCACCGAGCGCACCAACTCCCGCAACGGCTACCGGCACCGCCAATTCGACACCCGCGCAGGCTCATTGGATCTCGCGATCCCGAAGCTGCGCCACGGCTCCTACTTCCCGGACTGGCTGCTGGAACGCCGCAAACGCGCCGAACGGGCTCTGACCACGGTAGTCGCGACCTGCTACCTGCTGGGGGTCTCGACGCGGCGGATGGACAAGCTGGTGGAGACCCTGGGGATCACGTCGCTGTCGAAGTCCCAGGTCAGCGTGATGGCTAAGGAACTCGACGCCGCCGTCGAAGCCTTCCGCACCCGGCCCTTGGACGCCGGCCCGTACACGTTCGTGGCCGCCGACGCCCTGGTGCTCAAGGTCCGCGAGGGCGGGCGGGTGGTCAACGTGCACGCCCTGATCGCGGTCGGGGTCAACGCCGAGGGCCATCGCGAAATCCTGGGTATTGACGTCAGTACCGCCGAGGACGGAGCGGGCTGGTTGACGTTCTGGCGGTCGCTGACCGCCCGCGGCCTGTCCGGGGTCAAATTGGTCACCAGCGACGCCCATGCCGGGCTGGTAGCGGCCATTGGGGCGACGCTGCCCGGGGCGGCCTGGCAGCGGTGCAGAACGCATTACACGACCAACCTGATGGCCGTCACTCCCAAGTCGTCGTGGCCGTGGGTCCGGACATTGTTGCATTCGGTGTTCGATCAACCAGACGCTGAATCGGTTGCTGCGCAATATGATCGGATCATCGAGGCCCTCGCGGACAAGCTCCCCAAGGTCGCCGACCACCTGGAAGAAGCCCGGGCGGACCTGCTGGCGTTCACTGCGTTTCCCAAGCAGATCTGGCGCCAGATCTGGAGCAACAACCCCCAGGAACGCCTCAACAAGGAGATCCGCCGACGCACCGACGTCGTCGGCATCTTCCCCGACCGAAACGCTCTGATCCGCCTCGTCGGCGCCGTCCTGGCCGAACAACACGACGAATGGGCAGAATCGCGGCGCTACCTCGGCCTCGACGTCCTCAGCAAATCACGCACCGTCAACGACACACCGACAGAACAGGAGGCCACCCCAGCGGCACTGACCGCCTGACCCAACTACCTCGAAGAATCACACGACGACGTCGTACACCACGTCCCTGGACTTGACCGTCCTTCACCGCCCGGACTAGGGGCGGATCAACATCACGACACTTGGAGATTAACCCATGCCTGAAAACGGCACAATCCACGCAACAAAAGTCGAACAAGCCGTTCAGAATGTTCCCTTGCCTGCCGGCGCTGACGACGCCACCAATTGGTGGGACTCCGACGACGAGTACCGCATCGTCTACACACCGGAGCTGGCGACCGGGAACGCCACCATCTACGGCTCTGCGGTCCAGCGGCCCGACGGGACGCTGATGGGCGCAGAGGATCCGCCGCGGGTGTACCCGCAGAACGCGTGCCCCGAGGAGGGCTTGACCCTCGACGAGGCGCGGCAGCTCGCCTGCCAGATCCTCACGACCGTCGAGCTGCTGGAGGGGTGGCAGCGATGAGCATCGACATGAGCCGCCACGTCTGCACGGAATGGTGCACGGTCGACCGACCTGACCATGGCGGCGATCCTGCGTGTTGGGGCAGCGACGTCCATCAGGTGGCGTTGACGCTCGAGGACGGTTACCCGCACGACGCCACGGTGGTGGAGGCGTTCCGCGGCGACTGCCCGAAGATCGGCGTCTATGCCTACCGGCCCGAAATTGGCCGGGTTGAGCGGGTGAAGCTGCACCTGTACCGGCCGAGCGACAACGATTACCGGTACCTGGACGACGAGTTGCATCTGACCGTGGCTGAAGTGCACCAGTTGCGCGCAGAGTTGGAAGCCGTCCTGGCGGAGCTAGGCGGTGCTCGATGACCGAGAAGCACGAATGCCGTTTTGACTGGTGCAACAGCACCCTGGACGGGCACCCCGAGGCGTTGACCGAGCACTTCTCCGAGACGGTTAAGGTCAGCGCCACCCACGACATGCAGTACCGGTTCGACGACGACCGCCTGCCGTTCGTGGGGGTTGGGCTGTGGTTGGAGGAGGGGTTGGAGGTCGCGCCGCACGTCTACCTCTTGGCGTCGACGACGAAGGTCGAGGCGTCGATGGACATGCGGTTGGACGAGGCGATCGTTTTGCATGATCTGCTTGGCCGGCTGATTGATCAGGGGCTCGTCGGTACCGGCTTGGACCGTGACAAGGTGCTCGCGGTTGCCATGCGGATGGGGGCGGTCCAGTGACCGAACCGACCGTAATCCCGAGTTCGGGAGTAGCGGACCCGTTGCCGCCTGGTGCGTTGTCGACTGACGGGTGGTCGGGGTGGGACGACGAGGAGGGTCCGCACCGTCTGCTGTACGGGCGGCGTCACCAGGTCGGGGCGGCGGTCGTCGGCGGGTGGGCGATGCAGGAGATCGTCGACAGGAACTCTGGTGGCACCAGAGTTCACGTCGAGTCGTCGAGTGAGGTGTACGTCGACCGCATCGACCAGCACGGGCAGCAGGTGCAGTGCTTCGACTTGACCCGGCAGGAGGCCCGGGAGTTGGCGGTGGCGCTGCTGCGGGCCGCGAGCGACGTCGACACCATGGCCGGCGTTGAGAAGGAGTGCGACTCCCGCTCAAACCGCATGCTGGTCGCCGATGACACCGAGGGCCGCATCGAGGTCGAGTGCCGGCCGTTCGAGCCCGACATGCCGGACTACGACGGGCAACGTTTCCTCGCCATCCACGTCGACGGGCGAGAGGAATCGTTCGTCTGCCTCACCGCCGAGCAGGCGGCCGAGCTGGCGGCGCTGCTGGTGGTGGAACCCGCGGCGTCCTAGATAGCGAAAAGGTCCGGTAAACGAGACTTCTCGTTTACCGGACCTTTTCGTTGGCGCCAGCAGAAAGGTCTTGTCGGTGCCCGCTGCCACCATGTGGGTCAGACCCCCACCACGTCACCGCTCAGCGGGCTACCCGCCAGGGCCGTCCGTCCAAGTAGAGCAAGTGGCACTTGCTTTACGGGCGGAGGTGTATCCACTCAATCCGACGCAGCGCCCTGTTGCGCCCGAACGTCCCGCACGACTCGGACGACCTCTTCATCGTTCGGGGTCACGCCCAATTCGACAAGCTGCTGCCGGACACTCGCCACCGCTTCTTCCTCGGACCCGCCGAGGGGTACCTGCAGTCCACCCGAGAATTGACCTTCGAGGTTCTCTTGCAGCCGCTTCAGTCCGTCGTTGTTAAACCTGAATCCGCTCATGGGTTTGGCCTCCTTCGTCGCGGTGCGTGCCGTTAGTCGGACAGGATGCTGACGAACGAGCCGGGATCGACGCGCCAGAACATGAGGTCGCCGTCGTACCCGATGTGCACTGTTACCGAGTCGCTCCGTCCATTGCTGCGGACTACCTCAGCCTGTCCCTCGAACATGTTTCCGGTCATGTGCATGATGTGGATGTATCGGGTCTGCAGGCCAATGTCGCTGAAGCGTTCGTCGGCCCGGAACGATTCGTTCATCGAGTCCTTCACCCTGCTGGCAAGGCCGGTCGAGTAAGGCCGGGTCGATTGCCAGTACGAGATGCCGAAGCCGGCGCCGATGAGGACCGCGGTAGCGACGGCGGCCACGATGAGCACGAAGCGGCGGGTCGCGTACTGCGGCGGCTTTGGCGCCGGCGGCGCGTAGGTGTAGTTCACATAGTCGGCGTCGTGTCCGACCGGCGATGGATAGGCGTTGTCTGTGGTCTCCCCCATGGCGCGGAGCTTATCCGGGAGCCCGGACAACACGGGGCGCAATCGAGGCGTCGGCCGTGCTGCCTACCTTGGTCGCATGATCAGCGGTGCCATAACTCGAGTGACGCTAACCCGCACCATCGAGCCGTCCGAGACGGACTTCACCGCCTTGCCCGGTGTCGAGCAGTGGGTGGTGTCCTGGACGGTCGCCGGCCGCCGCGAGGACAACCACCTGCGGCAACCGCACTGCTCCGAGAAAGCGGCCCGTAGGCACATCGACGGGCTACTGAAGCGCCGACCTCCGGGGATGCCCGTCGAGCGCGTGTACGTCGAGAAGCTTTAGAACCTGGTCAGATCAAGCGTCAGTCTGCCGTTCAGGGATGACCTGCCCGGGCATGTACTGGCCGGGCTTGAGGTACCGCTTGCCCACGCTCCCGTCCGCACGTCGAACGGGTTCGAAGTCTCCTGGAATGATCAGGACGAAGTCGGGTGCAAGCAAGGGCTCGTCCTCATTGATCACGGGTTCGCTCATGTGAACCAGTCTGACTGAAGACGCTGACAGAATAAGGACGGGCGGCGCCCTCCCTTACATGGAAGTGCACCGCCCGTGCAGAGATCTCCGTGCCTATGGGGTGAGCGAGACTGACTCCGCCCAAGTGTGCTCGCGCTCAGCTTCAGGGCTGAGGACAGGCGGCTCGTCGTCCTCCTCATCGTCGGCAAGCCGAATGGCGCCCGAGACGAACTCGACTTCCACAAGCTTCAAGATGCCCTCGACGAATAGTGCCGCTCGCGTCGGTGAGGACGCGACGACAGGAATGACGAGCATGGGCTCATCGCCGTCTTCGAGCAGGATGGTCCCCGGTACCAGATCAGTGATCCGTCGCAGGGGCAGCCAACCCGATTCGTCGTATACCGGCTTCGTGATCGCTTCCACCGTGAACAACGTCATGACCGCTCCTCCTTCCGTGGAGTATGTCCCTTGTGCGGAACCTCAACCCCGAGGCGCCGCAGAACCGCCGTAGCGTTCTTATCTCCCCTGTGGTCCGATGGCGTCTTGCCGAACGTCACAGGCGCCGCGGGTCGGTTCCGATACGGATCTTCGAGTCCTTCGGGAGGTGTGAACCGAGGATGACCGTCAGATGTCTCGTCATAGGTCCAACCAGCCTCCTTCGCCGCTTCCCAGAGCGGACGCAGCCGCTTTGGAACCCCCGCCACGTTTCGAACTGTAAACGAAACCGAGAGCAAAATCGTCCCCGATTCGAAAACGGCAGTTCAGCGTGTTTTCTTCCTTACTCGATCTTGAACGGTCCGCAAAGTTCGTTCCGGTCCATTTTCGCCGATCGAATCGCTGCCGGTTCGTCGCCGGGTCTCACCGGCCGGGGCCTTGGTACATGTAGCTGAGGTGCTTCTCGATCGTCTTGCCGTTCTGATCCTCGTCGGCCTTGTTGTTCGTCAGGTTGACGGTGTTGTTGACCGTGGTGTTGCGGGTGTTCTGCGCACCGGCGCTACCGGGCATCTGCGGGGCGCCTTGAGCCTGTCCGAGTCCGCCTCCGCCAGCCGTGTTGTTCTTGGCGGGGCGTGCGCCTGCGAGGCCGCCGGCGAGCTTGCCGAACCAGGAGTTTCCGGCCGCGCCGAGCGGTGAGCCGGATGGCAGGAACGTCTCCATCAGACCCTGCACCCCGATCGCCGCGGCCTGACCGCCAAACTGAATCGCCCTATTGGCCAGCTGCAGGGCGGCACCAGAACCCGGGGCGAACGCATTCGCGGCGGCCATCGCCGCAGCCATCGGAGCGCCACCGAGACCGGGGCCAGCGCCGCCGGGTGTCGCCACGGGTGCCAGACCCGTATCGAACCCTGCAGGGCCGCCAGCGGCGGCCCCGATGCCAGGACCGGCGGTCAATGGACCGGGGTACCCCTGTCCGCCGAATCCGGCGGGCAGTGTCGGCAGGGCGCCGGCAGCGCCGGGCTGGAACCAGTCCGGGTGTGCCGCGGACGTCGCCGGCCACGCGCCCGGGCCCTGTCCGGCGAGGACATTGTTCCCAACGGCCATCTGCTGCTGCGGGGACGCCATCCACGCCTCCGGCGCGTACTGGCTGCCGCCATAGGAGTTCCAAGTACTCGGGGAGAACTGCAGGCCACCGGAGTAGCCGTTGCCGGTGTTCGCCGCCCAATTACCCGAGGCTTCGGCACCGGCGATGGCGTTCCACTGCTGCGACGACAAACCCATTCCGGCCATCCCAGGTGCGGAGACGACGGTGACCGGCACGGTGCCGCTCGAGGTGGTGTATCCCGCTGCACCGAACCCGCCCGGCAGTGGGGTGATGTTCCCCGGGTTGCCGGGCTTGTAGAACGCGTGCACGTGGTCTTCGTGGTTCTGGGTGGGGCTGCCACGGTCGGGCATGGGAGTGCCGGTAGTACCGTGACCGTAGCCATACGACGTGCGGTTGAAGATCGCGCCGTACACGTTCGGATCCGAAAGAACCTGCGAAAGCACGCGATTGCCCTCAGCAATGCTGCCGACCATGATGTCTATAGCACCGTTTTGGTGCTCGCCGTACTTGTCTGCGGCATGATCACCAACGGTGAAACCCTGGCTTTGCCAATACGGCATCATGGCGCGGTGGGCGAAGTCCCTGCCCGATTCGCCGGGCATGGCAGCGGCTGAGTAGGCCGGCATGCCGACGCCGCCGCCGAGAGGCGACGGACCCATCGTTGATGCGCCGTTCGACAGCAGCCCAAGCGCGGCGGCTTGCAGGCTCGGGTTGGATGCGATGGCGGAGCCGAGGGCCAGGTTGCCGAACGTCTTCACCAGGTTCTCGACAAGACCGGGGATGCCCTTGCTGATGCCGAAGTCCTGGTCGAGCGGGGCGAAAATGGCATCGAGGCCGCCGACAGCGTCGCTCATCTTGCTCGTTGCCTGCTGCATCTGGCCGGTGCGCGCCAGGATGGCGTCCTGCTGGGCGGCCCACTGGGCGCGTTCGGCCTCTTGGAGGTCGTTGCGGGCGGTGAGGAGTTCCTGCTGGGTGGCGTTGCCCTTGGCCTCGAGGACTTGGTTCGCCAGGCGCTTCTGCTCGAGATTGTGGGTGGCGGTGAGCAGCTTCGAGTCGGCGTCGTACAGGGCCTGTTGGTCGACACCGGCGGCAGCCGCCGGCAGACCGGCGAGCGGGTCACCCATGAGGTACTTCGACGGATCGACGAACGGCGTTGCAGTAGAGCCGGACCCGCCACCCGATCCACCGTCGGTGACCGTCGGCGGCACGTAGGGCGTAACCCCCGGAGCGGTGGGGTTGAGCGCGGAGTACGTTGCGCCGCCGCGGCGATCGGCCTGGGCGCCGGGAAGGCCACCTGCGGGGGCAGTAGGAAGCCGGAAGCCATATCGGTCGCGCTGGGCGTTGGGGCCGCCGTACTGATCCGGTGCGGCGACGGGAAGCTTGTTCGAGGAGAACGCACCCGCCGAGGACGGGACGCCCATGACGATGGTGCCGGTGTTGTTGCGGGTCAGTTCGCCGAGCTTGCCCTGCGGATCGGTCGCGGTCTGCTGACCCGGGAACTGAGCGAAGTCCTTCGTCGCGTTGTCGTACACCGACTTCCCGGCGTCGTACATCAAGAACGTCAACCACGCGGGGACGGCGACCTTCGACAGCGCGGACGAGATGCCGTTGGCTCCGCGCGTGGCGGCGTTCGGTAGTCCTACGCCGAGGGCGTTGTTGACGTCGCCGAGCATCTTCAGTAGCTGCAGAGGCCCTTGCATCGTCTTCCAGGCGATGAATGCCGTCACGGCCGCCTCCGCGCCACCGGGGATGCGGTTGAGGATGTCGAGGCCCTGCCGGACGATCGGCAGCCACGCATTGGCTGCGGAGACGCCAGCACGGAACACACCCGCGACGACCGGACCCGCGGTAGTCGCGATGTCCTTGAGCTGACCGAGCATGTCTCGGCCCTCGGCAAAGTAGTTCTGTAGCTTCGTCTGACCGTCGGTCGAGTTGAGGAACAACGACATCTTCGCGGTGGCGGACTCGAGAGTGCCGAGCAGACCCGCCCCGCCTCCAGCGGCCTGCGTGAGCGCGGTGACGCTCTGACCGATGTTCAGGACCGTGTTCCCCAGCTGCGTAAAGCCTGTCAGGCCATCATCGATCCAGCGGTCCAAGCGGCCATCGCCATCGGCTGCGGTGATAAAGCGGTCGAACCGATCGGCGACGTCACCGACGGCCGATGCCAGCCGAGGCAGACTGTCGGTGCCTGCGGTGGTCAGGGTGCCGATGGCGTGAATGGCCGGGTCGATCGCTGCGGTCAACTGGGCCTGCGCCGTGGCGGTGTTGCCGAAGATCCTGTCCAAGAACCCTTGCGAGGACGAGGAGCCAAGGGAGTTCATCGCCTGCAGGAGGTTCTGATTGATCCCCTTCGAGATGCCGTCCACGCCGCGAGTGACGGCCGGGAGGTCGGCGGCGACGAGCCCCTTCAGGCCGTCCGAGACGCCGGCGAACATGTTGTTGCCGGCGATGTTCCGTAGTTCCGTGAAGGTGCCTTTGAGTCCCGCGACCGTCTTGACAGTGTCGGCCTGGGCGGGGGCGAGGTCGGCGAGCGCCTTGTTCGCCGCAGTCACTGACGCTTCCGTGCCGTCAGCAGCCTTGTTGACCGCCTCGAGCGCGTCAGACATCCCGTGCATGCCCAGCGCGCCAACCCCCACCGAGGAGGCGATGCCGGCGAAGATGCCCGGCAGCGCCAAGCCCGCCCCGGCGAGCTGCTGCACGGCTCCCGCGACGTCGGTGATTGCCGTAGCCGCTGCTGGCAACAGGCCGATGCCCGCCAAGCCGAGGTTGAGCTTGAGGCCGGTGCCGAAACTCGCCTGCGCCTTCGTAAACGATGCCTGCAGGTCCGACAGACCACCACCGGCCGACTTGTACGCCTCCCCCGCTTCGCGGACGGCACGCGCCTTATCCCGCTCCGCACGCGACACCGCAGCAGCCGACGACACCAACTTAGCGTCGACGTCGAGTTGCTTCTGCCGGAGGACGACGAGCTTCTCCTCCGACGCCGCGATGGCGTCGGCGTTGTTCGCGTTCCGGGCGGCAGCCAGCTTCGACTCCTCGGCGGTGACCGCGGCGGTGATGGCCTTCGACCGCTCCATTTGGGCGGCTCGTTTCTTCTCGGCGGCCTCGATCTTGCCGAGGTTGTCCGCCACCTTGTCCGCAGCCGCCTGGATGCGCCCATCGCGCTCCATCGCCCGGGCGAAACTCGACGAGTACGTCTGGCCGGCGTTCGTCCCGGCATTGTCGAAGTACCGCTTCGCGTCCTCCGCAGCCTTCCGGCCGGAGGCATCGTCGAAACGCGACTTGACCTGGATAAAGACGGCCATTACCGGTCCACCTCCGCACTCGCGTGAGGCGGCGCGAATGCCTCCTCAAGAAAACTCAGGGGTCTGGACTGCGAGGGACCTAGGGGCAGGTGGGAGGTCAGGCCGCTCGTCGGGGACATCCCCCAGGGTGTGCGCTTGGGGGAAACCGCGTAACTCGCGGCGGCAGCAATTTGCCTAGGGGCAGGTGGGGCTGAGGCCGGCGTCACGGGATCGGTCCCCACCCTCAGCGTCCGTTCCGCGCCTCGGCGATCGCCTGCTCGCGGGCCTGGCGTTCCTGGGTGGGTGTGATGCCGTTGGTGAAGCGGTTGTTCAGGACGTGGGATGCGCTGAGGGACGGCTCGGCGTCGGCGTAGGACTGGACCTCGGCGAGGCTGAGGTTCTGCAGTTCGGTGGGGCGCGGGAGGTTGGCACCGAGGGCACCGCCGAGTTTGGAGACGCGGCTGTCGAGGGTGTTGCGGAGGGATACGAGTTCGGCGAGGGTGTCGGCGACGGTGGCGTGGTTGACGGCGTAGTGGTCGACGACGTCGTTCCAGCGTGCTTCCCAGGCGCGCATGACGACGGCCTTGGCGAGGATGGTGTCGCCGGAGAGTTCGGCGGTGCCGAGGAGTTTGGCGGCGGCCTCGTCGTTGTCGAGCTTGGAGGCGCGGTCGACGGCGTCGCGGAAGGACACGGCGTCGGCGCCGGCGGAGTCGGCTGCGGTGCCGAACACCTGTCGCTCGAGTTTGTTGTAGCGGGTGACGAGGGTGTCGAAGTCGGCCTGCTGGAGGCGGGCGATCTCGGTCTTGGTGTTGACCCAGGCCCGAGCGATGAGCTGTTGCTTGCCGAGTTCACTGAGGCTGATGTCGCCGCGGACGTCGTCGCACGCCTTGGTGTAGGCGGCCTTGAGGTCGATGATCTGCTGCCGGTGCGAGGTGCTGGTGGCTGCGGCGCCGACGTCGTTACTCGTTGCCCGGATGGCTTCGTTTAGCCAGTTGCTCACGGTGGTCCTCTCGTCGCTGCTGGGCGTGGGCGAGAACCCGGTCCCGAGGGAACCAGTACGCTCGACCACCGCTGCGATGAGTGCCGTAAAGCTCACGCGCGATGCGTCTTACGTGCCGTTCCGAGCATCCGATGAGCACGGCCGCTTCGGATGTTCGGACCAGGTCCTCGCTCACTGTCGACTCTGCTGCATTGTCGGAGGTGTTGCGAGTAGCGGACATTGGATCGGACATGGTGTAGAGCCAGCGGTGTGCGTACCGGACTTCGGCGGGTACGGCGCCGTGTCGGTCGGCCATGAGGCTGCTGACGGCCCAGAGGAGGACGGGCACCATGTCTTGGGGGATGCGGGGTCCGGTCACTAGGCGACGTCCACCGCCTTGGGTCGGCCGCCTGCGGAGGGCACGTTCAATCGGCCGGCGATGACGCCCTTGGGCCGCTGCGACGGTCGGAGGCTGACGAACCACTCACCGCACGCCTCGAGCGATGGGCAGGCCAAGCACAAGTGCAGCGCCGCCTCATACCGTTCTGCGACAACCGCTTTGTCCTCATCGGACTCGCCGGCATCGAAGAGATGCGACCGGCCGCGGCACCGAGCGCCGGGTAACTTTGGCGCGCCAGCGAGGGCCAGCAGCAGGCCGGCGCCGTAGCCCGCGCTCATACGGCAGCCCTCCAATCGAAGCTCCACGTGGTGAACACGTCCGGGTCGAGAGGGGTCGGGAAGACGACGAGAAAGTCGGTGAGCGACAGGGTTTCGCCCTGCATGTCGACCAACCACTCCTTCCCATCCCGGCCGACGATGGGGAACACGTCCTCGCCGCTGTCGATCCAGTCCTGACGGGTGCCGGTCTTGTACTTGACGATCACGTGCGTCGGGTCGACCTCGAAAAGCGTCACACTGCCTCCTTGCGGCGCGGCATCGACGCCGGAGACGGGCGACCGGAGGCCGGCGTCGGGGACGGTGCTGATAGCGCGGCAAGCTGTTCGTCCGTAGCCTCAACAAACCCTTCGAGGGGGTCGCCCGTCACGGGCATGCCGTCGCCGCCCAGAGTCTTGTGAAGCTCGGACACCAGTGTCAGCAGCACGCCCACGGAGATGCGGTCCTCCGTCTTGAAGCGGTCGGCTGCCTTATCCCACCGCGGATCCATGCGCAGACGGTCGACGGCCTTCAGCAGCTCGAGTGCTTCACCGACGTTGCGGCGGAACGCCGTCGGGATCTGCACCTTGCGCCCCGACTCCGACTCGGCCGCCACCTCGACCGGCTTCGGCGGGGACACCTTGTCGATGAACGTCGTCAGCTTCCCCACCGCGTCGCGGATTACGTCGACCTTCTCCCGCACCGCGTCGCCGTCGACCTCGGCCGGGTCCAAGCCGTCGATTGCCATCACCATGCCGTCCAGGCGCGGGGCGATGCGCTCCACCACCTTCCGCGGAGTGACCACCGGCGCCGACTTGGGCTTCGACTTCTCCCGCTTGAACGATTTCCCGTCCACCGTCGTGATCGTCTCCGACGGCGGCAACACCTCCACCGCGGCGTCCGACGATGAGGTGTCCAACTCCTGGACACCTGCATCGGGGCCAGGTGTCCAACCACTGGACACCTGCGAAAGATCGTTCGCCACAGTCGACTTCGACACACCCGTCACCGACGCGATCGCCCGCGTCGACATGCCCTCACCCGCCAGGTACGCCACCACCTCCAGGCGGTCCTCCCCCGGCAATTGCAGCCGGCCGCCCAGCGCGTCCATCAGATACGCCGGCCACGACTTGTACCCCAACGCCTCATGGATGCGGCCCTGCTTGGCCTCCTCCACCAGCTCGGCCACCTTCACCAGCTGCGCACGCGCACTCTCGGCCAGACGACGGATACGACCGTCCAGCCGCTCCGCATCTTCCCGACCCAACATCACCACGACGTCGTGCGCCTCGGTGGTCACCACTTCACTCATGCCTCTTGTTCTCCTTGACTAGTTGTATTCCTGGAAGGGATCCGAACCCGCGCCACGCCACCTCGGGTGGTCCGGCACCGACGTCGGGTGGTCACCTTCTCCTGGCCTGTCCTTGCCTGGCCTGTCCTGTCCTGTGTTGTCCCAAGGGACGTCCCCGGGGACAGTCCCGGGGACGGCAGCACCATCACCCTTCTTCTGAGCGCGCTGACGAGCCTTCTTCTGCCGCTCCCGCGCCCGCATGTTCTCGAGTGCCACCAGCTGGTCCTTCGACGTCTGCGTCACCACGTAGTCGGTGATCAGCCAGCCCTTCTCAAGCGGTTGCCAGAGACCGGCGGCCACCATGGCCTGGACGCTCTTCGCGGCGAAGTTGGGGATGAGGCCCAGGTCTTCGGGTTCGATCACCCCGTCGGTGCGGTTGGTAACTGACCACACCAACGAGGTGATGAACGCCCGGAAGTGCGCGTCGTTCAGCCGCTGCAGACGCCTGTCCTGCAGCCACCGATCGGGGATCCGCGCGTCAGTCATCTACTCGTCGGCCTCCCCACGGGCGTCCTCGGCGGCCCGGACCCGTTCGGCGTGGGCGGCGAAGTGGACGACGGGCTTGCCGGTCACCAGGTTGGTGCACTGGGTCCCGGCCGGCGCGTCGCAGAACCCGCAGTCGACGGTGAAGGGGTCGACCGCCGAGAACGGCTGATACCGGCGGCGCCCCACTAGGACTTCTTCCCGTAGCCGGACGCCAGTGCCTTCGCGAGGATCTTCTGCAGCTCCGCGGGGAGGCCAGGGGCATGCGCGTGCCGGGGGTCGACGGTCTTGCCGTTCGAATCCCGGCGACCGCGGGGGTTGGGTACAGTCACTAGTGACTCACTCTCTTGCTGATGGTTGGGTCCGCACGGCCCTCGCCCAGCGCGCCAACGCTGGATCTCGCGGGGGCCGCGTTCGCATATTCGTTCGCATGTCCTCGGTGCGGTCGTCGTCGACGAGCTGCATGTCCTCGATGACGTCCCGGTCCAGTTGCGTGGTGTGCGGGTGAGACATCAGGCTGCGTCTCCGCCGCCGCGCTGATCGGCTGCCGCCTGTTCCTGCTGTTCGATCCAACGGCGCACCGCACCTCGGCGGTAGACCCGCCGGCCCTGCAGCTTGAAGCTCGGCGGACCGACTCCGGTGCTGTCCCAATACCTCACCGAGCCCTGCGGTGCTCCTGTCATACGAGCTACCTCGGGCACTCGGATGATGTCGTCGTCGTCATCCCGCTCGACGGCCTCGCGTACTTCGCCCATCCACCACTCCTCTCGCTTGAGATGCTTGCGGCGCATCCTCATGCTGCATCCGCATGACCATTGTGGGGCTTGTTTGATGTGCGCGTCAAGCATTACGATGTGCCACGTGCAAGACAGCGCGGCTGACCCCCTGCAGGCTGAAGCAGCGTTTGGGCAGCGCGTGCGGGCACATCGCCAGCAGCGCAAGTGGACTCAACGAAGACTTGCCGATCTGATCGGCGTTGACGCCTCTGCGGTTTCTCGAATCGAGCAAGGCGTACGCGCCGTTCGGCTCGGTGAAGCTGCGTCAATCGCGAAAGCACTGGACGTCGATCTCGACCGATTGGTATTCGGCGGCGCTGTACCGCCGGAGGAGTGGCTCCGGAAATCCAGGGAAGCCGCCAATAGCAGCATGCATGTCGCTCGAGCGGCGGCGGTCGAGATGGCCGACGCTTACCTTGAGATTGCCGAGGCTCTCAGCAAGCATCCGTCGCTTTTCGAGACGTTCGATGACGGCAACTCGAAATGGGTGCCGAAAACGGTCGACGAATACTTCGCTTGGGTCCTACAGCGGATCGAACGCATCTATGACAACGACCCAAATAATTCGGCACGGGCCTTCACGACGGACGGCGAACTTGCCATCAAGATCACCGCTCTTATTGAAGCGATGATGAATGGCGTAATTACTGATATTCCGTTCCCCGAGAGCGAAGTCGACCTCACCGATGAGGAAGAAGCCGCGGCGCTGGGGCGCGGCCTGCAAGGTTTAATTCCGCGAGACACCGACCACCCTGGGGGCGGTGATGGCGCAGACACGTAACCGCCGCGCCGGGGTTGAGGACCGGTGGAACAAGACCGTCCGCGTGGACGGCAAGTTGCAGACGGTGCCGAGTAAGTCGCACGGAGTCGGGCTCCGTTGGCGTGCCCGCTATGTCGACGACACGGGGCGCGAGCATGCGAAGGGCTTCAGTCGAAAGGTCGACGCGCAGCGGTGGATTGATGAGTTCACTGCCGCAGTGGTGACGGGTCAGTACGTCGACCCGAAGGCCGGGCGCATCACTTTCCGTGAGTACGCGGAGCGGTGGCGGGAGATTCAGGTTCAGCGACCCAGCTCCCGGGCGCATGTCGAGACGATGTTGCGCAGACACGCGTACCCGACGCTGGGGGCGCGACCCCTGTCGTCGATCCTTCCAAGCGACATTCAGGCGTGGGTGAGGAGCCTTGACCTCGCGCCGGCGACCGTCGGGGTGGTGCACGGCGTGGTGTCGACCATCATGAAGTCGGCCATCCGTGACCGTCGCATCGTCGCGAATCCGTGCGAGGGAACGAAGCTGCCGAAGAGGGAACGGACGCAGATCGAGCCGTTAACCACCGACCAGGTGTACGCGGTGCGCGACGCGCTCCCGGGGTCGTTGCAAGCTTTGGTGACGCTGGCGGCCGGCACGGGCATGCGGCAGGGCGAGTGCTTCGGCCTGACCGTCGACCGAGTCAAGTTCCTCGAGCGCACGGTGAAGGTGGATCGGCAACTGGTCACGGTGTCGGGCACCGCGCCGACGCTCGGACCGCCGAAGACCGACGCCAGCGACCGGACGATCCCGCTACCCACCGTGGTGGTCGACGCGCTCGCTGCTCACCTGGCGGCGTTCCCGGCCGGCGACGACGGACTGATCTTCACCCTGTCGGGCAAGCCCATCGGCCGGTCGGCGTTCGGCCACAAGTGGCGTCGCGCCGTCAAGACCGCGGGGTTGCCAAAGGGCACCGGCTTTCATTCGCTGCGGCACTACTACGCGAGCTTGCTGATCCGTCACGGAGAGAGTGTCAAGACGGTGCAGGCCCGCCTCGGGCACGCCAGTGCGGTCGAAACGTTGGACACCTACTCGCACTTGTGGCCGGACTCCGATGACCGCACACGCGATGCCATCGACACGGTGCTCGGTGCCGCTGCGGACGAACTGCGGACGGGCGGGGTGGCTGCGGAGTGAAGGTGCAGCTAGACGCGTCGGGGCGGACGAGTTGGCCTGTAAGCCGGATTCTGTTCCCCGCCGGGAGGCGGGGCGGCGACCATCCATCTGGACACACCGTCACCGGGTGCCTCGAGCGGCCTACCCGCAGGCTCGGGCGAGCAACCCTCGGACACCTGCGCAGCCGCGACCGGGTCGCGGCCTTCTTGGCCTTGCTTCGGGTGGGGTTTGCCGAGCCACCCCGGTCACCCGGGGTGCTGGTGCGCTCTTACCGCACCGTTTCACCCTTACCCCCGTCGAGTCCTAGGACCCGCCGGCGGCGGTCTGTTCTCTGTGGCACTTTCCCGCGAGTCACCTCGGATTGCCGTTGGCAATCACCCTGCTCTGTGAAGTCCGGACTTTCCTCGAACACCGGGAGAACCCGGTGTCCGCGGCCGCCCGGCCAACTCGTCCGCGCCGATCAGGCTACTCCAATCCGCCGCAGGACCATGACGTTGTCGACGAGGTCGACATGCCCACCGTCGGGTCCGGTGGCCTGGCGGGTGACGGCCTCCACCCGCACCCGGTCCCACTGCTCGTCCGGCAGGTCGAGGCCGGCCAGCACCTCCTCGGGCGCGGGGAACGGGTGGTCGTGGTGGGTCATCGTGGATCCCGGCGGCATGCCGCCGTGGTCCACGATCACCAGGTGACCGCCGGGCGACACGGCGGCCGCGGCAGCGCGCAGGATCGTCGGTCGTTCCAGGCGCACCGTCGAGTGCAGGAACTGCGCGGACACCAGGTCGAACGTCCCGTCGGGGAAGCCGTCGGACAGGTCGTACTGGGCGAAGTCGATGCCGTCGGCGACCCCGCGGGCCTGCGCCTCGGCCCGTGCCCGCGCCAGGGCGGTCTCGGAGATGTCGACGGCGGTGACGTGCCAGCCGCGCTCGGCGAGCCACACCGCGTCGCCACCCTCGCCGCACCCGAGGTCCAGTGCCCGGCCGGCGGGCAGGTCCTCGACCACGGTCGCCAGCTGGGGGTTCACCCGGCCGCTCCAGACCTTCTCCCGCGCCCCGTAGTGCCGCTCCCAGTGCTCTTGGGCCGGTACGGCCACGGTGGGCCACGGCGGCACCGGCAGCCCGACGTCCTCGCCGGCGAGCGTCTGCACCACCGCCGCCGCGGCCAGGCTTCCCGATGCCACCGCGGCAGCGACCTGCGGAAGCTGCGCGGCGAGGTCGCCGGCGGCGAACAGGCCCGGCACCGACGTGCGCCCGAACTCGTCGACGTGCAGAGCGTCGAGCGCGAGCGGGCTCGGCCGGACCGCGGCGCCGAGCTGCGCGGAAAGCGACGAGCGCTGGTGCAGCGTCGTGGCGACCAGCGCCGCACGGCGCTCGAGCACGCCGCCGTCGGCGAATTCGACGGCGGTCAGCACGCCATCGGAGGAGGCAAACCGGGTGACGGCGCGATCGTCGGTCCCGATGCCCGCGGCCGCCAGGGCAGTGCGCGCCTCGTCGGACAGGTCGCCGCCGTTCGGCAGCACCACGACGTCGTCGGTCCAGCCGCGGATCATCAGCGCCGAGTGCAGGGCGCGGTCCCCGGCGGCGACCACCGCCACCGGCTGGTCGCGCACCTCCCACCCGTGACAGAACGGACAGTGGAACACCGAACGGCCCCAGAGCGGTTCGACCCCCGCGATCGCGGGCGGCCGGTACTCCAGGCCCGTGGCCAGCAGCACGGTGCGGGCGCGTTCGGTGCTGCCGTCGGCGAGCGCGACGGTGAAACCCCGGTGCCCGCCGATCACCTCGCCGCTCCGGACCTCGACGTCGGGGTAGGCGGCCACCTCGGCGCGACCGCGTGCGTACAGTTCGGCCGGCGGCCGGCCGTCGTGTCCGAGCAAGCCACCGATGCCGTGTGCCGACGCGTTGCTGGGCGCTCCCGCGTCCACCAGCAGCGTTCGACGCCGAGCCCGGCCCAGGACCAGCGCTGCGCTGAGACCCGCGGCGCCGCCGCCCACGACGATGCAATCCCATGTGTCGGTCATGCCCTCGACCTTGCCCCCGGATGCGACCAGGTGCCAAGCTGTCTTGCCATGCAGGCAAAGGACCGTACCGCCGCACAGCACGACGCCGGACAGCACGCCGCCCGACAGCACGAAGCCCGACAGCACGACGACGTCGACGCCCGCGTCCGCCGCCGACTGCGCGAACTCCGCACGCAGCGCGGCATGACGCTCGAGGAGGTGGCGTCACGGGCCGACATCGACGTGTCGACGCTCAGCAGGCTGGAGTCCGGCAAGCGCCGGTTGGCCCTCGACCACCTACCGCGGCTGGCGTCGGCGCTGTCGGTCACCACCGACGACCTGATGCGGGCACCCGAAACGCCGGACCCGCGGGTGCGCGGGGCGTCGCACACCGCCAACGGCGTGACCTTCTGGCCGCTGACCCGCAGCGGTCCGGCGGGCGGATTGCACGCCTACAAGATCCGCGTCAGCGCACGCCGCCGGACGCCTCCCGACGAACTACCCGTGCACGACGGCCAGGAGTGGCTCTACGTCATGTCCGGCAAGCTGCGGCTGCTGCTCGGCGAGCGCGACATGATCGTCAAACCCGGTGAAGCGGTGGAGTTCTCGACGTGGACGCCACACTGGTTCGGCACCGTCGACGGGCCGGTCGAGGCCGTGGCCATCTTCGGCCAGCACGGCGAGCGGGTGCACCTGCACACCTGACTACAGGTACGAGGTCTGGTTCACCAGGCGCACCGAGGACGCCCCGTCGGGATAGAACTCGGCGACCGACAGCGACGCCAGGTCGAGGTGCAGCCGGTACAGCACGCCCTCCCCCGCGTCGAGCGCCAGCCGCAGGATCGTCTTGATCGGCGTCACGTGCGAGACCACCAGCACCGTGGCGCCACCGTAGGCGTCGACGATCCGGTCGCGCGCTCGCCGCACCCGCACGGCAACGTCATCGAAGCTCTCCCCGCCGGGCGGCGCCAAGCTGGTGTCGCGCAACCACGTCGAGTGCACGTCCGGGTCGCGTTCGGACGCCTCGGCGAACGTGAGGCCCTCCCACTCGCCGAAGTCGGTCTCGATCAGGTCGTCGTCCACCCGGACGTCGAGCCCCAGACCTCGGGCCGCGGCGTCGGCGGTGATGAGCGCACGCTGCAGCGGCGAGCTGATGACCGCCGCGACGCCGCCGCGGTCGGCGAGGTGCGCGGCGGCGGCCTCGGCCTGCGCGCGTCCCAGGTCGGTCAGCGGCGGGTTGCCACGTCCGGAGTACCGGCGTCCGACCGACAGCTCGGTCTGCCCATGCCGCAGCAGCAAGAACCGCGTCGGCGCGCCACGCGCGCCGGACCAACCCGAGGGCGCCGACGTCGCCGCGCCGGCCGGGGTCTCCGCGACCGCCGCGTCGACCGGCGCGCCGGGGGTCCCGGCGGCCCCATCCATCGCCTCGTTGGCCAGCTTGTCGGCATGGGCGTTGCGCTCGCGCGGGATCCAGCCGTAGCTCACCCGGTCGAATCGATCCGCGAGCGCGCGTGCCTGCTGGTGCAGCGGGGCGAGGTCGGGGTGCTTCACTCGCCACCGACCGGCCATCTGCTCGACGACGAGCTTGGAGTCCATCCGCACGTCCACCTCGGTGGCCCCGACGTCCGCGGCCGCCGTCAAACCGGCCACGAGGCCCCGATATTCGGCGACGTTGTTGGTCGCGATACCGATCGACTCGCGTCGCTCGGCCAGCACGTCGGCGTGGTCGGCCGACCAGACGACGGCGCCGTAGCCGGCGGGGCCGGGGTTGCCGCGCGAGCCGCCGTCGGCCTCCATCACGACCTTCATCGCGCCTCCCGCAGCAGGACCGCACCGCACTCCGGGCAGCGCAGCACGTCGTCCTCGGCGGCCGCGGTGATGCGGGCCATGTCGGCGCGGTCGATCTCGATGCGGCAGGCGCCGCACCGACGCCCCTGCAGCACACCGGCTCCCGGTCCCCCGCCCGCCCGTTGGCGGTCGTAGAGCGTCACCAGGTCCGCGGAGACGTTCGTGACGAGTTCGGCGCGCCGCCGCTGGGCAACCTCTCGCGCGTCGTCGATCTCGACCAGCGCCTGGTCGCGCGCCACCTGGGCGGTCACCACGGCCGCATGCAGCTCGTCGGCGGCGCGCTGGGCGTCGTCGCGCTGGTTCTGCAGCTCCTCGCGGCGCTCCATGACCTCCAGCTGGTCGTCCTCGAGGCTGGCCTGACGCCGCTGCAGCGTCTCGAGTTCATGCTGCAGTTCGGTGAGCTGCTTGGCGTTCACGGTGCCCGACGCCAGCAGGTTGCGGTCCCGGTCCTCGCGCTGGCGCACCGAGTGGATCTCGGCGTCGAACCTGGCGATCTCACCGTCGAGGTCGCCGAGCGCGATGGTCAGCGCCGCCGCCCGGTCGGCTGCGGCCCGGTGCTCGGTGACGACCTCGTCGAGGCGCTGCTGCTCGGCCAGGTTCCGTGCCCGGTGGGTCAGGCGGCCGATCTCGGCGTCCAGGACGGTCAGCTCGCCCAGCAGGCGTTGTTGTGCGACATCGGCTTTCATGCATACTCCACGTTCCACGGATCGGTGCGGGCGGCGCTCGCCCGCACCTCGAGAGCACCGCCGAAGTGGCGGCGCAACAGGTCGGCGGCCTGCCCACACCAGGGTTGTTCGCTGGCCCAGTGGGCCACGTCCACCAAGGCCACGTCGGACGCGCGCAGGTGCTCGTCCGCCGGATGATGCCGCAGGTCCGCGGTGAGGTAGACCTGCACGCCGGCCGACACCGCCGCGCCGAGCAGCGAGTCGCCCGCCCCGCCGCACACCGCCACGCGCGACACCGTCGCCTCCGGATCTCCGGCGGCGCGGACGCCCCACGTCGTCGCGGGAAGCCGGTGCGCGACGCGGGAGACGAAGGCGGACAATGGTTCCGGTTCGGACAGGCTGCACACCCGGCCGAGACCCGTCCCGCTGGGCAGCGGGGCGAGCGCGAAGACGTCGAAGGCGGGCTCCTCGTACGGGTGGGCGGCGCGGAGCGCGGCGAGCACGTCGGCGCGGCGCGACGCCGGCGCGATGACCTCGATGCGTCGTTCGGTCACGTGCTCGATCTCCCCCACGCGGCCGATCGCCGGCGTCGCCCCGTCGCGGGGCAGGAACTGACCCGTGCCGCCGGTGCTCCAGCAGCAGTGCGAGTAGTCGCCGAGTCGACCGGCGCCGGCCGCGAACACCGCCTCTCGGACCGCGACCGCGGCGTCGTCCGGAACGAAGAGCACCCACTTGTCGAGGCGGCGCCCGTCGGACTGCGGGTCCAGCACGTCCTCGACGGTCAGGCCCAGGGCACCGGCGAGCGCGTCGGACACCCCGGGCGCGGCGGCGTCGGCATTGGTGTGCGCGGTGAACAGCGCGCTGCCGCGGCGGATCAACCGGTGCAGCAGCGCGCCCTTCGCGGTGTCCGCGGCCACCGTGTCGACGCCGCGCAGCAGCAGCGGGTGGTGAGCGAGCAGCAGGCTGCGCTCCGGGAGGTCGGCCACCACGGCCTCGGTCGCGTCGACCGCCACCGTCACCGTCTCGACCGGCTCCGAGGGGTCACCGCAGACCAGACCCACCGAGTCCCAGTCCTGCGCGAGGGCGGGGGGATACGCCGCGTCGAGCACGTCGATGACGTCGGCCAGCCGCACGCTCACCGGATCTGCCTTGCCACAGCACGACCCTAGTCGGCGACAATGGACCGGTGAGCGCCCAGTTGGTGATCTTCGACCTCGACGGCACGCTGACCGATTCGGCGAGCGGCATCGTGTCGAGCTTCCGCCATGCGCTCGCCACCATCGGCGCCGAGGTGCCCGACGGCGACCTGGCCGCCCTGGTGGTGGGGCCGCCCATGCACGTGACGCTGGCCGGCATGGGGCTGGGTGACCGGGCCGCCGAGGCGATCGCCGCCTACCGCGCCGACTACACGACGCGCGGCTGGTCGATGAACGGCGTCTTCGACGGCATCCCGGCACTGCTGGCGGACCTGCGGGCCCAGGGGGTGCGGCTGGCGGTCGCGACGTCGAAGGCCGAGCACATGGCGCAGCGCATCGTCGAGCACTTCGGTCTCGACGGCCACTTCGAGGTGGTCGCCGGCGCCAGCGTCGACGGCGCGCGATCGTCGAAGGCCGACGTCGTCGCCCATGCGCTCGCCCAGCTCGAGCCGCTGCCGGACGACATCCTGATGGTCGGCGACCGCGACCACGACGTGCTGGGGGCCGCCGCGCACGGGATCGACACCGTGGTCGTCGGCTGGGGGTATGGCGCCGGCGACTTCGACGGCCCGTCGGCCGCGGTGCCCGCCGGCCGCGTCGCGACCGTCGCGGAGTTGCGCGAGGTGCTCGGTGTCTGATCCACGGGTGCACGTCACGTTCGTCTGCTCGGGCAACATCTGCCGCTCCCCCATGGCCAAGAAGATGTTCGCCCACCAGATCGCCGAACGCGGTCTCGCCGACGCGGTCCGCGTGACGAGCGCCGGCACCGGCGGCTGGCATGCCGGCGACCCGGCCGACGAGCGCGCCGGGCGGGTGCTGGTCGACCACGGGTACCCCGCCGATCACCGGGCCGCGCAGCTGGACGACGACCACCTGGCCGCCGATCTGGTGGTGGCCATGGGACGCAACCACACCCGCATCCTGCGTGACCTCGGGGTGCCCGCGGAGCGGCTGCGCATGCTGCGGTCGTTCGATCCGCGCTCGGCTGCGCACGCGCTGGACGTCGAGGATCCGTACTACGGCACCCGATCGGATTTCGAGGACGTCTTCGCGGTGATCGAGGCGTCGCTGCCCGGCCTGCACGACTGGGTGGACGAGCACCTGCGGACCCGCGAGGCGGTGAGCTGATGCGCCGGTTCGCCTTCCTGCTGCGGCCCCAGTGGCTGGCGCTCTACGTGGTGGTGATCGGCTTCGCCTACCTGTGCTTCACGGTGCTGGCGCCGTGGCAGCTGGGCAAGAACACCAAGACCTCGCGCGAGAACGCGCAGATCTCCGCCTCCCTGACCGCCGATCCCGTGCCGGTGGGCACGGTGCTGCCGCGCATCGACTCCGCCGCACCCGACGACGCCTGGAAGCGCGTCACGGCCACCGGTCGGTATCTTCCGCAGGGCCAGGTGCTGGCCCGGTTGCGGTCGGTCGATGGCGAACCGGCGTTCGAGGTGCTGGTGCCGTTCGCCGTGGAGGGCGGACCAACCGTGCTCGTCGACCGCGGTTACGTCCGTCCCGAGGAGGGCTCGAAGGTGCCGGACATCCCGGCGGCGCCGAACGGCACCGTGACGGTGACGGCCCGGCTGCGCAACTCGGAGATGGTCGCCGCCGGCAAGCAGCCGTTCCGCCAGGACGGGGCGATGCAGTTCTATTCGATCAACACCGACCAGATCGCCTCGGTCACCGGCATTCCGACCGCCGGGTCCTATCTGCAACTGGTCGAGGACCAGCCGGGCGGTCTGGGCGTGATCCCGCTGCCGCACCTGGACTCCGGACCGTTCCTGTCCTACGGCATCCAGTGGATCGCGTTCGGGATCATCGCCCCGGTCGGCGTCGGCTACTTCGTGGTGGCGGAGTACAAGCAGCGCCGTCGCGAGAAGGCGGCCCGGCCGGCCGATCCCACCCCCACCACAGCCAACCCCAGTACGGCCGCGCCCCGGACCGCCGACGAGAAGCTCGCCGACCGCTACGGCCGCCGGCGCTGACACGCGACGGCGGGCGGGTCCGAAGACCCGCCCGCCGGGCGTGGGGTGGTCAGCGACGGGTGCCGGTGCGGTCCTTCTTCTTCGTCTGATCGGTGCTCGACTTGGTGGTGCCACCGGTCGAACCGCCCGTCGTGCCGGAACTGCTCGACGTGGTGCCCGCCGTCGTACCCGTGCCGGTGGTCGTCCCGCCCGTGGTCCCGGTGGTCGCCCCGCCCGTGGTCCCGGTGGTCGCCCCGCCCGTGGTCCCGGTGCTCGGTGCCGTGCTCGTCGAGTCGGGCACCTGAACGGTGCGCGACGGGTCGAGGCTCGTCGACGGGACGTCGGCCGGCGCGGTCGGAGCCACCGCGATGGTCGGCTGCTGCAGCGTCGGCGTGGCGATGGTCGGCGTGGCGATGGTCGGCTCCGCCATGGTCGGCGCGGTGGTCGTCGACTGCACCGGGGCGGGCGCCGTCGACGTCGGGGCCGTCGTCGGTGCCGGGGCGGCCGTCGTCGAGGGAGCCGGTGCGCTCGCCGTCGTCGGCGCGGTCGCCGGGGCGGGGGCCGCAAGCGTGGGCTGCATCAAGGTCGGCGCGGCGATGGTCGGTTCCGCCAGAGCGGGTTGAGTCACCGAGGGCTGCACCACGGCGGGTGCGGTCGGGTCGGTCACCGTGGCCGTCGGCGCCGTCGCCGCCATCTGTGTGGTGGCGGCGGTCAGCTGCGTCTGCGTCGTGGGATCGGTCGGCCCGGCGATCTGCTGCAGCGTGGCGAGCGCAGCCGGATCGGCGGTGTCGGCCTGGGGAAGCGCCAGCGCCATCTGCGCCATCTGCGGCGTGGTGTTCTGCGACTGCGCGAGTTCCTGCACCACGTAGGCCGCCGGCTTCCAGGTGCCGTCGCTACGGATCAGCCCGAACGTCGCCTCCGGATCGGTGCTGCTGCTGTCGGTGTCCTGCAGCGTGTAGACGAAGGCCGGTCCGGTGTAACCGATCTGGCGCCAGGTGGTCAACATGTCCCGGATGTAGGCCGCCTGCTGCTCTTCGGTCGCGACCGCCGTCGGCTCGCCGTACTCACTGGCCCAGATGAGCTTGCCGGCGTCGCCGTTGGCGACCATCAGGTCGTGGATGTCGTCGAGCTGGTTGAGCGGCGAATCCGGATGGTAGCCGCCCTCGGAGAACGGCATCGTGTACTGGTACGGATGGAACGACAGGGCGTCGAAGTAGCCCTGCGCGCCGGCCTGGTACATCTGGTCGACGAACGTGACCGGGTTCAGCGTGAGATTGCCGTAGGTGACCGTCGACCCGACGACGCCGCCGACGACGGTGGCGTTGGGATCCGCCGCCTTGATGGCGGGATAGGCCGCCTTGAGCAATTCGGTGTAACCCGCCGGGTCCGGCGCCGGACCGTAGAACGGCGCGGCGTTCGGTTCGTTCCAGATCTCGTAGGCGCCTACCTTGCCGGCATAACGCTGAGCGGCCAGGCCCGCGAACTCGCCGTAGGCGGCAGGGTCGACCGGCGCGCTGTAGACGCCCGAACCGTTCTGCTGGTAGCCCGGCGTGGTGGTGATGACGGCGAGGATGCCCATCCCCCGCGCATCGGCGGCGTTGATGAGGTAGTCCGACTGCGACCAGTCGTAGTAGCCGGGGATCGGGTTGATGCCGGCCCACGGGATGCCGATGCGGACGGTATTGACGCCCATCGCCTGCATCTCGTCGAGCGCCGCGTCGATCGCCGCCGGCGATTCGAAGTACAGATCGGAGTCCGCAATGCCGATCGTGGTGTTCGACTCGTTGATCGCTGCGGCCTCAGCAACGTCCATGGAGACGCTCGGAATTGCCGGCGACAGGGTCAGCGCACCCACCGCGGATACCGCGACGGTGGCGACGCCGGCGACGACGAATCTCTTGACGATCAATCCACTCTGGATGTTGGCGCTTTGCCACATGACTTGCCCTCGTTTCGTATATCCCAGTGGCACCGCCCCCGCGCGTTGCCGTTTTCGACACAGGAAGTGGTTCCCAGCCACGCATGGCGTTAATCACTTTTGAAATATGAAAGGTGGCTTTGAGCTGCGACGATAGGTGCTACAGCAACGTTCGCGCGCTCGAAAAATGACGTAGCACGTCACTTTTAGCAAAGTCAAGATCGGTCACTTTGACGCGCTAGACATATTTGTTCACCGGCGATTTCCGTTTGCTCCGTTCAGTTGATGAACGAACTGGGGTGCGGAGGCAAAGACCTTCAAAATCGATCTTGGCGACCGCGAGATTCGATCGGAGAACACTCGTTAGCAGTTGCGTCCGCAAAGACTTTTGCGGCCGGTCGGCAAACCGTTCAGCGGTGTGGAGGGACCCAGCCAGTCCGCCAGCGGCGGCGCGAATCATCGTCCTGAGTGGGCGCGGAGGGTTTCGAACCCCCGACCGCTGGTGTGTAAAACCAGAGCTCTACCACTGAGCTACACGCCCGTGCTCGGGGGAGGCTACACGCCGATCGCAGGCGACCGGAAATCCTCGTCGGCCGGTCAGCGCGGCGCGAGCGCCCCCAGCGCGTCGGCCCAGACGGACTGGTCACGCTGCTCGCCGGGCTGCTTCATCTCGGCGAACACGATGACCCCCGAGCGGTCGACGACGAACGTGCCACGGTTGGGGAACCCGCTCGCCGCGTCGAGGACGTCGTAGGCCTGGGCCACCGCGCCGTGCGGCCAGAAATCGGACAGCAGCGGGAAGGTGAAGTCGTTCTCGGCGGCCCACACGCGGTGCACCGGCGGCGGGGCCACCGAGATCGCCAGCGTCTGGACGGCACCGTTGGCGTAGACGTCCGGACGGTCCCTGATCTCGGACAATTCTCCGCGGCAGGTCGGGGTGAAGGCGGACGGGAAGAACACCAGCAGCACGTTGCGCGCACCGGCGAAACCGCTCAGCGTCACGGGCTGGCCGGCCTGGTCCTTCAGCGTGAAGTCCGGTGCCCGCGTGCCGGGGCGGAGCATCAGCTCCGGGTCTTGCTCTTGGACTTCGGTTGCACCAGGCGGCTGGCGATCCAGTCGCCGAGGTTCGCCGAGGAGGTCACCACCATGCCGGCGGTCGGGGCGGATTCCGCGATCTCGGCCGGCTGCACGTGCCCGGGCTTGCCCGTCTTGGGCGTCACCACCCAGATGACGCCGTCGTCGGCCAGCGGCGTGATCGCGTCCATCAGACGATCCACCAGGTCGCCGTCGTCGTCGCGCCACCAAAGCAGCACGACGTCGACCACCTCGTCGGCATCCTCGTCGAGCAACTCGGAGCCGGATGCCTCCTCGATGTCCAACCGGATGTCGTCATCGGTGTCCTCGTCCCAGCCGAGTTCCTGAACGACCAGATCCTTCTCGATGCCCAGCCTCTGGGCGTAGTTCGGCGAGTCCGCCGCAACCACCGTTGTCCTCCCTCTGCCCGCGGGTCCGCCGCCGTGTCGGTCGGCCCATACTCGCACGTTACGGCCCAACCGCGGGTGCTGGCGCGCGAGTTGGGTCAATATGCGGCGTCGCAGAGGTCCAGCGCGGCGTCCTGTGCGGCGTTCACGCGGTCGATCGCCGCGTTGAACTCCGACATGCCCGCATCGGCCGAGATCGCCGCCGCCAGCGCCCGCGAGGCGTCCACCCACTCGGTCAGCGCGCCCGCCAGCTCCGGCGTCAGCAGCTCGGTGATTCCCTCGGACACCGCGGCGGCCGAGGCATCGAGTGCCACGACCGCGGGACCCACCCGTTCGACGAGGTCGGGGGCGTTCTCGTTGTAGGCGGTGACGTAACCGTTGACCGCCCCGATCGCGTCGACGCTGGTGGTGCTGAGTGCGTCGCAGGCGGTGTGCACCGCGGCTTGGGTGCGCTTGGCCTGCCGTTCGGATTCCCGGGCCGCCGAGCTGGACGCCGAGGCCGCACTGGAGGACGACACCGACGCCCGGTAGAGCGGCACGTCGGTGCCGTCGAGGGTTGCGGCGCCGTCGGTGATGCTCTGGCATCCGACGACGACCATCGCGACGGCGGCGGCCGCGCCCAGCGCGCATCCCACCAGGCGCGGCCGAGGCCCCGACCGCCGACCGATCACGGAACGAGAACTTACCGGCCGGTGGCGTCCGCCGTCGGTTCATCGACCCAGGTGGTGCACCAAAGGCAAGATGGAGCAGGATGGACGTGGTTGTTCGTGTCACCCACACGGGCGGCCAACCCAACGTATCCGCCAACCGAGGAGTAGTGGGTTGACCACCGAGTTCGCGCGCCAGGACCTGGCCCAAAACTCAAGTAACGCAAAGGAATCCGATCGGGTTCGCGTCATCAGGGAGGGCGTCGCCTCGTACCTGCCGGACATCGACTCCGACGAGACGGCCGAATGGCTGGAGTCGTTCGACCAGTTGGTCGAGAGGTCCGGACCGGCACGCGCCCGCTACCTCATGTTGCGCCTGTTGGAACGCGCCGGAGAGCAACGCGTCGCCATCCCGGCGCTGACGTCCACCGACTACGTCAACACGATTCCCACCGAACTGGAGCCGTGGTTCCCCGGTGACGAGGACGTCGAGCGCCGCTACCGCGCCTGGATCCGGTGGAACGCCGCGATCATGGTGCACCGCGCGCAACGCCCGGGAGTCGGTGTGGGCGGCCACATCTCGACGTACGCCTCCTCGGCGGCACTGTACGAGGTCGGGTTCAACCACTTCTTCCGCGGCAAGAGCCACCCCGGCGGCGGCGACCAGGTCTTCATCCAGGGACACGCGTCGCCGGGCATCTACGCCCGCGCCTACCTCGAGGGTCGCCTCACGGCCGACCAACTGGATGGTTTCCGCCAGGAGCACAGCCATCCCGGTGGCGGCCTGCCGTCCTACCCGCACCCGCGGCTGATGCCCGACTTCTGGGAGTTCCCCACGGTGTCGATGGGGCTGGGCCCGATGAACGCCATCTACCAGGCGCGCTACAACCACTACCTGCACGACCGTGGTCTCAAGGACACCTCCGACCAGCACGTGTGGGCGTTCCTCGGCGACGGCGAGATGGACGAGCCCGAGTCGCGCGGCCTCATCCAGGTGGCGGCCAACGAGGCGCTGGACAACCTCACGTTCGTCATCAACTGCAACCTGCAGCGCCTCGACGGGCCGGTGCGCGGCAACGGCAAGATCATTCAGGAACTGGAGTCGTTCTTCCGCGGCGCCGGCTGGAACGTCATCAAGGTGGTGTGGGGTCGCGAGTGGGACGCGCTGCTGCACGCCGACCGCGACGGCGCACTGGTGAACCTGATGAACACCACGCCCGACGGGGACTACCAGACCTACAAGGCCAACGACGGCGCCTACGTCCGCGACCACTTCTTCGGCCGCGACCCGCGCACCAAGGCGCTCGTCGACAAGATGTCCGACGGCGAGATCTGGAACCTCAAGCGCGGCGGCCACGACTACCGCAAGGTGTACGCCGCCTACCGCGCGGCCATGGAACACAAGGGCCAGCCGACGGTGATCCTCGCCAAGACCATCAAGGGCTACACGCTCGGCAAGCACTTCGAGGGCCGCAACGCCACGCACCAGATGAAGAAGCTGGCGCTGCAGGACCTCAAGGACTTCCGCGACGCCCAGCGCATCCCGGTCAGCGACGCGCAGCTGGAGGAGAACCCCTACCTGCCGCCGTACTACCACCCCGGGCCCAACGCTCCGGAAATCCGTTACATGCTCGACCGGCGCCGCACGCTCGGCGGGTTCCTGCCCGAGCGCCGCACCAAGACCAAGGCGCTGCCGCTTCCGGGCCCGGACACCTACAAGGCGTTGAAGAAGGGCTCGGGCAACCAGGCCGTCGCCACCACCATGGCGACCGTCCGGACGTTCAAGGAACTGTTGCGCGACAAGGAGATCGGCAAGCGCATCGTGCCGATCATCCCCGACGAGGCGCGCACGTTCGGCATGGACTCGTGGTTCCCCAGCCTGAAGATCTACAACCGCAACGGCCAGCTCTACACCGCCGTGGACGCCGAACTCATGTTGGCGTACAAGGAGAGTGAGGTCGGCCAGATCCTGCACGAGGGCATCAACGAGGCGGGCTCGACGGCGTCGTTCACGGCGGTCGGCACGTCCTATGCGACGCACGACGTGCCGATGATCCCGATCTACATCTTCTACTCGATGTTCGGGTTCCAGCGGACCGGTGACGGTCTGTGGGCGGCGGCCGACCAGATGGCCCGCGGCTTCGTCCTCGGCGCCACCGCGGGCCGCACCACGCTGGTGGGCGAGGGCCTGCAGCACGCCGACGGCCACTCGCTGCTGCTGGCGGCCACCAACCCCGCGGCGGTAGCCTACGATCCGGCGTTCGCCTACGAGATCGCCTACATCGTCGAGGACGGTCTGCGCCGGATGTACGGCGAGGACCCCGAGAACGTGTACTTCTACATCACGATCTACAACGAGCCGTACCCGCAGCCGGCCGAGCCGGAGGGCATCGACCACGAGGGGCTGCTGCGCGGCCTCTACCGCTACCGCGCCAGCACGGAAAAGCGCGCCAGCACCGCGCAGATCCTGGCGTCGGGCGTGGCGATGCCGGAGGCGGTCCGCGCCGCCGACCTGCTGGCCGCCGAGTGGGACGTCGCCGCCGACGTCTGGTCGGTGACGAGCTGGGGCGAGCTGAACCGCGACGGCCTGGCCGTCGACCGCGAGGCCATGCGCCACCCCGACCGCACGCCGCGCGCGGCGTACGTGACGACGGCCCTGGCCGACGCCGCCGGTCCGGTGGTCGCGGTCACCGACTGGATGCGCGCGGTGCCCGAGCAGATCCGGCCGTGGGTGCCCGGCACCTACGTCACGCTCGGCACCGACGGGTTCGGCTTCTCCGACACCCGGCCCGCGGCGCGGCGCTACTTCAACACCGACGCCGAGTCGGTGGTGGTCGCGGTGCTCGAGGCGCTGGCACGCGACGGCGAGATCGACCCGTCGGTCGCGATCGCCGCGGCGCGGCAGTACGAGATCGACGACGTGCTCGCCGCCCCGGAGCAGACCTCGGACCCCGGCGTCGCATAGGCCTCCGTGCTCGCCGAGCCTGCTGTGAGATCGCGATCCGACGCGGATTCGCGATCTGGCAGCAGTCTCGGCGGGATTGGGGACAACCGATTGGAGGGTCCCTCCAGATTGGTGGCGTAGCTTTTAGGGGTGGCCAACAATCGATTCGTCCCGCCGGCGTCCACGCTGGAGGTCCTCGAATCGATCCCCGACTCGACGCTGCGACGGCTGAAGCAGTACTCCGGCCGGCTGGCGACCGAGGCGGTGGCCGTCCTCGGTGAGCGGCTGCCGTTCTTCGCCGACCTGGAGGCCTCGCAGCGGGCGAGCGTGCACCTCGTGGTGCAGACGGCGGTCGTCAACTTCGTCGAGTGGATGCGCGACCCGCACAGCAACGTCAGCTACACCGCGCAGGCGTTCGAGGTGGTGCCTCAGGAACTCACCCGCCGCATCGCGCTGCGTCAGACGGTGGAGATGGTGCGGGTCACGATGGAGTACTTCGAGGAGGTCGTGCCGCTGCTCGCCCGTAGCGAGGAGCAGGTGACGGCGCTGACTGCGGGCATCCTGCGGTACAGCCGCGACCTCGCCTTCGCCGCCGCCACGGCGTACGCCGACGCCGCGGAGGCCCGCGGTGCGTGGGACACCCGGATGGAGGCCAACGTCGTCGACGCCGTGGTGCGTGGCAGCGTCGGCGCCGAGCTGCAATCGCAGGCGGCCGCCCTCAACTGGGATGCCACCGCGCCGGCGACGGTCGTCGTCGGCTCGCCGCACCCGGACCGTGCCGACTTCGTCAGCGACGACGTGCATGCCATCGTCGGCAGGCACGGCCGCTCGGCGCTGTCCGACGTGCACGGCACGTGGCTGATCGCCATCGTCTCGGGCCACCTCAGCCCCACCGACCGCATGCTGGCGGAGTTGCTGGGGGTCTTCGCCGACGGCCCGGTGGTGATCGGCCCGACCGCCGCGACGCTGTCGGCCGCGCACTACAGCGCGGTCGAGGCGATCGCCGGCATGACCGCAGTGGCGGGGTGGAGCGGCGCCCCGCGCCCCGTCTCGGCCAGGGAACTCCTGCCCGAACGCGCGCTTATGGGCGACCAGACGGCGCTGGCCGCCCTCGCCACCGAGGTGATGCGGCCGCTGGCCGACGCCGGGCCGGCGCTGACCGAGACGCTCGACGCCTACCTCGACTCCGGGGGTGCCATCGAAGCGTGCGCACGCAAACTGTTCGTTCATCCAAATACGGTTCGCTACCGCCTCAAGCGGATCACCGACTTCACCGGACGCGACCCGATGCTGCCGCGGGACGCCTACGTGCTGAGAGTTGCCACGACGGTGGGACGGCTCGGCCGGCCCCCCGTTCCGACCCTGACCACCCCTGCCGCTGTGGCCCAGGTAACACCCGCTGCGGCGGTCGGCGTCGGCGCAGGTCGGCAGCGCTCTTAGAGAAGGAACGTCGCGACGCGGTATCGATGACGTCCCATCGCGGGCCCATTTTGTAGAGGGTCCACAAAAACCTAAGACGAGGTTCATAATCTCTTACACCGCCCGAATCCGTCTTCACAGTGTTTTCTTAATTCGTGCCTCACGAACCCGTGCTTGCCCTGCTTGCGCCAGGACAGGGATCTCAGACCCCCGGCATGCTCTCCCCGTGGCTGGAGCTGCCCGGCGCCGACGAGCGCGTCGCCGCGTGGTCCGAGGCGATCGGCCTCGACCTCGCCCGGCTCGGCACCACCGCCACCGCCGAGGAGATCACCGACACCGCGGTCACCCAGCCGCTGGTGGTCGCCGCGACGCTGCTGGCCTTCGACGAGGTCACCAAGCGCGGTCTGCTGAACGGCAAGTCCACGGTCACCGCGGGCCACTCGGTCGGTGAGATCGCCGCCTACGCCATCGCCGGCGTGCTGGCCGCCGACGACGCCGTCACCCTGGCCGCCACCCGCGGCGCGGAGATGGCCAAGGCGTGCGCGCTGGAGCCCACCGGCATGGCCGCGGTCCTCGGCGGCGACGAGGCCGAGGTGCTGGGGCGCCTCGAGGCGCTCGACCTGGTGCCGGCCAACCGCAACGCCGCGGGACAGATCGTTGCGGCCGGTGCGGTGTCCGCGCTGGACAAGCTCGCCGAGGATCCGCCGGAGAAGGCCCGGGTGCGCAAGCTCGCCACGGCGGGCGCGTTCCACACCCAGTACATGGCGTCGGCACTGACCGGCTACTCGGCGGCCGCCGACGCGGTCACCGCGCAGGAGCCGACCACCACGCTGCTGTCCAACGCCGACGGCCAGCCGGTCACCACCGCCGCGGACGCGATGACCAAGCTCGTCGCCCAGCTGACCCGGCCGGTGCGCTGGGACCTGTGCACCGCCTACCTGCGCGACCAGGCCGCCGGCCCGGTCGCGGCGATCATCGAGTTCCCGCCCGCCGGGACGCTGGTCGGCATCGCCAAACGAGAACTTCGGGGTGTGCCGACGTACGCCGTCAAGACCCCCGCAGACCTGGACGGGCTCGCTGAGCTGTAGCGCGACCCGCCAGAACCACCGAACACCCGAGCAGTACGTCATGCGGCACTCCACCCCGGAGTGCCGAATCGCCAAGAAGATAGAAGGAGCCACTGTGGCTGCCAGCCAGGAAGAAATCATCGCCGGTCTCGCCGAGATCATCGAAGAGGTCACGGGCATCGAGCCGTCCGAGGTGACCCCGGAGAAGAGCTTCGTCGACGACCTGGACATCGACTCGCTGTCGATGGTGGAGATCGCGGTGCAGACCGAGGACAAGTACGGCGTGAAGATCCCCGACGAGGACCTCGCCGGCCTGCGCACCGTCGGTGACGTCGTCGCCTACATCCAGAAGCTCGAGGAAGAGAACCCCGAGGCTGCCGCCGCGCTGCGCGAGAAGTTCGGCTCGGAATGACCCGTCCTTCCACTGCTAACGGCGGGTTCCCGAGTGTCGTGGTGACCGCCGTCGAGGCCACCACGTCCCTCGCGGCAGACATCGAGAGCACGTGGAAGGGCCTGCTGGCGGGCGAAAGCGGCATCCGCGTCCTCGAGGATGACTTCGTCACCAAGTGGGACCTTCCGGTGCGCATCGGCGGTCACCTGGTCGACGACGTCGACAGCCACATGACTCGCATCGACATGCGTCGCATGTCGTACGTGCAGCGCATGTCCAAGCTGTTGGCCGGTCGACTCTGGGAGAACGCGGGCAAGCCCGAGGTCGACCCGGACCGGTTCGCCGTGATCATCGGCACCGGCCTGGGTGGCGGCGAGAAGATCGTCGAGACCTACGACGCGATGAACGAGGGCGGGCCCCGCAAGGTGTCCCCGCTCGCCGTTCAGATGATCATGCCCAACGGTGCGGCGGCGGTCGCCGGCCTGGAGCTGGGCGCCCGCGCCGGGGTCATCACCCCGGTCTCGGCGTGCTCGTCCGGGTCGGAGGCCATCGCCCACGGCTGGCGCCAGGTCGTCATGGGTGACGCGGACTTCGCGGTCGTCGGCGGCGTGGAGGGCGGCATCGAAGCGCTGCCCATCGCGGCGTTCTCGATGATGCGCGCCATGTCGACCCGCAACGAGGATCCGGCCGGCGCGTCGCGCCCGTTCGACAAGAACCGGGACGGCTTCGTGTTCGGCGAGGCCGGCTGCATGATGATCATCGAGACCGAGGAGCACGCCAAGGCCCGCGGCGCCAAGCCGCTGGCCCGGTTGATGGGGGCCGGCATCACGTCGGACGCCTTCCACATGGTGGCTCCCGCGGCGGACGGCGCACGCGCCGGCGCGGCGATGAAGCGGGCGTTGGAGACGGCAGGCCTGTCCCCCAGTGACATCCAGCACGTCAACGCGCACGCGACGGCCACGCCGATCGGTGACACCGCGGAGGCCAACGCCATTCGCGTCGCCGGTGTGGAGCACGCCGCGGTCTACGCGCCGAAGTCGGCGCTGGGCCACTCGATCGGTGCCGTGGGCGCTCTGGAGTCGGCGTTGACGGTCATGGCGCTGCGTGACGGCGTCATTCCCCCGACGCTGAACTACGAGACGCCCGACCCCGAGATCGATCTCGATGTCGTTGCGGGTGAGCCTCGGTACGGCGACTACCAGTACGCCATCAACAACTCGTTCGGCTTCGGTGGACACAATGTCGCCCTGGCCTTCGGGCGCTACTGACGGTCGAGAAGGGAACGTTCGAGCAGCAATGGCAGGGTTGACCCGACAGTCGACCGGCGACGGTTTCCCCAACGTCGTCGTCACCGGTTTCGCGATGACGACGGCGTTGGCGACCGATGCCGAGGGCACCTGGAAGCGGCTGCTCGACGGTGAGAGCGGCATCCGGCTGCTGGATGACCCGTTCGTCGACGAGTACGACCTGCCGGTCCGCATCGGTGGACATCTGCTGGAGGACTTCGAGGACGAGCTGACGCGCGACGAACTGCGCCGGCTGTCCTACCTGCAGAAGATGTCCACCGTGCTGGGCCGCCGGGCATGGGAGAACGCAGGTTCCCCCACGGTCGATCCCCGGCGTCTGCTGGTGTCGATCGGCACCGGCATGGGCAGCAGCGAGGAGCTGCTCTACGCCTACGACGGCATGCGGGAGAAGGGCCCCGACGCGGTCTCCCCGCTGGCCGTGCAGATGTACATGCCCAACTCCCCCGCGGCGGCGGTCGGTCTGGAGCGCAACGCCCGGGCCGGCGTCGTCACCCCCGTGTCGGCGTGCGCGTCGGGCTCGGAGGGCATCGCGACCGCCTGGCGGTCGGTGGTGCTCGGCGACGCCGACGTCGCCATCTGCGGCGGGGTGGAGACACGCATCGAGGCGGTGCCCATCGCCGGGTTCGCCCAGATGCGCATCGTGCTCTCGACCACCAACGACGATCCCGCGGGCGCCTGCCGCCCGTTCGACGTCGACCGCAACGGCTTCGTCTTCGGCGAGGCCGGCGCGTTGATGGTCATCGAGACCGAGGAGCACGCGAAGGCCCGCGGCGCGAACATCATCGCGCGGCTCATGGGCGCCGCCGTCACCTCGGACGGCTATCACATCGTGGCCCCGGACCCCTCCGGCGAGCAGGCCGGCCGGGCCATGAGCCGGGCCATCGAACTGGCCGGGTTGCAGCCCGGCGACATCGACCACGTCAACGCGCACGCCACCGGCACCTCGGTGGGCGACGTGGCCGAGGGCAAGGCCATCAACAACGCCCTGGGCGCCAACCGGCCCGCGGTGTACGCGCCGAAGTCGGCGCTCGGGCACTCGGTCGGCGCCGTCGGCGCGGTCGAGTCGATCCTGACGGTGCTCGCCCTGCGCGACGGTGTCGTCCCGCCCACCCTGAACCTGCGCAACCTCGATCCGGAGATCGATCTGGACGTGGTGGCCGGGGAACCACGACGGGGCAATTACGAGTACGCGATCAACAACTCATTCGGATTCGGCGGCCACAACGTGGCGCTCGCGTTCGGAAGGTACTGACTTCCCGGCGGTGACGCCGAAGTCGGGGAACTACAGGAGGTTTGGATGACGACCATGGCCCCGGAGACTGCCGCCGAGTCCCTCGACCCGCGCGACCCGCTGCTGCGCCTCGCCACGTTCTTCGACGACGGCAGCGTCGAGCTGCTGCACGAGCGCGACAAGTCCGGCGTGCTGGCCGCGTCGGGCACCGTCAACGGCGTGCGCACCATCGCCTTCTGCACCGACGGCACCGTCATGGGCGGCGCCATGGGCATCGAGGGCTGCAAGCACATCGTGGACGCCTACGACACCGCGATCGAGGAGCAGAGCCCGATCGTCGGCATCTGGCACTCCGGCGGTGCCCGGCTGGCCGAGGGCGTGCGCGCCCTGCATGCCGTGGGTCAGGTCTTCGAGGCGATGATCCGCGCCTCCGGCTACGTCCCGCAGATCTCCGTCGTCGTCGGCTTCGCCGCCGGTGGCGCCGCGTACGGTCCCGCGCTGACCGACGTCGTCATCATGGCCCCGGAGGGCCGCGTGTTCGTCACCGGACCCGACGTGGTCCGCAGCGTCACCGGTGAGGACGTCGACATGGCGTCGCTCGGCGGCCCGGACACCCACCACAAGAAGTCCGGCGTCTGCCACATCGTCGCCGACGACGAACTCGACGCCTACGAGCGCGGCCGCCGCCTCGTCGGCCTGTTCTGCCAGCAGGGCCACTTCGACCGCAGCAAGGCCGAGGCCGGCGACACCGATCTCGCGGCGCTGCTGCCCGATTCGGCCCGCCGCGCCTACGACGTGCACCCGCTGGTGAGCGCCCTGCTCGACGCCGACGCCCCGTTCGAGGAGTTCCAGGCCAAGTGGGCCCCCTCGATGGTGGTCGGCCTCGGCCGCCTGGCGGGCCGCTCGGTCGGCGTGCTGGCCAACAACCCGCTGCGCCTGGGCGGCTGCCTGAACTCCGAGAGTGCCGAGAAGGCAGCGCGTTTCGTGCGGCTGTGCGACGCGTTCGGCATCCCGCTCGTCGTGGTCGTCGACGTGCCCGGCTACCTGCCCGGCGTCGACCAGGAGTGGGGCGGCGTGGTGCGCCGCGGCGCGAAGCTGCTGCACGCGTTCGGCGAGGCGACCGTGCCGCGGGTGACGCTGGTGACCCGCAAGATCTACGGCGGCGCCTACATCGCGATGAACTCCCGCTCGCTCGGCGCCACCAAGGTGTTCGCGTGGCCGGACGCCGAGGTCGCCGTCATGGGCGCCAAGGCCGCGGTCGGCATCCTGCACAAGCGCAAGCTCGCGGCCGCCGCGCCCGAGGAGCGCGAGGCGCTGCACGAGCAGCTCGCCGCCGAGCACGAGAAGATCGCCGGCGGCGTGGACAGCGCCATCGAAATCGGCGTCGTCGACGCCAAGATCGACCCGGCGCACACTCGCAGCGTGGTGACCCAGGCGCTCGCCGAGGCCCCCGCCCGCCGCGGCCGCCACAAGAACATCCCGCTGTAACCCCCCGCCCACTCGGGATTTCGGCGCGCTCACGTTCGCTCAGCGAATGTGAGCGCGCCGAAATCGCTTGGTCAGAGGAATTCCGCGGCGACGTCCGTGACGCGTGCGCGGTCGGCGGCGACCAGGCCGATGCGGGTGCGCCGGTCGACGACGTCGTCGACGGTCAGCGCGCCCTCGTGGGTGACCGCGTACTCGAACTCCGCGCGGGTGACGTCGATGCCCTCGGCCACCGCGTCGCGCGGGCGGTCACCCGTCGCCGCGGCGAACACGTGCGACGCCTCCGCGCCGTAGCGCGCCACCAGTGACCGGGGCAGCGCGGCGTCCGGCCGGCCGTCGCCGACGGGATTGGCCGGCGCGCCGACCAGCGGCAGATCGGTGGTGCGGCACGGTCGCGCGGCGATGCGCCGCTCGGCGAGCGCACGGTCCAGCACGTCCTGCGCCATGTACCGGTACTCGGTGAGCTTGCCGCCGATGACGCTGAAGACGCCGTTGGCCGATTCGGTGACCGCGTGGTCACGCGAGACGTCCGCGGTGCGGCCGCGCCCGTCGGCGCCGACGGCACCGGTGTCGATGAGCGGCCGCAGCCCGGCGTAGGCGCCGATGACGTCGGACTCGGTGAGCGCGACGTCGAGCGCGGTGTTGACGGTGGCGAGCAGGAACGCGACCTCGTCGGGCGTCGGTTGGGGTTCGTCCGGGATCGGCCCCGGCGCATCCTCGTCGGTGAGCCCCAGGTATACCCGGCCGAGCTGCTCGGGCATCGCGAACACGAAGCGGTTCAGCTCGCCGGGGATCGGGACCGTCAACGCGGCCGTCGGGTGCCCGAACGCCGCCGCATCGAGCACCAGATGCGTGCCGCGGCTCGGGCGCAGTCGCAGTGCGGTGTCCACGTCGCCCGCCCACACCCCGGCGGCGTTGATCACCGCGCGCGCTGCGAGCACCGTGCTCTCGCCGGTCAGTTGGTCGGTCAGGCGGACCGAGGTGCCGGTCGCGTCGGCGGCCGCGACCCGGGTCAGGATGCGGGCGCCGTGCTGCGCGGCCGTCCGCGCAACGGCGACCACCAGGCGGGCGTCGTCGATCAGCTGGCCGTCGTAGGCGAGCAGCGCCCCGTCGAGGCCGGCGCGACGCACGTTGGGCGCCAACGCGATCGCGCGGTCGGCCGCGATGCGACGCGAGCACGGCAGCGTGTCCGCGGACGTGCCGGCCAACGCCCGCAGCCCGTCGCCGGCCAGGAAGCCCACCCGGACCAGCGCGCGGGCGGGCGTCCTCATCGACGGCAGCAGCGGCACCAACTGCGGCATGGCGGTCACCAGGTGAGGCGCGTTGCGCGACATCAGGATTCCGCGTTCGATGGCGCTGCGCCGGGCGATGCCGACGTTCCCGGTGGCGAGGTAGCGCAGGCCGCCGTGCACCAGCTTCGAACTCCACCGGCTGGTCCCGAAGGCCAGGTCGTGCTTCTCGACGAGCACCACCGACAGGCCGCGGCTCGCGGCGTCCAGGGCGATCCCGGTACCGGTGATGCCGCCGCCGATGACGACGACGTCCACGGCGGCGCCGTCGCCGAGTGCCTGCAGGTCGGCGGTGCGGCGGGCGGCGGTGAGGGCGGACGAGCCGGTCATGGCCGCAGGTATCCGTCCAGCGCGCGGGCGAGTTCGCCGGCCAGCCGGTCGGACCCGAGGATCGGCGCCACCACGTCGGCGGACAGGATCGTCGACTGCGTGATGAGAAGGCACATCGCGGCGAGCTGGCGGACGTCCCCGTCACGGACGCTGCCGTCGCGTTGCGCCGCGGCGATCTCGTCGGCGACGGCGTCGAGCAGGATCTGCTGGCTGGTGCCGAGCCGCTCGGAGAGGTAGACCATCGCGAGGTCCGGCGCCTGGTGCAGCACGGCCATGATGACGGGTTCCGCGCGCAACAGGTCGGCGACGGCGACGATCCGGGCCACCAGCTGCGGGCGTCCCACGCCGCCGGCCGGAACGGCGTCCAAGGCGCTGACGATCCGGGCGGTGAGCAGCGCGGCCAGGATCGAGCGGGTGTCGGGGTGGCGCCGGTAGACGGTCGGCCGGCTCACCCCGGCGCGCCGGGCGATCTCGGCGAGCGTGACGCGGTCGACCCCGTAGGCCAGCACGCAGCTCGCGGCAGCGTCGAGGATGCGGTCCTCCACGGGCTGCGCCACCGCGTCGTTACTGATTGACACCATGTGTAAGACTGTAACGCATGCCCGAGGTCGACCTTCACCCGCCGATGGCCTGGAACGCGTGGGGCGACCCCGCCGCAGCCAAGCCCCTGTCCGACGGGATCCGCTCCCTGCTGCACCAGGCGCTCGGCGTCGACGCCACACCCGCCGAGGAGCTGACCGAGGACCGGGTGCGGCTGCGCCCGTCAGCGCTGTCGGCCACCGACGCCGCGGCGCTGCGCGACCTCGTCGGCGCGGAGCACTGCATCACCGACGATCACGCCCGCCTGCTGCGCGCGGGCGGCAAGTCCACGCTGGATCTGTTGCGCCGCAGGCACACCGGTGTGCAGGACGCACCCGACGCGGTGCTCCTGCCCGGTGGCGACGACGACGTGGCGGCGGTGCTCGACTACTGCGCCCGCCGCAGCATCGCGGTGGTGCCCTTCGGTGGCGGCACCAGCGTCGTGGGCGGCCTGGACCCCGTGCGCGGCGACTTCCGTGCCGTCGTGTCGCTGGACCTGCGACGGCTGAGCGTGCTGCACGATCTCGACGAGGTGTCCGGCGAGGCCGAACTCGGCGCCGGCGTCACCGGTCCGGAGGCCGAGCGCCTGCTCGGCGCGCGAGGCTTCTCGCTGGGCCACTTCCCGCAGAGCTTCGAGTTCGCCACCATCGGCGGTTTCGCCGCCACCCGGTCGTCGGGGCAGGACTCCGCCGGCTACGGACGATTCGACGACATGGTGCGCGGCGTGCGCCTGGTGACGCCCGCGGGCGTGCTCGACGTGGGCCGGGCCCCGGCGTCCGCCGCCGGGCCGGACCTACGCCAGCTCGTCGTCGGTTCCGAAGGCGTGTTCGGCGTCATCACACGGGTGCGGGTGCGGGTGCACCGCTGCGCCGAGGTGACCCGCTACGAGGCGTGGTCGTTCCCCGACTTCGCCACCGGAGCCGACGCGCTGCGCGCCGTCGCGCAAACCGGCACCGGACCGACCGTCCTGCGGCTCTCCGACGAGGCGGAGACCGGCGTGAACCTCGCGACGACCGAGAGCATCGGGGAACGGACCGTCACCGGCGGCTGCCTCGCGATCACCCTGTTCGAGGGCACCGCCGAGCACGCCGACAGCCGGCACGCCGAGACCCGCGCGCTGCTGGCGGCCCACGGCGGCACGTCACTCGGCGAGGCGCCGGCGCGAGCCTGGGAGCACGGCCGTTTCGGCGCGCCGTACCTGCGCGACGGCCTGCTGTCGGCGGGCGCGTTGTGCGAGACGCTGGAGACCGCGACCACCTGGGCGAACGTCGGCGCCCTGAAGGCCGCCGTGACCGAGGCGCTGACCGGCGCCCTCGCCGATTCGGGCACGTCCGCGTTGGTGATGTGCCACATTTCGCACGTGTACCCCACCGGCGCCTCGCTGTACTTCACGGTGGTCGCCGCGCAACGCGGTGACGCCGCCGCGCAGTGGCGCAGCGCCAAGCGCGCCGCCTCGGACGCCATGGTGCGCTGCGGCGCCACCATCACCCACCATCACGCCGTCGGTGCCGACCACCGGCCGTGGATGCGCGACGAGATCGGCGACCTCGGCGTGGAGGTGCTGCGCGCCGTGAAGGGCGTCCTCGATCCGGCGGGAATCATGAACCCCGGCAAGCTGATTCCGCCACGCGCGTGAGCACCGGCATCGGCTGCGTCACCGTCCTGACCAATCCGTCGTCCGGGCACGGCAACGCGCCCCACGCCGCCGAGCGGGCGGTGACGCGGTTGCAGCAGCGCGGCGTCGACGTCCGGTCGATCGTGGGCACCGACGCGCTGCACGCGCGCCGCCTCGTCGACGACGAACTCGCCCGCGGCACCGACGCGCTGGTGGTGGTCGGCGGCGACGGCATCGTGTCAGTGGCACTGCAGGCCCTGGCATGCGGCCCGGTTCCGCTCGGCATCGTGCCCGCGGGCACCGGCAATGACCACGCGCGCGCCTACGGTCTGCCGACGGGTGATCCGGCGGCGGCCGCCGACGTCGTGCTCGACGGGGTGACCGAGACGGTCGACCTCGGCCGGATCCGCGGCGCGGACGGCACCGACCGCTGGTTCGGCACGGTGATGGCGGCGGGGTTCGACTCGCTGGTCACCGATCGCACGAACCGGATGACGTGGCCGCACGGCCGGATGCGCTACAACCTCGCGATGGTCGCGGAGATCTCCCGGCTGCGCCTGCTGCCGTTCCGACTGGTGTTCGACGACGGCGCCGGTGGTGTCCGCGAGGTCGAGACCCCGTTGACGCTGGCGGCCTTCGGCAACACCCGCAGCTATGGCGGCGGGATGCTCATCTGCCCCGGGGCCGACCCCACCGACGGACTGCTGGACGTGACGATGGTGGCGTCCGCGTCGCGGACCCAGCTGATCCGGCTGTTCCCCACCGTCTTCAAGGGCACCCACGTCGACCTCGACGAGGTCCGGACCGCACGGGCCGCGCACATCACGGTGGACTCGCCCGGCATCAACGCCTACGCCGACGGCGAGTACGCGTGCCCGCTGCCCGTCGAGGTCGCGGCCGTCCCGCGGGCGCTGCGAATCAGGCGGCCCGCGAGGTGACTAGCCGACCCCGCGGTTGAGCCAGGTCATCTCACCGGTGTCGCCGCCGCCGTTGCGGTACGGCTCGAGCGCCTCGTCCCAGGCGGTGCCGAGCACCGTGTCCAGTTCGGCGGCCAGCGTGTCGGCGCCCGAGGACATCAGGCTGCGCAGCCGCATCTCACCGACCATCACGTCGCCGTTGGCGCTCATCGCACCGCTCCACAGCCCGAGCTGCGGGGTGTGGCACCAGCGGTGGCCGTCGACGCCCTCACTGGGGTCCTCGGTCACCTCGAAGCGCAGCACCGACCAGGCCCGCAGGGCATGCGCCAGCGCGGAGCCGGTGCCGACCGGACCGCGCCAGTTGGTGACGGCGCGCAACTGCCCCGGCATGGCCGGTTGTGGCGTCCACCGCAGGTTGGCGCGCGCCAACAGGGTCGACGACAGCGCCCACTCCACGTGTGGGCATACCGCCGCGGGCGAGGCGTGCACGTACACCACACCGGTCGTCGCGTCGGCGAATTGGTTCGACGCACGCATCTTCTGCTCCTTCGGCTCCACCTGGGACGTCTTCCCCAACGGCCTGGTGTAACGAAGGAATGGAATTCGGTGTGTCGAGCGTGTCCATTGTGCCCTGTGTGACTGTTGTTGCGCTAGTGTGCCGCGATTTCTCTCAGGACTCCATCAGAAATCGCAGGCCACAGCTCGTGCGTCCAGTCGCCGAAGTCGCGGTCGGTGAGCACGATCAGCGCGATGTCCACCTCCGGGTCCACCCACAGGAACGTGCCGGACTGACCGAAGTGGCCGAAGGTGCGGGGCGAGTTGTCCGACCCGGTCCAGTGCGGCGACTTGCCGTCGCGCAGCTCGAAGCCCAGGCCCCAGTCGTTCGGGCGTTGCGTGCCGAAACCGGGCAGCACCCCGGCCAGACCGGGGAACTGCACGGTGATCGCGTCGGCGTGCAGCTCGGCCGACACCAGCGCCGGCCGCAGCAGCTCGCGGGCGAACAGCGCGAGGTCGGCGACCGACGCGTGGGCGCCGTACCCGGCCGCCGCGGCCCCGCCGGTCAGCTCCGTGGCCGACGTCCCGAGCGGCGCGAGCACCGCGTCGCGCAGGTACTCGACGAAGTCGATGCCCGACTCCTCCTGCACGAACTCCGCGAGGACGGCGAAACCGGTGTTGGAGTACACCCGTCGGGTCCCGGGCGCGGCGATGACGTCGTCGGAGCGCATCGCGAGACCGGAGGTGTGGGCCAGTAGGTGCCGGACCGTCGCGCCGGGCGGCCCGGCGGGCTGGTCGAGGTCGACGGCGCCCTCCTCGACGGCGACCTGCACGGCCCGCGCCACCAGCGGTTTGGTCGCCGACGCCAGCGCGAACGGACGCTCGACGTCGCCGTGCTCGGCGAGCACGCCGGACGGCCCGACCACCGCCGCGGCCGACGCGGACACCGGCCAGTCGACCAGCGCGTCGAGCGCGCTCATCGGCCGAGGCCGCGGTGCGCGGGGCGGGCGTCGGCGAGGTGGTCGATCAGCGCGTTCATCGACGTCGATCACACCAGGCCCGGACCCGTATCCGCCAGCCCCCGACCCATTAGGTTGGTGCCATGAGTCAGACAGTGCGCGGTGTGATCTCCCGGAGCAAGAAGCAACCCGTCGAGGTGGTCGACGTCGTCATCCCCGACCCCGGCCCCGGTGAGGTGGTAGTGGACGTCATCGCGTGCGGCGTCTGCCACACCGACCTGACCTACCGCGAGGGCGGCATCAACGACGAATACCCCTTCCTGCTCGGCCACGAGGCGGCCGGCACCGTCGAGGCGATCGGCGAAGGCGTCACGAACGTCGTCCCGGGTGACTTCGTGATCCTCAACTGGCGCGCGGTGTGCGGCCAGTGCCGGGCCTGCAAGCGTGGCCGCCCGCACCTGTGCTTCGACACCCACAACGCCGCCCAGAAGATGACGCTGACCGACGGCACCGAACTCACCCCCGCGCTGGGCATCGGCGCCTTCGCCGACAAGACGCTGGTGCACGAGGGCCAGTGCACCAAGGTCGACCCCGAAGCCGACCCGGCGGTGGCCGGACTGCTGGGCTGCGGCGTCATGGCGGGCATCGGCGCTGCGATCAACACCGGCGCGGTCACCCGCGACGACACCGTGGCGGTGATCGGCTGCGGCGGCGTCGGCGACGCGGCGATCGCCGGCGCCGCCCTGGTCGGGGCGAAGAAGATCATCGCCGTCGACACCGACGACACCAAGCTCGACTGGGCACGCGGCTTCGGCGCCACGCACACCATCAACGCCCGCGAACTCGACGTCACCGAGACGATCCAGGACCTGACCGACGGCTTCGGCGCCGACGTCGTCATCGACGCGGTCGGGCGCCCGGAGACCTGGAAGCAGGCGTTCTACGCCCGCGACCTCGCCGGCACCGTCGTCCTCGTCGGCGTCCCCACGCCGGACATGACACTCGAGATGCCGCTGGTCGACTTCTTCTCCCGCGGCGGATCGCTCAAGTCGTCGTGGTACGGCGACTGCCTGCCCGAGCGCGACTTCCCCACGCTGATCAGCCTGTACCGCCAGGGCCGTCTGCCCCTGGAGAAGTTCGTGTCCGAGCGCATCGGACTCGACGGCATCGAGGAGGCCTTCCACCGCATGCACGCCGGTGAGGTGCTGCGCTCGGTGGTGATCCTGTGATGAGCGCTTGCGCGAAGAACGGAGCATGCAGATGAGCGCGTCGATCAGCCGGCTGGTCACCAGCGGCACCTTCGAACTCGACGGCGGCAGCTGGGACGTCGACAACAACATCTGGCTCGTCGGTGACGACGACGACGTCATCGTGTTCGACGCCGCCCACACCGCCGAGCCGATCGTCGAGGCCGTCGCCGGCCGCAACGTCGTCGCCGTGGTGTGCACCCATGGCCACAACGACCACGTGACGGTCGCGCCGGAACTGGGCCGCACGCTCGACGCCCCGGTGTTCCTGCACCCGGCCGACGACGTGCTGTGGCGAATGACGCACCCCGACAGCGACTTCCGCGCCGTCGACGACGGCCTGGTGCTGCGCGTCGGCGGTGTCGAACTGCGGGCACTGCACACCCCGGGCCATTCCCCGGGCTCGGTGTGCTGGTCGGCGCCGGACCTGGGCGCGGTGTTCAGCGGCGACACGCTGTTCCAGGGCGGCCCCGGAGCCACCGGCCGGTCCTACTCGGACTTCCCCACCATTCTCGAGTCGATCAAGGGGCGCCTCGGCGCCCTGCCCGGCGAGACGGTGGTCTACACCGGCCACGGCGACACCACCACCGTCGGCGGCGAGATCGTGCACTACGACGACTGGGTGGCGCGCGGCCACTGAGCCATCGGTACCCGTCGCCGTCGGTACCCGTCCCCGTCAGTACCCGTCGAGGATCCGCTTCTTCTCGGCGGCGAACTCGGCGTCGGTCAGCGCGCCCGAGTCACGCAGGCGGCTGAGCGTGTCGAGGGCCTCGATGCGGATCCCCTGATCGGTGGGGACCACGTATCCCGACGGCCCGGCGAGCGGGACGGCGCGGCGACGCACGCGCGCCGCCCAGACTCGGGCGATGACGAGATCGACCAGCGCGATGCCGAAGACCACCGCGAGAATCACCGGCAGGTGGCCGCGGCGGTTGGGCTGGCCGAACGCCAGCGTGGGGTTCACGTACGCACTGACCCGGCCCTCGGTCGTGATCCGATAGGTGCCCTCGGCCGCGACCCGGGCGGACCACACCCGCACGCGCGCATCACCGTTCACGGTCGTGGTGCCGCCGATGTCCTCGGTCAGCACCGGGTCGGCAACGCCGTCGGGCGGGTCGATGGCGACCGACATCCGGGGCACCGGCAGTCCGCCGCCGCCCGAGCTGCCGATGATCGGAGTGTGGAAGCTGATGACCACCTCGCCTGCGGGAAGGTGGACCTCGGCCGATCCCGGGATGGGCACCTCGCCGTAGGCGTCGAAGTCGTCCCACAGTACGGCGCCCAGCACGAGGGTGGCGACGAACCCGATGGCGGACGCGATCGCGGTCACCGCGGCGATGACCGTGAGCAGCCGCGGAGCGGTCCCCCGATTCATGGCCGCAGTCTGACATGGGCGCGTTCTGCGAGCTACCGTTCGTACATGCCCGAGTCGAGTGTGGTCGTCCGACCGGAGCCGAAGGACAGCGGCTGGTACAGCGCTGCGTCGCGACTGCAGGCCGCCGGTTTGCGCAAGGCGATGGACCTCTTCGAGGCCGCCGCCGCCGAAGTGTCCATCCCGCGGTCGCCGCGCCCGATCGTCGTCGCCGACTACGGCGCGGGCACCGGCCTCAATTCCATGCTGCCGATGTGCGCGGCGATCACCGCGCTGCGCAGGCGGACGCAGCCCGAGCACTCGATCCTGGTGACGCACACCGACCTGCCCGACAACGACTTCACCGCGCTGTTCCGCACGCTGGCCGACGACCCGCACTCCTACCTGCAGCACGACCGCGCCGCGTTCGGCTCCGCGGTCGGGCGGTCCTACTTCACCCAGATCCTGCCGTCGAACAGCGTCAACCTGGCTTGGTCGGCGTGGGCGCTGCACTGGCTCGGGCGGGTGCCCATGCCGGTCGGCGATCACCTGCTCGCCGCCTACAGCGGAGACACCGCGGTCCGCGCCGCCTACGCGCGGCAGGCCGCACTGGACTGGCACGAATTCGTCGCATTCCGCGGCCGTGAGCTGTGCCCCGGCGGCCGGTTGGTGGTGATGACGCTGGGCCTCGACGCCGATGGACAGCTGGGTTTCCGGCCGGTGGTCGAGGCCATGACCGACGCGCTGGCCGAACTGGTGGGCCGGGGACTGCTCAGCGCCGCGGAGCGGGCGGCGATGACGATCCCGATCGTGGGGCGGACCGCCAAGGACTTCGAGTCACCGTTCGCCCCGTCGGGGACGTTCGAGGAGTCGTCGATCGTGCACCTCGACCTGTTCGACGGGGAGGACCGGTTCTACCGGCAGTACCGCAGCGATGGCAAGGCCGACGTCTTCGGCGCGCAGTGGGCGGCGTTCGCACGGGCGGCACTCTTCGGCATCCTCGACGCCGCGCTGGCGCCGGACCGGCCCGGTGACCGGGGCACGCTGCACGACGCGCTGGAAGCCGGCGTCGCCGCGCGGCTCGCGGCCCACCCCGAGGAGGTGCGCATCCCGCTGGCGCAGGTCGTCATCGAGAAGAAGATGCCCCGCACGTGAGGCGGCGTCTCCCCGAGCCGTTCTGACGATCAGCCTGCGATGCGGGCGCGGAACGTCGTCCGGTAGACCTGCGGCGAGACGCCGGCGAGCCGGCGGAACTGCTCGCGGAAGTTCGCCGGTGAGGCGAAGCCGACCTCCCTGCCGATCCGCTCCACGGCCAGATCGGTGCTCTCCAGCAGCTGCTGGGCGTGGCGGACCCGCACCCCGGCGAGCCACTGCATCGGCGACTGCCCGGTCTCGTCCTGGAACCGCCGGTTGAGCGTCCGCACGCTGACCGCCGCTCGGGCGGCGACGTCGTCGAGCGTCAGGTCCCGGTGCGCCTCGGTCTCCAACCAGGCCAGCAGGTCGTCGAGTCGGGTCTGCCTGCCCAGCACCCGGGCGGCGGTGGCAGCGGCCACGTTCCGCACGATGAACTGTGCCTGACCGCCGCTGCGGTGCAGCGGCGCGACCGCGAGCCGGGCGGCGTGGGCCGCGGCCGCCGCGCCGTGATCGCGCTGCACCATGTGCAGGCACAGGTCGAGTCCGGCCGACGCCCCCGCGGACGTGAGCACCTGGCCGTCGTCGACGTACAGGACGTCGGGGTCGAGGTCGACCGCGGGATACGCGGCGCGGAACACGTCGGCGGCCACCCAGTGCGTGGTGGCGCGCCGTCCGTCCAGCAGGCCGGCCTGCGCCAGCGTGAAGGCACCGGAGCAGATGGACGCCAGGCGCTTCCCCGCGGTGTAGGCGGTGCGCAACGCCGCGACGACGTCGTCCGCCACCGGGGTGACGACGTCGTTGCGGCCCGGAACCACGATCGTGTCGGCCTCCGCGAGCGTCTCGAGACCGTGGTCGGTGGCGATGCGCAGCGGGCCGGCGTCGACGACGGGCGCGCTACCGCAGACCACGGTGCGGTACGGATTGCGTCCGTCCACGTCGACGCGGCCGAACACCTCGACCGGGGTGGCGAGGTCGAAGGCCACGGTGTCCGGGAGGGCAAGGACCGCGATGGTGTGCACCCACGCGAGGTTAGCAGGGGCCTTGGCAAGATCCCGTTGCCGATTGTCTTTCTGGACACTGTTGCGGGACCTCCGCGTCGGCGACGCTTCTCGGCATGGAAGCGCAGATCGTGTTGTTCGACGGATTCGACCCGCTCGACGTCATCGCCCCCTTCGAGGTGCTCTCCGCGGGCGGGCAGGCGCTGGGCGGTGAGCTGACCGTCACGCTGGTGTCCGCGGAGGGTGCGCGAAGCGTGCTGAGCGGCAACGGTTTACGCCTGGACGCGACGGCAGCGCTGGACCCCACCAGGGGCGGCTACGTCATCGTCCCGGGGGCGGTCGGGCCGATGGTCGGCGACCCCGACGAGGGTGTCGACACCATCCCGGTGCTGCTGGCGCGCTTCGCCCAGGGCCCGGCGGCCGAGCCCCTGCGGGCGGCGCTGGCCGAGCCGGCGGTGACCGTCGCGACCGTGTGCGGCGGCGCCCTGGCCCTGGCGATGGCCGGGCTGATCGAGGGCAGGCACGCATCGACGCACCACCTCGGCATGGAGGTGCTCGACGCGACGGGAGTGCACGCGGTCTCGGCGCGCGTCGTCGACGACGGCGACCTCGTCTCGTCCGGCGCCGTGACGTCCGGGCTCGACCTGGCGCTGTACCTGCTCGAGCGCGACTTCGGCGCCCGCATCGCCCTCGCCGTCGCCGACCTGTTCGGCTACGAGCGGCGCGGCACCGTGTGGTCCGCGACGGGCCGCACGCCGGTGGAGTTCTGATGGTGCTCGACGGCACCTGGGACGTCACGATCACCACGCCGATCGGATCCCTGCGGCCGGTGTACGTCTTCGACGACGTCACGGGCACGGCGACCCTCGGGGACGAGACCGTCGACCTCGTCGACCTCCTCGTCGACGGTGCCCGGGCGACGTGGCGACAGTCCGTGCGCCGGCCGATGCGACTGCACCTCGCCTTCGACGTCACCGTGGACGGCGATGCGCTGCACGGCCACAGCCGGGCCGGGCGGCTGCCACGGACCACCGTCACGGGCACCCGCCGCCCGCCGGGCTAGGGCTGCTGCGGCTGGAACGGCGACGGCACGAACGGCAGACCCGGGATGGTCTGGTAGGGCAGCGTCGGGATGACCGGCGGATTCGTCGTCGGCGCCTGGGTCGTCGGCGGCGGTTCGGTGGTGGCCGGTGGCGGTGGCGCCTCGGTGGTGGCCGGTGGCGGTGGCGCCTCGGTGGTCGCGGGCGGCGGCGCTTCGGTGGCCGGCGGCGGCGCGGGCGCCTGCGTCCTCGGTGCCCGTGGGGTGACGGTGGCCGGCGGTGCGGCGGGAGCCTCGGTGGGTTCGGGAGCGGCGGACGTCGACGGCAGCGTGGTCGTCACGGGGCCGGTCGGCGTGGTGGTGGCGGGCGATTCGGCCGGTTCGTCGTCGCGGGTGGCGACCACGAAGACGGCCACGCCGATCGCGAGGAGCACCGCCAGCAGGCCGGCGGCGAGCAGCGCGGCCGGCCGCCGGTACATCGGTGGCGGTGGGGCTGGGGCGTCCTCGGGCTCGGCGAAGGCGAACCGGGGCCGTGCCGCCTCGGGTTCGTCGGGGTCGTCGGTCCGCTCGTCGACGGCCGGGAGGACGTCGGGGATCTCGTCGGCGGCCGACCACGCCAGCGCCGGAGCGGCCGCGGCCGGCGCCAGTCCGGTGGGGAGATCCGCGGCTGCGACCGGCGCGACCACCGGAGCGACAGCCGGGGCCAGCGCGGTCGCCTCACCGGCGCCCGTCCCGCGCACCGCGGCCAGTCCGGCACCGATCGCGGCGGCCAGCTGTGGGGTGGGTCCGGTGACGATCGGGACCCGCAGATGTTCCGACAGCGTCGTCGTCACGAGCGGGATCCGCGCGCCGCCACCGGTGGTGGCGACCGCCGCCAGCTCGACCGGACGAACACCGTTGCGCTGCAGAACGTCCCGGATCTCGGCGAGGAAGTCAGCGAGGGGTTGGCGCAGCACGTCGTCCACTTCGCCCCGGGTCAGCCGGATCTCGGCCTCCCGGCCCGACACGTCGGCGGTCAGGGTGGTGACGGTGGCAGCGCTCAACCTCTCCTTCGCGGCGCGGCATTGTGCACGCAGGCGCGCCAGCGACCCGATCGCCGATGTACCGGTGAGGTCGGCAGAGTCGGCGGCGTGACGCAGGACGTGCGCGAGCAAGGCCTGATCGACGAGGTCACCGGACAGGTCGGGGTAGCGCACGGTCGGGGCGATGGGCGTCAGGCCCGCGGCGTCGGCCAGCGTGATGCTGGTGCCGGTCGCCCCGAGATCGCACAGCGCGACGACGCCGCGGGCCGGCAGTCCGGGGTCTGCCCGTAGCGCCGTCAGCGCCGCGACGGCGTCGGGCAGCAGCACCGCGCGGGCGAGGTCCGGTCGCGCCGTCAGGGCACCGCGCAGCGCCTCGACGGCGGGGGGCCGCCAGTGCGCCGGATGCGCGATGCCCACGGGCTCGTCGCCGGGGTGCGGCAGCGCGTGCACCATGGCGCGCAGCGCATCGGCGGTCAGCGCCTCGGCACGGTGGGTGGATCCGTCGGCGGCGACGAGTGGCACGGGATCACCGACGCGGTCGACGAAGTCGGTGACGACGAGGCCTCGCTCCGCCGCCAGCGCCGGGTTCTCGGCCGGTACGCCGACTTCGGGCGGCCGGTGGCCGAACAGCGTGAGCACGGCGGTGCGCCGGACCGCGGCGCGATCCACCGCCACCGCGGTGAACGACGCGGCGCCGACGGACAACCCGATACCGGACACGTCAGCGAATCGTGCCGACGCCGGCGATCAGGGGCAGGTCGAGCGGCGTCACCCAGCCCGGCGGCAGGTCGTTGACGGCCGGCACCGAGTTCAGGGCGCGCATGCCGGTCGCGAGACATCCGGCGGCGGCCGCATCGCGGCCGGAGCCGTCGGTGAACCGGAAGGCCGTCTCCTGCGAGATGCTGGGGCTGCCCTCGATCTCGACGCGGTAGACGTCCTTCTGGTTGCCGGTCGGCCAGTCCGGCGCCGATCCCTCCCCCACCCGGTTGACGTGCTCGAGGGAGATGCGGGTCTCGCCGCGGAAGACGCCGTTGATCGTGAACCGCACCGCGGCGACGTCGCCGGGCCGAACGACGCCCTTGGCGGTCTCGATCTCGGTGTCGGTGACCCACGTGTCCCAGGTGGTGGTGATCTCGTCGAGTTCGATTCCCGCGGCATGCGCAATCATCGGAACCGTTGCGCCCCAGGCGAACACCAGGATGTCGGGGTTCTGCAGCAGGGGCCGGTGCTCGGGCGGCTTGCCGATGCCCATCTCGAACTCGTAGTCGCCCTCGTAGTTCGTGTAGTCGAGCAGTTCGGACGCCCGCACCGAGCGGACCTCACCGCACAGCCCCATGAGGGTCATCGGGAACAGGTCGTTGGCGAAGCCGGGGTCGATGCCGGTGGTGAAGCACGACGCGCCGCCGGCCTCGCAGGCCGCGGTGACCGGTTCGATCCAGTTCGGCGGATTGAGCGACATCGCGGGCCACACCCACGGCGTCATGGCCGTCGAGCACACGTCGATGCCCGCGCGCAGGAAGCGCGTGATCAGCGTGATGTTGTCATCGGCCTGCGCGGCGGTCGGCCCGTAGTGCACCAGCGCGTCGGGCCGCAGGGCAATCAGCGCGTCGACGTCGTCGGTGGCCGCGAGGCCGATCGTTCGGCCCAGACCGCAGATCTCGCCGACGTCGAGGCCGACCTTGTCCGGGTTGCTGACCCCGACGCCGATCAGATCGAAGGAGGGGTGGTCGACGATCTCGGCGATCACCATCTTGCCGACGAAGCCGGTGCCCCACACGACGATGCGCTTGCTGGCGTTCACGCGTCGCCCCTCCCTCCGGTCGAGTGGTCGGCTTCACCATAGGCGGGCCCGGCGTTGCTCCGGAGCGTCTCGGTGAGTTCGGCGATCTCGCTGCGCAACTGGTCGATCTGCGCGGCCGTGGCGGCCGTGCCCGCGGTGTCCTCCTCGGCGACCCGTTCGACGATCCAGGACGCCAGCGTCGCGGTGACGACACCGAGCAGGCTCACCCCGGCGACCATGAGGGCCACGGCCACGAACCGGCCCGCCACCGTGACCGGGACGGTGTCGCCGTAGCCGACGGTGGTCACGGTCGTGAACGACCACCACAGCGCGTCGCCGAAGTTGGCGATCTTGTCGTTGTGGTCGCGCTCGGCCTGCAGAATCGCCAGCGAGGCGCCGTAGACGATGATCGCCGCGCCCGAGGCGGTGAACACGATGACCCGCCCCCGGATGTTGTGGCCGATCGCGCGTTGCAGCGCCCCGATGACGACGGCGAGGCTCAACAGCCGCAGCGGCCGCAGCGCCGGCAACGCGATGATCGCGAGGTCGAGCAGGTGGCGGATGAACCACCGCCCCCGGGGCTGGGCGAGGTACAGCCGGGCGAGGTAGTCGGCCACGAACACGGCGTAGGTCGCGGCGGTCGCCGCACTGAGGACGGAGTCCAGCGTTCCGGTCGGGTTGGCCAGCACGTCCACCGAGAACAGCACCAGGAAGAGCACGGCGACCGCCGCCAGTGGCCATTCGGTGCGGCGCTCGAAACGCGCGAGGCGGGTGGGCTCAGCGGTCACCGGGTGACCTTAAACGGCGAACCTGGGCGGCCCGTCAGAAGCAGCGCTTCAGACCACCCGGCTCGCAGTACAGGGGGTAGCGGTCGACCGGCAGCGGCAGCGGCCCCTCGTAGGCGAGCGTGAACGGGGTCTTGATGAGGTTTGCGGCCACCTGACCGTCGCAGACGTCGCCGTAGGACACCTGGCGGGTGCCCGACATCGTACGGTCGTCGAACTCGTAGACCTCCATGATCGGCGCGGTGGTCTTGCCGTCCGGGCACGTCAGCCCGTCCTTCTTGTTCGTCGAGAACTGCCACACCCCGCCTGCGAGCCGGGCGTCGCCGCCGCTCACCTTGGTCGACGGCGTCGGCGCCACGTGCAGCCGGCACGCCACCGGGAGTTCGAGGTTGTCGCGCAGGTCGCCGACCGTGGGCACGCAGCTCGGGTAGATCGTCCACTCCGCCACCACGTCACCCTGGGTGTAGGTGTACACGCCCTCCATCACCTGGTCGGCCTGCGCCGGTCCGGCGAGACCGAGCGAGGCCGCGGCGACGGTGGTGGCGACGGTGGCGGCGGCGGCGAGCAACCGGGTGAGCGTCATGGGGGCAGTATCTCAGCGAACACCGGCACCGTCTGCGGTTCGGTCGCATGAGAGGCTGCGGTGAGCCGCGGAGTCGAGGAGCAGCGTGATGTCCACACTCGAGGGCAAGGTCGCCCTGATCACCGGTGCGTCGGCCGGTCTGGGCGCGACGACGGCACGGCTGTTCGCCGAGCGTGGCGCGACGGTGTTCGGCATCGCCCGTGACGGCGACCGCATGGCGGAGGTCTTCGCCGACGTTCCCGGCGGACGTCACCTGTCCACCGACGTCACCTCGGCCGCCGCGTGTCGCGCGGCCGTCGACGCGTGCGTGGCGGCGTTCGGCCGGCTCGACGTCCTGGTGAACGTCGCCGGCTATCACCAGATGCGGCACACCGCGACGATGACCGACGAGGAGTGGGAGCGCGACCTCGCGGTCAACCTCAACGGCCCCTTCTACCTCTGCCGCGCGGCGCTGCCGGCGCTGCTCGAGACCGGCGGCAACATCGTCAACGTCAGCTCCATCGCCGGTGTCGAGGGCGAGGTGTACTCCGCCGGGTACTGCGCCGCCAAGCACGGCCTGGTGGGGCTGACCCGTGCGCTGGCAATCGAGTTCACCAAGGAACGCCTGCGGGTGAACGCGGTGTGCCCCGGCGGCATGCCGACGGCGCAGACCACCGAATTCAGTGCCCCCGACGGCGCCGACTGGGACCTCATCATGCGCATCGCGTCCCCGCGGGGCTTCATGGAGACCGTCGACGTCGCGAAGACGATCGCCTTCCTGGCCAGCGACGACGCCGCCGCGGTCCACGGCGCGGTGTACCGCGTCGACAACGGCAAGGGCGCCGGGTAGGCGCGACGTCACCGGCGCCGTCGCCCGGCGGTCGTGACGAATTCATTCCGGCGACGCCGGCTGCGCATGCGGTGGGCGCGCGGCGCTGCCACAATCGCGCGGTGACCGACGTCGTCCAGGGCTCCGAGCGCCCCGACTCCTCCGCACCCGCCGATCCCTCGCACGTCCGTACCGGCCTCGACGCCGAGGACCTGCGGGAGGCGATCACCGACCACCTGCGGTACTCGATCGGCAGGCCGGCCGCGGCGCTGCGGCCCGAGCACTACTACCGGGCGCTGGCCCTCGCGGTGCGCGACCGCATGCAGGACAACCGCGTGGCGTCCACGCAGACCTCGCTCGACCTCGGCAAGAAGGTCACCTGTTATCTGTCCGCCGAGTTCCTGATGGGCCCGCAGTTGGGGAACAACCTGCTGAACCTCGGCATCGAGGACGCCGCCGGGTCCGCGCTGGCGTCGCTCGGCCAGGACCTCGACGAGGTGCTCGCCTGCGAGCCGGAGCCGGGCCTCGGCAACGGCGGCCTGGGTCGGCTCGCCGCGTGCTACCTCGACTCGCTGGCCACTCTCGAGCGGCCGGCGATCGGTTACGGAATTCGCTATGAGTTCGGCATCTTTCGCCAGGAGTTCTCCGACGGCTGGCAGATCGAGCTGACCGACAACTGGCTGGCCAACGGAAACCCGTGGGAGATCGCCAAACCGGACGTCAACTACCTCGTCAACTGGGGCGGGCACACCGAGCAGTACGTCGACGACTCCGGCGCGCTGCGGGTCCGCTGGCTGCCGCGCCAGGTCATCAAGGGCGTCGCCTACGACACCCCCATCCAGGGTTACGGCGTGCACACCTGCAACGTGCTGACGCTGTGGAGTGCGCGCGCCGTCGAGTCGTTCGCGCTCGACGCCTTCAACACCGGCGACTACTACCGCGCGGTGGAGTCCGAGGTGACCTCGGAAACGGTCACCAAGGTGCTCTACCCCAACGACGAGCCCGAGGCCGGCAAGCGGCTCCGCCTGCTGCAGCAGTACTTCTTCGTGTCGTGCTCGCTGCAGCACGTCGTGCACATCATGGACGACCTCGCCGACGCATCGCTGGTCGACCTGCCCGAGCGATTTGCCCTGCAGCTCAACGACACCCACCCGTCGATCGGCGTGGCCGAGCTGATGCGCATCCTCGTCGACGAGCGCCGGCTGGCCTGGGACGAGGCGTGGCGAATCACCGTCGCGACGTTCGGCTACACGAACCACACGTTGCTGCCCGAGGCGCTGGAGAAGTGGCCGCTGGAGCTGTTCCGCGACTCGCTGCCCCGGCACCTGGAGATCATCTACGAGATCAACCGCCGCTTCCTCGACGAGGTGCGCGCCCACTTCCCCGGCGACGTCGACCGCGTCCGCCGGATGTCGCTGATCGGTGAGGACGGCGGCAAGACCGTGCGCATGGCGCACCTGGCGACCGTCGGCAGCCATGCCATCAACGGCGTCGCGGCGCTGCACTCGGACCTGCTGAAGGCCAGCGTCCTGAAGGACTTCTACGAGCTGTGGCCGGAGCGCTTCTCCAACAAGACCAACGGCGTGACGCCACGGCGCTTCCTCGCGCTCTCGAATCCGGGCCTGCGCGGTCTGCTGGACCGCACCATCGGCGACGGCTGGCTGACGCACCTCGACCGCCTGCGCGGTCTGGAGGACGTCGTCGACGATCCCGACTTCCGCCGCGAGTGGCGGGACATCAAGCGCGCGAACAAGTTCCGCCTGTCGAATTATCTGCACGCCACGATCGGCGTCGAGCTGGACCCGACGTGGATGTTCGACATCCAGGTCAAGCGCATCCACGAGTACAAGCGCCAGCACCTGTCGGTCCTGCACATCATCCGGCAGTACCTGCGACTCAAGGCGGACCCCGGCCTCGAGATCGCCCCGCGGGCCTACGTCTTCGGCGGCAAGGCGGCGCCGGGCTACTTCATGGCCAAGCGCATCATCAAGCTGATCAACGCGGTCGCCGAGACGGTGAACGGCGACCCCGAGGTCAACCGCGCGATGAAGGTGGCGTTCGTCCCGAACTTCAACGTCCAGAGCGCTCACCTCATCTACCCGGCGGCCAATCTGAGCGAGCAGATCTCCACGGCAGGCAAGGAAGCGTCGGGCACGGGCAACATGAAGTTCATGCTCAACGGCGCGGTGACGATCGGCACGCTGGACGGCGCCAACGTCGAGATCCGCGACGAGGCGGGACCCGAGAACTTCTTCCTGTTCGGCCTGACCGAATCGGAGGTCGAGCAGCTCAAGCGCGACGGCTACCGACCGGAGGACTACGTCGCCGCCAACGAGGAGCTGCGCACGGTGCTCGACCTCATCTCGTCGGGCCAGTTCTCGCACGGCGACACCGAGGTGTTCCGTCCGCTGGTGGACAACCTGCGCCACGACGACCCGTTCCTGGTGTGCGCGGACTATGCGTCCTACGTCGAGTGTCAGGACCGCGTCGCGGCGGCCTGGCAGGACCGCGACGCGTGGTCGCGGATGTCGATCCTCAACACCGCCCGCAGCGGCAAGTTCTCCTCCGACCGGGCGATCACCGAGTACTGCGACGACATCTGGAACGTCGGCCCCGTGACGGTGACGCTGCAGGACTGACCCGCCGCGCCGTCACCGGACCATGGCGAGGACGTCGGAGACCAGCCGGGGCGCGTAGGCGTCGTCGACCGGCAGCGCGAACGCCACCCGGTGGTGCAGCGGCGCGACCACGTGGTCGAGGATCTGCTCGACGGTCGGCGCCGCCTCGCCACGGTCACCGGCTCGGCGCACCATCAGTGCCGCCTGCTCGCGGCGCATCTCGAACACCGGACAGCTCGACACGGCCGCCACCCGGGCGGCGACGGTGGCGCGGAGGTAGCGGGTGCGCTCGGGGCGCGTGATGTCCGCGGCGATGACGCGTGCCCACTCGGTGAGGTCCCGCTCGAGGGACCCGGTGTCGGGCACCGCCTCGCCGTCGCGTGTGAGCGCCGCGACCGCGACCGCCTCGAGGAGCGCGTCGATGCTCGCCCAGCGCCGGTACAGCGTCGTGGGGTTGATGCCCGCCCGCTCGGCGACGACGGGAAAGCTGAGCTTGCCGGCGCCCTCCCCGACGAGTTCACCGACCGCGGTGTAGATCGCCGTCAGGACTCGTTCGGCCCGTCCACCGGGACGCGACGTCGGTGCGGTATCAGACACAGCCGTGAGCATACGCAAAGACATTTGCTTTAACGGCGACCGCGACGTAGCGTCAAAAGCAAAGATCTTTGCCTTCGACGGGAATCGCATGCCCACCTCCCTGGCCGCACACAGCGCCGTAACGCCTCGCCACACCACTCACTACGTCGAGTGCGGGCCGGCCGACGGACCGCTCCTGATCTTCCTGCACGGCTGGCCCAGCCTCGGCGTGATGTGGCGCGCGCACCTGGAGGCCTTCGCCGCCGACGGATGGCACTGCGTCGCTCCCGACCTCCGCGGCTACGGCGGATCCTCCGTGCCGGCGGGCACGGAGGCGTACGCCATCGAACGGGTCGTCGAGGACATGGTGGCACTGCACGACCACCTGGGCGGTGAGCCCGCGATCTGGGTGGGTCATGACTGGGGCTGCGTCGTCGCCGCGAGCCTGGCGGGCCACGTCGGTGCGCGCAGCCGCGGCGTCGTGCTCACCTCGCTGGCCTATCAGCCCGACGGGCACGCGCTGCCGACGCTGATTCCCCTGGTGGACCGGGCCGTCTATCCGCTCGATCGGTATCCCGACGGGCAGTGGGACTACTACCGCTACTACACCACGCACTTCGCGGAAGCGGTCGCCGATCTCGACGCCGACCGCCGGTCATCGCTGGCGTCGATATTCCGCCCCGGCGACCCCGCCGCCATCGACGACGTCTCTCCCCTCGCCGTGGTGTCGCGGCACGGCGGACGGTTCGGCGCCGCACATCGGGCTCCGCCGACCGAACCCGACGAATCCCTCTGGCCGCCAGCGGACTTCGCGGAACTGGTCCGCGCGTTCGGCGTGCACGGCTTCGGTCCGCCGTGCGCGTGGTATCTGAACGACGAGGCCAACGTCGCGTTCGCGCGTCGAGCGCCCCGGGGTGGTCGACTCGCGCAGCCCGTGCTGTTCGTCGACGGCGATTACGACCAGGTCTGCCGCATTGCCGGCAACCGCCAGGGCGACCCGATGCGTGCGGCGTGCGAGGACCTCACCGTGACGTCATTGCCCGCGGGGCACTGGCTGCCGCTGGAACGCACGGCCGAGCACATCGAGGTCATCCGTTCTTGGTTGCGGAACAACGATCTTCGGCCGGTTACAGTGCGTCGATGACCGTCGACGCCAGCAGGTCCAGCGTCTGATCCGACGCGCGGTCGTGGGTGAACAGGACGATCTGGCCGAAGCCGAGGGCGGCGAGTTCCCCGATGCGGTCGACGATGGCCGGGGCGGTGCCCACCAGGCCGCCTTCGCGCAGCCCGAAACCCGGATGCCCGAAGCGCTTCTCGGCCACCTGGCGCACCGCGGGCAGGGCGGCGTCGTCGGCGGCGAGCGCCATGACGGCTTCGACCGAGAGCACGATGGTGTCCGGGTCGCGACCGATGGTGGCACACTCGGCGTGCAGGGCGTCACGGGCACGTTCGAGATCGCCGAGCGCGTAGGTGGGCACGTTCCACACGTCGGCATGGCGCGCCACCAACGGCAGCGTGAAACGCTTCCCCACCCCGCCGACGACCAGCGGGGGCCGCGGCGACTGCACGGCGCGCGGAACGACGGGCATGTCCCGCACGGTGTAGTGCGGACCGGTGACGTCGATGCGCCCGTCGGCGAAGGCCTGCTCGAGCACCCGCAACGTCTCGCCGAGCCGCTCGGACCGTTCCCGCAACGTCCCCCAGGGCAGGCCCATGCGGGTGTGCTCGTCCTCGATCGATCCGCTTCCCAGGCCGAGCGACAGCCGCCCGCCCGAGATGTGGTCGAGCGTCGTGGCCATCTTGGCGAGGACGGCGGGGTGGCGGAACTGGTTGCACAGCACCAGGTGTCCGACCCGCAGCCGTTCGGTCTGGGCGAGCAGGGCGGTGGCCAGCGTCCACGCCTCCAGCGAGTCGACCTCGGGCGCGCCCGGCGCGTACATGTGGTCGTACAGCCACAGCGAGTCGATGCCGAGGTCCTCGCACCGCCGGGCGCGGTGCAGCACCTCGGTGTAGGAGAAACCGAGCTGCGGCACGTACACGCCGATCTCGAGGGCGGTCACCGGGCCTGCATCCCGCGCCAGGCTTGGGCGACGAAGTTCTCCAGCATGGCGCCGCGCGCCGCGGTCGCACGCGGCGTGGTGGTGAGCAGCGCGTAGAGACCGAGCAGGAAGGACACCGCGGACAGCGCGGGATCGACCGACCCGTCCACGTCCCCGTGGTCGCGCGCCTCGGCGATCCAGTCGGTGAGGACGACGATGATCTCGTGGTCGGTCCACTCGTCGTCCGGCGGCCGCGAGGGCGAGAAATGCACGGCCAGAACGTCCTTGAACAGTAGGACGCCGAGCCGCCGCTCGGCGGCGACGACCAGCCGGACCAGCTCGGCCAGCCGCTCGGGCAGTGCGTCCGCAGCGCCGGCGACCCGCGCCATCTCGGTGGCGATGCGCACCTCCTCCTGGCGTTCGAGTTCGAGGAGCACGTGCTCCTTGCTCGGGAAGTGAAAGTAGAAGGTGCCACGTGCGACGCCGGCCGCGGTGACGATCGCCCCGATGTCGGCGTCGGCCATGCCGGTGCGCCGGAACTCGGCCAGAGCGGCCCGGAAGATGCGCTGGTGCGTCTGCCGGCGCTGCAGATCGGCCGCCGTCGGCCTGCGTTCGCCGACGGCCGGGCTCTTCGACCTCGTCATGCCCCCATCGTCACCTCGAAGGCTGACGGACGTCAATGCCGTCGGGATCGACCATTGACATCCGTCAGTGAAACACTGACAGTCGTCAGTGACGCACTTTCAACGGAGAGGTCCGCCCATGACGGTCGCCCACGGATACAACGTCCGATACGACCCGTACGACCAGGAACTCAACCGCGACCCGTACCCGGTTCTGCGGCGCCTGCGCGAGGACTCCCCCCTGTACTACGACGAGCGGTACGACTTCTACGCACTGACCCGGTTCGAGGACGTCAGCGCGGCGCTGGTCGACCACCGGACCTTCAGTTCGGCTCGCGGCGTCGTGCTCGAACTCATCCAGTCCGACGTCGAGATCCCGCCCGGCACGCTGGTATTCGAGGACCCGCCCGTGCACGACATCCACCGCAAGCTGGTTGCGCGGATGTTCACCCCGCGCCGCATCGCCCAGCTGGAGGAGCGCATCCGCGCCTTCTGCGCGCAGAGCCTCGATCCGCTGGTCGGCACCGGCCGCTTCGACTTCGTCACCGACCTCGGCGCGCAGATGCCGATGCGGGTGATCAGCTCACTGCTCGGCATCCCGGAGTCCGACCAGGAGTCGATCCGCGACCACGGCAACGCGCAGATGACGAGCGAGGCGGGTGCCCCGATGCGGATGGCTACCGAGGGACTCGACCCGGGTCAGGTGTTCGCCGAGTACGTCGACTGGCGCGCCGAGCATCCCTCCGACGACCTCATGACCGACCTGCTGACCGTCGAGTTCACCGACGAACACGGCGTGACCCGCAGGCTGCGGCGCGACGAGCTGTTGATGTACCTCAACGTGGTGGCCACCGCGGGCAACGAGACCACGACCCGGCTGATCGGCTGGGCAGGCAAGGTGCTCGCCGATCATCCCGACCAACGCCGGGCGGTGGCGGCCGACCGGTCCCTGATCCCCCGCGCCGTCGAGGAACTGCTGCGCTTCGAACCGCCGGCGCAGAACGTGGGCCGCTACGTGACGCGCGACGTCGAGTACTACGGACGCACCGTCCCGGCCGGCAGCGCCATGCTGCTCCTCACCGGAGCGGCCAACCGCGACCACCGGCAGTTCCCGCCGGACGGCGACGTGTTCGACGTCCACCGCGAGCCGCGCGCGCATCTGGCGTTCGGGGTGGGCGCGCACTACTGCCTGGGATCGGCGCTCGCGCGACTGGAGGGTCGCATCGCGCTCGACGAGATCTTGAACCGGTTCCCGGAGTGGGATCTGAACCTGTCCACCGCGACGCTGATCTCGACCGCCGCCGTGCGCGGCTGGGACTCGATGCCCGCGCTGATCCCGGTCTAGCGCTCCTCGGCCGGGAGCAGGTCGGCGGGCGGCGGCGCGGGCTTGCCGGCGAGGCGGTCGAGCACGACCTGCTGATCGGGGCAGTAGTAACGGATCGACGCGCCGAGGAAGTCGTAGACCTGCTGCTCGCTGCTGTCCTTGTGCAGGTTGGTCTTCAGGAAGGTGGCGGCCTCGTAGGCGTCGGCGTCCAGGCCCGTGCGCATGCGCTTGCAGACGATCTTGGCGATCCAGGCGTTGTAGTCCTTTTGCCCGTAGATGCCGTAGGAGTGGAGTTCGTTCGCGAAATCGCTGTCGACGTCGGCGTGCGCCGGGGCGGACAGGACGAGCGCGGCAGCGCCGACACTCGCGGCGACGGCGGCCTTGGCCCAGCGGATTCCGTGTGTACCCATTTGCGGACTTACCCTATCTCACGGCGGACATGCTTGACTCGTCCTGTCGATCCCCTGATCAGCACCGCTCGCGGTGTGTCACCGGTCACACGCGGCGCGGACAGTGGGGGTCGCCATGAACAACTTAACCAGGCTAATCTATCAGTTACATTGACTAACCTGTGACCTAGATGAGACGAATGTCAAAGAACGATGAGAATGAGGTGCAGTCGTGACGGCGCTCGCGAAGAAGGCGTGGATCCCGATCGTGATCCTCGTCGTGGTCCTCGTCGCCGGGTTCACCGTCAGCCGCATTCGTACCTTCTTCGGCGCCGAGGGCATCACCGTCACGCCCGTCCAGTTCGCGGATGACCCCGAGCCGTTCGACCCCAAGATCGTGAAGTACGAGATCTTCGGCGAACCGGGCGCCTACGCCGACATCAACTACCTCGACCTGGACGCGAAGCCGCAACGCGTCGACGGTGCCTCGCTGCCCTGGGAACTCGTGCTCAGCACCACCGCGCCGGCGGCTCAACCGAACATCGTCGCGCAGGGCAACGGCAGTTCGATCACCTGCCGGGTCACGGTGGATGACGAGGTCAAGGCCGAGCGGACCTCCACCGGGCTGAACGCCCAGACCTTCTGCTTGGTGAAATCTGCATGAGTCATCCGACCTCGGACGCGACCACCGACGCGTTCCCGGCCGCCCGCGCTTACGATCGCCCGTTCATCCCGCGGATGATCCGCACCCTCGCGGTGCCGATCGTGCTCGGGTGGATCGCGGTGATCGCCATCCTCAACACCCCGGCGATCACGCCGCAGCTCGAGACGGTCGGGCAGATGCGCGCCGTCTCGATGAGCCCGCAGGACGCGCCGTCGATGATCTCGATGAAGCGCGTCGGCGAGGTGTTTCAGGAGGGCAACTCCGACAGCTCGGCGATGATCGTGCTCGAGGGCGAGCAGCCGCTCGGTGACGAGGCGCACGCCTACTACGACCAGCTGATCGAGAAGCTGCGCTCCGATCCGAAGCACGTGCAGTCGATCCAGGACTTCTGGAGCGACCCGCTGACGGCGTCGGGCTCGCAGTCCTCCGACGGCAAGGCCGCCTATGTCCAGGTCAAGACCGCGGGCAATCAGGGCGAGACGCTCGCCAACGAGTCCATCGAAGCAGTGCAGAAGATCGTCGACAGCGTGCCGGCGCCGCCGGGGCTCAAGACCTACGTCACCGGCCCCGCCGCGCTGGCCGCCGACCAGCACATCGCCAGCGACCGCAGCATGACGATGATCGAGATCGCCACCTTCACGGTCATCATCGTGATGCTGCTGCTGGTCTACCGGTCGATCATCACCGTGTTGCTGACCCTCGTGATGGTGGTGCTGTCGCTGTCCGCGTCGCGCGGTTTCGTCGCGTTCCTCGGCTACTACGAGATCATCGGGCTGTCGACGTTCGCGACGAACCTGCTGGTCACCCTCGCCATCGCCGCCGCCACCGACTACGCGATCTTCCTCATCGGCCGGTATCAGGAAGCCCGAAGTCTCGGTGAGGACAAGGAGCAGGCGTACTACACGATGTTCGGAGGCACCGCGCACGTGGTGCTGGGCTCCGGCCTCACCATCGCCGGCGCGACGTTCTGCCTGTCGTTCACCCGGCTGCCGTACTTCCAGACGCTCGGCGTCCCGCTGGCGATCGGCATGGTCATCTGCGTGCTGACCGCACTGACGCTGGGCTCGGCGATCGTCACCATCGCCACCCGCTTCGGTGCGCTCGAACCGAAGCGCGCGCTGCGCACCAGGGGCTGGCGCCGCATCGGCGCGGCCGTCGTGCGCTGGCCGGGCCCCATCCTGATCGCGACGGTCGCCCTGTCGCTGATCGGCCTGCTGACGCTGCCCGGTTACCGGACGAACTACAACGACCGCAACTACCTGCCGGCGGACCTGCCCGCCAACGCGGGGTACGCCGCTGCCGACCGGCACTTCTCCCAGGCGCGGATGAATCCCGAGCTGCTGATGGTCGAGAGCGACCACGACCTGCGCAATTCGGCGGACTTCCTCGTCGTCGACAAGATCGCCAAGGCCGTCTTCCGCGTCGAGGGCATCGCCCGCGTGCAGACCATCACCCGTCCCGAGGGCAAGCCGATCGAGCACACCTCGATCCCCTTCCTGATCAGCATGCAGGGCACGACCCAGAAGCTGAACGAGAAGTACATGCAGGACATGATGGGCAACATCAAGAAGCAGGCCGACGACATGCAGACCACCATCGATTCGATGGAGAAGATGTCGGGTCTGACCAAGCAGATGGCCGACGTCACGCACCAGATGGTGTCGAAGATGAAGGACATGACCGTCGACATCGCGGAGTTGCGGGACAACATCGCGAACTTCGACGACTTCTTCCGGCCCATCCGCAACTACTTCTACTGGGAACCGCACTGCTACGACATCCCGGTCTGCTGGTCGATCCGGTCGGTCTTCGACACCCTCGACGGCATCAACACCATGACCGACGACATCCAGCAGCTGGTGCCGCTGATGGAGCGGCTCGACACCCTGATGCCCCAGATGGTCGCGTTGATGCCCGAGATGATCTCGACGATGAAGACCATGAAGACGATGCTGCTGACCCAGTACGCCACCCAGAAGGGCATGCAGGACCAGCAGGCCGAGGGGTCGGAGAACTCGTCGGCGATGGGCGAGGCGTTCGACGCGTCGATGAACGACGACTCGTTCTACCTGCCGCCGGAGATCTTCGACAACGAGGACTTCAAGCGCGGCATGAAGAACTTCATCTCCCCCGACGGAAAGTCGGTGCGGTTCATCATCTCCCACGAGGGCGACCCGATGAGCCCGGAGGGCATCGCCCGCATCGACGCCATCAAGATGGCGGCGAAGGAGGCGATCAAGGGCACTCCGCTGGAGGGGTCGAAGGTCTACCTCGCCGGTACCGCGGCGGTCTTCAAGGACATGTCCGACGGCAACACGTTCGACCTGTTGATCGCCGGCATCTCGGCGCTGGCGCTGATCTTCATCATCATGTTGATCATCACGCGGGCCGTCGTCGCCTCGGCCGTGATCGTCGGCACCGTCGTGCTGTCGCTCGGCGCATCGTTCGGCCTGTCGGTGCTGATCTGGCAGCACATCCTGGGCATCGAACTGCACTGGATGGTCATGGCCATGGCGGTGATCATCCTGCTGGCCGTGGGCGCGGACTACAACCTGCTGCTGGTCTCCCGGTTCAAGGAGGAGATCCACGCGGGGTTGAACACCGGCATCATCCGGTCGATGGGCGGCACCGGGTCGGTGGTCACGTCGGCGGGTCTGGTGTTCGCGTTCACGATGATGTCGATGGCCGTGAGTGAGCTGACCGTCATCGGACAGGTGGGCACCACGATCGGCCTGGGCCTGCTGTTCGACACCCTGGTGGTGCGCTCGCTGATGACGCCGTCGATCGCCGCCCTGCTCGGCCGCTGGTTCTGGTGGCCGCACAACGTGCGCACCCGCCCGCTGCCCGCACCGTGGCCGACGCCCCCGCCGCCCGCGCCCAAGGATCCCGAACCGGTACCCACCGCATGACCAGGAGGAGCAGTATGAAGAGCATGCGTGACCTGACGCGTCGAGGTGGCCTGCTGGCCGCTGCGTGCGGTGTCGCGGCGACGATGTTCGCCGGACCGGCCGCGGCGGATGCGACCGACGACTACCCGATCCCGCACCGCATCATCATCACGCAGTGCGACACCGAGCAGTACATGCAGGCGGCGCGGGACACCAGCCCGGTGTACTTCGAGCGCTACATGATCGACCGGAGCAACCGCCCGGCGGACATCCAGCAGTGGGCGTTCGACCGCATCCACTGGTTCTTCTCGCTGGACGCCGCGGCACGTCGGCAGTACTCCGAGGACACCGCCACCAACGTGTACTACGAGCAGGTGGCCACCCGCTGGGGCAACTGGGCGAAGCTGTTCTTCAACAACAAGGGCGTGGTCGCGAAGGCGACCGACGTGTGCATGAACTACCCGCGCGGCGACATGTCCGTGTGGGACTGGCCCGTCGCCCGCTAGGCCCATCGCGCGCTAGGCCCGTCGCCCGCGGGGACCGTCAGCGCTTCTCGAAGTGCTGATAGTCCTTGGGCGCGCGCCACTTTCCGCCCCACTGCCAGCCCCGTGTCTCGAAGGCGGTGACGACGGGGTCGCCGGCGTGCAGCATGCCCGGGTCGGTCCGTCCGCGGTCGAGGTAGGGCGTCCCGGTGGCCGGTTGGACGCCGTCGCTGCCGACGTACGGGTTCAGCAGGGGGTTGACGTCGACGGCGCGGCCCAGCGCATGCTGGGACCACCGACCGCTGGCGAGCCGGCGGCAGTTGAACGCCGAGGTGTTGTCGTCGCGCATCGACGTCTCGTCGTCGGCGCCCGGGTAGTGATCGACGGTGCGCATTCGGGTGATCGGGTAGCGCAGTCGGTACAACTGGGCGAACACGTCGATGGTGTCGTCGACGAGGTCGGCGGCGACCACGAGGTCACCCCGTTGCGTGCGCCCTCCGAAGTCGAGATAGCTCACCGTGATCCGGCGCAGGCCGGTGGGCGGCACCGGGCACTCCGGGCGCCAGGTGGCGCCCAGGTCGGCCGCGGTCACCTCGGACACGACCGCGGGTGCCGGGACGGGCGAGGCGGCGGGTTTCGGGGCGGACGACGCGACAGGTGGAGCGGCGGACCGCGGTGTGATGGGCGCGGGCGGACCGGCCCCGCACCCGACGACGGCAGCGGTGACCGCGACCATCGTCGCGAGCACCGCTGCCGGTCGTGTCACGCGCGGCGTCGGCGTCCCATCGCCATGGCCAGCGCCACCGCGCCGACGGCGAGCACCGCGCACAGGCCCGCCGCCGACAGCAGGTAGACGTCGCGGCGGTTCAATCCGGCCTCCGGCGTCTGCTCCGACAGCAGCCGCAGCTGGTAGTCACCGGGCAGCGGCGCTTCGCGCGGTTCGTCGAAGCCCGGGAACTGCTGGGTCCGGTGCACCTCGAATTGCCGCTCCCCCGCCGGGGTTTGGGTCCACTGGCCCCACGCCGGGGTGACGCCGTCGAGCAGGACCTTGCGCTCGCCCCACTGCCGGTCGTCCCCGACGTCGATGATGCGCTGCACCCGGAACGGTTCATAGCGCTGCTGGGAGTAGTTCACGAACACCGGCACGTTGTCGTAGCGCACCAGCGCCGGCGGAGGCGGCGGCAGCGGGAGGCCGATGCCCGGGAAGTATCCGCCGCCGAAGAAGGTGCCGACCGCGACGTTCACGGCGGTGTTCACCGCGGTGTTGATCGCGTTGGTCACCACGGCGGTGAACGAGTACGCCGCATACTGCGCGACCTCGAGCACGATCCGCGACAGCGGCGGGATGTACGCGATCCGCGGCCGGTTGTCGACGACGTAGACGATCTGCACCGGGTCGCGGTACGGGTTGCTCAGCACGGGACGGAAGTAGTCGTCGTAGGACACCCAGTCCGGGCTCCACTGCCGCACGTTGCGGTCCCACGCACCGGCCAGCCGCACCGGGTCGGCGATGCGAGCCGCGTCGCGCAGGCCGGGCTGCTGCAGGTCGCGCGGCAGCACCGGCAGGTCGATCGCCGTGGCGATCTTCGCGAGGTCCTGCACCGAGGCGGGTTGCGGGTCCGGCAGCTCGACGACCTTGGCGGTCTTGGCGACCTCGACGTCCTCGATCGGCGCCTGCAGCGTCTGCGGCTTCAGCGTCTCGAGTTCCTTCGCGGCCTGCGACACGGTCGACGTGGCCGTCGACTCGCCCGACCTCGAGGATTCCGGTGCCGACGATGCGGACGACGATTCTCCGGCCGTCGGACGCGCCCCGGACTCGGACGCCGCGGTGGACGGATCATCCGAGGGCTTGCCCGACTCGGTCGGGGACGCCGGTGCCGACTCGGGCCCGGAGGACGGTGCGGCGGACTCCGAGGGCGCGAGCCGCGGCCTCGGGTCGTCCTGGCTCGCCGACGGGGCCGCGCTCTCGCTCGGCTCGGCCGCCCGGCTCGGCGCGGCGGGGGTCGACGCGGGGGCCGACGGCGCGACGGTGGTGGCCGTGCTGGTCGGCGGCTTGGCGGTGCTGCTCGGTGCCGGGGCGCTGCTCGGTGCCGGGGCGCTGCTCGGCGCCGTTGCGCGCGGTGCGGGAGCCTCGGCGGTCTCGGCCGTCCGGGGCGCAGGGGCCTGCGTCTCCCGCGGCGCGGGCGCCTCCTGGACGGGTGCCTGCCGGACCGGCGCCTCCGCGACGGGAGCCTGCTGCACGGGCGCCTGCTGCACCGGGGCCTCCTGCTGAGGAGCCGACGGCGCCTCGGGCTGCGGGGCCTGCTTGGGAGCGTCGGCCTTGGGCTCCTGCGCCTTGGGCTCTTCGGCCTTTGGCTGCTCCGGCTCGGGCGCGACGGTGGTGACCGGACCCGAACCTCCGCCGCCACCCCCGCCGCCGGGCTCGGCGTAGGCGGGCGTGATGCCCGCGGTGAGTGCCGTCAAGGACACGACCACGCCGGTGGCGACCGTCGCCGCCACCCGCTTGTCGATCCGCACGTCTCGTGGTGCACGCATCGTGATTCGGACTCCTTCGTTTCCCAGGTCGCGTGGCGTCGCCGTCACACCGCCCTGCGCAGCCATCTCCCCCGACGCTGGTCCCTGTACCAGTAATCGCCGCGACCGCTACACAAGATCAATCCGTCCGCGGCAGTGATTCGTTACAGCCGGGGTCGTGCCGGCGGCACGGCGGCGAGCAGGGCCCGGGTGTACTCCTGCTCGGGGGCCGCGAAGAGGTCGGCTGCCGGGCGGTATTCGACCGCCTCGCCGGCGCGCATCACCAGCACGTCGTGGCTCATCCGCTGGATCACGGCCAGGTCGTGGCCGATGAAGAGGTAGGTCAGCGTCAGCTCGTCCTGGAGTTCGGTCAGCAGGTCCAGGACCCGCGCCTGCACCGAGACGTCGAGCGAGGCGGTCGACTCGTCGAGGATCAGCAGGTCCGGTTCCAGCGCGAGGGCCCGGGCGATGCTGACCCGCTGCCGCTGACCGCCGGACAGTTCGTGCGGGTAGCGGGAGGCGAAGGCAGCGGGCAGGCCGACGCGGTCCAGCAGCTCGGCGACGCGCCTTCGGCGCGCGGCGCGGTCGGGAGCCAGGCGGTGCACCCGCAGCGGCTCGGCGATCGCGGCCTCGACCGCTGCGCGCGGATCGAGGGACGAGAAGGGATCCTGGAACACCAGGCCGACGCGTCGGCGCAGCGCCCTGCCCGCCCGCCCGCGGACCGCGAGGAGGTCGTCCCCGGCCAGCGTCGCGGTGCCGCCGTCGGGGGTCACCAACCCGGTCAGCGCCGACGCGACGGTCGACTTGCCGGAGCCGGACTCGCCGACCAGTCCCAGCGTGGTGCCGCGGCGGATCCGGAAGGTGAGGTCGCGCACCGCGTGCACCGACGTGCGGCCGGTCGGCGTCGTCACGGGGAAGCGGACGTCGAGCGAGCGGACGTCGAGCAGCACCGGTGCATCGGCGGGCGGAGCTTCCGGCGAGGACACCCCGAGAACCGGCCGTGCCGCGAGCAGTTCGCGGGTGTAGTCGTGTTGCGGACGGTCGAAGACGTCGCCGATGGTGGCCTGTTCGATGGCCTCGCCCTCGCGGAGCACGGTGACGTCGTCGGCCACCTGCCCGATGACGCCGAGGTCGTGGCTGATCCAGATCACCGCAGTACCGAAGTCGCGTTGCAGGGCGCGCACCAGATCGATCACCTGGGCCTGGGTGGTCACGTCCAGCGAGGTGGTCGGCTCGTCCGCCACCAGGAGTTCGGGGTCGCAGGCAAGTGCGATCGCCAGCATGACGCGCTGCCGCTGGCCGCCGGACAACTGGTGCGGGTAAGACCGCAGCCGCTGCCCGGGGTCGGGCAGGCCGACTGCCCTTAGCAGTTCGGTCGCACGCGCGGTCGCCTCCCGGCGCCCGAGCCGGCGGTGCGTCTCCAGGGACTCGGTGATCTGCCGCTCGATGGTCAACATGGGGTTGAGCGACGTGCCCGGATCCTGGAAGACGAAGCCGATCCGGCCGCCGTGCACCTGCCGCAGGACCTTCGGTGTCGCACCGACCAGTTCGGTGCGCGCGGCGTCGCCGTGGCCGCCGAGCACGCTGGACCCGCTGACCACCGCGGCCGGCGCGTCGAGGAGTCCGGTGGCGGCGAGCACCGTCATGGACTTGCCCGAGCCGGACTCCCCGACGATGCCGAGGGTCTGCTCCCGCTCGACGCGGAAGTCGATGCCGGCCACGATGTCGCGGCGGCCGATGCAGACACCCAAGCCGGACACCTCGAGCACGGGGTCGCCGGTCATCGGGCCCGCTCCGTGCGGCGCGCCTCGACGGCCGAGCGCTGCCGCGGGTCGAGGACGTCGCGCAGCCCGTCGCCCAGCAGGTTGAAGGCCAGCACGATCGCGAAGATCGCCGCGCCGGGGAACACCGCCATCCACCAGGCGAGCGTGACGAAGCCCTGCGAGTCGAAGATCATCCGGCCCAGGGACGGCTCGGGCGGCTGGATGCCGAGTCCCAGGAACGACAGCGCCGCCTCGCTGAGGATGGCGAACGCCAGGGACAGCGACGTCTGCACGATGAGCGGCGCCGCGACGTTCGGCAGCACGTGGCGCAGCAGGATGAAGCCGTGGCCGGTTCCCATCGAGCGGGATACGGCCACGAACGGCTCGACGCGCACCGACAGCGTGCTGGCACGGGCGACCCGGGCGAAGATGGGGGTGTACACCACGCCGATCGCGAGCATCGTCGTGGTGACACCGGGTCCGAGGATTGCGACGATCGCGAGCGCCAGCAGCAGTACCGGGAACGCGAACAGCACGTCGACGATCCGCATGAACACCGTGTCGACCCAGCCGCCGCGGTAGCCGGCGACGACGCCGAAGGTCACGCCGACCACGGCCGCGAACGCCACGCTCGCGACGGCCACCCGCAGCGACGCCTGGATGGCGACGAGGACGCGGGACAGGACGTCGCGACCGAGTTCGTCGGTGCCGAACCAGTGCGCGCCGCTCGGGGGCTGTAGCGCGCTGGGCACGTCCACGTCGTTGATGCCGTAGGGAGCGATCCACGACGCCGTCAGCGCCACGACGACGAGGACGATCAGCAGCAGCGCGCTGACGACCGTCACCGGGTTGCCGAGCAGCAGCCGCCAGGACGACACCCTGGTGGACGGGGGCGCGACGTCGATCATGACAGCCGGATCCTCGGGTCGACGACCGCGTACAGCACGTCCACGATCAGGTTGATCAGCAGGAACAGGGCGGCGATGAGGAGCACCGCGCCCTGGATGACTGGGTAGTCGCGGGCGGCTACGGCGTTGTAGACCAGGCGACCCAGCCCGGGCCAGGCGAAGACGACTTCCACGACGATGACCCCGCCGAGGACGGTGGCGAGCTGGATGCCGGTGATCGTCAGGATCGGCACCAGGGCGTTGCGCACGGTGTGCCGGAACGTCACGATGGCCGGCGGGAGCCCCTTGGACCGCGCGGTGCGCACATAGCCCGCGCCGGCGACGTCGAGCACCGCCGACCGCACGTACCGCGTCATGATCGCGCCCGCGACCAGTCCGACGACCACCGCGGGCAGCAGGATGTGCGAGAGCCACCCGAGCGGATCGCCGAACAGCGGTCGGTAGCCCGACGTCGGTAGCCAACCCAGCGTGGTGGCGAACAGGGCAATGAGCAGGATCCCCATCCAGAAGTCCGGGACCGATACCCCGACCTGACTGGTGACGCGCACGATGGCGTCGCTCAACCGTCCTTCCCGCAGCGCCGAGAAGATGCCGGCGGGCAGGGCGATCAGCAGCGCGACGACGATGCCGGCCAGGGCCAGCGACACCGTGGCGGGCAGGCGTTCGGCGAGGACGCCCGCGACGGGGTCGCCGTTGCGGAAGCTGACGCCGAGGTCGCCCCGCAGTGCGCCGGCGAGGTAGCCGAAGAATTGTTGCGCCAGCGGGCGGTCGAGTCCGCTGGCCGCCCGCAGCGCCTCGTACGCCTCGGGCGTGTAGCGGGTGCCGAGCGCGATGCGCACCGGATCGCCGGGCACCAGGTGGACCAGCGCGAAGACGACGATGAGGACGCCGACCAGGACGACGAGCGAGTACGCGAGGCGGCGGGCGAGGAAGCGCGTCACGGTTCGGTCGCCTCCCCCAGCCGTGCGGTGCGGAAGCGGACGGCGCCGTCGCGCCTGGCCTCGTAACCCGTGAGGTCGGGGCGCCATCCCTGGATGACCGACGGGTTGTACAGGTAGAGGTAGCTGACCTCGTCGGCGATGCGGGTGGCGGCCCGGGCGTAGTCGGCGGCGCGGGCCTCGCGGTCGACCTGGACGCGGCCGGCGTCCAGCAGGCGGTCGACCTCGGGGTCGGAGAACTTCTGCGCGTTGTTCGAACCGCCGGTGTGGTGCTGGGCGTAGTAGAAGTCGTCCGGATCGATGTTGCCGAGCCAGCCCATCATCAGCATGTCGAAGTGACCGGTGTTCTGCTCGTCGAGCCACGTCGCCATGTCGACGGTGCGGATGTTCACCTCGACGCCCAGCGGAGCGAGGTTGTCGGCGATCACCTGCGCCGCCGTCACCGTCTCCGGGTACTCGCTGGTGACGAGCATGTCCAGGGGCAGCGACCCGGTGATGCCGGCCTCGGCGAGCAGGCGCTTCGCCTCGTCGACGTCGTAGCGGTAGCGGTCGTACGGCACGTACCAGGGGTTCCCTTGCGGGATGGCCAGCTGATTGGCGACGGCGGTGCCGTAGCTGGTGGCCTGCACGATGGCGTCGCGGTCGATGGCGTAGGCGATCGCCTGCCGCACGCGCACGTCGTTCCACGGCGCGCGGGCCTCGTTGAGTGCCAGATACCAGTAGTCGTTGCTCGGCGTGACGGCGAGGTGGATCGACTCATCGTCAAGCAGCTGCTGCACCCGTTGGGTGGGGATGGAGTCGGTCCAGTCGATCTCGCCGGCCTGCAGCGCTGAGAGCGCCGTGGACGGCTCGGAAATGAACTGGAAGGTGACGCCAGGAATGGCCGGGGCGCCGCCCCAGTAGGACGGGTTGGCGGCCAGCGTGATCGAGTCGCCGCTGCGCTGGGAGACGAACGAGAACGGTCCGGTGCCGACGGGATGCGTGGCGATCTGGCCGCTCTCGACGTTGCGCCGGGAGACGATCGCCATGCCCTTGAAGCCGCCGAGGTTGGTGAGCAGGTTGGGGGTCGGCTGCTTCACGCGGATGACGACGGTGTCGGGTCCGGCTGCGCGGACGTCGGTAACGGCGGCGAACTTGTCGACGTTGGAGAGCTTCTCGTCGATGATGCGGCGGTAGGAGTAGACGACGTCATCGGCGGTGAACGGGCTGCCGTCGTGGAACGTGACCCCACGGCGTAGGCGGAAGGTCCACTGCAGCTGGTCCGGCGAGACCGTCCACGATTCGGCGAGTGCGGGGCGCATGGTGAGGTTCGCGTCCGGCTCGACGAGGGTGTCGAAGACGTTCTCCAGCACCTCGAAGGAGAAGTAGGCACTGGTCTTCTGCGGGTCGAGCTGGTCGGGCTCTCCGCCGATCGCGGCGATGAGGTTGCCCGAGGACTGCCCGAGATCGACGCGCTCGGCGGGTGCACAGGCGACGAGGGACAGCAGGGCAGCGACGACGGCAACGAAGGTCGCGGGCCTGCGCATTGCTGTCCTTTACCCCATGGGCCGCGTCGGCACACCCATGCTGTCGGTGGGCACCTACCCCATGGGCCGCGTCGGCACACCCATGCTGTCGGTGGGCACCACTATCATCGAACACATGAGCGAATCGGCCGCACCGGAGGCTCGGCTGCTCGAGCGCGCAGCCGCGGCGGCGCGCGACGAGGCGCGGGCCGCGGCCGCCCGGCTGTCGGCCGTCGGCGAGTTCGTCGACCGCCGTAGCGCCGCGGTCGGCTCGGCCACCGACGAGTGGCTGGTCGACGTGGTCTCGGCCGCCGCGGCCGAGGTCGCCGCGGCGCTGCGCATCTCGCACGGTCTGGCCGAGTGGCAGATCCGCTACGCCCACGCGATGCGGCACCAGCTCCCGGCCCTGGCCGCACGCTTCGCCGCCGGTCACGTGAGCGAGATGGCGTTCAAGGCCGCTGTCTACCGCACCGGGCTCATCACCGATCCGGACCTGCTGGCCCGCGTCGATGCGGCGTTGGCGAACCTGATGCCGCGCTGGGGCACCGCGGGCCGGTCGGATCTGAGTGCGCGCATCGACGCGGTCGTGGCGCGGTCGGACCGCGATGCCGTGCGCCGCCGGGAGGACCGGCGCGCGGCGCGCGGCATGTCGTCGGAGCCGGTCGACGCGGGGCTGACGGAGATCACCGCGGTCGTGTACGCACCGGACGGTCGCGCCTTCAGCAACCGGGTGCGGACGCTGGCGAACACCGTCTGCCCGAACGATCCCCGTACGTTCGCCGAGCGGCTGTCGGACGCCTTTGGGGCCATCGGCTACGGCTGGGACCGGCTGCCGTGCCGGTGCGGCGGGGCGGAGTGCGCGGCGACGGCCAGCGCCGAGCAGTCGTCAGTGGTGATCCACGTCGTCACCGACGCGGCGAGTCTCTCCCCGAGTTCGCCCCGGGCCGGCACGGGCGGCGTCATGCACGGCCACGACGGACTGCTCCCACCCGACCTGCTCGTCGAGCTGGCCGAGCACGCCGCGCTGCGGCCGGTCACCCACCCCGGCGGTGCCGCGCCCGAGCCGAGATACCGGCCGTCGCGGGCGCTGGCCGAGTTCGTCCGGTGCCGCGACCTCATTTGCCGCTTCCCGAACTGCGGGACGTCGGCCTGGGCGTGCGACGTCGACCACACGGTGCCCTGGGGTGATGGCGGCACCACGCACGCGTCGAACCTGAAGTCACTGTGCCGTCTTCACCACCTGCTGAAGACGTTCTGGGGCTGGCACGACGAGCAACTGCCCGATGGCCGGGTGGTGTGGACGTCGCCGCAGGGCCGCACCTACGTGACGCGTGCCGACGGGGCGATGCACTTCGGCGGCCTGGCCGCGCCGACCGCCCCGGCGCCCGCACCCCGGCCGGCACCCGAGCGGTGCGGTGACAAGTCGGTGCTGATGCCACGCCGGCAGCGCAGTCGCACCCAGCAGCGCTCCGCCGACATCGCGGCGCAGCGGCGCGCCAACCTCGCGGCCCGCACGACGCGAAAACCATTGCACGACCACGTCGAGGACTACCACTACGACGAGACGTTCCTCGAGAACCGCGAGCCGATTCCGCCGCCCTACTAGGCGTCGAGACCCGACGCGTAGCTCTCCTTGACCACCTCGAGGTGGGTCCAGCTGTCCACCGCACTGACCGCCGGGAGGGCACGGACCGTGTCGAGGACCTCGACGAGCTGCGCGGCGGAGAAGCCCCGGACGGTGGCCAGCAGGTCGAACCGACCGAGCGTGCGAGCCAGGAAGAGCACCGACGGCAGCCCGGCGATCGCCGCGACGACATCGGCGTGGTCACCGGCGAGGCGGACGCCGAAGCCCATGGCACTCTGCCGGTCCTGACCGGAGTGCCGCACCACCGCACCCACCCGCACCACCTGCGCCTCCACCAGGCGCACCACCCGCCGGCGCGCACCGGCCGGTGACAGCCCGACCCGCGCGGCCAGCTCGACGTAGGACGAACGGCCGTCCTCCTGCAGCGCACGCAGCAGTGCGCGATCGGTGTCGTCGACGTCGGTCGTCACCTCGCCGACGGGGCCGACGACGTCGCGGACCACCTCGACGTAGCTGAGCGTGTCGACGCCGACCACGTGCTTCAGCGCCCGCAACTCGGCGATCGAACGGTCGATCTCGCGGGGCGACGGCGCGCGCACCTCCGCGATGAGCCCGTGGACGCCGCTCGTCAGCGAGAGGAACGGCACGTCTGCACGGCGGGCGATCTCGCGGGCCACCGGCGCCGCAGGACCGTCGACGGCGAGCGAGACGTGCGCCAAGGCGCCGCGGCCGATGACGGCGGGATGCACCACGCCCCGGACCACCACCTGACCGCTCGCGATGAGCCGCTGCACGCGGACCGCGGCAGCCGACCGGGACAGCCCGACCGCCCGTGCGATCTCGCGGTGCGTCAGGCGGCCGTCGGCTTCGAGCAGCTCCACGATCGCCTCGTCGACCTCGTCCACGCCGCACCTCCCCGAAATTCGTCGAGCGAATTCGTGCCCGGGCGACCGGACAGATCGTGCACCCAGCGGTCCCGAAGAAGAACCCTAGTCCTGCATCGACCGGCAGCACCGGCGCTTCGTGATCCGAAACCCCTCTGTAACGAACGGATCGATTGCCGACGTCGGCCGAGCAGCCCTACAGTGATCCGCACCACACGATTCCGAGCACCGAGGACGGCCATGGCCACGTTCGACACCGCGCCGGCACCGAAGGTGACCGCCGTCGAGACGCACGGCGTGGAGCCGATCCCCGACGCCGAGCGCTCGGCACGGCCCCTGGACCTGTTCCGGTTGACCTTCGGCGGTGCGAACACCATCGCGACCGTCGTCCTCGGCAGCTTCCCCATCGTGTTCGGCCTGTCGTTCCGCGACGCCGTGCTGGCCACTCTGCTCGGCGTCGTGGCAGGCGCCGCGATCCTGGCGCCGATGGCGCTGTTCGGTCCGCGCAACGGGACCAACAACGCAGTGTCCTCCTCCGCGCACCTCGGTGTGCACGGCCGCGTCGTCGGCTCGTTCCTCTCCCTGCTCACCGCCGTGGCGTTCTTCTCCATCTCGGTGTGGACCTCGGGTGAAGTGCTCGTCGGCGGCGCCAACCGCGCCGTGGGCCTGCCCCGCACCGACGCCGCGATCGCCGTCGCCTACGGCATCTTCGCCGTCCTCGTCCTCGTCGTCTGCATCTACGGCTTTCGATTCATGTTGCTGGTCAACAAGATCGCCGTCCTCGCCGCCACGGTGCTCTTCCTCCTCGGCGTCATCGCCTTCGGCGGGACGTTCGACCCGGGCTACCCGGGGATCTTCGGCGACGGCGCCGACGCCGCGACCAACGCGCTGTACTGGCCGTCGTTCGTCGGAGCGGCGCTCATCGTGATGAGCAACCCGGTGAGCTTCGGAGCGTTCCTCGGGGACTGGGCGCGCTACATTCCGCGTGACACCCCCGGCTGGCGGTCGATGGCAGCGGCCTTCCTCGCCCAGCTGGCGACGCTCGTCCCCTTTGGGTTCGGACTCGTCACCGCGACCGTGATCGCCACGACCGCACCGGAATTCGTGGAGGGCGGTGATTACGTCGGTGGGCTGCTGGCGGTGTCGCCCGGCTGGTACTTCCTTCCGGTCTGCCTCATCGCGCTGATCGGCGGCATGTCCACCGGCACCACGGCCCTCTACGGCACCGGACTCGACTTCTCCAGCGTGTTCCCGCGCTTCAATCGGGTGCAGGCGACGGTGTTCATCGGCGTCATCGCCATCGCCTTCATCTTCGTCGGCCGCTTCGCCTTCGACGTGGTGCAGTCGATCTCGACGTTCGCCGTGCTGATCGTGACGTGCACCGCGCCCTGGATGGTCGTCATGATGATCGGCTGGTTCACCCGGCGGGGCTGGTACGACTCCGACGCACTGCAGGTGTTCAACCGGCGCCAACGCGGCGGCCGCTACTGGTTCGCGCACGGCTGGAACTGGCGGGGCCTCCTGGCGTGGCTGGTGTCGGCGGCACTGAGCATCTGCTTCGTCAATCTGCCCGGGCAGTTCATCGGACCGCTCGGCACGCTGGCGGCGGGCATCGATCTCTCCATCCCCGTCGGCCTCGGACTGGCCGCGGTGCTGTATCCCGTTCTGCTGTACGCGTTTCCCGAGCCCGCTGACGCGTTCGGTCCCCTCGGACCGCGGATGGTTCCCGCGGGTCCGCCCGCCGACGTCCCCATCACCGCCATCACCGCCACCCCCACGACGCCCAAGGAGGCCTCGTCATGACCATCGGCCCGATCGACGCCTCGAAGACACCGCGCTTCGCCGGCCCCGCCTCGTTCGCGCGGCTCCCCCGCCTCGACCAGGTCGAGCACGCCGACGTCGTCGTGGCCGGTGTGCCGTTCGACTCCGGGGTCTCCTACCGGCCGGGGGCCCGGTTCGGTCCCACCCACGTCCGTGAGGCGTCGCGGTTGTTGCGGCCGTACCACCCCGGGCTCGACGTGTCGCCGTTCGACATCGCCCAGGTCGCCGACGCCGGTGACATCGCGGTGAACCCGTTCAACATCGGCGAGGCCATCGAGACCATCGAGGGTGCGGCGACCGACCTCACCTCCGACGGCACCCGCCTGGTGACCATCGGCGGCGACCACACCATCGCCCTGCCGCTGCTGCGCGCCGCCGCCGCGCACCACGGACCGGTCGCGCTGGTGCACTTCGACGCCCACCTGGACACCTGGGACACCTACTTCGGCGCGGAGTACACCCACGGCACGCCTTTCCGCCGGGCGGTCGAGGAGGGCATCCTCGACACCGAGGCGCTCTCGCACGTCGGGACCCGCGGGCCGCTGTACGGCAAGAAGGACCTCGAGGACGACCGCCGGTTCGGCTTCGGCATCGTCACGTCCTCCGACGTCTACTACCAGGGCGTCCGCGAGGTCGTCGACAAGCTGCGCGACCGACTCGGCGACCGGCCGGTGTACGTGTCGATCGACATCGACGTGCTCGACCCGGCGCATGCCCCCGGCACGGGGACGCCCGAGGCGGGCGGCATGACGAGCCGGGAGCTACTCGAGATCCTGCGCGGCTTCCGCGGATTGAACCTCGTCGGCGCCGACGTCGTGGAGGTCTCCCCCGCCTACGACCACGCCGAGATCACCGGGGTGGCGGCATCGCACGTGGCCTACGACCTGGTGTCGCTGCTCGCGATGCGGCACGACGCCACCCGATGAGCGACGGGAGGAACGGCCCGGGCGAGCGCAGCGACGGGAGAAACGGCCCGGGCGAGCGAAGCGACGGGAGAAATGGAGGCGACGTCGTCGTCGAAACGCTGACGGCATTGGGTGTTTCGCACGTCTTCGGCATCCCCGGGCAGAACGCGCTGGGACTGTTCGACGCCATCCGCCGCAGCGAGCTGACCTTCGTCAGCTCGCGCGTGGAGAACAACTCGGCGTTCGGCGCCGACGGGTATGCCCGGGCCACCGGTGAGGTGGGCGTGCTGTTCCTGTCCACCGGGCCCGGCGCACTCACCGCGCTGGGCGCGCTGCAGGAGGCGCACGCCAGCGCCGTCCCGATCCTGGTGATCGCGAGCCAGATCCCGCGCGCGGGCATCGGGTTGCGCCGCGGCATGCTGCACCAGCTCGACGACCAGGCGCGCAGCGCCCGCAACGTCACCAAGAGCACCGCGCAGGCGCGCCACGCCGCCGAGATCCCCAGCCTGCTCGCCGACGCCTGGGCGCTCGCGCGCTCGGCACCCGCCGGCCCGACCTGGGTCGAGATCCCCCAGGACGTGCTGACCGGCAGCGCCGACGTCCCGCCGGTGACGTCGGCACCACACCGGGTCGTCCAGCGCGCGCCGCGCGACGAGGTGGTCGCGGCGGCGGCCACGGTGCTCGAGGCCGCCCGCCGGCCGGTGATCCTGGCCGGCGGTGGCGTGCGCCGCTCGCCGGGTGGGCCACAGGCGCTGGTGGAAGTGGCCGAACGCCTCGACGCTCCGGTGGTGTCGACCGTCGGTGGCAAGGGCGCCATCGCGTTCGACCACTCACTGTCGGCGGGCTCCTGGATCGAGGACCGGCACACCACCGACCTGCTCGCCGACGCCGACGTCCTCCTCGCGGTGGGCACCGCGCTCGGCGAGGTGACGAGCAACTACTTCACGCTGCGACCCCGCGGCCGCATCGTCCACGTCGACGCCGAGGCGCGGGTGCTCGAGGCCAACCACCCCGCGCTGGCGGTGCACGCCGACGCGGGCACGGCACTGCGGGCCCTGGCGCCGCGCATCACCCCGCGGCCGCCCGGCGACGGCTCGTCGATCGCGTCCGGGTTGCGCCGCGCGGTCGCCGACCGGCTCGACGCGCAGGACCTCGACGCCGAACGCGGGTTGCTCGCAGCACTGCGCGCCGCGGTGCCGTCGGAGGTCCACACGTTCTGGGACATGACGATCGCCGCCTACTGGGCGTGGTCGGCGTGGGATTCGCGCGACGGCGCCTTCCACTCCGCGCAGGGGTCGGGCGGTCTGGGCTTCGCCTTTCCCGCCGCGGTCGCCGCGGCCGTCGGCTCCGGCCGCCGCACGTTCGCCGTCACCGGCGACGGCGGCGCCATGTACTCCATCGCCGAACTCGCCACCGCCCGCCAGCACGACGCCGACGTCACGTGGCTCGTCGTCGACGACGGCGGCTACGGCATCCTGCGCGAGTACATGACCGATGCGTTCGGTCACGCCACGGCCACCGAATTGCACCGGCCCGACTTCGTCGCGCTCGCAGCGAGTTTCGGTGTCCCCGCCCACCGCGCGTCGCTCGACGACGTGGGCGAGGTCATCGCCCGGACCTTCGGCACCGACGGCCCCGCCGTCGTCGTCCTGCCCGCCCGCCTGGCCATGTTCGCCCCCACCCACCTGTAGGAGACCACCATGGGGAAACCACTAGACATCGTCATCGTCGTCGTCTACCTCGCGGCGATGCTCGCCTTCGGCTTCTGGGGCAAGACCCGCACCCGCGACTCCGCCGACTTCCTGGTCGCCGGCCGTCGCCTCGGGCCCACCCTCTACACCGGCACCATGGCGGCCGTCGTGCTCGGCGGCGCGTCGACCGTCGGCGGCGTCGGACTCGGCTACGAGTACGGCCTGTCCGGCATGTGGCTCGTCGTCGCCATCGCCGTCGGCCTGCTGGCATTGAGCCTGCTGTTCGCCGGACGCATCCAACGACTGCGGGTCTACACCGTCGCGCAGATGCTGAAGCTGCGCTACGGCATGGACGCGACGTCGGCGTCGGGGATCGTCATGGTGGCGTACACGCTGATGCTGTCGGTCACCTCGACCATCGCCTACGCCACGGTGTTCAACGTCCTGTTCGGCACCAACCGCACCGTGTCGGTGATCATCGGCGGCGCGATCGTCATGCTCTACTCCGCGATCGGCGGCATGTGGTCGATCACCCTGACCGACATGGTGCAGTTCGTCCTCAAGACCATCGGCATCTTCGCGCTGCTGCTGCCCTTCACGTGGCACCGGGCCGGCGGCCTCGACGGCATCCGGGAACGGGCCGGCGACGCGGTCTTCGACGTGGGCGCCATCGGCACCCAGACCATCATCACGTTCTTCGTCGTGTACAGCTTCGGCATGCTGATCGGCCAGGACATCTGGCAGCGCGTGTTCACGGCGCGCTCGCCGCGGGTGGCGAAGTGGGGCGGCACGGCAGCCGCGGTCTACTGCCTGTTCTACGGCGTCGCCGGCGCCCTGATCGGCGCAGCCGCCTCGACGTTCCTGTCCGACGTCGAGGCCAGCGACGACGTCTACGCGCAGATCGCCGAGAGCATCCTGCCGGTCGGCATCAGCGGCGTCGTCCTCGCCGCCGCGGTGGCCGCCATGATGTCCACCGCATCCGGCGCCCTGATCGCCACGGCGACCGTCGCCCGTACCGACGTCATGCCGCTGCTGGGCAGGCTCATCGGTCGCGGCGAGGAGACCGCGGACGTCGACGACGCCCGCGACGTGCACTCCGACCGCCGCTACGTGGTGGTGCTCGGCATCGTCGTCATCGTCATCGCCGCACTGCTCAACGACGTCGTCGCCGCGCTCACCGTCGCCTACGACATCCTGGTCGGCGGACTGCTGGTGTCGATCCTCGGCGGCTTCCTGTGGAGACGCGCCACCGGGACCGGTGCGCTGTGGTCGATGATCGCCGGCACGGTCGTCACGCTCGGCACCATGGTCGCCGTCGGCGACGTCCTCGCCAACGAGCCGATCTACTTCGGCCTCGCCGCGAGCCTGCTGGCCTACGTCGTCGGCAGCCTGCTGACCACGCGCACCCCGGCCGAGGTGCTCGACGTGTGGACCACGCGGCTAGCCGGCCGGGACGACGCCGTGCCCGCCACCCGGACCTGACCCCAAACCCGTTCGCCTACGCCTAGACTCACGCCCATGATCCGCCCGGCGCCGTGCGTCGCGAGCGTCGTGCTCGCGCTGCTCACCGCGTGTTCCGGCGGTGCAGGTCCGGCCGTGCCGGCCGTGCCGTCTACGGCGGTGGCCCAGCCGAGCAGCGCCGAACCACCGCCGGCCGTCGCGCGGCCACCCGTCGTCAAGCCGTGGGTGGACCTCACCGTCGGCGAGTGCGTCGCCGACGTCCCGGCCGTCGACGTCGGCGAGTCGACGGTGTCGGTGGTCGACTGCGCGGCACCCCATCGCGCGGAGGTGTACCTGCTCGCGCCGGTGGCGGTCGACGCCGCGCTCGCCGACGTCGGCGACCAGGCCTGCGCGGCCGGCGTCGACGCCTACACCGGAGGGCGTCGCGACCTGGCGGTCACCTACCTGATCGACTCGAAACAGGACCGCACTGGAGCCATCCGGTTGCCCAGCACGGTCATCTGCATGCTGCAGTCCGCGACCGGCGCGCCGCTCACGGCGCCCGTCGCGCGAGGATGACGCGATGACCGTCGATCCCATCGTGGGCTGCGTCTTCCGCCCGCAGAACCCCCCCGAACGCCTCACCGCGGCAGCGCGGGCCGCCGACGACGTGGGCGTCGAGGAGATCTGGCTGTGGGAGGACTGCTTCCTGCACGGCGGCCTCACCGCCGCGGCGATCACGCTGGCGGGCAGCGAACGGGTGCGGATCGGCGTCGGCGTGCTGCCGGTCCCGCTGCGCAACGTCGCCCTCACCGCCATGGAGATCGCCACGCTGGAGCGCGCCTTCCCGGGACGGCTGCGCGTCGGCGTCGGCCACGGCGTGCAGGACTGGATGAGCCAGGTCGGCGCCCGGGTCGCCTCGCCGCTGACCCTGCTGCGCGAGTACGCCACGGCGCTGCACCGGCTGCTGCGCGGCGACACCGTCACCGTCGCCGGCCGCTACGTGACGCTGACCGACGTGCGACTCGACTGGCCGCCGCCCGCGCCGGTGGACGTGCTGCTCGGTGCCACCGGTCCCAAGACCCTCGCGCTGGCCGGCGAGGTGGCCGCCGGGACGGTGCTCACTGGCGGCACCAGCCCGGACGGCGTCCGCGACGCCGTGGCCGTGATCCGTGCGCACGCGCCGGATCCCGACGCGCACCGGGTGGTCACCTACGTGCCGGTCGACGGCGACGCCGCCGCGCTGGCCGATGCGGTCCGGCGGTGGCATCGTGCGGGCAGCGACACCGTGGTGCTCGAACCTCCCGCGGACGCCGACGGCGTGGCGTTCATCCGCGCCGTCGGCGACGGCGTGCTTCCCGCGTTGCGCGGCTGAGCATCTCAGATGCCGGTGAGGTAACCGTACGGGTACTCGAACGGCGACGGCGCCGGCGCGGTCGGGCCGAAGCGACCCTCGTAGTCGCCGGGCGTCTCGCACACCGCCGGCGTCCGCGCACCGTCGCTGCAGGACGGTGCATCGGCAGACGCGCTCGGACTCAGGGCGATTCCGGCAGCGATCGCACCGGCTGCCAGTCCGGCCAGGATCAGGGTCGGCTGAACGGTCATGTCGTGCTCCTTCAGGTCCTCTGCGCTCGCGGTGAGCGCTCGTCGAGCATCTCCCCGGCGACCACCCCGTGGCATCGCCGCGAGCACCCACCGATCGGTCGGGCATTCCGCACGCGGCACTACCGGCTAGCGGTACCCGGCGCTCAGCGGGTCAGTTCGGCGACGATCGTCGGCGACCACGCCGCGACGCGGCCATCGACACCATGTCGGCGCGCGGCGACGTCGTCACGACCCCAGACTCCGCCGATCGCGTTGCGTTGCAACCGATCCCAATCCGGCAGCGGCCCGCGGTCGCGCACCCGTTGCGGCACGCACCACAGCCGCTGCCACCTCCGGCGGTCCCCCGGCCCTTCTCCCCTACCCATGCACCGACGATAGAAAGCGACCACCGTCGGCGTCGAACGATTTTCCGCCTCTCAGGGCGTCAGCGTCACCTTGACGCAGTCGGCCGAGCGCGCGGCCACCGCGGCATAGGCGGCGTCGGCATCGGCCAGGGCGAAGGAGTGGGTGAACACGTCATTGGCGTCGAGCCGGCCGGCCCGCAACAGCGGGATCAGCTGCGGCCAGGTCGACTGCACCGGCGCGGTGGTCATCCGCAGCGTCACGCTGCGGACCAGACTCATCAGCGCCGGGAACGGAAACGGCTCGAGGTCGTGCACGCCCACCACCGACACGGTGCCGCCGGCGCGCACGCAGTTCAGCGCGGCGGTCATCGTGGTGTCGTTGCCGACGGCGTCGATCACCGATGCCGCCCCGCGACCGGCAGTGGCGGCGTGCACCTCGCCGACGTCTTCCGGTGCCAGCGGTGTGGCACCGCTTTGCGCGGCACGCTCCCGGCGGCCCGGCACCGGGTCGACGGCGAACACCGTGCCCGCGCCCTGGGCGACGGCGCTGCGCACCGCGCACAGACCGACGGCCCCGAGTCCGAAGACCACCACCGTGGCACCGGGGGTGATGTCGGCGCGCTGCGCGCCCGCCCACCCGGTGGCCAGATTGTCGGTGAGCAGCAGTGCCGCCTCGGTGCCGACGTCCTCGGGCAGTGCCAGCAGCTGGAAGTCGGCGGCGGGCACCGCCAGCAGTTCGGCCTGCGCACCACCGAGCGCCCCGGAGCCGAAGATCCGCGGACCCGACACGCACGTCACCGGGTCCGCGGTCGCACATCCCGCGCAGTGGCCGCATCCGGCTACCGACGACACCAGCACCTGGTCGCCCACCCGCACCGTCCGCACGTCGGGGCCGACCTCGACCACCTCGCCGACCGCCTCGTGGCCGAGCGAGACGGGCGCGACGAGCGGATAGTCGCCCTCATAGAAGTGCAGGTCGGACCCGCAGATCGCCGTCGCCGTGACCCGCACCACGGCGCCGTCCGGTCCGGGCAGCACCGGGTCGGGCAGCGTGTCGACGCGGACGGTGCCGGGGGTGTCGATGACGACGGCGCGCATGGCTGCCGAGTGTATTGCGGCACAATCGCGGTCGACATGAAGAACGAGGACATCGGCGGGAACGAGGACGTCGGCGACAGCGAGGCCGTCGGCGACAGCGAGGCCACGGGCAGCCGTCGCCCGCACGTCGTGCGGCTGGTCGTGTTCGCGGCGTTCCTGGCGGTGTTGTTCGTGCTCTTCACCGTCACCGGCGTCCTCGACGTCGGCGCGGTGCGCGGCGCCGTCGCCGAAACCGGGCCACTCGCGCCGGTCGCGTACGTCGTGGCGTCGGCGTGCCTGGGCGCGATCCTGGTGCCGGGGCCGATCCTGGCGGCGGGCAGCGGCCTGCTGTTCGGTCCGCTACTCGGCACGTTCGTGACGCTCGGCTCGGCGATGGGCACCGCCGTGCTCACCAGCCTGATCGGCCGGCGGGCCGGCCGGGACAGCGCCCGTGCCCTGCTCGGCCCGCGGCGCGCCGACTGGCTCGACGACCGCATCGAACGGCTGGGGTTGTGGGCGGTCGTCGGGCAGCGGTTCGTGCCGGGGATCTCCGACGCGCTCGCCTCGTATGCGTTCGGCGCGTTCGGAGTTCCGGTGTGGCAGATGGCCGTTGGCGCCTTCATCGGGTCGGCACCGCGGGCGTTCGTCTACACCGCCCTGGGCGCATCGATCGGGGATCTCTCGGCGCCGCTGGCCTATTCGGCGATCGCCGTCTGGTGCGTCACCGCCATCGTCGGGGCCTTCGCCGCGCACCGCGGCTACCGGGCCTGGCGCAGGCGGTCCTAGCCACGGGTCGCCATGTGCCGCGCGGCGAGGTAACTGAACAGCAGCGAGGCGCCGATGGGGTTGCCGCCGCCGGGGTAAGTCTCACCGGATACCGCGGCCATGGTGTTGCCCGCCGCGTACAGGCCCGCAATCGGCCGATCCGCCGCGTCGAGCACCCGGCCGTGCACGTCGGTCCGCAGGCCGCCCTTGGTCCCGAGGTCGGACACCCCGAACGCCGCAGCGCGGTAGGGCGGGGTGTCGATGGGCGTCATCGGCGGTGCGCCACCGGTGAACGCGAGGTCGAAGGGCTCGCTGCCGCGGCCGAAGTCGTCGTCGGCGCCGGCGGCCACCAGCTCGTTGAACCGCCGCACGGTCGCTGCCAGGGCGTCGGCGGGCACGTCGATCACCTCGGCCAGTTCGTCGAGCGTCGCCGCCGAGCGCCACAGGCCCGAGGAGGCGTACTCGTCGGCCGGGGCGAGGGAGACGTTGGTCGCCAGCACGGGTGGCGCCTCCCCGGCGCGGCTGTCGTAGACCAACCAGAACGGCCGGTCGACGGTGCCGTCGGCCATGGCGGCCAGGATGCGGCGGCCGGACCGGTCGTAGGCCGCGGACTCGTCGACGAAGCGCTGCCCGGACCGGTCGACGAAGACGCCGCCGGTGATGCCGAGCGCGAACGCCGCACGGCCGTCGGGGTGGATCAATCCGGGCGACCACCACGCCTGGTCCATCAGGTCGGTGGCGGCACCGGCGGCGATGGCGGCGCGGTGCGCGAGGCCGACGTTGGCCGGCGCGCCCATGGTGTCCTCGACGCGTCCGGGCACGCCGAACTCGGCGCGCATGGCGGCGTTCCGTTCGAAACCGCCGGCGGCCAGCAGCACGCCGCGCCGGGCGCGGATCACCTGCCGCTCGCCCTGATGCTCCACGACCGCGCCGATGACGTCGCCGTCGTCGACGACGAGGTCCACCAGCCGGGTGGACAGGTGCGCGGTCACCCGTTCGTCGTCGGCCATCGCGGCCAGGAAGCGTCCGACCAGTGCCCGCCCGCCGGTGAGCAATTCGGGCTGCGGGGCGCCGAGCCGTTCGTGGTCGAGCGGCCCGCGCACCAGCCCGCGGAAGCGGCCGAGTCGCTCGTCGGGGATCGCCTTGGACACGATGTGCCGCATGCCGTCGGCGCGGGCACCGTCGACCGCGCCGTAGTAGTCCGGCCAGGGCAGCACCTTGAAGCCGAACCGCGAGTCGGCCTCCAGGTACTCGATGAACGCGGCGCCGCCGCGGACGTAGGCCTCCTGCAGCGCGGCGGGCGTGCGGTCACCGACGACCGCACGGAAGTACCGCAGCGCGTCGTCGACGGTGTCGTCGCACCCCGCGCGCACCAGGACCGGGTTGCACGGAAACCACATGCCGCCGCCACCGGAGTAGGCGGTGGTACCGCCGAAGCGGTCGGTGGCCTCGATCAGCGCGACGGAGAGTCCCTCGCGCGCAGCGGTATACGCCCCGGCGACACCGCCGCCCGAACCGACGACCAGGACGTCGACCACCTCGTCGAGGGCCTTCACGCAGTGAGACCCTACGCGGGACGGACCCGCGCCGCGGTCAGTTCGGGTGGTTGCCCGGCAGGTTGCCCGGCGCCGGCGTCGGCAGGCCCGGCGCCTTGACCGTCGGGGTGAACAGGTTGCCGCCGGTGGGGTTGATGCTCTTCTCGGTGGGCGACGGCGGCGGAGCGGACGTCGTCGAGGTGGTCGTGGTCGTCGACGGCGTGGACGGCTCGGTGCCCTCGTCGTTGGAGCACGCCACCAGCGCCGCCCCGGCCACCGCGGCGATGCCCACCGCGGCTGCGGCGCGACGCCGCCAGTCAGTCTTCGTCATCTCGTTCGCCCTTCCCGTACCGATGTACGAAGCGCAGCATAGGCACTCCGGCGGCGGCGCGCGCGGGCAGCGGGGAACTCGGGTGGGGCGGGCGGGGCTCGAACCCGCGACCTAGGGATTATGAGTCCCCAGCTCTGACCGACTGAGCTACCGCCCCCGGTGCGCATGGCGCCGGCCCATCTTGTCATGGGCGCGCCCGCCGCACGCCCGGGCGGTCAGCGCGCCTGGCTGACCGACGACATGTGGAAGTCCGGGATGCGCAGCGACGGCATCGCCGCGCGGGTCGCCCAGTCGCCCCACTCCCGCGGCAGCGTGACCTCGCTGACGCCGGCCTCGGTGGTCCGCCGCAGCAGGTCCAGCGGACTCTCGTTGAACCGGAAGTTGTTCACCTCGGCGGTGACCTCGCCGTCCTCGATCAGGTACACCCCGTCGCGGGTCAGCCCGGTCAGCAGCAGCACCGTGGGGTCGACCTCGCGGATGTACCACAGCGTCGTCAGCAACAGCCCGCGTTCGGTGCGCGCCACCATGTCCGCGAGGGTCGCGGTGCCCCCGGTCATCAGCAGGTTGTCGGCGCCCACGGTCACCGGCACGTCGAATTCGCGTGCGGCGGCGCGCGGATAGGCCAGGGCGTTCACCGCGCCATCGCGGATCCAGTCGACCCGGCCGACGTCCATGCCGTTGTCGAACACCGACAGCCGCTGCGACGAACTGGCCGCCGTCACGAAGGGCGTGCACTCCAAGCCCGTGGCGGCGGCGTCGGAGTACAGGTCCAAACCCAGATCGGTGAGGCGCTCCCCCACCCGGGTGCCGCCCGGGGCCGACAGCGCGGTGCGGCCCTCCTGCGCGCCGCGGCCGTCCATGCTCCAGGTCAGGTAGATCATCATGTCGGCCACCGTCGACGGCGGCATCAGCGTCTCGTAGCGGCCTGCCGGCAGCTCCACCGACCGGCGGCCCCAGTCGAGCCGCGTCGACAGGTCGGCCAGCATGGACTCGACGGGGACGTCGACGAAGTCGGGCGTGCTGACACCGGCCCACGCGCTCGAGCCACTGCGCTTGGCGTTGATCTCCACCGTGCCGGTCGGCTGGGTGTGCCTGCGCCGCAATCCGTTCGACGTCGCCACGAACACGGTCTCCAGCTCGTGCCGGGCGAAGCCGTAGAGCACGTCCTCGCCACGGAACCCCTGCGCGAGGTCGCCGGCGACCCCGCCGAAGACGTCGGCGCCGGTCGTCGGGACCGGGGCGTGCCAGTCCGCGGGCTCGGCGGTGCCGGCGAGCGCAGGTGCGGCGTCGCGCGCCTCGGTGGCCGCCGCGGCCGCGCGCTGCGACGCCCGCACCAGCGCGGCGACCGCCTCGGGGTGCACCTCGCTCGAGGTGACCGACCCGACGAACGCCCGATCATCCCGGCGGATGATCGAGACGACGGTCGTGTCGCGGCTGCGGGACTCGCCGTTGGTGGTCATCGAGTTGCCCGCCCACCGCAGCGACGCCGCGGACCGGTCGGTCACCAGGACGATCGTCTCGTCGGCGCCGCGCAACCGCGCCGCCTCGGCCAGCGCGAGTTCGACCACCCGGGGTGCACCGATCATCGGCCGGACTCCTCGCGGGTGTTGAGCACGTTGATGCCGCGGAACAGCGCCGACGGACAGCCGTGGCTGACCGCGGCCACCTGGCCCGGCTGCGCCTTCCCACAGTTGAACGCGCCACCCAGACGCCAGGTCCCGGGCCCGCCGACCGCCTCCATCGCGCCCCAGAAATCCGTCGTCGTCGCCTGATAGGCCACGTCGCGCAACTGCCCGTCGAGCCGGCCGTCGCGGATCCGGTAGAAGCGCTGCCCGGTGAACTGGAAGTTGTAACGCTGCATGTCGATCGACCACGACTTGTCCCCGACGACGTAGATGCCGTCGTCGACCCGCGCGATCAGGTCGTCGGTGGAGACGTCCTCGGCCGCGGGCCGCAGCGAGACGTTGGCCATCCGCTGGATCGGGACGTGGTGCGGCGAGTCGGCGTAGGAACACCCGTTGGACCGTGCCTCGCCCAGCCGCGGCGCGAACACCCGGTCGAGCTGGTAGCCGACGAAGACGCCGTCGCGCACCAGATCCCAGCTCTGCGCACGCACGCCTTCGTCGTCGTAGCCGATGCTCGCCAGTCCGTGCTCGACGGTGCGGTCGGCGGTCACGTGCATCACCTCGGAGCCGTACCGCATGGTGCCGAGCTTGTCCGGGGTCGCGAACGACGTCCCCGCGTAGGCGGCCTCGTAGCCGATCGCCCGGTCGTATTCGGTGGCGTGGCCGATGGATTCGTGGATGGTGAGCCACAGGTTGCTCGGGTCGATCACCAGGTCGGTCGGACCGGCGACGACGCTGAGCGCCTTCACCTTCTCGGCCAGCAGCGACGGCAGCTCCGCCAATTCGGCCGTCCAGTCCCACACCTCGTCGCCGACGACGTACTCCCAACCGCGGGCGGTCGGCGGGGCGAGCGAGCGCATCGACTCGAACGACCCGGCCGCCGGGTCGACCGACACCGCGTCGATCGAGGGCTGCACCCGCACCCGCTGCTGGGTGATCGACGACCCGAAGGTGTCGGCGTAGTGGGTCTGCTCCTTGGCGGCGTAGAGGCTCGCCGAGACGTGGTCGACGCCGTCGGAGGCCAGCAGCCGGCCCGAGTACTCCCCCAGCACGCCGATCTTCTCCGCGGCGGGCACCTCGAACGGGTCGATGCGGTAGTCCGACACCCAGGTGGCGTTGGCGTACACCGGTTCGGGGGCCAGCTCGATGCGTTCGGCGTTCAGCGGCGCCAGGGTGGTCGCGACGGCCACCGCGCGGCGGGCGGTGTCGGCGGCGACGCGGGGCGCCAGCTCGGCGTGCGAGGCGAATCCCCACGTGCCGTCGACGATCACCCGCACGGCCAGGCCGATCTCGCGGGTCAGCACCGACGTCTCGAGTTCGCCGTCGCGCAGCTGCACGATCTCGGTGGTGATCCGGTGGATGCGCAGGTCGGCGTAACTGGCCCCGGCCGCGACGGCCGCGGTCAGCGCCGCGGCGGCCAGTTCCGACCGGGGCAGCGCGAGGAAGTCGGCATCCACGCGTCGGTACGCTGTCACGCCTCCACCGTAGTGGCATCGGGTGCCAGAGGGCTTTAATGGCCCGGTGACGCGTGCACGGCGGGCCGAGGCGCTGCGGGGCTATGCCCTGCTCGCGCCGAGCCTGTTCGGGGTGGCGACGTTCCTACTGCTGCCCATGCTGGTGGTCGCCTGGCTCAGCCTGCACCGCTGGGACCTGCTGGGTCCGATCGACTATGTCGGACTGGCCAATTGGCGCTCCGTGCTCACCGATGTCCAATTCGGGCGGTCGCTGGCGGTGACGCTCGGCTTCATCGCGATGGTGGTGCCGGTGCAGACCGTGCTGGGCCTGTTCGCCGCGTCGATGCTCGCCCGCGGCCTACCCGGCAGCGGCGTGTTCCGCACGCTGTACGTGCTGCCGTGGATATGCTCACCGCTCGCCATCGCCGTGCTATGGCGCTGGATCCTCGCCCCGACCGACGGCGCCGTCGGCACCGTGCTCGGCCGGCGCATCGAGTGGCTGACCGATCCGACGCTCGCGCTGCCGGTGGTGTCGGCGGTGACGGTGTGGACCAACGTCGGCTACGTGACGCTGTTCTTCCTGGCCGGCATCCTCAACATCCCCGCCGACGTGCAGAACGCGGCCCGACTCGACGGCGCGACGTCCTGGCAGCGGTTCCGGCGCATCACGCTGCCGATGCTGCGCCCGACGACCTTCTTCGTCCTGGTGACCGGCATCGTCAGCGCCGCGCAGGTCTTCGACACGGTCTACGCGCTGACCGACGGCGGACCTCGGGGCCGCACCGACCTGGTGGCGCACCGCATCTACGCCGAAGCCTTCGAGGTCGCCTCGGTCGGGCGCGCGGCGGTCATGGCGCTGGTGCTGTTCGCGTTGCTCGTCGGCGTCACGGTGGTGCAGCAGCGCTACTTCCGACGGAGGATCACCCATGACCTCGTCTAGCGCCTCGAAGGTGGTGACCGTCTACGCGGTGCTGGCCGTCGGCGCGGTGCTGACGTTGCTGCCGTTCCTCGCCGGGCTGCTCACGTCGCTCACCTCGCCGGAGCAGTTCGCGGCCGGATCACCGCTGGCACTGCCGGATCCGCCGACGCTCGCGAACTACACCGGGCTGGCCGACGCGGGCTTCGGGCGGGCCGTCGTCGTCACCGCACTGGTGACGGCGGTCATCCTCATCGGGCAGCTGACATTCTCGGTCCTGGCCGCGTATGCCTTCGCGCGACTCGAGTTTCCGGGGCGCGACGCCCTGTTCTGGGTGTACGTCGCGACGCTGATGGTCCCCGCGACGGTGACGGTGGTGCCGCTCTACCTGATGATGGCGCAGGCCGGTCTGCGGAACACGTTCTGGGCCTTGGTGTTGCCCTTCATGTTCGGCTCGCCGTACGCGATCTTCCTGCTGCGCGAGTACTTCCGCACCATCCCGGCCGACCTGATCCGCGCCGCCCGCGTCGACGGCGCCCACACCCTCGACGTGATCGCCCACGTCGTCGTCCCCGCCAGCAAGCCGATCCTCGTCACGCTCGCGTTGATCACCGTCGTCTCGCAGTGGAACAACTTCATGTGGCCGCTCGTCATCACCAGCGGCTCGGACTGGCGGGTGCTGACGGTCGCGACCGCCGGTCTGCAGACCCGCTACGACGCACAGTGGACGCTGGTCATGGCCGCGACCACGGTCGCGATCGTGCCGCTCATCGTCGTGTTCGTCGCGCTCGGCAGGCACGTCGCGCGGTCGATCGTCGTCACGGGGCTGCGATGAGGCGGCCTCGGGTGACGCGCCCCCGCCGCAGCACGCTGTGGTTCTCCGGCCTCGCGCTGCTGCTGGTCGCGCTGCTCGGCGTGGCCCTGCTGTTGGGCCGGGACGCGGATTCGGACGGGCGGACCGTGGTCACCGTGCGGCTGTGGGACGAGAAGGTGGCCGATGCGTACCGCGCGTCCTTCGCCGCATTCGGCCGCGCCAACCCGGACATCGAGGTGCGGGTCAACGTGGTCGCCTACGCGTCCTACTTCGACGCGCTGCGCACCGACGTGGCGGGCGGCGGAGCGGACGACGTGTTCTGGCTGTCGAACGCCTACTACGCCGGCTACGCCGACACGGGACGCCTGCTCGACGTCGGGCGCACGCTGGGCGCCGACGCCTCCGAACCGTGGGACCCGTCGGTGGTCCGCCAGTTCACCCGTGGCGGCACGCTCTGGGCGGTGCCGCAGCTCACCGACGCCGGCATCGCCGTGTACTTCAACGCCGATCTCGTCGAGCGGGCCGGCGTCGACCTCGTCGACCTGGTGGACCTGCGGTGGTCACCCGGTGGCGCCGCCGCGGGCGACACCTTGCGCGACGTCGCGCGGCGGTTGACGTTCGATGCCGACGGTCACCGCGCCGACGCGCCGGACTTCAATCCAGACCGCGTCCGACAGTGGGGGTACAACGCCGCCAACGACCTGCAGGGCATCTACCTGAACTACATCGGCTCCGCGGGTGGGACGTTCAGCGACGGCGACGCGTTCACGTTCGACGACGCCGGGGCCCGGCAGGCCTTCGCGTACCTGGTGAACCTGATCAACGGCGATCACGTCGCGCCGCCGGCGTCGGACACCAACGGCAACGGCGACTTCACCCGCAACCAGTTCCTCGCCGGACGGCTGGCGCTGTTCCAGTCGGGCACCTACAACCTGGCCGCGGTCGCCGACGGCGCACGGTTCCGCTGGGGCGTGGTGCTGCTGCCCGCCGGCCCGACCGGGCGGGTCAGCGTCACGAACGGCATCGCCGCAGCGGGCAACGCCGCGACCGAGCACCCCGACGCCGTGCGGCGGGTACTCGCCTGGATGGGCAGCACGGAGGGCAACGCATACCTCGGCGCCGGCGGCGCCGCCATCCCCGCGGTGACCGCCGCCCAACCGGTGTACTTCCGGTACTGGGCGTCCCGCGGCGTCGACGTGACGCCGTTCTTCCGCGTCCTGAACGGCCCCCGCATCGCGGCTCCCGGCGGCGCCGGCTTCGCGGCCGGATTCGAGGCGCTGCAGCCCTATTTCGACGAGATGTTCCTCGGTCGCCGGGACGTGGCGGGCACCCTCGCCGAGGCGCAGGCCGCGGCCAACGCCGCGGGGCGCCGCTAGGTCCGGCTGGTCGCCAGCGGCGTCAGGATCTCGACGTACAGCGACACCGCGCACAGCAGCGCGATGACGGCGAAGGCCGCCACGTCGCGGCGCCCGGGCCGCGACGGCAGCGCCGAGAGTTGGCCGGTGCCGCCGCGCGCGGTGATGGCGTCGCCCATCTCGTCGGCACGACGCAGCGCGACGGTGACGGCCGCCGAGAGCAGGTCGACGATCTCGATGCCCCAGCGCCGGAAGCGACTGCCCGGCACGTCGAGCGGTGGTCGCAGCCGGCGGGCGGCGTAGAGCACGCGGAACTCGTCGATCAGCATCGGGAAGGCGCGCAGCGCCAGCGCCAGCGCGACCGCCCAGTCGTCGACCGGGAGGCGGAAGGCCCGCAGCGGCCGGCCGAGCTTCGCGACGGCCGGCGCGATCTCGGCGACGTTGGTGGTCCACGACACCAGCGCACCCAGGCCGAGCAGCACGATGGACAGCACGGTGATGCGCAGGAAGTTGAGCAGCCCGCCGAAGCCGAGCGTTACCGAACCGATCTCGAGTTCGGGCGTGCCGCCGGCCAGCGCGGCGGTGAACCCGCCGAGGAACAGCAGCGCCCACAGGAAGCGTGGGATCGACGGCAGCGCGCCGCGCGGGACGTGGGCCGTGCGCGCGGTCACGACGACGAGCAGACCGACGAGCGCGATGGGAATCCAGCCCGGATAGAACGTGAGCAGGATGCCGATGCCGGCGACGACGAGCAGCTTGGTGCCCGCCCACATCTCGTGGATGGCCGACGTGCCCGGCACGGGGCGCAGCAGCACGACCGGACGGCGCTGCCGATTGCGGTCGCCGCTCACGACATTCCTCCACCCGACAGTCCGCCACCTGACATTCCGCCACCTGCTGGAGTGGGAGCCGGTGCGACGACGCCGTTCTCGAGGTGCAGGGTGCGGGGGCACAGCCCCTCGAGGCCGGAGAAGTCGTGCGAGATGACCACGACGGTCAGCCCGGTGGTGCGGCGCAGGTCCTCGAGAACCGACAGCAACCCGCGCTGGCTGGCCGCGTCGAGACCGGCCAGGGGCTCGTCGAGGATGATCGCGCGGGGCCTGCGGGCCAGCAGGCCGGCCAGCACCACCCGGCGCATCTGACCGCCGCTGAGCTGGTCGATGCGGCGCAGACCGAGGGCCGGGTCGAGCCCGACGGTCCCCAGCGCGCGCTCCACCTGGCGGTGGTCGTGATAGTCGAAGCCGGCGCTCGAGGCGATCTCGAGATCGACCCGTCCGCGCATCAGCTGCAGCCGGGCCGCCTGGAACGAGATCGCCACCGACCCCACCTGATCGGAGACCGGAGTCCCGTCGAGCAGGCACTCGCCGGAGGTGGGCACGGTGAGGCCCGCCATGATCCAGGCGAGCGTCGACTTGCCCGAGCCGTTGAGACCGTGGATCAGCAGGCCGTCACCCTCGTCGACGGCGACGTCGACGTCGCGCAGCGCGGTCGACGCCCACGGGGTACCGGTGCCGTACTCGTGGCTGACGCCGCGCACCTCGAGCAGCGCGCGCCCGGTGGACGCCGGTGCGGCCGCGGCGGTCGGCACGGGCGCGGTGGGCACCATCTCGACGTCGTCGGCGGCGCCGAAGCCGACGTTGTCCGCGGCGCCGCCGTTGCCGACGAGGTTGACGGTCCGGTCGGCCGAATCGGCTTCGTCGTTGTAGTGCGTGATGTGCACCAGCGACATCTGGCGCCGGTCGGTCAGCCCGGACAGTACCTCGATGAGCCCGTCGCGACCCTGCTGGTCGACCATGCTGGTGACCTCGTCGGCGATGAGCAGGCTGGGCTTGCGGGCGAGGGCCGCGGCGACGGCAAGACGCTGCAGTTCGCCGCCGGACAGTCCGCCGGTGTCCCGCTCGGCGAGCCCGTCGAGCCCGACCTCCGCCAGCAGCGCATCGACGTCGACGTGCGTTCCGGGCGGCAGTCCCCACACCACGTCGTCGGCGACGCGGGTGCCGAGCACCTGGCTCTCGGGGTGCTGCATGACGACCGCGGTGCCGCCCACGCGACCGAGCTCCACCTCGCCGGGTCGCTCGATGGTGCCGCCCGTGGGCTGACGGCCCGAGAGCAGCAGCATCAGCGTGGTCTTGCCGGAGCCGTTGGCACCGGTGATCGCGACGTGCTCGCCGCGCGCCACCTCCAGCGACACCGGCCCGACGGCGTCGCGGTCGGTGCCCGGGTAGCGGAAGCGGACGTCGTGCAGCCGGACCGGGACCGGGCCTGCGCCGGCGCCGGTGGGCTCGGGGGCGTCGAGCTTGTGCACGTCGGGCACGCCGAACAGCCGGCCGAGCACGCGCGAGAGCGCCCACCAGCCCACCATGCTGACGAACGTGATGCTGGTGATGCCGGACGCGATGATCAGCAGCGGCCAGTAGTCGAGCAGGGTGGCGACGTCGTCGCGCAGGCGCTGCGCGGTGGGCTCGAGGCCCGGGATGCTCTCGAGGACGCGGGCGGTGCCGGTGACGTTGGCGGTGATGGTCTCGAAGATGAGGTTGCGCAGCCGCGAGAGCACGGCCAGCGCGGCGGCCGCGACGATGCCGAACACGGTGCCGGCGACCAGCGCGGCGACGAACGCCGTCGGCGCGCCACGGCCTTTGCGCTTGACGATGCCGGTCAGTCCGCCGATGTAGGCGCAGTCCACCACCGTCATGAAGCCGCCCATGCCGGCGATGAGGAACGCGATGATCGCACCGGCGACGGTGGCGGTGAACAGCACCCGCAGCCGGTAGCGGTACGCCAACAGGCCCATCGGCACGGTGCCGAGCATCGAGATGCCCGCGGCGAACGGGACGACGACGGCGATGATGGCGATCGCGGCGCACAGTGCGGCCATGACGGCGGCGTGGGCGAGTTCGGGCGGTTTCAGCGATCCGGCACGGCGAGAGTCGCTCACCCCGGTCGCAGCCATCTCCCGATTCTGCCAGCCGCCCGTGGAGAACCCTCTCAGCAGGTTGTGAGGATCGACACCGCGACGGCGGCCGTCTGCATAGAGAACCTATGTAAACTGGTCTCATGCCCGCCCGCGCGTCCAGCACCACCGCCCTGTCCTCGGACCTGTTGTCGGTGGTCGCCCGCATCAATCGCCTGGCCAATCAGCGGGTCCGGCTCGAACTCCCCTTCGCCCAGGCGCGCCTCCTCGCGGCCATCGAGGACCAGGGCGCGGCGCGGATCTCCGACCTCGCGGCCCTCGACAACTGCTCGCAGCCGACCATGACGACGCAGGTGCGCCGCCTCGAGGACGCCGGCCTGGTATCGCGGACCACCGATCCGGCCGACGGCCGCGCGGTGCTGATCAGCATCACCGATCAGGGCGTCGACACGCTGGCGCGCGTGCGCGCCGACCGCGGCGCCGTCATCGATCCCTACCTGTCCCGACTCTCCGACGACGACCGCCGGACGCTCGGCGACGCCGTCCGCATCATGCGCACCCTGCTCGAGGACGCGCAGCAGCGCTAGCAGAACCCCACCCGAAGGAGGTCCCGCCCGTGTGGCGCCAACCCAAGGCCGTCTGGGCCGTCGCGTTCGCATCGGTCGTCGCGTTCATGGGGATCGGTCTCGTCGACCCGATCCTCAAGCCGATCGCCGACAACCTCGACGCGTCGCCGTCGCAGGTCTCGCTGCTGTTCACCAGCTACATGGCGGTGATGGGCGTGGCGATGCTGATCACCGGCGTGGTGTCCAGCCGCATCGGGCCCAAGCGCACGCTGCTGCTCGGCCTCGTCGTCATCATCGCCGGCGCCGGGCTCGCCGGGGCCAGTGAGACCGTCATGCAGATCGTCGGATGGCGCGCCGTGTGGGGGCTGGGCAACGCACTGTTCATCGCCACCGCACTGGCGACGATCGTCAACTCCGCGCGCGGCTCGGTGGCCCAGGCGATCATCCTGTACGAGGCGGCACTCGGGCTCGGCATCGCCGTCGGGCCCCTCGTCGGCGGCGTCCTGGGCTCCATCTCCTGGCGCGGCCCGTTCTTCGGCGTCTCGGTCCTCATGGCACTGGCGCTCGTCATCACCGCATTCCTGCTGCCCGAGACCCCTCGCCCGCAGCGCGCCACCACGCTGGCCGACCCGTTCCGGGCGCTGCGCCACCGCGGGCTGCTGGGCGTCGGCGTCACCGCACTGCTCTACAACTTCGGTTTCTTCACGCTGCTCGCCTTCACGCCGTTCCCCCTCGACATGTCGGCCCACCAGATCGGGCTGATCTTCTTCGGGTGGGGCCTGGCGCTGGCGTTCACCTCCGTCGTCGTCGCACCGCGTCTGCAGCACCGGTTCGGCACCGTGCGCGTGCTGATCCTCAACCTGCTGGTGTTCAGCGCCACGCTGGTCGTCATGGCCGTCGGCACCGACAGCAAGGCGGTGCTCGCGGCGTGCGTCGTGATCGCCGGACTCTTCATCGGCGTCAACAACACCCTGATCACCGAGACGGTCATGAAGGCCGCGCCGGCGGGCAGGAGCGCAGCGACCGGGGAATCGACGGGGGTGGAGCGCGGCGTCGCCTCGGCGGCGTACAGCTTCCTGCGCTTCGGCGGCGCTGCGGTCGCCCCGTGGCTGGCCGGCGTTCTCGGCGAGGAGGTCAGCGTGCACCTGCCCTACTGGGTGGGCGCGGGCGCGGTGCTCCTCGGCGCGGTGGTGCTGTTCGCCGTGCGCCGGCACCTGGCCCACGTCGACGCCGAGGAGGACGCGCTCGACGAGTCCCTCGACGAGGCGACCGCCGTCACCGTCGGCAGCGAGAGCTAGCTCGGCCTCAGCTGACCGCGGCGCCGATGAGGTGGCCTACCGCGTAGGTGGCCCCGATCGCCACCGCGCCGAAGGCCAACTGCCGCACCGAGCCCAGCACGACGCCCTTGCGGGTGACGCTCGCCGCGACGCCGCCGGCGAGCAGCAGCCCCACGCCGCCGCACGCGAGGCCCGCCCACAGCGACCCGAGGCCCAGGAGGTACGGCAGCAGCGGGATCACCGCGCCGACCGCGAACATCAGGAACGACGCCGCGGCCGCGACGTACGGCGACGGCCTCTCGCGCGGATCGATGCCGAGTTCCTGCACCAGGTGGAAGTTCAGCGCGCGGTTCTCGTCGCGGTGGATCTCCTCGGTCGCCCGGCCCGCCGTCTCCGGCGTCATGCCCATGTCGACGAGCATCGCGCGCAGCTCGGCCCGTTCGGCCTTCGGGTGCTTGCGGAACGCGCGTTGCTCCACGCGCACCTCGGCGTCGAGTTGCTCGTTGGCCGTCGTGATCGACGTGTACTCGCCGAGCGCCATCGAGAACGCCCCCGCCAGCAGTCCCGCCACGCCGGACACCAGCACGGTGTGCGGGCTGGCCGTCGCGGCCACGCCGGCGATCAGCGCGGTGTTGCTGACCAGCCCGTCCATGGCGCCGAACGTCGCCGCGCGCAGCCAGCCGCCGGAGACGTCGGCGTGCCGGTGATCGATCTCGTGGGGCAGCCCGTCGAAGCCCAGGGAGTCCGTCATGGGCATGATTCAACGCCGCGGCGCCGCGCAGGTTCCGATGAGGTTGCCCTGGGTTTGCGACATCACAGTTTCCCCAGGCCTCGGTCGGGCTACCGTCTGACCATGACGACCACCGTGTCCACGAAGAGCACTGCCGATCACCTCCGCGATGCGCTCGACGGGCGCTGGCGGGACGTCAAGAACCGCATGCGCACCGAACTCAGCAGCGATGTCTTCAAGCCGCACTACACGCCGAACACCGTCATCGCCCGCACCAAGGTGGGCGAGCAGATGCGGATCATGGCGGCCAAGGGCGCGGCTGAGGACGGCTTCAAGAAGGAGCACGGCGGCAACGGCGACGTCGGCGCCGCCGTCACCCAGATCGAGATGCTCGCCATGAGCGACCTGTCGCTGATGGTCAAGGCCGGCGTGCAGTGGGGCCTGTTCGGCGGCGCCATCGAGAACCTCGGTACCGAACGGCATCACGACGCCTACGTCCGCCCGCTCATCGACCTCGAACTGCTCGGCTGCTTCGCCATGACCGAGACCGGGCACGGCAGCGACGTGCAGTCGCTGGAGACCACCGCGACGTACGACCCGGATACCCAGGAGTTCGTCATCGACTCCCCCACCCCGACGTCGCGCAAGGACTACATCGGCGGCGCCGCCGAAACCGCGCGCGTGGCAGCGGTGTTCGCCCAGCTGATCACTCAGGGCGAGGGGCACGGCGTGCACTGCTTCGTGGTGCCGCTGCGCGACGACGAGGGCAACGACCTGCCCGGCGTCACCACGTCGGACTGCCACTACAAGGGCGGGCTGCCCGGCGTCGACAACGGCCGCATCCAGTTCGACCAGGTCCGCATCCCGCGGGTCAACCTGCTCAACAAGTACGCCGACGTCGCCGAGGACGGCACCTACAGCTCTCCCATCGAGAACCCCAACCGCCGATTCTTCACGATGCTCGGCACGCTGATCCGCGGTCGCGTCACGGTCGGCGGCAGCGCGGCGGCCGCCGCCCGCGTCGCCCTGGACATCGCGACCCGGTATGCCCTGACGCGCAGGCAGTTCGGTGCACCGGACTCCGACGACGAGATACTGGTGATGGACTACCTGGTGCACCAGCGCCGACTGTTCCCGCTGATCGCCAAGTCCTACGCGCTGCAGTTCGCGCAGAACGAGCTGGTGGCCAAGTGCCACGAGATGCAGACCGCCGACCACCCGGACGCCGAGGAACAGCGCGAGCTGGAGTCCCGCGCCGCCGGGCTCAAGGCCGCCAACACCTGGCACGCCACGCGCGCGATCCAGGAGGCCCGCGAAGCGTGCGGCGGCGCAGGCTATCTCGCGGAGAACCGGTTGATCGCGCTCAAGGCCGACACCGACGTCTTCACCACCTTCGAGGGCGACAACCACGTCCTCACCCAGCTGGTGGCCAAGGAACTGCTGACGGCCTACGCCGACGACATCAAGGGCATGAGCCCGGCCCAGTGGGTCCGCTTCGCCGCCAACTTCGCCGGTGAGCGCGTACTCAAGCGGACCGCCGCCCAGACGATCATGCAGACCATCCTCGACACCCGCCAGGACAACGAGGAGGAGGGCTCGCTGTTCAACCGCGGCACCCAGGTCCAAATGTTCGAGGACCGCGAGCAGTACATGCTCGCCTCGGTGGCGCGGCGCCTGCAGGGCAAGTCGAAGGAGATGTCGTCGTTCGAGGCCTTCAACGCCGTGCAGGACCACGTGCTGCATACGGCGCAGGCGCACATCGACCGGATCATCCTGGAGGCCTTCGTCGCCGGCATCGACGCCTGCGAGGACGAGGGAGCCCGCGAGATCCTCGGCATGGTGTGCGACCTGTACGCCCTGTCGGTGATCGAGGAGGACAAGGCCTGGTTCATCGAGCACAAGTTCCTGTCCACCGAGCGGGCCAAGGCCGTCACCCGCGGCATCAACGACCGCTGCCGTCGGCTGCGCCCGCACGCCGAGCTGCTCGTCGACGGCTTCGGCGTCCCCGAGTCGCTGCGTTACGCCGAGATGCTGCACCCCGAGCACATCCCGGACGCCGACGAGCATCAGGAGCAGGACGCCGTCAGCTCCGGGACCATCGAGCCCAAGTAGCTCTCCCCCCGCCGAGACTGCTGTCAGATCGCGAATTCGGGTCGAACCGTGATCTCACAGCAGTCTCGGCGCATCAGGGGCCGGGGATCGGGTCCAGCGCGTCGAGCCCGCCGTCGCCGGCGCGGAACCGTGCGGTGCCGATGCCCGTGGGACAGCACGCCTGATCGCCGCCCTGACGCCACTGGTACTGCACGGTGACCGTGTCGGCGCCGGAGTTCACCACCGAGACGTACGGCCGCGGCTGCGGCGTCGGCGTGCCCAGCGGCGCCGCGCGGTCGAAGAACAGCACTTGCCCGGGCGCGTCCGGCGCGGTCCCGTCGGCTACCTGCACCCAGTTCAGCCGGCAATCCGTGGTGTGCCCGCGGCCGACCTCGCGCCACTGCCCGCCCGCGGGCAGCGTGGCGATCTGAGCGGCCACCACGTCGGGACCGGGCGCGTCGCCCGCGGCGCACGCGGCGGTGCTCTGGGTGGCCTGATTACCGCTCGGTGGACTCCAGCCGCAGCCCGCCACGGCGAGGACGGTCAGGGACACCAGGAGGGATATACGAGCCCGCATGACAGCGAGACTACGGTTGCTCCCCCGGATGGACTCGAACCATCAACCGCCCGATTAACAGTCGGGAGCTCTGCCAATTGAGCTACAGGGGACTACTCGTCGGAGCGCGGTACCCGACCGCGAACCGAGGAATGACTCTAGCGCACACCCGCCCGAACTCCGCCATCGGGCAGGTCATCACGCTCGGTGCCACTCCACCGCCCGGCACGAGGCAGGATGGAGACACCACACCGTCGAGGACACCAGGGAGGAGTCCAGTGCTCCGCATCGCCGCCGTCATGGCCGTCGGATACGTCTTGGGCGCCAAGGCCGGCAGGCGCCGCTACGAGCAGATCGCCGGGACCTACCGCGCGGTCACGGAGAGCCCGCGCACGAAGGCGCTCGTCGACGCAGGGCGCCGCAAGGTGGCCGAACGGGTCTCACCGGACCCGCAGCTGGTGAATCTGACGCCGATCGATGCGACGACGTCGGTGTTGCGGCCGGAGAGTCCGGCCGACCGCTAGGGAGCGCCGCTCAGCCGAGCGGCGTCGTCCACGTCTGACCGGGCAGCAAGGGGCCGGTCGTGACGCCGATGCCGCCGCCGGGCAGGCTGCCGGAGTTCGGGCCGTAGACGCCGAAGTCGGGAGTGCCGACGTTGATGCCGTTGCCGTTGGAGTAGCCGGCGCAGACGTTGTCCTCGAGGTTGCCGATGTGCGAGAGGCACTTCGGCCCCGCGACGGCGGAGTCGACACTGGTCAGCGAGACGGCGAGCGGAGCGGCCACGGCGGCGACGGCGAGCGCGCCGGCGGCGACGAGACGGGATGCCCGAATGGTCATGAGATGCCTTTCCAGGGTCGACTGCGCGTTCACCATATCGTGATCACGGCGTTCACGCAGTAAGGTCGTCGCCGCTGGCCTGCTCGATCAGGCTCTTGCGGTACGTCTCGAGCGCGATGAGGTCGCCGTACAGGGCGTGGTACTCGTCGCTCTGGTCGACCGAGGACATGCGGTGCAGCTTCGACTTCATCTCCGCGATCTGCCTGCCGACCCACACCTCCTGCTGGCGGGCGAGCACCGCCGCGATGTAGCGGGGCAGCCGCTCGTCGTCGACGACGTTGATCGCCTCGACGCTCAGCTCGTTGACCAGACCGGCCAGTTCGGGCGACGCGACGCGGTCGCGGACCGCCTCGATCCACTCGGCGCCCGACAATCCGGCCGCCGTCCCGCCGGCCGCTTCGATCGCCGCCCGCACGCCGCGGTAGGCGGGGTGGGCGAAGCTGTCGGCCGCCAGCGCGTCGAACACCGGCCCCGACAGCACCGGGTACTGCAGTGCCCCCTTGAGCGCCTCGCGCTGCGTCCACAGCGTCGGGTCGCGCGGGTCCGGCCGCGTCACGGGCGCGGCCGCGGCGCGCGACCGCCCGGTCGCCTCGGCGGGCTGACCGCGACGGCCCGCCGGGCGCCCACCGGAGCGGCCCGCCTCCTCGCGGACCCGCCCGACCACCTGACCCACGTCCTCCCAGCCGACCCAGCCGGCGAGCTGGCGGGCGTACTCCTCGCGCAGCGAGGGGTCCTTGATCTGTGCGACCATCGGCACGCAGCGGCGCAGCGCGGCGACCCGCCCCTCGGCGCTGTCCAGGTCGTACTCGGCCAGAGCGGTGCGAATCGTGAACTCGAACAACGGCGTTCGCCGCGCCACCAGGTCGCGCAGCGCCACGTCGCCGGACGCCAGCCGCAGGTCGCACGGGTCCATGCCGTCGGCGGCGACGGCGACGAAGGACTGGCCGGCGAGATTCTGCTCCCCCGCAAACGCCTTGACCGCCGCCGCCCGGCCCGCGGCGTCGCCGTCGAAGACGTAGATGAGTTCACCGCGGAAGAAGTTGTCGTCCATCATGAGCCGCCGCAGCATCGACAGGTGCTCCTCGCCGAACGCGGTGCCACACGACGCGACCGCCGTGGTCACCCCGGCGAGGTGCATCGCCATGACGTCGGTGTAGCCCTCCACCACCACCGCCTGGTGCCCGCGGGCGATGTCGCGCTTGGCCAGGTCCAGCCCGAACAGCACGTGCGACTTCTTGTACAGCACGGTCTCGGGCGTGTTGACGTACTTGGCCTCCATGTGGTCGTCGTCGAAGAGGCGCCGGGCGCCGAAGCCGATGACCTCGCCGGTCGACGCCCGGATCGGCCACAGCAGCCGCCGGTGGAACCGGTCCATGGGGCCACGCTTGCCCTCCCGCGACAGCCCGGCCGCCTCCAGCTCCTTGAATTCGAAGCCCTTGCGCAGCAGATGCTTCGTCAGCTGGTCCCAGCCGGACGGGGCGAACCCGCAGCCGAACCGCGCGGCCGCGTCGGCGTCGAAGTTGCGCTCCAGCAGGTACTGCCGGGCCGGGGCGGCCTCCGCGGAGCGCAGCGCCTCGGCGTAGAACTCCTGGGCGGCGGCGTTGGCGGCCAGCAGCCGCGAGCGGCTGCCGCGGTCGCGCTGCACGTTGGTGGTCGACCCGCCGGTGTAGGTGACGGTGTAGCCGATCCGGTCGGCCAGCAGCTCCACCGACTCGACGAACGTGACGTGTTCGATCTTCTGCACGAAGGCGTAGACGTCGCCGCCCTCGCCGCAGCCGAAGCAGTGGAAGTGCCCGTGGTTGGGCCGGACGTGGAACGACGGGGACTTTTCGTCGTGGAACGGGCACAGGCCCTTGAGCGAGTCGACACCGGCGCGGCGCAGCTGCACGTAGTCGCCGACGACGTCCTCGATGCGGATGCGTTCGCGGATCGCCGCGATGTCGCGGTCGGGGATGCGCCCCCGGCTGCGCGTCTCGCCCCTGCCCGCCGTCACCGGGTCAGTCTAGAGGCCGCGGCGAGCGCGCCTCGTGCACGCGTTCGAGCCGCCCCTCGGTGTAGGACGCGATCTGGTCGATGACGACCCGCAGCCGGGCGCCGTCGTCGGCGGCCGCGTCGAACTCGGGCGCGAACTGCGGATCCAGGCTGCCCGGCGCCTGCCCCCACAGCGACAGCGCCACCTCCTCGATGCGGGTGCGCTGGTCGGCCTGCAGCCGCAGGTGGCCGTGGTCGCTCATGATGAACTGCAGCGCCAGCATCTTGAGCACCGCGACCTCGGCGCGGACCAGGTCGGGCACCGCAAGGTCGGTGTCGAAACGGCGCAGCGGGCCGTCGCCGGCCACCGCACGGGTCTGGCTGATCGCGGCGTTGGCGAAACGGCCCACCAGCTCGCTGGTCATCCGCTTGAGCGCGACCGACGCGGTCAGGGTGCCGTCGTATCCAGCGACGTCGGACACCACCGGCATCTCCGAGAGCCGCTGCGCCGCGGCCAGCAGGTCGTCGTCGGACAGCGACGGGAACGCCTCGGCACCGAGGCGCGCGAGGGTTGCCGCGGCGTCGGCGTCGGCCAGCACCCGCAGGTCGATGCGCCCGGAGATCACGCCGTCCTCCACGTCGTGCACGGAGTAGGCGACGTCGTCGGCCCAGTCCATGACCTGCGCCTCCAGGCACGCCCGTTCGGCGGGCGCGCCGTCGCGCACCCAGTCCGCGGCGGTGCCGTCGTCGCCGGCGAACCCGACGTAGAAGCCGAACTTGCGCCGTTCCCCGTACCGCGGCCACGGGTACTTCGTCACCGCGTCGAGCGCGGCCCGCGTCAGGTTCAGGCCCGCCGAGCGCCCGTCGGGGTCAAGCACTTTGGGTTCGAGTCGGGTGAGGATCCGAAAGTTCTGCGCATTGCCCTCGAAGCCGCCGAAGGACTTGGCGATCTCGTTGAGCGCGCGCTCGCCGTTGTGCCCGTAGGGCGGGTGGCCGATGTCGTGCGCCAGGCCGGCGAGGTCGACGAGGTCGGGGTCGCAGCCGAGGCCGACGGCCATTCCCCGTCCGATCTGCGCGACCTCCAGCGAGTGCGTCAGCCGGGTGCGGGGCGTCTCGCTCTGGCGCGGGCCGACCACCTGCGTCTTGTCGGCCAGCCGGCGCAGCGCCGCGCAGTGCAGGACGCGGGCGCGGTCACGGGCGAAGTCGGTGCGGCGCTCGGCGTCGCTGCCCGGCAGGGCGGCACCCTTGGGCGCCTCGACCACCATGCGCTGCCGGTCGAAGTCGTCGTATGCGTGTCGCGTCGTGGTGGTCACCGCCGAACAGTCTGCCAGGAGCGATCATGGCCGGGCGTCGGCCGGTGGCCATTAGATTGGCGGCCATGCGCACCCACTGTCGGGCCGTCCGCCTCCTCGCCCTGCTGCTCGCGGTGACCGCGGGACTGCTGCTGCCGCCGGCGTCGGCGTGGGCCGATCCCCCGCAGCGGCTCGCCGACTACGTCACCGACGACGCCGGCGTCCTCACCCCGGACCAGCTGTCCCGCGTCGAGGGTGCGGTCGAAGGCCTCTACACCCAGCGCCGGGTGCGGCTCTGGGTGATCTACGTCGACTCGTTCTCTGGGCAGACGGCCGAGGCGTGGGCGCGGAACACGATGCGCGCCAACGACTTCGGCGACCAGGATGCTCTGCTGGCCGTCGCCACCGGTGACCGGGCGTATGCGCTGCTGGTCGCCAACGCCTCGCTCGGCGGGGTCGACGTGGACACGTTGCGCCGCAACGACGTCGAGCCGGCCCTGCGCCGCGGTGACTGGGCCGGCGCCGCGGTGGCCGCCGCCGAGGGCCTCGAGCAGCCCACGGGCGGCGGCAGTTCGGGGTGGGCGCTTCCTCTGGTGCTGCTGGGCGTCATCGCGCTCGCGCTGATCGGGCTGCTCCTCTGGCGGCGCCAGCAGCGCCGCAGGCGCCGCGAGGCCGAGTTCGCCGCGGCCCAGCGGGTCGACGCGTCCGACCCGGCCGCCCTGGCGGCGGTGCCGCTCGACGCGCTCGACGAGTTGTCCCGCGCCAAGGTCGTCGAGGTCGACAACGCCGTGCGGACCAGCGAGAACGAACTCGCCCTGGCGATCGAGGAGTTCGGAGAACACGACACCGCGCCGTTCACCGCGGCGGTCAACGGCGCGAAGACCACCCTGACGCAGGCGTTCAACGTCCGGCAGATCCTCGACGACGCGGTTCCAGAGACCCCGCAGCAGCGCCGCGACCTGCTGACCCGCGTCGTCGTCGCGGCGGCCCGGGCCGACGACGAACTCGACGCCCAGCGCGACGCCTTCGCGGCGCTGCGCGACCTGGTGATCACCGCGCCGACCAAGCTGGACGCACTCACCCAGCAGCTGGTGGACCTCACCGCCCGCACCGAGCCCGCGGAGCGCACGCTGGCCGAGCTGCGCACCCGCTTCGCCGAGTCGGCGCTGGCCTCGGTGCTCGGCAACGTCGACACCGCCCGGCAGCGACTGTCGTTCGCCGACACCACCATCGACACCGCGCGGTCCCTCGTGGCGCGGCCGGCGGGCAGTCAGAGCGGACTCGTCGACGCGGTGCGCGCCGCCGAGGCCGCCCTCGGCCAGGCCCGCACCCTGCTCGACGCCGTCGACAGCGCCGCCACCGACATCACCCGCGCCGTCAACGGCCTGCCCGCGGCAATCGCCGACCTCCGCCGCGGCATCGAACACGCCGGCGAGCTGCTGGGCCAGGGCGCGGTGCCCCGCGGGGCGGAGCTGACCGCCGCGCGCGCTGCGGCCGAGGCGGCGCTGGCCGACGCCGAGCGCGACGGCGCGGCTGACCCGCTCGGCGCCTTCACGTCGCTCACCCGGGCCGACGCCGATCTGGATCAGCTGATCGACACCGTCGCAGGCGAACGAGAGGCCGCCGAGCGGCTCAGCCGCGCGTTCGACCAGGCGCTGTTCACCGCCCAGTCCCGGGTGCGGGCGGTCTCGGACTTCATCGACACCCGCCGCGGCAGTGTCGGACCGGAGGCCCGGACCCGGCTCGCCGAGGCGGTGCGGCAGCTCGACGCCGCGCAGGCCAAGCGCGCCACCAATCTGCCGGAGGCCATCGCGCACGCCAACGGCGCGGCGATGCTGGCCGGACAGGCCCAAACCCACGCCAACGCCGACGTGGCCAATGCCCAGCAGGCCTACACCAACCGCTACGGCGGCGGTGGTGGCGGCAGCAGCGCGGGCGCCGTCCTCGGCGGCATCATCATCGGCAACATCCTGTCCGGGGCGCTGCGCGGCGGCGGTGGCTTCGGGGGCGGCGGCTTCGGGGGCGGCGGCTTCGGGGGCGGCGGTTTCGGCGGCGGGAGCCCGGGGTCCTTCGGCGGGTCCGGCGGCGGCTTCAGCGGTGGCGGCGGGCGGTTCTAGACCGCACCCGCCGTCAGGCGCCCTTGAGCCGCACGGCCAGGTAGTCGCTGACGGCGTCGATGGCCACGCGCTCCTGGGTCATCGCGTCGCGTTCGCGGACCGTCACGGCGTGATCGTCGAGCGAGTCGAAGTCCAGCGTCACGCAGAACGGCGTGCCGATCTCGTCCTGGCGGCGGTAACGCCGGCCGATGGCACCGGCGTCGTCGAAGTCGACGTTCCAGTTGCGGCGTAGCTCGGTGGCGAGGTCGCGGGCCTTGGGCGACAGGTCGGCGTGGCGCGACAGCGGCAGTACCGCGGCCTTGACCGGCGCCAGCCGCGGATCGAGCTTGAGCACCGTGCGCTTGTCGACGCCGCCCTTGGCGTTGGGCGCCTCGTCCTCGGTGTAGGCGTCCACGAGGAAGGCCATCAGCGAGCGGGTGAGCCCGGCGGCCGGTTCGATGACGTACGGCGTGTACCGCGTCTCGGTCGACTGGTCGTAGTAGGAGAGGTCGACGCCGGAGTGCTTGGCGTGGGTGGAGAGGTCGTAGTCGGTGCGGTTCGCGACACCCTCGAGTTCGCCCCATGCGCTGCCGGTGAAGCCGAACTTGTACTCGATGTCCACGGTGCGGTCGCTGTAGTGCGACAGCTTCTCGGCGGGGTGCTCGTAGAGCCGCAGGTTCGCCGGGTCGATGCCGAGGTCGACGTACCACTGGAAGCGGGTGTCGATCCAGTACTGGTGCCACTCGGCGGCGGTCGACGGCTCGACGAAGAACTCCATCTCCATCTGCTCGAACTCGCGGGTGCGAAAGATGAAGTTGCCCGGCGTGATCTCGTTGCGGAAGCTCTTGCCGATCTGGCCGATGCCGAAGGGCGGCTTGCGGCGCGACGTCGTCACCACGTTGGCGAAGTTGACGAAGATGCCCTGGGCGGTCTCGGGCCGCAGGTAGTGCAGTCCCTCCTCGGTCTCGATCGGGCCGAGGTAGGTCTTGAGCATCATGTTGAAGTCGCGCGGCTCGGTCCACTGGCCCTTGGTGCCGCACTCCGGGCAGACGATCTCCGACATCGGGACCGCATCCGGATCGTCGAGCTTCTTCTTCTCGGCGTACGCCTCCTGCATGTGGTCCTGACGCTGACGCTTGTGGCAGTTCAGGCACTCCACCAGCGGGTCGTTGAAGACCGCGACGTGGCCCGAGGCCACCCACACCTCGCGCGGCAGGATGATCGCGCTGTCCAGGCCGACGACGTCGTCGCGGCCGGTCACCATCGAGCGCCACCACTGCCGCTTGATGTTCTCCTTCAGCTCGACGCCGAGCGGACCGTAGTCCCACGCCGACTTGGTCCCGCCGTAGATCTCCCCGGACTGGTAGACCAGGCCACGGCGTTTCGCCAGGTTCGCGACGGTGTCGATGATGGAAGCCACGGGGTGACAGCCTAGTCGGCGGCCACAGGCGTCCCTCACGCCCGGCGGCGTTGACATGCACGACCGTGCATGTATCCTCGACGGATAATGAAAACGATTTCCAGTTCGACGGACAGCGGCACCGGTGCGCACGACCACCACGGCCATGACGGCCCGCCACCGGTCGACCTGCCGCCGCGGGAGGTCCTCGACGCCGCAGGCGAACTGCTGCGCGCCCTCGCCGCGCCGATCCGCATCGCGATCGTGCTGCAGCTGCGCGAGTCCTCGCGCTGCGTGCACGAACTGGTCGACGCCCTGGAGGTGCCGCAGCCGCTGGTGAGCCAGCACCTGCGCATCCTCAAGTCGGCGGGCGTCGTGGCCGGCGAACGGTCCGGGCGCGAGGTGCACTACCGGCTGGTGGACCACCACCTGTGCGACATCGTGCTCGCCGCGGTCGACCACGCCGCCGAGGAGCGGTCGTGACCGGCGTGGCGGTGCGCGCCACCAAGCAGCGGGCCGCGATCGCCGCGCTGTTGGAGAGCGTCGACGAATTCCGTTCTGCGCAGGAACTGCACGACGAACTGCGCCGCCGCGGCGAGGGCATCGGGCTGACCACCGTCTACCGGACGCTGCAGACGATGGCCGCCTCGGGCCAGGTCGACACGCTGCGGACGGACACCGGCGAGTCGGTGTACCGGCGCTGCTCGGCGCACCACCACCATCACCTGGTCTGCCGCGACTGCGGCACCACCGTGGAGGTCCGTGGCGGCGCCGCCGAGAAGTGGGCGGCCAGCGTCGCCCGCGAGCACGGCTTCACCGACGTCACGCACACCATGGAGATCTTCGGCCGCTGCGCGTCGTGCGGACCCGAGGTCAGCTGAGCAACGCAAGCACCGCGTCGCGCGTCAGCGGTGCCAGCTCGACGGCGTCGGGGCGGTGCGGATCCAGCCACGTCAGCTCCGCGATCTCGGCGGCCGCCCGCGGCGGTCCGTCGAGCGTCACGGCGAACAGTTCGGCCGCCACGGTGTGACCCGGCTCGTTGGCCGCCGCGGCGGTGTGCCTGCCCAGCGGACGGACCGTCGCGATGCCCACGCCGAGTTCCTCGCGGACCTCGCGGCGGAGCGCGGCCACCGCGTCCTCCCCTGTCTCGAACTTGCCGCCGGGCTGCATGAACGCCGACGTGCCGCGCTTGCGGACCACCAGCAGTCGACCGTGCTCGTCGACGACCACGGCCGCGACCACGTGGATCACCGTCACCGGGCGAGGCTGCGGCGGACGTCCACCCCGCCGGAGAGCACCAGCAGCAGCAGCGTCGCGAGGGCATCGTCGGAGAGCCCCGCCGCGGGAAAGTTGTAGCGCAGCAGCACGTCCGCCACCTTCTTCGCGCTCGACCGGCGGGTGGTCGAGGTCTTCGCGGCGCCGTTGGCCGGTGTCTCGACGAGCTTCTCCACCAGCACCACCGCGCCCAGCATCGTGCGGCCCGCGTGCTCGGCGACCCGCTCGCGCGTCGCGTTGGTCAACGGCAGATCCCACGCCAGCGGTTGGGTGAGCGACACCATCTCCAGCCCGTCGGCGATCGTGACGACGCGCAGCGACGCCACGGTGCCCTCGTGCCCGACGGTCACCGACTCGGCGTCGGACTCGAGGACGGTGATCATGTCCCCGAGCCCGGTCGAGAGCCGGGCCAGCAGCGGCGAGCCGGCATCACCGGAGGCGGACACGGTCAGGCCCGCCCGAAGCGGCGGTTGCGGTGCACGTACTCCTCGCACGCCGCCCACAGGTCGCGGCGGTCGTAGTCCGGCCACAGCTTCTCCTGGAACACGTACTCCGCGTAGGCGGCCTGCCACAGCATGAAGTTGCTGGCCCGCTGCTCTCCCGAGGTGCGGATGAACAGGTCGACGTCGGGGATGTCGGCGCGGTGCAGGTGCTTGGCGAACGACGCCTCGCTGATGCGGCCCGGGTTGATCCGGCCCTCCGCCGCCTCCTGCGCCAATTGGCGTGTCGCCTCGATGATCTCGGTGCGACCACCGTAGTTCACGCAGTAGTTGATGGTGATGACGTCGTTGCCGACCGTCATCTCCTCGGCGATGTCGAACTCCTTGATGACGCTGCGCCACATCCGCGGCCGCGACCCCACCCAGCGCATCCGCACGCCCATCGCGTTGAGGTTCTCCCGGCGGCGGCGCACCACCTCGCGGTTGAAGCCCATCAGGAAGCGCACCTCCTCGGTGCTGCGCTTCCAGTTCTCGGTGGAGAACGCGTACACGGTCAGGTGCTTGACGCCGATTTCGATGGCACCGCAGGTGATGTCGATGAGGACGGCCTCGCCCATCTTGTGCCCCTCGGTGCGGCTCAGCCCGCGCTGGGTGGCCCACCGGCCGTTGCCGTCCATCACCACCGCGACGTGCTGGGGCACCTGCTCGGCCGGGATGAGCGGTGCGGACGCCTTCGACGGATGCTGCGGCGGTCGGGAGAACCGGCCGTTCGTGCGGGCGGGCAACTCCGGGAACACGACCGGCCAGGTCGACTTGTCCGGGAACGTCGGATAGTCCTCAGGCGCTGGAGGCAGTTGGGGGTAGTGCTCCTTCACCCGTTTGCTTGCCATGCGCCTCATCCTGCCCGACCGACGCGGCCGTCAGTTGCCCGACCGTCGTGGCCACCGCGGGGTCGACCCGGTAGACCCGTTCGACCAGCGGCAACGTCCGCATCTGGCGTTCCAGGTGCCACTGCAGGTGGGCGGCGACCAGACCGCTGGCCTGGCTGCGGTGCGCACCGGTCGACGCCTCGGCGGCCTCCCAGTCGCCGTCGTGCAGCGCGCTCATCAGCTCGACGACCGCCTGCGGCGGCGTCACCGATCCCGACGGGCGGCAGTGCACGCAGACGCTGCCCCCCGCGGCGACGTGGAACGCGCGGTGCGGTCCAGGAGTGGCGCACCGGGCGCACTCGACGAGCGCCGGTGCCCAGCCCGCGATCGACATGGCCCGCAGCAGGTAGGCGTCGAGCACCAGTTCGCGTGACCGGGCGCCGTCCGCGACCGCCCGCAGCGCCGCCACGGTCAGCCGGTGCAGCGCGGGCGCCGGAGCCCGCTCCTCACCGGCGATGCGCTCGGCGGTCTCCAGGATGGCGCAGCCGGAGGTGTACCGGCCGTAGTCGCTGACGATGTCGCTCGCGAACGCGTCGATCGCCTGCACCTGGGTGACGATGTCGAGGTTGCGACCGGGATGGAGCTGCACGTCGATGTGCGCGAACGGCTCCAGCCGGGAGCCGAACTTGCTGCGGGTGCGCCGGACGCCCTTGGCCACGGCGCGCACCAGCCCGTGGTCGCGGGTCAGCAGCGTGACGATGCGGTCGGCCTCGCCGAGCTTGTGCTGACGCAGCACGACGGCTCGATCCCGGTACAACCGCACTGGCCCAGTCTCCCATCCGCCACCGACGAGGTCGGCTCGACATGCCCGCGACCCCCGCCCGATATTCTCGCCAGTGACATGGCTCAAACCTCGGCACGCTCCACCTCGCACCGCTTCCCCACCCTGACGCAGCAACTCTTCGGCCTGGCCAGCGGCCAGACCACCTCCGAGACCCTCGTCCGGCGTTCGCTGGACGCCATCGAGGCGAGCCAGCCGACGCTCAACGCCTTCCGCGTCGTCCTGCGGGAACGGGCCATCGCCGACGCCCGGGCGGCCGACCGCACCCGCGCCTCGGGGCGCTACCTGCCGTTGCTGGGAATCCCGATCGCGGTCAAGGACGACGTCGACGTCGCGGGCGTGCCGACCCGCTTCGGCACCGCAGGCGACCCGCTGCCGGCCACCGCCGACAGCGAGGTGGTGCGCCGGCTGCGCGCGGCCGGCGCCGTCATCGTCGGCAAGACCAACACCTGCGAACTGGGGCAGTGGCCGTTCACCAGCGGGCCCGGCTTCGGCCACACCCGCAACCCCTGGTCGGCCGAGCACTCCCCCGGCGGGTCGTCCGGCGGCAGCGCCGCAGCGGTCGCCGCCGGGCTCGTCACCGCGGCGATCGGCTCCGATGGCGCTGGCAGCGTCCGCATCCCCGCCGCGTGGACGCACCTCGTCGGCATCAAGCCGCAGCGCGGCCGCATCTCGACGTGGCCGCTGCCCGAGGCGTTCAACGGCATCACCGTCAACGGCGTGCTCGCCCGAACCGTCACCGACGCCGCCCTGGTGCTCGACGCGGCGTCGGGCAACGTCGACGGCGACCTGCACCGGCCGCCGCCCATCCGGGCGACCGAGTACGTCGCGCACGCGCCGGGCCCGGTGACCGTCGCGCTGTCCACCGCGTTCCCCTTCACGCTGTTCCGTGCGACGTTGCACCCCGAGATCCGGGCGGCGATGCAGGTGATCGCCGGTCAGCTGGAGGAACTCGGGCACACCGTGCGCCGCGCCGATCCCGACTACGGCGTCCGGATGTCGTGGGACTTCCTGTCCCGGTCCACGTCCGGCCTGCTCGACTGGGCCGACCGGCTCGGCCCCCTGGTCGACTGGGAAAAGCGCACCACGAGCAATATGCGCACCGGCCGCCTGCTCAGCGAGCAGGTGCTGCGCAAGGCCCGCGCCCGGGAGGCCGCCACGCAGCGGCGCATCGGCTGGATCTTCAACCTCGCCGACGTGGTGCTGGCGCCCACGACGGCCCTGCCGCCGCCGCGCGTGCACGACTACGACGGTCGCGGCGGTCTGGCCACCGACCGCGCGATGATCCGCGAATGCCCCGTGACCTGGCCGTGGAACGTCCTCGGCTGGCCGTCGATCAACATCCCGGCGGGGTTCACCTCCGACGGTCTGCCGATCGGGGTGCAGCTGATGGGCCCGGCCAACAGCGAGCCGCTGCTCATCTCCCTGGCCGCCGAACTCGAGGTGGTCGGCAACTGGGCCCGCCGCCAACCCGACCCGTGGTGGACCCGCGACGAGGCGTAGCCCCTCGGACGCACCCGTCGTCCGGCGCCGCCGCGGCGTAGGGTGCCGCTGCGTGAGGATCGCTGCGGTAAACATGCCGGCGGTGAACGTGCTGGCGGTGAACGTGCTGACCGTCGGCGTGCTGCTCGTGGCCGCGCCCACGGCCGGGGCGGACAACGCGCGGCTCAACGACGGCGTCGTCGCCAACGTCTACACCGTGCAGCACCAGGCGGGCTGCGACACCGACCTGACCATCGACCCCCGGCTGCGGCTGGCCGCGCAGTGGCACGCGAACGACGTGCTGGCCAACCGGGCACTCGACGGTGACGTCGGCAGCGACGGGTCCACGGTGCGGAGCCGCGCCGAGGCGGCCGGCTTCCGCGGCGAGGTCGCCGAGACGGTGGCGATAACCCCGGCGCTGGCGATCAACGGCGTCGAGATCCTCGACCAGTGGTATCACCGGCCCGACTACTTCGCCATCATGAGCGACTGCACCCACAGCCGGATCGGCGTGTGGTCGGAGAACGCGCTCGACCGCAGCGTGGTGGTCGCGGTGTACGGCCGGCCCGCCTAGAACCCGAGGCGGCCGAGCTGCTTGGGGTCGCGCTGCCAGTTCTTGGCGATCTTCACCCGCAGGTCGAGATAGACCTTGGTGCCCAGCAGCTTCTCGATCTGGGTCCGTGCGGCGGTGCCCACCTCGCGCAGCCGTGCGCCGCCCTTGCCGATGACGATGCCCTTCTGGCTGTCCCGTTCGACGTACAGGATGGCGTGCACGTCGATCAGCGGATCGTCCTCCGGCCGGTTCGGACGCTCCTCGACCTCGTCGATGACGACGGCCAGCGAGTGCGGCAGCTCGTCGCGCACGCCCTCCAGAGCGGCCTCGCGGATCAGTTCGGCCATGAGGACTTCCTCGGGCTCGTCGGTCAGTTCCCCATCCGGGTAGAACGCGGGGCCCGGCGGCAACTGGGCGGCCAGCACGTCGACGAGGACGTCGACCTGCTCGCCGGTGGTCGCCGAGACGGGCACGATCTCCGCGGCGCCGTCGGTCAGCTCACTGACCGCCAGCAACTGGGCCGCAACCTCGTCCCTCGCGACCTTGTCGGTCTTGGTGACGACGACGACGAGCGTGGTCCTGGGGGCCACCGCGCGGATCTGCTGGTAGATCCAGCGGTCCCCGGGCCCGATCGCCTCGTCGGCGGGGATGCAGAGGACGATGACGTCGACCTCGGAGTAGGTGTCCTTCACCAGCTCGTTGAGCCGCTGCCCGAGCAGCGTCCGCGGTCGGTGCAGCCCCGGGGTGTCGACGAGCACGATCTGGAAGGCCTTGCGGTGCACGATGCCGCGGATGGTGTGCCGGGTGGTCTGCGGCCGGTTGGACGTGATCGCGACCTTCTGTCCGACCATCGCGTTGGTGAGCGTCGACTTGCCGGTGTTCGGCCGCCCGACGAGGCAGACGAAGCCGGAACGGAACTCGTCGTCGCTCATGACGGCTGCGGGGTGCCCGAGCGGTCGGTGACGATCACCGCGGCATCGGCGGACATCTCGCGCACCGCGGCGATCCCGGCGTCGTCGGTCGATCCGCCGACCAGGACGGCGGCCTCGAGCCCTGCGGCCCCGCTCGACACCGCCGCCGCGACGGCGGCCTGCAGCGCCGTGAGGCGCAGGGCGTCGAGGGTCACGGGCGCGCCGGCGTACGTGCGGCCGTCGAGGTCCCGCACGGCGGCACCACCGGCGGCGTCGGCGCGGGCCATGGCACCGCGGGCGAGCACCACCAGCTTGGCGTCCTCGGCGTCGAGTTCGGCGCTCACTGTTCGGTGTCCTCCTCGGGGGTTTCGGTGCGGCTCACCAGGACGGTGCCCACACGGACGCGACCGCGGTGGTCCTGGCCGCCCTCGGCGCGCAGCCGCAGCCCGTCCCAGGTGACCTCGGCGCCGGGCAGCGGCACCCGGCCCAGCTCGTGGGCCAGCAACCCGCCGACGGTGTCCACGTCGAGGTCCTCGTCGATGTCGAGATCGGTGAACAGCTCACCGAGGTCCTCCAGCGGCAGGCGCGCCGACACGCGGAACGCGTCGTCGCCCAGGTCCTCCCAGGGCTGCACCTCGTCGGTGTCGTACTCGTCGGCGATCTCGCCGACGATCTCCTCGAGCACGTCCTCGATGGTGACGAGCCCGGCGATGGCGCCGTACTCGTCGACGAGCAGCGCCATGTGGTTGCGGTCGCGCTGCATCTCGCGCAGCAGTTCGTCGAGCGGCTTGGAGTCGGGCACGAACACCGGCGGGCGCATCAGGTCGGCGACCTTGGTGTCCCGGCCGCCGCTGGTGAAGGTCCGCTGCACCAGGTCCTTGAGGTAGATGACGCCCACGACGTCGTCGACGTTCTCCCCGATGACCGGGATGCGGGAGTGGCCGCTGCGCACCGCGAGCGACGTCGCCTGCGCAGCCGTCTTGTCCGCCTCGATCCACACCATCTCGGTGCGCGGCACCATGATCTCGCGCGCCCCGGTGTCGCCGAGTTCGAAGACCGACTGGATCATCCGCCGCTCGTCGTCAGCGACCACGCCGCTCTGCTGCGCCAGGTCGACCACCTCGCGCAACTCGATCTCGGAGGCGAACGGCCCGTTGCGGAATCCGCGACCGGGCGTCAGCGCGTTGCCGATCAACACCAGCAGCCGGCTGATCGGGGTGAGCAGCACCGCGATCGCCTGCAGCGGGAAGACGGCCACCAGCGCGATGGTGTAGGCGTTCTGCCTGCCGATGGTGCGCGGCCCGACACCGATCGCGACGAAGCTCACCACCACCATGATCGCGGCGGCCGCCACCAGACCCCAGCGGAGCCCGAGATCGTCGACGAGGTAGGCGACGAGCAGCACCGTGGCGATCGTCTCGCACGTGATGCGCAGCAGGACGACGAGATTGACGTACCGCGGCCGGTCGGCCATCAGCCGCGCGAGCCGGGCAGCCCCGGGACGCTCGTTGCGCACCATCTCCTCGACCCGGGCCAGCGAGACCGTGCCGATGGCGGCGTCGACGGCCGCGAACAGGCCGCCGATGAAGATCAGCGCGATGGCCCCGACCAGGGGCGCAATGCCACTCACGACTGATCGTAGAAGCGCGACTCGTCGAGCAGCCGGCGGTCGCGCTCGGTCTGCCGGTCACGGTGGTAGCCGTCCACCTGGTCGGCGACCCACCCCTCGAGCAGTTCGCGTTGCAACGCGAACATCTCCTTCTCCTCGTCGGGTTCGGCGTGGTCGTAGCCCAGCAGGTGCAGCACGCCGTGGACGGTCAGCAGCGCCAACTCCTGACCGAGCGAATGCCCGGCCGCCTCGGCCTGTTTCGCCGCGAAGTCCGGGCAGAGCACGATGTCGCCGAGCATCGACGGGCCGGGCTCGGGTGCGTCGGGACGGCCACCGGGCTCCAGTTCGTCCATCGGGAAGCTCATCACGTCGGTGGGACCCGGCAGGTCCATCCACCGCATGTGCAGGTCGGCCATCGCCGCGGAGTCGAGCAGCACCATGGACAGCTCGGCGGCGGGGTTGACGTCCATCCGCTCGATCACGAAGCGGGCCACGCTGATCAGCTCGGTCTCGGACACCTCGACGCCGGACTCGTTGGAGACCTCGATGCTCACCGGCGCGACCTGCCGACGTTCGCGCGTCGCTGCGCCCGGTTCACCCCGGAGCCGTCACCCTCGAATCGTGCGTAGGCGTCCACGATCTCGCCGACCAGCCGGTGCCGCACGACGTCGGCGCTGGTGAGTTCCGAGACGTGGATGTCGTCGATGCCGTCGAGGATGTCGACCGCCGCCCGCAGTCCGGACCGCGCACCACCGGGAAGGTCGATCTGGGTGGTGTCACCGGTGACGACGATCTTCGAGCCGAACCCGAGTCGGGTGAGGAACATCTTCATCTGCTCGGCGGTCGTGTTCTGCGCCTCGTCGAGGATGATGAAGGCGTCATTGAGCGTGCGACCACGCATGTATGCCAGCGGTGCGACCTCGATGACGCCGGTGCTCATCAGCTTCGGGATGAGTTCGGTGTCCATCATGTCGTGCAGGGCGTCGTACAGCGGCCGCAGGTACGGGTCGATCTTCTCGCTGAGCGTGCCGGGCAGGAACCCAAGGCGCTCACCGGCTTCCACGGCCGGACGGGTGAGGATGATGCGTGAGACCTGCTTGCTCTGCAGCGCGCTGACCGCCTTGGCCATCGCGAGGTAGGTCTTGCCGGTGCCGGCCGGGCCGATGCCGAACACGATGGTGTTCGCGTCGATCGCGTCGACGTAGCGCTTCTGGTTGAGCGTCTTGGGCCGGATCCTCTTGCCGCGCCGGGACAGGATGTCCAGGGTCAATACGTCCGCGGGCGACTCGCTGCCGGTGCCGGTCAGCATCGTCACGGTGTGCCGGACGGCGTCGGGCGTCAACGTCTGACCGCTGGCGACGACCGCCATCAGCTCGGACAGCGCACGCTCGGCCAGCGCGACGTCGGCGGGCTCACCGGACAGCGTCAGCGCATTGCCGCGGGCATGGATGTCGGCGGTGATCAGCCGTTCGAGTGCGCGCAGGTTCTCGTCGGCGGAACCGAGCAGGCCCACGACGAGTTCGGGCGGCACGTTGATGTTGCTGCGAACCGAGGTGTTGCTTCGCGCGGAGGACGAGGCAGCGTTCGTGTCTCGGGGCGTCACGTGGGGTTCAGTGCCTGCTTTCCGTGTTCGTGGACTTGGCGTGGACCGGGTGCGTCCGAGTTTACCGCCGGTCGCCGTCACGGCCCAAGGCAAAACCTCACCACCTGCTGGTCAGCGCCCCCAACGCCCCCAGCGCGACCGCCGCGGCCGACGACGTGCGCAGCACCGACGGCCCCAGCCGCACGGCCACCGCGCCGGCGCCGGTCAGCGCGGCGATCTCGTCGTCGCTGATCCCGCCCTCCGGTCCGACCAGCAGGAACACCGCCGGCGCGGCGGTCAGTCGGGCGCGTAGCGCGGGTCCGGTCAGCGGTTCGGTAGCCGACTCGTGCAGCGCGAGCACCAGGGCTCCGGCGGCGGCCTCGGCGGCCACGCGGTCGGTCACCTGGCGGCTGGTCAGCAGCGTCCCGACCTCGGGTACCCACGGGCGGCGCGACTGGCGGGCCGCCGAGCGCGCGACGGCCTGCCACCGGCGCAGGCCCTTGTCGACCTTGGCGGCACCGTCCCAGCGCGCCACGCACCGGTCGGACTGCCAGGCCAGGAAGCCGTCGGCGCCGGCCTCGGTGGCCAGCTCGACGGCGAGTTCGGCACGGTCGGACTTGGGCAGCGCCTGCACGACGGTCACGGTCGGCGTCGGCGGCGCGACGTCGCGGACCGCCAGGACGCGGGCCGACAGGCGGCCCTTGGCGACGTCGTCGACGGTGCAGTGCGCGACGCGGCCGGCACCGTCGGAGACGTCGATCTCCTCGCCGACGCGGATGCGCCGGACCGTGGCGGCGTGGAAGCCCTCGTCACCGTCGATGACGACGGCGGCACCGGTCTGCGGCGGTGCGTCGACGTAGAAGAGTGCCCGGCTCAGGTCAGCGCCCGGTGAACGTCTCGCGCAGCCTGCTGAACAGGCCGCCGCCCGACGGCGCGGCGTGCGTCGACTTCACCTCGGCGACGTCGCGGCTGCGGTTCTCCTTGAGCTTGCGCAACAGGTCGGTGTCCTGGTGGTCGAGGCGCGACGGCACCACGACCTCGACGTGGGCGTGCAGGTCGCCGCGCACGCCGGAGCGCAGGTGCGGCATGCCGTGACCGCGCAGTGTCGTGACGGTGCCAGGCTGAGTGCCCGGCGCGATCGTGATGTCGGTCGGCCCGTCGAGGATGGCGTCCACCGACACCGTGGTGCCCAGCGCCGCGTCGACCATCGGCACCGACACCGTGCAGTGCAGGTCGTCGCCGTCGCGCACGAACACGTCGTGCGGCTGTTCGTGCACCTCGACGTAGAGGTCGCCGGCCGGGCCGCCGCCGGGGCCGACCTCGCCCTGGGCGGCCAGCCGCACCCGCATGCCCTCGCCGACGCCCGCCGGGATCTTCACGCTGACCTCGCGCCGCGCGCGCACCCGCCCGTCGCCGCCGCAGCGGTGGCACGGGTCGGGGATCACCTCGCCGACGCCGGCGCACACCGGGCAGGGACGCGTGGTCATGACCTGGCCGAGCAGGGACCGCTGGACGGTCTGCACCTCGCCCTGGCCGTGGCAGGTGTCGCACGTCGCGGGCGTCGAGTCGCCGTGCGTGCCCTTGCCCTGGCAGACGTCGCAGAGCACGGCCGTGTCGACGGTGACCTGCTTGGTGACGCCGGTCGCGCACTCGGTGAGGTCCATGCGCATGCGCAGCAGCGAGTCCGAACCGGGCCGCACGCGCCCGATGGGTCCGCGGGTCCCTCCGCCGCCGCCGAAGAAGGCCTCGAACACGTCGCCGAGCCCGCCGAAGCCGCCGCCGAACCCGTTGCCGCCGCCCGGGCCGGCCTCCATCGGGTCGGCGCCCATGTCGACGATGCGCCGCTTCTCCGGATCGCTGAGCACCTCGTAGGCGAGCTTCACCTCGGTGAACTCGTCGCCCGCGTCGGGATTCACGTCCGGATGCAGCTTGCGCGCCAACTTCCGGTACGCAGCCTTGATCTCCGAGTCGCTCGCGCCCTTGCTCAACCTTAGCAGGCCGTAGTAATCGCGTGCCACGCCAAACCCTTCCACCGATCGGCCGCCGTCCGCGGCCGGTGCGCACCCCTAACGGGTGCCCAGAACTTCGCCTATGTACAGAGCAACCGCCGCAACGTTGGCGATGGTTCCCGGGTAGTCCATGCGCGTGGGCCCCACCACACCCATGCCGCCGTAGATCTTGCCGAGCGAGCCGTAGGCCGTGCTGATCACCGACGTTCCCGCCATCTGCTCGGCCTCGGTCTCGTGCCCGATCCTCACCGTGACCTTACCGGCCTCCTGCTGGGCGGCCAGCAGTCGGAGGACCACGACCTGCTCCTCGAGCGCCTCGAGCACCGACCGCAGCGAGCCGCCGAAGTCGGCGGTGTTGCGCGTCAGGTTCGCCGTCCCACCCAGCAGCAACCGCTCCTCGGTGTGTTCGACGAGCGTCTCCACCAGGACCGTGGCGGCGCGGCCCACCGCGTCCCCCAGCCCGCCGTGGCCGTCGAGGTGCGACGCCAGGTCGGCGACCGCCACCGACGCCGCCGACAGCGGCTTGCCCTCCAGCGCCTGCCCCAGCCGCTCGCGCAGCTGCGCGAGCTGGTGCTCGTCGAGGGCGTCGCCGAGTTCGACGATGCGCTGATCGACGCGCCCGGTGTCGGTGATCACCACCAACAGCAGCCGCGCGGGCGTCAGCGCCACGACTTCGAGGTGGCGGACCGTCGAGGTGGTGAGCGTCGGGTACTGCACGATCGCGACCTGCCGGGTGAGCTGCGCCAGCAGCCGCACCGCGCGGCGCAGCACGTCGTCGAGGTCGACGCCGTTCTCCAGGAACGTCAGGATCGCCCGGCGCTCGCTGGTCGACAACGGCTTGACGTCGTCGAGCCGGTCGACGAACTCGCGGTAGCCCTTCTCCGTGGGCACCCGTCCGGAACTGGTGTGCGGCTGCGCGATGTAGCCCTCGGCCTCCAGCACGGCCATGTCGTTGCGGACGGTCGCGCTGGAGACCCCGAGGTTGTGCCGCTCGACGAGCGCCTTGGAGCCGATCGGCTCCTGCGTGGTCACGAAATCGGCCACGATGGCGCGCAGCACCTCGAACCGCCGATCATCGGCACTACCCATGCGTCTCACCCACCTCGAGTCACCGTCTGACGAATTGCACACCAAGTACCCCATTTTACGGTGACCTGGACGGACAACCGGCGACGTGGGCACTAACCTCGACCCATGCCGTCGATGCGGAGTTCCGGGTCAGCGCAGTCCCGCCGATGATCTTCAAGGGTGTCCGCGACGGCAAGCCGTATCCCGAGCACGGCCTGACCCACCGGCAGTGGGCGCAGATCCCGCCGCGTCAGATCCGCCTCGACGAACTGATCACCACCACCACGGTGCTGGCGCTGGACCGGCTGCTCAGCGAGGACTCCACCTTCTACGGCGACCTGTTCCCGCACGCCGTGCGCTGGCAGGGCGCGGTCTACCTCGAGGACGGCCTGCACCGCGCCGTGCGCGCCGCGCTGCGCAACCGCACGGTGCTGCACGCCCGGGTGTACGACACCGCCGTGCCGTTCGAGCAGCAGACCGGCCCGACTCACCTCTGACGCGGGCGAACCAGCAGCGCGACGCCCATGCCGACCTGCCAGGCGTAGATCGCGTAGACGCTGACCCGTTCCCACGCGCCGCTCGGCGGCACGCCCGCCAGCAGGATCGCCAACCCCACGAGACCCGTGACGCCCGCGGCGAGCGCGGCACACGACGGTCGACCCCGCGACCAGGCGAACGCCGCCGCGATCGCGGTGAGGTTGCCGCCGACGATGGCGATCCCGGCCCCCACCACGTGCCACGGCGAGCCGGTACCGGTGGGCACCGTCGCCACCAGGACGTTGCCGATCCCGTTGCCCACGGCGCAGACCCGCAGCAGCACCGCGCTGCGGGTGCGCGCCAGGCCGGCCACCAGCCACGCCCCGAGCGAAAAGGCCACCGCCTGTACCAGCAGCGCGCCGTTCAGCCACCCCGCGCGCGGGGACCAGGCCGGTTGGCCGAGCGTGCTGATGACGTCGGTCGCGTAGGAGTACCCGGGCATGCCCGCCGCGGCGACCGCCTCGGCCACGACGTACCACGCCGCGGACACCAGCCAGCAGACGGCGGCAACGCGTCGGGCCATTCGCTCAGCCTAGGAGCGGCGGGTCCGGACCGGCTCAGTCGGCCATCGCCTCGCGCAGGCTCCTCGGCCGCAGGTCGGTCCAGTGCTCCTCGACGTAGGCCAGGCAGTCGGCGCGCGTGCTCTCGCCGAACACGATGCGCCAGCCGGCCGGCACCTCGGCGAACGTCGGCCACAGGCTGTGCTGCTCCTCGTCGTTCACCAGGACGTAGAAGGTGCCGTCCTCGTCATCGAACGGATTGGTGCTCATCGAGTCTCCTCATCGACGGATTGATCAGCGACGCGCCCAGGACGCGGTCGGACAGCAGTCCCAGGCAGCTGAGGTTCGGGAATCCGGGCCCCTGGGTGAGGCCGGAGAGCCCCGGCAGGAACAACTTGGGGAAGACGTGGCTCACGGCGAGGTCGTAGCCGATCGCCTCCTGCAGCGACTCACCGGTCAGCGGACCGCCGAGTCCGAGTTCCAGGAGGTCGAGCGCGTCGGGGGTGAACAGCGGCAGGAACCACAGCGAGTCGGCGCCCGAGCCGTCGATCACCAGGTCGAAGCCGTGCACGGTCTCGACCGCCTCGCCGCCGGTGTTGGTCGACAGCGTGAGGCGGATCCGGCCGTCGCGCGCCACCGCGTGCGCGACCCGACCCCGCAGGTGCCGGATCCGGTCGTCGGCCAGCAGCACGTCCTGCACGCGCGCAGAAAACACGCCACGGTCGGTGCGCGACAACGCATCCCGACGCTCGGCCATGGTGAGGCCGGTCCACCCGGTCGGGTCGGAGAACAGGGTGTTCTCGAAGAAGCTCTCACCACGGGTGAACAGCGTGACCGTCGGCGAGATCACCGTGATGGTCGACACCCGGTGGCCGAACAACTCGTTGAGCATCGACGCCGCGGTCTCGCCGCCCCCGATCACCGCGACCCGCTCGGCCGAGATGCGTTCGTGCGCCGCCGCGTGATGCCAGAACTGCGCGATCGACATCACCCGCGGATTGCCCGGCAGCACCGAGCGTTCGGCCTGTCCGGGCCCGGTCACCATGACGCCGTCGGCGAGCACCGTGGTCTCCGCCGTGCGCAGCGCCCAGCGGGTCCGGCCGCCGTCCTCGAGGCAGTCTGAGATGCCGATGCTCTCGACCTCGCCGGCCACGACGGACATCCCGACGTCCTCGGCCACCCAGCGCAGGTACTGACTCCAGCGTTCGTGCTTCGGTGCCGGGCGCCCGCGGTCGATCCACTCGGCGAAGCCGCCGGTCGAGATCAGGTACGCCTGCCAGCTGTGCCGGGTCATCCGCTCGTCGAGTTCGGCGTTGCGCCGCGGCACCAGCGACGACCGGTACGGGAAGCCGACGTCCTTCTCCGGCCCGGTGCCCAGGCGATGGTTGCCGTCGGTCCAGCCGCCGCCGGACTGCCAGTTCGCGGCGATGCCGGACCGCTCGATCGCGACGACGTCGGGGACGTCGACGCCCATCGCGCGCAGTTCGGCGGCCTTCGCCGCGACGGCGACCGCCTTCGCGCCGGCGCCGATCACGGCCAGGGTTCCGGTGGCACTCACGTCAGATCACCTCTCGCAGGGCGTCGCGCCAGATCGCCTGCATTTCGGCGACGTCGGCGGCGGACAGGATGTCGGGCAGGGTGCGCCACTGCGAGCCGAGCACCGCGTGACCGTCCCGCTCGAGCACCGCGGCCATCACCGTCACCTCATGGGCGACGGCGAGGTTCGGTTCGGGCAGCCGCGACGCCTCGGTCAGCAGGTCGCGGTCGGACTGCAGCGCGTTGGCCGGCGCATCCTGGTGGAACCGGCCCAGATAGTTCACCAGCACCTGCGGATCGCGGTGCGCAGCAAGCCGTTCGGCAGTGTCGGCCCGCAGGTAGCGCAGGAGCCCGAAGTCGATGCCGTCGCCCGGCACGGCGGCGAGCGTCGCGGCCACGCCGGCGGGATCGGCGGCGTCGATGCGCATCGGGTAGATGGCACTGAGCAGGCCGACGGTGTCGCCGGTGTCCACGTCGGCGGCCTCGCCGTCGAGGCCGGCCGCCACCACCGCATCCGCGCGGCCCAGCGTCTCGAGCGCCAGCAGCGGCGTCGGCGTCGGCTGTCCGCGACGACGCCGCCACTCGGTGACCGCCCGCGCCATGGCCGCGATGAGCACCTCGGTCACGGGGACCGGCCCGGCGAGAATGCGTGCGGTCACGTCGGGATCGGCGAGGGCGAGGGTCACCACGACGTCGGCGACGCGGTCGCGATCCGGGTCGAGCCGCCGGGCGCCCAGCGCGGGGTCCGGTCCGGCGAGCTGAGCCTCCCAGAAGTCGACGGTGTCGAGCTTGAGCGCCCGGTCGGCGAGCAGCCGCGACCACGACCGCAGCGAGGTGTGTTCGCGTGCCGGCGTCGGCTCCCGGCCCGACGCCATTGCGTGCCAGGCGGTTTCGAGTTCGCCGAGGACGATGCGCCACGACGCCGGATCGACGGCGAGGACGTGCGGCGTCAGCAGCAGCACCCCGGGGTCGGGCTCGCCGTCGCCCCCGTCGCGACGCAGCCACACCGCGTCCAGCATGGCGCCGCGTCGGGGGTCGAGACGCTCCGTGGCCGGGCCGGTCTGCGCGGCGACGGCGGCCGCCAGGTCCCCGGTGACCGTCGCCTCGCGCAGCAGCTCGCGCACCGCGCCTACGTCGCCGCGCGGGCGGGGCACCAGCGTCATCGACGCGACGTCGAGGGTGCTGCGCAGCGCCGGGTGGCCGTCGATCACCGCGCCGAGCATCGCCTCGAGGTGCCCGCGGGTGATGCCCTCGGGCAGCCGGATCGCCTCGGCCTGGGCGAGTCGTCGCGCATCGCCGTGGGCCAGCAGCCAATGACCGTTGGGCAGCAATGGGATCGGCTCGACGTCGTCGGCCGCCACGGCCGCCTCGGCGCGGGTGTCGGCGTCCATCGCCGCGGCCAGTTCGCGGACGGTCGCGCAGTCCAGCATCAGCCGGGCGCGCAACGGCAGGCCGCGCCGGCGCACCGCCTGCACGACGGTCAGCGCGACGATGCTGTCCAGCCCGAGGTCGAGGAAGTCCGCGGCGACGTCGATGCGCTCGGCCCCCAGCACCTCGGCGAACACCTCGGCCAGCACGGTCTCGGTCGCGGTCGCCGGCGCGGTGAACCGCTCGGCCGAGTCCTGCGCGTCGATGGCGGCCAGTGCCCGGTCGTCGACCTTGCCGTTGACGTTGAGCGGGATCTCGTCGACGACGACGATGTGGTGCGGCACCAGGTATCTCGGCAGCGCGTCGGTCAGCATCGCGCGCAGGTCGGCGACGTCGGCGTCGGTGGCGACGTAGGCCACCAGGCGTGGGCCGCTGCGGTGGCGACGGACCGCCACGTGCGCACCGCGCACCCCGCGGTGGCGGTGCAGCGCCGCGACGACCTCCCCCGGCTCGACGCGGAAGCCGCGGATCTTGACCTGGTCGTCACTGCGGCCGAGGAACGCGATCGCGCCGTCGCGGCGCAGGCACACCACGTCGCCGGTCCGGTACATCCGCCGGCCCGCGACGAACGGGTCGGGCACGAACCGGGCGGCCGTCTCCGCCGCGCGGCCCAGGTAGCCGCGCGTCAGCTGTCCGCCGGCGAGGTACAGCTCCCCCGCGACGCCGTCGGGTACCGGGCGCAGCCAGGAGTCCAGGACGTAGGCCGACGTGGTGTCGGTGGGGTGCCCGATGCAGGGTTCGGCGTGGTCGGCGATCGCCGCGACGACGGCCTCGACCGTGGTCTCGGTGGGTCCGTAGCAGTTGTGCGCCACCATTCCCGTGCGCGCGCACTCGGCCTGGATGCCGCGCCAGGCCGCGACGTCGATCGCCTCGCCGCCCAGTGCCAGCACGGCCAGCGGCACGGTGGTGAGCAGCCCGGCGGCGCGCAGCTGGGTGAACATCGACGGCGTCGTGTCGATCATGTCGATGCCGTACCGACCGATCTCCTCGACCAGCGACTCGGCGTCGCGTTGCACGGCGTCGCCGACGACGTGCACGGCGTGACCGTCGAGCAGCGCCACCAGCGGCTGCCACGCCGCGTCGAACGTGAACGACCAGGCGTGCGCGATGCGCAGGGGCCGGCCCAGGCGGCGCGCGCCGGGCGTCAGCACGTGACGTGCGTGGTCGGCGCCGTAGGCCAGCAGCGCATCGTGGGTACCGATGACGCCCTTGGGCTTTCCGGTGGTTCCCGACGTGAAGACGACGTAGGCACCCTGGCCGGGGGTGACGTCGGCGGGCCGGTAGTCGGCGGGCACCGGCCGGGCCGATGCGGCGGCGAGCACCGCGTCGTCGACGACGATCGACGCCCCGGTCTGACCGACGATCTCGGCGACGCGCTCGTCCGGCATGCCGGGGTCGAGCGGCACGATGAGCCCGCCGGCCTTCAGCACGGCCAGCATGGCCACGACGTAGTCCGGCCCGCGGCGCAGCAGGATCGGCACCGGCGTCTCGGCGCGCACGCCGCGGCGCAGCAGCTCGGCGGCGAGCCGGTCGGCCGCCTCGTCGAGTTGGGCGTAGCTGAGTTCGCCGCCGTCCCACCCGAGTGCGATCGCCGACGGCCGCGCGGCGGCGACCGCCGCGATCGAGGTGTGCACGCCGCCGCTGGGCCACGTCGGCTCCAACGCCGCTGCAGCAGAACGAATTTCGCCGTCGAGCGTGACGGGCACGTCGCGCAGCGGGCGGTCCCAGGCGGCGAGCAGCCGTGACACGACGGCGAGCACGCGGCGGCCGAGATCGTCGGGGCGCAGCGCGCCGAGGGCGCCGGGGAGCGTCTCGACGAGGACGGTCAGCCGGCCGTGGGTCGGATGCGCGGCGATGGTGACCGGGAAGTGCGACAGGCTCTCCAGCGCCGCGGGCACCAGCGTGGCGCCGGGAAGGGCGAACTCGTCGCTGCCGACCAGTCCGCCGGGCGGGAAGTTCTCGTAGACCAGCAGGCTGTCGTACAGCTCGCCGATCCCGGCGAGCGAGCGGATCTCGGTGTGCGACAGATGGCTGTGGTCGCGCAGCTCGGCGGCCTCGCGCTGCAGCGCCAGGCACTGCCGCCCGACCGGGGCCCTGGCGTCGAGGCGCACGCGCAGCGGGACGGTGTTGATGAACAGCCCGACCATCGATTCGACGCCGGACAGGTCGTCGGGCCGCCCGGACACCGTGACGCCGTAGACGACGTCGGCACGGTCGGTGAACGCCGAGACGATGACGGCCCAGGCCATCTGGAACAACGTGTTGACGGTGACGCCACGGACGCGGCAGCCCTCGAGGACCGCCGCGGTGGTCGCCTCGTCGAGGGTCACCTCGGTGCGCTCGGGCAGTCCGGGCGCCGCCTCGCGGCCGGATAGCGCCGGGGAGAGCAGCGTGGGTCCGGCCAGGCCGTGCAGATGCGTGCGCCAGCGGGTCCGGCTGGCCTCCGGGTCGCGTCCGGCGAGCCACCCGATGTAGTCGCGGTAGGGCCGCGGCGCCGGTGGCAGTGCCGTCGCGTCGCCGCCCGCGCAGTACAGCGCCAGCAGCTCGCCGACGAAGACCGGCAGCGACCAGCCGTCGATGACGATGTGATGCGCCACCACGACGAGGCGCCAGGCGTCGTCGGGCTTCTCGATGAGCAGCACCCTCAGTGCGGGACCACGCCCCAGGTCGAATGAGCGGCGCCGGGCGTCCGCCTCGAGCGCCTCGGCCTGCGCGGCGGTGGCCCGCACGTGGCGGAACGGCAGGGTCACCGCGGTCGGCACGACGGCGACCGGACGGCTGAGAGTGCCCTGGAAGAACGTCGAGCGCAGGTTCGGGTGCCGGACGAGCATCGCCTCGGCGCAGGATCGGAACAGGTCCACGTCCACGCGGCCGTGCACGTCGGCCGCCATGGCGATGACGTACGGATCGGTGCCGTCCTCGTGGTCGGTGAGTCCGGCCAGCGAGTACAGCCCCTGCTGCAGCGGGCTCAACGCCAGGACGTCCTCGACGCCGGGCGCGCTCACGGCGTCCCGTCGCCGTCGGCGCTCCAGCCCGCCGTGAGCGCCGCGAGTTCGTCCGGCGACAACCCTGACGCGGACATCGCTTCGTGCCGGACGTCGGTCGCGCCGCCGCCACCCGTGGCGTCCAGTGCGGCGGCGAGGTCCGCGATCTCGGGGTGTTCGAAGATCATCCGGGCGGTGAGCGGCACTCCGGCATCCCGGGCCCGCGCGGCGAACTGCACGGCGAGGATGCTGTCCCCGCCGAGGGTGAAGAAGTCGTCGTGCCTGCCGACCCGGTCCACGCCGAGCACCGCGGTGAGCAGCTCGACGAGGCGACGCTCGCCGTCGGTGCGTGCTGGCTCCGTCGAACCGCCCGCCGCGAAGACCGGACGCGTGAGGCCGCGCGGGTCGACGTCGTCGACCACGGTCAGCGACGGCGGCACCAGGTCGTCGGGCAGTGCCGAACGGACCCGCTCGGCGAACGCTTCCCGTTCGGCGGCGGCGTGGATCGGCGTCTCGGGGACGACGTAGGCCGCCAGCTGGTGGCCGACGCGCCCGGGCCACGTGCGGGTCGCGGCCGCGGCGACGCCGTCGATGGCCTCGAGCGCGGCCTGCACGCGGTGATCGCCGGCGTCGACGACGTCGAGACGGCCGTCGGCGGTCCAGCGGGCCCGCTCCCCCGTGCGGTAGAGGTACGCACCGCCGTGCCCGGTGCCGAAGGGGTTGCGGGAGAATCGGATCGACCCGACGGCGGTGGCCCGAGCGGCCGCGTCGTCGACCGCACCGCCGGCGTAGTGCACGTCGCCGAGGACGCCGACGCCCGCTGGCTCGCCCCACGCGTCGAGGACGAAGACGTGCGTGGCGCCCGCGGTCTGCGGCAGACCCTCCGGCGGCACCGCGGTGCGGCTCCACTCGTCGAGCACAAGGCGGCGCTCGGCCGGGTCCACCACGGTGAGGTCGCGCAGTGTCTGGTGCGGGTCGTCGGCGAAGGCCTCGATCACCCGGTGCAGCAACGCGACCAGGCGTTCGGCGGTGGCGCGTTCGTACAGCTCGGTGCGGTAGATGACGGTGCCCTGGTAGCCGCCGTCGCCGCCGGAGGCGAAGAAGTTCAGCGACAGGTCCGCGTGTGCCACGTCGAACGTCGGTTCCAATGCGGTGAACCGGGTTTCGCCGTCCGGACCGGAGTCGATCACCTGGTCGGCCGGCAGCTCCTCGCGGACGTGCACGACGACGCCGAACAGCGGGTTGCGCGACAGCGACCGCACCGGGCTGACGGCGTCGACGACCCGGTCGAACGGCAGGTCCTGGTGCTCGTACGCCGCGAGCGCCATCTCGCGGGACCGGCGCAGTACCTCGCGCAGCGAGGGGTTGCCGGACAGGTCGTTGCGCAGCACCACGATGTTGATGAAGAAGCCGATCAGCTGATCGAGCTGGGGTTCGGTGCGCCCGGCGACCGGGGTGCCCAGCGGGATGTCGACACCTTCGCCGGCGGCGTGCAGGGCCACGGCGACGGCCGCCTGCAGCAGCATGAACTCGGTGACGCCGAGGTCGCGGACCAGCTCGCCGAGCTTGGCACGGGTGGCGCCGTCGATCGTGAAGTCCAGCGCCGCACCGCCACCGGACGGCACGGGAGGGCGCGGGAAGTCCGGACGCAGCCCGTTCTCCTCCGGCAGCCCGGCCAGCTGCGTCGTCCAGTAGTCGCGCTGGGCACGCACGGCGTCGCCGTCCTCGGCGAGCAGCCGGGCCTGCCAGGCGGCGAAGTCGGCGTACTGCACCGGCAGCGGGGGCAGCACCGGGGCTGACGGCTCGCCGGCGCGACGCGCGCGGTAGGCGGTCAGCACGTCGGTGAAGAGCACGCCGGCCGACCAGTGGTCGGCGGCGATGTGGTGCACGACGATCGACAGCACGTGGCATTCCGGGGTGGACAGCACCGCGGCCCGGATCGGCCAGTCGGTCTCCAGCTCGAAGCAGTACGTCCGCTCGGCGTCGAGTTCGGTCCGCAGCCACTGCTCGGAGTCACCGCGAGCCCGACGCACCCGCAGCGGCGCGGCCGGATGCACCACCTGGTAAGGGGCGCCGTCGATCTCGCGGTAGGTGGTGCGCAGGATCTCGTGCCGGGCGACCACCTCGTCGAGCGCGGCGATGAGCGCCGTCACGTCGCTCGGTCCGGTGACCCGTGCGGCGAACGGGATGTTGTTCACCGGGTTCGGCCCGTCGATGCGGAACTGGAACCACTGGCGCAGCTGGGCTGCCGACATCTGCAGCGGCCCGTCGTGCGGGATGGCCTCGATGGGCGGACGGCCGGATCCGCCTCCGGTGGCGAGCAGTTCGTCGACGCGGGCCGCGAGGTCGGCGACGGTCGCGAGTTCGAACACGTCCTGCACGCCGACGTCCACGCCGCACTGGGCCCGCACGGCGGCGACGAGCTTGGTGGCCAGCAGCGAGTGGCCGCCGAGGTCGAAGAACGAGTCGTCGGCACCCACCCGCTCGCGGTCGAGCAGCTCACCGAACAGTGCGGCGACGCGCCGTTCGGTGTCGGTGACCGGTTCGCGGTAGGCGGTGGCGGCGCGGATCTCGGGTTCGGGTAGTGCCCTGCGGTCGATCTTGCCGTTGGCGGTGATGGGGATCTCGGGGATGGCGACGTAGGCCGCGGGCACCATGTACTCCGGCAGCGCCGCGGCGACGCGGGCGCGGATCCGGTCGATCTCGACGGCGTCGGCGTCGCTCGCCGGGGTGACGTAGGCGACGAGGCTCTTGCCGAGCGTCGGCAGGTCGCTGACGACCACCACGGCCTGACCCACGGACGGGTCGACCGAGATGGCGGCGCCGACCTCGCCGAGTTCGATGCGGAATCCGCGGATCTTGACCTGTTCGTCGGCGCGACCGACGAACTCGACGTCACCGTCGGCGTTGCGCCGGGCCAGGTCACCGGACCGGTACATCCGGCCGCCGGGGGTGAACGGGTCGGCGACGAACCGCTCGGCGGTGAGCCCGAACCGGTCGTGGTAGCCGTGCGCGACGTGGGTGCCACCGATGTAGATCTCGCCGATCACCCCGACCGGCACCGGCTGCAGCGCGTCGTCGAGCAGGTGGATGGTGGTGTTGATCTTCGGGGTGCCGATCGGCACGGTGCGGGTGCCCTGCTTGCCGCGCACTTCGTAGCGAGTGCAGTTCAGCACGGTCTCGGTGGGCCCGTAGAAGTTGTGCAGCAGCGCGTCGAAGGTGGCGTGGAACTTGTCGGCGATTTCGCCGGGCAGCGCCTCGCCGCCGATCGGGACGCGCTGCAGCGTCCGCCACTCGTTGACGCCGGGCAGGGACAGGAAGAGCCCGAGCAGCGAGGGCACGAAGTGCATGGAGGTGATGCCCTCGGTGCGCAGCAGTTCGGTGAGGTAACCGATGTCGCTCAGGCCGCCGGGTCGTGGGATGACGAGCCGGGCTCCGGCGGCGAGCATGCCGAAGATCTCGCCGATCGAAACGTCGAAGCTCTGTGAGGCGACCTGCAGCAGCCGGTCGTCGGCCGAGACGCCGTAGTCCTCACCGAACCAGACGAAGTACTCGGCGATCGGCCGGTGCGGCACGGGCACGCCCTTGGGCAGGCCCGTCGAGCCCGAGGTGTAGATGAGGTAGGCGGTGTTGTCGGGCCGCAGCGGACGCACGCGGTCGACGTCGGTCGGGTCGGTGACCGGGTGGTCGTCGAGACCGGAAACGGGCTCGCGGAGAACCATACTCGGGCGGGAGTCGGTGAGGATGTGGGTGAGCCGGTCGGCGGGGTAGGTCGGGTCGACCGGCAGGTACACCGCGCCGGCCTTCATGATGCCCAGGGCGGTGATCACCAGTTCCGGGGACTTCTCCAGGAGCACCGCGACGCGGTCCTCCGCGCCGATGCCCTGCCCGATGAGCCAGTGCGCCAGTTGGTTCGCCGACGCGTTGACCTCGCGGTAGGTGTAGTGCCTGCCCTCGTAGACGACGGCGACGGCGTCCGGCGTCCGCGCGGCCTGCTGCGTCACCAGGTCGGCGAGTGTGGTGGCCGGTGTCTCGAAGCGCTCGCCCTCGGCGACGCGGCGCAGCCACGCCTCGTCGGCGGCGGTGAACAGGGGCAGCGCCCGCAGCGGCCGCTCGGGGTCGGCCAGCGCGCCGTCGAGCAGCACCGCGAAGTGGTCGAGCATCTGGGCGGCCAGGCGCGCGTCGAGCACCTCGGTGAGGTGTTCGGCCTCGACGGTGGCCCCGGAGTCGTCGACCTCGATCATGAAGCCGAGCGGCAGTTGCGTGGTGTGGCCGCGGAGTTCGGCCCGCGCGCTGCGCACGCCCTCGGGACTGAAGCCGCCGCCGTCGGGCTCGCGGAACCCGAAGCTGACCCGCGTCATGCGCTCGGCGCCGTGCCTGCGGTCGGGGTTCAGCTCCCGGACCACCCGGTCGAGGTTGATGCGCTGGTGGGCGAAGGCGCCGAGCGCGGTGTCGCGGGTGGCGTCGACCAGCGCACGGAAACCCCGCGACCGGTCCGGTCGCAGGCGCATCGCGACGGTGTTGCCGTAGTAGCCGATGGTCTCGTCGGTGTCGCGGTTGAGCACCGGGGAGGCGACCAGGAAGTCGTCGGCGTGGGTGTAGCGGCCGATGAGTGCACCGAACGCCGCCAACAGCACCATGTAGGGCGTCGCCCCCGTCTCGCGGGCGAACTCGGTGACCCGCTCGACGGTGGCGGCGGACAACCGCAGCGTGCTGCGCTGGGACCGGAAGCCGGTGGGCACCACCGAACCGTGCGGGCCCGGGAGTTCCAGCGGCTCGGGCGGATCGGCCAGCACCGCGCGCCAGTACGCGAGGTCCTCGGCGGTGGTGTCGGCGCCGGCCGCCGGCGGGCGCGGCGTCGCGGGCAGCGTCTCGCCGGAGTAGGCGCGGGTGAGGTCGGTGAAGAACACGGCCCACGAGCCGTCGTCCCAGGCGATGTGGTGCGCGACGAGCAGCATGACGTGCTCGGCCGGTCCGGTGCGGATCAGCGTGATGCGCAGCGACGACTCGGCGGACAGGTCGAACGGCCGGTTGAACTCGCGCTGCGCGAGCACCTCCAGTCGCAGTGCCCGGGCACGCTCGGATTTGTCGGACAGATCCTGCACCGACCAGGCGGGCAGCAGGTCGTCGTGCACGGTGGCGCGGGGTTCGCCGTTCTCGTCGGCGGCGTAGGTGGTGCGCAGGACGGGGTGACGCCGGGCGACGGCGGCCAGCGCGTCGGCGAGCCGGGCGGCATCCAGCGGCCCCGTGAGGCGGTAGGACAGGCAGATGTTGAGCAGCACGCCGCTCGGGTCGACGGCCTGCACGAACCACATCCGGCGCTGACCGTCGGACAGCGCGCCCGGGTCGACCTCGGTGGTGTCGGCGGCCGGCGTCGACGCGAGCCCGCGTTCGGCGAGCTTGCGCCGCAGCAGCTCCAGGCGGTCGGTGCGGGTGCCGTCCACGGTGTCAGTCACTTGGCGAGTGCCTTCTTCTCGGAGTTGGTCAGGATGTCGATCACCTCAGTGGCGGTGGCCCCGCCAAGGATCGTGGCCAGCGGCACGGTGTGCCCGGTGGCCTTCACCAGCCGCTTGCGCAGGTCCAGTGCGAGCAGCGAATCCACCCCCAGGTCGAGCAGCGACGCGTCGAGGTCGATCGCGTCGGCATCGGCGAGGCTCAGCACCGCGCCCAGGGCGGCGCGCAGGGCCGCCGCCGGATCGCCGCCGGGTTCGGGCGTCGGGGCCGCCGCCATCTCCGGGTCCGCCGCGCTGGGCGGCCGGGGCTCCTCGCCGAGGAACGTCCGCAGGCGCCGCGGGTCCGCGGAGAACACCAGCGGGTCGCCGTCGTGGTCGCGCAGGCTCTCCTCGAGCGCGCGTTCCGGGTTCATCGCCCGCAGTCCGGAGCGTTCGACGGCGGCGGCCTCCTCCGTGCCGATGACGCCGGTGGTCTCCCACAGTCCCCAGCGCACCGCGGTGCAGCGCCTGCCGTGGGCGCGCAACTCGGCGGCATGGACGTCGAGGAGTCGGTTGGCGGCGGCGTAGACGGCGTGGCCCCTGCCGCCCCACAGGCCGGATACCGAGGAGCACAACAGGATTCGCGCGTCCGGCGTGACGGGCCACGCGGCGAGCAGGTGGTGCACGCCGAGCACCTTGGCGGCCAGCGTGTCGTGCACCGCCCGGGCACCGAGGTCGGCGTACGAGGCGATCGCGGCGACGGCGGCCGCGTGGACGACGAGGGTCGCTCCCCCGCCGGCGTGCGCGGCGGCGACGTCGGCGACCCGATCCGGGTCGGTGAGGTCGCAGGGTGGCGCCACCACGTCGGCGCCGGTGCGGCCGGCCACGTCGGCGAGCACGTCGGCGGGGACGCCGCGGCGGCTGAGCAGCACGATGCGGCGGGCACCGCGGGCGGCGAGCACCCGGGCGCAGCGCAGGCCGATCGCGCCGCCGCCGCCGGTGATCACCACCTCGTCGAGCACGCCTGATGCGGCCGTCCACGCCGGTGCCGCGGGGGCGACGCCGTCGGTGCTGCGCCGCAGGATCGTCGGCGCGCCGGCACGCATCCGCACGGCGACCTCGTCGTGGTCACTCAGCAGCGCGGTGACCCCGGCATCGAATCCGGCATCGAACTCGGCACCGCATCCGGTGTCCGGGGCCAGGTCGAGATGGGCGAAGCGGACGTCGGGGAATTCCAGGCCGATGCTGCGGTGCATGGCGGCCAGCGCCGCCTGCGCGGGACGGCCCGGGCCGTCCGCGGCGTCGACGCGGTCGCCGCCCACGGTCACCAGCCACACCTCGCGCGTGGCCGGCCCCATGGCGCGGGTGGGATTCCACCGGCCGACGAGGGCGGTGATCTCGTCGACGGCACCCACGGCATCGGACGCCGCGGTGCGTGGCGCCGCGACCACGAGCAGCTCCGCGTCCTCCGGTGCGACGCTCTCGACGCCGGCGCGCCGCTCGAGCGCGGCGCGCAGTCCCGGGGCCAACCCCTCGTCCCCGCCGGCGAGCACGGCGACGCGATGGACCGCCGCGCGGCCGGACGGCGTCACCGGGTGCCACTGTTCGACGGCGACGGTGATGCCGGCGACGGGGGGTAGCGGATCCGCGGCTGCCCAGTGGTGTTCGGCGCGCATCGGCGCGAACGGGAACGGCCGCAGCGCCTTTCGCGGCGCGACGAGATCGGCCCAGCGGTAACCGGTGTCGGTGAGCGCGACGGCGGCGACGTTGGCCGACAGCCGGTCGGCGATCGGCTCGTCACGCCGCCCGGAGCCCACCACCACGGTGCCGCCGTCGGTGACGTCGGGGATGGCGTCGAGGACGTCGCCGATCGCGAAGAGCAGGGCGGGGTGGGCGGACATCTCGACGAAGGTGCGGGCGCCGTGCGCGACGGCGGCGGCGACCGCGCGGTCGAAGCGCACCGTGGCGCGCAGGTTGGTGAACCAGTAGTCGGCGAAGTCGGTGCCGGCGGGCACGACGTCACCGGTGGCCGAGCCGATGACGCGGACGGCGGTGTCGCGGAACGCCCCGTCGGGCAGCAGCGCGTCGAGGTCGGCCCGCATGGAGTCCAGCGCGGTGGTGTGCGCCGGGAACCACATCTCGATCTCCTTGGCGAATGCGCCGCCCGCGGCGACGGCGCGAACCGCGGTCGCGACGGCGCCGCCGTCACCGGACACGGCCACCGAGGACGCGGAGTTCACCACGGACAGTTCGATCCAGCCCGGCACGTCGGCGATGACCTCGCGGGCCCGTGCGGCGGAGACGCCCAGCACGCCGACGCGGTAGGGGCCGGTCAGCCGGTCGAGCAGCGTGGCCCGGGCGATGACGACGCCGACGGCGACGGACAGCGCGAGCGCACCCGCGACGTAGGCGGCGCCGATCTCGCCGAGGCTGTGGCCCACCACGAGATCGGGCAGCACACCCGCCGACCGCCACACCCGCGCGAGGGCGACGCCGTGGACGAACTGCGCGCCCTGGATCTGCACCTGGGAGAAGTCGTTGGTCACGGCACCCGGCGCTGCGAGCAGGTAGTCCAGGGGTGACGGCGCCCCGGCCGCGGCGAAGACCTCGGCGCAGGCGTCGACCTCGGCGCGGTAGGCGGGCAGGTGCGCGTAGGCGTCGACGCCCATCGACGGCCACTGGCTGCCCTGGCCCGGGAAGACGAACGCCACGGCGCCGGCAGCCGCGCGCGGCGCGAGGGCGCGGGCGACCAAGGGGTGCTCCTCGCCGGCGGCGACGGCGGCCAGGCCGGTGCGCAGTTCGGCGACGTCGTGCGCGCGCACGGCCGCCCGGTGCCTGCGCAGCCGCCGGGTGGCGAGCACGGTGGCGGCCACGGCCGCGGCGTCGGTCACCTCGGGGTGCCCGTCGAGGTGGGCCAGGATCGCCCGGGCGTCGGCGCGCACCAGATCGTCGGCGTGGGCGCTGAGCACGACGGGGGTCCGCCCGTCGGGCAGGGTTGCGCTCGACATCAGGCGGCCCTCCCGTCGGCACCGCCGTCCGGCACGGCGACCACGACGTGCGCGTTCGTGCCACTCATGCCGAAGGCGGACACCGCCGCGACGCGGGTGCCGTCGATCGCCGGCCACGCTGTCTGCGTGGTGGCCAGCCGCAAACCCTGGGCGTCCCAGTCGATCTCGCGGCTCGCCTCGTCGGCGTGCAGCGTGGCGGGGACGGTCGCGCGTTCGGCGGCGAGCAGCACCTTCGCCAGACCCAGCCCGCCGGCGGCGGCCTGGGCGTGTCCGACGTTCGACTTGACCGAGCCGAGCAGCGCACCGCGGCCGGGTTCGGTGGCGCCGTAGGTCTGCGCCAGGGACCGCAGTTCGGTGCGGTCCCCGAGACGCGTGCCGGTGCCGTGCCCCTCGATCATCCCGACGTCCTCGGGCCGCACGCCGGCGACGTCGATGGCCTTGCTAAACAGCCGTGCCTGCGCGGTGCCGCTGGGCGCGGTGAGACCGACGGTGCGCCCGTCGGAGTTGACGCAGGTCGCCCGCACCTCGGCGAGCACGTGGCGGCCGTCGGCGCGCGCCCGGGACCGGCGCTGCAGCACGAACATCGCCGCACCCTCGGCCCACACGGTGCCGCTCGCGAGCGCGCTGTACGGGCGGCAGTGGCCGTCGTCGCTCAGCGCGTGCTGCTTGGCGAACTCGACGAAGTAGCCGGGCGTGCCCATGACGCAGACGCCGCCGGTCAGGGCCATGTCGCAGTCACCGTTGCGGACCGCGTGCGCGGCGGTGTGGAACGCGGTGAGCGCCGACGAGCAGGAGGTGTCGACCGTCATCGCCGGCCCGGCGAGGTCCAGGGTATAGGCGATGCGCCCGGAGATCACGCCGAGCGACGTCCCGGTGATGAGATGGCCGCTGTGGGAGGAGAACTCGGCCAGCGGCGGCCCGTACTCGAGGTAGGAGGCCCCGACGTAGCAGCCGACGTCGTGTCCGGCGAGGTCGTCGGGGTTGATGCCGCCGTCCTCGAGGGCACGCCACGCCAGGCGCAGCGCGACGCGCTGCTGCGGATCCATCGCGACGGCCTCGCGCGGCGAGATGCCGAAGAACGCGGGGTCGAACGTCGCGGCGCCGGCGAGAAAGCCGCCGAGGTCGTGGATGGCCGTGAAGCCGTCGCGGCGCGACCCGTCGAGCAGGTCGCGGATCGCCCAGCCCCGGTCGGTCGGGAAGTGCCCGAGACCCTCGCGCCGTTCGGTCAGCAGCGCCCAGTACGCGTCGGCGGTGTCGATGCCGCCGGGCGCCTCGACGGCCATGCCGACGATGACCACCGGATCGTCGCCCGGGTGTCCGGGAGTCACGCGGTCAGAGGTCATGGACCAGCTCCGCCACGTCGGTGACGTGGTCGTTGACGTAGAAGTGTCCGCCGTCGAACAGCGACAGCGTGAAGGCCCCCGAGGTGTGGGTCTCCCAGCGGCGCAACATGTCCTCGCTGACGCGGTGGTCGCGGTCGCCGCCGAGGGCGTGGATGTCGGCGCTGATGCGGACGCCCGCGTCGCAGGCGTAGCGGTTGAAGGCCGCGTAGTCGGCGCGCACGGCCAGCAGGAGCAGCTCGACGAAGTCGTCGTCGGCGAGCAGCCGGGGGTCGGTGCCGCCGAGGTCGACCATCTCGGCGAGGATCTCGTCCTGCGCCATCGGCAGGTTCGGGCGGCCCGCGACGGTCGCCGGCGCCTCGCTGGCCGACACCCACAGCGCGTCGACGGCGACGCCGGCCCTTTCGGCGACGCGAGCGAACTCGAATGCCACCACCGCGCCCATACAGTGCCCGAACAGCCGCAGCGGCGCGAGCGCGGCCCAGTCGGCGGCGTCGAACAAGTCGGTCGCGAGGGCCTCGACGGTGGCCGGTGCGGGGTGGGCAAGCCGGTCGCCGCGCTGCGGGTACTGCATCACGTAGGCGTCGCTGCCCGCGGCGGCCAGTGCGGTGCCCAGTGCGCGGTAGGCCAGCGCGGCACCGCCCGCGTGCGGGAACACCAGCGTCGCGACGGCGCCCCCGCCGGTCGCGGCGGGATAGCGCTTGATCCAGGGCGTGACGTCGAGCGGCCGGGTCATCGGCTCGCCGACGCGCGTTCCAGCTCGGAACTGACCGCGGCGTTGTCCATGTCGGCGATCTCCAGGTACAGCTCGGCGACCTGGGCGAGGCGGTCGCTGCCCGCCTCGCGGGCCGTCAGGCGGTCGGCCAGCGCGGCGATCGTGCGGGTGGCGAACACGTCGGGCACCATGACCGTCGGCGTGTCCAGCCAATCGCGGATCCGCGCGACGGTCGCCGTGGCCAGCACCGAGTCGCCGCCGAGCGCGAAGAAGTCGTCGTCCACGCTGATCTCGCTGCGCCCCAACACCTCCGAGACGATCGAGGCGAGTGCCTTCTCGAGCGGGGTGGTCGGCGGGCGGTGGCCGCGTCCCGCGGGCACGCCGGCATCGGCGAGCCGCTGCGCGACGCCGCGACGGTCGATCTTGCCGTTGTGGAACGGGATGCGGTCGGTGGCGACGACCAGCTGCGGCACCATGTGCGGCGGCAGGATCTCGGCGACCCGGGCTGCCACCGCGTCGGTGCCGACCTCCGGGTCGTCGATCCGGACGAGCGCGCCAAGCACGTCGCGGCCGCCCTCGACGGCGACGACGGAAGCGACCGCAGCGCCGACGCCGGGGACGCGCCCCAGGGCGGCCTCGATCTCGCCGAGTTCGATGCGGTAGCCGCTCACCTTGACCCGGTGATCGGCGCGACCGACGAACTCGAGCGTGCCGTCGGGCCAGTAGCGCGCCAGATCGCCGGAGCGGTACCAGATCCGGCCGTCGTGCTCGACGAACTTCTCCGCGGTGAGGTCGGGGCGGCCGCGGTAACCCCGGGCGATGCCGCGACCGGAGAACCAGACCTCGCCGGGCACCCAGTCCGGGCAGTCCTCGCCGCGGGCATTCACCACGCGACAGGCGTTGTTGCCGAACGGGACGCCGTATGGGATGGACGCCCAGCCGGCGGGCGGCTCCTCGGTGACCTCGAACAGCGTGGCGTGGATGGCGGTCTCGGTGGCGCCGCCGAGACCGGCGAACCGGACGCCGGGTGCGCGCCTGCGCACCGCGCGGGCGAGTTCGGGACGCACCCAGTCACCGCCGGTGAGGACGACGCGCAGCGAGTCGAGCGCACCGGGCACCTCAACGAGCATCTCCAGCCAGCCGGGCAGGAAGTTGACCACCGTGACGTGGTGCTCGGCGATCAGGCGCGCCCAGGTGTCCGGGTCGCGGCGGTGCTCCTCGTCGACGACGACGACCGAGGCGCCGACCCGCAGCGTGCCGAAGACGTCGGGCACCGACATGTCCGACTCCAGGTGCGACAGCGCGAGCGCGCGGTCGCTCGGGCCGATCCCGAAGTGGTCGTAGAGGAATTCCAGCGTGTTGAGCACGGCGTCGTGGGTGAGTTCGACGCCCTTCGGCTCGCCGGTCGATCCGGAGGTGAACAGCACGTAGGCGAGGTCGTCGGGTGCGGTCGCCGGCGCCTCGAAGTGCGCGGGATCGCCGATGATCTCGGCGTCGGCGACGGTCAGCGCCGGAACGCCGGTGCCGTCCAGCAGGTCGGGGACCTCGGATCCGGTGACGAGCGCGAACTCGACGCCGCCGGTCGCGAGGATCCGGGTGGCGCGTTCGGCCGGCTGGTCGACGCCGATCGGCAGGTACGCCGCGCCGGCGGTGAGGATCCCGAGCAGTGCCGGGATCTGTTCGGCGTTCTTCGGTCCGAGGACGGCGACGACGTCGCCGCGGTGCACCCCGCGCGACTGCAGCGCGGCGGCGATGGCCAGCGCGCGCTCGCGCAGTTCCGCGTAGGTCACGGTGCCCCCGGTGGCGATGACCGCGGTGGCGTCCGGGGTGGCCTCGGCGTGGCGGTGGAAGCCGTCGAGCAGGGTGTCGCCGCTCGGCGGGAAGGAGGTGGCGTTCGCGGCGTCGCGCACCGCCAGGGACTGCGCCGAGACTGCGGGCGGGTCGGCGGCCTCCCAGGCCGCGTCGTCGGTGGCGAGACGGGTGAGTTCGGCCAGCTGATGGGCGAACATGGCCTCCGGCACGCCGGCCGGGAAGGCCTCGACGCGGACGTCCCAGTTGATCATCAGACCGTTGGCGAGCGGGGTGGCCTGCGCGTCGATGAGGACCTGCGGTCCCTGCGAGATGGTCCACACCGGCTCGCCGAACTGGTCGGTGACGTCGCCGGCGAACAGGTCGCCGAGACCGAGCGCGCTGGTGTAGACGATGGTGGCCAGCGTCTGCGTGCCGCGGTGCCTGCTGACGTCGCGCAGCACGTCGAGGCCGGAGACCGCGGAGTGCTGCGCGGTGGCGTGCAGCAGCTCCTGCACGGCGCGCGAGCGCGACGCCGCCGTGTCGGTGCCGGTGAGGTCGATGTCGAGCATCAGTGACGAGGTGAAGTCGCCGACGAGCTTCTCGACGTCGGGGTGGTAGGGCTCGCGGCCGAACATCGGCAGGTTGAGCAGGAACCGCGAGTCGGTCGACCAGTGCGCCAACGTGTTCGCGTAGGCGGCGGCGACCGCCATCGCGGGCGTGATGCCGCGGCGGTGGGCGGCCGCGAACAGCGCATCGCGGGTGGGCACGTCGAGGACGTGCCAGAGCCGGACGCTGCGCAGCGGATTGGCCTGCGCGTCGCGCGGAATCAGAGGCAGCGCGGGCGGTTCCGCGAGGTCGGGCACCCGCTCGGCCCACCAGGCGAGGTCCTCCTCCGACGGCGGCGGCGTGGTCGCGGTCAGCGTCGCGCGGTACTCGCGGTAGGTGTAGCCCAGCTCCGGGAGGTCGGCACCGCGGTAGAAGGCCGCGAGGTCGGCCATGAAGTTGCGGTAGCTGACGGCGTCGGCCGCCTGCATGTCCATGTCGACGTGCAGCCGGGTGCGTCCGTCGGGCAGCAGCGACAGCGAGATCTGCAGGACCTCGCCCTCGAGCAGCTGGTGGGACTTGGCGTCGCGAATCCGCTCGAGTTCGGCCTCGGCGGAGGCGACGTCGCGGTCACGGAGGTCGAAGACGGTGACCGGCAGGTCGCGGTCGCTGATGCGCTGGGTGCCGTCGGGGAGGATCTCCTGGCGCAGCATGGGATGGCGCGCATTGAGTTTCGCGGCGGCGCTGCGCAGCCGTTCGGGATCGACTGCGCTGCCGTCGAATTCGACGTAGAGGTGGGCGGCCACGCCGCCGAGTTCCTGCTCGCCGTGCCGGCCGACCCACATCGCGTGCTGGATCGGCGCCAGCGGGAACGGCGCGTCGGCGTCCTCCGGACGGCCGGCGTCGGCGTCCACGCGGGCACTGCCCTCCGACGGCGCGGCGCTCTCCGTCGGCGCGGCGGTGTGTTCGGCCACCAGGGCGATCCACGCTTCGACCGTGGGACTGGCCGCCAGGTCTGCGAATCCGAGGTTGATGCCCTGCTTGCGCCACCGTCCGGACAGCGACATCATCCGGATCGAATCGAGGCCGGAAGCGATCAGATCCGCGGTGGGATCGAGGGCGTCGGGTGACACGCCGAGCAGTTCGGCGACCTCGTCGCGCACCGTCTGCGGACCCGTCGCACCAGCACCCACCGTGGCTCCTCCAAAGAATTAGTACAGGCTGCCCTAACTTCGCAGAGGCTACCCTATTGTCGACCTACCGAGAACACCTACCCGGAGAGGCCGACGCCGACGATGAGCACCGGAATCCCGCCCGATCAACGCGATCTGACATGGGGTTTCGTGCTTTTCCCCGCCGCACGCGCGCAGGCCTACCGCGAGGCCGGGTACTGGCGGGGCCGGGCGCTGGACGGCGTCCTGCGGGAGGCCGCGCGGCAATGGCCGGACAAGCCCGGCGTCGTCGACGGGAGCGGTACCTACACCTTCGCCGAACTCGACGTGCGCGCCGACCGGATCGCCGCGGCACTGGCGGCCCGCGGCATCGCACCCGGTGACCGCGTGCTGCTGCAGTTGCCGAACTCGCGCGAGTTCGCGGTCGCCGCGTTCGCGCTGCTGCGCGCCGGCGTCGTCCCGGTGCTGTGCCTGCCCGGTCACCGGTCGGCGGAGATGGGGCACTTCGCGGCGGTGAGCGGCGCCGTGGGTCTCGTCATCCCGGACGTCGTCGGCGGGTTCGACTACCGCGAGATGGCCGCACAGGTCGTCGCCGAACACCCCGACCTGCGGCACGTGCTGGTGCTCGGCGACCCGGGCCCGTTCGAGGACTGGTCGGCGCTGGCGGACGCCGCGGGTGGAACGTCGGCACCGGACCTCGACGTCGACACCGGCGGGCCCGCCGTGCTGCTGGTCTCCGGCGGCACCACCGGCCTGCCGAAGCTCATCGCCCGCACCCACGACGATTACGTCTACAACGCGACCGCCTGCGCGCAGGCAGTCGGCATGGTGCACGACGACGTCTACCTCGTGGTGCTGCCCGCCGGGCACAACTTCCCGTTCGCCTGCCCGGGGCTGGTGGGCTCGATGACCGTCGGCGCCACCACGGTGTTCACCGACGATCCGAGCCCCGAGTCGGCGTTCCCGCTGATCGACCGCCACGGAGTCACCGTCACCGCTCTGGTCAACGCGCTGGCCAAGCTGTGGACGCAGGCGTGCGACTGGGAACCCGTGCTGCCGACGTCGCTGCGCGTGGTGCAGGTGGGCGGCTCCCGGCTCTCCCCCGACGAGGCCCGGTACATCCACGACGGGTTGTCCACCGGCCTGCAGCAGATCTTCGGCATGGCCGAGGGCATGCTGCAGTTCACCCGGCCCGGCGATCCGGTCGACGTCGTCACCCACACCCAGGGCCGGCCGATGTCGCCGCTCGACGAGCTGCGGGTGGTCGACGAGGCGGGCGTAGACGTGGCGCCCGGCGAGGAGGGCGAACTGCTCGTGCGCGGGCCGTACACCATCAACGGCTACTACCGCGCCGAGGAGGCCAACGCCCGGTCCTTCAGCCCGGACGGGTTCTACCGGTCCGGTGACCGCGTGCGCATCTTCGCCGACGGTCCACTCGCCGGCAACGTCGAGGTGGTCGGCCGCATCAAGGACGTCATCCACCGCGGCGGCGAGACGGTCTCGGCCACCGACCTCGAGGACCACCTCCTCACCCATCCGGCGATCTACGCCGCCGCGGCCGTCGCCCTGCCCGACGAGTACCTCGGCGAGAAGATCGGCGCCGCCGTCGTGTTCCGCGGCGCACCGGTGGGGCTTGCCGATCTCAACGCGTTCCTCGACGCGCGGGGCGCCTCGACGCACGCCCGTCCCGACGTGCTGGTGCCGTTGCCTGCGCTGCCCACGACCGCGGTCGGCAAGGTCGACAAGAAGGCCCTCGTCGCCGCGATCACCGCCCCCTAGCGATTTCGGCGCGCTTTCCGCGGGCGAACGCCCGGCAAGCGCGCCGAAATCACGGGGTGGGGCAGAGCATCTCCGCCAGGCGGTCGGTGACGGCCGCCGCGGTGGGGTGTTCCCAGAGCAGCGTCGGCGGCAGCGTCAGACCCGTCTGCTTCTCCAGCTGCCGGCGCAGCCGGACGGTCATGATCGAATCGACGCCGAGTTCCACCAGCGGCAGACCCGGGTCGACGTCGGCCGCCGCGAGCCCCAGCTGACCGGCGACGGCGTCGAGGACCTGCTCGGCGAGCGTGCGCGTGTCGTGGGCGCCGTCGACGGCCCCGTCGGCCGGGTCCTCGTCGTCGGTGGGCGCGATGTCGGAGAGCATCGGCACCGCAGCGGCCGCGGGCAGCACCGGCAGCACCACGACGTTGGCCGCGTCGGCACGCATCGCGAGATCGAGTGCGCGCCAGGCGTCGTCGGCCGTCACGGTGCCCATGCCCAGCGCGTCGAGCTGCGCGGCCACGAACTCCGACGCCGACCCCATGCCCAGCCCGCGCCAGGCCGTCCACGCCACGGCCGTCGTGCGGTCGCCGAGGCCCCGGCGGTGGCGGGCCAGCCCGTCGAGGAACGCGTTGGCGCATCCGTAGGCGGCCTGGCCGGGGAAGCCGGCGAGGTATCCGCAGGACGAGAACAGGATCATCCAGTCCAGCTGCTCGGGTGGGAACACCTCGTGCAACACCAGGGATCCTTCCACCTTGGGGTGCATGGCCGCGGCGAAGTCCTCGGACGTCGAATGCGCGAGCAGCGCACCGGCTTCGACGCCGGCGGCGTGCACGACACCCCGCACCGCGGGCAGCGGCGCGAGCGCGGCTCGCAGCGCGTCGGCCGAGCCCGGTGCCCCCAGGTCGAGCGCCGCCACGGTCACGGAGACCCCGCGCTCCTCCAGCGCGGCGACCGCGCGCACCGCTTCGGTCCGCGCGTCACCCCACCTCGCGCGCGGCGGCAGCCCGGACCGTGACAGCAGTACCAGTCGCCGGGCCCCGAGGTCCGCGAGACGCTGGGCGGTCCGCAACCCGAGCACGCCGGTGCCGCCGGTGATGAGGTAGGTGCCACCCGGCGCGCACTGCAGCGGCGACGCCGATCCCGCGGCGGCCGGCGCCAAGCGCGCGACGCGCGCCACGCCGTCGCGCAGCACCACCACGCCGTGCCCGGCCAGCGACGCCAACGCGCCGACCGGCACCCGGCCGTCCGCGACGTCCAGCGCGCCGCCCCAGCTCTGCGGGTGCTCGGCGGCGGCGACGCGCGCCAGGCCCCACAGCGGCGCGTGCGCCGGGTTCGCGCCCTCGTGCACGCCGGTGGTGAGCACCCACAGCCGGGCCGGTGACGATGCCTCCTGCAGCGCGGCGAGCGTGCGCACGACGAGGTCGACGGTGTCGGTGGGCGCGTCGTCCTGGCGCGGCACGACGAGCACGGCGGCCGAGGGTGCGAGGTCGGCGGCGGGAAGCGCGGACAGTTCGGCGGGATCCTCCACCGCGCGGTAGGCCACGCCGGCCGCGGTCAGGTCGCGGACCGCGCGATCCAGTCCGTCGACGTCGCCGCCGACGAGGACGACGACGCTCGGCCGGTCCTCGGGACGCCACGGCACCTCGTGCCACGCCACGTGGTGCAGCATGCCGGCGACGTCGGTGCCGGAGTTCTCGAGTTCCTCGAAGGTCATGCCGCACAGGGACATCAGCACTGAGCCGTCGGCGTCGGTGATGGCGACGTCGGTGGTCGTCGTGCCGGGGCGACGGCGCACCAGCAGGGTCGCCTCGGCGGGCGGGGCGGCGTGGCAGTCGACGCGTTCGATCCGGGCGGGCATCCGCAGCCGTGGCGGCCCATCGAAGATCGTCGACGCCGCCGACGTCGCGGCGTCGAGCAGCGAGGCCCAGGACGTCGGTACCGAGCCGTCGGCCTCCGCGGCGACGACGGCGACCAGTTCGCCGGTCCCCCGGTGCATCTCGCGGACCTCCCAGCCGAAGCCCATGGCGGCGACGCCGAGCGTGGCGAGGGTGTCGACGACGTGTCGCGGCGGCAGCGCCTCGGTGCACCGCCTGCGGGCCGCGTCGAGGTCCGCCGACGTGCGCAGCAGCTCGTCGACGTCGTCCGCGGCGGCCACGACGGCGCGACTGTGCACCAGCCAGCCGCCGTCCTGAGCGTCGTCGGCGTCGACCAGGCGCGAGGACAGCGTCAGGTCGCGGTCGGCTAGGACGACCTGCAGGTCGCGGAGGCGCGCGGGCGCGACCGGGGTGCGCAGCCGGACGTCGGCGAGCCCGGCGCCGGGCTGGTGCACGGTGCGCGCCGCGGTCAGGAACGTGGTGAGCAGCACCGCTGCGGGCACGATCTCGGTGCCCTGCACGGGGTGCTCGCCCGGGTACGGCCGGCTGTCGAGGTCCAGTCGGGTCTGCCACATCCTCGTCGTCGCGGTGCCGGTGACGTCGGTGCGGCCGCCGAGCAGGGTGTGGCTGGCGACGTCGTGCACGCCGCGCCCGCCGGGTGGCGGTGTGGGGGTGCGCCAGAACCGCCGGTGTTGCCACCGGGTGGCGGGCAGGTCGGCGGCCCACTCGTCTGCGGCCGTGACGCCGTGCGCGACGGTCGCGCCGTGGCAGTGCAGCGCGGCGACGGCGGTGGCGACGGCCCTGTGCTCGTCGGTGTTGCGACGATGCACCGGAACGACGGCGTGCTCGTCGATGCCGAGGGCGAGCAGCGTCTCGACGATCGAGTGCGACACCACCGGATGGGCCGACACCTCCAGGAACAGCCGGTGGCCGTCCTCGGCCGCGGCGGTCACCGCTTCGGCGAAGCGCACCCGGCCGCGCAGGTTGGTCACCCAGTACTCCGGTCCGCGCGGCGCCGTCGACCGCGGATCGGCGAGTGCCGTGCTGTAGAGCGGGATCTCGGCCGGACGCGGGTCGGGCAGCGCCGCGACGTTGCGGGCGAGGTCGGCGGTGAGGGCGTCCATGGCGGGGCTGTGGAAGGCGACGTCGGTGTTGACGCGGCGCACCTCGATGCCCTCGGCGGCCCACGCGTCGGCGACGGCGACCACCGCGTCGGTGCGCCCGGACACGACGGTCGACTCCGTGGAGGCGGAGATGGCGGCGACGACGTCGTCGCGGCCGGCGAGCCGTGCCGCGGCTTCGGCGAACGGCATTCGGACCAGCACCATGGAGCCCTGGCCGGCCACCGCGCGGAAGCCGCGGGCGCGGTGGCAGGCGACGGCCGCACCCTGGCGAAGGGTGAACGTGCCGGCGACCACGCAGGCGGCCACCTCGCCCACCGAGTGACCGATCACCGCGGCGGGCGTGACCCCGCGCCGGCGCAGCACCGCGGCGAGGCCGACCTGCATGGCGAAGGTGAGCGCCTGCACGCGGTCGGTGCCGCCCAGGTCGCCGCTGCTCAGCGCCTCTCGCGCCGAGAACCCCAGCCCGGCGGCGAAGACGTCGTCGACCTCGTCGATGACGGCGGCGAACTCCGGTGCAGCCGTGAGCAGTTCGCGTCCCATGCCGGACCAGTGCGAGCCGTGCCCGGAGAACACCCACACGGCGTCGCGCGGGGCGCCTGCGGTGCCGGTGACGAGGGCGGTCGTCGACTCACCGCGGGCCAGGGCGTCGAGTCCGGCCACCAGCTCGTGGGGGTGGGCGGCGACGACGGCGGCGCGGAACGGCTCGTGCGCGCGGCGGGCCCAGAGGGTGGCTGCGACGGCGGCGGTGTCGACGGTCCGGCCGCGCAGGTGGTCCGCGAGCGCCTCCGCCTGCCCGGCCAGCCGGGCCGCCGAGCGGGCCGACACCGGCACGACGACGGGTGCGGCCCCGCCCGTGGCCGCCGTCGCGGCGCGGGCGGGCGCCTCCTCGAGCAGGACGTGCGCGATCGTGCCGCCGTAGCCGTAGCTGCAGACGGCGGCGCGCCGCGGCGTGGTACCGCGCGGCCACGGCTCGACCGCCGTGGGCACGCGCAGCCCGCTGGTCGCCCAGTCGACGGCCGGGGTGAGGGTGCGCACGTTCGCCGTCGGCGGGATGGTCTCGTGGTGCAGCGCCAGGACGGCCTTGATGAGGCCGATGACGCCGGCGCCTCCCTCGAGGTGACCCACGTTCGGTTTGACCGAGCCGATGCGGCACGGGTCGCCGGACCGCCCGGCGCCGTAGACCTCCGCGAGGGCGCCGACCTCGGTCGGATCGCCCGTGGGCGTGCCGGTTCCGTGCGCCTCGACGAAGTCGACGCTCGCCGGGTCGACGCCCGATGCCGCGCAGGCGGTGCGGAACATGTCCGCCTGGGCGGCCCCGTTGGGCGACATGATGCCCACGGTCCGGCCGTCGGAGGCGACGGCACCGCCGCGCACCACGGCCAACACCCGGTCGCCGTCGCGCAGCGCATCGGACAGGCGCTTGAGCACGACGACGCCGGCGCCCTCGCCGCGACCGTAGCCGTCGGCGGCGGCGTCGAACGTCTTGCAGCGGCCGTCCGGGGCGGTGGCCCCGGCTTCGTCGAGCACCCGGACCAGGCCGGGTCCGATGAGCGCGCTGACGCCGCCGGCGAGCGCGAGCGACGTCTCCCCGGCGCGCAGCATCTGGCAGGCCTGGTGCACCGCGACCAGCGACGCGGCGCACGCCGCGTCGAGCGCGACGCTCGGCCCGCGCAGATCCAGCAGATGCGACACGCGGTTGGCGATCCCGCACAGCGACGTGCCGATCCCCGTCCACGCCTCGATGCCGGGAAGGTCCTCCATGATCAACTTGCCGTAGTCGTCGCTGTTGACGCCCATCAGCACGGCGGTGTCGGTGCCGGCCAGGTCGCGCGGGGTCACCCCGGCGTGTTCCAGTGCTTCCCAACTGACCTCGAGTGCGAGGCGCTGCTGCGGATCCATGAGTTCGGCCTCGCGCGGCGAGACGCCGAAGAACTCGGCGTCGAACCCGGGCAGGTCGTCGAGGAACGTGCCCCAGCGGGTGGTGTCGCGCAGCACCGCGGCGTTGCGCGGGTCGCGTCGCAGGTAGGGCTCCCAGCGCTCGGCCGGGACCTCGCGGACGTCGCTGCGCCCCTCGAGCAGGAAGGACCAGAACGCCGCCGGCGTGGTGACGTCGCCGGCGACGCGGCAGCCGAGTCCGATGACGGCGATGGGTTCGGGCTGGGCCGCCGGGTGTTGGGCAGTGGCCTCGCTTCGGTGATTCGCCACGTCAGCGTCCGACCCGTGCCATCGAGGTCTGGATAGGCTTGCCTAAGTACATGCCGACAATCTTGGCACGAGGCGCGATGCGTCGGGCGACTACCCGGTGGCCGCCGCGAGACGACCCCGACGCTCAGACGAGCAGGTCGCGCACCACGGCATCGGCGAGCAGTCGGCCGCGGTCGGTCAGCGCCAACCGGTCCCCCGCCATCGTGAGAAGCCCGTCGTCGCACAGACTTTGGGCGCGCCGGCGTTCATCGGACGCCAGCGCGTCGACGCGCAGACCGGGGCGCAACCGCATCCCGAGCATCACGTCCTCGACGTGACGTTCGGCCGCCGAGGGCTCCTCGCTGCCCGCGATCGGCAGCTCGCCGGCGGCGAGCCGCTGGGCGTAGGCGCTCGGATGCTTGACGTTCCACCAGCGGACGCCGTCGACGTACCCGTGCGCACCCGGGCCGGCGCCCCACCACTCGCCGCCGTCCCAGTACCCGAGGTTGTGTCGGCACTCACCGCCCGGCCGGCTCCAGTTCGACACCTCGTACCAGTCGAAGCCCGCATCGGTGAGTGCATCGTCGAGCAGTTCGTAGCGGGCTGCCAGCACGTCGTCGTCGGGTGCGGGCACCTCGCCCCGGCGCACCCGGCGCGCCAGCGCAGTGCCCTCCTCGACGATCAGCGAATAGGCCGACACGTGGTCCACTCCCGCGCCGACGGCCGCCTCGACCGACCGCAGCAGGTCGTCGTCGCTCTCACCGGGGGTGCCGTAGATCAGGTCGAGGTTGACGTGGCCGAAGCCCGCGGCCCGCGCTTCGGCCGCCGCAGCCGGCGCCCGGCCCGGCGAGTGCACCCGGTCCAGGACCGCCAGCACGTGCGACGCCGTCGACTGCATCCCGAGCGAGATGCGGGTGTATCCGGCCGCGAGCAGCGCGGCGAAGAACGCCGGCGACGTCGACTCCGGGTTGCACTCCGTGGTCACCTCGGCGCCGGGCGCGAGGTCGAAGGCGGAGCGCACGGCGGCCAGCACCTCGGCCAGCCCGGACGCGCCGAGCATCGACGGCGTGCCGCCCCCGACGAACACGGTGTCGACGCGGCGTCCCGGGCCCACCCGCCGCGCCGCCAGGGCCAGCTCGATGCGCAGGGCCGCCAGCCAGCCGTCGGGGCTGGCGTCGCCCAGCTCGGCGGGCGTGTAGGTGTTGAAGTCGCAGTACCCGCAGCGCGTCGCACAGAACGGCACGTGGACGTAGACGCCGAACGGAACCGAACTCACCAGACCAGTGTCGCAGAGCGACTTCGGATCACCACGAGTCTGAATCTGGGCCGGTTGGGGCATGTCACCCGGTCCGTGGCACAATGGCCCGGTGACTGCCGCCGTCGACCCCACCACCCGCGTCTCGCTGGTGGCCCGGCGGCACATCGACTTCAAGCGCGTATGTAGCTGTTGCTGTCTGCCTTGACGTGCGTCTGATTTCGGAGACCTAGCCCGCATTGACCTCAGCTGGCCGCCGGATCTGCGCCGCCGGACCAGCCCCCGGTGACGTTCGCGATTCGCCAGCCAGCTCCTCCTCCAAGGAGCCACCATGACCACAGCCACACCCAAGCCCGCCAAGCGCCCCCGCGGCGAGGGCCAGTGGGCGCTCGGCTACCGCGAGCCGCTCAACGCCAACGAGCAGTCCAAGAAGGACGACAACCCGCTCAACGTCCGCCAGCGGATCGAGACCAACTACGCGATCAACGGATTCTCCTCGATCGACAAGGGTGACCTTCGCGGCCGCTTCCGCTGGTGGGGTCTCTACACCCAGCGCAAGCCCGGCTACGACGGCACGTGGACCGGTGACGAGAACACCGACATGCTCGAGGACGAGTACTTCATGCTGCGGGTGCGCAGCGACGGCGGAGCGCTCACCGTGGCGGCGCTGCGCACGCTGGGCCAGATCTCCACCGAGTTCGCCCGCGACACCGCCGACATCTCCGACCGGCAGAACATCCAGTACCACTGGATCGACGTGCGGAACATGCCGGAGATCTGGCGCCGCCTCGACGAGGTCGGCCTGCAGACCACCGAGGCGTGCGGCGACTGCCCGCGCGTGGTGCTCGGATCGCCCCTGGCCGGTGAATCGCTCGACGAGGTCATCGACGGGACGCCCGCGGTCAACGAGATCGTGAAGCGCTACGTCGGCAAGCCGGAGTACTCGAATTTGCCGCGCAAGTTCAAGACCGCGATCTCCGGTCTGCAGGACGTGGTGCACGAGGTCAACGACGTCGCGTTCATCGGCGTCGAGCATCCCGAACACGGCCCCGGCTTCGACCTGTGGGTCGGCGGCGGGCTGTCGACCAACCCGATGCTGGGTCAGCGGGTCGGCGCCTGGGTGCCGCTCGACGAGGTGCCCGACGTGTGGGAGGGCGTGGTCAGCGTGTTCCGCGACTACGGCTACCGTCGCCTGCGGGCCAAGGCGCGGTTGAAGTTCCTCATCAAGGACTGGGGCGTGGAGAAGTTCCGCCAGGTTCTCGAATCGGAGTACCTCAAGCGACCGCTGATCGACGGCCCCGCGCCCGACCCGGTGGCCCGCCCGATCGACCACGTCGGCGTGCAGAAGCTGAAGAACGGGCTCAACGCGGTGGGCGTCGCCCCGATCGCCGGCCGCGTGTCCGGGACCATCCTCAGCAAGGTGGCCGACCTCGCGGAGGCGGCCGGCTCCGACCGGATCCGCTTCACGCCGTACCAGAAGCTCATCGTGCTCGACGTGCCCGACGACCATCTCGACACGCTGCGCGCCGGCCTGGACGCCCTCGGGCTGCCGTCGACGCCGTCGCACTGGCGGCGCAATCTGATGGCATGCACGGGCATCGAGTTCTGCAAGCTGTCGTTCGCCGAGACCCGTAGCCGCTCCCAGGTGCTCGTTCCCGAGCTGGAGAAGCGGCTCGACGACATCAACGCCCAGCTCGACGTGCCGGTCACGATCAACATCAACGGCTGCCCGAACTCCTGCGCGCGCATCCAGGTCGCCGACATCGGCTTCAAGGGCCAGATGATCGACGACGGGAACGGTCCCGAGGAGGGTTTCCAGGTCCACCTGGGGGGCAGTCTGGGTCTGGACAGCGGTTTCGGCCGCAAACTGCGTCAGCACAAGGTGCTCTCCACCGAACTCGGCGACTACATCGAGCGGGTCGTCCGGAACTTCGTGAAACAACGCGAGCAGGGTGAGCGTTTCGCTACGTGGGCACTACGAGCAGACGAGGCGGACCTGAGGTGACTGACGTCCTGACCGAGAACGAATTGGTTCAACTGGCCGAGCGCGGCGCCGCCGAACTAGCGGATGCGTCGGCCGAGGAGCTGCTGCGCTGGACCGACGAGCACTTCGGCGGCGACTACGTCGTCGCGTCGAACATGCAGGACGGCGTGCTCGTCCACATGGCCGCCCAGCAGCGACCCGGCGTCGACGTCCTGTTCCTCGACACCGGCTATCACTTCGCCGAGACCATCGGCACCCGGGACGCCGTCGAGGCCGTCTACGGCGTGAACGTGGTCAACGTCACCCCGGAGCGCAGCGTCGCCGAGCAGGACGCGCTGCTCGGCAAGGACCTCTTCGCCCGCGACGCCGCCGCGTGCTGCCGGATGCGCAAGGTCGAACCGCTGTCGAAGGCGCTGGCGGGCTACTCGGCGTGGGTGACCGGCATCCGCCGCGTCGAGGCGCCCACCCGCGCCAACGCGCCGCTGATCAGCTTCGACAAGGCGTTCGGGCTGGTGAAGATCAACCCGATCGCGGCGTGGTCCGACGACGACATGCAGGCCTACATCGACGAGCACGACGTGCTGGTCAACCCGCTGGTCGACGAGGGCTACCCGTCCATCGGCTGCGCGCCGTGCACGTCGAAGCCGGCCCTCGGCGCCGACCCGCGCAGTGGCCGTTGGGCCGGTCAGTCCAAGACCGAATGCGGGCTGCACGCGTCGTGACCCCGGCGCCGACGCTGATCCTCGTCGCGCACGGCAGCACCGATCCCCGCTCACCGGAGGTGGCGCGCGCCCTCGTGGGCCGCATCCGCCGGCTGCGACCGTCACTCGACGTTCGGGTCGCGTTCCTGGAGAAGTCGGGACCGGACGTCCGCGAGGTGCTCGCCGACGTCGCCCGCCACGGCGCGCGCGCAGTGGCCGTGCCGATGCTGCTGGCGTCGGCCTATCACGCCCGCGTCGACCTTCCCGGGGCCATCGCCGAGTCCGGGGCCGACGTCCGGCAGGCCGCCGCGCTGGGCGAGGATCCGACGCTGATCGCGCTGCTCGGACAGCGGCTCGCCGAGGCGGGCTACTTCCCCGTGCAACGCCACGTCGGCGTCATCGTGACAGCGGTCGGTTCGTCGGACGACGCCGCCAACGGCCGCACGGCCACGGTGGCGACGGCACTCGCCCGTGGCGCCCGCTGGGCCGGGGTCGGCGTGGCGTTCGGCACCGGGCCGCGGCCCACGCTCGCCGAGGCGGCCGAGGACCTGCGCACCCGCGGCGCGACGCACCTGGTGGCGGCGCCCTGGTTCCTGGCCCCGGGCGTCATCACCGATCGGATCGCCCGGGCCGCCGAGACGCTGGACGTCGCGGTCGCGCAGCCGCTCGGATCGCACAACCTGGTGGCCGCGGCGCTGCTCGACCGTTACGACGAGGCCGTCACCGCCCGCGTCGCGGCCTGACGGCTCGGCCGCCCGCGCCGCCGCTCAGCGGCTCACGCCTCCGTCAGCTCCTTGGCGTCGGTCTTCTCGGCGACCGGCGCCGGCCGGGCGCCGTCGGGGATCGTCGGCACGCGCGTGGCCCGGACGTACACGGTGTCGCCCTCCTTCAGACCCAGCGCCTCGGCGTCGCCGCGGGTGATCTGCGCCGTGAACGGCCCGTGGTCGGCCGCGCCGGTGAGTTCCACGCGCACCTCGAAGCCGAGCATCACCACGCGGTCGATCGTCGCGCGCACCACGCCGGTCGACGAGACGCTGCCGTCGGCGGTGGCGATCGCCATGTCGGGATTGCGCCCCACCCGGATGTCGTGCGGCCGCACCAGCGTGCCGTTGAGCGACGACACCGCGCCGAGGAACGACATCACGAACGCGTTGGCCGGGGCGTCGTAGACCTCGGTCGGCGAGCCGACCTGCTCGATGCGGCCCTTGTTCAGCACGGCGATGCGATCGGAGACGTCGAGGGCCTCTGCCTGGTCGTGCGTGACGAGCACGGTGGTGACGTGCACCTCGTCGTGCAGGCGGCGCAGCCACGCGCGCAGGTCCTCGCGCACCTTGGCGTCCAGCGCGCCGAACGGCTCGTCGAGCAGCAGCACCTCGGGGTCGATGGCCAGCGCCCGGGCCAGTGCCATGCGCTGGCGCTGCCCGCCGGAGAGCTGGTTGGGGTAGCGGCTCTGGAAGCCGCCGAGGCCCACCACGTCGAGGAGGTCGTCGACCTTCTGCTTGATCTCCTTGGCCGGACGCTTGCGGATCTTCAGCCCGAACGCCACGTTGTCGCGCACCGTCAGGTGCTTGAACGCGGCGTAGTGCTGGAACACGAAGCCGATGCCCCGGCGCTGCGGCGGCTCGCTCGTGACGTCGCGCCCGTTGATGGTGATGGTGCCGGTGTCGGGCTGGTCGAGTCCGGCGATGGCGCGCAGCAGCGTCGACTTGCCCGAGCCGCTGGGCCCGAGCAGCGACGTCAGCGACCCCTTCGGCACCTCGAAGTCGACGTCGTCGAGTGCGGCGAAGTCGCCGTACCTCTTGTTGGCACCTCGCACGATGATGGCGTCGGTCATGACTTCAGTCTTCCCAATCTCGAGCGCAGAGTCACTTGCTCTGCTTGGCGCGGCGGGCGTCGAGCACCACCTGGACGATGAGCACGATGACGGCGACCGTCATCAGCAGCGTGGAGATCGCGTAGGCGCCGTACATGTCGGCGCGGTTGTACCGGTCGGACACCAGCAGCGTCAGTGTCTGGGAGATGCCGGGCAGGTTGGACGAGACCATGACGACGGCGCCGAATTCGCCGAGTGTGCGGGCGATGGTCAGCACGATGCCGTACGTCAGGCCCCAGCGGATCGACGGCAGGGTGATCCGCCAGAACGTCTGCCACCACGACGAGCCCAGCGTCGACGCCGCCTCCTCCTGGTCGGTGCCGAGTTCGTGCAGCACCGGTTCCACCTCGCGGATGACGAACGGGACGGTGACGAAGATGCTGGCGAGCACGATGCCCGGGAACCCGAAGATGATCTTCAGGCCCAGGTCGTTCTCGACGAACCCGAAGACACCCGCCGTACCCCAGAGCAGGATCAGCGCGACGCCGACGACGATCGGGGACACCGCGAACGGCAGGTCGATGACGGCCTGCAGCGCGCTCTTGCCGCGAAACCTGTTGCGCGCGAGCACCAGTGCGGTGGGCACACCGAACAGCACGTTGAGCGGCACCACGATCGCGACCGTCAGCAGCGAGAGTTGCAGCGCCGACTGTGCCGCCGGCGTGGAGATCGACGAGAAGAACGTGCCCAGGCCGGGTGCGAACGTCCGGTAGAGGATCAGCCCGACTGGGACGATCAGGAGAGCGGCAAGGTATACGAGCGCGGTGTAGCGCAGCAGGTGCTTCACCACCGGCGATGACGTCACGATGCCAGCTCCTGCCGCTTCGCCGCGCGCGACCCGATGGCGCGCAGTATGAACAGGATGACGAAGGAGATCACCAGCAGGACGATGGAGATCGCCGCCGCGCCGGTCCGGTCGTCGTTCTCGATGAGCGTCCGGATCCACTGCGAGGACACCTCGGTCTCGCCCGGGACGGCACCGCCGATGAGCACCACCGAGCCGTACTCGCCGATGGCCCGGGAGAACGCCAGACCGGCACCGGACAGCAGGGACGGCAGCAGTGCGGGCAGCACGATCTTCGTGAAGATCGTCCAGTTGTTGGCGCCCAGCGACGCCGCGGCCTCCTCGGCCTCGCGGTCGAGTTCCTGCAGCACCGGCTGCACGGACCGCACCACGAAGGGCAACGTGACGAAGAGCAGGGCGATGCCGACGCCCCACTTGGTGAAGTTGAGCTGCACGCCGATCGGGCTGGCCGGACCGTAGAGGGCCAGCATCACCAGGCTGGCCACGATGGTGGGCAGCGCGAACGGCAGGTCGATGATCGCGTCGACCAGGCGCTTGCCCGGGAAGTCGTCGCGCACCAGCACCCACGCCACCAGCAGGCCGAAGAACAGGTTGATGACGGCAACCGAGATGGAGATGGTGAGGGTCACCCGGAACGAACTGAGGGCGGCGTTGGACGTGACGGCCGTCCAGAACGCCTGCGGGCCCCCGCCGACGGACTGCCACACGATCGCCGCCAACGGCAGCAGCACGATGACGCTGAGCCAGATCGACGCGGCACCGACCCTCAGCGACGTGGTCCCGTAGCGGCCACGCCCGAACCCGCGGGCCCCCCCGGGGCCGGAGTCACCGGCACCCGGGGTGGTCACCTCGGAGATGGTGGAGGTCATCCAGTGGCCTTGCCGTAGATGGTCGAGATCAGGCCGTTGGACTTGTCGAACAGCTTGGGATCGGCGTCCTTCCAACCGCCGAGGTCGGCGATCGTCCACAGCTTCTGCGGGGCCGGGAACTGATCGGCGAACTGCTGCAGCACCGCCGGATCCACCGGGCGGAAACCGGCCTCGGCCCAGGCCTTCTGACCTTCGGGGGTGTAGAGGAAGTTCTTCAGCGCCGTGGCCTTGGCCTCGTGGGGGCCGCCCTTGATGACCGCGACCGGGTTCTCGATCTTGAAGGTCTGCGGCGGGGTGACCCATTCGATGTCCGGGTGTGTCTTCTTGGAGTTGATCGCCTCGTTCTCGTAGGCGATCAGCACGTCACCGCTGCCCTGCAGGAAGACGTCGGTCGCCTCGCGACCCGAGCCCGGGCGCACCTTCAGGTGCTCGTTGGTGAGCAGCTGATTGAGGTAGTCGAGGCCGGCCTGCTGGTTCGCACCGCCGTTGCTCTTGGCCGCGTACGGTGCCAGCAGATTCCACTTCGCCGAGCCGGAACTCAGCGGGTTGGGCGTGACGACCTCGACGCCGGGCTTGAGCAGGTCGTCCCAGTCGCGGATGCCCTTCGGGTTGCCCTGCCGGACCACCAGCGTGACCACCGAGCCGAACGGGATGCCCTTGGTGGCGTCGGCGTTCCAGTCCTCGGCCACCTTGCCGGCCTTGACCAGGCGGGTGATGTCGGGCTCGACGGAGAAGTTGACGATGTCGGCGGGGGTGCCGGCCTCGACCTTGCGGGACTGGTCGCCCGAGGCGCCGTAGGAGCCGGTGACCGCCACGCCCTTGCCGTCGTCGGTCTTGGCGAACGCCGCCCCGACGTTCTTCCAACCCGGTTCCGGCACCGCGTAGGCGACCAGGGTCAGCGTCGTGTCGGCCGCGGGCTGATCGCCGCCGCCCGCCACGTCGCTCGAACCGCCGCCGCCGCACGCCGCGACCAGCGTCGCGGTGAGTGCAGCGGCGCCGGCCGCGAGCCAGGACCTTCTGACGTTCATGGATGACCTTTCGTCGAAACGGGAGGGTGGATACCCGTCACGGCGAACGGCGAAGACTCAGACGATGGGCACGACGGCCCTACTCCTGACACCACACACCGTGAACGGGCGGGGTCAGCGACAACAGGAGACGTCGGCGACAGCGCAGGAACCGACGGCGATGAGGGCCAGGACGTGGCCCTCGATGCTGCCGACGGGTGCGTGCATGGCGCGAAGAGTAGCAGAACCGGACGACGGCGACACCGCTGCGGGTGCGCCCGTCAGTGGGTGACGAGCCACATGACGATCACCAGCACCACCAGGGCGACGAGGATCAGCGTCACCCGGGAACGCGGCAGGCCGGTCATGTTTCGTCCTCCTCGGCGTGGAGCGCGCGGCGAAGCAACGCGATGCCGTTGCCCAGCGCGCCGTCGAGTATCACGGCGGCCCCCCACGCGAGGAGCAGCACCACCGGCATCACCACCACGGTCTGCACGACGAAGCCGAGCCCGGACAACCACAACTCGACCCCATCCCACCAATTCAAGATGCCGGTCATCGGGTCCACCCTACGATCATCGGCGTGGACACCCCCGTCGCCTCGACGACGTGCCTGGTCGCCGGTGGTGGGCCGGCCGGCATGATGCTCGCGCTGCTGCTCGCCCGCGCCGGCATCGACGTCACCGTCATGGAGAAGCACGCCGACTTCCTCCGGGACTTCCGCGGTGACACCGTGCACGCGAGCACGCTGCGGCTGCTCGACGAACTCGGTCTGGGTCCCGCATTCGCCGCGCTGCCGCACCGGCTGATCGACAGCATCGACGCGCGCGTGCAGGGCAGCGCGCTCTCGTTCGACCTGAGCGGCCTGCCCGGCCGGCACCAGCACATCGCGCTGGTGCCGCAATGGGACTTCCTCGAGCTGCTGGCCACGGCGGCCGAGCGCGAGCCGCGCTTCCGGCTGCTGCGCAGCACCGAGGTGCTGGCGCCGGTCCGCTCCGGTGGGCGGGTGACCGGGGTGCGCTACCGCGGCGCCGACGGCACGGTCGCCGAGATGAGCGCGCACCTGACGGTCGCCTGCGACGGCCGGTCGTCGACCCTGCGCGCCGCTGCCGGGCTGGTGCCGCGCGACTTCGGCGCCCCGATGGACGTCTGGTGGTTCCGGCTGTCCCGGCGCCCCGGCGACCCGCACGGCCTCAACGGCGTGTTCGCGTCGGGACACGGCTGCGCGGTGATCGACCGGGGCGACTACTTCCAGATCGCCTACATGATCCGCAAGGGGACCGACGACGAGATCCGGGCCGAGGGCATCGACGTGCTGCGCCGCCAACTGGGCGAGCTGTTGCCCTGGCTCGCCGACCGCACCGACGAACTGCGGACCTTCGACGACGTGAAACTGCTCGACGTCCAGCTGAACCGGCTGCGGCGGTGGTACGTCGACGGGCTGCTGTGCATCGGCGACGCCGCGCACGCCATGTCACCCATCGGCGGCGTCGGCATCAACCTGGCCGTGGCCGACGCGGTGGCCGCCGCGCGGCTGCTCGCCGAGCCGCTGCTGAACCGGGCGGTGACCACCTCCGAACTCGCCCGGGTGCAGCGGCGCCGCTGGCTGCCGACGGCCATCGTCCAGCGCGTGCAGCGCACCCTGCAGAACCGGGCGGTCGCACCGGCGATCTCCGCGGACGCCGCCCCGTCGCAGAACCCGCGGGTCATCGGGCTGGCCAACCGGTTCCCCGCCCTGCGGGCGGTGGCCGCCTACGGCGTCGCGATCGGCCCGCTGCCCGAGCACGCACCCGCGTTCGCCCGCCGCTGATCAGGGACGACACGGCCGCCACGAGTAGACGGCGGGGTGCTTCGCGGTCGATGATGTCCGACATGGTTCTGCAGCCCACCGAGTCCTCGAGCGAGCCCCGCAGCAACGGCCGCGCCGGCGCCGAGAACACCACGCCGTTCACCGTGACCGGGCCGGTGCCCTACACCGGCGGCGGGCTCCGCAACCCGTTCCCGCCGATCGCCGACTACGGGTTCCTGTCGGACTGCGAGACCACCTGCCTGGTGTCGTCGGCCGGCTCGATCGAGTGGCTGTGCGTGCCGCGGCCCGACTCCCCCAGCGTCTTCGGGGCGATCCTGGACCGCGGTGCCGGCCACTTCCGGCTCGCGCCCTACGGGGTATCGGTGCCTGCGGCCCGGCGCTACCTGCCCGGCAGCCTGATCCTCGAGACGACGTGGCAGACCCACACCGGCTGGCTGATCGTCCGCGAGGCGCTGGTGCAGGGCCCCTGGCACGACCTCGAGCGGCGTTCGCGCACCCACCGGCGCACGCCGATGGACTGGGACGCCGAACACATCCTGCTGCGCACCGTCCGCTGCGTCAGCGGCACCGTCGAGCTGGTGATGAGCTGCGAGCCGTCGTTCGACTACCACCGCATCCCGGCCAAGTGGGAGTACTCCGGCCCCGCCTACGGCGAGGCGATCGCGCGGGCGAGCCGCAACCCGGACGCGCATCCGACGCTGCGGCTGACCACCAATCTGCGGCTCGGCCTGGAGGGGCACGAGGCGCGCGCCCGCACGCGGCTCACCGAGGGTGACAACGTCTTCGTCGCGCTGTCCTGGTCGGGCCATCCCGCGCCGCAGACGTTCGACGAGGCGGCCAACAAGATGTGGCAGACCAGCGAGATGTGGCGGCAGTGGATCAACATCGGCGACTTCCCCGACCATCCGTGGCGGTCGTACCTGCAGCGCAGCGCGCTGACACTGAAGGGCCTGACCTACTCGCCGACCGGCGCGCTGCTGGCAGCGAGCACGACGTCGCTGCCGGAAACCCCGCAGGGCGAACGCAATTGGGACTACCGCTACGCGTGGATCCGCGACTCGACCTTCGCGCTGTGGGGGCTCTACACGCTGGGCCTCGACCGGGAGGCCGACGACTTCTTCGCGTTCATCGCCGACGTGTCCGGCGCCAACAACGGCGAGCGGCACCCGCTGCAGGTGATGTACGCCGTCGGCGGTGAGCGCAGCCTCGTCGAGGAGGAGCTGCACCACCTGTCCGGCTACGACAACTCACGGCCGGTGCGCATCGGCAACGGGGCGTACAACCAGATGCAGCACGACATCTGGGGCACGATGCTGGATTCGGTGTACCTGCACGCGAAGTCGCGCGAGCAGATCCCGGAGATGCTGTGGCCGGTGCTGAAGAACCAGGTCGAGGAGGCCGTCAAGCACTGGAAGGAACCCGACCGCGGCATCTGGGAGGTGCGCGGCGAGCCGCAGCACTTCACGTCGAGCAAGATCATGTGCTGGGTGGCGCTCGACCGCGGCGCGAAACTCGCCGAACTGCAGGGCGAGAAGAGCTACGCCCAGCAGTGGTCGACGACCGCCGAGGAGATCAAGGCCGACATCCTCGCCCACGGCGTCGACGACCGCGGCGTGCTGACCCAGCGCTACGGCGACCCCGCCCTCGACGCGTCGCTGCTGCTGGCCCCCCTGGTGCGGTTCCTGCCGTCGGACGACCCGATCGTGCGCAACACGGTCCTCGCCATCGCCGACGAACTCACCGAGGACGGGCTGGTGCTGCGGTACCGGACCGAGGAGACCGACGACGGATTGTCCGGCGAGGAGGGGTCGTTCACGATCTGCTCGTTCTGGCTGGTGTCGGCGCTCGTCGAGATCGGTGAGGTGAGCCGCGCCCGGCACCTGTGCGAGCGGCTGCTGTCGTTCGCCAGCCCGCTGCACCTCTACGCCGAGGAGATCGAGCCCCGCACCGGCAGGCACCTCGGCAACTTCCCGCAGGCGTTCACCCACCTGGCGCTCATCAACGCCGTCGTGCACGTCATCCGCGCCGAGGAGGAAGCCGACAGCACCGGCGGGTTCCAGCCCGCCAACGCACCGGCCTGACGCCAGACTCGTGCTGGTCCGATGTCTTGTCGGCCGCCCCGGCGCCGACGGAGCATGGTGACGTCGTCTTCGAAAGGACCCACCATGGCTCAGCCCGGCACCGTCTCGCGGCGCGACCTCGACGTCGCCATCGGCATCCTCGTCGGCCTGCGCGGGTGCTCGGAGCGCGAGGCGTTCGACGAACTCGTCGGCGTCGCACACCGCAGCGGGCAGGGCGCCTTCAACGTCGCGCGCAGCCTGGCCGCGGTCGCCGCCGGCTCGTCCTCGTCCGACGACAGCGAGGCCTTCAGCGCCTGGGGTGACCTCATCCGCCGCGCCCGCGACGCCCGGCTCGCCCCAGCGTCGTAGCGCGCACCGGGTCACGCGTTGAGATTGCGTTCACGGCTGCGATTCCGATCGATTCACGACCCTGAATGCAATCTCGACGCGCCACCCCGGCCGCCGTCATCGCGAGATCGACGCCAGGGCTGCGTGCGGCAGGCGCACCACGACCCTCACGTCGATCTCGCGAACACCCGGCGCGCCGAGACTTCACTTGGTGACGAAAAACGGCCGTGAAACGTCAACTTCCGTAGTCTCGCGGAACGTCTGCGTTGAGGTTGCGCTGACGGCTGCGATCCCGGCACATCTACGACCCTGGGTGCAATCTCGACGCGCCAACCCGGCCGCCGTCCGGCCCCTAGTTCCCCTGACCACCGCGGCCGAGCGCTGCGAGGTTCGACACCGGGGAGCGGCCGTTGACCACCCAGTCCCCCAGCAGGCGGGCCTTGTACACGCGCGGGTTGTGCGACGCCAGCGTCCGGGCGTTGCGCCAGTGCCGGTCGAGCCCGTGCTCCTCCGACACCCCGGAGGCGCCGAGCGCGTCGAATACCTCCGTCGTGGCCCGCAGCGCCGCAGCCACTATCACCAACTGCGCCTGTGCGACGGCCACTTCGGCGTCGACGAGCAGCCGCTCGACGTCGCCGCCGTCGATGCGGGCCGCGGTGATGGCGTCGAGCGCGCGGGTCGCCCGGTCGAGGGCCGCCTCGGCGGCGAACGCGTCGGCCGACACCTGCCCGATGACCTGCAGCAGCTGCGCGTCGTCGGACGGCACGGCGGTCAGCCCCTGCGGATAGTTGCGCCCGCGGGCACGCAGCCGGACGGTGCCGTCGCGCAGGGCCGCCCGGGTGATGCCGGTGAGCACCGACAGCATCGCGGTCTGGTAAAAGTGCGCCTGGTAGGCGAAGCGGTCGGCCGCCGGGAACACGTCGCCGTCCTCGGCCCGCGCCTCGGCGTAGCGCGCCGATCCGCTGGCGGTGGTGCGCTGGCCGAAGCCGCGCCAGTCGTCGACGAGTTCGACGCCCGGGTCGTCGGCGCGGACCAGCGCGGTGCGCAGCGCGCCGTCGTCGTCCTTGCCCAGGACGTCGAGCCAGTCGGCGTAGAAGCTGCCGGTGGCGTAGTACTTGGCGCCGGTGACCACCCAGTGGTCGTCACGGGCGGTCACGGTCGAGGCGATGTTCGCCAGCGTCACGTCGTTCGCCTCGGTCCACCCGCCGCCGACGAACTCACCGGCGAGGAACCGCTTGAGCCACGCGTCGTTCGACGGTGACCGGGGCGCGTTCAACCGGTCCTCGACGAACGCCAGGTGGTTGCGGAAGACGTGCGCGACGTTGGGGTCGGCGACGGCGAGGTCCGCGAGCAGCGCAAAGGTCTGCTGCAGCGACGCCCCGAAACCGCCGTCCCGCACCGGGATCCGGAGCACGCCGAAGCCGGCCTCCTGGAGCCGGCGCACCTCGTCGCGCGGGAAGATGCGGGACCGTTCCCGGTCGACGTTGCCCACGGCGACGGCGTCGAACACCGGTGTGAAGATCGCTCGGAGTTCGTCGTCGGAGGCGCTGGGCGATCGGAGGTAGGTCTCGGTGGTCACGGTCGCTCCTGGACGGCGTCGATGCGGTAGGCGTACTGGCTCTGCACGGCGACGTAGCCGAGCCGCTCGTAGAGCAGATGAGCGTTGCTGCGGTTGCGGATGTCGGTGCCCAGGGACGCCGCGGTCAGCCCGCGTCGCAGAGCGGCCAGCCAGACCTTGCGCAGCAGCAGTTCGCCGATCCCCCGCTTCCGGTGGTCACCACGCACGCCGATGTAATCGGTGTGGGCGCTGCGCTCGTCGTGCGGCGCGGCACCGGAGGTGAACGTCGAGCCGAGGACGTAGCCGATGACCTCGCCGGCGTCGTCCACGGCGGCGAGGCTGAAATCCGGTGTGAACGCCCGGCTCCGCACGTGACGCGCGAAGGCCTCCGGAGACTTCGACATGCTGCCGAAGTGCTCGAGGAACGTGTCGTACTGGACGCGGCGCACCTGCTCGCCGAGCCCGTGCTGCTCCACGTCGGCCCAGCCGAGCACCGTGATGCCCGGGATGGCCGCGGCGGCCAACGCGTCCCGGTCCTCCCCGATCAGCGGCTTGCGCGTCCGACGGAACTGCGCCTCGCGCCAGGCGCCCTGGCGGGTCAGGGCGTCGATGGCGGCCTGCTGGTCGTCGCCGAGGATTGCCCGCAGGTACGCCGCCGGGTTCGTCGTCTCGGCGTGGAAGCGGTCGACCGTCGCGGTGACCACGTCACGCACCACCCGCGTCGGGACGTCGACGTCGAAGACGAACTCCGCGGCCACCTCGTCGCCGTGCGCCTCGCGGTGCACCGCGAAGCCGCGCACGTCGCCGTCGGCGTCGCGCACCAGGCTGACACCCGCGGCGCCGTCGAGGTGCTCGGCGACGTCGCGGGAGTCGGAGGCGAACTTCCGCCCCGCGAGTCCCGGCGTGGTGGCGAGGAAATCGGCGACGGCGGGGTGATCGACCGGACGAGCCTCGGCGACGGTCCAGGTGGCGGCGTCGCGGTGATCGATCAGCGTCACGGTGCCACCGTCTCCCTTGCCACCTCGGCGTCCGGGTCACCGTCGGGATCGCGGGCGTCGCGACGCCGATCCTCCCGGGCCACCTCGAGGATGCCCGCCTCGGCGAGTCGACGCTGCTCCTCCTCCGAGAGCGTCTGGATGGTGCCGATGCGTTGCGCCACGGCGGGTTTCGTCCACCGCAGGTAGCCGTACCAGGCGACACCGGCGAGCAGAATCGCCCCGTAGACGAACGGCAACACGTCGTACGGCGACTCGGGCACCGGATAGAAGTTGCTGAAGATGACGTAGCCGAGCGCGATCGCCGCGGCCGCCGACACCGCCAGACGCAGCGGCGTCAGCGCCTTGATCCGAGCGAGCCAGATCGGGGTGGCGATGACCACCAGCAGGTAGGCGCCGAGGAATCCCCAGGTGGCGACGTAGCCGCCGTAAACGTCGAACACCAGCCGGCCGGCCGAACTGAACGTGGCGACCGCCGAGAAGATCAGCGCCAGCGCGCCGACGAAGACCACGCCCACCCACGGCGTGCGGTACCGGTCGTGCACCTTCGCGAACACCGCGGGCAGCGCGCCCTCGTGGGCGAAGGTGAACAGCGAGCGGGCCGCCGACGTGGTGACCGCGGTGACGAACACGATGAAGGCGACCGCCACCGCGGCGCTCACCACGTAGTTCACCCACCCGACGCCGACGGCGTCCGCCAACTGCGGCAGCACCGCCTTGTCCCCGTCGATGTCGTCGAAGTACACGATCTGCGGATAGGTGGCGATGACGTACAGCACGCCCAGCAGCAGCACGACCCGCAGCAGCGAGCGCGCGATGTTGCGGTGCGCGTCCTTGGCCTCGGCGCCCAGCGAGGCGACGCTCTCGAAACCGGCGTACGACCCGACGGCGGTGACCGCCGCGATGAACGTGGCACTCGACCCCAGATGGGCCGGATTCCACTGCTCCCAGTCGATCCGGAAGCCGTACGCCACGTAGGAGCCGACGATGATGACGAGGATCGAGGCGATGGCGAGCAGTTCGAAGGCGAGTTCGTAGCGCGCCGTGAGCGACACCCCGCGGTAGGGCAGGTAGACCGCGGCGGCGACGACGACCGCGACGAGCACGAGCTTGAACCAGGTGGCCTCCGAACCCAACCCGATCGACTGCAGGAACGCGTCGAGGTACAGCACGCCGCCGAGCGTGCCGGTGGTGGCGAAGCCGATGTAGCCGAGCAGCAGGCTGAACCCCGCCGCGAAGGCGAATCCCGGGCCGAGACCGTTGCCGGTGTAGGTACCCAGCGATCCCGAGGACACCGTGCGCTTGGCCTGGAAGCTGATGGTCGTGGCCAGCAGGACGGCGATGGCCAGGCCGACGAGCACCGCCCAGGCCGCGCCCTTACCCGCTGCGACGAAGAGGGAGAACGGCACCACGGCGACGGCGACACTCGGGGCTGCGGCGGCGAGGCCCTGGGCGAAGACACCCCAGGAGCCGAGCACACCGCGTCCGAGGCCGGTGTCCTCCGCCGATCTCAAGGTCCGCCCGGAGAGGGACACCTCCGTCGAACCGGGATGATCTCGTAACGTCATGGCTGGCTGCCTCTCATGCGAGCGTCGCGGCGGTGCATTCGGAAACCGTTGTCGCAACGGCGGTTAACGCAGAATTGATCTTGGGAGAACCATGACGCAACCGTGACGTATCCGGCAGCCATCCGCTCGCCGCGATTCTTATCGCCGATACCGCGTCACGACGAGGTGTCGAACCGCGCGGGCACGTCGAGGCCGAGGTGGTCGCGCAGCGTCCTCCCGCCATACTCGTGACGGAACAGGCCGCGCTTGCGCAGCAGCGGAACCACCTGGTCGACGAAGACGTCGAGCTGACCGGGCACGCCGGAGTCGCCGAGGACGAATCCGTCGCACGCCTGGGTGTGGAACCACTCCTCGATCTCGTCGGCCACCCGTTCTGCCGAGCCGACGATCTGCGCTCCCCAGCCGTTCACGGTGCGGTAGAGGAACTCTCGCACCGTCGGACTTCCCTCGCGTGCGAGCGCGCGGTAACCGGCCAGGGCCGTCTGATGGGTCTCGGTGTGGTCGGGGAACGCCGAGTCCGGAACCGGCCCGTCGAGGTCGGCACCGGTGACGTCGACGTCGACCTCCAGCAGCCAGCCGGCCTGATACTCGGGGCTGAAGTGCTCGTAGGCCGTACGTTCGACGCGTGCGGCCTCTTCCTCGGTGGATCCCACCACGAACCGGAGCGATGGCGTGATGAGCGGTGGGCGACGCCGTCCGAGTGCGTAGGCCTTGCTGTGAATCAAGCGGTAGAAGTCCTGCGCCCGCGCGCGATTGCCCTGGCCGGTGAAGATGACCTCGGCGTGCCGGGCGGCGAATGCGCTGCCCGTCGCCGACGATCCCGCTTGGAACACCACCGGGCGACCCTGGGGCGAGCGAGCGGCACCGATGGGTCCCGTCACGTCGAAGTAGCGGCCGTGGTGGTTGGTGACGTGGATGCGGTCGACGTCGTTGTAGACCCCGGTGCTGCGGTCGGCGACGATGGTGTCCTCCCCCCATCCGTCCCACAGCGACATCACGACCTCGATGGCTTCCTCCGCGATGCGATAGCGCTCGTCGTGGTCCACGACGCCGCGGGCGCTGAAGTTGTCTGCCGCCGCGGCGGCGAAGCTGGTGACCAGGTTCCAGCCGGTGCGGCCGCCACTGAGGTGCTCGACCGAGAGGAACTGCCGGGCGAGGTGGTACGGGTGGGTCAACGTGGCCGAGCCGGTGAGGACGAAGCCGACGTGGTCGACCACCTGCGACAGCGCCGCCGCCGTGGTCAGCGGCTCGAAGTCCTCGGTGGTCTTGTACGCCCACGTCGCGGGCGGCCCGTAGTTCAGTCCGTCGGCGAAGAACAGGGCGTCGAAGGTCCCGCGTTCGGCGGTACGCGCCCGCTCGAGGAGTTCGCGCCGGACGCTCGCGGTGTCGTGCTGGACGTCGGGGTGCCGCCACGGTCCGGCCGATCGGGTGTTGCCGAACAGCAGCAAGTGCATCTGACGCGTCACCGTGGTCGACCTCCGAAACGTGTGCAGGCTGGGGCTTTTCGTACGCTAGGTGCCTCGCGTCCTGCCGTCGCCGGTTGTGCGCGCCGCGAGCGAAAAGGGTTGCCGCGCAACGTCGCCGAAGCTTCGGCCCTACGCCGGTGAGTAGAGCACGCCGCCGAGGACGACGATGGCGACGCCGGCCAGCAGCACCAGCCACGGCCACGCGCGGACCGCCCAGGAACCGCCCGCGGCGGGAGGGATGCCGGAGATCACGCGGTCACGCTAGCGCCGACACGCCCGCGGGTGCGGCGACCACCACGCGCCACCGCGACCACCAGCCACGTCGAAGGCGTTGCGCGACAACGACGTCGACGCCCGCGCGACATTCGACTCGTGCTGGCTCGAACCGTCAGGCCTGCGACGCGTTCTCCAGCATGCGCTCGGCGATGGCGACGGCGCCGTCGGTGGATCCGAACGCGCACGCCCACGTCTCGACGACAAGGTTCGACGCGTGCGACATGGCGTGCTGGCATCGCCAGTCGTCGTAGTCCTGCTCGGTGGTGACCTGCGTGATCATGTAGTCGGCTTCCTCGAGCGGGCCGACGTCCCACACGTAGCCGACGTCGGTGTCGTCGAGGGACACCGAGGAGCCCGCGCACCGGCTCCACATCGCGGTGGCGTCGCCGTAGAAACCGTGCGCCTGCTCCTCGGACGGGAACAGCACCGCCGTCTGCTCGATCCAGTGCTCGTCGTCCGGGTCGCCGACGACGTGGTCGCGCACCGCGGTCCAGCCGCTGCCCGCGTACACCGCGTCCTCGGCGCCCATGATGGCGCCCAGGCACGCCGGGTCGGAGACGACGTCGACGTTGTCCGACATCTCCTCGCTGTCGAGGATCGTCTCGAGTTCGGACGCGCCGACGATCGTGGCGAGGTCGGCGAGACCGAGCATGACGTCGTCGAGCTGCGCCTCGCGCAGCTGTGGCACGTCGGGTGCCGCCGACGCGCCGGTCCGCACCGCCGTGCCCGTCACGGTGCTCGAGCATCCCGCGACCAGGCAGGCGGCGGCCACCCAGAGCACCCAGCGGGACGCGTTCACGCCCTCATCGTGCCCCACGTCGCGCGGCGACGGGGGCGGTCGTTCACTTCTTGGGCTTGTCGCTGGCGGCGTCGGTGGACAGCGCCGCCACGAAGGCCTCCTGCGGGACGTCGACGCGGCCGATCGTCTTCATCCGCTTCTTGCCCTCCTTCTGCTTCTCCAGCAGCTTGCGCTTGCGGGTGATGTCGCCGCCGTAGCACTTGGAGAGCACGTCCTTGCGGATGGCGCGGATGTTCTCGCGGGCGATGATGCGCGAGCCGATCGCGGCCTGCACCGGCACCTCGAACTGCTGCCGCGGAATCAATTCCTTGAGCTTGGTGGTCATCTTGTTGCCGTAGGCGCTGGCCCCGTCCTTGTGCACGATGGCGCTGAACGCGTCGACCGGCTCGCCCTGCAGCAGGATGTCGACCTTCACCAGGTCGGCCTCCTGCTCGCCGGCCTCCTCGTAGTCGAGGCTGGCGTAGCCGCGGGTGCGCGACTTCAACGAGTCGAAGAAGTCGAAGATGATCTCGCCGAGCGGCATCGTGTAGCGCAGCTCCACGCGCTCGGGCGACAGGTAGTCCATGCCTCCGAGTTCCCCGCGACGGGCCTGGCAGAGTTCCATGATCGTGCCGATGAATTCGCTCGGGGCGATCACCGTGGTCTTCACCACCGGCTCGTACACCTCGCGGACCTTGCCGTCGGGCCAGTCCGACGGGTTGGTGACGATGATCTCCGTGCCGTCGTCCTTGATCACGCGGTAGACCACGTTCGGCGCGGTCGAGATGAGGTCGAGGTTGAACTCGCGCTCGAGACGCTCGCGGGTGATCTCCATGTGCAGCAGTCCGAGGAAGCCGCAGCGGAAGCCGAAGCCGAGCGCCACCGACGTCTCCGGCTCGTAGGTGAGCGCGGCGTCGTTGAGCTGCAGCTTGTCCAGCGCTTCACGCAGCACCGGGTAGTCCGAGCCGTCGACGGGATACAGGCCGGAGTAGACCATCGGCCGCGGCTCCCGGTAGCCGGTCAGCGCCTCGGTCGCCCCCTTGCGGGCGGTGGTCACGGTGTCGCCGACCTTGGACTGCCGGACGTCCTTCACACCGGTGATGAGGTAGCCGACCTCGCCGACGCCCAGCCCGTCGGACGCCTTCGGTTCCGGTGACACGATGCCGACCTCGAGCAGCTCGTGGGTGGCGCCGGTCGACATCATCGCGATGCGTTCGCGCGGGGTGATCTTGCCGTCGACGACGCGCACGTAGGTGACGACGCCGCGGTAGATGTCGTAGACGGAGTCGAAGATCATCGCCCGCGCGGGCGCGTCCGGGTCGCCGGTCGGCGCAGGCACCTGGCGGACGACCTCGTCGAGCAGTTCCGACACGCCTGCACCGGTCTTGCCGGACACCCGCAGCACGTCGGACGGCTCGCAGCCGATGATGTGCGCCAGTTCGGCGGCGTAGCGATCCGGGTCGGCGGCGGGCAGGTCGATCTTGTTCAGCACCGGGATGATCGTCAGGTCGCGGTCCAGCGCCAGGTAGAGGTTGGCCAGCGTCTGCGCCTCGATGCCCTGCGCCGCGTCGACCAGCAGCACCGCGCCCTCGCACGCCTCCAGCGCGCGCGACACCTCGTAGGTGAAGTCGACGTGGCCGGGCGTGTCGATCAGGTGCAGGACGTACTCGTCGCCGGAGACCGCCCAGGGCAGCCGCACGTTCTGCGCCTTGATCGTGATGCCGCGCTCGCGCTCGATGTCCATCCGGTCCAGGTACTGGGCGCGCATAGAGCGGTCGTCGACCACGCCGGTGAGCTGCAGCATGCGGTCGGCCAGCGTCGACTTGCCGTGGTCGATGTGGGCGATGATGCAGAAGTTCCGAATCTGCGCCGGCGCGGTGAAGGTCTTGTCAGCGAAACTGCTGATGGGGTTTCTCCTGGTGAGTCCGTGTTCGAGGCCCCACCAGCGTATCCAGCAACCGCCGTGCCGACACAATCGTGCCTATGCTCGTTGCCATGGCGTCGCAGTGGAGGACGTTCCAGAAGATCCTTCGGGGCGCGGAGACCGTCGTACGCAGCGAGGCGCCCAAGATCATCCGGCAGTTGCCGAAGGGCGAGGGGCTGCAGCGGAACATCCAGCAGGGCATCAAACTCGGGATCGACGCGGGTCTCGCGGCGCTGGCCAACGCCGCGACGCAGCCGCCGCCGCAGGCGATCACCGCGGGCAGGCCCGTCACCCAGCGCAGCGCCCCGACGGCGCACCGTGCCCGCCGGATCCACTACGCCCCCGACCTGGACGGACGGGCCGACCCGGGCGAGATCGTGTGGACGTGGGTGGTCTACGAGGACGATCCGACGCGGGGCAAGGACCGGCCGGTGCTCGTCGTCGGCCGCGACGCCGGCACCCTGCTGGGGTTGATGCTGTCGAGCCAGGACCGGCACCGCGGCGAGCGCGACTGGGTGGAGATCGGCACCGGCACGTGGGACTACGAGGGCCGGGTCAGTTGGGTACGCCTCGACCGGGTGCTCGACGTCCCCGAGGAGGGCATCCGGCGCGAGGGCGCCGTGCTCGACCGCGAGCGCTTCGAGGTGGTCGCGCGCCGGCTGCGGGCCGAGTACTCCTGGTCCTGACCGGCGGTCAGAAGTAGCCGCTGCCCGGCAACCGCGCGCCGCGGGCGTGGTAGGCACCGACCGCCTGGGCCTTGTACGGCGTCGGATTGTGCGAGGCGAGCGTGCGGACGTTGCGCCAGTGCCGGTCGAGCAGGTGCGCCCGACGCACGACGGACGCGCCGCCCACGTCGAAGATTTGGCCGGCCGCCTTCTGCGCGAGGGCGTCGACGACGACCTTGGCCTCGGCGGCGCGTAGCGACGCCTCGTGCGCCAGGTCGAGGTCGGGGTCGGTCTTCCGAACGTCGGCGTCGAAGGAGACGGCCAGGGCATCGGCGGCCGCGAGCACCGTGGCCTCCGCGGCGAACGCGGCGGCGGCGATCTCGCCGATCTCGCGCTGCAGCAGCGGGTCGTCGGCCGGTGCCGGGGTCGGCGCCCACGCGAAGCTACGCGCGCGCTGATGCACGTGGGCGACGGCGTCGTCGCGCAGCGCCTGGAGCACACCGGCCTCCAGCGCCGTGACGTAGAGCTGGAAGAACGCGCCGGACAGATAGAGCGGCGGCGGGTCACTGCCGGCGTCCGGCGGCGCGAAGCCGAGCAGCTCGTCGGGCTCGACCGCGACGTCGTCGAAGATGGCCGTCCCGGTACCCGTGGCGCGCTGCCCCATGCCGTCCCAGTCGTCGCGCACCGTCACACCGGGCCGGTCGGTGGGGATCAGGGCGATCACGGTGGCACCGTCGGGGTCGCTGGCCAGGACCTCGGCGTAGTCGGCGTACAGCGTGCCGGTCGTGAAGTACTTCGTGCCGTTCAGGCGCAGGCCGCCGTCGGCGCGGGTGAGCCGGGTCTGCCAGGTGAATTCGCCGACGGTGGTGGTGCCGAGTTCGGTGGACGCATTGCCGACGATGGCCCCGCTCAGTGCGAGTGCCACCGCACGGTCGCGATCCGGGCCGTGCAGGCGCAGCCGCTCCTCGACGTGCGAGAAGTGCCCGCGCAGGATGTGCGCGACGTTGACGTCGGCGGCCGCGAGCGCGATGACGACGGCGAACAGCTCCCGCAGCGTCGCGCCGCCGCCGCCTTCGGCCCGCGGTACCCGCAACGCTCTGAGCCGCTCGCGCTTGAGCTGCTCGATCACCGCGAAGGGCCGCTCGTTCGCCTGTTCGCGTGCCAACGCGCCGGACCCGGTCTCGGCGATCAGCCGGGCCAAGCGGTCGGACCCGTAGGTCGGCGGCCCGGAGACCGTGGGGTCGTCGACCGCCGTCGTGCCAATGGTGGTCATCGTCCTACCTCCTCGGTGACGCGACGGTACCGCGCCGCGCGGTGGGTCTGCGGAAGACGCGGTCCGCGCCCGAACAGCTTGTGGCGCAGCGTGCCCTCCTCGTAGGAGGTCTTGTGCACCCCGCGGCGCTGCAGTTCGGGCACGACGTGGTCGACGAAGTCGACGAACGATCCCGGGGTGATGGCGTTGGTGACGTTGAAGCCGTCGACGTCGGTCTCCTCCACCCACTCCTGCAGGTCGTCGGCGACCTGCCGGGGCGAGCCGACGCTGAAGCCGCCCTCGACGTCGATGGCGTGCGCGTCGACGAAGTCCCGCAGCGTCCACTGGCCCTGGCCGAAGTTCTCCACCGACGACTTGAGGAACTCGTTGTCGGTGACCGCGACGGGGTCGTCGAGGTCGAAGCGGGACAGGTCGGAGCCCAGCCAGCCCGACCAGAGCGCCAGCGCCCCCTCGGGATCGACGTACTGCCGCAGGTCGTCGAGACGGGCGCGGGCGGCGGCTTCGTCGGCGCCGGTCACGACGACGTGCCCGTTGACGATCTTCACGTCGTACGGATCACGGCCCGCCGACTCGGCACGTGCCCGGATGTCGGCGACGGTCGCGCGCAGCGCCTCCTTGGTGGGGGCGCCGACGAAGACGACCTCGGCGTTCTCGGCGCCGAACTGCTTGCCCCGGTCCGACGCGCCGGCCTGGTACAGCACCGGCGTGCGTTGCGGCGACGGCTCGCACAGGTGGATGCCGGGCACGCGAAAGTGCCTGCCCCGATGATCGATCGGGTGCACCTTGGCAGGGTCGGCGTACGCGGCACGCCCGGGATCGGCACCGACGGCGTCGTCGTCCCAGGAGCCTTCCCACAGCTTGTAGAGCACCTCGGTGTACTCGTCGGCGATGTCGTACCGGTCGGCGTGCGGGGTGATCGCGTCGAATCCGTGGTTGCGCGCGGCACTCTCGAGGTATCCGGTCACGACGTTCCATCCGACGCGGCCGTCGGTGAGGTGGTCGAGGGTCGACATGCGCCGGGCGAACGAGTAGGGATGCTCGAAGGACGTCGCCGCGGTGACCCCAAAGCCGAGGTGCTCGGTGACGGTCGCCATCGCGGGCACCACCAGCAACGGGTCGTTGACCGGGACCTGCGCGGCCGAGCGCAGCGCGGCGTCGGGTCCGCCGCCGTAGACGTCGTACACGCCCAGGACGTCGGCGATGAAGAGGCCGTCGAACAGGCCACGCTCGAGCAGCCGGGCCAGGTCCAGCCAGTAGCCGAGGTCCTTGTAGCGGGCGGCCTGGGACTCGGGATGCCGCCAGGTGCCGGCGACGATGTGGGTCACGCAGTTCATGTCGAACGCGTTGAGGATCATTCGTCGTGCCATGTCAGCCTCCGGGAACGGTCTGCGGCTCGGCCCGCTGCAGGCTCGCGAGGAGTCGCTGGGTGTACGGGTGACGGGGTTGCGCGAATACGTCTTCGGCGGAACCCGATTCGACGATCCGGCCGTCGTGCATCACCAGCACGCGGTCGGCCAGGTGGTGGATGACGCCGAGGTCGTGCGAGATGAACAGGTACGACAGCCGCAGCCGCTGCTGCAGATCGGTCAGCAGGTCGAGCACCTGCGCCTGGATCGTCACGTCGAGCGCGGACACCGGCTCGTCGCACACGATGAGGTCCGGCTCCGACGCAAGGGCCCGCGCGATCGACACCCGTTGCCGTTGCCCGCCGGAGAGCAGCAGGGGTCGTCGGTCGAGGTGCTCGGCGGGCAGTCCGACGTCGGCCAGCAGCTCGTCGATGCGGTCGCGACGACGCACCGAATCGGTGGACACCTCGGCGGGCAAGGCGTCCTCGAGGATCCGACGCACCGTCCACCGCGGATCGAATGATCCCAGCGGGTCCTGCTGCACGACGGAGATGCGGCGTCGCCGCGACCGGCGCCGGGCCTCGTCGACCGCACTCCACGGCTCGCCCGCAAGTTCGACGACGCCGTCGTCGGGGCTGAGCAGTGCCAGCGCCAGACGTGCGGTGGTGGTCTTCCCCGACCCGGACTCGCCGACGATGCCGACCGTTTCACCGATGCCCACCTCGAACGAAACGTCTTCGACCGCCGCGCGTTCCACGCCGTCGGGACCGCGGAACCGCTTCGTCACGCCCCGTACGGACAGCAAGGCGCCGTCCCCGGACGGGGTGCGCCGTGAGGTCGAGCCCCCCGTCCGGGGCGGGACCCCGGACAACCGCGTGCCCTTGCGGTGCGTCGCGGGCACCGCGTCGAGGAGGGCTCGCGTGTAGGCGTGCTGCGGGTCGCCGAGGACGTCGGCGGCGGCGCCCTGCTCGACGATCACCCCGCCGCGCATCACGGCGACGCGGTCGGCCAGCCGACTCACGACCGAGAGGTCGTGACTGATCAGGATGAGGCCGGTGCCGCGACGCCGCCGCTCGGCGAGCAGGTCGAGGATCTGTGCCTGCACGGTCACGTCGAGCGCGGTGGTCGGTTCGTCGGCGATCAACAGGGCGGGGTCCAGGGCGATCGCCGAGGCGATCAGCGCCCGCTGCCGCTGGCCGCCGGACAGCTGGTGTGGGAGCTGACGGGCCCGCAGCTCGGGTTCCGGGACGCCGACCGACGCGAGCAGGTCGAGCACGCGCTCGCGACGACGGGCACGGCCGCCGAACCGGTGCAACCGCAGCGTCTCGGCGATCTCGGCGCCGACCGTCCGCAGCGGATCCAGTGACACCAGGGCGTCCTGCAGCATGAAACCCACCTCGGCACCGCGGATCCGGCGCCATTCCCGGTCGCCATTACCCAGCAGGGACCTGCCGTGCAACGCCAGCGTCGTCGCCCCGACGTGTGCTTCCGGACCGGCGAGGCCGAGCAGAGCCCGTGCGGTCACGCTCTTCCCGGAACCGGATTCGCCGACGATCGCGAGGCACTCCCCCGTGCCGACGTGGAACGACACGCCGCGCACCACGGGCGGCGCGTCGCGGTGCCCGAAGGCGACGTGCAGATCCTCCACGTGCATCAGCGGTGCGGTCACGGGAGCCGTCCTTCCAGTCGCTGCTGCACGTGGCGCCCGATGACCGTCACCGCGAGCGTGCAGCCGATGATCGCGAGGCCCGGGAACAGCTCCAACCACCATGCCGTGGAGACGAAGTCACGGCCCGCGTCCAGCATGGCGCCCCATTCCGGTGCCGGTGGCGCGACGCCGAGTCCCAGGAAGCTCAGCGACGACGCCCACACGATCGACTGGCCGACGCCCAGGGTGGCCACGGCGACCAGCGGGCGCATCGCGTTGGGGAGCACGTGCCTGCCGATGATGCGACGCGGTCGGTGCCCGAGGGCGACGGCCGCCTCGACGTAGTCGGAGCCCTTGACGGCGATGACCTGGCCGCGCACCATCCACGCGTATCCGGCGGCCGAGCCGATGGCCACCGCGATGATCTCGGTGGTCACGCCCGGCCCGGACATCGCGATGAACACCAGGGCGATCAGCAGGCCCGGAATGGCCAGCAGGACTTCGACGAATCGACTGATGAGACCGTCGGTGATCCGGCCGCCGAGGCCGGCCGCGACGCCCAGCGCGATGGCGACGGCGAGGGCCGCCGCGGTCGCGCCGAGCCCGATCAGCAGCGAGCTGCGCGCGCCGAACACCACGCGGGTGTAGATGTCGCGGCCCGAGGCGTCCGTACCGAACCAGTGTTGCGACGACGGTCCGCGCAGGGCCGCGTCGATGTCGGTGTCGAAGGGCGACCCGGTGGTGAAGGCGGCGGGTGCGACGGCCCACGCGACGATCAGCACCAGGAACGCCACCGACAGCCACAGTGCGGGGCGGAGCCTGCGGACGACGACGGGACGCAGCCCGGACCGGATGGCGTGCGCGTCGGCGATGTCGACGGTCATCGGTCCGCCCTCCGCAGCCGGGGGTCGACTCGGGTGAACGCGACGTTGACCACCAGGTTGGCCACTACGTAGACCGCCGCGACGAATAGCGTGACGCCGACCACGACGGGCATGTCGTGGGCGACGACCGCGTCGACCAGCACCCGGCCCAGACCCGGCCGCACGAAGATGGTCTCGACGATGACGGCCGTGGAGAACAGCGAGCCCAACGCCCACCCCGACAGCGTCAGGCCCGGAAGGACTGCGTGGCGCAGGGCGTGTCGCCACCGCACGCCCCAGTCGCTCATGCCTCGGGCCCGGGCGGACACCGCGAATGGCTGTTCCATCGCCACGGAGAATTCGTCGCGGGTCACCTGTCCCAGAAAGCCCGCCAGCGGCAGCGCCAGGGTCAACGCGGGCAGGACGAGGCCCTCCAACCCGCCGTCACCGACGACCGGCAGCACGTGCAGGTGGAAGGCGAAGATCACGAGCAGCACGATGCCGAGCCAGTACTGCGGCAGCGCGGCCAGGAACGTCTCGAGGCCGGAACCCAGCGCCGCGACGGCGCGGTGACGGTGCGCCGTCAGCAGCGTCACGGCGACCGCCACGATCCATGCGGCGACGAGCGCCACGGCCGTCAGCGTCAACGTCGGGCCGACCTGCTGGGCGATGATGTCGGCGACCGGTTGCTTGCGGCTGTAGGACGTGCCCAGGTCGCCGTGCAGCAGTCCGGTCAGGTAGTCGGCGTACTGCTCGAGGACCGGCCGGTCGAGTCCGTACTGCACGCGCACGGCGGCGACCTGCTCGGGCGTCGGCTTGGCCCCGGCGCCACCGAGGATCGCCAGCACCGGATCGGTCGGCATCACGTGCTGGGCGATGAACGTCAACGTCGCTGCGCCCCAGAGCACTCCGAGCACGCCGGCGACGCGGCCGGCCACTCGCCGCAGCGACCGGCGGTGCCCGCCCGGAGTGGAGACGGGGTCGGTCACTGGGCGAACCAGGCGTCGTGCAGTACCGGCTCGCCTTCCGACGGCTCGATCCACACGTCCTGCAGCCGCTTCTTGGTGACCAGCCGCGTCGTCTGCGGGTAGAGCCCCAGGAAGTAGGCGTTCTCGGCGACGGTCTTCTGCACCGAGCCGTACAGCTGCTCCTGCTGCTTGGGGTCGGTGGACGCGGCCACCTGACGCAATGGCCCGTCGATGGCCGGGTTGCGCACCCACGACATGTTGTTGCCGGGTGCCAGGTTCAGCGAGTCGGTCGAGTAGTTGATCGAGAGCACCAGCGGTGTCGGGCTGTTCCAGTACGCCCCTGCCAGCGCGTCGTAGGCGTTCTGGTCGGTGAACGCGGCGTAGTACTGATCCTGCGGAAGCGGCTTGAGTACCAGGTTGAAGCCGATCTCCTTCACCGCCGCCTGGACGTCTTGATAGAGGGTGAGGTCGGCGGGCGGGGTGTCACCGGGGTCGGACGAGTAGACGACGGTGGCGGCGAGCTGCTTGCCGTCCTTGGTGCGGTAGCCGTCGCCGTCGCGCTGGGTCCAGCCCGCGGCATCGAGCAGCTGGTTCGCCTTGGCCGGGTCGTGGGCGAAGTAGTCGCCGAGGTCCCCGTCGAAGAACGGCGTGGTGGACGTCAGCGGCCCGTGCTCCCAGTCGAACACGCCGAGGTAGGCGCTCTTCACGGCGGCCTCGGCATTGGCCCCGTGGACGAACGCCTGCCGCACCGCGGTATCGGTGAACGGGAAGCGGGTCGTGTTGAGCGCGAACCCGTTCGGTTGGCCGGTGTGGGTGAACTCCTGCAGGGCGAGGTTCGGATCGGCCTTGAGCGTGGCGTCCTGCTGCGGAGGCGGGTTGAAGATGACGTCGGCACCCTGGCCCTGCACCGCGGCGAAGCGGACGGAGCCGTCCTCCAGGAACTTCCAGCTCACGTGGTCGAGATAGGCCGGGCCCTGGTGCTTGGCGTCGGCCGGTGCCGAATCGTAGTCGGGATTGCGGTCGAGTTCGACGCTCTGCCCGTGCACCCACTCCTTGACGATGAAGGGGCCCGTCCCGACCGGCGACTGGCAGTTGTCCTTCAGACCGCGGGCCATCGCCTTCGGGGACTGGATGCCGAAGAACGCCTGCGACAGCACGGGCAGTAGTGCCGAATACGGTCTGGAGAGGGTGATCTCGAACGTCGACGGGTCGATCGCCCGCGACGACGCGTAGTACGGCCGCAGGTAGCCGGCGTCGGTCAGCGACTGCGTGGCGGGGTCGAGCATGTGGTCGAAGTTCGCCTTCACCGCAGCCGCGTCGAGCGTCGTGCCGTCGTGGAACTTCACCCCCTGCTTGATCCGGAAGGTGTACGTCAACCCGTCGGGACTCACCGTCCAGGAGTCGGCCAGCCAGGGGACGACGGTGCCGTCGGGCCGCTCGGAGACCAGTGAGTCGAGGAACTGCCGGGCGACGTAGGTCTGCGGCATGTCGCCGTTGTTGTGCGGGTCCAGGCACAGCGGTTCCCGGTCCGCGCCGTAGACGATCGAGCCGCCGCTGACCGGCGGACCCGACGGCGCCGACGAGGACGAGTCCCCGCCGCTGCACCCGGCCAGGGCGACGGTGACCGCCATGGTCAGTGCGCCGGCGAGGTAGCTGCTGCGGACGGCGGCGATTGCACGCATCGTGAGACTGCCTTTCGCGAACGGTCGATGAAACTGCCCACCCGATGAGCATGGGTTTGCACGACCGCACGATCGGCAATGCCTTGGGACTCGATGGCGACGTCACTATGCCGCCCCGGCCGAATCGGGCAGAAGGAATGAAATCGCCACGAGTCTTGAAGATGGCGGCGGCAGGGCCCGCTTACTTCACCGCGGGCGGCGCCGCGTCGGGATCACCGCGGTCGGCGCCACATCGGAATGAGGCTTGGCCCGTCCGGCAGCGTGATCTCGCCGGTGACCTCGAAGCCGAATCGCTCGTAGTACGGCACGTTGTCCGGGTTGCTCGACTCCAGGTAGGCCGGCGCGTACTCCGCGTCGCAGCGGTCGAGGCGCGACCGCATCAGCGCATTGCCGAAGCCCTTGCCGCGCACGGTGGGGTCGCTGCCGATGATCGCGAGGTACCAGTGCGGCTCCTCGGGGTGCACGGCCGCCATCCGCTCGTCGACGAGCATGCCGCGCCGCACGGCCGCGCCGAAGGCCCACAGGAAGCTGGGTATGGCGCGCAGTTGTTCGGCGGCGCTCTGCTGCCATCGCCCCGGCGGATCCCACAGCGCCGCCGCTGCGACCGTCGACCCGTCGAGTGCCACCTCGACGCCGCCGCGGCCGAGGTGACCGTGCTGAGTCAGCGCCCGGAACACCCGTGGCAGCCGACGGCGCCGGTCGGCCGCGTCGGGCAACATCCACGCCATCACCGGATCGTCGGCGAAGGCCTTGCTCAACGTCTCGGACAGGGCCGGGACGTCGGCGCGGCTCGCGGGCCGCACCTGCACCCGGGCGGATTCGGTGGCCATCGGACCACCCTCGCACAGCTTGCCCGCCTGCAGGGGCGGATGGCGGCCACCGCATCGAGATTGCATCCAGGGCTGCTCTCGCCGCGGATTCACGACCCTCAACGCAATCTCGACGCGTCGCCCGGGCGTGCCATCCCCGCGAGATCGACACCAGGGCCGCGCACACGCCGCTAGTCATGACCCTCACGTCGATCTCGCGACACACCCCGGCGGATGGCGGCCACCGCGTCGAGATTGCACCCAGGGTTGCGATCACCGCGGATTCACGACCCTCGACGCAATCTCGACGCGTTGCGCGGGCGCGTTATCTCCGCGAGATCGACACCAGGGCTGCGCCCACGCCGCTTGCCACGACCCTCACGTCGATCTCGCGACATACCCCGGTCGACGCGCATCGCGGGCGTGGCGGTCGAATGCCGTTGCACGCGTTGCTGACTGACCACCGAAGCACTGACTTCCGATCACCGCGATCAGGACTCTGTCCGCGGTCCGTCGACCTGCGTACCTTCAGCGGCTGACCCATCGTCGACCCGAGCGGCTCGACCCAGCAGGAAGTGCCATCGTGATCGAGATCGAGAACCTGACCAAGCGTTTCGGCGAGCGGACCGTCCTCGACGACGTCTCGCTGTCCGTGGGCAGCGGCGAGATCCTCGCGGTCGTCGGGCCGAGCGGCGCGGGCAAGAGCACGCTGTCGCGCTGCGTCAGCTTCCTCGAACGCCCCACCAGCGGCTCGGTGCGCGTGGACGGCAAGGACTTCACCCGCCTGGACCGCTCGGAGCTGATCGCGGCGCGCCGCAGCATCGGCGTGATCTTCCAGACGGCTCCGCTGCTGCGCCGGCGCACGGTGGCGCAGAACGTCGCGCTGCCCCTCGCGTACCTCGGCGCCACGGAGGAGTCGGCGAATCGACGGGTTGCCGAGCTGCTCGAGCGCGTCGGCCTGGCCGACCGCAGCACCTACTACCCGGCCCAGCTGTCGGGCGGTCAGAAGCAACGCGTCGGCATCGCCCGCGCCCTCGCCCTGGGGCCGTCCGTCCTGCTGTCCGACGAGTCGACGTCCGGGCTCGATCCGGCCACCACCACGTCGATCCTCGGTCTGCTCAGCACGCTGCGCGACGACTTCGGCCTGTCGATCATCCTGATCACCCACGAGATGGACGTGGTCCGCGAGATCGCCGACTCGGTGGCCCGCATCGAGGACGGCCGCATCATCGAGCGCGGTTCGGTCACCGACGTCATCCTCGACCCGACCTCGACGCTGGCGCGCGAGCTGCTTCCGGACCGCCCGAGCGTGCCGTCGAACGGCGGGGAAGTGTGGGAGGTGTCCTACGCGTCCCGCTCGGTCCCGCTGGACTGGCTCACCTCGCTGCAGACCATCCCGGGAGTCGCGGGCACGCGCGTGGACGTGCTGTCGGCCAGCGTCGAGTCGATCCGCGGGATCGCCGTCGGACGCGCGGTCCTGGCCTTCTCCCCCAGCGCGCCCCCGGGTTTCGCCGACAGGCTGCGCGAACGCGGCCTCAACGTCCGCGCGACCGAGCGCACGCGCGCGGAGGAGGCGGCGTGACGCTGCTGGCTGCCGAGGACTTCAACACCCCCTGGGCGCACGTCCCCGATCTGCTGCTGCCGGCCTACGGCGAAACCTGGGTCATGGTCGGTGTGACCATGGCGCTGGTGGTGGCGATCGGACTGCCGCTGGGGGTCGTGCTACACAACTCCTCGGAGTTCGGCCTCTTCCCCGACGCGCGCGCCTTCACCGTGCTGAACACCGTCGTCAACGTCGGACGGTCGCTGCCGTTCCTCATCCTGATGACCGCCATCATCCCGGTCACCCGCCTCATCGTCGGCACCACCGTCGGCATCGCCGCGGCGATCGTGCCGATGACCGTGGCGGGGATCCCGTTCTTCGCCCGGCTGGTGCAGAACGCGCTGCGCGAAGTGCGCACCGACGTGACGGACATGGGGCTGGTGTCGGGCGGCACGCAGCTGCAGGTGATCCGATCGGTGCAACTGTCGGAGGCGCTGCCCGCCCTCGCGGGGGCCCTCACCGTCAACACGATCGCGATGATCGAGTACTCCGCGATCGCCGGCTCGATCGGCGCCGGCGGCGTCGGCAACCTCGCGATCACCTACGGCTACAACCGGTTCGACGACAACATCATGATCGCCACCGTGGTGGCACTGATCATCACCGTGCAGGCGGTGCAGTTCATCGGCGACCGCGTCGTCACGGCGCTCACGCGCTGACCACCCTCTCACCGAAGCACCTCACCAAAGGAAGATTCATGACCGATCAGCTCAGCTCGCCGCCCGGCATCGACGTCGAGATCCGCAGGCGTCGGCGATGGCCGTGGATCGCCGGCGCGATCGTGGCCGTGCTCGCCATCGCGGGCGGCATCGCGTTCGCCAACTACTCGAACCAGGACAAGCCCTTCGGCACCACCCTGAAGGTCGCCACCTGGAGTACCGACATCGCCGCGGAGAACCTGCTGACCTACATCGGCGCCAACATCGCACCCGATCACGGCATCACGATCGAGCCGGTGAAGATCGACAACCTCATCGAGATCAACCGCGCCGTCGACGCCGGTACCGTCGCGGGCAACTTCTTCGAACACCAGCCGTTCCTCAACGACGCCATCGCCGCCAACGGGTTCGAGTTGACCCTGGCCGCACCGACGTTCACGTGGGATCAGGCGACGTACTCGAACCGCTACCGCAGCTGGGCGGAGGTCCCCCGCGGCGCCAAGATCGCGCTGCGCGACGACCCGGCCGGACAGGCCATCGCCCTGCTCGATCTTGCGCACGACGGGCAGATCACGCTGAAACCGGGCAAGGACACGCTCGCCGGCCTGCCGCAGCTCGGCGACATCGCCGAGAACCCGAAGGACTACCAGTTCGTCCAGGTACCGATCGGTCAGTTGGCCCGCAGCCTCGCCGACGTCGACGCGATCGTCGTGCACATCTCCGACGTCTACGCCGCCGGCCTGACCGAGCAGCAGATCCTCGCCCGCGAACCGGCGCCCAAGGGAAGCGAGGGCGGGCTGGTGGTGAGCAACGCCCACCTCGACGACCCGAACGTCCAGAAGCTCATCGCCACCTTCAAAGACCCGCGGATCGCCGAGTACCTCAAGACCACCGATGACGAGTTGATCCGCAACACGCTGGGACCCATCTCGTGAGCCCGCGCAAGCCGCTGTACTTCTCGGCGTTCGTGATGAACACCGCGTCGCACGTCCTACACGGGCTGTGGCGGGCGCCCGAGGCGCGCAACCACCACTTCAACTCCCTGACGCACTGGACGGACCTGGCCCGCCAGGTCGACCGGGCGGGGTATGACCTGTTGTTCTTCGCCGACGTCTTCGGGCTGCGGCAGACTTGGAACGGCAACTGGCGCAAAGCCGCCGAGGGTGGCATCCAGATTCCGGTGAACGACCCGTCGGTGCTGGCGTCGGCGCTCGCCGCCGCGACCGAGAACCTCGGCATCGTGTTCACCAGCTCGATCGTGCAGGACCATCCCTTCGACTTCGCGCGCCGGATGTCGTCGCTCGATCACTACACCGACGGCCGGCTCGGCTGGAACATCGTGACGAGCTTCAACGAGAACATGTTCCGCAGCTTCGGGCTCGAGGGGACGCTGGCGCACGACGAGCGCTACGAGTGGGCCTACGAATACGTCGACGTCGTCTACAAGCTCTGGGAGGGCTCCTGGGACGACGACGCCCTCGTGCAGGACAAGGACGCCGGCATCCACGCGGATCCGTCGAAGATCCACAAGATCAACCACACCGGCAAGCGCTACCGCGTCGAAGGTCCGCACTTCTCGTCGCCGTCGCCGCAGCGCACCCCGGTGCTGTTCCAGGCCGGCTCCTCGCCTGCGGGGCAACTGTTCTCGGCCCGCAATGCCGAGGGCGTATACATCAGCAGCCCGACTCCGACTGCCGCACACGGACTCGTGACCGAGACCCGGGCGTTGGCGGCGGCAAATGGCCGCAGCCCGGAGGACATCACGTTCGCCCAGGGGTTGTCGTTCGTCATCGGCGATACCCACGCCGAGGCCGTGCGCCGCAACGATGACCTCAAGCGCTACCTCGACCTGGAGGGCATCGCGCTGCACGCCCTCGGCGACGCCGGCGTCGACGCGGGCAGACTGCCGCTGGACACGCCGATCAGCGCACTCGGCGAGTTCACCGGCATCAAGAGCTTCATCCGGTGGGCCTCGGAGGTGTCCGGCAACGCGGACCCCACGATCCGGGACATGGCGTGGGTGCTGGAGGGCGCCAACCGCGTGGTGGGTACGCCCGAGGAGATCGCCGACCAGCTCGAGGAGTGGCGTGAGGCCGGCGTGGACGGCGTGAACGTCTATCACGCGACGGTGCCGCACTCCTTCGCCGAGGTCGCCGACCGGCTCTTCCCCGTGCTGCGCGAGCGGGGGTTGATCGCCACGGACAAGTCCGGCACGCTGCGGCACAAGGTCCTCGGAAAGGGCGACCGGCTTCCCGACTCGCATCCGGCTGCCGCCTACCGCGGTGCGTTCGCCGACAACGATCTGCTCAACGGCGTCGACGAGTTGGCCGGCGCGGCCGGCTAACCCTGGGCGATGTAGTTCTCGAGATGCTCCTGTTGCTGCTCGAGTTCGGACATGCGGGTCTTGACGACGTCGCCGATGCTGACGATGCCCGCCAGCGCGCCGTCGTCGACGACCGGCACGTGGCGGACCCGGTGGGTGGTCATCAGGGCACTGAGTGCATCCACGGAGTCACCGGGTGCGCAGGTGACGACGTGGGTCGACATGATGTCGGCGACGGTCAGGTCGAGCAGCCCGGCGCCGCGGGCGTGCAGGTGCCGCACGACGTCGCGTTCGGAGACGATGCCGACGGGACGACCGGCATCGACGACGACCAGTGCGCCGACGTTGCGCGTGACCAGACAGCCGAGCAGCGTGCCCAGCGTCGCGTCCGGCGCCACCGTCAGCACTCCGGCGCCCTTGCTCTTCAGCACGTCCGAGATCCGCACCGCCACCTCCGCGAAGTGATGCTCGTCACATCAGGCTAGGACGGATCCGCGCCCGAGGAAACCCCCGCGTCGGTGTGCGCCGCATCCGCGCGATACCGCCTCGCCGGCCGACGTCCGGCGGTATAACCGGGCCATGATCGAGGTCACCCTGCTCGGCACCGGCTCCCCGATCCCCGACCCCCGGCGGGCCGGTCCGGCGACGCTAGTGCGCGCCGGGGATCAGACGTTCCTCGTCGACTGCGGTCGCGGCGTGCAGCAGCGTCTGGCCGCCGCCGGGGCGTCGGCGGGCGCGCTGACCGCCCTGCTGCTGACGCACCTGCACAGCGACCACATCGCCGACCTCGGTGACCTGCTGATCACCCGGTGGGTCACCACCTTCGACCCCGACGCCCCCGCGTTGCCCATCATCGGGCCGCCCGGGACGCGCGACGTCGTCGACGGGATGCTCGCCGCGTTCGGCCACGACATCGGCTACCGCATCGCCCACCACCCGGACCTCACCGGACCGCCTCGCGTGGACGTGCGCGAGGTCGAGTCGGGCACGGTGTGGGAACGGGGTGACGTCCAGGTCCGCGTCGGCGCCACCGATCACCGTCCGGTCGCCCCCACCCTCGGGTTTCGCATCGAGCACGCCGGCGCATCGGTCGTGCTGGCCGGCGACACCGTGCCGTGCGCGGGCCTCGACGACCTCGCCCGCGGCGCAGGAGCGTTGGTGCACACCGTGATCCGGAAGGACCTCATCTCGCTGCTGCCGCAGCAGCGCGCCCGGGACATCTGCGACTACCACTCCTCGGTCGAGGAGGCGGGCGCGACGGCCACCCGCGCGGGCGTCGGGATCCTGGTGCTCACCCACTACGTGCCTGGCATCGCGCCCGGCCAGGAGGAGGAGTGGCGCGCCCTGGCCGCCACGACGTTCCACCGGCAGATCGAGTTGGGTGACGATCTGCACCGCGTCGAGGTGCACCCCGGGATGTGCGGCGCCCCGGACGAGATCAGGCCAGGCGCGTGATCTCGACGATGACGTCGAGGTCGGTGGACCCCTCGCCGGAGTAGATGCCCTTCAGCGGGCTCACGTCGGCGTAGTCCCGGCCGACGCCCACGCTGACGTACTGCTCGGAGATGTCCTTGTCGTTGGTGGGGTCGTAGTTCCACCAGCCGCCGAACCAGGCCTGGATCCACGCGTGGCTCTGACCGTCGATGGTCTCGCCGATCTCCGCCTCCTTCCGTGGGTGCAGGTAACCGGACACGTAGCGGGCCGGAATGCCCATGCTGCGCAACAGGATCAGCGTGAGGTGTGCGAAGTCCTGGCACACGCCCTTGCCCTCGCGCAGCGCGTCCAAGCCGGACGAGTGCACCCCGGTGGTGCCCGGCACGTAGGCGAGTTCGCTGTGCACCCAGTTGGCGGCGGCCACGACCGCGTCGCGCGGTTCGTGTTCCTTGGCGAGCTTCTGCCCCACCCGTCCGATCCGCTTGCTCGCCGGCGTGTAGTGCGTCGGCGACAGGACCTCGTCGAAGCGGTCGATCACCGCCTCCGAGCGCAGGTCGTCCCACGTGGCGATCTCCTCGGGAGCCTCGCCGACGTCGGTCTCCACCACCGAGGACGACGTGACCTCCAGTTCGGTGTGCGGGGCGTGCAGGTCGAACGCCGTCACCGCGGTGCCCCAGTAGTCGACGTAGCGGTAGGAACGCGTGGCCGGCACCGTCTCGACGCGGTTGAGGATGACGTTCTGCCGGGTGTCCGAGCGCGGCGTCAGCCGAGCCTCGTTGAACGACGCCGTGACCGGCGACTTGTACGCGTACCCCGTCGAATGCACGACGCGCAGACGCCACATCTAGATCTCACCTTCCTCGATCGCCAGCGAGCCGTTGCGTCCCGCGTCGGTCCACGCCACCCACGGCGCCGAGTGGAAGTACTCCAGCGCCAGCGCCTCTCCCACGTCGAAGCAGGTGCGTTGCAACCCGGCGAGCCGTTCCTCCAGCGACTCCAGCAGCACGCCGGGGCGCAGGAACTCCAGCTCGCTGCGGGCGCGACCCAGCAGGCGCTGCGCCTCCGCGGTGGCACCCACCCGGTTGTGCGCCCGGTGGTGCAGTTCGTCGAGGCTGTGCTCGGCCAGCCGCAGCGAATAGAACACCGACCGCGGGAACAGCCGGTCCAGCAGCATGAATTCGACCACCCGCACGGCGTCGAGCACGCCCCGGTAGGTCCGCAGGTACGTGTCGTGGGCGCCGGCCGAGCGCAGCACCGTCACCCACGCCGGCGACGACGCGCTGTCGCCGACGCGGGCCAGCAGCAGCCGCACCGTCATGTCGACCCGTTCGATGGCCCGGCCGAGCACCATGAAGCGGTAGCCGTCGTCGCGGGACAGCGTCGAGTCGGCGAGCCCGGCGAACATGGCCGCGCGACCCTCCACGTAACCGAGGAACTCGTGCGGACCGAGCCGCTTGGCGGCCCGCTCGCGTTCGGCGAGGGCGTTGTAGGTGGTGTTGAGGCACTCCCACATCTCGGTCGACGTGACTTCCCGTGCGCCGCGGGCATTCTCGCGGGCGGCGGAGATCGACTCGACGATCGAGCACCCGCCCTGGTTGTCCCGGCTGAAGGCGACGACGTCGGTCAGCGACCACACGTCGAGCGCCGTCGTCGGCGGCTCCATGCCCAGGACCCGCAGCAGGGTGCGCGACGCCTGGTCCGGGTCCACGCTCGAGTCCTCCAGCAACTGGTGCACGGTGACGTCCAGGATCCGCGCGGTGTCGTCGGCCCGCTCGACGTAGCGGCCGATCCAGTACAACGATTCGGCATTGCGTGCCAGCATGTCTCGTCCCGTCTACTGCTGCTGCTGTTGCTGGCTCTGGCTGGGCGTGGGCCCCTGCTGCTGCTGGGCGGCCGCGGCCGCGTCGCCGCCGCGCTCGGGCTTGCTGCCCTTGCCCGACGCCGGCAGCGCCCGCACCACCTCCGCCGCGGCGAGTTCACGGTCGGCGGCCGACGTCCGCGACGCCAGCACCCAGGTGTCCTTGGAGCCGCCGCCCTGGCTGGAGTTGACCACCAGGGAGCCCTCCGGCAACGCGACGCGGGTCAACCCGCCCGGCAGCACCCACACGTCGTCACCGTCGTTGACGGCGAACGGCCGCAGGTCGACGTGTCGCGGCGCGAGTTCGTCGCCGATCTGCGTCGGCACCGTCGACAGCTGCACCACGGGCTGGGCGATCCAACCGCGCGGGTCGTTGCGGATCTTCTTGCTGATCGTCGCCAGTTCCTTCTCCGAGGCGTCCGGGCCGAACACGATGCCGTAGCCGCCGGAGCCCTCGACGGGCTTGATGACGAGTTCGGCGACGCGGTCGAGCACCTCCTCGCGCTCGTCGTCGAGCCAGCAGCGGAAGGTGTCGACGTTGGCGACCAGCGGCTTCTCGCCGAGGTAGTACTCGATGATCGTCGGCACGTAGGTGTAGACCAGCTTGTCGTCGCCGACGCCGTTGCCGACCGCGCTCGAGATGACCACGTTGCCCGCCCGCGCCGCGTTGAGCACCCCGGCGACGCCCAGCACCGAATCCGGCTTGAACTGCATCGGATCCAGGAACTCGTCGTCGATGCGCCGGTAGATGACGTCGACCTGCCGCTCGCCCTCGGTGGTGCGCATGTAGACGGTGTTGTCGCGGCAGAACAGGTCGCGTCCCTCGACGAGTTCGACGCCCATCTGCCGCGCCAGCAGCGAGTGCTCGAAGTAGGCGGAGTTGTAGACGCCCGGCGTCAGCACCACCACCGTCGGGTCGGCCTCGTTCGACGCGGCGGCGTTGCGCAGGGCGCGCAGCAGGTGTGAGGAGTAGTCGCCGACCGCGCGAACCCGGTGCGTCGCGAAGAGATTCGGGAACACCCGCGCCATGGTGCGGCGGTTCTCCATGACGTAGGAGACCCCCGACGGCGAGCGCAGGTTGTCCTCGAGCACCCGAAAGGTGCCCTGCGCGTCGCGCACCAGATCGATGCCGGCGACGTGGATGCGCACCCCGTTGGGCGGCACGATGCCCGCGGCCTCGCGGTGGAAGTGCTCGCACGACGTGATGAGCCGGCGCGGTATGACGCCGTCGCGCAGGATCTCCTGCTCGCCGTAGATGTCGTCGAGGTACATCTCCAGCGCCTTGACGCGCTGCTTGATGCCCCGCTCCAGCCGCGACCACTCGGCGGCGGAGATCACGCGCGGCACCAGGTCGAGCGGGAACGGGCGTTCCTGACCGGACAGCGAGAACGTGATGCCCTGGTCGATGAACGCACGGCCCAGCGCGTCGTTGCGGGCGGCGAGTTCGGACGCGTCCGACGGCGAGAGTTCCTTGAAGATGCCCTTGTACGGGCCGCGCACGTTGCCGTCGGCGTCGAACATCTCGTCGAAGGCCCGGCTGTAGCCGCCGATGTCGTTGTAGCCGTCGAAGATGCCCTCGTGCCGCTTCGCCGTGCGGGCCCCGCCGCGCGTCGACCGGCCGTTCTCCGCGGACTTCTCCCCAGACTTGGTGGCGGTCTTCTCGGTGGGCTTCTCGGCGGGCAGGGTGCGTAGGCTCACAGGGGACATGCTGCCCCAATCGTCGTGTTTCGGCAGGCCAGCGACTCTCACTTTGGGCATTTACCCCGCCCGCTGGTAGTCTGAACCCTCGCTGCCCGCCGTCGGGCGCCAAGACTCGTAACAACCCCGAACTGAGCATCACGAAGGAATCACACGCGTGGCCAACATCAAGTCGCAGAAGAAGCGCAACCTCACCAACGAGCGCCGCCGGCAGCGCAACCAGTCGGTGAAGTCCTCGCTGCGCACGGCCGTCCGCGGTTTCCGTGAGGCCATCGACGCGGGCGAGAAGGAGAAGGCCGGCGAGCTGCTCGCCGCGACCAGCCGCAAGCTCGACAAGGCCGCCAGCAAGGGCGTCATCCACAAGAACCAGGCCGCCAACAAGAAGTCGGCGCTCGCTCTGGCACTCAACAAGCTCTGACCTCCGTCTAGGCGGACTCGGCCAGCTCGGCCACCTTCCGCACCGCGGTCTCGAGGGCGTAGTCGGCATCTGCCGCTGCGCCCTTGACGTCTGCGTTGAGTGCGGCCACCAGGCGCATCGCCTCGGCGACCGAATCCCGCGTCCACCGGCGGGCCTGGCGCTGCACCTTCTGCACCCGCCACGGCGGCATGCCCAACTCGCCGGCCAGCTGATGCTGGTTGCCCGACAGCGGCGCGACACGGGCGATCGCGTGGACGGCCTCGGCCAGCGCGTCGGCGAGCACGACGTGCGCCTCCCCACCCATCACCGCCCAGCGCAGCGCCTCGGCCGCACCCTCGACGTCTCCACCGACGGCGAGATCCGCGATCGCGTACCCCTTCACCTCCGCCTTGCCGTTGTGGTACTTCCGCACCGCAGGCACGTCCACGACGCCGCCCGTGTCGGCGACCAGCTGCGAGCAGACGGCGGCCAGCTCCCGCAGGTCCGAGCCGACGGCGTCGAGGAGTGCGGTGACCGTGTCGTCGCTCACCTTCACGCGATGACCGCGGAACTCCCGCTTGACGAAGTCGGCGCGCTCGGACGGCTTGCCGAGCTTGGCGCAGGGGTGGACCGTGGCGCCCATCTTCTTGAGCTGGTCGGCCAGTGCCTTGGCCCGGCCGCCGCCGGAGTGCACGACGACGAGCACGGTGCCGGGCGGCAGGTCGGCGGCGGCGCCGGCGATGACCCCGACCGCCTCCTTGCCCGCATCGGCCGCGGATTCGAGCACCAGCACCCGCTCGTCGGCGAACAGCGACGGGCTCAGCAACTCGGCGAGTTCGTTGGCACTCACCTCCCCCGCCCGCATCCGGTCGATGGGCACGTCGGCGACGCCGGCGCTGGTCCGCGCCTCGGCGATCACCGCGGACACGGCCCGCTCGACCAGCAGGTCTTCGTCACCCAGGACGAGGTGCAGTTGGCTCACGCGACGATGGTGTCACGCGCCGGGGACACCGGCGCGGACCGCCCACGCCACGACGCCGCACGCGCCGCACGACAGCAGCACCCGGCCCCAGCGCCGTCGCGCCAGCGCCACCGCGCCGACCGTGGCACCGCCGACCAGCGCCGCGCCGACGGGCCCGTCGGGAACCGGCAGTACCGCGCCCGGCACCGCGGCGGCCCCGTGCGCCACGCGCAGCAGCCACCACAGCTCGGGTCCGGTGAACCGGATCAGCAGACCGGCGCCCGCCGGCCACACCCCGGCGAGCGCCGCCGCGGCCGTGCCCAGCACCGTGATCGGCGGAATCACCACGGCCACCGCGAGATTGGCGAGCACGCCGATGACCGACACGCTGCCCGAGATGCCGGCGACCAGCGGTGCGGTGACCAGTTGCGCCGCGACGGCGACCGCCACCGCGCCGGCCAGCGGCCGCGGCCAGCCCCGCGCCTCGAGCCGCGCCGACCACGCCGGTGCGACGACCACGAGCGCGGCCGTGGCGACCACCGACAGTGCGAACCCGACGTCGACCGCCATCTCGGGCCAACCGACCATGACGACCAGCACGGTCGTCGCCAACGCGGGGATCGCCTGCCGCCGGCGATGGGACGCCACGGCCAGCAGCGCGATGGCGCCCATCACCGCGGCGCGCAGCACACTGGCGCTCGGCTGAACGACGATCACGAAGCAGACCAGCGCGACACCGGCGAGCACCACCGCCGCCCGCGGTCCGATCAGCATGGCGGACAGCAGCACCGCGCCGCAGACGATCGTCACGTTGGCCCCGGACACCGCCGTCAGGTGCGTCAGGCCCGCGGATCGGAAGTCGGCGACCGTCGTCGCCGGAAGTGCCCCGGTGTCGCCGAGCGCGAGCGCGGGCAGCAGCGCCGCCTGCTCACCCGGGAGCACGTCCCGCGCGACGGCGGCGAAGTCCCGCCGGACGTCGGCCGCGATCCGGTTCGGCACGCTCGCCCGCCCCAGGCGCGGTGCGCCGGTGGCCGACAACGCCGCCACGGTCAGGTCCCGGCGTAGCGGCGCGGCGACGCGCGCCCGGAACTCGGCGGGTCGGCCGGCGCTCAGGTCGCCGAACCCCGACGCCGAGGCGAACACCAGCACCCGGCCATCGAGGGGGTGACCGGCCACCGCACGGAGCGCGCCGCGGAACATGACCCGGGCGCCGGACACCGGGCGCGGCGACTCCGTCGGCGTCACGGTCACGACCACGGTCCGGCCGGTCTGTCCGGTGAGTGGGTGGTGTGCCACGTCGTGGGCGCGGATGCCGACCGCGAGGGCGAACGTCACCCCAGCCACCGCGACGGCTGCCGCTGCGGCCCCGACCCGTGTCGTCGTCGCGCCCGCCGGCCGGATGCGATGGACGGCCAGCGCCGTAACCGCCGTCAGCAGCGCCGCGACCAGGACCGACCAGGCGGGCGGCCAGAGGATCCCCGCGGCGGTGACCAGCCAGGCGGTCATCGCCGCGGGAACGAGCCGCAGGTCGACCGGCACGTTCGGCACGTCCGGCAGGCTCACACATCGACCAGGTCGCGCAGTTTGTCCAGCCGCGCCGGGCCGATGCCGTCGACCTCGGAGAGCTGATCGACCGAGGAGAACCGACCGTTGGCGTCGCGCCAGGCGATGATCGCCGCGGCGGTCACCGGACCGACCCCGGGTAGGGCGTCGAGTTGCTCGGCGGTCGCGGTGTTCAGGTCGACCGGGCCTGCGGCCGGACCATCGCGGGGCGCCTGCCCCGCCCCGCCCGCTTCCGGCGCGCCGGCGACGCCGCGCGGCTCGGGCGCCCCTGCGCCGCCCGCCTCCGGCGAGGTGATCGAGCTGCCCATCGACGCCGGTGCCCCGGGCGGCCCCGCGATGCCGACGACGATCTGCTCGCCGTCGCTGACCCGGCGGGCGACGTTCAGACCCACGAGGTCCGCCCCGCCCAGGACGCCGCCCGCGGCGGTCAGCGCGTCGTCGACCCGTGCGCCGGGCCCGAGGGTGACCAGCCCCGGCCGGTGCACCAGGCCGACGACGCTCACCACCACCTGACCTCCGTCGGGAGGCGCCTCCGGCGAGGGCGCCGAGGACGCCATCCGCACCGGCGGCAGGTCGGCCGCGACGACCGGAGGGGGTTCGTCACCGGTGACGGTGAACACCGTGATGAGGACGGCGACGGCACCCACCACGGCGAGGGCGATGGCGCCGGACCGCCCGGGATCGGCACGGATCGCGGAGAGCCATTGGGCGCGTTGCCGTTCCGGCTGATCGGGCAGCCACCGCGACAGTGACGTCTCCGACGCCTCGGCCGCGTCGGGATCGGTGGCGTCGACGGAGCGATCCACGCCGGCGAGGCGTCGGTGCGCGCGGTCCGGAGGGGGTTCGAGGGCCATGGCGCGACCGTAGGCCGCGCGGACGACGGAACCGGCCGCCGGCGGTCCGGTGACCGGCGGCCTGTGGATGAAGTCGGCTCTGTGGATGGCGCCGGTGCCGTGGGCAGAGCCGGCGCCGTGGATGCAGCCGGCGGTTCAGCCGTTCGCGCGGACGTCGCGCCACCCGGCCTCGCGCCAGCAGATCCAGTCGATCTCGACGAGCGCGCCGACCGCCAGTCCGGTGACCCCGACGCAGGTGCGCGACGGCAGGCGCCCCGGGAACCACCGCGCGTAGGCGTCGTTGAAGACGGCGTAGTCGTCCCAGTCGAGCAGGAAGGCGCGGACCGAGACGACGTCGTCGAGCGAGCCGCCGCACAGTTCGGTGACGCGCACCAGATTGCGCAGCACCTGATCGGTCTGGACCGCGACGTCGCGCGGGTCGCCGTCCACCACCGCGCCGGTCGCATCGGTCGGCATCTGTCCGGTGACCCACAGCGTCGGCCCGGCGGCGGTGGCGTGGGCGAACGGTGCGACGCCCGGCGGGACGCCGTCGGCCGGGGTGAACGTGAAGGACTGGATGCCGGTCATGCCGCCGGATCCTGCCACCAGAACCGACCTCGCCGAAACGGCGGCGGCAGTCTCGCCGTGGCGTATACACGTACACCGAAGGTGTCTACTCACCCGCCCCGCGAACCACGAGGAGGAGTCGGCATGACCGACCGGCCGCTGAAGGTGATCCAGTGGACCACCGGCAACATCGGTAGGCGTTCGTTGCACGCGATCATCGGCCGCGACGACATGGAGCTGGTCGGGGTCTACGCGCATGGCGCCGAGAAGGTGGGCGTCGACGCGGCGGACCTCGCCGGCTGGCCGGAACCGACCGGCGTCCGCGCCACCGACGACGTCGACGCGCTGCTGGCACTCGGTGCGGACGCCTGCTGCTACAACCCGCTGTGGCCCAGGGTCGACGAACTCGTCGCGCTGCTCGAAGCCGGTGTCAACGTCTGTTCGAGCGCGGCGTGGATCACCGGCGGCAAGCAGTCACCCGAGGACCTCGACCGCATCCGAAAGGCCTGTGCGACGGGGCAGTCGACGATCTTCGGCAGCGGCGCCCACCCGGGCATGACGAACATGGTGGGCATGGTGCTCTCGGGGGCGTGCGAGGACGTCACCGAGATCCGGATCACCGAGTCCGTCGACTGCTCGACCTACGAGTCCGCGGGCACCCAGTCGGCGATGGGGTTCGGCCGGGACCCCGACACCCCGGGCCTCGCCGAGAGCGTGCGCCGCGAAAGCGAGGTGTTCGCGGAGTCCGCCGCGATGATGGCCGACGCGATCGGCGCGCCGCTGGACCGGATGACGTTCGACGTCGAGTTCACCGCGGCAACCGGCGACAGCGACCTCGGGTTCATGACGATCCCGGCGGGCACGGTCGGCGGCGTGTACGGCTATCACCGCGGCTGGGTCGGCGAGCGCAACGTGGTCAGCGTCGGCTTCAACTGGACCATGGGCAGCCACGTCACACCGCCCAAGCCGCTCGAGCACGGGCATGTCATCCAGGTCTTCGGCACCCCGAACATGCGCACGGTGCTGCATTGCCTGCCGCCACGGGACTGGACCGAGCCGGGCTTCATGGGCCTCGGGATGATCTACACCGCCATGCCGGTCACCAACGCGGTGCCGGCGGTCGTGGCGGCGGCGCCGGGCATCGTCTCGCTCAAGGACTTGCCGCCGGTGGCGGGACGCTTCGCCGGCTAGACCCGGGCCGCGAGGCGGTCCACGCCGGGACCGGACAGGTCGCCCAGTGCGTCGCGGCGGCCCGCCATCACCACGAGCAGCGCCTCACCGCTACCCCGGACCTCGGGGCCACGGCCGGCCGCCCAGTCCAGGTCGTCGGCGACCAGGCGGACGCCGCGGGCGCGCCAAGCGCCGCGGATCAGCGGCGCCCAGCGCGCGAAGTCCAACGCGACGCACAGCCGGTCGGCGGCGACGACGCGCGGCAGACCGAGCGGCCGCCGGACGTCCTGCTGATGAATCATGTTGTCGGTCAATGCGATCCGCCCGCCGAAGCCCGCACCGAGCCCGGTCGGCGTCGCATGCCGGCGCAGCATCGCGACCAGCTCGTCGGGCGGCGTGCCGGCCAGCGCGGCCACCGCCAGTGCGTTGATGCGGTCGGTCCGCAGCCGGCCCGCCGCGAACCGGCGTGCGAGGGCCGCCGGTGGCAGCCCCTCGTAGCTCAGGATGTGAGCGACGACGTCCCGCACCCGCCAGTGCTCGCACAGCGTGGGCGCCGACCACTGGTCCGGCGTCAATCCCTCGAGCAGGTCCGCGAACTCGAGGCGCTCGGCACGCGCGAGGTCCAGAGCGTCCATGGTGGCGGTTACCCGTCGACGGTGAGCGCCACACCGATGGCGCCCGCACCGACGTGCACCGCCAGGACGGGTCCCATGTCGGTGACGGTCAGCGACTCGACCTGCGGCAGCCGCGCGGTGAGCGCGGCGCCGAGCGCGTCCGCGTCGTCGTGGTTGTCCACGTGGTGCACGACGACCGACGCGCTGCGCTCGCCGATGGCGTCGGCCACCGCGTCGAGCAGCGCGGCGTGCGCCTTGGAGACCGTCCGGATGCGTTGCACGGGAACCAGCCGGCCGTCGACGTCGATGCCGAGCAGCGGCTTGAGGGCCAGTGCGGTGCCCAACCAGGACGCCGCGGCACCGATCCGGCCGCTGCGCCGCAGGTTGTCCAGGCGGTGGACGACGATGAAGGCGTGCCCGCGCGTGACCGCGGACCGCGCGGCGTCCTCCACGGCGTCGAGGTCCGCACCGGTGGCCGCGGCCCGTGCCGCCGCCGTCGCGACGAAACCCACGCACGCCGCCGCGGAGCGCGAATTGACGACGCGCACCGCCGATCCGAACTCCCGCGCCACGGCGCAGGCGGTGCTGAACGTGCCCGAGAGCGCCGCGGACAGGTGCACGGCCACGACGCCGTCGCCGCCGCTGTCGGCGAGCGCCTTGCGGTAGGTCTCGGCCAGGTCCGCCGGGGACGCACCCGAGGTGGTGACGTGACTGCGGGCGTGCACGTCGTGCGGGACGGCGTCGACGCCGTCGCGCAGGTCGGTGCCGTCGATCAGCACGTGCAGCGGCACCTGCCGGATCCCCCACCGCTGCGCCTCGTCGGCGCTCATCCGCGCCGACGAATCGGTGACGACGACGACGGTCACGTCAGCCCGCGGCCGCGACGGGGACGCCGGCCTCGGCGAGGCCCTTGAGCATCAGGTCGGCGACGTTCGCGTGCGCCTCGAAGTTCCAGTGGATGCCGTCGGGATTGCCGCGGCCGCTCAGCACCTCGTCGCCGACGGCGGCCTTCAGATCGACGACGGGGACGTCGTGCTGCGCGGCCCAGGTGGTGATGGCATTCACCGTCGCGTCGCGCCAACGGTGCGACGTGCCGTAGGTCTCGGCGATGTGCACCGAGGGCACGCACGCGACGAACGGGATGCCGGGGCGGTTGAAGTCGATGGCCGCGCGGGTCTGTTCGAGGTACTCGGCGCTCAGGTGCGGCGGCAGCGCGGGACGGGCGATCGGCGAGAGGCGGGGCTGCAGCCACCCGTAGCCGTCGCGGACCCAGCGCCGCAGCAGCGGCGGCCGGACGTAGCGGATCGTCTCGCGCAGTGCCGTGGGCAGGGGCGACGGCAGCGAATCCATGCCGCAGGTCGCGAAGACGACCGCCCCGGCCCTCGGCAGGGCCGCCCACGACCGCGGGTCCTGGATCGCCGCCCACCACACGTCACGGCACGTCCACCCGATGCGGCCGATCAGCTCCAGGTCCCAATCCAGGTTGCGCGCAACGATGTTCGGCCAGATGCGGGGGTCGTCGGACGGCAGCCCGCCGGTCGGCCCGTAGTAGGACAGCGAATCGCAGAAGACGAGCAGCGTCGGGCGGTCGGCGGGCCGTTCAGAGGACATCGTTGGCGACCTGGGCCGAGGCGTTCCACACGTCGAGACGCCACCGCACGTCGACGAAGTCCGCGTCGCGCGCCGAATGTCCCGACAGCTGCACCCAGCTCGCGTTGCCCATGCCGCCCAGCACCGGCCAGTTGTCCACCGGCAGGCCGAGGACCGCTCCGGTGAGCGCGGCGATCAGGCCGCCGTGCGCCACCAGCACCACCGGCCGCTCATCGCCGTCCAGACCCCACTCGTATTGTGCCCCGGCGATCTCCGCGACCAGCGGCAGACTGCGCTCGGCGACGTCGACGCGGCTCTCGCCGCCGTGCGGGGCCCAGCGGGCGTCGTCGCGCCACGCGAGCCGCGCACCGGGCGCGACGGCGTCGACCTCGAGGTGCGTCATGCCCTGCCAGTCACCGAGGTGCGTCTCGCGCAACCGGACGTCGGTGTCGACCGGCAGGCCGGTGCGCTCGCCGAGCGCCACGGCCGTGTCGAGCGCACGGCGCAGATCGGACGACACGATGAGCAGCGGCTGCCGCTTGCCCAGCACCTCGGCGGCGGCGACGGCCTGCTCGCGGCCGAGGTCGGACAGGTCGGTGTCGAGCTGTCCCTGCATGCGGCTGCCCGCGTTGTACTCGGTCTGGCCGTGCCGCAGCATCACCAGGCGGCGGACCCTCATTCGGCGTCCTCGTCGGCTCTGGGCTCGTCGTCGAGGTCGACCGGCACCAACGGGCAGTCCCGCCACAGCCGGTCGAGGGCGTAGAAGTTGCGTTCGTCCTGATGCTGGATGTGGACGACGATGTCGACGTAGTCCAGCAGCACCCAGCGGCCCTCCCGGGTGCCCTCGCGGCGGGCCGGCTTGTGGCCCGCGACGCGCATCTTCTCCTCGACCTCGTCGACGATCGCGTTGACCTGCCGGTCGTTGGACGCCGACGCGATGACGAAGCAGTCGGTGATGACCAGCTGGCCCGAGACGTCGATGACGACGATGTCGTCGGCGAGCTTGGATGCGGCGGCGTGAGCGGCCACGGTGGCCATGCCGATCGCTTCGGTCGATGCACTCATCGGTGCGCCTCCTCGGCGTGGTGGACGGTACTGGGATAGAGGTTGCGCTTGGAGACGTACTGCACGACGCCGTCGGGCACCAGGTACCAGATCGGCCGGTCGGCCTCGGCGCGGTCGCGGCACTCGCTCGACGAGATCGCCAGCGCAGGCACCTCGACCAGGTTGAGGGCGTCGGGCGGCAGTTCCTTCATGGCCGCCGCGATGTGCTGCCCGTCGAGTTCGTAGCCGGGCCGGCTGACGCCGACGAAGTGGGCCAGGGAGAACAGGTCCTCCCAGTTTTGCCAGCTCAGGATGGAGCCGAGCGCGTCGGCGCCGGTGATGAAGTACAGATCGGTCTCCGGGTTCTGCCGGGCGAGGTCGCGCAGCGTGTCCTTGGTGTATGTGGGTCCGCCGCGGTCGATGTCGACGCGGCTCACCGAGAACCGCGGGTTGGCCGCCGTCGCGATCACCGTCATGAGGTACCGGTCCTCGGCCGGGGTGACCGACCGTCCACGCTTCTGCCAGGGCTCGCCGGTCGGCACGAACACGACCTCGTCGAGGTCGAACAGGTCGGCGACCTCACTGGCGGCCACCAGGTGACCGTGGTGGATGGGGTCGAACGTCCCGCCCATCACTCCCAGCCTGCGTCGAGTCACGACTAGGCAGCTTACGGGAGCGCTCGGCATCGGCTCCCTGCTCGGCCGGCCCGAGCGACCGCGGGCACTCAGACCGGCAGCAGCTGGTCGATCACGGCGGCGAGCTGCTTGGCCGAACGGCACTCGTGCATGGTGATGACGTCGGAGTAGCGCGGCACCGCCGAGTCGCCGCTGCCCCACAGGTGCCGCGGCTCGGGGTTGAGCCAGTGCGCGTGCCGGGCCGCGTTCACCATGTGCGCCAGCAGGTCGACCTCGGGGTTGCGGTAGTTGTTGCGGCCGTCGCCGAGGATCAGCAGCGAGCTGCGCGGCGACAGCGCGTGCGGCCAGCGGTCCAGGAACGAGACGAACGCGTGGCCGTAGTCGGAATGCCCGTCGCGGGTGTACACGGCGGCCTCCCGGGTGATGCGCTGGACCGCGACGGCGAGGTCGGCCTCGGGGCCGAACAGCTCGGTGACCTCGTCGGTGGTGTCGATGAACGCGAACACCCGCACGCGCGAGAACTGCTGGCGCAGCGCGCTGACGAGCATCAGCGTGAAGTGGCTGAAGCCGGCCACCGAACCCGAGACGTCGCACAGCACGACGAGTTCCGGGCGCGCGGGATGCGGCTTCTTCAGCACCACGTCGATGGGCACCCCGCCGGTCGACATCGACTTGCGCAGCGTCTTGCGCAGGTCGATCTCGCCCGCCCGCGACCGGCGCCGGCGCGCCGCGAGCCGCGTCGCCAGCGTGCGCGCGAGCGGGGCCACCACCCGCCGCATCTGCCGGAGCTGCTCACCGGAGGCGCGCAGGAACTCCACGTTCTCGGCGAGCTGCGGGATGCCGTACATCTGCACGTGGTCCCGGCCGAGCTGCTCGGCGGTCCGCCGCTTGGTCTCGGCCTCGACCATGCGCCGCAGCTGCGAGACGCGCTTGGCCGCCAGCGCCTTCGCGATCTCCTCCTGCGTGGGGGTGGGCTCGTCACCGTAGGGGGCCAGCAGCCCGGCGAGCAGCCGGCCCTCGAGTTCGTCGAGCGCCATCGCCTTGAGTGCCTGGTACGACGAGTACGACGGTCCGCGGCTCGAGCTGTACCGGCCGAAGGACTCGACGATTTGGGCGATCATCGCCGACAGCCGGTCGTCGGAGTCCCGAAGATCGGGGTTCGCGTCGAGCAGGGCGACCAGGGCGTCGCGCAGCCCCTCGACGTCCTGCGGCGGCGGCCCGTCGGTCGCCTCGGCGGATTCGGCGTCGGCCACCACGGCCCGCGCCCCCAGCGCGGCGGGCCACCACAGGTCGAACATGGCGTCGTAGGTGTCGCGGTGGTCGGCGCGGCGCAGCACGGCGCACGCGAGGCCCTCGCGCAGCGCCTCCCGGTCGGCGAAGCCGTGGGTGGCGATCACCCGGCCGGCGTCGACGGTCTCCGACGGGCCGACGGCGATCCCCACGCCGCGCAGGGCCTCGACGAACTCGACGAGGTGTCCCGGGATCCCGTGCGGGGCCAACGGTTGCGGGGGGCGGGTGCGCCTGGCGGCCATGACCGTTCTCCTAGTTCAACCGCAGCTCGCCGGCTGCGCGCTGCTGATCGGACTGGTGCTTCAGCACGACGCCGAGGGTCGCCGCGATCATCGAATCGTCGATCGTGTCGAGCCCCAACGCCAGCACGGTGCGGCCCCAGTCGATGGTCTCGGCGACCGACGGCACCTTCTTGAGCTGCATGCCGCGCAGCACGCCGACGATGCGCACCAGTTCCTCGGCCAGCCGCTCGGGCAGCTCGGGCACCCGCGACAGCAGGATGCGGCGCTCCAGGTCGGGGTCGGGGAAGTCGATGTGCAGGAACAGGCAGCGCCGCTTGAGGGCTTCGGACAGTTCCCGGGTGGCGTTGGAGGTGAGCAGCACGAACGGCGGCCGCTCGGCGACGATCGTGCCCAGCTCGGGGACCGTGACGGCGAAGTCGCTGAGCACCTCCAGCAGCAGGCCCTCGATCTCGATGTCGGCCTTGTCGGTCTCGTCGATCAGCAGCACCGTCGGTTCGGTGCGCTTGATCGCCGTCAGCAACGGCCGCGTCAGCAGGAACTCCTCGCTGAACACGTCGGTCTTGGTCTGGTCCCAGTCGCCGCCGCCCTGATTGCCTGCCTGGATGCGCAGGATCTGCTTGGCGTGGTTCCACTCGTAGAGGGCGCGCGCCTCGTCGACGCCCTCGTAGCACTGCAGGCGGACCAGACCGGACCCGGTCGTCTGGGCCACCGCGCGCGCGAGTTCGGTCTTGCCGACGCCCGCGGGGCCCTCGACGAGCAGCGGCTTGCCCAGCCGGTCGGCAAGGAAGACCGCCGTGGCGGTCGCGGTGTCGGCGAGGTAGCCGGTCTCGGCGAGCCGCGTGCCGACGTCCTCGATGTCGGCGAACAGCGGTGCCGGGCGGGCGGGGACGCTCATCAGGTTCTCCTCTTCGCGCACGCGCGCATCGGGCGTCGGATGGTTCGGGAGGCTCGTGCGAGACCTAGGCCGGCCGGGTGTGGCCGTCGCCCCAGACGATCCACTTGGTCGACGTCAGCTCGGGCAGCCCCATCGGTCCGCGGGCGTGCAGCTTCTGGGTGGAGATGCCGATCTCGGCGCCGAAGCCGAACTGCTCGCCGTCGGTGAACGACGTGGCGGCGTTCACCATCACCGCGGCGGAGTCGACCTCGGCCGTGAACCGTTCGGCGGCAGCCAGTTCGGTGGTCACGATGGCCTCGGTGTGCCCGGTGCCGAACTCGTTGACGTGGGCGATCGCCGCGTCGAGCCCGTCGACCACCGCGAGCGCGATGTCCAGGGACAGGAACTCGGCGCGCAGCTCGTCCTCACTGGGATCCTCGTGCACCGCCACCCCGGCCGCGCGCAGCGCACCGACCAGCCGGGGCAGTGCGCGGTCGGCGATCGCGGCGTCCACGAGCAGCGTCTCGGCGGCGTTGCACACGCTCGGGCGACGGGTCTTGGAGTTCAGCAGGATGCGCTCGGCGACGTCCAGGTCGGCGGCGGCGTGCACGTAGACGTGGCAGTTGCCCACGCCGGTCTCGATCGTGGGCACCAGCGCGTCACGCACGACGGCGTCGATCAGCCCGGCGCCGCCCCGGGGGATCACCACGTCGACCAGTCCGCGCGCCTGGATCAGGTGCGTGACGCTCGCGCGGTCCTCACTGGGCAGCAGCTGCACCGCGTCGGCGGGTAGGTCCTCGGACAGCAGCGCGACGCGCAGCGCTTCGACGAGCGCGGTGTTGGAGTGCCTGGCCGACGAACTCCCGCGCAGCAGTGCGGCATTGCCGGACTTCAGGGTCAGGCCGAACGCGTCGACGGTGACGTTGGGGCGGCCCTCGTAGACCATGCCGACCACGCCGAGGGGCACCCGCTGCTGCCGGATCCGCAACCCGTTGGGCAGCGTGCGGCCGCGCAGCACCTCGCCGACCGGGTCGGGCAGGCCGGCGACCTGGCGCAGACCCGCCGCGATGCCGTCGATGCGCTGCGGGTTCAGTGCCAGCCGGTCGAGCATCGCCTCGGGCGTGCCGGCCTCGCGGGCGGCGTCGAGGTCGAGTTGGTTGGCGGCCAGGACGTCGTGGACGGCGGCGAGCACCGCGTCCGCGGCGGCATGCAGGGCGCGGTCCTTGGTGGCGGCGTTCAGGGTGCCCAGCACCCGTGCCGCGCCGCGGGCCCGCCGCGCCGCGTCGTGCACCGTCCGGCGCAGGTCGGCCACGGGAGCGTGCACACTCATCGGCCCAGCGTATCGGCCTAACCCGGGTACGGCCCGGTCGGGGTTACGGTAGGGCCGTGACCCCGTCCGGCAACCGCGTGTGCGTGGTGGGCAGCGTCAACCTCGACCAGTCATTGCGGATGCGGGCGCTGCCCCGCCCGGGTGAGACGGTGCTGGCGTCGGAGACCTTGTGGGCGCCCGGCGGCAAGGGCGGCAACCAGGCGGTCGCCGCGGCACGCGCCGGTGCCCGCGTCGACCTCGTCGCGGCCCTCGGCGACGACGACGCCGCGGCGCGGCTGCGTGCCCACCTGACGGACAACGGCGTCGGCCTGGACGGCGTGCTGACCGTGCCCGGCCCGAGCGGCACCGCGGTGATCCTGCTCGACGACGCCGCCGAGAACTCGATCGTCGTCGCCCCGGGCGCCAACGGTCACCTGCACCTGTCGTCGGCGGGCACCCGTGAAGTCATCGGCGCGGCCGACGTGGTGCTGCTACAACTGGAGATCCCGATGGACACGGTGCTGGCCGCGGCGCGGCTGGCCCGCGAGGCCGGTGCGGTGGTGATCCTCAACGCCTCGCCCGCCGCCGAGCCCGCGGCGCTGACCGAACTCGCCCGGACGGTCGACGTCGTGGTGGTCAACGCCACCGAGGCCCGCCAGTGGCAGTGGCCCGTGCCGCATCTGATCGTCACCCGTGGCGCCGACGGCGTGGACCACGACGGACCGGACGGGCACGCCCACGTCGCGCCGCCTGCGGTCGAGCCCGTCGACACCACCGGCGCGGGCGACGTGTTCGCCGGCGTGCTGGCCGCCGACTGGCACCGCGGCCCGAGCGTGGCCGTGCGCCGCGCCTGCGTGGCCGGCGCGCTCGCCACCCTCGTCGCCGGCGCCGGTGACTGCGCCCCGACCGCCGCGGCGATCGACGCCGCGCTCGACCCGACCACCGACGACGTACAGGCCCTCGACCACCCGGGAGATCCGTGACCGACACCGTGACTCACACCGCACCGCACACGCCGCGCCCGCCCGAGGGCGACTGGCTGGGTACGCCGTTCCTGCGCTTCGAACGTCGGGGACCGTTCGGGGTGGTCACCCTCGACCGTCCCGAGGCGCGCAACGCGATGACCCCGGCGATGTACTTCGGCATCCGGTACGCGGTGACGCACGTGGAGGCCGACCCGGATCTGGCCGGCCTGCTGATCACCGGCACCGGTGACGTCTTCGCGCCCGGCGGCGACCTCGGCGGCGGCGACGGCAGCGACGACTGGATGAGCTTCGGCCCGGCGCTGTCCATGGACGTCACGCCGTTCGAGACGTTGCGGCAGTCGGTCAAGCCGGTGGTGTCGGCGGTCAACGGCCTGTGCCAGGGCGGGGGCCTGCAGATCGCCATCTGCAGCGACATGGCGGTGGTCAGCGACCGAGCGACGTTCCGGGTGCCGGAGCTGTACCGCGGAATCGCCGACACCTACTACAGCCAGATGCTGGCCCGGGTGATCGGGCCCGTACGCACCCGCGACCTGATGTTCACCGGCCGCACGCTGACCGCGGCGGAAGCCGCCGAGTGGGGCATGGTGGCGCGGGTGGTGCCCCACGACGACCTGGACGCGGCCGCCCGCGAGGTGCTCGCCCAGTGCTGCCGGACCGCGCCCAAGGCGCGCGCGGTGGTGAAGTCCAGCCTCGACAACTACCTGGGTCTCTACGACCGGATCGGCATGAAGGCCTCCTACGGCGGCGCCGAGGCGGTCGAGGGCTTCGTCGCCTTCAAGGAGCGCCGGTCCCCCGACTGGGTGCATCCAGACCTGCGTACCGACGGCCGTCTCTGACGGCCGTCTGACGGCCGGTCAGACCGTCGGCCGCCGCACGTCGTGGGCGATGCCCATGCCGGTCCCGGCGGAGAACTCGGCGGCGGTCTGGCTGAGCAGTACGCGACTCCTGCTGGGCGACATGGCGATCGACAACAGGTGATGCGGCCGCCCGCCCGCGTGCGCCACGGTGTTCACCCGGATCACCGCCGCCCCGATGGCCGTGCCGAGCAGCGCCGCGATGCGCGGCCCCGCGACCTCCGCCGACAACTCGTGGTCCAGCCCGTCGAGGCCGACGCCGGCGCCGTAGAGCAACTGGTAGAGCGGCGCACCCGCGAGCGCGTCGGCACTCAGCCGCGCCTCGAGGGTCGCGGGCAGCCACGCCTCGGTGAGCATCAACGGTTCGGAGGTGCTGCGCTCGCGCCGCAACCGCAGCACGTGCAAGGCTGCCTCGGCGTGCCCGAGGCGGCTCGCCACGGCGACGGGCGGTTGCCGGACGCCGAACTCGAGCACCTCGACCTCGGTCTCGAACTCCACCTGCCGCAACTCGTCGAGATAGGAGCGGGTGGGGTCGTGCCCGCGCCGTGTGGCGGTGTCGGTGACGAACGACCCGACGCCGTGGCGGCGCTCGATCATCCCGGCGTCGACGAGGTCGGCCAGCGCGCGGCGCACGGTGATGCGCGAGACGCCGAACTGCCGACACAGCTCCTGCTCGGTCGGCAGTGCCTCACCGGCCGCCACCGCTCCGCGGGCGATCTCGTCGTGCAGGACCAGGAACAGCTGCCGGTGCAGCGGCACGCCGGCGGCGGCGCTGACCAGCGCCTCGCCCCCGCCGAGTTCGGACATCGCGGTGATCTTCGCACGGCCACCGCCGGCGCGTCCGGCGCTCGCGGAGTCAGGACTCGGGGATCTCCCGTTCGATCTCGTCGAGCCAGGTGCGGGCGGACATGTCCGACGGTGCGCGCCAGTCGCCGCGCGGGCTCAGGGCGCCGCCCGCCGACACCTTCGGACCGTTGGGCAGCGCCGAGCGCTTGAACTGGCTGAAGGAGTAGAACCGCTGCACGAAGACGGTGAGCCAGCGCCGGATCTCGGCGAGGTCGTAGGACGGCCGCTCGTCCTCGGGGAAGCCCGCCGGCCAGTCGCCGTGCGACACGTCGTGCCACGCGTGCCATGCCAGGAACGCCACCTTGGACGGTCGGAATCCGAAGCGCAGCACCTGGAACAATGAGAAGTCCTGTAGCGCATACGGTCCCACCTTCGCCTGGCTGCTCTGCACCTCCTCGTCCTCGCCGGCGGGCACCAGTTCGGGGGTGATTTCGGTGTCGAGCACCGACTGCAGGATGCCGTTCACGGTGTCGTCGAACTGGCCCGACGAGACGACCCAGCGGATCAGGTGCTGGATGAGCGTCTTCGGCACGCCGCCGTTGACGTTGTAGTGCGACATCTGGTCGCCGACGCCGTAGGTCGACCAGCCCAGCGCCAGCTCGGACAGATCGCCGGTGCCCAGCACGATGCCGCCACGCTGGTTGGCGAGCCGGAACAGGTAGTCGGTGCGCAACCCCGCCTGCACGTTCTCGAACGTGACGTCGTAGACCTTCTCGCCGCGGGCGAAGGGGTGATCCATCTCGGTCAGCATCAGCGAGGCGGTGTCGCGGATGTCGATCTCGGCGAACGTCACGCCGAGCGCCTCGCTGAGCGCGATCGCGTTGCCCTTGGTGCGGTCGCCGGTGGCGAAGCCCGGCAGGGTGAAGGCGAGGATGTCGCTGCGCGGCCGACCTTCGCGGTCCATCGCCTTGGCCGCCACGATCAGGGCGTGGGTGGAGTCGAGTCCGCCCGAGGCGCCGATGACGATCTTCGGGTACTGCAGCGCCCGCAGCCGCTGTTCCAGCCCGGACACCTGGATGTTGTAGGCCTCGTAGCAATCCCGTTGCAGCCGTTCGGCATCGGACGGTACGAACGGGAAGCGCTCGACCTCGCGGCGCAGGCCGATGTCGTCGGTGGGCGGATCGACGGTGAAGTCGATGCGACGGTAGGCGTCGAGGCGTTCGCCGTGGTGGCGCCGATTGTCGTCGAAGGTGCCCATCCGGATGCGTTCGGCGCGCAGCAGTTCGGTGTCCACGTCGGCGATCGAGCGGCGCTCGCCCTTCGGGAAGCGCTCGGACTCGGCGAGCAGCACGCCGTTCTCGTAGATCATGGTCTGGCCGTCCCAGGCGAGGTCGGTCGTCGACTCCCCCTCGCCCGCCGCGGCGTACACGTAGGCCGCCAGGCAGCGCGACGACGCCGACTTGGCCAGCAATTGGCGATCGTCGGCGCGGCCGATGGTGATGGGGCTGCCGGACAGGTTGGCCAGCACGGTGGCACCGGCGAGGGCGGCTTCGGCGCTCGGCGGGACCGGTACCCACATGTCCTCGCACACCTCGACGTGTAGCACGAAGCTGGGGAGGTCAGTCGCGGTGAACAGCAGGTCCGGCCCGAACGGGACGTCGGCGGCCCCCACGCGGATGGTGCCGCGGACGTCGTCGCCGGGTGCGATCTGCCTGCGCTCGTAGAACTCCCGGTAGGTGGGCAGGTAGGACTTCGGCACGACGCCCAGCACGACGCCGCGGTGGATCACGACGGCGGTGTTGTAGATCCGGTTGCGGTGACGCAGCGGGGCGCCGACCACGAGCACCGGCAGCAGCCCCGCCGAGGCGGCGACGATGTCGGCGATCGCCCGTTCCACGGCGTCGAGCAGGCCCTCCTGCAGCAGGATGTCCTCGATGGAGTAGCCGCACAGCGTCAGCTCCGGGAACACCGCGAGCGCGACGCCGTCGGCATCGCACTCCCGTGCCAGCCCCAGCACGGTCTCGGCGTTGGCGGCCGGATCGGCGAGCGTCGTGTGGTGCGTGCACGCGGCCACCCGCACGAAGCCGTGCCGGTAGGCGGAATAGAAGCTCATGGGGTCATTCTTGCCCGAATCGACGGCGCTCAAGCAGCAGCATCGCGGGCGAAACGGGGCACCGCCGGCGCACGCCTACCCTGGATGGGGTGGAAGGTCCCGAACTGCTGCGCGTGCTCGCAGGTCAGCGCGTCGCGGTGCTGACCGGCGCAGGCATGTCGACCGACTCCGGCATCCCCGACTACCGCGGACCGGACTCACCGCCTGCCAACCCGATGACGATCCGCCAGTTCACCTCCGATGCCACGTTCCGGCAGCGGTACTGGGCGCGCAACCACGTCGGGTGGCGGCACATGGCCGCCACCCTGCCCAACGCCGGGCACCGCGCGCTGGCGGCACTCGAACGCGCCGGCGTGGTGACCGGGGTGATCACCCAGAACGTCGACCTGCTGCACACCAAGGCCGGGAGCCGCAACGTCGTCGACCTGCACGGGACGTACGCCCGCGTGGTGTGCCTGACGTGCGACTTCGCGATGTCGCGCGCCGACCTGGCCGATCAGCTCGAGGCCCTCAATCCCGGCTTCCTGGAGCGCGCCGAGCGGCTCGGGGGCATCGCCGTGGCGCCCGACGCCGACGCCACCGTGGACGACACCGCCTCGTTCCGCTTCCTGGACTGCCCGCAGTGCGGCGGCATGCTCAAACCCGACATCGTGTACTTCGGCGAGAGCGTCCCGAAACCGCGAGTGGCGCAGGCGTACTCGATCGTCGACGACGCCGACGCGCTGTTGGTGGCCGGCTCGTCGCTGACGGTGTTCTCCGGCCTGCGCTTCGTCCGGCACGCCGCCGCGGCGGGCAAGCCGATCGCGATCCTCAACCGCGGCGCCACCCGCGGTGACGCGCTGGCGACGGTGAAGGTGCACGGCGGGTGCTCGGAGCTGCTGGCGCTGCTCGCCGACGAGCTGGCGCTGCCGACCGGCTAGAACGTCACCGGCATCGCACGGATGGCGTGCACGAAGTTCCCGCGCAGGTAATCGGGCTCGCCGGCCGTGATGCCGGGCAGCTGGGTGAGCAGTTCGCCGAGCATCGCCCGCAGCTGGGCGCGCGCCACGTGCGCCCCGAGGCAGAAGTGCCGTCCGCCGCCGCCGAACCCGACGTGGGGGTTGGGCTTGCGGGCGAGGTCGAGCCGGTGCGGCGCCTCGAAGACGTCGGTGTCGAAGTTGCCGGACGCGTAGAACATCACCACCTTCTCCCCCGCCGCGATCCGCCGGCCGCCGAGTTCGCAGTCGACCGCCGCGGTGCGCCGGAACGTCATGACGGGGGTCGCCCAGCGGACGAACTCCTCCACGGCCGTGCCGATCCGGTCGTCGAAGTCCGCGAGCAGCCAGCGGCGCTGGTCGTCGAAGTCGGTGAGCGCGCGGACGGCGTGGCTGATCGTCTGCCGGGTGGTGTCGTTGCCGGCGACCGCCAGCAACACGAAGAACGCCGCCACCTCGGCGTCGGTGAGGCGGTCACCGTCCACCTCGGCGTGCACCAGGGCGCTGATCAGGTCGTCGCCCGGGTGGGCGCGCCGGTCGGCGGCCAGGGCCCCGGCCACCTGGTGCAGGTACATCTGGCTCCCGACCAGGACCTCCAGCGGGTTGCGGCCGGCGAGATAGGCCGGATCGCCCCAGGAGACCAGCGCGTCGGCAGCATGCGCGACCTGGGTGCGCTCGGAGGCCGGGATGCCGACCATGTCGGCGAGGGTGCGGATCGGGAGTTCCTTGGCGCAGTGCTCGACGAGGTCGGCACCGCTGCCCGCCGCACGCAGTTCATCGACGATGGCGCGGGCGTTGGCCTGGATCGAGTCCTCGATGCGCCGCACCTGTCGCGGGGTGAACGCCGCGTGCGCCACCTTCCGGAGCATGGTGTGCCGCGGCGCGTCCATGGCCAGGAAGGACTGCGACGCCTCGAGCAGCTCCTCGGGCACGGTCTCGAACAGCACGCCCTTTCCGGAGAGGAACGTCTCGCTGTCCCGGCTGACGGCGACGATGTCGGCGTGCCGGGTGACCGCCCAGTAACCGCGGTCCTCGGGGTCGTGCATCAGCGCGTCCTCGACCGGCGGATGCCAGCTGACCGGGCGTTCGGCACGCAGGACGGCGAAGGACTGCTCGCGCTGCGCGGCCGTCGTCGACCAGAACCGCCGTGACGAAAGGTCCACGGGGTCGTACTGGCGGTCCCCGGCAGCAGCCGGTGTGAGCGACGTCACGGTCATGACTCCGACGCTACGTCTAGACAGTGTGTCCAGTCAAGCGCAGGAGGCGGTGACTACCCTGAATGGATGCCGTCCGTGACGCGTCGCACGCAGGCCACCCGGCAGGAACGCCGGGAGCGGATCGAGCGGCAGCTGTTGGACGCCACCGAGCGGTTGATGAGCCACGGCACGAGCTTCACCGAACTCAGCGTCGACCGGCTGGCCACCGAGGCAGGCATCTCGCGTGCGAGCTTCTACGTCTACTTCGAGGACAAGGGCCACCTGCTGCGCCGGCTGGCGGGCCAGGTGTTCGGCGATCTCGCCGACGGTGCGGAGCGCTGGTGGAGCGTCGCCGACCGCCGCGATCCCGCCGACGCCCATGCCGCGCTGACCGCGATCGTCGCCGCCTATCGCACCCATCAGCCGCTGCTGATCGCGCTGAGCGAGATGTCGGCGTACGACCCGCAGGTCGGGTCCACCTACGCCGACCTCATGACGCGCATCGCCGAGCGGTTGACGGCGGTCATCCGTCAGGGCCAGCAGGAGGGCACCATCCGCCGCGAGCTGATCGCGGAGTCGACGGCCGTCACGCTGACCTGGATGGTCGAGCGCGCCTGCCAGCAGAGCCTGCCCGGCCGTCCGTCGTCGCACGATGCCGAGTTGGCCGACACCCTGACCCAGATCATCTGGGCGGCGCTCTATCTGGAGAAGCCCTAGATTGCGACGAGGTCGTCGGCGTGCACGGCGGGCCGGCGCATATCCGCCGGGAGGTCCGCGGTGGACCGGCCGATGACCTTCGCCAGTTCACCGGCTTCGTAGGCGACCACCCCGCGCGCGACGGTCTCGTCGTCCGGGCCGCGCAGGTCGACGACGTCGCCGCCGTGGAACCGACCGGAGACCGCGGTGATCCCGACGGCCAGCAGCGATCGGCGCTGACCCACCACCGCGCGCACCGCACCGGCGTCGAGGGTGAGGACACCTGCCGACTCCGCGGCGTAGCGCACCCAGAACCGACGCGCCGACATCCGCTCGGACCGCGGCGCGAACACGGTGCCCACCGACGCGTCGGCCAGCGCGGTCGGCGCGTCCGCCGCGGCGGCCAGCAGCACCGGGACGCCCGCGTCCGCGGCGAGCAACGCCGAGGAGAGCTTGGACGCCATGCCGCCGGTGCCGAGCCGACTGCCGCCGCCGGCGACCACGCCGTCGAGGTCGTCGGGCGCGGCCACCTCCGGGATGAAGCGCGCCGGGGCCTCCGGCGTCGCCTTGCGGGGGTCGCCGTCGTAGAGGCCGTCGATGTCACTCAGCAGGATGAGTGCGTCCGCGCCGACGAGGTGCGCGACCAGTGCGGAGAGCCGGTCGTTGTCGCCGAAGCGGATCTCGTTGGTGGCGACGGTGTCGTTCTCGTTGACGATCGCGACGGCGTGCAGCGCCCGCAACCGGTCGAGGGTGCGCTGGGCATTGTTGTGCTGCACCCGCATCGAGATGTCGTGGGCCGTCAGCAGCACCTGGCCGACGGTGCGCTGGTAGCGACCGAACGCCGCGCTCCAGGCGTTGACCAGAGCGACCTGTCCGACGCTGGCCGCCGCCTGCTTGGTGGCCAGGTCGGACGGTCGGCGGGTGAGACCCAGAGGTTCCATGCCGGCGGCGATGGCACCGGACGACACGATCACGACGTCGGAGCCCGCCTTCATCCGTGACTCGATCGCGTCGGCGAGGGTCGCGAGCCGGCCCGCGTCGAACGCGCCCGAGGCATCGGTGAGCGCCGTCGTGCCGATCTTCACGACGACGCTGCGCGCCGTCCGCACCGCCTCACGGTGCGTGGACCGCTGCAGACCGTCGTGCGCCACGCTCGTCACTCGTCGTCACCGTCGGAGCGACGGCGCTCGCGCCGGGCGGCCTTGCGTTCCGCGGCGCCCACGCGATCGGTCTGCTCGAGGCGGACGTCGGTGCCGCGCCCCGACAAGGGCAGGTCGACACCCGCCGGAGTCTGCGGCTCCCAATCGAAGGTCATGTCGCCGATCGTCACGGCACACCCGGGCCGGGCACCGAGCTTGAAGAGTTCCTCCTCGACGCCCAAACGCGCCAGCCGGTCGCCCAGATAGCCGACCGCTTCGTCGTTCTCGAAGTCGGTCTGCGCGATCCAGCGTTCCGGCCGGGTGCCTCGCACGACGAAACCGCCCCGGCCGTCCGCGGCCACGGTGAAGCCGCTCTCGTCGATGGGCACCGGCCGGATGACCGGGCGGCGCGCCACCACCGCGGGTTGTGCGGCACGGTAGGCGTTCACCATCTCTGCGAGCGCGAACGTCAACGGGCGCAGACCATCTCGTGACACCGTCGAGATCTCGAACACCGGCCAGCCGTAGCGCTTGGCCACGTCGTCGCGGATGAAGTCGGCCATCTCGTGCGCATCGGGCACGTCGATCTTGTTGAGCACGACGGCACGGGGGCGCTGAGCCAGATCGCCCAGGGTCGAGTCCCCCTGCAGCGTCGGCGTGTACGCGGCCAGTTCCGCCTCGAGGGCGTCGATGTCGGAGATCGGGTCGCGTCCCGGTTCCATGGTCGCGCAGTCCACGACGTGCACCAGCACCGCGCAGCGCTCGATGTGACGCAGGAAGTCGAGTCCGAGGCCGCGGCCCTCCGAGGCGCCCGGGATGAGGCCCGGCACGTCGGCGACGGTGAACGTGTCATCGCCCGCCGACACCACCCCGAGGTTGGGGGCCAGCGTGGTGAAGGGGTAGTCCGCGATCTTGGGTTTGGCCGCCGAGATGACCGACACCAGGGACGACTTGCCGGCGGAGGGGAATCCGACCAGACCGACGTCCGCGACGGTCTTCAGTTCGAGCGTGAGGTCGCGTTCCTGGCCCTTCTCGCCCAGCAGCGCGAAACCCGGGGCCTTGCGGGCCCGCGAGGCGAGCGCCGCGTTGCCGAGGCCGCCCCGGCCACCGGCCGCGGCGTCGAAGCGGGTACCCGCGCCGACCAGATCCGCCAGCAGCCTGCCGTGCTCGTCGAGGACGACCGTCCCGTCGGGCACACGGACCTCGAGGTCGGCGCCGGCAGCACCGTCGCGGTTGCTGCCCGCGCCCTGCTTGCCCGACGGCGCGACGACGTGCGGGTGGAAGTGGAAGTCGAGCAGCGTGTGGACCTGCGGGTCGACGACCAGCACGACACTGCCGCCCCGGCCGCCGTTGCCGCCGTCGGGGCCGCCGAGCGGCTTGAACTTCTCGCGGTGCACCGACGCGCAGCCGTTACCGCCGTTGCCGGCCCGCGCATGGATGACGACGCGGTCGACGAAGCGGGGCATGACGGATCCTTCCCGAGTGTGAAGCTGACGTGGCGAGTGGTCCTAGAGAACTCGCAGCAGCTTCACGTTCGCGGAAAGTCCTCGGGGGATCAGGCTTCCGGTCGTGCGACGCGGACGATGTTGACCGTCTTGCGGCCGCGCTTCACGCCGAACTCCACGGCGCCCGGAGCAGTGGCGAACAGCGTGTCGTCGCCGCCACGGCCGACGTTGACGCCGGGGTGGAAGTGCGTGCCACGCTGGCGGACCAGGATCTCCCCCGCCTTGACGACCTGACCGCCGAAACGCTTCACGCCGAGGCGCTGGGCATTGGAATCACGACCGTTGCGCGAGCTGGAGGCGCCCTTCTTGTGTGCCATTGGTTCGCTCCCTTGCCTACTTGATTCCGGTGACCTTGACGACCGTCAGCTGCTGACGGTGGCCCTGCCGCTTGTGGTAGCCGGTCTTGTTCTTGAACTTGTGGATGCGGATCTTCGGACCCTTGGTGTGCTCGAGCACCTCGCCGGTGACGGCGACCTTCTCCAGGTCCTGCGCATCGGTGGTGACGTTCGCACCGTCGACGACGAGCGCCACCGGCAGCGACACCGACGCGCCGGGCTCGCCGTCGAGCTTCTCGACCTTGACCACGTCGCCGACCGCGACCTTGTACTGCTTGCCGCCGGTCTTGACGATTGCGTACGTCGCCATCGTTTCGTCTTCCTCTGCTTCGCTGGTGCGGGCGCGCGCTACCCGAGGGCGCGAGCGCGGGTCTGGGGGTGCGGGGCGTCAGTGTTCCCTCGCAAACCGATGTCGCCACCGGCCGCGCTGGTCACGCCGCCGAAACACAACTGTGCAAGGTTACGTGACCAGCGGGTTGAGGGTCAAACCGGCTGACTAGCCGTCGTGTGCCGGCGGACCCGCCGGTCGCGCGGCCGCACGGCGGCGGCGGGGACGCGCGGTGACGACCACGGGCTCGTCCTCGTCCTCGTCGTCCGAATCCTCGTCGTCCGAGTCGTCGTCGTCCTCGTCGTCTTCTTCGTCATCGGAGTAGTCGTCGTCGGAGTCCTCGTCGTCGTCGGAGTCCTCGTCGTCGGAGTCCTCGTCGTCGGAATCCTCGTCGCGGTCGATGACCTCGATGTCGTCGTCCTCGTCGTCATCCGAGTCGTCATCATCCGAGTCGTCATCATCGGAGTCGTCGTCATCCGAGTCCTCGTCGTCGAGGGTCGCGTCCTCGTCGTCGGTGTCGTCGGACTCCTCGTCGGTGTCGTCGACGAGGCGTTCGGCGTCGTCCGCCGCGCCCTCGCCGATCACCGTCGACTCGTCGGCATCCTCGACATCGGTGTCGGTGCCGTCGTCCTCGTCGTCCTCGTCGTGCTTGCCGTTGGCGGCTGCCATGGCCTTGAACATCGGATGCTCGCCGGCGGCGTGCGAGGGCACCTTGGCCACGGGGACGTCCTCGCTGCGGCCGTTCTTCTTGCCCCGCTTGCCGCGCCGACCACCACCGCCGCCGCCACCACCGGACTCCGACTTGCGGCCCGACGATCCGGACGGCGCGGAGTCCACCGGGTCGCCGTGCAGCACGATGCCGCGCCCGCCGCAGTGCGAACACGTGGTCGAGAACGCCTCGATCAGCCCGGTGCCCAGGCGCTTGCGCGTCAGCTGGACCAGACCCAGGGAGGTCACCTCGGACACCTGGTGGCGGGTGCGGTCCCGGGCGAGTGCCTCGGTGAGCCGGCGCAGCACCAGGTCGCGGTTCGACTCGAGCACCATGTCGATGAAGTCGATGACCACGATGCCGCCGATGTCGCGCAACCGCAGCTGGCGCACGATCTCCTCGGCGGCCTCAAGATTGTTGCGGGTGACGGTCTGCTCGAGGTTGCCGCCCGAGCCGGTGAACTTGCCGGTGTTGACGTCGACCACCGTCATCGCCTCGGTGCGGTCGATGACCAGCGTGCCGCCGGACGGCAGCCAGACCTTGCGGTCCAGGGCCTTGGTCAGCTGTTCGTCGATGCGGTGCACGGCGAAGACGTCCGGTCCCCCGGCACCGCCGGCGGGTTCGAACTTCGTCATCCGCTCCAGCAGTTCGGGCGCCACGGACTGGACGTAGTCGTTGATGGTCTTCCAGGCGTCGTCGCCGGAGACGACGAGACCGGAGAAGTCCTCGTTGAACAGGTCGCGAATCACCTTGACCAGGACGTCGGGCTCCTCGTACAGCGCCACGGCGGCGCCGGCGGCCTTCCCGGTGATCTCGGTGGCCTTGGCCTCGATCTGGTTCCAGCGCTCCTGCAACCGGTTGACGTCGGTCCGGATGTCTTCTTCCTTCACGCCCTCCGAGGCGGTGCGGATGATGACGCCGGCGTCCGACGGGACGACTTCCTTGAGGATCTCCTTCAACCGCTGCCGCTCGGTGTCGGGCAGCTTGCGGCTGATGCCGGTCGACGAGGCACCGGGCACGTAGACGAGGTAGCGGCCGGCCAACGACACCTGCGTGGTCAGCCGCGCGCCCTTGTGACCCACCGGGTCCTTGCTGACCTGCACGACGACGTAGTCGCCGGGCTTGAGGGCCTGCTCGATCTTGCGCTGAGCGCCGCCGAGCCCGGCGGCCTCCCAGTTGACCTCGCCGGCGTAGAGCACGCCGTTGCGGCCGCGGCCGATGTCGACGAACGCCGCCTCCATCGAGGGCAGCACGTTCTGCACGATGCCGAGGTAGATGTTGCCGACCAGCGACGCCGACGCCGCGGACGTCACGAAGTGCTCGACCACGACGCCGTCCTCGAGCACGGCGATCTGGGTGTAGCGGGCGCCTTCGTGCGGCGGCTCGGTGCGGACCTTGTCGCGCACCACCATGACGCGCTCGACGGCTTCGCGACGGGCCAGGAACTCCGCTTCGCTCAGGATCGGCGGGCGGCGGCGTCCGGCATCGCGTCCGTCGCGGCGGCGCTGGCGCTTCGCCTCGAGGCGGGTGGACCCGGAGATGCCTTGAATCTCATCGGACTTCGAGGACTTCTCCGAGCGCTCGCGCGGGGCACGCTCGTGCACGACGGTGTTGGGCGGGTCGTCCGGCGACGCCTCGGCGCCGTTGCCGTCGCCGCCATCGCTGGAGCCGGACTTGCGCCGACGGCGGCGGCGACGACGGCGGCTGGCGCCCTCGCCGGTGCCGTTGTCCTCGTCGCCGTCGTCCTCGTCACCCTCATCGGAGTCCGAGTCCGCGTCGGCAGTCGCATCGGTGGCGTCGTCGTCGTTGTCGGCGCCGTCGTCGGAGGCCTGTTCGCCCCGGCCGCGACCACGTCCGCGGCGGCCACGTCGGCGCCGGCGGTTGGCGGGCCGGTCGGAGCCGTCGTCGGAGTCGTCGTCACCGGACGCGTCGTCGGTGTCCTCGTCGTCCTCGTCGTCGTCGGTGTCCTCGTCGCGCGGCGCGTACGTCACGGGCTGCGGCGCCACGAACAGCGGGAGGTAGTCGGCGACCGGCGCGGCGGCGGCGGGCGGCGGGGTCTCGAGCAGCAGCCGGGACTCCGGCTCCGCTTCGGGATCCTCGACGGGCTGGGCGGCCTCATCGGCAGGAGGCTCATCGGCAGCGTCGTCGGCGGCGGGCTGTTCGGCCTCGTCGGCGGGCTGTTCGGCCTCGTCGGCGGGCTGTTCGGCCTCGTCGGCGGGCTGTTCGACGGCGTCTGCCGGATCCGGCTGAACGGCCACCTGCGCCTCGTCGCCGGTCGACTCCTCGGCGGGCCGGTCGACGGCCTCGGTCACGTCGCCGACGTCACCGATCGGCTCGGCCGGCTCCGCGGAGCCGAGATCATTCAGCTGCGCAGGAGCGTCCTGCTGGATGTCTTCGGGCTGATCTTGGGTAGGCGCATCCTGGGCCACGTATTCTCCTCGAGCCCCCGGGCGCGTCTGTGAGGACGCGGCCACGCGAGGGCTTCCGCTATGAGCCCGGGGGGTTCCCCGAGCTTGTATGGTCTCGCTCCGAGCAACCCCACTTCGAGGCCCTCAGTGCCTGGCTGAATGACGGCTGGACGGTCGGCGCCGCACCTGACTCTTCGTCACGTGGTCGCGCTCGTCGAAGTCTTCATCCGGGCTTCCGCTTCTGGTATGAAGCCGGTCACCCGTGGCCAGTATCCCACACGATCGCGGTGTTCCCGACGAGGTGCCGTCCGGACGGGCCGGACGGCACGCTCAGGCAGCTAACGCCCGGGGAACCAGAGTTCGATCTCGCGGGCCGCCGACTCCGGGGAATCCGACCCGTGCACCAGGTTGTCCTGAGTGACGAGGGCCAGGTCACCGCGGATCGTGCCGGGTGTGGCCTTTTCCACCGGATCGGTGCCGCCGGCGATCTGCCGGAACGCGGCAACGGCACGCGGGCCTTCGACGATGGCGGCCACCACGGGGCCCGAGGTGATGAATTCGAGCAGCGAGCCGAAGAACGGCTTGTCCTCGTGCTCGGCGTAGTGCGCGCGGGCCAGCTCGTCGCTGACGGTCTTCAGTTCCAGCGCCGCCAACGTCAGGCCCTTGCGCTCGATCCTGCTCAGAATCTCACCGACGAGGAGGCGCTTGACGCCGTCGGGCTTCACCAAAACCAGGGTCCGTTCCGTCACGGCGCACAGCGTACCGGTCAGTCGTGAAGGTTCTGCTGCCCAGGCAGCTGACCGTGCTCCTGACGGCGTTTGACCTCTGCCCGCAGGTAGGCGATGAGCCCCCAGACCGCCGCGAAGACCACCCCGATGAAGCCGACGGCGAGGTGGATGACCGCACCGACGATGAGGACCACCTGCATGCCGAGGTTCACCCGCAGCGCCCACGGCCGCCCCTGCACGCCCGACAGCAGCACCAGGAGCACCGCCACGCCGACGAGGTAGCCGCCCGTCCAGGCCGTCAGTCCCCCCTTGGCGACGGACACCACGGGCAGGGCCAGCAGCACGACGATGGCCTCGAGGACCAGCGTCCCCGCCATGACGCCGCGGAAGCTCTTCCAGGGATCGGGCGGTGCGGGCGTCGTGGGTGGTTGGGTCATCGTGGGTCCCGTCCGAAGAGCGTGCGTGCGGCACCGGCGGTGACGACCGAACCGGTGATGACGATGCCGGCGCCGGAGAACCCGACCTCGTCGTCGCCGGCGCCCTCCTGTTCCACCAGCGTCGTGGCGGTCTCGATGGCGTCGGGCAGGGTGGCGGCGGTGACGACGCGTTCCGGGCCGAACCGCTCCTCGGCGCGCAGGGCGAGGGCCTCGACGTCCAACGCCCGCGGCGACCCGTTGTGCGTGACGACGAGCATGTCGAAGGCCGGCTCGAGGGCGCTGAGGATGCCGTCGACGTCCTTGTCCGACATCACCGACACCACGCCGACGAGGTACCGGAAATCGAACTCCTGCTCCAGCGTGGCGGCGAGCGCCGCGGCACCGGCCGGGTTGTGCGCGGCGTCGATGAACACCGTGGGCGCGCTGCGCATGCGTTCCATCCGGCCGGGGCTCGCGGCCGCGGCGAACCCGGCGCGGACGGCGTCCACGTCGAGCTGGCGGTCGGCGCCCGCGCCGAAGAAGGCTTCGACCGCGGCCAGCGCGACGACGGCGTTGTGGGCCTGATGCTCGCCGTGCAGCGGCAGGAAGACGTCGGAGTACACGCCGCCGAGGCCCTGCAGCTCCAGCAGCTGTCCGCCGATCGCCGTCTCGCGGCGCAGCACCGCGAACTCGGAGTCCTCCCGGGCGACGGCGGCGTCGCTGCGCACCGTCTGAGCGAGGAGCACCTCCATCGCCTCGGGCGCCTGCTGCCCGATGACGGCAACCGTGTCGACCGGCACCAGGTCGTCCTCGGCGCGGGTGATGATGCCCGCCTTCTCGGCGGCGATCTCGGCGATGGTGTCGCCGAGGTAGTCGGCGTGGTCGATGCCGATCGGGGTGATCACCGCGACCGGGGCGTTGATCACGTTGGTGGCGTCCCACCGGCCGCCCATCCCGACCTCCACGACGGCGACGTCGACCGGGGCGTCGGCGAAGGCGGCGAACGCCATCGCCGTCAGCACCTCGAACTTGCTCATCTTCGGACCGCCTGCGGCTTCCGACTGCCGGTCGACCAGTTCGACGAACGGCTCGATCTCGCGGTAGACCTCGACGTAGCGCGCCGGGCTGATCGGCATGCCGTCGATGGCGATGCGCTCCACGGCGGACTGCAGGTGCGGGCTGGTGGTGCGGCCGGTGCGCCGGTGCAGGGCGACCAGCAGCGCGTCGATCAGGCGCACCACCGACGTCTTGCCGTTGGTGCCGGCCACGTGGATGCTCGGGTACGCGCGCTGCGGTGAGCCCAGCAGCTCGAGCAGCGCGCTGATGCGGGCGGTGCTCGGCTCGAGCTTCGTCTCCGGCCACCGCTGGTCGAGCAGGTGCTCGACCTGGAGCAGCGCCGCGATCTCGTCCGGGGTCGGCTCCGCGGGAATCGTCATGCCAGACCGGCGAGGCGACCGGTGATTCGTTCGACCTCTTCGGCGGCCACCCGGCTCCGGGCACGGATCTTCTCGACGACGGGTTCGGGCGCCTTGGCGAGGAACGCCTCGTTGCCGAGCTTTGCGGTGGTCTGCGCGAGTTCCTTCTCGGCTGCGGCGAGGTCCTTCTCGAGGCGGCGACGCTCGGCGGCGACGTCGACGGTGCCGGAGGTGTCCAGTTCGACCACCACGGTGGCGCCCGACAGCCGGACCTCCACCGATGCCGACGGCGTGAATCCGTCCGCCGGCTCGGTGAGCCAGGCCAGCGACGCCACCGCGCTCACCTGAGTGGAGAGGTCGGCCTCGGCGATGCCGACGAGGCGCGCCGGCACCCGCTGCCGGTCGTTGAGGCCCTGGTCGCTGCGGAAGCGGCGCACCTCGGTCACCAGTCGCTGCATGTCCGAGATGCGCTGTGCCGCAACGCCGTCGAGCGCGATGCCGGACGCGGTCGGCCAGTCGGCCACCACCAGCGACGCCGCCGCGCCCGTCGTTCCGGTCAACGTCTTCCACAGCGTCTCGGTGACGAACGGCATCACCGGATGCAGCAGCTTGAGCAGCGCGTCCAGCACCGCCGCGAGCACCGCGTTGGTCGGACCATCCGGCCGCTCATTCAGCTGCACCTTCGCCAATTCCAGGTACCAGTCGCAGAATTCGTCCCAGGCGAAGTGGTAGAGCGCCTCGCAGGCGCGGCTGAACTCGTAGGCGTCGAAGGCCGCGTCCACCTCGGCGCGCACCTCGTCGAGGCGGCCCAGGATCCAGCGGTCGGCGTCGGTGAGGTCCTCGAGGCCCGGCAGGTCGGCCGGGGCGGCGCCGTTCATCAGCGCGAAGCGGGTGGCGTTGAACAGTTTCGTGGCGAAGTTGCGTGACGCGCGGGCGTGGTCCTCGCCGATGGACAGGTCGCCACCGGGACTGGCGCCGCGGGCGAGGGTGAAGCGCAGGGCGTCGGCGCCGAACTGCTCCACCCAGTCCAGCGGGTCGATGCCGTTGCCCTTCGACTTGCTCATCTTGCGGCCGTGCTCGTCGCGGATCAGGCCGTGCAGGAAGACGTTCTCGAACGGGACCGGCGCGCTGCGTTGCCCGCCGTTGGTGATGGCCGGGTCGTCGGCGACGAAGGTGCCGAACATCATCATCCGCGCCACCCAGAAGAAGATGATGTCGTAGCCGGTGACCAGCACCGTGGTGGGATAGAAGTTCTCGAGTTCGGGCGTGCGATCGGGCCAGCCCATCGTGGAGAACGGCCACAGCGCCGAGGAGAACCAGGTGTCCAGGACGTCGGGGTCCTGCACCCAGCCCTCCGGCGGGGTCTCGTCGGGGCCGACGCAGACCTTCTCGCCGTTCGGACCGTGCCAGATCGGGATGCGATGGCCCCACCACAGCTGCCGCGAGATGGTCCAGTCGTGCATGTCGTCGACCCAGGCGAACCAGCGCGACTCCAGGCTCTTCGGATGAATGACGGTGTCGCCGTTGCGGACTGCGTCACCGGCGGCCTTCGCCAGCGTTTCCACCTTGACGAACCACTGCAGCGACAGCCGCGGTTCGACCGGCTCGCCACTGCGCTCGGAGTGGCCGACGCTGTGCAGGTACGGGCGCTTCTCGGCGACCACGCGGCCCTCGGCCGCGAGCGCTTCACGCACCGCCACCCGCGCGTCGAAGCGGTCCATGCCGTCGAATCGCGTTCCGGTGCCGGCGATTCGGCCCCTGGTGTCCAGGATCGTCGGCATCGGCAGGTCGTGGCGCAGGCCGATCTCGAAGTCGTTGGGGTCGTGTGCGGGAGTGACCTTGACGGCGCCGGTGCCGAATTCCGGGTCGACGTGCTCGTCGGCGACGATGACCACCTCGGTGTCGAGGAAGGGATGCGGCAGACGCTGGCCGACCAGGTGGCGGTAGCGGTCGTCGTCGGGGTGCACCGCGATCGCGGTGTCGCCGAGCATGGTCTCCATGCGGGTGGTGGCCACCACGATGTGCGGTTCGTCGTCGTTCATCGAACCGTAGCGGAAGGAGACCAGCTCGCCTTCCACGTCGGAGTACTTGACCTCCAGGTCGGAGATGGCGGTCTCGAGCACCGGCGACCAGTTGACGAGCCGCTCGGCCTGGTAGATCAGGCCGGCGTCGTAGAGCCGCTTGAAGATGGCGCGCACGGCCCGCGACAGACCGTCGTCCATGGTGAACCGGTCGCGGCTCCAGTCCACGCCGTCGCCGAGGCGGCGCATCTGCGCGCCGATGGTGCCGCCGGATTCGCGCTTCCAGTCCCACACCTTGTCCACGAACGCCTCGCGGCCGAGGTCCTCCTTGGTGGTGCCTTCGGCGGCGAGCTGCTTCTCCACCAGGCTCTGCGTCGCGATGCCCGCGTGGTCCATGCCGGGCAGCCAGAGCACCTCGTACCCCTGCATCCGCTTGCGGCGCGTGAGCACGTCCATCAGCGTGTGGTCGAGTGCGTGCCCCATGTGCAGGCTGCCGGTCACGTTGGGCGGCGGCAGCACGATGGAGTAGCCCGGCTTGGTACTGGCCGGATCGGCGGTGAAGTACCCGGCGTCGACCCAGCCCTGGTACAGCTCGGCCTCTACCTCGCTCGGATCCCACGACTTCGGCAGGGCCGAGGCCCCGGTGTTCTCGGCGGGTGTGGAGGTAGCAGTCACCCAAGCATTCTAGGAAGTGGCCGGTCGACGCCGCGAAAGCCCCCGTCAGGCCAGTCGCTCGGTCTCCAGGGTCACGCCGGCGCGGCGCAGCCGGTGCAGCAGCGCGTCGCCGAGGCTCGCCGCGGGCGTCAGGACGCCATGCAGATCCGACAGCTCCTCGCGGTCGACGGCGAGGGTGAGCCCGCATTCGCCGAGCAGCACGGCGGTCGCCTTGTAGCCCGGATCGCCCTGCTGCGACATCGTCGTGCGGTAGCGCGCACCGGTCGTCGTCGTGGTGTAGGTCTCGACGGTGTAGTGGCCGCGCTCCCGGGTCCGCTCGCTGGGACCGGTGCCCGGCTTGGGCAGGATGCGCTCGACGAGTCCGCGCGGGACCTTGTCGAAGTAGCGGCTGCCGAGACCGAGCACGGCGACGTTGGCCGCCGTGGTGACGGCCGACGCGACGGGCGCGAGCACCGAGGACCCGGTGCTCATCGCCTCGGCGTAGCGGAAGGTGCGTCCGTAGGACCAGTCCAGCAGCGCGTTGCTTCGACGCACGATCCGGGAGTTCGGCGCCCCCATCGCGAACGCCGCGGTCCACACGCCGTCGAGTTCGGGAGCGATCTCGCGGCCGCGTCGCCACGGGGTGTCGGACTGCGGGCCGAGATCGGGTTCGGCAGCGCGGTCGGTGGTCAGCGTGTACGGATCGGACATCTCCCGGCGGGCGTCCGGGTCGGCCGACGAGGTGGCCAGCACCTCGATCATCGAGGCGAGCGTGCCGCCCGAGACGCCGCCGGCGAAGCGGCGCACCACCATCGTCGTGTCACCGAGTTCCCCGGTGCCGTCCTGCTGCGCCTGCTTGTACAGGGCGTAGACCGTGAGATCCGACGGCACGGAGTCGAATCCGCAGGAGTGCACGATCCGTGCGCCGTTGTCCGCGGCCTGCTCGTGATACGTGTCGATGCTCTGCCGGATGAACATGGTCTCGCCGGTCAGGTCGGCGTAGTCGGTGCCCGCAGCGGCGCACGCGGCCACCAGCGGCAGACCGTACTTCGTGTAGGGACCCACGGTGGTCACCACGACGCGCGTGCGCGCGGCCATGTCGTTGAGCTGTGACGGCTGCCCGGCGTCGGCCTCGATGAGCGGCCACTCGCGGGCGACGTCGCCCAGCGAGTCGCGTACCGCGCGCAGCTTGCCGACCGACCGGCCGGCCAGCGCGATCCGCGCGTCGCCTCCGGACCGGGCCAGGTACTCCGCGGTCAACTTCCCGACGAATCCGGTCGCGCCGTACAGGACGACGTCGAACTCACGCTGCTCTGCGGCCATGCCCCCAACCTACCGGTGGTCAGCCGAGCAGCTCGGGCGTCTCCTCCTCGTGGCCGAGGACGTGCACGCCGAGGAAGGACGCGACGACCTGGTACCAGAGCTTCGCGTGCTGCGGCGCGGTCACCCAGTGCCCTTCGTTCGGGAAGTAGAGGAAGCGGTGCGGGCTGGTGCCGTCGGCGCCCGCGGGCAGCGCCGACGCGGACAGCAGTTCGTACCAGAGTCGCAGGCCTTCCCCGATCGGCACGCGGTAGTCCTTGTCGCCGTGGATGACGAGCATCGGCGTGCGGATGCGGTCGACGTGCCGGTGCGGCGAGTTGCCTGCCGTCATCTCCTCGGTCATCTCCCGTGCCCACCAGTACGCCCCGTCGGTGGTGTGGCCGAACTGGTCGAGTGCCCACAGGCTGGCGTGGGTGACGATCGCGCGGAAGCGGTCGGTGTGGCCGGCGATCCAGTTGGCCATGTAGCCGCCGAACGAGCCGCCCATCGCCGCGGTGCGCGTGGCATCGACGCGGGGATGCCGGCACGCGGCGTCGGTGGCGGCCATCAGGTCGGTGAACGGCGCTGCACCCCAGGCGCCCCAGCCGCGCTGGACGAAACGCTGTCCGTAGCCGGTCGACAGGGCCGGGTCGGGCAGGAGCACGGCGTAACCGCGTGCGGCCAACAGCCATGGGCACCACCGCCAGTGCCAGGCGTTCCAGCTGGCGAGCGGGCCGCCGTGCACCCAGAGCAGCAGCGGCGCGGGTTCGGGTCCCGTGGGGAGCACCAGCCAGGAGCGGATCTCGGTGCCGTCGCCGGCGTCGGCACTCACCTCCACCAGCTCGCCGGGCGGGTCGGGGTACGCCACGCACGGCAGCTCGACGACCGCGCCGTCCGGATCGACCCGGACCGGGTGCGGCGGGCGGAGATACGAGCTGCGCAGCGCGAAGAAGACGCCGCCGGGCGCGGGTCGGACGTCGGTGTAGGTGAAGTCGTCGTGGGTACGGCGCGTCACCGCGGACGTCTGGACATCGACCGCGAACACCGGTCCCCTGCCGTGGTCGTCGGCGGTGACGAGCAGCGTGGCGCCGTCGTCGCTCCACGCGACCGACGTCGGCCAGCGGTCCCATCCCTCGGTGAGCGGGCGGTTGGCGCCGTCGGGTGAGAGCCACCACAGCGTGATCCGCGGCGCCTCGGTCGGGCTGGAGTGGGTTTCGCGCAGGTAGGCGACGGAGCGGCCGTCGGGGGCGAGGACCGGGTGCGACAGGTCGGCATCCGCGTCGTCGACCAGCACGGTGCGCTCGCCGGTGACGACGTCGATGCACACCAGCGTGCTGCGGACCGATGCCCCCGCAGCCGGGACGTGCCACGAGGTGACGACGGTGCGGCCGTCCCTGCTCACGTCGGTCTCGGCGTCGCGTAGCGCCGGCCCCGGACGGGGCGTGAGGTCACGCGCACCGTCGACGGCCAGCAGATGCGGCTGCGACGGGCCGATGTCGTGGTCCCAGTACCGCACTGGGTAGCCGTGGTGCAGGACGGCGGTGACCTTGGCGTCCGTGCGGCGAGTGCGCCGGCGCTGGTCGTCGTCGACGTCGTGCGCTGAGGGCAGCAGCGGCACGCGGGCGAGGACGACGTCGGCGTCCGCCGCCGGGAACACCGCGTCGATCCCGCCCGCCGGGGCGAGGTCTCGACGGGCCTCCCCACCGCTCGACGGGAGCCGCCACAGCGCCGTGGGCGCGTCCTCCTCGTCCGCCGCCGGGCGGGCGGCGAGGAACAGCAGGTCGCCGTCGTGCGTGAACGCGGGGGCGGACTCCCCCGTGGCCCCGTGCGTCAGGCGGCGGGCGGGGCGGTCGCCGTGCGGGTCGAGTTCCCAGACCGCGGTGACGTACTTCGTGCGCGTCGCATCGAGTTCCGCGACCGTCGTCACGACGCGCGATCCGTCGGGCGCGACGGCGAGCCCGGCGACGCGGGGCAGGGCGAGGAAGGCGTCCAGGTCGGCGAAGGCGTCCAGGTCGGCGAAGGCGTCCAGGTCGGCCAAGGTGTCGGGCCGGGGTGCGGGCTTGGGGTCGGGCGCGGCAGCGGTCACGGAACCGTTCGTAGCACAGCCGTCGACTTCGTACGGTTTGACTTTCAAACCATCGACGCGGCACGGTGAGCGGGTGTCCACGGTCGAACTCGCCGGTCTGCCCGGGCGGCCGTGTCCCATCGCCGCGGCACTGGAACTCGTCGGGGAACGGTGGGCTCTGCTCGTCGTCCGTGAGATCGCGCTCGGCGCCACCCGTTTCAGCCAGATCGTCCGCGGCACGGGCGCCCCTCGGGACCGGATCGCCGCACGGCTGAAGACGCTCGAGGCCGCCGGGGTGGTCGAGCGCGTGCCCCGCACCGCGCACCGCGACGAGTACGCGCTGACGGCCGCCGGTCGGGCCTTGACGCCCGTCCTGAACGCCCTGCTCGCCTGGGGCGCGGCGCACGCCGTCGCCGCCGACGACCCCGCCCGTCTGGACCACTACCGCAGCGTCACCCGAGGAGAGGACACCCCGTGACCGTGCACCCCACCGACGCGACCGCCAGGACCACCTGGGGCGAACGCCGCACGAAGACCGTCACCTGGCACGACCCGGCGCCGACCACGGCGCGCGGCCTGGCGATGGCCGGCCTGGACTACCTGCGGGCCATGGTCGACGGCGAACTCCCCCCACCGCCCATCGCGGGGCTGATGGCCTTCGACATGGTCTCGGCCGAGCACGGCCGCGTCGTGTTCCGGTGCATGCCCGACGAATCGGCCTTCAATCCCATCGGCGCCATCCACGGCGGCGTGGTGTGCACGTTGCTCGATTCGGTGGCAGGTTGTGCACTGCACAGCACGCTGCCCGCCGGACGGGGGTACACCTCGATCGAGATCAAGGTGAACTACCTCAAGGCGGTGCGACCCGCGAGCGGTCCACTGCTCGCGACCGGCACGGTCGTGAAGGCGGGGGCGCGCGTGGGCTTCACCGAGGGCGTGGTGACCGACGCGAGTGGCGCGGTGGTCGCCACCGCGAGCAGCACACTGCTCGTCTTCGATCTCTGACGTCGCCTAGATTCCTGGGCGTGGGCGCACGCATCCTGGTCGTCGGTGCCGGCATCGCCGGCCTGGCCGTCGGCGTCGCCCTGCAACGCGCCGGGCACGACGTCACCGTGCTCGAGGAGCGCACCGACACCTCCGCGGGCACCGGGATCAGCATCTGGCCCAATGCCCTCGCCGCCTTGGACGCCATCGGCGTCGGCGGCGAGGTGCGGGCGTCCGGCGGTCGGGTGACCGCGGGCGCCATGCGGTGGAGTGACGGCCGATGGCTCCGTACGCCGGACGGCGAGCGCCTGGTGACCGCGCTCGGCGAGCCGCTGGTGGTGGTCCGCCGCTCCGCGTTGCTGGCCGTGCTCGCCGCCGCCCTCGAGCCGGGCACCGTCCAGTCCGGCGGGTCCGCAGCCGATGTCGCGACGACTCCGGGTGGCGCACGGGTGACCCTCGCCGACGGCACCGCGCTCGACGCCGATGCCGTCGTCGGCGCCGACGGCGTCGGGTCCGTGGTCGCACGTCGCCTCAACGGGCCGCTGCGACGGCACTACACGGGATACACGGCCTGGCGCGGCGTGGCCCGGGTGCGCATCGACGAGCGGCTGGCTGGCGAAACCCTGGGCGCGGGAACGCAGTTCGGACACGTGCCACTCGACGACGAGCACACGTACTGGTTCGGAACCCAGCGCCGACCGGAGGGAACGTCCTCGCCCGGCGGCGAGGCGCATCACCTGCGCCTGCGCTACGGCGGCTGGCCCGAACCCATTCCGGCGCTGCTGGCGGCCACTGACGATGGCGACCTGCTGCGCAGCGACCTCTACGACCGCGACGAGGCGCGCACGTGGGCGCAGGGACCGCTCGTCCTCCTGGGTGACGCGGCGCATCCGATGCGACCCCATCTGGGGCAGGGCGGCTGTCAGGGGATCGAGGACGCGGCCGTGCTGGCGCACTGCGTGGCCGGCGCGGCCGATCTGCCCTCGGCATTCCATCGGTTCGCCCGGGCACGACGTCCACGGGTGCGGGCGGTGGCGCGGGAGGCACGGTGGATCGGCCAGGTGGTGAACCTGCGGCCGACGGTGCTGGGCGCCGCTGCCGTGCGGGCGTCGGCGTGGGTGCCCGAATCGGTTCTGATGCGGCACCTCGCGACGATCGCGTCGCGACGGGCGTTCGTGCTGCCGGACCGGTAGCGCGTGGCCTCAGCGCTGACCGGCCTCAGCGCTGACCGACGAGCGGCGCCAGGAACGAGCAGATCGTGCGGAGGTCGACGATGCCGAGGACGCCGCCGGGGCGGATCGCCGAACATCCGGTGGCCGGCGCGGCAGGTGACGCCGGCGCGTTCCAGGCGACCGGCGCACCGCCGAAGGCACCGCACTTGGGCCAGGCCTTCGATCCCTGACTGCGCAGGACGTTCTCCGCGACCCGGATCTGCTCTTCCCGCGAAGCCGCGGACGGAGAGCCGAACCCGCCGTTGGAACTCCAGGTGGCCTGCTTGAACTGCAGGCCTCCGAAGTGGCCGTTGCCGGTATTGGCCGACCAGTTGCCGCCGGACTCGCACTGGGCGACGGCATCCCAATTCATGGCATCGGCGTGGGCGGACCCGGACCCGAAGGCGGTGCTGAACGCCACGGCGGCCAGCGCGGCGGCGCCGCTCAGGAGGACGGCGCGCGCGGCGCCGATCAGGAGGCGGCGAATGGTGCGGCTGGCGTTCATCTCTGCGGTCCTTCCCCGACCGATCGACACGAGGACCGGTCGGTGTTCGTCGCGAACGTCCGACGCAGTCACGGGGTACGTCGTGTGACGGACCTCACGCGTTACGGAAGGGGAAGATGATCGTCATCGAGACGTGACGGACGGAAGAGATGCACGCGACGTCCGGGACGGACGAGAACGGTGCCGGACGCACCGTCCGACACCGTTCTCGTCACGGCGGGCATGGCCCGCGCCCGCGTGGGGGGACCGAGATCAGCCCCGCTTGCCACACACCGGCCAGGCACCGATGCCCTGGGAGTTCAGCACGTTGTTGGCGACGCGGATCTGCTCCTCGCGGCTCGCGTTGTGCGGCGAGCCGGCGCCACCGTTGGAGTGCCAGGTGCCCATGGTGAACTGCAGGCCGCCGTAGTAGCCGTTGCCCGTGTTGATCGCCCAGTTGCCACCGGACTCACAGGCGGCAACGGCGTCCCAGTTCACGCCGTCCGCATTCGCGGTACCGGCGCCGAAGGCGATCGGGGCCACTGCGAGCGCCCCGGCAATCGTCGCCAGCCCGAACGTCGTGCGGATGTTCTTCAACTTCTGTCCTTTCGCCAAGCGCGCGCCATCGCACGTCCGCGTAGGCGCGGACGTGGTTCACCCGGGTTCGGGCGCGTGTCGACGGGGTCGTGCCGTCTCGGTCGGGCACGCCAGTGGGAGGCGACATCGGCCAGGTCGGACGCATCGGGTCCGGCCACCGCATGGCTCGGATCGACGTCTGCGTCCGGCCACCGGTCCCACTCACACACAGGTTCGTGGTTTCTTGAGTTATTTGCTCCGTTGGAGACATTGGGGACCGTACAAACCCGAACGAGCGATGTCATATCCGCCGAGACGCGCATCCGCGACCGATCACGGTTTGATCACGGAAGAGGATCTCGACGGTGTACGCAGGTCAGCACGTGTGCTTAGGCGACCTGCCCAAAGGACCTGCGGCCCGGCTGCCCGTGACGCACATCACCGGCATATTGTGGCGTGGCACACAGCTTTCGGATGTTTAGAGCCATGACCGAAGCGAATACCGCTCGCCCGCAGGCGTACTCGTGCGGACACGCCGCCCCACCGGCCCGTCGATTTGCCAGATGAGCGGACGGCGCGCATCCGCCAGAATCGTCGACGATGCTGCGGCTGAGCATGTTTCGCCGTTCCGCTCGGCGGCTCGGTGGTGACGTCCGTCGACCGGATCGCCCCTCGAGGCCGTGAAACCGACTCCTGGACAACGGCGTCGACGGACATCATCGCATCGCCGTCGACGGACGCCGATGACGTCGAGAGATCACCGCAGTGACACACCATGATTGGCGTGGATGTGGTTCTCCCATTGTGACACTCGAGCGCGGCCCTGGAAACGTCGTCAATCGTTGCTGATTGGACGACCAAAACCCCATTCAACGCTGAAACACGGTGTCGCTCAATGTCGTCGAATCTCGACCGTGGGGCGAACGCACACGACGGTCCGAGAAGGCGTGCAGCCATTCGTGCGTCAACCTCGTGCCCCATCCGTCACGAGAATTCCGCATTCGGGCGCCGTCTAGCGAATTCGCGCAATGACACGAGCCAATGCGGTATTTGCCGGTCGAATGTCAGCGGAGATCCGCGGGGGCGTTGACGTTGATAAGGGCGCGGCGTTCGGCCATCACGACCCGCTGGGTGTCGACCTGGTCGACCAGGGCGCGCATGCTGCGCGCGCCGGCCGCCACGAGCGCGTCGGCCCGTGCAGCCAAGCGGGTGCGGTAGACGCCGGCGAGATAGTGGTCCCGGCCATCCCAGGGCAGCACCACGTCGACGCCCAGCCGCCGCGCCGGACCGGCCAGTTCGTCGACGAGGTCGACGTCCAGATGGGGCATGTCGACCGCGCTGACGAAGGCCAGGTCGCAGTCGGCGGCAGCGGCGGCGTGCAGGCCGCGCGCGGTGGCCAGCAGCGGGCCGACACCGCGCACCTCGTCGCGCAGCACGGTGGCGGCGGCGAGGTCGGGCAGCGGCTGTCCGGGGGCGGCGATCACGAAGATCGGCGCGCAGCGTCCACTCAGTGTGCCGACGATGCGCTCGACCAGCGTGCCGCCCTCGCCGAACGGCATCGTGGCCTTGTCCCGGCCCATACGCCGAGACGCCCCGCCGGCCAGCACGATGGCGGCCAACGGGGCGTCTGCGGTCCGAACGTCAGTCGACGGTCCAGGTGTCTTTCCCACGCAGCAAGGATTGCAGAGCCGCGGTGTCGTGGGGCTTGGATTGCATGGCGGAGCTGACCTGGTCGCGTGCCATCTCGTCGTACGTCGGCCGGTGCACCTGCCGGAAGATGCCCATCACGGTGTGCGCGAGGTTCTGCTCCGACAGCCGGGACAGCGCGAAGGCGTAGGCCGGGTCGTCGACCTCCGCGTCGTGCACCACGATGTCGGAGGAGGCGACGTCGGCGGTCTTGGCGACCTCCAGGCCGTAGCCCGACTTGACCACGCAGTACTCACCCTCGGCTCCGAAGGTGATCGGCTGACCGTGCGTCACGGAGATGAGCCGCTCCTCGGCGCCCTCCTTGCGCAGCGCGTCGAAGGAGCCGTCGTTGAAGATCGGGCAGTCCTGCATGATCTCGACGAGCGCCGCACCGCGGTGCGCAGCCGCGCCGCGAAGGACCTCGGTGAGCCCCTTGCGGTCGGAGTCCAGTGCGCGGCCGACGAACGTCGCCTCGGCGCCCAGGGCGAGCGACACGGGGTTGAATGGGTAGTCCAGCGAGCCCATCGGGGTGGACTTCGTGACCTTGCCGACCTCGGACGTCGGCGAGTACTGGCCCTTCGTCAACCCGTAGATGCGGTTGTTGAACAGCAGGATCGTCAGGTTGACGTTGCGGCGCAGCGCGTGGATCAGGTGGTTGCCGCCGATCGACAACGCGTCGCCGTCACCGGTCACGACCCAGACCGAGAGGTCCTCGCGCGCCAGGGCGAGCCCCGTCGCGATGGTCGGCGCACGCCCGTGGATGGAGTGCAGACCGTAGGTCTCCAAGTAGTACGGGAACCGGCTCGAGCAGCCGATCCCGCTGACGAACACCATGTTCTCCCGGCGCAGCCCGAGTTCCGGCAGGAAGTTGCGGATGGTGTTGAGGATGACGTAGTCACCGCAGCCGGGGCACCAGCGGACCTCCTGGTCACTGGTGAAGTCCTTGGCCTTCTGCGGCTGGTCCGTGGTCGGCACCGCGCTGGTCTTCGTCAGGGCGGGCGTCAGGCCCAGGTCCCGGTGGTCGTGTCCGATCAGGTCGGTCATGCCTCTGCTCCCACTCCCGCGACGGAGGTCTCGACGGTTGCGGCTGCCAACCGAGCGAACGTCGTCTTCTCAGTTTCCTTCTCGGCCAGGGTCCCGTCCAGGGCGGCGGCGATGATGCCCTCCACCTCGTCGGCGAGGAACGCCATGCCCTCGACCTTCGTCACCGATTGGACGTCGACCAGGTACTTCGCCCGCAGCAGCGTCGCCAGCTGTCCGAGGTTCATCTCCGGCAGGACCACCTGGCGGTAGCTGCGCAGCACGTCGCCCAGGTTGGCGGGCAGCGGGTTCAGGTACTGCACGTGCGCGTGGGCGATCTTGGTGCCCTGCCGCCGGGCCCGCCGGCACGCTTCGCCGATCGGGCCGTACGAGCTGCCCCAGCCGAGGATGAGCAGCTCGGCGTCACCGGTCGGGTCGTCGACGACGAGATCGGGGACCGTGATGCCGTCGATCTTCGCCTGCCGCACCCGGACCATGAGGTCGTGGTTCTTCGGCTCGTAGGAGATGTTGCCCGAGCCGTTGGCCTTCTCCAGGCCACCGATGCGGTGCTCGAGGCCCGGCGTACCGGGTACGGCGAACTGTCGGGCCAGCGTCTCCGGGTCGCGTGCGTAGGGCTCGAACGGCTCGCCGGCTTTCGCGAACTCGTGATCGATGGCCGGGTATGTCGACACGTCGGGGATGCGCCACGGCTCCGAGCCGTTGGCGATCGCGCCATCGGACAGCACGATGACCGGCGTCCGGTAGGTCAGCGCGATCCGCGCGGCCTCGACGGCGATGTCGAAGCAGTCCGACGGCGATCGCGGCGCGAGCACCGCGACGGGCGACTCGCCGTTGCGGCCGTAGAGCGCCTGCAGCAGGTCGGCCTGTTCGGTCTTCGTCGGCAGACCGGTCGACGGGCCACCGCGTTGCACGTCGACGATGAGCAGCGGCAGCTCCATCATCACGCCGAGGCCGATCGCCTCCGCCTTCAGCGCGACGCCGGGACCCGACGTGCTGGTCACGCCGAGCGCGCCGCCGTAGGACGCGCCGAGCGCGGCGCCGATGCCGGCGATCTCGTCCTCGGCCTGGAACGTCAGCACGTTGAAGTTCTTGTGCTTGGACAGCTCGTGCAGGATGTCCGACGCCGGCGTGATCGGGTAGGTGCCGAGCACGACCTGGGTGTCGGCCAGCCGGCCGGCGGCGACGATGCCGTAGGCGAGCGCCGTGTTGCCCGAGATCTGGCGGTATTCGCCGGAGTTCAGCTTGGCGGGCGACACCTCGTAGGTGGTGGCGAACGCCTCGGTGGTCTCGCCGTAGTTCCAGCCGGCCTTCAGCGCCAGGACGTTCGCCTCGGCGACCTCGGGCTTGCGGGCGAACTTCTCCCGAATGAACGACTCGCTGTGTTCGAGTTCGCGGCCGTACATCCACGACAGCAGCCCGAGGGCGAACATGTTCTTGGCGCGCTGGCCGTCCTTCTTGGTGGCGCCGATCGGCTCCACGGCACCCAGCGTCAGCGTCGTCATGGCGACGGCCTGTACGACGTAGTCGCTCAGTTCGTCGGTCTCGAGCGGGTTGGCCTCGTAGCCCACCTTCGCGAGGTTGCGCTTGGTGAACTCGTCGGAGTTGGCGATGATGAGCCCGCCGCGGGGCAGGTCGGCCACATTCGCCTTGAGTGCGGCGGGGTTCATCGCGACGAGCACGTCGGGACGGTCGCCCGCGGTGAGGATGTCGTAGTCGGCGATCTGGATCTGGAACGACGAGACGCCCGGCAGCGTGCCCTGTGGGGCACGGATCTCGGCCGGGTAGTTCGGCTGGGTCGCGAGGTCGTTGCCGAAGAGGGCCGCCTCGGAGGTGAACCGGTCACCGGTCAGCTGCATGCCGTCGCCCGAGTCGCCGGCGAAGCGGATGACGACCTTCTCGAGCTTCTGGCGCGGTGCCGCCCCGTTGCTGGTGCCGTTGCCGTTCGGACTCACGACCCCCGCCTTTCACGTTGGATTCGGGTCACGTCTCGCCGGGTCGCGATCGAGGCGTCCGGAGGGGGTTCCGGGGAGGCCTGGTGCGCGATGCGCCGCCGGGATATCGTCCACCCAAGTTTCTGTCACTGGCAGTCACGATTATTGCACTTCTCTTAGGTGGCCCTTCACCGGACTCGCCGGTTACCTGCAGGTAAAGGTCCGCGAACTCCGCAGGTCAGCAGCGTGAATTCGACTCGACAGGTGTCGATTTGTGGTCTTCGTCACCTTTCGAGAACGTCGTTCTCTAAGACGCCGGTTACCGGTGGGTATTCGGCTGCGGGCACGTCCGACCTGCGACTACACCGGGTCGACGATGCCCTGCCGGACGCGCTTGTCCAGTTCGCGCGCGACGAGTTCGCTGGCGTGTCGGGCGGAGTCGACCGGCCCGTCGCCCGCGGCACGGTGGGCGACGTAGCAGGCCGTGAACATGTCCCCCGCCCCGGTCGTCTGCACGCCGTCGACGCGCCAGGCCGCGGGAACGCGCTGCACCACGCCGTCGGTGTAGATGTCGCATCCCTCCGAGCCGAAGGTCACCACGATCTCGGGAACGCCGAGGCGGCGCGCCGTCGCGAGGTCGAACTGGCCATTGGCGACCACGACGGCCTCGTCCTCGGCCAGCTTGAGCATGGCGATGTGCTCGAGCAGGTCGGGTGGGAAGTGCGGGTCCTCCAGCAGCGGCCCGACCCGGTCGGCGCGGACGAGTCCCTGTCCGTCGTAGGCGACGCGGTGCCCGCGGGCCGCGAGCAGCGCGAGCGTGTCCGGCGGGAAGTCGGTGCGCAGCAGCGGCGCCAGGTGCACCCAGGTGGTGTCCGGGTCGGCGGCCTCGATCTCGGCGGGCCCCCACACCGGGCCGATCGCGTCGACCGACATGCGGCGGTGGTTGGTGTCGACGTAGTCGAGGCGGAAACCGCTGGTGACGCGCGAGGGCAGGATGTGCACCAGGTCGCCGAACCGGGCCAGCAGCGGGTCGAACAGCGCGTGGTCGTCGGGCGCGCCGAGGGCGACGATGCGGCCGGGGCCGCCGACCGCTTCGAGCGCCACGCCGGCGAACGACGCGCACCCGCCCGGGCTGGGCGGCGCACCGTCGATGACGTCGACTGCCAGGTTGCCCAACACGGTCACCCCGGCGACGAGTCCGTCGAGTCCTCGCTGCACCGCCACGCTCTCCTGGTTCTGCTGATCGATCCCTGCCATCCCGACGTACCGGGATGCGGCGAAAGCGTAGTCCGCATCGGCGGGAATGCACGATCGACGGGTCATCCGGGCAGGTTGTACGGCGTGACGACCTGGATGGGCGCATGCCGTGCGGGCTCGAACGGCAGCGCGCGGTGCTGTGCCAGGATCAGCCGGATCGCGGTGCGGGCGTCGGCACGCAGATCGTTGTGCAGCACGACCGACACCCGACCGTCCCGCAGAAGCCGCCGGTTGTCGGCGTCGAGGTCGTGGGCCACGAACACCCGGCATCGACGCCCGAGCCGGTCGAACGCCGCCACCGTGGCGGTGTTGCCACCACCGGCGGAGTACACCGCCTCCACAGACGGGTGGCGTCGCAGCGCCTCGAGTACCAGGGCCTCGTTGGTCGCGTCGATGCCGTCGCTGTCGCTGACCTCCACGATGGCACGTCCCGATCCCCGCAGCCCCGCCCGGAACCCCACCTCGCGCTCGCCTTCACCGCGAAAGACCGTGCGGCTGAGCGTGATCAGCACGTCGGACGGCGCATCGCCGAGCCACTGGTCCATCAGGTACGCCGCCGTCATGCCGGCGCCGTGATTGTCGATGCCCACGTAGCCCACGCGCGCGGACGTCGGAACGTCGGTCGAGTAGGTGACGACCGGGACCCCCGACGCCACCAGTGCGTCGACGGCTTCGGCCACCGCGGGTTCGTCCTGCGCCTTGAGCACCACCCCGTGGCTGCCCCGGATGCGCGCCAGCACGTCGACGGTCGCCTCCGCCGAACCGGCCTCCCAGAGGTGGAAGCGGGCGCGCACCATGGCGGGCGCGAAGGACGGCAGCTCGGCTTCGATGGCCGCGCGCACGGCGTCGGAGAACCGCCGCGGGGTCTGCATGACCACGTCGACGAGGTACCGACGTCCGGACAAGCGCAACTGTGCCCGCTGCTTGTCCAGGTCGGCGATGGCCTGCAGCACCTCGGCGCGGGTGTTCTCCCGCACGCCGGGCCGCTCGTTGAGCACGCGGTCCACGGTCGCCTCGCTGAGCCCGGACTGCTGAGCGATCTCGCGCACCTTGTAGCGGTGTGGCACGGCCACTCCCCTCCCGCCCACGGCATGAGGTGTTTTTGATGGCTTTCTGCCGTTGTTCATGGCGTGAATCACCGCAAGACTAACCGCCATGCCGAGTTCCGCCACCACCTACGCCGCCGGGGCCTGGATCGAACCGTCCGACTGCTCCCTCGACGCGTTCCGCGCGTCCCTGGCCGTCGAGACGGTCGCGTCGGACTACCCGTTGGCCGACGAGGTCCGCCACGGCGTGCTGGTCTACTCCGCCGCCTCGGTCGCCGGCGCCGACCGCCAGGCGCTCCGGACCGAACTCATCCGGGCGTTGGCCGACGGCCCTGGCGTCGTGGTGTTCGCCGCGGCGTTCGACCACGACGTGGTCGACGCGGCGAGCGCCGCCTTCGCCGCGATCATCGCCGAACAGCACGCCGGCGGCGCGGCAGCCGGCGACCACTTCGGCGCAGCCGGCGCGAACGACCGCATCTGGAACGCCGCCCAGAAGCTCGCGCTGCACGCACCCGAGGTCTTCGCCGCCTACTACGCGGCCGACGCGCTGGCCGTCGTCAGCGAGGCATGGCTGGGGCCGCGCTACCAGGTCACCTCCCAGGTCAACGTCGTCAATCCCGGTGGTGCCGCGCAGGTTCCGCATCGCGACTACCACCTCGGCTTCGTCGACGTCGACCAGTTGACCGCCTATCCCGCGCACCTGCACGCCATGTCGGCCGTGCTGACGCTGCAGGGTGCCGTCGCGCACTGCGACATGCCGATCGAGAGCGGACCGACGATGCTGCTGCCGGGTTCCCAGCGCTTCGCCGCGGGCTACCTGGCCTTCTACCGGCAGGAGTTCATCGACTACTTCGCCGCCCACCACGTGCAATTGCCGCTGCGCAAGGGCGACGCCGTGTTCTTCAACCCCGCGCTGTTCCACGGTGCCGGCGCCAACACCTCCACCGACATCCGGCGCATGGCCAACCTCCTGCAGGTGTCCTCGCCCTTCGGCCGGGCCATGGAGGCACTGGACCGCACGGCGATGGTGCGGGTCGTGTACCCGGCGCTGCTGGCGATGAAGGCCGCGGGCCGGCCCGAGCGCGAGTTGCACAACGTCGTCAACGCCACCGCGGAGGGCTACGCCTTCCCGACCAATCTCGACTCCGACCCGCCCATCGGCAGCCTCGCGCCCCCCAGCCAGGTGGACACCGTGCTCGACGCTCTGCGCGAGGACCTGTCCCCGGCACGACTGGACGTCCTTCTCACCGCACGCAACGAACGGAGACTCCCATGACCACCCTCGGCGTCATCGGCCTCGGGCGCATCGGCGCCTTCCACACCGAGACCCTGTCGAGCCTCGAGGGGCTCGACGGGCTCGTCGTCACCGACGAACGTCCCGACGTTGCCGCAGCGGTCGCCGCCAAGCACGGCGTCACGGCCGTCGACTCGGTCGCCGACCTGCTGTCCTCCGGCGTCGACGGCGTCGTGGTCGCCGCCGCCACCCCGGCGCACGCCGAACTGACCCTCGCCGCCGTGGAACGCGGCATCCCGACGTTCTGCGAGAAGCCCATTGCGGCGACGGCCGCCGAGAGCGCCCGCGTCGCCGAGGTGATCGCGCGCAGCGGCGTGCCCGTCCAGGTGGGCTATCAGCGTCGCTTCGACGCCGCCTTCGCCGCGGCCAAGCGCGCGGTGGACAGCGGCGCACTGGGCACGCTGCACACCGTCCGCAGCACCACCATGGATCCCGCTCCCCCGCCGATGGACTACATCAAGGGCTCGGGCGGCATCTTCCGCGACTGCGCCGTGCACGACTTCGACGTGCTCCGCTGGATCACCGGCCAGAACGCCGTCGAGGTCTATGCGACCGGCACGGTGCAGGGCGACCCGTTGTTCGCCGAGTACGGCGACGTGGACACCGCCGCCGTCGTCGTCACGTTCGACGGCGGCGCAACGGGTCTCGTCTCGGCCGCGCGCTACAACGCCCGGGGGTACGACTGCCGCCTGGAGGTGCACGGTTTCCACGACAGCGTGGCCGCCGGCTGGGACCACGGCGTGCCGGTGCGCAACACCGACCCGCGGTTCGCCGCGGCCGAGGACTTCCCGCAGGGCCCGGCGCACCACTTCTTCATGGACCGCTTCACCGAGGCGTTCCGCACCGAACTCGCGGCGTTCGTCGACGTCGCCAAGGGCGCTGCCATCCCCGGCGCCACGGTGGACGACGCCGTCGAGGTGGCCTGGCTCGCCGAGGCCGCCACCGAGTCCCTGCGCCGGCACGCGCCGGTGCGCATCGAGGAGGTACGCCGATGATGAGGATCGCCGGAGCGCCCATCTCGTGGGGCGTCTGCGAGGTTCCCGGCTGGGGCCATCAACTCGACCGCGACCGCGTCCTCGGCGAGATGCGCGGTGCCGGGCTGAGTGCGACCGAACTCGGTCCGGATGGCTTCCTGCCCGGTGACGCCGCCGAACTCGCCGCGGCGCTGGCCGACCACGAGTTGGCCTGCGTGGGTGGCTTCGTCCCGGTGGTGCTCCACGACCCCGGCCACGACCCGGCCCCGGACGCCGCCGCACCGCTCGACGCGCTCGTCGCCGCCGGCGCCGGTGTCGTGGTGTTCGCCGCGGCGACCGGCGCCGTCGGTTACGACGCGCGGCCCGATCTCGATGACGCCCAGTGGTCCACGTTGCTCGCGAACCTCGACCGGCTCGCCGACCTCGCCGCGGCCCGCGGGCTGGTGGCGGTGCTGCATCCGCACGTCGGCACGATGGTGGAGACGCGCGCGGACGTCGACCGCGTCCTGGCCGGCTCGGCCATCCCACTGTGCCTGGACACCGGACACCTGCTGATCGGCGGCACCGATCCGCTGGAGCTGGCCAAGGCCGTGCCGCACCGGATAGCACACACCCACCTCAAGGACGTCGACGCCACGCTGGCGGCTCGGGTCCGCTCCGGCGAGCTGACCTACACCGACGCGGTGAGGGCCGGCATGTACACCCCGCTGGGCACCGGTGACGTCGACATCGCAGGAATCGTCTCGGTGTTGCGCGACAACGGTTTCGACGGCTGGTACGTGCTCGAGCAGGACACCATCCTCGACGGCGAGCCGGCTGGCGAGGGTCCGGTGCGCGACGTCCGGGCGAGCGTCGACTACCTGCGCACGGTCACCACGTGAGCGCGGCCGCCCCGCTACGCATCGGCGTGCTGGGCGCGTCGCGGATCGCGGCCAACGCGATCGTCGCGCCCGCCGCCGAACTGGGCCACCGACTCGTCGCCGTCGCGGCCCGCGACCCGGCGCGCGCCGAGGCCTTCGCCGCGACCCACGGCGCGGAACGCGCACTGGCGACGTACCAGGACGTCGTCGACGATCCCGAGGTCGACGTCGTCTACAACCCGCTGGCCAATGCGCTGCACGCCCCGTGGAACCTTGCCGCGATCGCGGCGGGCAAACCGGTGCTGAGCGAAAAACCGTTCGCCCGCAACCACGTCGAGGCCCGGGACGTCGCCGCGGCGGCAACCCGGGCGGGCGTCGCGGTCCTGGAGGGATTCCACTACGCGTTCCATCCGGTGACCCGCGGTGCCTTCGCCCTCGCCGCGGACGGCACCCTGGGCGAGGTGCGCCGCATCGAGGTGCGCATGGCGATGCCCACACCCGCCGACGACGATCCGCGGTGGTCCTACGCGCTGGCCGGTGGGGCGCTGATGGACCTCGGCTGCTACGGCCTGCACGTGATGCGGACCCTGGGAGCACTCGACGTCGCTGGCGTCAACGGCCCGCCTGCCATCACCGCGGCCCGAGCGACGGAACGCGGCGCGGGCATCGATGCGGAGTGCGACGTGGAGGTCGCGTTCCCCGGCGGCGCGACCGGTGTGAGCACCAACTCGATGCTCGCCGAGGACTTCTCGTTCACCCTCGCCATCACCGGCACCCTCGGCGCCGCACTGGTCCACGACTTCATCCGCCCGAGCCAGGACGACCGGCTGACGGTGACGACGGCCGACCGCACCACCGTCGAGCGGCTCGGCACGCGGTCGTCGTATGCCTACCAACTCGAGGCGTTCGCGGCGCACCTCGCTACCGGTGCTGCTCTGCCCTTCGGACTCGACGACGCGGTGGCCAACATGGCGCTGATCGACGAGGCCTACCGCGCAGCGGGGCTACCGCCGCGCTGATGGGAGCCCTCAGCGCGTCTCGAAGCGCTGCGCGAGCGCGGTGAGGGTCGACTCGATGCCGTCGGCGTTCTTCTTCTGGTAGCCGGTGAGTTCGATGACGAACGGCAGCTTCGCGGTCGAGTAGTCGAAGGTCTCGGTGACCTTCGTGGTCCCCGGGCTCACCTCGGCGAATTCCCAGCGCCACTTGTGGCCCAGGGGATGCTGCCACTCGACGACGTGGTTCTCCTCGACGGCCGTGGCCGTGGAGGTGATCTTGTAGGGCACGCCGTACTGCGTCATCCCCACGGTGAACCTGTCCCCCTCCTTCAGCCGGTGCGGCCCCTTGACGTCGACGTCGCGTACGGTGCCCGACCCGTCCAGGTCGTGGTGCCGGTGCGGATCGGCGATCAGGGCGAACACCTCGGCGACCGGCGCGGCCACCTGGACGCTGCGGCTGACGCGACGGGGACCGGTGTCTTCTGTCTTGAGAGTCGAGACGGTCATGGGCGCTCTCATACCCGCGGTCCCCGTCGGCCAATCGGTCGACGGGGACGTCGGGTCACTTGGCGCCGCGCAGTTCGTGCGTCAGCGCCTCGAGTTCGTCGCCACCGGCCATCTGCTGGGTGAGGTGCTCCAGGGTGATGTCGTCGTAGGCGCAGTCCAGCTTCTGCCGGCCGCGGTTGAGCAGGACGAAGTGGTCGCCGACCATGTGCGCGTGGTGCGGGTTGTGGGTGATGAACACGACGCCGAACCCGGCCTCCTTCGCGGCGGTGATGTACTTCAGCACCACGCCGGACTGCTTGACGCCCAGTGCCGCGGTCGGCTCGTCGAGGATCAGGACGCGCGCTCCGAAGAACACGGCCCGCGCGATCGCGACGCACTGCCGCTGCCCACCGGACAGCGAACCGATCGGCACGTCGACGTCGGGCAGGTCGATGCCCATCTTCGCCAACTCGCTGAGCGTGGTCGCCCGCATCGCGTTGGCGTCGAGGGCGAACGGGAAGGTCTTCTTCCGGACCTCCTGGCCGAGGAAGAAGTTGCGCCACACCGGCATCAGCGGCACGACGGCGAGGTTCTGATACACCGTGGCGATGCCCTTGCCGAGCGCGTCGGCCGGCGAGGCGAATCGCGTCGGCTCGCCGTCGACGAGGAGTTCGCCCTCGGTCTGCTGGTGCAGACCGGCCATGATCTTGATCAGCGTGGACTTGCCGGCACCGTTGTCACCGAGGATGCCGGTCACCTCCCCGGCCCGGACGCGCAGGCAGATGTCGGCCAGCGCGGTGATGTTGCCGTAGGACTTGCCGACGTGCTTCAGCTCGATCAGCGGGGTCTTGCCGCCGCCGGACGGGGCGTTGTCGGTCGGCTTTTCGACGGAGATGGTCATCACTTCACTTCTTCGAGGCGTAGGAGCGGAAGGCGTTGTTGGCGATCACCGCGAACAGCAGCATCCCGCCGAGGAAGAACTTGAACCAGTCGGGGTCCCAGCCGGCGTACACGATGCCCTGGTTGGTCATACCGAAGATGAAGGCGCCGATGGCCGCCCCGATCGCGGTGCCGTAACCGCCGGTGAGCAGGCAGCCACCGATCACCGCGGCGATGATGTAGAAGAACTCGTTGCCGATGCCCTGACCGGACTGCACGGTGTTGAAGGCGAACAGCAGGTGCATGCCGACGAACCAGGCGCAGAACCCGACGAACATGAACAGCCCGATCTTCACCTTCGTGACGGGCACGCCGACCGCGCGGGCACTGTCGGCGTCACCGCCGACGGCGAAGATCCAGTTGCCGACGCGGGTCTTGAACAACACCCAGGTGGCGATCGCGGTGAACACCAGCCACCACACGACGGTGATGCGGATGCCGACGCCGAAGACCGTGAAGGACGAGGCGAAGACGGTGCGCGCCGATTCGAAGCCCTGCATGTCGCTGACGCTCTGCGTGGCGACCTGCCCGGCGACGAGCTTGGTGACCGCGAGGTTGATGCCCGCGAGCATGAAGAAGGTGCTCAGGGTGATGAGGAAGCTGGGAATCCTTGTGCGCATCACCAGGAAGCCGTTGAAGAAGCCGACTGCCAAGGCGAGCACCAGGGCCAGCGCCGCGCCGACCCACAGGTTCAGGTGCAGGTTGTAGGCCAGCATCGACGCCGCCAGTGAGCTGAAGGTGACTGCGACGCCGGCCGACAGGTCGAACTCGCCGCCGATCATCAGGACCGCCACACCGCAGGCCATGATGCCGATCGTGGAGCTGGCATAGAGCACGGTCGCCAGCGAGGAGGCCTCGCGGAACGGTGCCGCGACGACGAGGAAGAAGACGAAGATGCCGACGGCACCGATGCCTGCGCCCATCTCGGGGCGGATCAGCAGGCGCTGCAGCCGGTTTCGTTCCTTCACGCGTTCGTCGCGGACGACCGCGTGCGAGGTGACGTCGAGGGCTTCTCGGGTGGTCATGTCGTGTCTCCTGCTCGTCAGCGCGTGCCGGCCTTGGCCAGCTCCGCCACGGCGTCGATGTTCGACGGGTCGATGAAGGACGGACCGGTCAGGGTCGCTTGACCGCCGCCGATCAGGTTCTTGTTGTTGAGGTAGAGCCACAGCGAGTCGATTGCGAGGTAGCCCTGCAGGTACGGCTGCTGGTCGACCGCCCACTGCACCTGGCCACCCTTGATGGCGTCGACGAGCGCGGCGTTGGTGTCGAAGGTGACGATCTTGGCCGTGCTGCCCGCGTTGCCTGCCGACTGCACCGCCGTCAGCGCGATGGGGGCGCCGAGGGCGACGACGTGGTCGATCGACGGGTCCTGCTGCAGCTTCGCGGTGATCGTCGCCTCGACCGACGGCATGTCCTTGCTGTTGACGTTCAGGATCTCGCTGGCACCCTTGAAGCCCTGCCGCACGCCGGCGCACCGCGACTCCAGTGACGCCTGCCCCTGCTCCTGGATGACGCAGACGACCTTCTTGGCGCCGTCGGCGGTGAGCTTCTCGCCGGCCGAGATGCCGGCCAGCTTCTCGTCCTGGCCGAAGTACTGCTGCACGCCCATCGACTTCCAGTTGTCGAACCCGGAGTTGAACGCGACGACCGGAATGCCCTTGTCCAGAGCGGCCTTCACGGCGGGCGCCATGGCGTCGGGCTTGGCCAGCGTGACGGCGATGCCGTCGACGCCGCTGTCGATGGCGCTCTGCACCAGGTTGGCCTGAGCCGGCGCCTCCGGATCGTTGGAGTAGCGCAGCTCGATGTTGTCCTTGCGGGCCGCCGCCTCGGCGCCCTTGCGGATGAGGTCCCAGAACGAGTCGCCGGGCACCTCGTGGGTGATCATCGCGACGGTGAGCCGCGGGGTGTCGACGGTGCCGCCACCGCCGCCGTCGGCGGATCCCTGCGGTCTGCCTCCCGTGGAGGAGCACGCCACCAGGCCGAGGGCGAGGATGCCCGCTCCAGCCAGTGCCGCGAGCCGCGTGAACGGCCGACGTCCTTCGCTCTCGTGCCGAGCGCTCATCCGATCTCCTGTTCTCGACAGCCGGTCGCGTCGTCGATCCGGTGGGATCGTGCACTGCGACACGTCTCACGGGTGATGTAATACGGCTCACACCGGAATGTCAACACTTTGTCCTGACATTAGGACTGCAGACGGCGGACGCCAACGGGTCGCAGAGGGCTGGCGGACCTGCAGGCGTCAGTGCGCGACGGAGCCCACGTGCTCGGCCTCGAAGCGCTCTTCCAGCTCCTCCAGGCTCGCCCCCTTGGTCTCGGGAACCAGGCGCTGCACGAAGAACCACGAGCCGACGTTGACGGCCACGAACAGCAGGAAGGTACCGGTCGAACCCAGCGCGGAGTTCAGCAGCGGGAAGAGGAACGAGATGATCGCGTTCGTGCACCACAGCACGAACACCGCGATGCCCATTGCGAATCCGCGGATGCTCAGCGGGAAGATCTCGGAGAGCAGCAGCCACACCACCGTGCCGATGAACATCTGCACGAACCCGACGAACAGGATCATGCCGGTCAGGATCACGTAGCTGCGCATCGTCGACTCGCCGAGCAGGAATGCCAACGCCAGCGCCAGCTGCGACCCGGCGACGCCGGCGAAACCGATGAGCAGCATGGCGCGTCGGCCGACGAATCCCAGCAGGACGATGCCGATGATCGTGGTGACGACCGAGGTGACGCCGACCGCGATGGTGGCGACCAGCGAGGCGCTCACCCCGAGTCCGCTCTCCTCCAGGATGGTCGGCGCGTAGTAGTTGACGGTGTTGATGCCGGTCGCCTGCTGCACCACGGCGAGTCCACACCCGATGAGCAGCACGCGGCGGATCCACGGCACGTCGCGGATGACACTGAGGGGCGCGCTCCTGGACGTGAGCATGTGTTCGGTGTGGTCGACGATCACCCCGTACTCGGCGTCGGCCTCGGCCGGCGGGCGGCTCAGTCCGAGCACCGCGCGAGCCTCCGCCATTCGACCCCGCAACCCGTACCACCGTGGCGAGTCCGGTAGCACCAGCATGCCCAGCAGCAATGCCACCGCGGGCACGGTGGCTACGGCCAGCATGATGCGCCAGACGTGCGGATCGTGAAACAGGCGGTCCAGCAACGCATTCGTGGCGAAGGCCAGCATCTGGCCGGTGACGATCATCAGCTCGTTGATGGTCACCATGCGACCGCGCCGGTCGGCGGGTGCCATCTCGGCCAGGTACAGCGGGCAGGTGACCGCCGCCGCGCCGACGCCGAGGCCGAGCACGATGCGCGCCGCGACCATCAGCTGGACGTTCGGGGCGATGGCGCAGCCGAGCGCACCGACCAGGAACAGCCCCGCGCAGACGAGCAGGCTGCGCTTGCGTCCGATCCGGTCGGCCACCCGACCGCCGAACAGTGCGCCGAAGGCCGCTCCGGGGAAGAGCAGCGAACTGACGACGGTCGCCTCGCCGAAGGCGCTGAGCTGCAGGTCGTCCTTCATGTAGAGCAACGCGCCGGAGATGACGCCGGTGTCGTACCCGAACAGCAGCCCACCCAGGGTGGCGATGACGGTGAGTTTGGTGAGGAACCGTCCGGAGGACGCGCCGGAGACGGCGGGTGTGGCCGGGTTGGCGGGTGTGCGCATGATGTCGCTCTCGATCAGAAGGTTTGCAGCGCAGCGGCGCTGGCGAGATGCAGGGTGTCGGCAGCCATCCGAAGACCTTCGAGCTGGCCCAGTTCGGTGTCTTCGTGTTCGATGTTGACCGCCATGTCGGGATCGACGTGGTGCAGCGCGGCGAGGAACCGGGACCAGAACTCGACGTCGTGGCCGCGCCCGACCGCGACGAAGTCCCAGCTGGAGTCTGCCGGCCACCGGTTGACGACGTGGCGGCCGCCGAGGCCGGTGGGGTTCTCGTCGGCGGGGACGCGGGTGAAGCGGTCGTCGAGCACACCGACCACGGCGCAGGCCGGGTTGATGCGGGTGTCCTTGGCCGCCGCGTGAAGCACCAGATCACCCAGGTACTCGATGGCTGCGACGGGGTCGATCCCCTGCCAGAACAGGTGGCTCGGGTCCATCTCGGCCCCGACGTGGGTGGCACCCACCTTCTCAACCAATCGGCGCAAGGTCGGCGGATTGAACACCAGGTTCTGCGGGTGCATCTCGATGGCGACCTCGACGTCGTGGTCGCGGGCCAGTGCGTCGATCTCCCGCCAGAACGGCACGGCAACCGAATCCCACTGATAGTCCAGCGAATCGAGGTATCCACTGTCCCACGTGTTGACGTGCCAGGCCGGCCACCGACCGCCGGCGTGCGCTGCCGGCAGGCCCGACATGGTGACTACCCGCCGCACGCCGAGCAACGCCGCGACGCGGATGGCCCGGCGGAGGTCCTCGGCATCCTCGGGGCCGACCTCGGGGTCGGCGTGCAGCGGGTTGCCGTTGACGTTGAGACCGGTCAAGGCGACGCCGGCCGCGGCGAAGGAGGCGAGGTATTCACCGGGGTCGAGGCGGCCGCCGAGCAGGTCGTCAACCGGCAGGTGCGGGCTCGGCAGGAACCCACCGGCGTTGATCTCGGCACCGTCGAGCCCGAGGGAGCGGATGGTCCGCAGGGCTTCCGGCAGTGGCTGGTCGTGCAGAACGGCGGTGTAGACGCCCAATTTCATGTCGTGTCACCCTTGCGACTAAAGCGCGTTAGTAATGCGCGTTAGGGCTACTATGGGTGACGACCCAGGTTGTGTCAACCGTCACATCGCGAGGAGCCCCGTGGCCACCACACCGGCGCACGAGCGCCACCGACCGCCCACCATGGCCGACGTGGCCCGACGTGCCGGAGTATCCCGTACGCTCGTGTCGTTCGTGCTCGACGGGAAGCCGGGCGCCAGCGAGGCCACGAAGCGCCGCGTTCTCGACGTCGCACGGAAAATCGGCTACCGGCCGGATTCCGCGGCGCGCCTGCTCGCCCGGGGCCGCAGCCGCACACTCGGCGTACTGATGGACGTCCGGCAGCTGTTCGAAGCCGAACTGGTCACCCGCATCTACCCCGCTGCCGAGGCGGCCGGATACGAGGTGCTGCTGTCCGCCAACCTCCCCGACCGCGCCGAATCCGTGCCGATCGAGGCGCTGTTGAGCCACCGCTGCGGCAGCCTCGTCCTGCTCGGCCCCGCGTCAGACACCGGCTACGTGCACGGACTGGCCGAGCGCACTCCGGTCGTCGTGGTCGGTCGCCGTCTCGATCCCGCCCCGGGGCTCGCGACGGTCCGTACCAATGACGCCAAGGGCATTCGGCAGGCCGTCGCCTACCTGGTCGGACTCGGTCACGTCGACATCCATCACGTCGATGGCGGCACCGACCCCGGTTCGGCCGACCGCCGTCGCGCCTATCGAGCGGCCATGCGCGTGCACGGGATCTCTGCGCACGCGAGAGTGATCGCCGGCGCGCACACCGAGGCGGCAGGCGCCGCAGCGGCGCGGGCGATGCTGGCCTCCGACGCGCTACCCACCGCGGTACTGGCCGGCAACGACCGGTGCGCGCTGGGACTCCTCGACGTGCTCACCCGCGCCGGCGTCGACGTTCCCGGGCAGCTGTCGCTGATCGGTTACGACGACAGCGCGCTGTCGGACAACCCGCGCATCGATCTGACGACGGTCCACCAGGACGCCGAAGCGCTGGCACGGCACGCGGTGCGGCTGTCGATCGCGATGGTGGAAGGCGACGATCTCGACACGGCCGACGTGGTGCTCGAACCGCGCCTGGTGATCCGCGGAACCACCGCGCCACCGCCTCAGCGGTCGACGAGCGTGGTCTCGAAGTAGTAGCGGGACGCGCGGTAACAGTGACTGCCGAATTCCACCGCCCGGCCGGAGTCGTCGAACGCCGTCCGGCTCATGGTCAGCAGTGGCGAGCCGGCTTTCTCGTCGAGCAGCCGGGCCTCGTTGCGCGTGGCCGGCTTCGCGCCGATGCGCTGACGCGCGAGCCGGATGTGCACGCCGCGGCCCCGCAACGCCTGATAGAGACCGCTGGCCTCGAGTTCCTCGGCTCCCGGCGCGATCTCGACCGGAAGATGATTGGTCATCACGGCCAGCGGTTCGCCGTTCGCGCACCGGAGCCGCTGAATCGTGACGATCTCGTGGTCCTTGCCGAGATTGAGTTCGGCCGCGATCTCCTCGTCGACGACACCGCAGTGGTACTCCAACAGCTGAGTCGTGGGGTCCTGTCCGGACTTGGCGAGGTCGTCGAAGAGGCTGGTGAGTTCGACGCGCCGGTGCACCGGGTTCTGCACCACCTGGGTGCCGACACCGCGCTTGCGGACCAGCAGCCCCTTGTCGACGAGTTCCTGGATGGCCCGCCGGGTGGTGGGTCGGGACAACGCCAACCTGCTCGCCAGCGCGAGTTCGTTCTCGAACCGGTCGCCGGGGGCCAAATCCCCGTTGCGGATCGCTGCCTCGATCGCTTGGGCGAGCTGGTAGTAGAGCGGTACGGGACTGGACCTGTCGAGTTCCACAGCTAGGGGCACGTCTACTCCGATCCCGCCGATCTGAGGCCTGTCGAGCTGAAGAGTAACCGAATCCGGACGATATGACCGAAAGTAATAATGTCCGGACAAACTATTGACATGGACGAGTGACGGGAGGCACAGTCATGGGTGACGAGCCCGCTCACGACCAGGGAGCCACAGTGTCCTTCGAAAGACCGTCCAGCACGGAACGGTTCGACGTCATCGCCATCGGGCGAGCCGGCGTCGACGTCTATCCCCTGCAGATCGGCATCGGACTCGAGGACGTCGAATCATTCGGCAAGTTCCTCGGCGGCAGCGCGGCCAACGTCGCCGTCGCCGCCGCGCGGCTCGGCAACACGGCCGCCTTGATCTCCGGCGCGGGCAACGATCCCTTCGGCCGCTACGTGCGCGCCGAACTGGCTCGCCTCGGCGTCGACAACCGGTACGTGCGCACGCACGGCGATTTCCCCACCCCGGTCACGTTCTGCGAGATCTTCCCGCCGGACGACTTCCCGCTGTACTTCTACCGCAAGCCCTCGGCCCCGGACCTGCAGATCACCGCCGATGACATCGACACCGACGCCGTGCGCGACGCCCGGTTGTACTGGTCGACCGTCACCGGTTTGTCGGAGGAGCCGAGCCGCAACGCACACTTCGCTGCCTGGGAGGCACGCAACGCGCACGGCCGGGCACCGCTGACGGTCCTCGACCTCGACTACCGCCCGATGTTCTGGGAGACTCCCACCGCCGCATCCGAGCAGGTACGGAAGGCCTTGCAGTACGTCTCGGTCGCCGTCGGCAACCGCGAGGAATGCGAGATCGCCGTCGGCGAGACCAACCCACACAAGGCCGCCGACGCGCTGCTGGATCTCGGCGTCGAACTGGCCATCGTCAAGCAGGGCCCGCGCGGTGTGCTCGGCAAGACCAGGCACAGCTCGGTGACCGTGCCGCCCAACGCGGTCGACGTGGTCAACGGCCTCGGTGCCGGGGACGCCTTCGGCGGCAGCCTCATCCACGGCCTGCTGCACGGTTGGTCGCTGGAGAAGACCCTGCGCTATGCCAATGCCGCGGGCGCCATCGTCGCCTCCCGCCTCGAATGCTCGACCGCGATGCCGACCGCCGCCGAGGTGGCCGCACTCGCCGAACAGACCGCTGTGGAGGCCGTCAATGTCTAGGCCCGCATCGGCTCCCGGCGTCGCCCGAGCCACGAGCTACGCCGACCTCACCGAGATCCGCACCGCCGATCCCGCCGCAGTCGCGCAGGCCTGGCAGGCCCGCACCACGCGGCCGACGGTCCGCGGCGACGGCCGCCTGATGATCGTCGCCGCCGATCACCCGGCCCGCGGTGCGCTCGCCGTCGGGGACCGGCCGACCGCCATGAACAGCCGGGTCGACCTGCTCGACCGGTTGCGCGCCGCACTCGCCGATCCCGGCGTCGACGGGGTGCTCGCCACCGCCGACATCCTCGACGACCTCGTCCTGCTGGGCGCGCTCGAGGACAAGGTGGTGTTCTCCTCCTTCAACCGCGGCGGGCTGGCCGGGGCACGCTTCGAACTGGACGACCGGATGACCGGCGCCACCGCGGCATCGACCGCCGCGGCGAAGATGAACGGCGGAAAGATGTTGTGCCGCATCGACCTCGACGACGCCGGCACCGTCGCCACCATGGCGGCCTGCGCGCAGGCGGTCGACGAACTGGCCGCGCACGGGCTGATCGCCATGCTGGAGCCGTTTCTGTCCACCCGCGTCAACGGCAAGGTTCGCAACGACCTCTCCCCCGACGCCGTCATCAAATCGGTGCACATCAGTCAGGGCCTTGGATCGACCTCGGCCTACACCTGGATGAAGCTGCCCGTCGTCGACGAGATGGACCGCGTCATGGAGTCCACGACCATGCCGACCCTGCTGCTGGGCGGCGACCCGACCGATCCCGATGCCGCGTTCGCCAGTTGGGAGAAGGCGCTGGCGCTGCCGGCCGTCAAGGGTCTGATCGTCGGGCGCACCCTGCTCTACCCGTCCGACGACGATGTCGCCGGGGCCGTCTCGAACGCCGTGAAGCTGGTGCGCTGAGATGAAGGGCAAGTGGTACATCCCGGCCCGGTCCGCGACCGCGCCCTACACCGTCGACGTCACCCCGCAGTCGGCCGGCTGGGCCGAGTCCAGCCTGCTGGTCGTCGATCTCGACGTGGACGGGTCGGTGACCCGCAGCACCGGCGACGACGAGGTGATGATCCTGCCGCTGTCCGGCGGCGGATCCGTGCAGGCCGGGGACGACACCTTCGAACTGTCGCCGCGGGCATCGGTGTTCGACGGTCCGGCCGACATGGTCTACCTCGGCATCGACCAGACCTACACCCTGTCCGGGCATGGTCGCATCGCCATCTGTGGTGCGCGGGCCAGCCGGCCGTTCCCGAACCGCCGAGTCGCGGCCGCCGATGTGCCCGTCGAGTTGCGCGGGGCGGGCAACTGCAGCAGGCAGGTACACAACTTCGGGACGGCCACGACGTTCGAGGCCGACTCGCTGATCGCCTGTGAGGTCATCACCCCCGGCGGCAACTGGTCGAGCTACCCGGCCCACAAGCACGACGAGAACACCGATGTGGAAACGCAGCTCGAGGAGATCTACTACTTCGAGATCGACGACAGTCCAGCCGGCACACCGGGATTCGGATACCACCGGGTGTTCGGCACCCCCGAACGGCCCATCGAGGTGCTCGAGGAGGTCCGCTCCGGTGACGTCGTGCTGGTACCGCACGGCTACCACGGTCCCTCCATCGCCGCCCCCGGCCACCACATGTACTACCTCAACGTGATGGCCGGCTCCGGACCCGACCGGGCCTGGCTGATCTGCGACAACCCCGACCACACCTGGCTACGCGCCAGCTGGGAACACCAGGACATCGACCCGCGCCTGCCGATGCGCAAGACCCAAGGAGTGTGACCATGGTTTCCACCGCCCCGAAGGGAGGCGAGAAGCACGCCGACACCGAGGCAACCGTGCGGCTCACCGTGGCCCAGGCCACCGTCCGGTTCCTCGCCAACCAGTACGTCGAACACGACGGGGAACGCACCAAGTTCTTCGCCGGCTGCTTCGGCATCTTCGGCCACGGCAACGTGGCCGGGCTGGGCCAGGCGCTGCTGCAGGACGAGGTCGAATCGTGGGAAGCCGGGCGCGCACCCGGCCTGAAGTACGTGCTGGGCCGCAACGAGCAGGCCATGGTGCACAGCGCAGTCGCCTACGCCAGGCAGAAGGACCGGTTGCAGACCTGGGCCGTCACCGCCAGCGTCGGTCCCGGGTCGACCAACATGCTCACCGGCGCGGCGCTGGCGACCATCAACCGGCTCCCGGTGCTGCTGCTGCCCGCGGACACCTTCGCCACCCGCGTCAGCTCGCCCGTGCTGCAAGAACTCGAGCTGCCCTCCTCCGGCGACGTCACCGTCAACGACGCGTTCAAGCCGCTGTCCCGCTACTTCGACCGGGTGTGGCGGCCCGAGCAACTGCCGGCGGCCCTGCTGGGCGCGATGCGCGTGCTGACCGATCCGGTCGAGACGGGTGCGGCGACGGTGTCCATCCCGCAGGACGTCCAGGCCGAGGCACACGACTGGCCGGAATCACTGTTCGCCGAACGCACCTGGCACATCGCCCGCCCGCTGCCCGAGCGTTCGGTGATCGCCCGCGCCGCCGAGGTCATCGCGTCGGCCACCAAGCCACTGATCGTGGCCGGCGGCGGGGTGCACTACTCCTTCGCCGAGGAAGCCCTTGCTGCGCTGGCCGCACGGACCGGCATCCCGGTGGCCGAGAGCCAGGCGGGTAAGGGATCACTGAGCTACGACCACCCGCAGAGCGTCGGCGCCATCGGATCGACCGGCACCACCGCCGCCAACGCGCTGGCCTCCGAGGCCGATGTGGTCATCGGGATCGGCACTCGCTACAGCGATTTCACGTCCGCATCGCGCACCGCCTTCAACGATCCCGAGGTGCGGTTCGTCAACATCAACGTGGCCTCGCTGGACTCGGTGAAGCAGGGCGGTATCAGTGTGGTCTCCGATGCCCGCGAGGCGATCGAGGCGCTCGGGTCGGCGCTGGCCGACTACACCGTCGGCGACGAATACCGCACCCGGGTCACCGAACTCGCCGCCGAATGGGACGACACGGTGTCGTCGGTGTACGCCACCGAAGACGGTGTGCAGCTCAACCAGAACCAGGTCATCGGCCTGGTGAACACGCTGTCGGATCCGCGGGACGTGGTGGTCTGCGCCGCCGGGTCGATGCCCGGTGATCTGCACAAGCTGTGGCGCACCCGGGACCGGAAGGGCTACCACGTCGAGTACGGGTTCTCCTGCATGGGCTACGAGATCGCCGGCGGCATCGGGGTCCGGATGGGCGCTCCCGACCGCGACGTGTTCATCATGGTCGGTGACGGTTCCTACCTGATGATGGCCACCGAGATCGCCACCGCGGTGCAGGAAGGCGTCAAGGTCATCCCGGTGCTGGTCCAGAACCACGGATTCGCCTCCATCGGTGGACTTTCCGAGTCGCTCGGTTCCCAGCGCTTCGGCACCGACTACCGTTACCGCGGGGCGCAGGGTCGCCTCGACGGGGACAAGCTGCCGGTGGATCTGGCCGCCAACGCGGCGAGCCTGGGCGCCGACGTCATCAAGGTGGCCACCGCCGCGGAGTTCGCCGACGCGGTCAAGGTCGCCAAGGCCGCCGACGTCACCACGGTGATCTACGTCGAGACCGACCCGCGGATCTACGCCCCGGACAGCTTCTCCTGGTGGGACGTCCCCGTCAGCGAGACCTCCACCCTGGAATCCACCCAGACCGCCTACCAGAGGTATGCGGACTGGAAGAAGGTACAGCGCCCCCTGCTCCGTCCGTCCGATCGTTAGAAGGAAACACCGCAATGTCATCGATTCTCGTGGGATCCGCCCCCGACTCCTGGGGCGTCTGGTTCCCGGATGACCCGCAGCAGACCCCGTACACCCGCTTCCTCGACGAGGTCGCCGAATCGGGTTACGAGTGGATCGAACTCGGCCCGTACGGCTACCTGCCAACCGATCCGCAACGGCTTCTCGACGAACTCGGGTCCCGTGGACTGAAGCTCTCGGCCGGCACGGTGTTCGAGCACCTGCACCAGTCGCAGACCCGTGGGGACGACGCCTGGAACTCCGTGTGGAGCCAGATCGAAGACGTCGCCAAGCTGACCGCCGCGGTCGGCGGCAAGCATGTCGTCGTCATTCCGGAGATGTGGCGTGACCCCGCCACCGGAGCGGTGCTGGAAGACCGCAACCTCACCCCCGAGCAGTGGCGCCAGAAGACCCAGGGGATGAACGAGCTGGGCAAGGCGATGTTCGAGAAGTACGGTGTGCGTGCGCAATACCACCCGCACGCCGACAGCCATGTCGACACCGAGGAGAACGTCTACCGCTTCCTCGACGGCACCGACGGCGAGTTCGTGAACCTGTGCCTGGACACCGGCCACATCTCCTACTGCGGCGGCGACAACATCGCGATCATCCGGCGCGCCCCCGAGCGCATCGGTTACCTGCACCTCAAGCAGGTCGATCCCGAGGTCCGCGCCAAGGTGGAGGCCGAGGATCTGCCCTTCGGGGAGGCCGTCAAGCTCGGCGCCATGACCGAACCGCCGCTGGGCATCCCGGACATGCCGCCGCTGCTGGCCGAGATCGAGAAGCTGGGCATCGATGTGTTCGCCATCGTCGAGCAGGACATGTACCCGTGCGAGGTCGACGCGCCCCTGCCCATCGCCAAGCGCACCCAGAAATACCTGGGTTCATGTGGTGTCCCCTCCGTCCGTTTCAACTAGAGAGCCTCTGAAAGCCATGTCTGACCTGAAGATCGCAGTTCTGGGTGTCGGCATGATGGGCGCCGACCACGTCGCCCGCATCACCGCCCGCATCTCCGGTGCCCGCGTGGTCGTGGTCAACGACTACCTCACCGAGAAGGCCGAGGCGATCGCCGCCGGGATCCCCGGCTGCCGCGCCATCGCCGATCCGCTCGATGCCATCGCCGATCCGGAGGTGGACGCGGTGGTACTGGCCACCCCCGGCCCGACACACGAGAAGCAGCTGCTGGCCTGCCTGGAGCACGGCAAGCCGGTGCTCTGCGAGAAGCCGCTGACCACCGACGTCGAAAGCTCCCTCGCCGTCGTCAAGGCCGAGGCCGCGCAGGGCAAGCGGCTGATCCAGGTCGGTTTCATGCGCCGCTTCGACCACGAGTACGTGCAGCTGAAGTCGTTGATGGACGCCGGCGAGTTCGGTGAACCGCTGGTACTGCACTGCGTGCACCGCAACCCCGCCGTGCCGCCGAATTTCGACAGCTCGATGATCGTGCGGGACTCACTGGTCCACGAGGTGGACGTCACGCGATTCCTGTTCGACGAAGAGATCGTGTCCGTACAGATCATCCGGCCCGCCGCGAATCCCGGTGCGCCGCAGGGCCTGCAGGACCCGCAGATCGCCATCTTCAAGACGGCCTCGGGCAAGCACGTCGACGTCGAGGTGTTCGTGACCACCGGTGTCGCCTACGAGGTGCGCACCGAACTGGTCGGCGAGAAGGGCAGCGCCTTCATCGGCCTGGATGTCGGCCTGGTCCGCAAGGGTGCCCCCGGCACCTGGGGCGGCCAGATCACCCCGTCGTTCAAGGAGCGCTTCGGCCAGGCCTACGACACCGAATTCCAGCGCTGGGTGGACGCGGTCAAGGCCGGCGATGACGCCGGAGACTACACAGATGGTCCGACCGCCTGGGACGGCTACGCCGCCGCCGCGGTGTGCGAGGCCGGCGTGGAATCGCTGAACACCGGTCAGCCGGTCGCGGTGAAGCTGGTCGACCGCGCCTCCATCACCGGGGCGTGACGTGAAGATCGCATTGGATCCGACGCCGTTCCACCATGATCACGATCTGCTCGACTTCCCGAAGGTGGTGGCCGAGCTGGGATACGAGTACCTGCAGCTGACCCCGCACCGGGACTTCATCCCGTTCTTCAACCATCCCCGCGCCGACGACGACCTGGTGGCCACGTTCCGCAAGGCCTGCGCCGATGCCGGTGTCGGCATCGCTTCGGTACTGCCGGTGTTGCGCTGGTCCAGCCCGGACCCGGATGCCCGGGAGGCCGCGGTGCGCAACTGGAAGCGGGTCATCCAGATCACCGTGGACCTCGGGGTGAACGTCATCAACACCGAGTTCTCCGGCCGGCCCGAGAAGGCGGAGGAGTCCGAGCGTGCCTTCTTCCGATCGATGGAGGAACTGCTGCCCATCATCGAGCGCGAAGGCATCGACGTCCGGATCGACCCGCACCCCGACGATTTCGTCGAGGACGGCCTGGAGGCGGTGCGCATCATCCGCGGCGTGAACTCCCCCAACATCGGCATGGTGTACGTCGCCTGTCACACGTTCCACATGGGGGGCAACATGGCCGAGATCATGCGCGCCGCCGGCGACAAGCTGCGCCTGGTGCACGTGGCCGACACCATGGATCACCACCGCAGCCACGGCCTGCGCTACATCACCAACCCGCCGGGCAACCCGGTACGGGTGCATCAGCACCTCAAGATCGGCGACGGTGACGTCGACTGGGACGACTTCTTCGGCGGCCTGGCCGAACTCGGGTTCTACGACCGCGACGACACGGTGATGGTGTCCTCGGTATTCGCCGAGGACGAAACCGCCCACGAGGTGTCCCGCTATCAACTCAAGACCATGACCGACTACGTCGCCAAGCACCGCGGCTGACCGCGCCCCACTTCACACCGAGACTGCTGTCAGATCGCGACACGCCGAACGCAGGCGATCTGACAGCAGTCTCGGCGGCTGAATCAGAGGATGTACAGCATCTCCTGGTAGGTGGGCAGCGGCCAGAGGTCGTCGGCCACCACGCTCTCCAGCGTGTCGGCGGCAGCCCGCACGGCGTCCATCGCCGGTAGCAGCACACCCTGTGCGTGGGTCGCCTCGTCCAGCGCCGACTCCGCGGAGTGATCCGACAGGCCCGCCGCCAAGGTGTTCAGCGCCGCGCTGAGATCGGCCAGCGGAGCCGAGACCGCCTGCAGCAGCGTCAGGTCCGCGTCGATGCCCGCGGCCTTCAGGGTGGCGACGTTCTGGGCCAGCTCGGTCTGGTAGCGCATCGCCGCCGGGAGGATCACCGTCGTCCCGATCTCCAGCGCCAGCTTGGCCTCCACGCCGATGGTGAGCGCGTACTGCTCGAGGCGCACCTCGTAGCGGCTGTGCAACTCTCGTTCGTTGAACACCCCGTAGCGCTCGAACACCTCGACCGCCTCGGGTTTGATCAGCTCGGGGATCGCGTCGAGCGTGGTCTTGAGGTTCGGCAGACCCCGCTCGGCCGCCTCGATCTGCCAGTTCTCCGAGTAGCCGTCGCCGTTGAACACCACCGCACCGTGCTCGGTGATGATCTCGGTCAGCAGGGTCTGCACCGCGGCATCGAAGTCCTCGCCGGCCCCGACGGCCTTCTCCAGCGCCGTGGCCATGTAGTCCAGCGAGTCGGCCATGATGGTGTTGAGGATGATCATCGGCACGTTGATGGTCTGCCCCGAGCCCGGCGCGCGGAACTCGAACCGGTTGCCGGTGAACGCAAATGGGCTGGTGCGATTGCGGTCGCCCGGATCGGTGGGCAGCTCGGGCAGGGTGTCGACGCCGATGATCATCGAGCCCTTCCCCTTCGACGACGTCGCCGCGCCCTTGGCGATCTGCTCGAACACATCGGCCAGCTGCGCACCGAGGAAGATGGAGATGATCGCCGGCGGCGCCTCGTTGGCGCCGAGCCGGTGGTCGTTGGTCGCCGAGGCCACCGACACCCGCAGCAGCCCGGCGAACCGGTGCACGGCGCGGATGACCGCGGCGCAGAACACCAGGAACTGCGCGTTCTCGTGCGGGGTGTCGCCCGGCACCAGCAAGCTGCCGAACTGCGCGTTGCCCACCGAGAAGTTGACGTGCTTGCCCGACCCGTTCACCCCGGCGAACGGCTTCTCGTGGAACAGGCACTCCATGCCGTGCTTCTTGGCGACGGTGCGGAAGACCGTCATCAGCAGCTGCTGGTGATCGGCGGCGATGTTGGCCCGCTCGAACATCGGCGCGATCTCGAACTGACCGGGCGCGACCTCGTTGTGGCGGGTCTTCGCCGGGATGCCGAGCTTGAACAGCTCGCGCTCGGTGTCCATCATGAACGCCAGCACGCGGTCGGGGACCGACCCGAAGTAGTGGTCGTCGAACTCCTGTCCCTTGGGCGGCTTGGCGCCGAACAGGGTGCGGCCGGCGTTGATCAGGTCGGGCCGGGCGAGGAAGAAGTGCCGATCGACCAGGAAGTACTCCTGCTCGGGACCGCAGAAGGACACGATGTGGTCGAAACCGGTGTGGCCGAACAGTTTCAGGATGCGCTCGGCCTGCGCGCCCATCGCCTGCTGGCTGCGCAGCAGCGGGGTCTTGTAGTCCAGCGCCTCCCCCGTCATCGAGACGAACACCGTGGGGATGCACAACGTGTTGCCGTTCGGGTTCTCCAGGATGTACGCCGGGCTGGTGACGTCCCACCCGGTGTAGCCGCGCGCCTCGAAGGTGCTGCGCAATCCGCCGGACGGAAAGCTGGAGGCGTCCGGCTCGCCCTGGATGAGGGTTTTGCCGGCGAACTCGGCCAGCGTCTGCCCGTCGGACACCGGCTCCAGGAAGCTGTCGTGCTTCTCGGCCGTGAGACCGGTCATCGGATAGAAGACGTGCGCGTAATGCGTGGCGCCCTTCGACAGCGCCCAGTCCTTCATCGCCGATGCCACCGAATCGGCGACGGCGGGATCGAGCTTCGCGCCCTTCTCGATGGTCGCGACGACGGACTTGTACACCGACTTCGGCAACCGCAGCTGCATCTCCGCCTTGGTGAAGACGTTCGAGCCGAACACCTCGCCGGGCGCCTCGGCGGGGTCGAAGCTGATGGCCGGGGGCACGTAGGCCTCGACGTGGTTGATGGCCTGCAACCGGACGGCATTACCGCTCAATGAAGTTCCTCTCCCCGCATCCGTCCGCAACCGTTTCGCGGACGTGACCGGCCCACCCTAGGAACGGCTCGTGTTGATCGCGTTACGGCTGCGTCACGTCCGAGTTCTTACGGATCCGGCGTCCGTGCCTGATCGCGGCGCGGCGGGGTACCCGCCACACATGCGTCGCTTCACCGTCCTCGCCGTCGCCCTGCTCCTCGCCGGCTGCGGCGGTCAGGCGGATCAGCCCAACGGGTCCTCGTCGTCCGCGTCGTCCTCGGGAGCCGCGCCGGCGACGGGAGCCGCGCCGGCGACCACGACAGGGCTACTGCCGCCCGGCGTCCCCACCGAGGGCAGCCGACCCCCAGCCGATGCGCTGCCGCCGCCCGCCGAGCCGCAGCAGGCGCCGGCGCCCAGCGGCCCGGTGCCCGGCATGCAGGTGCCGGTCGGCGCCGCCCCGGAGGGCATCGTCGCCGACGCCCAGACCCGGACCGTCGCCGTCGCGAAGCGCAACCCCAATGAGCTGGTGCTCATCAACGCCGACACCGGCGTCGTCACCGGCCGCACACCGCTGCCCGGCGTCGTCCGCCACCTCCAGCTCGCCCGGCCCGGCGGACCCGTGCTGGTGCCCGTCGAGAGCGCCAACGCGCTGGTGCGCGTCGACCTGCCGGGCGGCCGCGCCGAGCCTCAGGTCATCACCGGCACCGTGCCGCACGATGCGTCGGAGGCTCCCAACGGCACGGTCTTCGTCGCGAACGAACACGGCGGCACGGTGGCGGCCGTCCGCGGCGACCAGGTCGTCAAGGTCTTCACCGACAGCGTGCAGCCCGCCGGCCTGGCCCCGGTCGGCAACCGGATGGGTCTGCTCGACGTCCGCAAGAACGACCTCACGGTGTACGACGCCGACGCGTTGAGCATCGTGGGGTCCACGCCGGCCGGCGACGGGCCCACGCACCTCGTCGCCGACCGGCACGGCCGACTCATCGCCGCCGACACCCGCGGCGACGCGGTGCGGGTGTTCAGCACCGAACCGCGCCAGCTCGCCGAAGTCGCCCAACCCGGCGGCCCCTACGGCATTGCCTACGACCCCACCCGCGACCAGCTGTGGGTGGCCTCGTCGGGCACCAACGAAGTGATCGGTTACGACATGGCGACCGAACGGCCCCGCGAGGTCAAGCGCGTCGCGACCGTCCAGAACCCCTACACCGTGGCCGTCGACGAACTCACCGGTCGACTCTTCGTCGCGGGCGTCACGGCCGGCGTCGTGCAGATGGTGGATCCGACCTGAGCCGGGACCCCCGCCTAGGCTGGTGGACATGCCCACCCTGCGCCCGACGTCCGCCCGGGCGGTGACGCCCCATGGGTAGGGTCACCGCCCGCCGCAGGGCCAGCCACCTCACCGCCGACGCGGTGACCACGAGGCCGGAGACCCTCGTGGTCGAGGAGCCCCTGGAGATCCGCGTCGACGGTGCCGCGCTGACCGTCACGATGCGGACCCCCGGGTCGGACGTCGAACTGGCGCAGGGCTTCCTGCTCACCGAGGGCGTCATCGGCCACCGTGACGACGTCGCGCGCGTGGCCTACTGCCGCGGCTCGGGCGACGACGGACTGAACACCTACAACGTCCTCGACGTGACGCTCGCCGACGGCGTCCCCGCGCCGAGCGTCGACGTGACGCGCAACTTCTACACCACCTCGTCGTGCGGGGTGTGCGGCAAGGGTTCCATCGACGCCGTCCGCACCGTCAGCAGGCACTCGCCCGGCGACGACCCGACCGTCGTCGCCGCGGCCACGCTGTCGGCCATGCCCGACCAACTCCGCCGCGCGCAGAAGGTGTTCGCCGCCACCGGAGGTCTGCACGGCGCCGCGCTGTTCGACGCCCGCGGCGACATGCTGGTGGTGCGCGAGGACGTCGGCAGGCACAACGCGGTGGACAAGGTCATCGGCTGGGCCGTCGAGAACCGCCGCGTTCCGCTGACCGGGACGGTGCTGCTGGTCAGCGGGCGCGCCTCGTTCGAATTGACCCAGAAGGCCGTGATGGCCGGCATTCCCGTCCTCGCGGCGGTCTCCGCCCCGTCGTCGCTGGCCGTCGACCTCGCGAGCCAGGCCGGGCTCACGCTGGTGGCGTTCCTGCGCGGACAGTCGATGAACGTCTACACCCGCACCGACCGCGTCGCGCACTGACCCGGTCCTGCCACCGATCTCCACCCGTTCTCCACAGAACCTCCAAGCCCCGCCTCCTCCGCGCGGGCGAGCATCGGATCGTCACCGGACACCAGCCGATGACGACCCGTGCCGAGCCCCCGAGGAGACCCCCGTGGCCCATGTCCTGATCGCCGCCTGCCCACCCGTGGGGCACGTCGCACCCCTGCTCAACGTCGCGCGCGGCCTCGTCGCCCGCGGCGACGAGGTCACCGTCCTCACCTCCGTCCGGCATGCCGACGAGGTCCGTGCCGCCGGCGCGCGCCTGCATCCCCTGCCCTACGGCGCCGACGTGGACGACGCGACGCTGGACGCCGACCTGCCCGGCCGGGCGGCCACGTCGGGCATCGCCCGGATCAACTTCGACGTCAAGCACGTCTTCGTCCGGCCGATGCCGCATCAGGCCGCTGCCCTGGCGGAGATCCTCGCCGGCGGGTCCGTCGACGCGATCCTCGTCGACGCCTTCTTCCTCGGCGTCCTGCCGTTGCTGCTCGACACGGACACGCCCCGCCCGCCGATCCTCACCTATTCGACCACCCCGCTGTTCCTCACCAGCCGCGACACCGCGCCGGGCGGGACCGGCCTGCCGCCGGCGTCGGGACCGCTGGGACGGCTGCGCAACCGCGTCCTCACCGTCGCATCCCAACGCTGGCTGCTGCGTCCTGCACACCGTGCCGCACAGACCATGCTCGACGCGTTGGGCCTGCCGCCGCTGCCGGTGTTCGTGCTGGACTCCGCGGCCCTCGCCGACCGGCTCATCGTCCCGACGATCCCGGAATTCGAGTACCCCCGCACCGATCTGCCGGCTCACGTGCGCTTCGTCGGTGCCGTCACCCCGGAGCGCACCGAGCGCTTCGTGGTGCCCGCGTGGTGGCCCGAACTGTTCCGCGGGCGGCCCGTCGTGCACGTCACGCAGGGCACGATCGACAACGCGGATCTCGGCCGTCTCATCGCACCGACGATCGCCGCGCTGGCCGACGAGGACGTCACCGTCGTGGTCACCACGGGCGGCCGCCCGTTGCAGATGCTGCCGGACCCGTTGCCCGACAACGTGTTCGTCGCCGAATTCATCCCGCACGACGTGCTGCTGCCGCACGTCGACGTCATGGTCACCAACGGCGGGTACGGCGCGGTGCAGCGAGCCCTCCTCGACGGCGTGCCCCTTGTGGTGGCGGGCAACACCGAGGACAAGCCGGAGGTGGCCGCTCGCGTCGCCTGGTGCGGCGCGGGCATCGACCTGAAGACCGGAACACCGTCGGCCGCCGCGGTGCGCCGCGCGGTACGCGACGTCCTGGACCGGCCCGAATACCGCCTCGCCGCGGCCCGGCTGCGCGATGCGCACGCCCGGCGCGACGGCGTCGCCGAGATCGCCGCACTCATCGACGACGTCATCACCGAGCGGCGCGTGGCCGAGCGAGCCGTGGTGGCCGGCCGTGCCTGACCCCGGCTTCATGCCCGCCGACGCGTGCCGAGGCTGACCGGTGGCTCACGTCCTCATCGCCACGTCGTCGTCGCCGGCCCAGCCCAGCCCGCTCCTCACCGTCGGCGTCGACCTGGTGGCGCGTGGTCACCGGGTGACGGTCGTGACCGGCACCGCCGGCCCGCGGCCCGAACCGGTCCATGCCCTGCTGAACAGTCTGCGAGAGGCGTTGCGCGACAACACGATCGACGTGGCGATTGCGGACCGCACCTGCACCGGATTGATCGGCCTGGCGGTCGGCGACCGCACCCGGCGCCCGCCCGTCCTGCAGTGGACGCCCGCGCCGGGACGGCTTGCCGACGCGGGCGCAAACCTCGACGTGCGGCCGGCGCGGATCGTCGTGCCGTCGGTGCCGGCATTCGAATGCCCCGGTGAGTCCGTGCCCGACACGGTGCGCTTCGTCGGTGCGGTCTATGCCCCAATGACTCGGGCCCCCATGACTCAGGCCCCGGTGACGTGGGCCCCGGTGACGTGCGACCCGCGATGGCGGCCGCCGCACCAGCTGCCCGACCGGCCGGTGGTCCACGTCGCCCAAAGGAGCGCCCGGGGCGCCGGGGACCTGGTGGCGCCCACCCTCGCCGCCCTCGCCGACGAGGACGTGACCGTCGTCGTCACGACGGGCGGCCCAGCACCGGCCGGTGGGCCGATGCCCGCGAACGTCCGCGTCGTGGAGACGATCTCGGACGTCGTCCCGTTCCCCGCGGTGACCGTCACCGACGGCGGCGGCGACGCCGTACCGCGCGCGCTGTCCTCGGGCGTTCCGCTGGTGATCGGCGGCGGTGTGCACTCCGACACCGGCGCGCGGGTGGCGCGCTCCGGGGCCGGCATCCACCTGGGCGACGCCCCCGTCACGCCGGAGCGGGTGCGCGCCGCCGTGCGCACGGTGCTCGGCGACCGCCGCTACGTGTGCCGCGCCCGGTACTTCGAGGCGGCGTTCGCCCGGCGCGACGGGCTCGCCGAGATCGCCGCGCTCGTCGACGAGGTCGTCGCCGGATACCGCGGTATCCGCACCGACGGGTGCCGTCGTCCGCGACCGAACCCGGCCGCCCGGCCGCTACATTGAGCCCGTGCCCGCCGATCCGTCCCACGGCCGCGGACTCGGCACGCGATTCGCCGCGGCGCTGCGGTTACGGCCGGCACCGCCCCGCTGGCCGTACGGCCTTCGCGCCGCCGTCAGCACGCTCATCCCCATCCTGGTCGGGTGGGCCGCCGGCGACGTCGCCGCCGGGCTGATCGCGACGCTCGGCGCGTTCACGTGCCGATTCGGAGCGGGCCGGCCGTACCTCGACCGCGGCGTGCACCTGGCGGTCATCGCCGTGGCACTCGCCGGCGCCGTCACGCTCGGCGCGTGGGCAGCTCCCGCGCCTGCGGTGGCGGTGGCGACCGTCACGGCGATCGCCGTCGTGGCGGTGTGGCTGTGCGCGGCGCTGTCGGTCGGACCACCGGGGGCCTACGTCTTCGTCATCGTCTGTGCGGCCGGCGTCGGCGTCTCGGCGTCGCATCTGCCGCCGTGGCGGATCGGCGCGCTGGTCCTCGCCGGCGGCGCGACGGCCTGGGCGACGCACATGGTGGGCGCACTCGTCGACGGGCGGGCACCCGAACGTGCCGCCGTCCGCGCCGCCGGGGACGCGGTGGCCGCCGCCGTGGCCGACGCCGGCGGCCCGGACGCGACGACCTCGCGGGCCCGGGCGGCGGGAGCCCTGTACCGCGCGTGGACCGTCCTGGTCAGCCAGCAGCGGTGGCCCACCCGCGCCGGCAGCACGCTGGACCGGTTACGCGCCGCGACCCACGCGCTACACGTTCTGTTCGCCGACGCGATGCGCAGTGCTGCCGCGGGCCGCCCCGTCCCCCAGGGCACCGCGGCGACCGCTCTCGGCCTCGGTGCGCTCTCGGTCGACCCGTCCACGGTGGCACCGCGGGACCCCCGGCGCACCGTGCTGGCGCCCCCGTCGGTGCGGGAGCTGCTGGCCGAGGCCGTGGCCGCGGGCGCGCAGACCCGCCGCGTGATGTGGCGGGTGGCCGTCGCCGCGCCGTTGGCCGGGGGCGCCGCGGTGGCGGTCGGCGCGGGGCACCCGTACTGGGCCATCGCCGCGGCGGTGCTGGTCCTGCACGCCGGTGGTGACCGCCGCGGCACGCTGCGCAAGGGCGCCGAGCGGCTGGCCGGCACCTGGGTGGGGTTGGCGCTCGCTGCCGCGATCCTGCTCGTGCATCCGCAGGGCGTCGCGTTGGCGGTCGTGGTGGCGGCGCTGCAGTTCGTCATCGAGATGCTAGTGGTGCGCAACTATGCGCTCGCCAGCGTCTTCATCACCGCCGCGGCCCTCACCGTCTCGTCGGCCGCGCACCCGGTCGACGTCGCCGACGTCCTCGTCGACCGAGGGCTCGACACCCTGCTCGGCTGCGCGGTCGGGGTGGCGGTGTACCTGGTGACCGCGCCGCGGCAGGAGACCAACCGGGTCCCTGCCGCCGTGGCGGACGTGCTCGAGCAGACGGCCGTCGTCGCCGGGCATCTCGGCGCCGGCACCACGCCGACCCTGGCTGCCCGGGCGGCCCGCCGCGACCTGCACCGCAGGATCGTCGTTCTGGCCGCCGCCCTCGATGCCGCGGCCGCGGGCACGGTGGCGCAGCAGCGACGGGCCGCCGATCTGACGAGATCCGTGGTGGCCGCCGAGCACCTCGGGCAGCTCACCATCGCCGGCTGCTGGGCCGCCGAGCACGACCCGTCGTTCGAGGCGGACCCCGGCATCGACCCTGACGCCGACCCCGACTATGGGGGCGATTCCTCCCCCGATGCCTCCCCTGACGCCTATGTCGCCCGGCTGCGCCGGTTGGCCGACGCCGCGCGCCGTGGCGAGGACGTGAGCGCCGACCTGGTCGCGACGTCGCCCATGACGCACCGAAGGCCGTGAGTCGGGCGACTCACGGCCTTCGGTGACGGTACGGCGAGGACGGTACGGCTAGGCGCTCTTGTCGCGGCGCTCGCTGCGCGACGGCTTGCGCGGCACGATCGTCGGCAGCACGTTGTCGTCCACGGTCTCCTTGGTGACGACCACCTTGGCGACGTCGTCGCGGCTGGGGATGTCGTACATCACCGGCAGCAGGACTTCCTCCATGATGGCGCGCAGCCCGCGTGCACCGGTGCCGCGGTGAATGGCCTGGTCGGCGATCGCCTCGAGTGCGTCCTCGGCGAACTCCAACTCGACGCCGTCCATCTCGAACAGCCGGGTGTACTGCTTCACCAGCGCATTCTTCGGCGTCGACAGGATCTGCACCAGCGATTCCTTGTCCAGGTTGGTCACCGAGGCGACCACCGGGAGACGGCCGATGAACTCGGGGATCAGACCGAACTTGATCAGGTCCTCCGGCATGACTTCGGCGAAGTGATCCTGCGTGTCGATCTCGGCCTTGGACCGCACCTCGGCGCCGAAGCCCAGCCCGCGCTTGCCGACGCGGTCGGAGACGATCTTCTCCAGACCGGCGAAGGCACCGGCGACGATGAACAACACGTTGGTGGTGTCGATCTGGATGAACTCCTGGTGCGGGTGCTTGCGACCACCCTGCGGAGGCACCGATGCCTGCGTGCCCTCGAGGATCTTCAGCAGCGCCTGCTGCACGCCCTCGCCGGAGACGTCGCGCGTGATCGACGGGTTCTCGCTCTTGCGGGCGATCTTGTCGACCTCGTCGATGTAGATGATGCCGGTCTCGGCGCGCTTCACGTCGTAGTCGGCGGCCTGGATGAGCTTCAGCAGGATGTTCTCGACGTCCTCGCCGACGTAGCCCGCCTCGGTGAGCGCGGTGGCGTCGGCGATCGCGAACGGCACGTTGAGCATCTTGGCGAGCGTCTGCGCGAGGTACGTCTTGCCGCACCCCGTGGGGCCCAGCATGAGGATGTTCGACTTCGCCAGCTCGACCGGCTCACTACGTGAATCGCGCGACTTCTCTTGAGCCTGAATGCGCTTGTAGTGGTTGTAGACCGCGACGGCCAACGTCCGCTTGGCGGTGTCCTGACCGATGACGTAGCCCTCGAGGAACTCGCGGATCTCGGCGGGCTTGGGCAGCTCGTCGAGCTTCACGTCGTCGGCGTCGGCGAGTTCCTCTTCGATGATCTCGTTGCAGAGATCGATGCACTCGTCGCAGATGTACACGCCGGGGCCGGCGATGAGCTTCTTGACCTGCTTCTGGCTCTTGCCACAGAACGAGCACTTGAGCAGATCAGCGCCATCTCCAATGCGAGCCATGGTCCTGATGGCCTACTTTCTGCGATCGGCGTCGATTGACTGTCCTGATGGGCAATGCCGGGCTTGGCACCCGACGCTACCCGCTTGTTCCCACGCTCTGCGACCGTTGAAGCCGAATCGCGTCGGTGTATTTCCCCGTGGAGGAGAACATATCCCCTGGGGCCGTTCCCGCGTGCGGGACGCGCCACCGTGTCGCCACCGTGTCACCGCTGGACGACCGGCCGGGCGGACGCGGTGGAACTCCGTCCACCAACGTACCGTCCTTCCCGACCGGTCGGCCGACGTCGTCAGGCGTTCTGCGCCGAGAGCTTGCGGTACTCCAGGACCGTGTCGATGATCCCGTACTCCTTGGCCGCCTCGGCGGTGAGGATCTTGTCGCGATCGGTGTCCTTGCGGATCTGATCGGCCGGCTTGCCGGTGTGCCGCGACAGCGTCTCCTCCATGAGGGTGCGCATGCGCTCGATCTCGGCGGCCTGGATCTCCAGGTCGGAGAACTGGCCCTGGATCACTCCGCCGAGGGCGGGCTGGTGGATCAGCACGCGGGCGTTGGGGAGCGCCAGGCGCTTGCCCGGCGTGCCGGCCGCCAGCAGCACAGCCGCGGCAGAGGCCGCCTGGCCCAGGCACACGGTCTGGATGTCGGCGCGCACGTATTGCATGGTGTCGTAGATCGCCATCAGCGAGGTGAAGGAACCACCCGGCGAGTTGATGTACATCGTGATGTCGCGGTCCGGGTCGAGGGACTCGAGCACCAGCAGCTGCGCCATGATGTCGTTCGCCGAGGCGTCGTCCACCTGCACGCCGAGGAAGATGATGCGCTCCTCGAACAGCTTGTTGTACGGGTTGGACTCCTTGACGCCGAAGCTCGAGTGCTCGATGAACGACGGCAGGATGTAGCGGGCCCGAGGCTGCACGCGCGGGTCCAGGGAGGGGTGGATGTCGTTGCTCATTTGTCTAGTCCTGCTCCCGGTCCGTCGCCGTTGATGCTCGCGCTGGTGATGATGTGATCGACGAAGCCGTACTCGAGGGCCTCCTGGGCCGTGAACCAGCGGTCGCGGTCCGAGTCGGCCTCGATGCGCTCGATGGTCTGGCCGGTGAACTCGGCGTTGAGCCGGAACATCTCCTTCTTGATGCTGGAGAACTGCTCGGCCTGGATGGCGATGTCCGCGGCGCCACCGGTGATGCCGCCGAGCGGCTGGTGCATGAGGATGCGGGCGTGCGGCAGGGCGTAGCGCTTGCCCTTGGTCCCCGCGGCGAGCAGGAACTCGCCCATCGAGGCGGCCATGCCCATGGCGTAGGTGGCGACGTCGCACGGCGCGAGCACCATCGTGTCGTAGATCGCCATGCCGGCGCTGATCGAGCCGCCGGGCGAGTTGATGTAGAGGTGGATGTCCTTGGTGGGGTCCTCCGCCGACAGCAGCAGGATCTGCGCGCAGAGCCGGTTGGCGATGTCGTCGTCGACCTGCGACCCGAGGAAGATGATGCGCTCGGACAGCAGCCGCTCGTAGACCGAGTCGACCAGGTTCAGGCCGCCCCCGGCGGAACGCATGTCAGTCACGACTGGATACCTGCTTTCTCGAGTGTGCGTACTCGTCGTTCACGTTTTCGACACTAACCAACGCCGGCGACTTCCGAGCGCCCGGAGCGGCGTCGTTCGCTCAGGGCTGCATCCCGCCCCGGGCGGCGTACGTCACTTTGCGTCGTCGTCGCCCGCGTCATCACCCGCGTCAGCGGCGTCGTCGACGGCCGTGTCCGCGGCGTCATCGGCGGCGCCGGCTTCGGCCGCCTGGCCGGACGGGCCGAAGAACTCCGCGGTGTCGACCTCGTTGCCCTCGCTGTCGGTGACGGTGGCGCCGTGGACGACGGCGGCGATCGTCAGGCCGCGTCGCACATCGGCGAACATGGCCGGCAGCTGATTGTTCTGCTGCAGCACCTGCAGCAGCTGCTGGGGCTCGATGCCGTACTGGCGCGACATCAGCACCAGGCGCTCGGTGAGGTCGGCCTGGCCGACCTCGATCTTCAGCTGGTCGGCGACCGCGTCCATCAGCAGCTGGGTCTTGACGGCCTTCTCGGCGTTGCCGCGGTTGTCGGCGTCGAACTCCTCGCGGGTGCTGCCTTCCTTCTCCAGCGCCTCGGCGAACTTCGTCTCGTCGTGGTCGAGGCCGTGGATGGCGTTGTGCAGCGTGTCGTCGACCTGCGCCTGCACGATCGCCTCGGGCAGCGGCACCTCGGTCTGCTCGAGCAGCGTCTCGAGGGCCTTGTCGCGGATCTGCTCGGCCTGCTGGATGCGCTTGACCCGCTTCACCTGCTCGACGAGGCTGTCCTTCAGCTCGTCGATGGTGTCGTATTCGCTTGCCAGTTGCGCGAATTCGTCATCCGGCTCGGGCAGCTCGCGCACCTTGACGGAGTTGAGCTTGACGGTGACCTCGGCCTCCTCGCCGGCGTGCTCACCCGCGACGAGCGTCGTGGTGAACACCTTGGTCTCGCCGGCCGAGAGGCCCTTGATCGCGTCGTCGAGGCCGTCGATGAGGTTGCCGGAGCCGATCTCGTGCGACAGGCCCTCGGTCTTCGCGTCCTCGACCTCCGTGCCGTCCACGGTGGCCGAGAGATCGATCGACACGAAGTCGCCGTCCTCGGCGGGACGCTCGACGCCGGTCAGCGTGCCGAAGCGGGCCCGCAGGTTCTGCAGCTCGGCGTCCACCTCGTCGTCGTCGACCGAGATCGCGTCGACCTCGATCTTCAACGCGGACAGGTCGGGCAGCGTGATCTCCGGACGCACGTCCACCTCGGCGGTGAAGGTGAGGTCCTCGCCGTACTGCTTGTTGGTGATGTCGATCTCCGGCTGGCCGAGCGGCTGCACCTCGGCGCTGGCGACGGCCTCGCTGTAACGGCCCGGCACGACCTCCCCGACCACCTGGTCGAGCATGGCCTGACGGTCCACGCGCTGCTCCAGCAGCTTCACCGGCACCTTGCCGGGACGGAATCCGGGCAGGCGGATCTGCTTGGCCATCTCCTTGTAGGCGGCCGTGAAGTCCGGCTCCAGCTCAGTGAAGGGCACCTCCACGTTGATGCGAACCCGGGTCGGGCTCAACTTCTCGACGGTGCTCTTCACTGCGTGCTCCTTGCATGGTCGTCTAGCGTCGGTGTCACAGTCGGGGTGACAGGATTTGAACCTGCGGCCTTCCGCTCCCAAAGCGGATGCGCTACCAAGCTGCGCTACACCCCGGTGTCTCGCTGCGGTCGAGATACTACGGCCTGGACACGCGACGCATTCAATTGGATTTGCCTACGTCATCGCCGGTACAGTCTGCGGTGCAGTGCACGCGGGCGTAGCTCAATGGTAGAGCCCTAGTCTTCCAAACTAGCTACGCGGGTTCGATTCCCGTCGCCCGCTCCGCCGAGGCCCGTCCCGCAGGGGGCGGGCCTTTCTGCTGTCCGCGTGTTGCCGACACCCCAGCGCCTGACGACTGCGCAGTGCCAGGTCACGGTCCGGTCACTACCAGAGTGACGAAAGTGACGCCTGGGTACAGACTGGATTGATCATGAACTGTCGAGCCGGTCGGGAGCAGCGGTGAACGTCAAGCGGGGTCTCGCGGTCGCGGCGGCGCTGGCCGCCGTGCTCGGCACGACGGTGACCGGAGCGGTGGCGGCGGCGCCCACCGCGGCCGCCGCCGCCGACTGCCCCGACGTCGAGCTGATCTTCGCGCGCGGCACCGACGAGCCGCCCGGCATCGGCGTCGTCGGTCAGGCGCTGCTCGACTCGCTGCGCTCGAAGGTGAAGAAGAAGGACGTCCGCGCCTACGCCGTGCGCTACCCCGCGTCGTGGGACTTCACCGGCGTCGCCGTCGGCGCCAACGACGCCAGCGCCCACGCCCAGGCCACCGCTGCCTCCTGCCCGAAGACCGACATCGTGTTGGGCGGCTACTCCCAGGGTGCCGCGGTGGTCGACGTCGTCACCACCTCCCCGATCGCCGGGCTCGGCTTCCGCAACCCGATGCCGGCCGCGATGGCCGACCGGGTCAGCGCCGTCGCGGTCTTCGGAAACCCGTCGGCGCGCGTCGGCCAGCCGCTGACGATGCTCAGCCCGCTCTACGGCGCCAAGACCGCCGACCTCTGCAACACCGCCGACCCGATCTGCTCGCTGGGCCGAAACTGGCCGTCGCACACCAGCTATCCGCAGTCCGGACTGGTGAAGGTCGCGGCGGACTGGATCACCAAGCATCTTTGACGTGGCGTCAGCGTGGCAGGACGACGCCGCCGAGCCCGCCGACGATCCCGAACACCAGGCCCAGCAGCGACGCCACCGGATTCTGCGGCGGCGGGCCGGGTGGCGGCGTCCCCGGATCAACCGGACCGCCCGGGTTCCCGGGTGGCGTGCCGGGCTGGCCGTCCTTCATCGTCACCCGTGCGCCACCCAGCGGTGACCACATGATGGTGCCGTTCTCGAACTCGCACTGGCTGCCGAGCTGGCCGCCGGTCTCGTCGGTGACGGCCAGACCGAGCGCGGGCGTCCAGGCGTCGTAGATGGCGCGGCGCGCCGAATGTGCGCCCGTCGCAGGCGAATACCAGATCCGCAGGCCGTCGTAGCGGTCGAAGTCCTGGTACCCGTTGGCGAACGGCGTCGTGGGCACCGTGCCGTACAGCCCGGCCTTGCGCGCCACCGGCGCGGGCGAGGTCACGAAGCCCGACGGCAGCTCGTACACCGACGCCTCGGTGCGGATCTGCGCCCACGTCGTCGGGTTCGCCCGGTACACCGGGCTCAGCGGCGTGCCGAGCGCCGGGTCGGTGACCGTCGCGAAGCGGCCGAACTCCGGTGCGGACGGCAGCGCGCCGCCCGCGGCGCTGCGCACGGTGGCCAGCGCGGGCTTGGGCGTCCAATCGGTGCGGATGACGCCGAACGTGTCCTCCGTGCCGAGGCTCCCGCTCCGACGGTCTCGGGTGGTGTAGACGTACATCGGCCCCGTGTAGGGCAGTTCGCGCCACTTGGTGACGATGTCGCTGATGAACGCGTCCTGCTGGGCGTCGCCACCCTGCGACGTCGGCTCGCCGTACTCCGTCGACCAGATCTTCTTGTCGCCGTCGCCGTTGGCCACCATCGTCTGCCGCATCGCCATCAGCTGCTGCAGCGGCGACCCGTCCACCGACATGCCGTCGGAGAACTTCAGCGAGTACTGGTACGGGTGGAACACCATGGCGTCGAAGAAGCCAGCGGCCCCGGCGGCGTACATCTGCTCGAGGAACTTCGGCGGGCTGATCGACACCGCCGCCACGTCCAGGATCGCGCCCAACGAACCGCCGAGCACCACGATCGACGGGTCGACGGCCTTGATCCGCGGATAACTCGCCTTGAGCAGATCGACGTAGCCGGCGGGATCGGGTAGCGGCGTGTAGAAGGTGACGGCGTTCGGTTCGTTCCAGATCTCCAGCGCTGCGATGGTCCCCCGGTAGCGACTCGCCACCTTGGCCACGAAGTCGCCGTACGCCGCCGGAGAGGCGGGCCGACCGCTCAGGTACTGCCCGCCCGGGGCGACAGCCCACAGCGGCGTGGAGTTGACGACCCCCACCACGGCGAGCCCGCGGGACGCCGCCGACGTCACCGTCTTGTCCACCATGCTCCAGTCGAGCTGACCCTGACGCTGCTCGACGCCCGCCCAAGGGATGAGCAGGCGCACCGAGCGGACGTTCGCCGCGCGGATCGCGTCCATGGTCGTGTCGACGTCGGCCTGGCTCATGCCGTAGACGTCCGAGTCGGCGATCGCGACCGTGCCCGACGACGGGTCGATGGACGCCGCGGTGGCCACGACCACCGTCCGGTGCCGCGGCGCTCGAAGGTCGGTACCGATGGCCGCCGTGCATGCCAGCGCGACGATGACGGCGAGCGCGACGGTCGAGGTGCGACGGCGGTGCCGCGGACGTCGGGGTGAGGGCACGTGGGCTCCGGGTCAGTAGGACGATCGCCGCGCGATCCGGCGGCCGGGGTGCGCCCGGTGCCGATCTTGACTTTCCTGTGCGTGCGCGTCGATGTCGAGTCTCGGTACGGCATCGGTTTGCCCACGGACACCGATATCGACGCTGGCTGCAATTATCCGGAGTGGCGCGATTCCCCAGGCTTCGCGGGCGAAGCGTCGCGGTGCGTTTGCCGCGTCGGCTGCGCGTCGTTCCGCTGAGAGCGCACTCAGACGCCGCTGCCGACGCCGCTGACTGGGCGTTTCCCGTCGGTAGGCTGGGGCGCATGAACGGCTTCCTGCTGGTGCTCATCCTCCTCGTGGTCGTCCTCATCGGCGTGGCGGTCTACAGCACGAAGAAGGCCAGCGGCGCCCGGGAGGCCACCTCCTTGGCCGACGCCAAGGCCGACGCACGTCGCGTGATCGAGCGGCTCGGCGGGCAGGTGCTCAACCTCAGCGGCACCGACGACGCCTCCAAGCAGGCGATGGCCGACGCGTCGGAGCGCTACACGGCGGCGGCGTCGCAGATCGACCAGGCGACCACCGCGCGGCAGGCGCTGCTCGCCAAGGAGAGTGCGATCGAGGGGCTGTACTATGTCCGCGCGGCGCGCACGGCGATGGGCATGGATCCCGGTCCGGAGCTCGAGTCGCTCGACGGCCAGCGCTCGGCGGGCACCGTCACCGAGGATCGCCGCGTCGAGTTCGAGGGCCGGCAGATCGAGGCATCGCCGATGCCGTCGCAGCGCACCCCGAACTACTACCCCGGCGGTCGCGTCGCGGGTCGTCCGGTGCCCGCCGGCTGGTACTCCGAGCCGTGGTGGAAGCCGGCCCTGGTCGCCGGCGCGTGGGGTCTGGGCTCCGCGCTGCTCTTCTCGTCGCTGTTCAGCGGCATGGGCGGGGTCGGCTACGACGCGCAGGCCTTCGAGAACGGTTACGGCGACGGCTTCGACCAGGGCTTCGAGCAGGGCCAGCTCGACGGTGCCGGCCAGGACGCCGCCGGGTTCGACGGCGGCGGAGACGGTGGCGGCTGGGGTGGCGACGGTGGCGGCTGGGGCGGCGACGGCGGCGGCTGGGGCGGCGGGGACTTCGGCGGCGGCGACTTCGGTGGCGGGGACTTCGGGTTCTGACCCCGGCTCGAACGTGATGCCCGACTAGAACCGGCTCTCCAGGCGCGCGGACACGCCAGCCTCCTGCAGGTCGAGACGCTCGAGCATCACCCGGACGGCCTCGTCCTCGATGCGACCCTCGTCGCGCTCGGCGATCAGCGCGGCCCGCTGCGCGGCGAGCACGTCGCGGTACAGCGACGAGAAGATCCGCGCCCGCTTCGTGGGAGCCTCCGGGTCGGGCATCTCGTCGACGTCCTCGGACTGCCGGGCGATCGCGGCGCGGATCTCGGCGACCAGCCGCGGGTCGAGCCCCTCCGGCGGATGCGCGCGGAACGCGTCGAGCACCTCGTCCGCGGCGGCGTGCACCACGCGTTCGGCCTTCAGTTCCTCCTCGCGGTCGGCGGCGTGGTCGTCGGAGAACCGCGACAGGTGCAGCCGGCGGATCAGCGCGGGTAGCGACCAGCCCTGGATCAGCAGCGTGCCGACGCTCGTGACGAAGGCGATCGCCTGGATCGTCGCGCGCTCCGGGAACGGCTCGCCGGTCACCGTGGTGGCCGGGATCGCCGCGGCGGCGGCCAGCGTCACCACGCCGCGCATGCCGGTCCACGACACCACGACGTTCTCCTGCCAGCTCAGTGAGCGGCGGTCGATGCGCGACGTCCACCGCCGGGGTGGGCGGGCACGCCGCCGGGTGCCCAACGCGCCGCGGCCGCCGTGTTCGGGTACCGGCACGCTCAGCCGCTTCTCGACGTGGCTGGACAGCTTGCTGCGGCCGAACATCAGGAACACCGACAGCGGCCGGATCACCAGCACGATCAGCAGGACGACCGCCGACGCGACGGCGACCTCGCCGAGCGACTCGTGCGCCTCGCGCAGGTCCTCGAGGACGAACCGCAGGTGCAGGCCGATGTAGGCGAAGACGAAGGCCTCCAGCAGCACGTCGACCGAATTCCACACGTACCGCTCCTGCAGCCGGGTCTGATATCCGGCGTCCAGCGTGCCGTTGCCGACGACGAACCCGGCCACGACGACGGCGAGCACCCCGGAGGCGTGCAACTCCTCGGCGGCGATGAACGCCGCGAACGGCACCACCAGCCCCTGCACGGTCTCCAGCCCGGGATTGGCGAGCCGCCGCCGGATCCACAGCGTCACGTAGCCCAGAACGGCACCGACCACGGGACCCACGGTCGCGCTGTAGCCGAACAGCAGGAAGGGGTTCTCGATGAACGTGTGACCGCCGGCGACCTGCACCACGGCGATCGAGAAGAGGGTGAGCGCGGCCGCGTCGTTGATGAGGCTCTCACCGGTGAGGATCGCCATCACCCGCTTCGGCAGCCCGAGCTTGCGGCCGACGGCCACCGCGGTCACCGCATCGGGCGGCGCGACGATCGCGCCGAGCACCAGCGCGGTGCCGAACGTCAGCGGCACCACCACGAGCCACGACGAGATCGCCGCGACGGCGAACGCCGTGACCACCACCAGGCCGACGCCCAGGCCGAGGATGGGGCGGATGTTGCGCAGGAACGTCGGGAACGAGAAGTTCAGCGCCGCCGAGTACAGCAGCGGCGGCAGCACGACCGTCAGCAGGATGTGCGAGTCGAGTTCGGGCGCTTCGAAGCCCGGCAGGAACGACACTGCGCTGCCGATGACGACGATGACCAGCGCGGGTTCGAGGCCGCGCCGGTGGGCGACGGCCGTGACGACGATGGCGCCGACGACGACGAGGATGAGTTCCACCCGTCGATCATCCCGGGTCGCGGCGATCCTCTCGCGCCGAGCGGGGCCTCAGACCTGACAGGTGGGGCACCAGAACAGGTTGCGCCCCTCCATCACCTCGGTGCGGATGGTGTCCCCGCAGATCCGGCACGCGTCGCCCGCGCGACGGTAGACGTACGTGCGGGGGCGGCCCTGGCGGTACGACGCGGGCCCCTTGTCGTCCTCCCGGCGGATCGTGATGATCTTGCCGCGGCTCACGCCGACCTTCATCAGCGCGACGAGGTCGTCCCACGCCTCGTCGAACTCGTCGTGGGCGATGCTGGTGCCCGGCCGGTGCGGTTCGATGTGGTGCCGGTAGAGCAACTCGTTGCGGTACACGTTGCCGACGCCGGCGATCACCGACTGGTCCATCAGCAGCGCGCCGATGGGCCTGCGCGACTTGGCGATCCGGTCCCACGCTTTCTCGGTGTCGGGGTTGCGGCGCAGCGGGTCCGGGCCGAGCCGGGCGAGGATCTCGTCGACCTCGGCCCGGTGCAGCACCTCGCACGCGGTCGGGCCGCGCAGGTCGGTGCCGTACTCCTCGCCCTCCATCCGCATCCGCACCTGACCGACCGGTGCGGACATCGGCATCCGGCTTTCGTTGAACTTGCCGTACAGGCCGAGGTGCACGTGGACGATGAGGCCGCCCGCGTAGTCGTGGAACAGGTGCTTGCCCCACGCGCTCGCACGGCGCAGCACGCGGCCGTCGACGGCGGCGGCGCCCTCGGCGAACCGCCCCTGCGGGCTGCTCACCCGTACGGGAGCGCCGGCGTACCGCTTCTGGTGCAACCGGGCGAGCCGGTGCAGGGTGTGGCCTTCGGGCACGGACTAGGCCGGCGCGCCGGGAACGGGCGGGGCGACGTGCGTCGACTCGTACTCGGCGAGGATGTCGATGCGACGCTGGTGGCGCGGCTCCTCCGACCACGGCGTCGTGAGGAACGCGTCGACGATCGCGATCGCCTCCTCCAGGGTGTGCATGCGGCCGCCGATGCCGATTAGCTGCGCGTTGTTGTGTTGCCGTGCCAGCTGGGCGGTTTCGACGCTCCAGGCCAGCGCGCAGCGGGCGCCGGGCACCTTGTTGGCCGCGATCTGTTCGCCGTTGCCGGAGCCGCCGAGCACGATGCCGAGGCTGCCCGGATCGGCGACCGTCTTCTCCGCCGCGGCGATGCAGAACGCCGGGTAGTCGTCCTGGGCGTCGTAGGCGAAGGCGCCGCAGTCGACGGGCTCGTGGCCGCCCTGGCGCAGGTGGTCGACGATGGCCTGCTTGAGTTCGAATCCGGCGTGGTCGGCACCGAGATAGACGCGCATGGCCGCCATTGTGACAGAGCGCGGCCGATGCCCGGTCAGCCGACGGTGATGGCGTCGAGACGCTGCTTGATGAAGTCCGACGACGTGACGGGTTCCAGCCCGTCGATACTGCCCACCGGGGGTGCCAGCGGTCGGATCACGGCGTCGTGGTTGGCCTCGTAGAAGTAGATCAGCGAGACCAGGTCCTCCTCGGGCGCCTCGGGCTGCGGCGGCAGTACGCGGTGACGGCCCGACGGCCACCGCCGCCCACTCCAGTACTCGAGCAAGTCGCCGATGTTGACCGTGAGCGCAGCGGGGTCGTACGGCGCGTCCTCCCAACCGGTGGCCTCGGAGTAGACCTGCAGTCCCCCGGCGCCCGGCTCGCGGTCCAGCACGGTGACGGTGCCGAAGTCGGTGTGCGGGCCGATGCGGAACTGACCCGGCTCGGGCTCGCCGATGACGCTGACGGGCGGGTAGTGGTTGATGTTCATCGTCCACGTCGGACGGCTCGCCAGCGTCGCCCACGGATCGTCGGGCAGTCCGAGCGCATGGGCGAACAGCGCCAGCAGGTCGTCGGACACCCGGCGCATCGCCGCGGTGTAGCGGGTGACGAGGTCGCGCAGTTCGGGTACCTCGGCCGGCCACACGTTGGGGGCGAACCAGATCCGGTCGACCTCCGGATCGCCCGTGGCGGTCTCCGCGCCCAGGCTGAAACTCTCCTTGAGGTCCGGCGGCGTCTCCGTGCCCTCGGCGTAGCCGTTGGCCTCGGCGCCGGGACCGAGCCAGCCGTGCCCGCCGACCGGCACGCCGTAACCCCGTTTGACCGCCTCGGGTTGGGCGAAGAACGCCCGGCTGGCGGCGCGGACGTCGGCGGCCAGAGCCGGGTCGACGCCGTGGCCGGTGACCAGGATGAAGCCGGCCCGCTGCAGGCCGGCGTCCACCTCCGCTGCGACCGCGTCGGCCTCGGATCCGCCTGCGCGCCAACGGGACAGGTCGATCGTCGCGATCACGCCGCCCACCTCGTCATCCCGGTCCACTCCCTCGTGCTCATTCTCCGATGTCCTCCGCCCACAGCTCGGGGCGCTCCTCGATGAAGTCGGTCATCATCGACACGCAGCGCTGGTCCTCGAGCACGGTCACCGACACGCCGTGCTCGGCGAGCCAGTCGTGACCGCCGTGGAAGGTCGTGGCCTCGCCGATCACCAGCGCGCCGATGTTGAACTGCCGCACCAGGCCGCTGCAGTACCAGCACGGCGACAGCGTCGTGACCATCACCGTCGACCGGTAGTGGCGTTGCCGTCCGGCGTTGCGGAAGGCATCGGTCTCGGCGTGCACCGACGGGTCGTCGGACTGCACGCGGCGGTTGTGCCCGCGGCCCAGCAGTGTGCCGTCGGCGGCGAACAGCGCGGCGCCGATCGGAATGCCGCCCTCCGACAGCCCCTTCCGCGCCTCCTCGACCGCCACGTCGAGCATCTCCTCGGGTGTCACGCGCGCTCCGTGGCGATCTTCGACCGGCACAGCAGCAGGTACAGCCCACCCGCGAGCAGGAAGCCGACGAAGAACGTGACGTCACCGAGCTGCGGCAGGCCCTTGGCCACTACGCCGACGAGCTTCTCCTGATTGGCGAATAGCAGCACCGACGCGACGAGTCCGATCACGAAGGCCGCCAACCCGTTCCAGTTGGCGTAGCTGCGGTCGTAGAGGAAGCCGGCGATTACCTGGCCCCGCCGCAGGTACTGGTCGGCGAACACGACGCCCAGCCACGGTCCCACCCAGTAGGCGATGATCAGCAGGAACGCCTCGTAGCTGTGCGCGGCGTCGGGCAGCGCCCACCACGCGACGAGGAACCCGGCGATCCCGAAGAACACCGTCACCAGGGCACGTGCGACGTGCGGCGGCAGCTTGATGCCAATCGTCACGAACGCCATGGCGCCGGAGTACACGTTGATGGCGTTGGCCGCGATGGCGCCGACCGCGATCGCCAGCAGCGTCGCCTTGGCCAACGGGGACGCCAGTTCCGCGGTGAACGACCCGGTCGGGTCGGCGAGGCTCGCCTCCCCCGTCGTCACCGAGGCCGCGCCGACCACCTCGAGCACGACGCAGGCGGTGAACAGCCCTGCGGCGGCGAAGAACCCGGTCCGCGGCCGCGACACCGTCGACGGGAGGTAACGGGTGAAGTCCGCGGCGTACGGCGTCCAGCCCGCGGCGTAGCCGAAGGACGTCCCGACCGTCAGCAGGAAACCGCCCATGCCGCCCACACCGCCGGCGGCGACTACGTCGTTGCCCAGGTCGGCGTGGCTGAAGATCGCCACCGAGGTGATGACGAAGATGACGGCGAGCACCGGGAAGGAGAACCGCTCGAACGCCTGCACCAGGTTGTGACCGAAGAACGCCAGCGCGGTCTGCAGCAGCACGATGACGATCAGGCCGACCAGCGGGCCGAAGCCGAACAGCGTCGACAACGCGAACGCGCCGCTGACGCTGTTGGTCGCGAACCACCCCACCCCTGCGGTGATCGACATGAGCACGGCGGGAACGGCATTGCCGCGGAAGCCGAACGGCAACCGGCCGAGCACCATCTGCGGCACGCCGTGCAGCGGCCCACGCGCGGACAGGACGTAGTGTGCGAGCGCCCCGAGCCCGGTGCCGACGACGATGCCGGCGACGGCCTGCCAGAAGGTCATCCCGAAGGCGAGCACCGACAGCATGCCGACGAAGATCGTCGCGAACTCCAGGTTCGGCGAGGTCCACGTCCAGAACAGCTGGTGCGGGGAGCCGTGCCGGTCGGCGTCGGCGATGTACTCGTTGCCCCCCGGTTCGACCGCGACGATCCGGTCGCGGTACGAGCCGTCGGTGGTCGGTTCGGCGACTGTCATTCGCCTACCGTTCACCGAGATGACCCGGCCCGCAACCGGAGCGGGCGCTCAGTCGAACTCGGGCGACTCCGTGCGGCTGCGCTTGAGCTCCCAGAAGTGCGGATAGGAGGCGAAGGTCACCGACGCGTCCCACAGCTTGCCGGCCTCCTCGCCGCGCGGGATGCGCGACAGCACCGGACCGAAGAACGCGACGCCGTTGACGTGGATGGTGGGTGTGCCGACGTCGGGGCCGACGGCGTCCATGCCTTCGTGGTGGCTCTTGCGCAACGCCTCGTCGTGGGCGTCGGAGTCGGCCGCCTTCGCCAGGTCGGCGGGCAGGCCCAGCTCGTCGAGTGACCCGGCGATGACGTCGGCGAAGTCCTTGTTTCCCTCGTTGTGGATGCGGGTGCCCATCGCGGTGTACAGCGGACGGAGGATCTCCTGGCCGTGGGCCTGTTCGGCGGCGATCGCCACCCGCACCGGTCCCCACGCCTTCTTCATCATCTCGCGGTATTCCTCGGGGAGGTCGCGTCCCTCGTTGAGCACCGCGAGGCTCATCACGTGGAAGTCGATCTCGATGTCGCGCACCTTCTCGACCTCGAGCACCCAGCGCGAGGTGATCCACGCCCACGGGCAGAGCGGGTCGAACCAGAAACCTGCGACGTCCTTCTGAGCCATGGGTGCGTTCCTCTCGGGGTGGGACGGGATCGACGGCAGAGTTGCGTTCAGCACAACCATGCACGACCTCCGGGTGTTCCCGCTGCGGTCTAGTGTTGGACGGCGTGGCACTTCCCAACTTGACCCGCGACCAGGCCGCCGAGCGCGCCGCCCTCGTCACCGTCGACGACTACCGCATCGTCCTCGACCTGACCGACGGGAACGGCGCCCCCGGTGAGCGCACCTTCCGGTCCACGACGACCGTGGAGTTCAGTGCGTTGGCGGGCGCGGACACCGTCATCGACATCGCCGCCGACGCCATCCGCGGCGCGACGCTCAACGGCGTGGAGATCGACGTCTCCGGCTACGACGAGTCGACCGGCATCCCGCTGGTGGGGCTGGCCGAGCGCAACACCGTGGTCGTCGACGCCGACTGCCTCTACTCCAACACCGGCGAGGGGCTGCACCGCTTCGTCGACCCCGTCGACGACGAGGTCTACCTGTACTCGCAGTTCGAGACGGCCGACGCCAAGCGGATGTTCGCCTGCTTCGACCAGCCCGACCTGAAGGCCACCTTCGACGTCACGGTCACCGCACCCGCCCACTGGCAGGTGGTGTCCAACGGCGCCACGGTCTCCGCCGAGAACGGCGTGCACGTCTTCGCCACCACGCCGAGGATGAGCACCTACCTGGTGGCGCTGATCGCGGGGCCCTACGCCCGCTGGGACGACGTCTACGCCGACGAGCACGGCGAGATCCCGCTCGGCATCTTCTGCCGGGCCTCGCTGGCGGAGTTCATGGACGCCGAGCGACTCTTCACCGAGACCAAGCAGGGGTTCGGCTTCTACCACCGCAACTTCGGCGTGCCGTACGCCTTCGGCAAGTACGACCAGCTGTTCGTGCCGGAGTTCAACGCGGGCGCGATGGAGAACGCGGGCGCGGTGACGTTCCTCGAGGACTACGTCTTCCGGTCCAAGGTGACCCGCTACAGCTACGAGCGGCGCGCCGAGACCGTCCTGCACGAGATGGCGCACATGTGGTTCGGCGACCTCGTCACCATGCAGTGGTGGGACGACCTGTGGCTCAACGAGTCGTTCGCCACCTTCGCCTCGGTGCTGTGCCAGGCCGAGGCCACCGAGTACACCCAGGCCTGGACGACGTTCGCGAACGTGGAGAAGTCCTGGGCCTATCGGCAGGACCAGCTGCCCTCCACCCACCCCGTCGCCGCCGACATCCCCGACCTGGCCGCCGTGGAGGTCAACTTCGACGGCATCACCTACGCCAAGGGCGCCAGCGTCCTCAAGCAGCTGGTCGCCTACGTCGGCCTGGAGTCGTTCCTGGCCGGGCTGCGCGACTACTTCCGCGACCACGCCTTCGGCAACGCGACGTTCGGCGACCTGCTCGGCGCGCTGGAGAAGTCGTCGGGCCGCGACCTGTCTGGCTGGGGACGGCAGTGGCTCAAGACCACCGGGCTGAACACGCTGCGCGCCGACTTCGACGTCGACGGTGACGGCGCCTTCACCCGCTTCACCATCGAGCAGTCCGGCGCCGCGCCGGGTGCCGGCGAGACCCGCGTGCACCGGCTCGCGGTGGGCATCTACGACGACGACCCGACGACCGGCAAGCTGGTCCGCGTGCACCGCGAGGAACTCGACGTCGAGGGCGACACCACCGACGTGCCTGCGCTGCAGGGTGTTTCACGCGGCAAGCTCATCCTGGTCAACGACGACGACCTGACCTACTGCTCGCTGCGCCTGGATCCCGACTCGCTGCGGACCGTGCTCAGCCGGATCGCCGACATCGACGAGCCGCTCCCCCGCACCCTGGCCTGGTCGGCGGCCTGGGAGATGACGCGCGAGGCCGAGCTGCCCGCCCGTGACTTCGTCGCACTGGTGATGAGCGGCCTGCACGCCGAGTCGGAGGTCGGCGTCGCGCAGCGGCTGCTGCTGCAGGCACAGACCGCCCTCGGCTCGTACGCCGATCCGACGTGGGCCGCGGAGAACGGCTGGCCCGCGTTCGGCGACACGCTGCTCGACCTGGCGCGCGAGGCGACGCCGGGATCGGATCACCAGCTGGCGTTCGTCAACGCGCTGTGCAGCTCGGTGCTGGCACCCAACCACGTCGCCGTGCTGTCGACGCTGCTCGACAACGAGCCGGCCGAGGTCAACCTCACCGGCCTGGTCGTCGACACCGACCTGCGCTGGCGCATCGTCACCGCGCTGGCCCGCGCCGGCGTCGTCGACGCCGACGGGACCGCGACGCCGTTCATCGACGCCGAGGCGGAGCGCGACCGGACCGCCGCCGGCCGGCGCAACGCCGCCGCCGCCGCGGCGGCCCGGCCCCGGGCCGACGTGAAGGCGGGCGTCTGGGAGCAGGTGATCGAGGACGACACCATCGCCAACATCACCACCCGCGCCATCGTCACCGGCTTCGTGCAGCCCGGCCAGGCCGACCTGCTGGCCCCGTTCGGCGAGAAGTACTTCGCCTCGATCTCCGGTGTCTGGCAGCGGCGGTCCTCGGAGGTCGCGCAGACCGTGGTGATCGGGCTGTACCCGTCCTGGGACATCAGCCAGGCCGGGCTCGACGCCGCCGACCGCTTCCTCGCCGACGGCGACGTGCCGCCCGCACTGCGCCGGCTGGTGATCGAGGGCCGCGCCGGTGTGGAACGGGCGCTGCGCGCCCGCCGGTTCGACGCCTCCTGATCTCCGGCGCACCCGTCGACCGTCGCCGAACTAGAGCGTCACGTCGCCCCAGCGGTCCGCTGACGACGTGACGCTCTGGTTCGGCGCGGGAGACCGGGGATCGCGGCGATCGGCACCTACGCTTCGGCCATGGCCGCATCGAACAGCCGCCGGGCACGCGCAGCGCGCCGCCGGCAACGCCGCGTCGCGAGCGTCGTCAACGACCTGACCGCCGCGCAGTGGTCGGCGATCCAGGCGGCGTGGCAGGGCTGCGCCTACTGCGGCGCCCCGGACGGGCCGATGCAGCGGGACTGCGTCATGGCGATCTCGCGCGGCGGGCGCTACACCATCGACAACGTGGTGCCGGCGTGCGCGTCGTGCAACGCCAGCAAGTGCAACGACGAGGTCACCGGCTGGCTGCGGCGCAAGCGACTCGACGAGCGCGCGTTTCTGGAGCGCTACGTGCGGATCCGGGCCGACCTGCTGGCCGGCGACCTCGAAGAGGCGACCTGAGGGCGGACGGTCAGCGCGGCGAGACGCCGGCCGACAGCACGCGCACGGCGCTGATCAGGCCGTCGATCAGGTTCCCCGCGGCGAACGACGCGGCCGCGGCGGACACGCCCAGCGGCGCGGCCTCCTCGATGCCGCGGCCCTTGACCGCGGAACCGTAGACCACCTCGATGGCCCGCTGATCCGGGGAGACCGCGAGCAGCACGGCGTTGTCCGGGGTCGGCACCTTGGCCAGGATCTCGCGCGCCGTGGCAGCGGTGTCGTCACCGAGGCCGCCGACGTAGACGGCGAAGCGGGCCTTGGCGGCGCGCGAGCCGTACTGCAGCGCGTCGTCGAGGACGACGAGGTCCTTCACCGGGAACGGGTAGTGCACCGACAGCTCGCCGGGCTCGGTGACCGCGGAGATGCGACCACTCGAGGTCAGTGCGGCGCCGTAGGGCAGGACGACGTTGTCGGGGGCCTTGACGACCTCACCACCGGCCACTGGCGCCACCTCCCACGGTCAGGTGCGCACCATGGCCGCCATGGCCATGGTCGACGGGCTCCGGGGACGCCCAGAGAATCGGCTCGTGCGTCCACGGCTCGGACAGCTGATACGTCGCCGGGTGCGGTCCCTTGCGGCGGTAGATCAACGCCGCCAGCAGCAACAGCACCAACAGCGGGACGCCACCCATCAGGGAGTGCGCCAGTGCCACTTCGCTCACGAGCAGAACCGTATCAGCCGCGCCCGCGGCACTGCTCGGGTGAAGGCCCCGAACGTGACGGGGTCGACCTCACGCCGCGCCTTCGCCGAGGTAGCGCACCCACGCCGGGTCGAGTTCCTTGACCGTCGACAGCAGCCGCCAGTGCTGCCCCTTCGGCGGCAACGGCACCGACCGCAGCGTCCAGCCCAACTCGCTCAGCAGGTGGTCGGCCTTGCGGTGATTGCACTGCGCGCACGCCGCCACGCAGTTCTCCCACGAGTGGTCCCCGCCGCGGCTGCGCGGGATGACGTGATCGACGGTGTCGGCCTTCATGCCGCAGTAGGCGCAGCGGAACCGGTCGCGATGCATGAGCGCCGCCCGCGTCATCGGAATCCTCGCCCGGTAGGGCACCCGCACGAACGTCCGCAGCCGGATCACCGACGGCACCGTGATGGTCCGCGTCGCGGAGTGGATGACGGGGCCGCCGGGGTCCTCGTGTACGACGTCGGCCTTGCCGCACATCAGCATGATGACCGCGCGGCGCATGGGCAGCGCGGTCAGCGGTTCGTAGGTGGAGTTGAGCAGCAGCACCCGGCGGCGGCCCCAGATCGACGTCGCCGTCCCGGTGAGCGCGACGTCGGCGGCTCCGTGGGTCAGGGCCTGCGCAGACGCAGCCGAGAGCCCGAACGAACTCGCCGCGGCTCCGTGGTGCCGGTGGCCGCGACCTCTTCCTCGCTGCGACATGGGCCCTCCGAGGAGACAGTCCACCACGGATCGGGTCCGACTGCACGGCAATTCCGGGCGAGTGCGCAGGTCAGTTCGGTGAACAACCGATGACGCGGACGCATTGGCCGGCGCCTACCCATCGACGCCGGTGCCGACGTGGATGATGGACGGCGTGACTGAGGATCCCCGCTCGTTCTACGACGCGGTCGGCGGCGCCGAGACCTTCCACGCCATCGTCGCGCGGTTCTACGAGTTGGTGCGTGACGACGAGATCCTGCGTCCGCTGTACCCGGAGGATGACTTCGCCGGCGCCGAGGTGCGGCTGCGGATGTTCCTCGAGCAGTACTGGGGCGGGCCGCGCACGTACTCCGACCAGCGCGGCCATCCGCGGCTGCGGATGCGGCACGCACCGTTTCGGATCGGCTTCCTGGAGCGCGACGCCTGGCTGCGGTGCATGCACACCGCCGTCGCGGAGATTCCCGCACAGACCCTCGACGACGCGCACCGCAAGGCCCTGCTCGACTACCTGGAGATGGCCGCCCAATCGATGGTGAACTCCGCGTTCTGATCCGCCGTCGGGCGGGGGTCTCGCCGCGCACGCACCGCCGCACCTGCGGCAGGATGGGAACGCGTGACCGATCCCCACTCCGGCGCGTGGTGGTCCCGCGCCGTGTTCTACCAGGCCTACCCGCGCTCGTTCCGCGACAGCGACGGCGATGGCGTCGGTGACCTCGACGGCGTGACCGCCGGGCTGGACTACCTGGCGCGCCTCGGCGTCGACGCCTTGTGGCTGAACCCCGTCATGGTGTCGCCGATGGCCGACCACGGCTACGACGTCGCCGACCCGCGCGACGTCGACCCGCTGTTCGGCGGCCTGGAGGCGCTCGACCGGCTCGTCGACGCGGCGCACGCCCGCGGCATCAAGGTGACGATGGACCTGGTGCCCAACCACACCTCGTCGCAGCACCCGTGGTTCGCCGCCGCGCTGGCCGCCGGTCCCGGCAGCGCGCAGCGCGAGCGGTACGTGTTCCGCGACGGCAAGGGCCCCGGTGGGGTGCACCCGCCGAACAACTGGATCTCGGTCTTCGGCGGGCCGGCGTGGACCCGCATCGTCGAGCCGGACGGCAACCCCGGCCAGTGGTACCTGCACCTGTTCGACAGCGAGCAGCCCGACCTCAACTGGGACAACCCGGAGGTCTTCGACGACCTCGAGAAGACCCTGCGGTTCTGGCTCGAGCGTGGGGTGGACGGGTTCCGCATCGACGTCGCGCACGGCATGGCGAAGCCGGCGGGGCTGCCCGACATGGGCGACCCCGACTTGCCGATGCTGGCGCTCGCCGAGAACGATCCGCGGTTCAACCAGGACGGCGTGCACGACATCCACCGCGGCATCCGCACCGTGCTCAACGACCATCCCGACGCGGTGACCGTCGGCGAGATCTGGGTGTTCGACAACGAGGACTTCGCCAAGTACCTGCGGCCCGACGAGCTGCACCTGGGCTTCAACTTCCGGCTGGTGCGCGCCGACTTCGACGCGGCCGAGATCCGCGAGGCCATCGAGAATTCGCTCGCCGCAGCCGATCTCGCGGGGTCGCCGCCGACGTGGACGCTGGCCAACCACGACGTCGACCGGGAGGTCAGCCGGTACGGCGGCGGCCCGGCCGGGCTCGCGCGGGCGCGGGCGATGGCGCTGGTCATGCTGGCCCTGCCCGGGGTCGTGTTCGTCTACAACGGCGAGGAACTCGGCCTGCCGAACGTCGATCTGCCCGACGAGGTGCTGCAGGACCCGACGTGGGAGCGCTCCGGCCGGACGGTGCGTGGTCGTGACGGCTGCCGCGTGCCGATGCCGTGGTCCGGCGACGCTCCGCCGTACGGCTTCTCCACCTCGGCCGACACCTGGCTGCCGATGCCCGAGGACTGGGCGGGGCTGACGGTCGCGGCGCAGGACGGCGTCGACTCCTCGACGCTGGAACTGTTCCGCCGGGCCATCGAGATCCGCCACGGCCGAGGCGATCTCGGCGCGGGCATCGAGTGGCTGACCGCCGCCGACGGCGTCGTCGGCTTCCGCGGCCCCGACGGCGTGGCGTGCCTGCTGAACGCCGGAGCCGGTGACGCCGAGCTGCCGGCCGGGGAGGTGCTGCTGGCCAGCGGTCCGCTCACCGGCGGTGCGCTGCCCGTCGACACCGCCGTCTGGATCCGCTGACCGATGCGATTCACGAGCGCTCGCGTTCGGTGAGCGAACGTCAGCGCTCGTGAATCGCGGCTGTCAGCGCAGGACGACCGCCGGGTCGCCGCGACGGCGGTAGACGCTGCCGAAGCGGGCGTCGATCCGCAGCCACGCCGGCAGCACGCGCACCCGCACCACCTCGTCGGCCGCGACGGACTCGGGGGTGAAGTCGTCGCTGCGGCGCGTCGACTGCGGCAGGAAGCCCATGGCGGTGAGGGCGAAGACGCAGCGCATCGGGATGCCGACGCTCTCCGACCCGGCGCTGACGGCCACCACCTCCTGGTCGAGCAGCGACGCCGGTGGCCCGTGCGCGCTGCCGTGCTCCTTGGCCAGCGCGACGCCGCGCTGCGCGAGGTCCAGCACGACCCGGGCAGGGACGTCGTCGAGGTGAGCGAACCCCGCGTCCGGGGGCAGCGCGCCGCGCCACGCCGAGTCCATCGCGAACCCGGGCTCGACGAAACCGGACCGGTCCATCGCGGGCAGGGCGCGCGCCAACGCGTCGGCCCCCGCCGAGAGGTCACCCGGGCGCACCCGGCCGCCGATCACGCGGCTGGCCAGCACGTCGAAACCCGTTGCCACCCAGGCGACCACCTGACCACCGGGTCGCTCCCGCAGCCGGATGACGGCCGCCTCGTCGAGCCGCAGCGCGCGGTCGACGAACGTCTCGAGGTCGACGCGGTGCGCCGCGTCCTCGAGCCACAGACCGCGCTCGACCGCGTCGCTCATCGGGCGAAGCGCTGCAGGTACGCCCGGTGGTGCGGCGCCAGGCGCACCAGCTTCTGTTCTCCGATGTCGAACGCCGCCAGCTGCGTCTCGGCGATCACCGCGGGCTTCGAGTCGGGATCGGCGAGCACCGACCGGACCTCGTAGCCGAGGGTGAAGTCCACCGCGCGCATCCGGTTCACCCAGATGGTCACCTGCAACGGCGAATCCGCGAGCCGCAGCTGCCCCTTGTACGCGACGCGCACCTCGGCGATGAGCAGGCCGGTCGTCGCGAAGTCCTCGGCGAAGGGCTCGGAGAGGAACGGGACGCGCGCCTCCTCCAGGATCGTCACCATGGTCGCGTGGTTGACGTGCTGGTACATGTCGATGTCGCTCCAGCGCACCGGTACCGGCGTGATGAAGCGCTCGCGGGCGTCGGCGGACGACTGATCGGCGGTCAACTGGTGGCTCCCGTCCCACTGGTCCTGGTCATGCTGCGGATCTGGCGTGCAGCCACCGACAGCGTGGCGAGGTCCTTGCCGCCGTCGTCGTAGATCTCGGTGAGCGTGCGGCGCGCGCGGGCGACCCGGGAGCTGTTGGTGACCTCCCATTCCTCGATCTTCTGCTCGCCGGTCTCCTCCGGCTCGCCGACGGCGAGCACGTCGAGGCACAGCGCACGGATCGAGCCGTACACGTCGTCGCGAATCGCCAGACGCGCCAGCGAATGCCATCGGTCGTCGCGCGGCAGGCCGGACACCGCGGTCAGCAGGCCGTCGGTGCCGAGGTGGTCCATCAGCGCGAAGTACGCGTCGGCCACCTCGGCGGGGTCGCGATCGGTGATGTCGGCGATGTCGATGACGTCGAGCAGGCTGAACTGGTAGAGCCCGGTGGCCACCATGTAGGCCAGGTCCTCGGACACGCCCTTGTCGACCATCTCGCCGGTCTGCTTCATGACGATGTCGCGGTCGTCGCCGCGCAGCCACTCCGACATCCGCGGCGTGAGTTCGGCGATCTTCGCGGCGAACCGGTTCACCTCCGCGCCGACCGCCAGCGGCTGGGGCCGATAGTTCAGCAGCCACCGGCCGGCCCGGTCGATGAGCCGGCGCAGGTCGAGGGTCATGCGGTCGGTGACCGCCACCGACACCCCGTCGGCACCGGCGGCGCGGATGCGGTGCCACACCTCGCCGACCCGGAAGATCTCGTCGGTGGCGACGTAGCTGCGGATGGCGTCGACGGGCCCGACGCCGGTGTCCTCGGTGATCCGGAACGCATACGTGATGCCGGCCGTGTCGACGAGGTCGTTGACGAGCATGGTGGTGACGATCTCGCGGCGCAGCTGGTGGGTACGGATGTCCGGGCCGAACCGCTCGCGCAGCGGCAGCGGGAAGTACTCCGGCAGCCGGGCGGCGAACACCTCCTGGTCGGGGACGTCGGTGCCGAGCAGTTCGTCCTTGAGCGCCAGCTTGACGTGCGCCATCAGGGTGGCCAGCTCCGGGGACGACAGTCCCAGCCCCAGCTCGGTGCGGCGGCGGATCTCCTTGTCCGACGGCAGCGCCTCGAGTTCCCGGTTCAGGCCGCGGTCGGCGGCCAGGTCGCGAATCTGACGGGCGTGCACGGTCAGCAGGCTCGCGGCGTTGGCGCGGCTGGTGCCCATCAGATCGTTCTGCGAGGCGTTGTCGGCGAGCACCAGGTCGGACACCTCGTCGGTCATCGACATCAGCAGCTCGGTGCGCTCCCCGGCGTCCACCTTGCCCGCGGTGACCAGCGAGTCGACGAGGATCTTGATGTTGACCTCGTGGTCGGAGCAGTCCACGCCGGCCGAGTTGTCCATCGCGTCGGTGTTGATCCTGCCGCCGGCGAGGTCGAACTCGATGCGCCCGCGCTGGGTGACGCCCAGGTTGCCGCCCTCGCCGATCACCTTGACGCGCAACTGGTTTCCGTTGACCCGGATCGGGTCGTTGGCGCGGTCGCCGACGTCGGCGTCCGACTCGGTCTCGGCCTTGACGTAGGTGCCGATGCCGCCGTTCCAGAACAGGTCGACCGGCGCGAGCAGGACGGCCTTCATCAGCGCGGGCGGCGTCATCTCCGTGACGTCACCAGCCACGCCGAGCGCCGCGCGCACCTCCGGACTGATCGGGATGGACTTCTGGTCGCGGCTGTAGACGCCACCGCCGGCACTGATGAGGCTGCGGTCGTAGTCGTCCCAGCTCGACCGCGGCAGTCCGAACAGCCGGCGCCGCTCGGCGAAGGACGTCGCCGCGTCCGGGTCGGGGTCGAGGAACACGTGCCGGTGGTCGAACGCGGCGATGAGTCGGATGTGTTCGGAGAGCAGCATGCCGTTGCCGAACACGTCGCCGCTCATGTCGCCGACGCCGACGACGGTGAAGTCCTGCGACTGGGTGTCGACGCCCATCTCGCGGAAGTGCCGCTTCACCGATTCCCAGGCGCCCTTGGCCGTGATGCCCATGGCCTTGTGGTCGTAGCCGACGGAGCCGCCGGAGGCGAACGCGTCGCCCAGCCAGAAGCCGTAGGACTTGGCGACGTCGTTGGCGATGTCGGAGAAGGTGGCGGTGCCCTTGTCGGCGGCCACCACCAGGTAGGCGTCGTCGCCGTCGCGGCGCACCACGCCGTCGGGGGTGACGACGTCGCCGGTGGCGGTGTCGACGTTGTCGGTGACGTCGAGCAGACCGCCGATGAACAGCCGGTAGCAGGCGACGGCTTCGGTGCGCTGCGCGTCGCGGTCGGCCGCGGCGTCCCCCGTCGGCGCGGGCGGCGACTTCAGCACGAAGCCACCCTTCGCGCCGACCGGCACGATTACCGCGTTCTTCACCGCCTGCGCCTTGACCAGGCCGAGGATCTCGGTGCGGAAGTCCTCCTTGCGGTCCGACCAGCGCAGGCCGCCGCGGGCCACGTTGCCGAACCGCAGGTGCACGCCCTCGACCCGCGGCGAGTACACGAAGATCTCGTACTTCGGTCGTGGCAGCGGCAATTCGTCGATGAGCTGCGGGTCGAGCTTGACCGAGAGCACGTCGGATCCGCGTGCCGAGCCCTCCCGGGTGACGAAGTAGTTGGTCCGCAGGGTCGCCTGGATCATCGACGCAAACGCCCGCAGCACGCGGTCGGTGTCGAGGCTCACCAGCGCCTCGATGTCGGCGGCGACCACCGCCACCGCGGCCTGCGCGTCCGGGCGGGTGTCGGAGTCCGACGGGTCGAACAGGGCCTCGAACAGCCGCACCAGCGCCGCCGCGGTGTGCGGGTTGTCGTTGACGACGGTCTCGATGTGCGACTGGCTGTACGGAAAACCGGCCTGCCGCAGGTACTTCGCGTAGGCGCGCAGCACGGTCACCTGCCGCCAGTTCAGGCCGGCACGCAGCACCAGCTCGTTGAACCGGTCGATCTCGACGCGGCCCTGCCAGATGGCGGTCACCGCGTCGGCGAAGCGTTCGGCGGTCGCGGTGCGCTCGTCGGCGTCCTGGGGATCGGGGATGGACGGGTGCACGGCGATCTTGAACTGGTAGATCCAGACCGGAAGGCCGTCGGCGCGGGTCACCGTGAAGGGCCGCTCCTCGAGGACCACCACGCCCATCGACTGCAGCATGGGCAGCAGCTCGCTCAGTGACGCGCTGCGCCCGCCGAGGTACCAGGTGAGTTGCGCAGCGTGGGATTCGCGCCCCTCGGCGAAGACGAGCTTGACCGTGTCGGCCCGCAGGCCCTCGATGATCTCGATGTCGCCGATGGCGTCGGTCGGGCTGAACGCCTGCTTGTAGACCTCGGGGAAGGCCGCTGCGTAGTGCTCGGCGTGGCGCTGCCCGATCGCGCCGTCCTTGACCGCGCCGAGCAGCCGGTCGCCCCAGGTCCGGGCGGCCTCGGTGAGCAGGTCCTGGATGCGCGCCTCGTTGGCGGCCGTGACGTCGACGCTGTCCGGGCTGGTGCCGTCGGGCAGCTTGACCGTGAAGTGCACCAGCGCCCAGGGGGATTCGCTGACGCGCGCGGTGTACTCGATGGACACGCCGCCGAGTTCGCGGACCAGGATGTCCTGCATCTCCAGGCGGACCGCGGTGGTGTAGCGGTCGCGCGGCAGGTACACCAGGCAGGACGCGAAGTGGGCGAGCTTGTCCCCGCGCAGGAACAGCAGAGCGCGCCGCCGCGAGCCCAGATCGACCACGGCCGTGGCCATCTCGAGCAGATCGCGGGCGTTCAGCGCGAACAGCTCCGAACGTGGCACGGTCTGGATGATGTCCAGCATCAGCTGGCCGGGGTGGCCGGGGTCGCCCTGGGCCAGGGCGAGCGCCTCGTTGACCCGCCGCGAGATCAGCGGGATCTCCAGCACGTTGGCGTTCATCGCCGCGACCGTGAACAGGCCGACGAACCGGTGCTCGACGGTGGTGCCGAGCGGGGCGGACTCCCGCACCACCACGATGTAGGGGTAGGTGCCGTACCGCAGGAAGCTCGGGATGGTGGCCTGGGCGAGCACCAGCAGGTCGTCGTCGCCGGACAGCTGCGGCAGCACGTCGGTGCGCAACTTCAGCACCCCGAGCCGGCTGGCCGGTTCCACCGACGCCTTGCCGTCGTCGACGACGCAGCGCTGATAGCCGAGCAGCACGAAGTGGCCGGCGGCCAGCCACCGCAGCAGGGCGGCCACGTCGCGGCGGTCGTATCCGGGAAAGCTGCCGGACACGTCGGCGTCCAACGCGTTGGCCAGCCCGACGAGCGTGGCGTTGAGTGCGCCGGCGTCGATCGCGACCTGGCGCGCGTCGGCGAGCACGTTGGGCAGCAGGGTCGCGGCCTCGGTGACGGCGCCCGCGTCGGCCGAGGGCGACAACTCGACGTGGATCCAGGACTCCTCGATGCCCTCCCGGGGCGCCTCGGGGTCGGCGACCGGCCACATGGCGAGCAGCTCGCCACTCGCGCTGCGGTGCACCCGGAACACCGGGTTCATGATCGCGGTGTAGGCGACGCCGAGCCGGTGCAGCAGCACCGTCACCGAGTCCATGAGCATCGCGCTGCGGTCGGTGACGATCTGCACGGCCGGGCCGACGCCCGACTCGTCGCCAGAGGCGTAGACGGCGACCTTGGTCTCCCCCAGCGCGCGCTGCCTGCCGACCTTGGCGTGGGCGGCGAGCAGCGCCGGGGTGACGGCGCCGCCGGTCGGTGCGATCGGGGCGGTGACCGTGGCGTCGGCGGCGGGGGCGTCGCCGTGCGGGCCCTGGTGGGTCTGCAGGTAGGCGCGGGCGAGCGCGGCGTTGGGATCGCGCTTGAGGACCGTCGTCGGTTCGGCCGAACCCTCGAAGTCCCTGCCGCTGTTGCCGATCGCCGTCATGTTCCGCTCCTGCCCACGTGGCCTCGTTGACACGCAGAAGCGACTGTAGTGTCCGCCCGAGTCGCTCCGCTCCCCCCGTCGCCGGATCAGTCCCGGGTGAGACGCCGGTGCGTCACGCGGTGTGGACGCGCGGCGTCGATGCCGAGCCGCTCGACCTTGTTCTCCTCGTAGGCACCGAAGTTGCCCTCGAACCAGAACCACTTGGCCTCGTTGTCGACGTCGCCCTCCCACGCCAGGATGTGCGTGCACGTGCGGTCCAGGAACCACCGGTCGTGCGAGATCACCACGGCGCAGCCCGGGAACGCCTCGAGCGCGTTCTCCAGCGAGCTGAGCGTCTCGACGTCGAGGTCGTTGGTGGGCTCGTCGAGCAGGATGAGGTTGCCGCCCTCCTTGAGGGTGAGCGCCAGGTTGAGCCGGTTGCGCTCGCCGCCGGACAGCACGCCGGCCGGCTTCTGCTGATCCGGGCCCTTGAACCCGAACGCCGACACGTAGGCCCGCGAGGGGATCTCGTTCTGCCCGACCTCGATGAAGTCGAGGCCGTCGGAGACGACCTGCCAGACGTTCTTCTTCGGGTCGATGCCGGAACGGGACTGGTCGACGTAGCTCAGCTTGACCGTCTCGCCGACCTTCACCTCGCCGCTGTCCGGTTGCTCGAGTCCGACGATGGTCTTGAACAGCGTGGTCTTGCCGACGCCGTTGGGGCCGATGACGCCGACGATGCCGTTGCGCGGCAACGTGAAGGACAGATCCTTGATGAGCGTGCGACCCTCGAAGCCCTTGTCGAGGTGGCTGACCTCGACCACGACGTTGCCCAGCCGCGGCGGCGTCGGGATCTGGATCTCCTCGAAGTCGAGCTTGCGGCTCTTCTCCGCCTCGGCGGCCATCTCCTCGTACCGGCCGAGGCGGGCCTTGTTCTTCGCCTGTCGGGCCTTCGCGCCGGAGCGCACCCAGGCCAGCTCCTCCTGCAGGCGCTTGTGCAGCTTGGCGTCCTTGCGCCCCTGGACTGCGATGCGCTCGGCCTTCTTCTCGAGGTAGGTGGAGTAGTTGCCCTCGTACGGGTACGCCCGGCCGCGGTCCAGCTCGAGGATCCACTCGGCGACGTTGTCCAGGAAGTACCGGTCGTGCGTCACGGCCAGGATCGCACCCTGGTAGGACGCGAGGTGCTGCTCGAGCCACAGGACGCTCTCGGCGTCGAGGTGGTTGGTCGGTTCGTCGAGCAGCAGCAGATCCGGCTTGCTCAGCAGCAGCTTGCACAGGGCGACGCGGCGGCGCTCGCCACCGGAGAGATGCGTGACGGGCTCGTCGGGGGGCGGGCAGCGCAGCGCGTCCATCGCCTGCTCGAGCTGGCTGTCGATGTCCCACGCGTCGGCGGCGTCGAGTTCCTCCTGGAGCTTCCCCATCTCCTCCATCAACTCGTCGGAGTAGTCGGTGGCCATGAGTTCGGCGACCTCGTTGTAGCGATTCAACTTGGCCTTGATCGCCACGCCGTCCTCGACGTTCTGCCGAACGGTCTTCGTCTCGTCGAGTTCCGGCTCCTGCATGAGGATGCCCACCGACGCGCCCGGCTGCAGGTACGCGTCGCCGTTGTTGGCCTGGTCGAGCCCGGCCATGATCCGCAAGACGCTCGACTTGCCCGCCCCGTTGGGACCGACGACGCCGATCTTCGCGCCCGGAAGGAAGTTCAGGGTGACGTCGTCAAGGATGACCTTGTCGCCGTGCGCCTTGCGGACCTTCCGCATCGTGTAGATGAATTCGGCCATGCCGGTTGGTGCCTTTCGATGGTCTGGTTCTCGCCCCGGACCATCCTAGGCGCGTCCCCGTGGGCCGACGAGGGCGGCGTCAGGCCGTCAGCGGCAGCCCCTGCTCGGGCATCGGGTCCGCATCATCGGCGGGATCGGCGACGCCGGTGGCCGGAGCTTCGGCGTCCGGTGTCGGCTGCTCGGCCTGCTGCCGACGGTCCAGTCGTGCGCCGCACCGGGCCAGGTCCGGCCCGACGGCGGTGGCGCGGACCTCGACCGACGAGCGGCGGTTGCCGTCGCGGTCGTCGTACTCGCTGGTGTGGATGTGCCCGACGACGATCACGGGGTCTCCCTTCACCAGCGCGGCACTGGTGCCGGCGACCACCCGGCCCCAGCAGCTCACGGTGACGTAGAGGGAGTTGGACGTCTCCCAGGTTCCGTCGTCGGTGCGGCGCCGCGAGTTGCTCGCGACCCGGAACCGGACCATCTCCTGCTCGCCGACCCGACGGTGGACGGGATCGGTGACGATGGTGCCGACGACGGTGAACGGTGTCTCGAACATGATCTTCCTTCGCTGTTCTTCCGATGCGGCGCACCCGAACGGCGCCGCTGGTGCCATTCACCGCGGCGTCACCGACGGAACACCCGCTGCACGTCCCGCGACGGCGGAGGCCTGTGGATGAAGCGAGCACTGTGGATGGTCGAGTGAAGTCGGCCGTTGGTCGCCGTAAGCGTGAGACGAACCGTCAGCGTGAGACGAAGACGCCGGCGGCGACGGCGGCGAGGGCTGCGTCGACCGCCCGTCGGGCATCCCGGGGCCGGGACGGGATGCCACCCGGTGAGGAACTGGTAGTACTTCCGCCGCGAAGATGGCCGTGAACAGTCGGCCCCGTCGCGGATGGGCCAGCGTCGGCGGCACCAGGCGCGCGTTGGCCAGGGAGTCGCCGCCCCGCCTGAGGCTAACGGCCCTCGCGTTGCGCCAACTGCGCCAGCATCGCGTTGTAGGCGGCGAGGTCGGCGTCGTCGTCGCGGTCAGCGGCCCGGTCGAGGCGCTTGGCGGTACGGCGGTCGCTGCGCGTCCACTGGATGAGCAGCGCCAACAGCACCAGGACCAGCGGCACCTCGCCGGCCGACCAGGCGATCCCGCCGCCGAGTTTCTGATCGTCGAGCAGATCGGTGTGCCACGGCAGTTTCAGCGACTCGTAGAACGACCCGGCGAGTACCTGCTGCGTGCCCATCAGCACGACGCCGAAGAAGGCGTGCAACGGCAGCGACGCGAACACGACGGCGAGCTTGGCCAACGGCGGGATGGGTCGCGGCGTCGGGTCGACGCCGATCACCACCCAGTAGAAGAGATAGCCGCTGAGCAGGAAGTGCAGGTTCATCGCGAGGTGCGCGGCGTGGGTTCCGGCGGCGGCGTCGAAGATGCCGCCGAAGTACAGGCCGTAGAAGCCGGCCACGAACAGGACCAGCGCCACGATCGGATGGGTGAGCACCCGCGACACCCGGCTGTGCAGAGCGGCCAGCAGCCATTCGCGCGGGCCGGGCGGCTCGCCGCGACCCGCCACCGGCAGCGCCCGCAGAGCGAGGGTGACCGGCGCGCCGAGCACCAGGAGGACCGGGACGAGCATCGACAGCAGCATGTGCGCGGCCATGTGCACGCTGAACATGGCCGGCATGTACCGCCCGATCCCCGACGACGTGGCGATGAGCAGCACGGCGCAGCCCAGGATCCAGGCGACGAGCCGTCCGGTGGGCCAGGCGTCGCCGCGGCGGCGCAGACGCACCACGCCCGCGACGTAGACCGCGGCGAACAGCAGCGCGGCGGTGCCGAAGATCAGGTCGAAGCGCCAGTCGAACATGAGCCTGCCGACCGTCGGCGGTCCGGCGAGGTCGTAGCCGAGTTCGACGTTCGGGATCGACGGGTTCAGCACGACGGGGGGCGGCGGCGGGGTGCGGCCCAGCGCGACGGCGATGCCGAACGTGATGCCGAAGACGGCCGCCTCGACCACGGCGAGCCGCAGCAGCATCCGGCGGTCGGCGGGGTCGCCGGCGAGGGCCGCGACGCCGCGGCGGCGCTGTTGCCAGCCGAGGCCGCCGAGGACCAGCAGAGCGGCCACCTTGCCGAGCACCAGCCAGCCGTAGCTGCTCGTGACGAGGTCGCTCGGCCGGACGCGGACCAGGGCGTTGACGATGCCCGACAGCGCCATCGCCACGAAGCACCACAGCGCGACGGCCGAGAACCGGCGCGCGGCGACGTCGGCGTGTTCGCCGCCACGCAGGGCGTGGGCCAGCAGCGCCAGCAGCCCGCCGGCCCAGATCGCGCCGGCGACGAGATGAATGAGGAGGCTGTTGGTGGCGAGGTCGTGCGAGCCACCCGAGGAGGAGTGTCCGGACAGCGCCAGCGGCAGCAGGGTGATCAGCGATCCGCCGAACAGCACCGGCGTCCACGCCCAGCGCAGCACCGGCAGGCCGGCGATCGTGACGATCGCGGCCAGGGCCGCGGTCCAGCGCCATGCGCCCGCGGTCTCGACCAGGCCGGCGATCGACCACACGTCCGTCGGCGTCAGTGACGACACCGGCTGGCCGGTGACGTCCGACGCCGTCAGCGGCACCAGCAGCGCGGCACTGACCGCCCACACCGCCGAGGCGAAGGTGCCGATCCGCAACGCGCGGTAGCCCGCCACGTCGAGCACGCCGGAGGTCTGCGGCGGAACCAGAAAGGCGGCCAACAGGAACGAGCCGACCGCGACGACGGCGGCGATCTCCCCCGCCGCCCGCACGAACGGCAGCCCGTAGTTCGTGACCGGCCCGGGGTTGGGCAGGCCGGTGGCCAGCAGTGCGTCGGTGAGGGCGAGCGCGGCGATCGCCGCCGCCGTGACGCCCGCCAGCAGTCCGACGCCCAGCAGCACCGGACCCACCGACGCCTGACGGGTGGCGCGTGGCGCGACGGTGGTCATCTCACCAGCGTATGGCGGCCGGCTGGGAGTGCGTCAGCGGGCGGGTTCCCGACGCTGCCGTTCGCGCTCCGCGAACTGCCGCCGGGACAGCTTCTCCACGGTGTCCATGTCGGCCAGGATGGCGCGCAGCTCGTCGACGAACGCTTCCCGCCGCTCGGCGAGATCGGCCGCCGGGGTGAGCAGGTTCTGGTCGGCGCACACCTGCCGGGCCGTCGTGAAGAGCAGCGCCGACACCGACTCGTTGCTCCGCACCCGGTCCTGCGCGACGTACTGCGCTCCGACGCCCAGCGCCCGCTGGGTCAGCTCCTTCTCCGGCACCTCGGCGGGCGAGTCGCAGAGCACGTCGGCGACGATCTCGTAGGCCTCGAAGAACGGCCGCAGCATGGCGCCGGCGACCAGCGGCCGCTTCTCGTGCAGCATCTCCTGGATGCATTCCGGCCCGGCGACGACGTCCTCCTGCCACGTCGACGACGCGTCGCCGGTGCGGCTGCGCGCCAGCCAGGACATCTCCTCGTCGACGTGCTCGCGGAACGCCGCGGAATCGGCGAAGTAGAAGTCGAACTTCAGCAGATCGCGCAGTCGCAGCGCCTGGGCCCAGAACGCCTCGACGCGGTCGCCCTCGGCGTGGGCGGCGTGCGCGAGCGCGAGGTCGACGATCGACGTCTCGAGGAACGCGTCGACGAGCGTGTTCCGGTAGAACGCGGCCTCGTGCTCGTCCTGCGGGGCGATCAGCCACACCGGCTCCCGGCCACCGTCGACGCGCGTGACCGGGTGTCCGCCGGAGAGCGCGTCGACCGCGGACCGCACGCCCTCGGGAGTCCGCAGCCGCAGCGCGCTGTTGGTGATCGGGGTCCGCTTGCGCTCGAGGTAGTCGAGCGAGTCCTGCAGCGTGTGGTGCAGCTGGTCCAGGGTCAGCGCGACACCGCGCGTCGTGAGCAGCAGGGCGGCGACCAACGCGGTGGCGTTGATCGGCGTCGCGCGCAGGATTCGCCAGGCCACCTCGAACGCCATCTTCTGCATGGCGAGGCGCTTGGCGTCGGCATCGGTGGTCATCGGCCCGTGCGGCTCGCCGAGGTACTCCCGCATCGACACCGCCTCCGGGAAGCGGACGTAGATCTTGCCGTAGCTGCGTTCACCCTGGGCCTTGATGTACCGGTACATCCAGGACAGGCCCTCGGGCGTCTTCTCGCCGCCGCGGGCGTAGGCGGCGTACTCGGCGGTCTCGTGCAGCTGGTCGAAGCTGATCGACACCGGCTGCAGCAAGATGTCGTCACTGCGCCCGTCGAGATAGGCGTCGGCGACGTAGGCCAGCAGACCGAGCTTGGGCGGCAACATCTTTCCGGTGCGCGACCGGGTGCCCTCGATGGCCCAGCTGAGGTTGAACCGCTTCTCCACGATGTAGCCGACGAATTGCCGCAGCACGTACTTGTACAGCGGGTCGTCGAGCTTGCGGCGCAGGAAGATGACCCCCGAGTGCCGCATCAGCGGACCCATGAACGCGAACGACAGGTTGACGCCGGCGAACGTGTGCACCGGCGGCAGCCGGTTCTCCTGCATGGCGACCGGGACGATGACCCCGTCCAGGTAGGACCGGTGGGAGAACAGCAGGACCGCCGGGTGGTTTTCCAACGCCTTGCGCATGGCCTCGACCTGCGCGCGGTCGTAGTCGACGTTCGGGTCGAAGCCGCGGCTGAAGATGGCGCGCCCCAGCGACGGGATCAGGTCCACCGAGAACCTGCTCCACCCCGTGGAGAGTTCGTCGAGCATCTCCCCGGCCTTCTCCACCGTGGCGTCCGGGATCTGCTCGAGCCCCTCGCGGAACTTGGCCGACGCCAGCATCTCCGGCTTGACCAGGCGCGGCGACTTGTACTCCGGTCCGAGCAGTCGCAGCTCGACCCGTTCGATGGCGAGGATCGCGCGGCGCAGGACGAAACGGGCGAATTCGCGTGGGTTCTCGGCGGTCGTCGTGTCGGACCACTGCCGGTGCAGCTCGGCGACCGTCGCCGGTTCGCCCGCCACGACGCGCGCCCGGGACGCGTCGCGCGCGAGGATGCGGCGCTGCAGGACGGTCGGCGGGCGGTAGGTGTCGCGGCCGGACAGCAGCGAGACGACCTTCGACCGCGTCGGCAGGCCGCCGGGCACCCAGAACACCCGGACCGGGACCACCGACCGGTCGTCGTCGGCCTCGAGCAGCTCCACCAGGCTCGCGAGCGCCGCCGCGGGCGGATCGTCGTCACCGGGAAGTTCGAGCACCTCGATGCGCGCCTCGGGATGCCTGCTGCGTTGGTCGGTCAGCCAGTCGGCCAGCAGTTCCCGCTCCGCGGCCGACCCGACCGACGCCAGCACGAGCGCGTCACCGGTGGGGTTGAAGGTGGCGAACTCGTCGGCCGACGGCTTCACCGACGGCCCTTGGCGGTGCGGCCGGTCGTGCCCTCCGCGGCGGTGGCGGCGTTCGGGGCGGCCTTATTGGCGGGCGCCTTCTTGGCAGCCGCTTTCTTGGCAGGAGCCTTCTTGGCGGGCGTCTTCTCGGCAGCCGCCTTCTTCGGGGGAGCCTTCTCTGCGCCGGCCTTCTTCCCGGCAGCCGAAGCCGTGTGCGCGTACGGCGGCAGCCCGTCGGGCAGGCCGTCATAGGGCCAGTCGGCCAGGGTGTCGACGTAGAGCTGGCGCACCTCGGCGATGCGGTCGTCGAGGTTCTCGCTGTTCCAGTCGTGCACCGGGATCGGCGGGAACACCGCGATGTCCACGAGCCCCGGGTTGAACGTGCTGGAGTTGCGGTGCGCGATCACCTCCGCGTTGCGGATGACGATGGGCACGATGGGCACCCCCGCGGACATCGCAATGCGGAACGGCCCCTTCTTGAACGGGCCGACGCTGGTGGTGTCGAGGCGCGTGCCCTCCGGCGCGATGAGCACCGACAGGCCCTTGCGGGCGAGTTCCTCGATCTTGTGCAGGCTCTCCACCGCGGCGGCCGGGTCGTCACGGTCGATGAACGCCGCGTCCATCACCTTGCCGATGCTGCCCATCAGCGGGTCCTTCTCCAGTTCCTTCTTGCCGACCGAGGTGAAGTCACTGCTGATCAGCCGGCCGGCGATCAGCGGATCGGCCTGGTTGCGGTGGTTGAAGACGAACACCGCGGGCCGCTGGGCGGTGAGGTTCTCCTCCCCGATCACGTTGAGGTCGATGCCGATGACGGTCATCAGCAGCCTGCTCCAGGTGGAGGTGAAGAAGTTGACCCCGGTGCGGCGATTGCGGGTCAGCAGGCCGATCCCGAGCGCGCCCGCCGCGGCGGGCACCAGCGACGCGATGCCCGCGACGGTCCTGATTTGCGACACCGGGCTGCTGCCGCTGCGGCTGGTGAACCGCAGGACCGGCCAACCCCGTTTGGCCGCAACGGCTTCCATCTTGCCGCCGGGATTGGTGGGCCGCGGGTTGCCCACCAGGTACATGAGCGCCACGTCCTCGTCGCCGTCGGCGTAGAAATAGCTCTTGGCGAGGTCGATGTCGTGTTGCGCCGCAAAGGCCTGCACGGCGCGGGCCTTGCCGGGCCCCCAGATGATGGGCCGCTTCACCTCGCCGCTGATGAGGCCGTCATCGTCGGTCTCGAACTCGTTGCACAACACGTTGTCGATGCCGAGGAACCGTGCCACCGGTTCGACCTGCACGGTGAGCGCCGAGGAGCTGAGCACCACCGTGTGCCCGCGAGCCTGGTGGGCACGCACCATGTCCCGCATCTCGGGGTACACCCGCTTCTCGACGTGCTGCAGGAACAGCCGCTCACCGAGTTCGGTGATGTCGCTCAGCGAGTTCCCGTGCAGCATGCGGGCGCCCTTGCCGATGAGGTCCTCGAACTCGCTGCGGCCAAGCTGATGGTTGAGGCCAGCCTGCACCATGCCGATGAACTCGCCGACGTTCATCTGTCCGCGGCGCAGCCGGTCCTGCGTCATCATGACGCCCGTGAACCCGGCGACCAGCGTGCCGTCGAGGTCGAAGAACGCCCCGATCTCCGGGCCCTCGGGACTGGCCTGGATCTCGGCCACCGATCCCGGCAGGCGCAGGTCGCGCCGGGGTTGACCGTTCTGCGAACTCACTGGGGCACGCTCCCGTCGGGTGGTGTCGGATGCTCGGGGTCGAGGCGGAACGAAGCGGGTACGGCGTGCGCGTCGCCGCCGAGGGCGAGCACCTCGTCGAAGCCCGCGGCCAGGCAGCGCGCCCAGGTCCGGTCCTCGGTGATCGACGCGCGGTCGTAGCGGGTGGTGATGGTGCAGTACCCGGCGCGCGACACCAGGACGACCATCATCGCCACGCCGGGCAGCGGCCCGAGTCCGTAGTGCCGCAGGATCTTCGCGCCGGAGATGAAGGTGTCGCCGGGGTAGATCGGCACGTTGCTCGCCTGCACGTCCGACCCGACCACCGAACCGGCGACGGACTCCAGGACGGGGTCGGGCAGCAGACTCAGGACCGGCGCCACCGAGCCGACGAGGTCGATGGCCCGCTCCTCGCGCTTGCGCGTCATCTGCGAGCGCACCTTGCGGATCCGCGCGGCGGCGTCGACGATGCCGACCGGCGCGGCCAGGTTGACCCCGGCGAAGCGGTTGCCGCCGGCGGGGTCGTCGTCGGAGCGCAGGTTGACCGGAACGGCCATCGGCACCGTGTCGACCGGGATGCCGCGGGCGTCGTGGTACAGCCGCAGCGCCCCGCACAGGCCGGCCAGGTAGGCGTCGTTGATCGACCCTCCGGCGGCCTTGGCGGCGCGGTGCAGATCCCCGAACTCGATGTCGATGGCCTCGCTGCGCGAGGACAGGCTGCGTCGGCGCAGCAGCGGCGACGGCTGGGACACCGGTGCCATCACCCGCGCTCCCGACCGGGCGTACTCGACGACGCCGCCGACCGCCGACACGGGATTGCGGATGACCCGCCCCGCGGCGGACGCCGCACCGCCGAGCGCGCCGAGCATACCGCCCACCAACGAGCCGGGCAGCCGGTTGATGCCCTCACGCATCAGGTCCGACGGGGAGAGGTCCTGCGGGATCGGCAGCGGCGCCTGCCGGTGGGCGGGCGCGTCCCGCTCGAAGTCGTAGATGCTCGCGAACATCTCCACCCCGCCGACGCCGTCGGTCACGGCGTGGCTGAGATGCAGGATCGTCGCCGCACGCCCGTCGGCCATGCCCTCGACCAGGGTGGCCGACCACAGCGGCCGGGAGATGTCCATGGGGCTCTGCAACGCGACCTCGGCGAGGTCGAGCACCTCGCGCAGCGTGCCGGGTTCGGGCACCCGCACCCGGCGGACGTGGAAGTCGAGGTTGAAGTCGGGGTCGACCACCCAGCGTGGGGCGACGGTCGGCAGCGTCGGCATGACGACCTTCTGGCGCAGGCGCAGCACCTTGCGGGAGGCCTGCTCGAAGGTGGCCCGGAAGCGACTCCACTCCGGCGTGGCGTCGAGCAGTTCGACGCCCATGATCCCCGACCGGGTGCGCGGGTTCGCCTCACCGCGGTGCAACAGCTGGTCGACCGCACTCAGCTCGTCGGGCCCTGCCGCGTCCAGCTCCGACGCGTCGCTCACCGTGTCGCCCTCCTCCCGGTCCGCCGTGCGAGCACCACGCTAGTCGGCTCCGGTGTCAGCGCGGGGGCAATCGGTGCGCGCGCAGCCTCCTGTGGATGGGCTGGGAGATACACTCTCGCCAGCGTTGCCTCCGTAGCTCAGTTGGATAGAGCAAGGGCCTTCTAATCCCTAGGTCGCAGGTTCGATTCCTGCCGGGGGCGCTCCGCCGCGGTGGCGACATCGGGCACCAGGGTCGGCGGTTCGGGTGCGGCGTCGACGACGGGTCGCGGCCGGAGCACCGCAGGCCGCCACCTTTCCGGCAACCCCCGCAGCACCGCGGCGACGACCAGCAGGATCGCCGCGGTGACCGCGGCGAGCACGGCCACCGGCAGCGCCGGGAACAGGTTCTCCAGCAGCAGGTAGACGCCGAAGAGTCCGAACAGGGCGGCGGCGCCGATCTGGATGAGGCGCTCGGGGAGGTGCTTGCCGGCCACCGCGCCGACGATGATGGCCAGGCCGTCGGCGGCCACCATGCCGAGCGTCGAACCGATCCAGACACCCAGCCAGTCGTTGTCGGCGGCCAGGGTGATGGTTGCCAGCATCGTCTTGTCGCCGAGTTCGGCCAGCATGAACGCCGAGGTGACGACGAAGAAGGCCGGCGCGGTGGCACGCTGGGCGCGCGACGCCTCCTCGTCGGTCAGCGAGTCGCCGCGCAACGTCCACAGTCCGAACAGCACGAACATCGCGCCGGCGATCAGGCCGAGCAGGTGGGTGGGCAGCGCAGCCCCCAGGTAGTGCCCGATCGCGACGGACAGCACGTGCACCGCGGTGGTGGCGGCGAGGATGGCGGTCAGGACCACCCACCAGCGGTAGCGCAGCGCGAACATCATCGCCATCAACTGGCTCTTGTCGCCCAACTCGGCGATGAAGATGACGGCGAAGCTCAGCAGCAGTGCGGCGAACACCCACGACTCCTCGGTCGGCGGCCGCCCACCGGGGCTGAACGCCTCCGGCCGACGACCGAAACGGTCTCCTACGGCCGAAGGTCTCGCCCACCGGCGGGTGCCGGTCCGGACAACCGGGCCGGGCGAATGGTCGCCGCGGCCAGTGTGTCGACTGCCCGATTCGGGGGCTACTCCCCTTCGTTGCGGCCCAGCTTACGCACACCGCGCCACCGCGCGCAACGGCTACCATGCGAAAGTGCGCCCGCGACAATGTTTTTGGTGACTCCACGCCGATTCTTCGGGTACCCGCACTTTCATCGTGGCAACGCCGGACGACCGTCGCGCCGGCTCGGCACGCGGCCGGGTCCGGCGTCGGCCCGGGCACGAGGTACACATGACGCGATGTCCGACGTCGACGAACGCCTACGACCCCGGCCCGACAGCGGCTACGTCTATCGCACGTCGTGGCCGGTGACGACCGGCGACATCGACTCGGATCTGCACCTGCGTCTGGACGGCGTCGCGCGCTACATCCAGGAGGTCGGCGCCGAGAACCTCGTCGACGCGGGCGAGGCCGAACAGCACCCGCACTGGCTGGTGCAGCGCACCGTCATCGACGTCGTCGAACCGATCGAATGGCCCACCGAGGTCGCGTTCAGCAGGTGGTGTTCGGCGCTGTCGACCCGCTGGTGCACGATGCGCGTCGACGTCGAGGGCGCCGAGGGCGGTCGCATCGAGACCGAGGGGTTCTGGATCGCCATCAATCAGGAGACGCTGACGCCACAGCGCGTCTCGGACAGCCTGATCGACCGCTTCGCCTCCACCACCTACGAACACCGCCTCAAGTGGCGACCCTGGCTCCACAACCTCGAGTCGGCCGAGCACGAGATCCCATTCGCGTTGCGTCGCACCGACATCGACGTCTTCTCCCACGTCACGAACACCGCCTACTGGCACGCGATCCACGAAGTGGTGGCCGAGGAGCCCGACGTGTGCGCGGCGCCCTACCGCGCGGTGGTCGAGTACCGCCGGCCCATCCAGTACGGCGAAGACGTGACGCTGCGCTGGACGCGCCGCGACGACGCCGTCGACATCGCCCTCACCGTGGGCGACGAGGTCCGCGCCGCGGCCCTGTTGCGCGCCTTGCCCTGAGTCGACGTTCGGCCCCTCGCGCCGAGTCAGCGGGCAGCAGCCCGCCGCCACGCGCGATTGGTCAACAGCCGCAAGCCGTTCAACGCCACCACGATCGTCGATCCCTCGTGCCCGGCCACCCCGAGGGGCAGCGGCAGATCGCCGACGAGGTCCCACGTCACCAGCGTGACGATGACCGTTCCCGCGATCACCAGGTTGGCGATGACGACCCGGCGCGCACGCCGTGCCAGGGCGACCACCGTGGGGATGACGCTCAGTTCGTCGCGGACGGTGACGGCGTCGGCGGTGTCGATGCTGAGGTCGGCCCCGGTACGTCCCATCGCGATCGACGCGTGCGCCGACGCCATCGCGGGTGCGTCGTTGACGCCGTCGCCGACGACGAGGACCCGGCTTCCGGACTCCTCCAGATCCCTGATGGCCATTGCCTTCTCATCCGGCAACCGCTCCGCCCGAACGTCGAGGATGCCGACGCGTGCGGCCACGTTCGCCGCGGCGCGCGGATTGTCTCCGGTCAACAGCACCGGCGGGACGCCGGTCATCGCGGTGAGCCGGGTGACCGCATCCGCGGCGTCGTCCCGGAGCCGGTCGGTCAGCCCCAGCACGCCCGTGACGCGACCGTCCACCACGACGAGCACGGCGGTGACGCCCTCGTCGGCGAGGTCGGCGGCCTCAGCCACCTCGTCGGGACGCTCCGGCGCCCGCACCACGACGTCGCGGCCGTCCACCTCGGCGCGCACGCCACGGCCCGGCAACGCCGCGAAGTCGCGCGCCGGCGGCACCGTGATGCCCCGCGCCCGTGCGGCGGCCACGACCGCGCGCCCGAGCGGGTGCTCGCTGTACTGCTCGGCGGCCGCGGCCCACCGGAGCAGAGCGCCGGGTTCCGCTCCGTCCGCGACGGGCAGCACCGCGGCCAGTTCGGGCGTGCCGCGGGTGAGGGTGCCCGTTTTGTCGAGGACCACCACGTCCGCGTCGGCGAGATGCTCGATGGCCACGGCCGACTTCACCAGCACGCCATGCCGTCCGGCGTTGGCGATCGCCGAGAGCAGCGGCGGCATCGTCGCGAGCACCAGCGCGCATGGCGAGGCGACGATCATGAACGTCATGGCGCGCAGCAGCGTGGCCGAGAAGTCGTGTCCCAGCAGCAGCGGCACGGTCAGCAGTGCCACCGTGGCGACGACCACCGCCGTGGAGTACCGCTGCTCGACCTTCTCGATGAAGAGTTGCGTGGTGGCCTTGGTCGCGGACGCCTCGGCCACCAACGCCACGATGCGGGCGACCACCGTCTGCGAAGGGTCCCGGTCGACCGCGATGCGCAACATGCCGCGCCCATTCACCGTGCCCGCGTACACCGCGTCGCCCGCCGTCTTGGCGACCGGCAACGGCTCGCCCGTGATCGACGACTGGTCGACGTCGGACGTTCCCGCGACGACCCGGCCGTCGGCCGAGATCCGCTCACCCGGACGGACGAGCACGTGGTCACCGACGGTGAGTTGGTCGGCGGCCACGACCCGTTCGGCACCCTCGTCGTCGACCAGGGTGGCCGTCTGCGGCGTCAGCACCAGGAGTGCGTTGACGCTGTCCTCCGTGCGCTTCGTGGCCACGTCCTCCAACGCACCGGAGGTGGCGAAGATGACGATGAGCAGCGCGCCGTCGAAGACTTGGCCGATGGCCGCCGCACCGATCGCGGCGACGATCATCAGCAGGTCGACGTCGAGTCGCTTGTCGCGCAACGCCTTCAGGCCGTCGAGCCCGGGCTCCCACCCGCCCGCGGCGTAGCAGGCGAGGTAGAGCACCCACGTGACGGCAGTGGGCATCCCCGCGAGCTGGGCAGCGAGCCCGACTCCGAACAGCGCGAGCGCGACGACGGCCCAGCGGACCGACGGCAGCGACCACGCGGCGGCCCACGGTCCGGGCGCGCGGTGTCCCGCGCGGGCAGCGGTGGACGGGAGCGTGCTCGAGAAAGTCACATCCGCATGTATACATGTACAGTTCTAGATGTGTCATATGTCTTCGCGGACACATGCTTGAATGGTGCGCATGGGCCATGGCGTCGAGGGACGGTCGACACCGCCGGCGACCCTCGACCCCTCGTCGGCGGCGAAGGTCGCCGAGACGCTCCAGGCGCTCGCCTCCCCGAACCGGCTACTCATCCTCACGCGCCTCCGGCAGGCGCCCTGCACGGTGACCGACCTGTCAACCGCCGTGGGCATGGAACAACCCGCCGTGTCACACCAGCTGCGGCTGCTGCGCGCCCTCGGCCTGGTCACCGGAGACCGACACGGACGCAACATCGTCTACCGGCTCTACGACGACCACGTCGCCCTTCTCCTCGACGAGGCCGTCTACCACATCGAGCACTTGCGGCTCGGCGCCCGCGACACCACCGCCTGAGGGGTCAACCGCGGTCGGCGAATCGCGGATAGACCCCGGACACGCCGCCCGACAGCCCCGCCTGAACGCCGCGACTGACGTCGTCGGCAAGGACCTCGAACTCGCCGGCGGCGACGCCGTCGATGGCGAGCGCCGCCACCGTCGCCGGATCGTGCTTCGGCACGTCGCTGCCCCGCATCATGTCGGTGTCCATGGCGCCGACGTGCAGGGCCGTCACCGCGATACCGCGGTCCGCCACGCTGAGACGCACCGCGTTGGTCATCGACCACGCCGCCGACTTCGAAGCGCAATACCCGCCCGCGGCAGGCAGACTCAGCCAGGACAGCACCGAGAGCACGTTGAGGATGGCGCCACCACCGTTGCCTTCGATGACCGGGACGAAGGCGCGCGTGACCGCCAGCGTGCCGAAGTAATTGGTCTCCATCTCGCGGCGCGCAGCGTCGAGATCGCCGTCGAGGAGGTCGCCTCCCACGGAGACGCCGGCGTTGTTGACCAGCAGAGTGACGTCACCGGCCGTCCGGGCCGCGGCGGTGATCGACTCGGGGTCGTCGAGGTCGACGCGCAGGGCGACCGCGCCCTCGACGTCGACGGTGCCGGGATCGCGGGCGCCGGCATACACCGTGGCGCCGCGCCGCAGCAGCTCGGTGACGAAGTGCCGACCGAGTCCGCGGTTGGCGCCGGTGACGAGTGCCGTGCACGACGAGACGTCCATGCCGACATCCTGCCCTGACAGTGCACGCCGACATCGCGTAACCGCATACTGACGGCTGCGTCAGAATATGCTCTCCGACCGTGACCGCTCCTCCGCCCACACGCCACCTCACCCAGAGACCCGCCGCCGCGGCGCTCGCCGCGACACTGCTCGCCATCCCCGGCATCCCGTTGCTCGCCGACGCGGTGCTGCCCGAGCGGACGTGGGAGCCCGCTGCGGCGGTCGGACCCACCGTCGACATCCTGTCCGCCGACGGACACGGCGTGACCGTCGGCGTGCCCGATGGCTGGGAGAGCCAGGACCAAGGCGACGGCGCCGTCCTGCGCACCGCGGGCGCCACCGTCATCGTCTCGGTGTACGACCGCAACGCGCGCGAACCCCGCGCACTCGCCGACCGCGTCATGCGCTCCAACCGCCTCGCCGGCATCCACGCCGCCTGGGACGGCGGCCGGGTCGGGTCCACCGACGGCAGCCTCACCGGCGACACGTGCGTCGCCGTCACGACCGACGCTGCGGGCGGCTGCGCGTTCGTCGTCGACGACGACGTGGTCGTGTCGGTCATCTCGCTCGCCGATGCCGACCACCCGGCGGTGCCCGTCACCGACGTCGTCGCGCCCCTTCGGAGGAGCGCCGAATGACGCTGCTCGCCGAACCCACGACCGCAGCGCGGACCCCGGTGGTCTACCGACCCGAGTGCGCGGTGTTCTGGGTGTACGTCGCCGCCCTGGCTGCCGGCATCTACCTGCTCGTCGTCGGCAACGGCGCCGCGATGTACGCGACGCTCGACGCCCAACTGGTTCTCGGGCCCATCTGGGTGCTGTTCGTCGCCGCACTCGTCTGGCTGATGTTCCGCTTCGACCCGATGCGCAGTGTGCGGCGCGTTCCACAGGGCCTGCTGGCGGGCACCGCACTCGGCGCCACCACCGCCGTCGTCATGGCCATGAACGGCAACACCGCCCTGCAGAACGTGCTCGGCCGGTTCCTGGATCCCGACACGCTGACCCGGTGGTCGGCCGCGCTCACCGCGCCGCTCATCGAGGAGGCCTCCAAGGCAACCTGCGCTGCGGTCATCCTCGTGCTCGGTTGCTCGGTGTTCCACAGGATTTCGCATGCCCTGTTGGTCGGCATGTTCGTCGGCCTCGGCTTCGACGTCGTCGAGGACCTCACGTACGCCACGATGGGTGCCCTGAACAGTCTCGACTCCGACGTCTCCGGAGCGAGCGGCGATCTGATCCTGCGCATCCTCACCGCGATCCCCTCGCACTGGGCGTTCGCTTCGTTGTCGGCCGTCGGGGTCCTCCTGCTGCTGCCGTCGTTCTCCGAGCGTGCCGTCTGGCCACGGCACCGGCGGATCCTGGTGGCCGTCGCGCTGTTCCTCAGTGCCTGGTTCATGCACTTCCTGTGGGACGCACCAGGTCCGGAGGGACCGGCGGGTGCAGGTGTCGCCCTGCTGAAGGTGGTCGTCAACCTCGCGATCTTCCTCGCCTGGGCGCTGTGGCTGCTGCGTTTCGAACGGCGCTGGCTCGCCGAGCGCATCGCCACCCTGCCTGCCGGAGTGCCCGCGAGTCCCGACCTGCTGGCGTCGCTGAGTACCCGGCGTCGGCAGCGCCGGCTGCAGCGGCACGCCCGCCGTACCGGCGGACGGCCCGCCGCCCGCGCCGTGCGTCGCGAGCAGCGGGCCGTCCTCGACGAGATCCAGTCCGCGGGCTGACCGCTACCAGCGGCCGCTGCCCGGAGCCGTCGCCGGCGGGGCGACGGGCGCGCCCGGCGCGGTCGGTCCCGCCGGTGCCGACCAGTTGCCGGCCGTGCACACCATGTCGGTCGGCATGGTGATCTGAGTCGGCAGGGGTACACCCAGCCCGCTCACCGCCGGCAGGTTGAGTGCCGGCAGGGCGAACAGTCCGCCCTGACCGGGCACCAGCGCCGGCTGCGGCACGTACTGCGTCGCCAGCGCCGCGGCTCCGGTCAGCGGTGCGACCACCTGCGCGGGGATCGGCTGCGCCGCCGCCAGGGGCCCGAGCATTCCCGTCGCGGCCGCTGCGGGGATCCCGGCGGCCTGGGTGATGACGGCGGGACCGCCGGCCGCCGCACCGCCTCCGGCCGCTCCTGCACCCGCAGCACCCGCGCCAGCACCGCCACCGGCACCGCCTGCACCTGCGCCGCCTGCGCCGCCCGCGCCGGCACCCGCACCGCCACCGGCGCCCGCACCACCGGCACCGCCTGCACCTGCACCGCCCGCGCCAGCACCGCCACCGGCACCACCCCCGGCACCTGCACCGCTCGCGCCGCCTGCGCCGGAACCCGCACCGCCCGCACCACCCGCACCTGCGCCGCCCGCGCCGCCCGCGCCGGCACCGCCCGCGCCACCGGCGTCACCGACGACCGCGGCCGGGGCTGCTGCGGCAGCCGGAGCCGCTACCGGAGGGGCCGGCGCGGCCACCGGGGCCGCCTCCGCCGCGGCGACGGGCGCACCGACCGCTGCCGCCTGCTCGACCGCCGCGCCCGGCACGCCGACGTGGCCTTCCGGCAGGCCGGCTCCTCCTCCGGCACCCGAACCGGCACCCAGGCCGGCGGCCTGATCGGCCGCGGCCCGCGCGGCGTCCTGCTCGAGGGCCGCCCGTGCGGCCGCATCGTCGACGGCCGCCGCCTGCGCCAACGCCTCCGGACCTCCGGCACCGCCTGCGGCGGGGACACCTGCGCCACCGACGCCCGGGCCACCCGCGCCCCCGGCGGCGGGGACGCCGCCACCGATCGGGGCGCCGCCGCCCCCGGCGGCGGGAACACCCGCGCCGCCGGCACCCGGCAGACCACCACCACCCGCCGCGGGAACACCGGCACCGCCTGCGCCCGGCAGACCGCCACCGCCCCCCGCGGGAACACCGGCACCGCCCGCACCGGGCAGACCGCCGCCACCGGCCGCGGGAACGCCACCGGCCGCGGGAACCGCCGCCGCCGCCGGAGCTCCGGCACCACCGGCCACGGGCACGCCCGCGCCGCCGACCGCAGGCGCACCGACGCCGCCGGCAGCGGGAACGGCTGCCGCGGAGGCGGTTTCGATCGCACCGACCGCAGGCGCACCCGCAGCCGTACCGCCGGTTACCCCCGTCGCACCGCCACCGGTCGCACCGCCGGCGCCCGGGATGGCGTTCAGGGCAGCCGACGGCAGACCCAGCGGAACCGTGCCCGCCGACGGCGGGCTGATCGTGGGGATGCTCATGCTGGGCACCTCGACACCGGGAATGCCCGGAATGGGAACGCTCGCCGGCGCCCCGGTGGCCACCTGGGCCGCGGCCGGTGCTCCGCCGGCCACCGCACCGGAATTCTGCACAGCCGCCGCCGCGGGGGCCTGGACCGCCGCGGGTGCGGCGACCTCCACGGCACCGCCCGCCGGCGCGCCACCCACCGTCACCTCACCGCCGGGTGTCGCGACCGCAGCCGCGTCGCCGGCGGGCACCGCCGCGGCGCCCGCATCGGCGGCCGGGACTGCCGCGGCGCCCGCATCGGCGGCCGGAACCGCGGCGACGTCGGCCAGTGGAACGGCCGCCGCGCCGCCGTCACCGACCGGGACACCGCCGCCGATCGGAGCGCCACCACCCACCGGAGCGCCACCGCCAACCGGGGCCGCCGCCGGGACGCCGCCACCCGCCGGAGCGCCGCCACCGACCGGAGCGGCCGCCGGGACGCCGCCACCCGCCGGAGCACCACCGCCCACCGGAGCGCCACCGCCAACCGGAGCGCCGCCACCCACCGGAGCCGCCGCGGGCGCACCGCCGCCTAGCGGAGCGCCACCGCCCGGCGCGGCCAGTGCGTCGGCCGGAACCGCCTCTGCCACAGGCCCTGCGGCGCCGGCCGCGGTGTCGACGGGCGCGGCCACACCCGCCGCATCCTGTAGCTGACCGGCGCCAAGACCTGTGCCGCCCTCGCCGCCGCCCACACCGGCGCCCTCTCCGCCGCCCACGCCGCTACCGCCTCCGAGTCCGCCGCCATCGCCGACGACTGCCGCGTTCGGGTGCACCTCGCCGACCGGCGCGCCCCCATCGGCGACCGCGCCACCGCCCGGCCCGCCCGCCACGCCCGCGGCGTCCTGCAGGACTGCGGCGTCTGCACCGCCCGCACCGGCACCGCCTGCTCCGGCGCCACCCCCGGCGCCACCTGCTCCGGCGCCGCCCGCACCGGCCCCGCCTGCTCCGGCACCACCGGCCGCGCCGCCCGCGGCGCCACCGCCCGCGCCTCCGGCGCCCCCGGCACCGCCCGCGCCACCCGCGGCTCCTGCGCCACCAGCACCGTCACCCGCACCTGCGCCTCCGGCGCCGCCAGCGGCACCAGCGCCGCCGCCGGCACCACCACCGCCCGCCGCGCCGCCGCCCGCTGCGCCGGCACCGCCTGCAGTGCCGGCACCACCGGCCGCACCCGCGGAGCCGGCCGCACCGGCACCGCCCGCACCGGCGCCGCCCGCACCGGTACCCGCGCCCCCGGCCGCGACGTTCGTCGCCGGCGGAATGACCACGGACGCCTGCGGCGCGCCGGCGCCGGTCAGCGCTGAGGCCGCGTTCTGGAAGGTCTGCGGCACGTTCGCCGGCGCGGCGGCGAAGGTCTCGAAGATGTTGGCGCACGGCACGCCACCGCTACCCGCCGATTGGTGGGCCGGCTCGGCGAAGCTCACCGCGCTCGGCAGCATGAACGGCCAGCAGATGGCCGTAATCGCTACTGCGCCTACGGTCAGGCGTTTCGTCGTCGGTGACATTCGTCCTCCAGCTCGTCAGACCCTGTGGTCACGCTGAAGGTACGACCGGCATATTTACTTTCCCGTAAGACAATATCGGCGTTTATCGATCCGTTGCGAAGGCGTTGAGGGCCCGTGACAGTCAGCGGGAAGTCCGTGCCTCGGACGTCCGGTCACCGAGCGTGGGATCGGGTTGTCATGACGCTCCGACCTGCTGAAACGTCGCCGCATGGGGTCACTAGGCTCGGGCACGTGACCGATCCCGTTTTGACGCAGGTCGCCGACCGCGTCGCCCTCATCACCGTCAACGACCCCGACCGCCGCAACGCCGTGACGGCCGAGAGTTCGGCCGCACTGCGTGCCGCGGTCGAGGCCGCCGAGGCCGATCCCGGCGTCCACGCCGTCGTCGTGACCGGCGCCGGAAGGGCGTTCTGCGCCGGTGCCGACCTCACCGCCCTCGGCGCCGCCACCGAGGACGGTCTGCGCGTGATCTACGACGGGTTCCTCGCCGTCGCCCAATGCACGCTGCCGACGATCGCCGCGGTCAACGGCCCCGCCGTCGGCGCCGGACTCAACCTCGCCCTGGCCGCCGACATCCGAATCGCCGGTCCGGCAGCGGTTTTCGATCCGCGCTTCCAGAAGCTCGGCATCCATCCCGGCGGTGGCGCGACGTGGATGCTGCAGCGCGCCATCGGTCCGCAGGCCGCCCGCGCTGCGTTGCTGTTCGGCATGCGCTTCGACGCCGAGGCCGCGGTGCGGCACGGCCTCGCCCTCGAGGTGGCCGAGGATCCGGTCGCCGCCGCCCTCGCCCTGGCTGCGGGACCGGCCGGCGCGCCGCGCGAGGTCGTCCTCGACACCAAGGCGTCGATGCGCGCCACCGCCAACCCGGGCACCGTCGACCTCGATCAGCACCGACTCGCCGTCGACGTCGAGATCGTCCCGCAGGCCCGCTCCATCGAATCCCCGGAGTTCGCCGCCCGCCTCGCCGCCGCCAAGCGCCGCTGACCGTAGCGATTCGTGCACGACGAGCCGCGCTCACCGCGGTTCACCGTGCACGAATCGCTAGGGCCTACAGGTGCAGCAACGCCGATTCCGGAGTCTCGACGAGCCGGCGTAGGTCACCGAGGAAGGCTGCCACCTGGGCGCCGTCGGCGACGCGGTGGTCGAAGGCGCACGTCAACCGCATCGTGGGACGGACCACCACCGACCCGTCCACCACGACGGCGCGCTCGCGCAACGACCCGACCCCGAGGATCGCCGCCTCCGGGTGGTTGATCACCGGCACGCCATCGTCGAGACCGAGCGCGCCGAAGTTCGACACGGTGAACGTCGAGCCCCCGAGTTCAGCGGGGGCGAGCGTACCGGCCCGCGCCGCCGCGATGAGTCGGGCGACCTCCTCGACCAACTCGCGGGTGGTCCGGCGGTGCGCATCGGTCACCACCGGCACCAGCAGCCCGCGCGGCGCGGCGACCCCGATGCCGAGGTGCACGCCGGCGTGCTCGTGCACCCGCGGGCCCTCCGCGGTGTCGAGCCACGTCGCGTTGAGCACCGGGTGCCGGGTGAGCGCGAGTGCCACCATCCGCAGCAGCACCGCGAACGGCGTGACGTCGGGAGCGCCGTCCGCACGCCACCGGTCGCGCAGCCGCAGCAACGCCGACCCGTCGACCTCGACCGACGCGTGCGCGTCCGGAATCTCGCGTCGCGACAACGCCATTCGGCGTGCCATCTCCAGGCGCACGCCGCCGACCGCGGTCCCCGGGTCGGCGGCCCGGGGTTCCGCGGCCAGGACGTCGGCACGCGTGACGATGCCGTCGGGACCCGATCCCGGGTGCACGGCGGCGAGGTCCACGTTCAGATCCCGGGCGAGCTTGCGCACCCGCGGCTTGGCCCGGGGCCGACGCCGGCTGCCGTCCAACCCGGCGTCGACGCCGTAACCGACCAGCACCGGCGTGCGCACCGACGCGGTCGGCGGTGGTTGGGTCGTCGGCGGTGCGGTCGGTGGCGCACCCGCTACCGCGATCCGCGCCAGCACGGACCCGACCGGAAGCGTCTGGCCCTCCGTCCCGCCGAGTTCGGCGACGCGACCGGCGTACGGGCTGGGGATCTCGACCTCGGCCTTGTTGGTCTCGACCGTGCACAGCGGCTGATTGAGCGCGACCTCGTCGCCGACCGCGACCAACCACGTCGTGATCGTCGCGTCCTCGAGTCCCTCGCCGAGGTCGGGCACCAGGAAGTCCCGGACGGCGCTCATGGCTGGCTCATCGCCTTCTCGACGCAGTCGAGCAACCGGTCGACACCCGGCAGCCACGACTTCTCCAGTCGTGCAGGCGGATACGGTGTGTCGAAGCCGGTGGCCCGCAGCACCGGCGCCTCCAGTTCGTAGAAGCAGTCCTCCGAGATGCGGGCCGCCAGTTCGGCGCCGAATCCCAGTGTCCGCGGGCCCTCGTGCAGCACCACGGCGCGGCCGGTCCGCCGGACGGAGGCGACGACGGTGTCGACGTCGAGCGGATTGAGCGACCGTAGGTCGACGACCTCGAGGCTCACCGGGGTCAGCTCCGCGGCGGCCAGGGCCGTCGCCACCAGGGGTCCGTAGACCAGGACGGTCACGTCGGTGCCCGCACGACGGATCACCGCCCGGCCCATCGGTGGTGCAGGACTACGGGTGTCGACCGGCCCCTTGGCCCAGTAACGCCGCTTGGGTTCCAGGAACACCACCGGGTCACGGTCGGCGATGGCGTGCCGCAGCAGCCAGTACGCGTCGTGGGGTGTCGACGGCGTGACCACCTTCAATCCGGCGGAGTGCAGCCAGTAGGTCTCGGTGGACTCCGAATGGTGTTCCACCGCGCCGATGCCGCCGAATGACGGGATGCGGACCGTGACCGGCATGTCGACGTCGCCACGGGTGCGCATGCGGTACTTGGCGAGGTGGCTCACCATCTGATCGAAGGCGGGTGCGGCGAACCCGTCGAACTGGATCTCCGGTACGGGCACCATTCCGCGCAGTGCCATGCCGACGGCAACGCCGATGATGGCCGATTCGGCCAGGGGCGTGTCGAAGCAGCGGCCCTCGCCGAACGTGGCGGCCAGCCCCTCGGTCACCCGGAACACGCCGCCGAGGCGCGCGACGTCCTCCCCGAAGACCAACATCCGGTCGTCGGCGCTCATCGCGTCGTGCAGGGCCCGGTTTATTGCCTGTGCCATCGTCGAATCCACAGCAACGGGGTGCGGATCCGGCTCGTCGTCGGCGACGCCGGACGGTCGTTCGATCAGCTGTGTCACCGTCAGACCTCCCTCGCCAGCTCGGCCAGCAGGGCGTCGCGCTGGCGCGCCAGGTCGGGCGTGATGTCGTGATAGACGGTGTCGAACACCTCGGTCACGTCGATGTCGGGTTCGGAGATCATCGCCGCCCGCAGGTCGGCACACAGCCGCTGCGCGCGGTGGTCGACGCGCTCCTGCAGCCGCGACGTCCACACCCCGAGTCCCTCGAGGTAGGTGCGGTAGCGGCTGATCGGGTCGCGGGCCAGCCAGTCGCGTACCTCGCCGGGGTCGCGGTAACGGGTCGGGTCGTCGGAGGTGGTGTGCGGGCCCATCCGGTAGGTGACGGCCTCGATGAGCGTGGGACCGCCGCCACCGCGCGCCCGCGCCGCCGCCTGCTCCATCACCGCGTAGCAGGCCAGGACGTCGTTGCCGTCCACGCGGATGCCGGGCATGCCGTAGCCGATCGCGCGGTGCGCCAGCGTGGGGCCCGCGGTCTGCCGCTGCACGGGCACCGAGATGGCCCACTGGTTGTTCTGCACGAAGAAGACCACCGGCGCGGCGAACACGGCGGCGAGATTCAGGGCTTCGTGCGCGTCCCCCTCGGAGGTGGCGCCGTCCCCGAGGAAGGCCACGGTCACCGAGTCCTCCTCGAGCCGCTGCGCAGCCATCGCCGCGCCCACCGCGTGCAGGCCGTGGGTGCCGATCGGGATGGCCAGCGGCGCGCAGCACTTCTCGGTGAAGCCGAGACCGCCGTGCCAGCGGCCCCGCCACACGGCGCCCATCTGCGCGGGGGCGATGCCGCGCACCAGGAGCGCGCCGAGTTCGCGGTACTGCGGGAACAGCCAGTCGGTCTTGCGCAGGCACGCCGCCGCGCCGACCTGCGCGGCCTCCTGCCCGCGGCACGACGCGTACAACGCGAGTTCACCCTGGCGCTGCAGGTTGACGAACTCGGTGTCCAGCGCCCGCGTCACCACCATCGACTCGTAGAGCCAGGACAGGGTCTCGGGCGGGAGGTCGCGGCGATGTCTGGTCTCGGCGGTGGGCGTCCCGTCGGGCGCCACCAGTCTCATCGGCTCGACCTCGACCTGCGCCGGGGGTGCCTCGAATCCAGCCATACCGCCTCCTAGGGTCACTGACGGCGGGTCGCGCCGTCAGGCGACTGAGGTGTCTCAGTACGGAGGCGTTGTCGAGCAGGGACCTCGGTGTGAGGCCGGTCCGTCAGCGGCCGGGGTGTGGCGCCAACGCGGCGATGCGCTCTGCCCGCCGCAGTACTGGGGCATCGACCATTATGCCCTCGAACGCGAAGACGCCGCGGGAGTTTCGGGCCGTGTCGAGGACCCGGCGCGCCCAGCCGACCTGCTCGTCGGTCGGCGCGTAGGCGGCGCGGATGACCGCGACCTGGGTGGGATGGATCGCGACCTTGGCGTCGAATCCGACCGCCACCGCATCGTCGCTCTCGGCGCGCAGCCCGTCGAGGTCGTTGATGTCCAGGTAGACCGAATCGAGCGCCATCTTGCCGAATGCCTTCGCCGCGAGCAGGCTCTGCGACCGGACGTGCCGGGCGACGTCGCGGTAGCTCCCGTCGGGCCAGCGGTTGGCGGTGCCGCCGGTGACGGCGAACAGGTCCTCGGCGCCCCACATCACGGCATGGGCGTTCTCGACGCGTGCGGTCTCGGTGACGGCCAGCGCCCCCAGGGGAGTCTCGACGAGCACGATGACGCGCAGCGGTGCCAGTGCGGCGACCTGGTCGGCGGACTCGGTCTTGGCGAGCATCACGGTGTCGTAGGCCGTGGCGCGCAGCGCCTCCAGGTCGGCGGCGTGGTCCGCGGTGGCGGTGGGGTTGACCCGGACGACGGTCCGCGCCGGGTCGAGCGGGGTGTCGATCAGCGCCCGGCGGGCGGCGTCGCGGTCCTTCGCCGCCACGCCGTCCTCGAGATCGAGGATGACGACGTCGGCGGCCGCGGCGGCCTTGGCGAAGCGTTCGGGGCGGTCGGCGGGGCAGAACAGCCAGCCGGGCCCGTTGGTGCCGAGCATCAGGCCTCCTCGGCGGGGCGCTTGCGCACCATGGTCTTTCGCGACGCCGTGGCGACGACGTCGCCGTGCTGGTTGCGTCCCACGTGGCTGAAGGTGACGATGCCCTCCCCCGGCCGGCTCTTCGACTCCCGCTTGTCGGTCACCTCGGTCTCCGCGTACAGCGTGTCGCCGTGGAACAGCGGTTTGGGGAAGGCGACCTCTCCGAACCCGAGGTTGCCGACGATGGTGCCCTGCGTCAGCTGCGCGACCGACAGCCCGACGAGCGTGGACAGCGTGAACATCGAGTTGACCAGTCGCTGGTGGAACGGCGGTAGCGCGTCGGAGAACGCCGCATCGAGGTGCAGCGCCTGGGTGTTCATGGTGAGCGTCGTGAAGAGCACGTTGTCGGCCTCGGTGATGGTGCGGCCGGGCCGGTGCTGGTAGAGGACGCCGGCCTCGAATTCCTCGAACCACAGTCCGCGCTGAACGACGACCCGCCGCTCGCTCACAGGCCGGCCTCCCGCGCGATCAGCATGAGCTGGACCTCGGTCGTGCCTTCGCCGATCTCGAGGATCTTGCTGTCGCGGTAGTGCCGCGCCACGAGGTACTCGTTCATGTAGCCGTACCCGCCGAAGACCTGGGTGGCGTCGCGGGCGTTGTCCATGGCGGCCTCGCTGGCGACGAGCTTGGCGACGGCGGCGGCCTTCTTGAACGGCTTGCCGGACAACATGAGTGCCGCGGCGTCGTAGTAGGCGGCGCGTGCGGCGTGGGCCCGGGCCTCCATGCGCGCGATCTTGAAGGACACCGCCTGGTAGGTGCCGATCGCGGCGCCGAACGCCTCGCGTTCCTTGGCGTAGCGCACGCACTCGTCGACGCAGCCCTGGGCGGCGCCGACCGACAGCGCGGCGATGGCGATGCGGCCCTCGTCGAGGATGCGCAGGAAGTTCGCGTAGCCGCGGCCGCGCTCGCCGAGCAGGTTCTCCGCGGGCACGCGGACGTCGTCGAAGCTCAGTGGATGGGTGTCCGAGGCGTTCCAGCCGACCTTGTCGTAGGCCGGTTCGGCGGTGAAGCCGTCGGTGGGCACGGGCACCAGGATCGAGGAGATCTCCTTCTTGCCGTCGCGGTCGCCCGTCACGGCGGTGACGGTGACCAGCTTGGTGATGTCGGTGCCCGAGTTCGTGATGAACTGCTTGGAGCCGTTGATGACCCAGTGCCCGTCGTCGAGTGTCGCGGTGGTCCTGGTGGCTCCGGCGTCGGTGCCACCGCCGGCTTCGGTGAGCCCGAAGGCGCCGAGCGCCTTGCCGCTGGCCAGCAGCGGCAGCCATTCCTGCTTCTGCTCCTCGGTGCCGAACCGGTGAATCGGCATGGCGCCCAGCGATACTCCGGCCTCGAGGGTGATCGCGACGCTCTGGTCCACCTTCCCGAGTTCCTCCAGCGCCAGGCACAACGCGAAGTAGTCGCCGCCCATGCCGCCGTACTCCTCGGGGAACGGCAGACCGAACAGGCCCATGTCGGCCATCCCGGCGACGACCTCGTAGGGGAACGAGTGCTCGCGGTCGTGCGTGGCGGCCACCGGCGCGACGACGGTGCGGGCGAAGTCGCGGACGGTCTTGGCGAGCTGCTCGTAGTGGTCGGGCAGCGTGCCGGTGGACAGGAAGTCGGTCACGGGTTCTCCTCGGTTGCGGCGATGATGCGGGCCAGCGGCTGGCCCACCTTGACCTGGTCGCCCACGGCGACGAGCAGTTCGACGACGCCGGCGACGGGTGCGGCCAGCGCGTGCTCCATCTTCATGGCCTCGACGGTGACCACGACGTCGCCGGCCGCCACCGCGGCGCCGTCGTCGGCGCCGACGGCGACCACCGATCCGGGCATGGGGCTGACGAGTTCGGCGTCGCCGGCGTGTTGGTCCTCGGGCCGCACCGGCGCCTCGCGCACCTCGGTGATCAGGCAGGTGCCCCGCGGCCCGGCAAGCCACGTCGCGTCGCCGTCGGACGCGACGACGTACACGGTGCGCACGCCGTCGAGCACGACGGTCAGGTTCGCCCCGTCGCGTGCCGCCGTCAACGCACGGCGTTCGCCGTCCTCGATGCGGACGCTCGCCCCAGCGGGGGTACCGCTGACGTGGACGTGGTCGGTGCGCTCGCCGGCGCGCAGCCGCGCCGTCGTCGGGGCGTGTGCGCCGGTGCGCCAGCCCGAGGGCACGGCCCACGGGTCGCCGGGCTCGGCCGGCCACCGCGCGAGCCAGTGCCACGCGGCGGCGGCGATCAGCTCGTCGTCACCGGCCTCGGCGGCGACGTAATCGGGTGTGCGGCGGTCGAGCAGCCCGGTGTCGAGCCGCCCGGCCGCGACGTCGTCGTCGGCGAGCAGGAAGCGCAGGAAGTCGACGTTGGTGGTCACGCCGAGAACGGCGGTATCGGCGAGCGCGCGGTCCAGCGCCCGCAGGGCGGCGGGACGGTCGGCGGCGTGTGCGATGACCTTGGCGAGCATCGGGTCGTAGTCGCTGCCGACGACGGTGCCCGCCCGGATGCCCGAATCCGTGCGCGCGGAGACGCTTTCCCGGACGTCGAGGACGGTGCCACCGGTGGGCAGGAATCCATGGGCGGGGTCTTCGGCGTAGACGCGCGCCTCGATCGCGTGGCCGGTCAGCGTGACGTCGTCCTGGCGCATCGGCAGCGGCTCGCCCGCCGCGATGCGGACCTGCAGCTCGACCAGGTCGACGCCGGTGACCAGTTCGGTGACCGGGTGTTCCACCTGCAGGCGGGTGTTCATCTCCATGAAGAAGAACTCGTCGGGCCGGTCGGCGGAGACGATGAACTCGACGGTGCCCGCCCCGGTGTAGTCCACGCTGCGTGCGGTGTCGCACGCCGCGGCGCCGATGCGTGCCCGGGTGGCGGCGTCCAGCAGCGGCGAGGGCGCCTCCTCGATGACCTTCTGGTGGCGCCGCTGCAGGCTGCACTCGCGCTCGCCGAAGTGCACGACGGCGCCGTGCCCGTCGGCGACCACCTGCACCTCGATGTGGCGCGGGTTGAGCACGAAGCGCTCCAGGAACAGGGTGTCGTCGCCGAACGCGGCAGCCGCTTCCCGGCGGGCCGAGACCAACGCGGCCGGCAGGTCGGCGGCGCGTTCGACGACGCGCATGCCCTTGCCACCGCCGCCCGCCGACGGCTTCACCAGGACCGGGAACCCCACCTCGGGCGCACCGCCGATGAGATCGTCGTCGGACAGGCCGGGCCGGGAGATGCCGGGCACCACGGGCACGCCGAACGCCGACACCGCCGCCTTGGCCGTGATCTTGTCCCCCATCGTCCGGATGGCCCTCACCGGCGGGCCGACGAAGGCCACCCCGGCGGACGCGAGGGCCTCGGCGAACGCGGCGTTCTCGGAGAGGAATCCGTATCCCGGGTGGACGGCCTGGGCTCCGGTGCGCGCGACCGCCGCCAGGATCGCCTCGATGGACAGGTAGCTCTGCCGCGCGGCGGCGGGACCGATCCGCACGGCGACGTCGGCCTCGGCGACGTGGCGGGCCCCGGCGTCGGCGTCGCTGTAGACGGCCACCGAGCGGATGCCCATGGCGCGCAGCGTGCGCATGACGCGGACCGCGATCTCGCCGCGGTTGGCGACCAGGACGGTGTCGAACGCGTTCGGGGACATCGCACTCACATCCTGAAGACGCCGTAGGACACCGGCTCGAGCGGCGCCTGGGCCACCACCGAGAGAGCCAGTCCGAGAACGGTTCTGGTGTCGGCCGGGTCGATCACGCCGTCGTCCCACAGCCGCGCCGTGGAGTAGTAGGGATTGCCCTGGTGCTCGTACTGCTCACGGATCGGCGCCTTGAACGCCTCGGTCTCGTCGGGCGTCATGTCGCCGCGCACGGTGGCGAGCACCGATGCGGCCTGCTCGCCGCCCATCACCGAGATCCGGGCGTTGGGCCACATCCACAGGAAGCGCGGCGAGTACGCGCGGCCGCACATCGAGTAGTTGCCCGCACCGTAGGAGCCGCCGATCACCACGGTCAGCTTCGGCACCCGTGCGCACGCCACCGCGGTCACCATCTTGGCGCCGTGCTTGGCGATGCCCCCGGCCTCGTAGTCACGCCCCACCATGAAGCCCGCGATGTTCTGCAGGAAGAGCAGCGGCGTGGAGCGCTTGTCGCACAGCTCGATGAAATGCGCTCCCTTGAGCGCGGATTCGCCGAACAGCACCCCGTTGTTGGCGACGATGCCCACCGGGTGGCCGTGGATGCGGGCGAAGCCCGTCACCAGCGTGGTGCCGTATTCGGCCTTGAACTCCGTGAACTCGGCACCGTCGACGATCCGGGTGACCACCTCGTGGACGTCGTAGGGCACGCGAGCGTCGGTGGGCACGACGTCGTAGAGCTCGGTCTGGTCGGCGACCGCGTCGACGGCGGGAGCCACGTCCCACGGGGTCGGGGTGCGCGGGCCGAGCGTCGCGACGATGCGGCGCACGATGCGCAGGGCGTCGCGGTCGTCGTGGGCGAGGTGGTCGGTGACACCGGAGACCTTGGCGTGCAGGTCGCCGCCGCCGAGGTCCTCGGCGCTGACGACCTCGCCGGTCGCGGCCTTCACCAGCGGCGGCCCCCCGAGGAAGATGGTGCCCTGGTTGCGGACGATCACCGCTTCGTCGCTCATGGCGGGCACGTAAGCGCCTCCGGCGGTGCAGGACCCGAGCACCGCCGCGATCTGCGGGATGCCCCGGGCGCTCAGGGTGGCCTGGTTGAAGAAGATGCGGCCGAAGTGGTCGCGGTCGGGGAAGACCTCGTCCTGACGGGGCAGGAAGGCGCCGCCGGAGTCGACGAGGTAGATGCACGGGAGCCGGTTCTGGCCGGCGACCTCCTGGGCCCGCAGGTGCTTCTTCACCGTCACCGGGTAGTAGGTGCCGCCCTTGACCGTCGCGTCGTTGGCGACGATGACGCACTCGCGCCCGGACACCCGCCCGATCCCGGTGATGATGCCGGCGCCGGGGCACTCGTCGCCGTACATGCCGTCGGCCGCCAGCGGCGCGATCTCCAGGAACGGTGAACCCGGATCGAGCAGTCCGTCGACGCGGTCGCGCGGCAGCAGCTTGCCGCGACCGACGTGACGCTCCCGGGCACGGTCGGGACCGCCGCGGGCCGCGGCCGCCAACTTGTCCCGCAGTTCCTCGACCAGCACCAGGTGCTGCTCGCGATGCGATACCCGCGTCGGCATCGGCGCCCCACCTCAGTTCAGTTAATGACGACTAACCGGTGGTATGTTAGTCACGATTAACCGAGAAGTCCATGCCCGAAGCGAGGTGCGTCGATGACCGAGCCGATCGCACCCGGTGCGGAAACGCGCCGCAGCAGGGCCAAGTCCGACCGGCGCACGCAGCTCATCGCCGCCGCCGAGCGGCTCATGGCCGAACGCGGCTATCTGGCGGTGCGCATCGAGGACATCGGTGCCGCGGCCGGCGTCAGCGGGCCGGCGATCTACCGGCACTTCCCGAACAAGGAGGCGCTGCTCGTCGAAATCCTGGTGGGCATCAGCACCCGGCTGCTGCAGGGCGCCGAAGCGGTGGTGTCCGACGCGCGCGACGCACGGGCCGTGCTGGACGGGTTGATCGACTTCCACCTCGACTTCGCCCTGGGTGAGTCGGACCTGATCCGCATTCAGGACCGCGACCTGGATCACCTGCCCACGGCGGCGCGACGGCAGGTACGCAAGGCCCAGCGGCAGTACGTCGAGATCTGGGTGGACGCGTTGCGCCGCCTCGACTCCCGGCTCGCCGACGCCGACGCTCGGCTCATGGCCCATGCGACGTTCGGGCTGCTGAACTCGACGCCGTACAGCGTGGGACGAACGACGCCGCCATCGTCATCACGCTCGGTACTGCGCGCGATGACGACGGCGGCGTTGACGTCTCGGGGCGGGCACGCGGCCCGCCCGGCCAAGCACTAGTCGGCTAATACCAGACGCGTCGCCCACCCACGGCGTGCCCGGCGGCGCCCAGCAGCCAGAAGACCGCGCCGATGACGAGGGCGACGACGCCGATGTAGGTGAGGATCGGCACGCTGAAGATCAGGCCGAGGATGAGGAGGATCGCTCCGATGGCAATCATGGTGACTTCCTTTCGTGGGGTGGTCGTCGACGGCGACCGGTTACTGACTGGGTTCGGGGAGCTTGCAATCCATGACCTTCGGATTGACTCCGGCGTAGTTGAGCGGCCCCGAGACGACCGTCAGCGCGATGGTCCCCGCTGTCCCGCAACTGTTCTCGGACGTCTCGAAGTAGCCGCGCTGGTATGCGGCGACGACGCCGATGAGCAGCCAGACGAGAACGATGACGCCGAGAATTCCGCCACCTCGCATGATGGGCCTCCATTCCTCGTGCGCCACCGTGGCGCGTGATCTTGGATTTACCCCGGTGAAAAATCGGCTAAACGCCGCCGCGCCGCGCCCGGACGGGTGTCGGCACCGGGCTGCGTCGGCAGCGGGCGCGGGTACCGTGGGGCGCATGAGGTGGGCATGACCGAGTCACCCCGTCGCGACGGGCCGGAGCCGACGCAACCGCCGTCGCACCCCCATTCCGGCTACTCCGATCCCGCCTACGCGAGCCAGACCCCCTACGGGTCGGCCTACCAGCCGCCGCCGGCGCAGGACACCACGCGGCAGCTGCCGCCCTACGATCCGTACGCCTACCAGGCGCCTCCCACCGAGCAGTTCGGTGCGCCGCCCACCACTCCCGGCGAACCGGATCGGCCCGGCCCGGCCCTCTGGCTGTGGGCACTGGCTGCGCTGTCGGTGGTGATCGTGGTGGGCCTGGTGATCGCGCTCGTCGTCGTCAACGGCTCGCAGTCTCAGACCGTGGTCGCACCGCCCGACGCGCCGCCGGAGCCGTCGTTGGGCACCAGCACGCCGAGCACCACCCGCACGCCATCGACGACGTCGCCCATCCCGATTCCCGTGCCACCGCCGGCCACGACGCCCGCACCCGGAGAGACCGCGACACCCGGCCCGACCGAGACCGTCGTCTACGACGTGCAGGGCGACGGCCGCGCCATCAACATCACCTACATCGACAGCGGCGGGGTGTTCCAGACCGAGTTCAACGTCATGCTGCCGTGGAGCAAGGAAGTGCGACTCAGCGCGCCGGCCCGGCAATCGGCCAGCGTCAGCATCATCAACGTCGGCCGGGAGATCACCTGCGCGATCTCCGTCGACGGTGCGCAGGTCCAGCAGCGCACGGGGTCAGGGCTGACGATCTGCAGCCCGGTCTGACCCCACCGGCGCCGGGCCGGACTCGGCCGCGCGCCGTGGCGTGCGCACCAGCAGCATGGCCAGCAGCCCCAGCGCCAGCACGGTGATCAGCCCGCCCATGCCGGCGCGATCGGTGCCGAAGATGCCGATGAACGACGCGAACAGCCACGGCGCCAGCGGCGTGGCCGCCCGCCCGGTGGTCGTGTAGAGCCCGAAGGCGACGCCCTCCTTGCCCTCGGTGGTCAGCCGCAGCATCTGCGTACGCGCCGAGGACTGTGTGGGCCCGATGAACAGGCACAGCAGCAGGCCGCAGGTCCAGAACGCCAGCGGCCCGTCGAGCGTCAGCAGCGTGCCGGCCACGATCAGCATGGCCGTCAGCGAGCCGACGATCACCGGCTTGGAGCCGACGCGGTCGTCGAGCATGCCGCCGAGCACCGCGCCGACGGCCGCCACGACGCACGCGCACACGCCGAACAGCAGCACGTCGGCCTGCGAGACTCCGTAGACCGTGACGCCGAGCACCGCGCCGAAGGTGAAGACGCCCGTCAGGCCGTCCCGGAAGATCGCGCTCGCCGCGAGGTAGTAGACGATGTTGTGGTCGCGGCGCCACTGATCGGTCAGTTCGCCCCACAGCCTGCGGTAGGCCTCCAGCACGCCGACCCTCGCGACGGATTCCTCCGCCGAGACCGCACGTCGGCCCAGCAGCAGCGGCAGGGCGAACAGGACGAACCACGCGGCGGTGACGAGCATCGCCGCGCGCACCGGCCACCCGTCGGCTGCGGGGACGCCCAGCAGTCCGCGGGTGTCGCCGTCTCCGGCGATGAGCCCGAGGTAGACGAACAGGAGCAACGCGACACTGCCGAAATAGCCTGCCGCAGCGCCGAATCCGGAGATCCGGCCGGACGTCTCCGGCGTCGACAGCTCGCGCAGCATCGCGTTGTACGGCACGGTCGCGAGGTCGCTGCACGCCGCCGTGCACGCCAGCAGCGCCAGCCCGGGCAGCAGGTAGTCCGGGTCGTCGCGGATGAGGCTCATCGCCGCGGTCAGCAGTACCGCGACGCCCGTCAGCGTCGTCAGCACCAGGCGTCGGCGGTGCGCGCCGTCGACCCACACGCCGGTGGCCGGCGCGAGCAGCGCCACCACCACGCCCGACAGCGTCAGCGCCCGGCCGAGCCACTCCGCCGGCGTCGTCGCCCCGGACAGACCGGCGCCCACCTGCCCGGTGAGGTACACCGAGAACACGAAGGTGACGACGATGGCGTTGACTCCGGTGGCGCCGCAATCCCACAGCGCCCAGGCGGCGACTCGGGACCGCCCGGGGATCGGCGCGACCGCGCCGGGGCTGCTCATGGCCCCAACTCTATGGGCCCGAGCCACTGCTCCACCGCACGCCGCCGGTCCCTACGATTGGCGCCATGCCAGTACCCGCACCCCATCCCGACGCCCGCGCGGTGGTCACCGGCGCCTCGCAGAACATCGGCGAGGCCTTGGCCACCGAACTCGCCGCCCGCGGACATCACCTCATCGTGACGGCTCGTCGCGAGGAGGTGCTGAGTGCACTGGCGACGCGGCTGTCCGAGCGCTACGGCGTCACGGTCGAGGTCCGTGCCGTCGACCTCACCGATCCCGCCGCGCGGGAGATCTTCTGCGAGGAGCTGGCGCAGCGCGAGGTCTCCATCCTCTGCGCCAACGCCGGCACCGCCACCTTCGGTCCGGTCGCCAACCTGGATCCCAAGGGCGAGCGGGATCAGGTGCAGCTCAACGTGCAGGGCGTGCACGACCTCGTCCTGGCGGTGCTGCCGGGCATGGTCCGCCGCCGCGCCGGCGGCATCCTCATCTCGGGTTCGGCGGCCGGCAACTCCCCCATCCCGAACAACGCCACTTACGCCGCGTCCAAGGCGTTCGCCAACACCTTCAGCGAGTCGCTGCGCGGAGAGGTGAAGAGCCACGGCATCCACGTCACGCTGCTGGCCCCCGGTCCGGTACGCACCGAGCTGCCCGATCCCGACGACCAGTCGCTCGTCGAGAAGCTCATCCCGGACTTCCTGTGGATCTCCACCGAGCACACCGCGAAGCTCTCGCTCGACGGACTCGAGCGCAACAAGATGCGCGTCGTGCCGGGCGTGACGTCGAAGGCGATGTCGGTCGCCAGCGGCTACACCCCGCGCGCGATCGTCACCCCGATCGTCGGCGCCGTCTACAAGAAGCTCGGCGGCGACTAACCCTCGGCGGAAGAAGTGGTCAGCGGCGGCGGCGCCGGCGGGCGGTCCCGAAGATGCTGCGGGTGATCTCGCGGCCGATCACCGTGCCCGCCGACCGCATGGCGCTCTGGAACGCCGGGCTGTCGACGACCTTCTCGAACATGCTGGGACCGGTCGGCTCGCCGCCCCAGGTCGGCTCCGCACCCCAGGGATCCGGCGGCACGTACACCGGCGGCGGCAGGTCACCGGCAGGCGGTGCGACCGGCGGCGGCGTGGGCTCGGGCTCGGCGACGCGTGCGGTGAGCCGCTCGTAGGCGGACTCCCGGTCGACGGTCTGGCCGTATTCCGCCTGCAGCGGTGACGCCGCGGCCGCCGCGCGGATGGCGTCGGGCCCGATGGTGTCCATCAGCGACCGGGGCGCACGCATCCGGGTCCAGGCGACCGGCGTCGGCGCGCCGCGTTCGGAGAGCACCGTGACGATGGCCTCGCCGATGCCGAGCGACGTCAGCGCCTCCTCGAGGTCGTAGACGGCGGTCTTCGGGTAGGTCCGGACCGTCTTCGTCAGCGCCTTCTGGTCGTCGGGGGTGAAGGCCCGCAGCGCGTGCTGGATGCGGGCGCCGAGCTGACTCAGGACGCCGTTGGGCACGTCGGTCGGCAGCTGCGTGCAGAAGAACACGCCGACGCCCTTGGAGCGGATCAGCTTGACGGTCTGCTCGACCTGGGCGAGGAAGGCCTTCGAGGCGTCGTCGAACAGCAGGTGCGCCTCGTCGAAGAAGAACACCAGGTTCGGCTTCTCGACGTCGCCGACCTCGGGCAGCGTCGTGAACAGATCGGCGAGCACCCACATCAGGAACGTCGAGAACAGGACCGGGCGGGCGGCCTGATCGCCGAGTTCGAGCAGCGTGATGATGCCACGGCCCTGCGCGTCGCACCGGATGAGGTCCTTCGGTTCCAGCTCGGGCTCACCGAAGAAGGTGTCGCCGCCCTCGGCCTCCAGGTTGACCAGGGCGCGCAGGATGACGCCCGCGGTGGCGGTCGACACGGCGCCGAGTTCCTTGCGCGCGGGCTTGCCCTCGTCACTGGTGAGGAAGCCGATCACCGCCCGCAGGTCCTTGAGGTCGAGCAGGGCGAGGCCCTGCTGATCGGCCCAGTGGAAGATCAGCCCGAGCGTCGACTCCTGAGTCGCGTTCAGTCCCAACACCTTCGACAGCAGGATCGGTCCGAAGCTGGTCACGGTGGCGCGCACCGGCACGCCCAGACCGCCGGTGCCGAGCGAGAGGAACTCGACGGGGTACGCCGTCGCCGTCCACTGATCGCCGGTATCGGCGGCGCGCGCCGTGGTGCGGTCACTGGTCTCGCCCGGACGGGACAGCCCGGACAGATCACCCTTCACGTCGGCCATCAGCACCGGCACGCCGGCCGCCGAGAGTTGCTCGGCCAGCACCTGCAGCGACTTCGTCTTGCCCGTCCCGGTCGCGCCCGCCACCAGGCCGTGCCGGTTCACCGTCGCCAGCGGGATCCGCACCCGGGCGGTCGGGTCGACCGTGCCGCCGACCACCACGGTGCCCAGTTCCAGCGCGGGTCCTTCGGCGGCGTAACCGGCCGCGATCTGCTGGGCGGACGTCGCCGCCGGGTCTGCGGTCATGGGGCAGACCCTACTGCCGTGGCCTGCGTACCGACCGTCGGCGGACACGGCGTTCGGCGGACTCGCGCTCCCGGCGTCGGGGCGTGCGCCTACCCTGGGACGCTGTGCGTGACGAACTGGTGTGGATCGACTGCGAGATGACCGGCCTGGATCTGGGGTCCGATCGGCTCATCGAGATCGCGGCGCTGGTGACCGATGCCGAGCTGAACGTGCTCGGCGACGGCATCGACGTGGTGATCCACGCGGACGACGAGGCGCTCGACGGCATGGTCGAGGTGGTCGCCACGATGCACCGCAAGTCCGGACTCACCGAAGAGGTGCGGACGTCGACCGTGGATCTCGAGACCGCCGAGAAGCTCGTCCTGGACTACGTGCGCGAGCACGTCAAGCAGCCCAAGACGGCGCCGTTGTGCGGCAACTCCATCGCCACCGACCGCGGCTTCATCGCGCGCGACATGCCCGCGCTCGACGACTACCTGCACTACCGCATGATCGACGTCAGCTCGATCAAGGAGTTGTGCCGGCGGTGGTACCCGCGGATCTACTTCGGCCAGCCCGAGAAGGGCCTCGCGCACCGCGCCCTGGCCGACATCCACGAGTCGATCCGCGAGCTGCAGTACTACCGACGCACCGCATTCGTCGCGCCCCCCGGGCCCGCGACCAGCGACATCGCCGCCGTCGCGGCCGAACTTGGCCCCCCGGGAGCCAAGGATTCGGCTCCTGGGGCTTCGAGCGGCTAGTATCTTTCACGCTGCACTGCCCATCCGGGTCGGCGGCGATGGTGGCTGTAGTTCAGTTGGTAGAGCACCAGGTTGTGATCCTGGCTGTCGCGGGTTCGAGTCCCGTCAGCCACCCAACGCAAAGCGCCCCATCCGCTTCGGCGGGTGGGGCGCTTTCGTCGTGACGGGGCGGATCAGACCGTCGCGTTGCCGGCCTTCCACTGCTCCCACGGGACGTTCCAGTCACCGAGACCGTCGACCCCGGGCAGCACGGATCCCACGGTGTTGAGGACCTCGACGATGTCGCCGCGCTTGGTGTTCTCGTAGAACCACTGCGCGTTGCTGGTGCTCACGTTGAGGCAGCCGTGGCTGACGTTGCTGTATCCCTGGCTGCCGACCGACCACGGCGCACCGTGGACGTAGATGCCGCTGTAGGACATCTGGGTGGCCCAGTCGACCTCGGTGCGGTAGCCGTTGGGCGAGTTCGACGGGACGCCGTAGGTCGACGAATCCATCACCAGGTGCGAGAAGCGGTCGCCGATGATGTACACGCCGTTGTTGGTCGGCGTGGTGTTCTTGCCCATGGAGATCGGCATCGTCTTGATGACCTCGCCGTTGCGGCGCACGGTCAGCGTCTTGGTGTCGTCGTCCGCGACGGCGATCACCTGGTCACCGATGGTGAAGTGGGTGGTGGCGTTGTCCTGGCCGAACAGACCGTCGCCGAGGTCGACGCCGTAGGTGTCGACCGTGACGTCGACCGTGGTGCCGGGCTTCCAGTACTCGGCGGGTCGCCAGCGCACCTCGCGGTTGCTCAGCCAGTAGAACGCGCCCTCCACGGGCGGGTTGGTGGTGACGGTGATCGCCTTCTCGGCCGCCGCGCGGTTCGGGATGTTCTCGTCGAAGCGGACGGCGATCGGCTGACCGACGCCGACGACCTCGCCGTCGTTGGGCAGCACGTAGGGCATCGTGAGGTTCTCGGGCGAGTGCGTCTGGAACGTCATGGACCGACTGGTCACGCCGCCGAGCCCCAGGGACTGCGCGTTGAGCGTGTAGCGGGCGTTGTAGTCCAGCGGATCGGTGGTCGACCACTGCAGGCCGTCCTTCGTCAGCTGCCCCGCGACGGGCTCGCCGTCGGCGTCGGTCATCGTGACCGCGCCGAGGACACCGTCCTCGGCGCTCACCGTGACCGGCGCGTCGACGGTGACGCCGACGGCACCGTCGGTGACCGATGCCGTCAGCTTCGGCACCAGCAGGTCGGCGAACGGCGTGCCCTTGTCGGTGATCGTCTGCGGCTGCGGCGCCGCCTCCTGGTCGCTGCTGCATCCCGCCAGCGCGAGTACGGCGGCGGGCACCAGGACGAACGCCGTCAGCAGCGTCGGGCGACGACGGTTGACGGGACGGGCCACGGTATGGACTCGCGGCATGCTGGACTCCACCTCACGACTGGACTGAACGGGACGACACCCTAAGTTGGCAATAGTCTAAGGGAAACCGCCGACAGGGGCGTGATCGTTACATCCGCCTCCGAGCGGGCCCGAGACGTGCTGATTTCATCTCCGCCGCGCCGCCTGTTATCGTCTTCCACGCGCGCCGTTAGCTCAGTTGGTAGAGCAGCTGACTCTTAATCAGCGGGTCCGGGGTTCGAAACCCTGACGGCGCACTCGTCGCGAAAGCCCCGCTTCGGCGGGGCTTTCGTCGTTTCTCGGGTGCTCCCGTGTCGGCGCTGTATCGGTTGCGGAATCCGCGGCGTTACAGGTCCTTCGAAGTTCGTAGCAAACGCCCACTGGGTCGAATACACGTATTCTTCGAACCATCCCAGGTCACGCCGTATACGCGAGAAAAGTTCGCCCGCACCGTGTTTGACGATCAGTCGAACGGTCATCCCCTCATCAGGTCGGGGCATCGTCGGTGACCGCTTCCCCGAGCGGCAACCGATGGAAAGCACAGAAGACGAACGAGGAGGTTCCGACATGGATGTGAAGAAGATTGCGGCCGGCATGGCGACGGCGGGCGTACTGGGCCTGGGCGGCCTGGGGATGGGTGCGGGTCTGGCGCAGGCCGATCCCTCGTCCCCGCCGCCGCGGCCCACCCCGAACGCTCCGGACCGGCCGGGCAATGACCAGCGACCCGCACCGCGTCCCGATGCCGTCACCGGCCCGGGCGTGAACGCCGGCGACCCGGGCAACCCGCTGCCCCCGGGGCTGGGCTACCTGCCGCCTCCCGGACACGGCGGCCCGATGCCGCAGGACCGCATCGCGTTCGACGAGGTGCCGTCGTGGGTCCTCGATCCCGTGACGCCGCCGCTCGACGCACCGCTGCGACCCGACGTGCCGGACTGGGCCGTCGACCTGCCGGTCGTGTGGAACCCCGACCTCGGCGTGTGGGGCGTCTTCGACGACGAGACCGACACCTTCGTGCGTCTCTAGCCCCACGGGCCCTTGACGGCCGCCTCGCGCTCGGCGCGGGGCGGCCGTCCGCGTGTCCGGAGGATGCGTCGGCGAACCCGCTCGAGCGGGCACCCACCGCAGAAGTCGCGAAGCGCCCGAATCGCCGTGCGCTGGGCATACGTGGCGAACGGTTGGCCGAGCGAGCGTGCGATTGCAGGTGACGGCTGCGTCGAATCGGCGCGGACTTTGCCAGCGGCTATCACCGGGGTGTGCTGGAATCACCGCGGAAGTCACTTTCCAGCGCGATGTTGAATCGCAACCGCTCGTAGCGTAACTGCATGATCAGCGGATATCACGCGTTTGATGGAGCGACGTGCCGGGTAAGCCTGGTACGCTCGAAGTTAGCTGCCTAGCGGGGAGGCAAGTGCCACGATGGATCGACGGGGGAACGGAGGTATTAGCTAGATGACGTCATCGAGCGCATCGGCCGCTACCTTCGCCGCACCGGACGTTTGCGATGCCGACGCCGCCGAACGGCCGGTCGCGGTGTATTCGTGCAGCCGGATCGGGCTCCGGGCGAACCCGCCTCGACGGTTCTCGCTGCTGGGTCTGTTCCGGCGCAATCGACGCCGCTGACCCGGATGCGTCAGCGGTCGCGGATGCGCCGCACCACCAGGACCAGCACCACCGAGCCGATGCCGGCGATCGTGATGGCCACCGGCGGCTTCGTGACGAATTCGAGCAACCCGGCCTTCAGGTCGTCGGCGAGGCGACGGGGATTGGCGCGCACGGCCAGCTCGTCCACGGTCGCGGCCAACTGATCGCGCGCCTGGTCGATCTCCTGCTTGATGGTGTCCGGATCCCTGTCCGCCACGTCAGCCCTCCATCTCGCCGTGCGCCTTGTCGCATACCCTATGTCAGCCACCACCCCGTCGCGTCGGTCGCCCCGGCAGACCGCGTCGGCGAGGGAGCGGCCGAGAGAAGGGACTGACCATGGCACCTACGCCGCGCTTGCAGGTGGGTGACACCGCCCCCGCGTTCACCCTCACCGACGCCGACGGCAACACCACGAGCCTCGCCGACTTCGCGGGCCGCAAGGTGATCGTGTACTTCTACCCCGCGGCGTCCACGCCCGGGTGCACCAAGCAGGCCTGCGACTTCCGCGACAGCATCGCCGAATTGAACAGCGCCGGGCTCGACGTCGTCGGCATCTCCCCCGACAAGCCCGCGAAGCTGGCGAAGTTCCGTGACGCGCAGGGGCTGAACTTCCCACTGCTGTCCGACCCGGACCGCGAGGTCCTCACCGCGTGGGGCGCATTCGGCGAGAAGACCATGTACGGCAAGACCGTTCAGGGCGTCATCCGGTCGACGTTCGTCGTCGACGAGGAGGGCAGGATCGAGGTCGCGCAGTACAACGTCAAGGCGACCGGCCACGTCGCGAAGCTGCTGCGCGACATCTCGGTCTAACCGGCGGCGCCGCCCAGATCCCCGGCAGGGCCCAGTTCCCCGGCACGGCCCAGTTCCTCGAGCAGCAGCGCCTCGGCGGTCGCGGCCTTCGCCAGCACGCCCAGGTGCAGGCTCTCGTCGATGCTGTGCGCCTGCGTCCCGGGGTCCTCGACGCCGGTCACCAGGATGCGGGCGTTCGGGAAGGTGCGGGCGAACTCGGCGATGAACGGGATGGATCCGCCCATGCCCATGTCGATGGGGTCGCGTCCCCACGCCGTACGGAAGGCCGCGCGCGCCGCGTCGTACACCGGTCCGGCGGCGTCGATCGCGTACGGCTGACCCACGTCCCCGGGCGTCACGGTGACCTTCGCGCCCCACGGCGCGTGCGTCTCGAGGTGCCGGGTGAGCGCCGCGAGGTGCTCGCGCGCGTCACCGCCGGGAGCCACCCGCATGCTGACCTTCGCGCGGGCACGGGGAATGAGCGTGTTCGACGACCGCGCGACGGTCGTGGTGTCCACTCCGATGACCGTGATGGCCGGCTTGGCCCACAGCCGCTGCACCACCGAGCCGCTGCCGACCTCCGAAACCCCGTCCAGCAGTCCGGAATCGGCGCGGACGCGCTCGGGCGGGTAGTCCACCTCGGCGGCGCTGCCGACGTGCAGCCCGGCGACCGCGACGTTGCCCTCGTCGTCGTGCAGCGTGGCCAGCAGCCGGATCAGCGCGCCCAGCGCGTCGGGAACGACGCCGCCCCACAGGCCGGAGTGCAGGCCGTGGTCGAGCGTCTCGACCTCCACGACGCAGTCGGCGAGACCCCGCAGCGACACCGTGAGCGCCGGGATCTCGGTGCTCCAGTTGTCCGAGTCGGCGATCACGATGACGTCGGCGGCCAGCGCGTCGCGGTGCGCCGCCAACAGCGCCCCCAGCGACGGCGAGCCGGACTCCTCCTCGCCCTCGACGAAGACCGTGACCCCGACCGGCGGACGTCCGTCGTGCGCGCGGAACGCCGCCAGGTGCGTGGCGATGCCCGCCTTGTCGTCGGCCGTGCCGCGGCCGTACAGCCGGCCGTCGCGTTCGGTCGGCTCGAACGGCGGTGACGCCCACTGCCCGGCGTCGCCCTCGGGTTGCACGTCGTGGTGGGCGTACAGCAGTACCGTCGGCGCCCCCGGCGGGGCGGGATGCGACGCGATGACGGCCGGCGCGCCGCCCTCGCTGACGATGCGGACGTCGTCGAAACCGGCCTCGGACAACAACTTCGAGACTGCTTCGGCGCTGCGCACGACCTCGTCGCGGCGGGCCGGATCCGCCCACACCGACGGGATGCGCACCAGGTCCTCGAGATCGGCGCGAACGGCGGGCAGCACCTCGCGGACCCGGGCGAGGAGCGCATCCTCGCGTCCGCTGGAGACGACGTCGGTCACGGACCTCAGGCTAGTCCGCGTCACCGCCGGACGTCGGCGCTGCCGTCTCGAGGACCGCCACCGCCGCCGCGGTGTCGCCCTCGTGCGTCAGTGACAGGTGGATCGTGATGTCGGCGAGGTGCTCGGCGATCGCGCCGGCGAGCCGCACCTTGGGCCGTCCCCACATGTCGGTGACGACCTCGATGTCGCGGTGGATGCCCTCCGGCAGCATCGGCCGCTTGGAGAACCGCGACCCCGACCACGCCTTGATCACGGCCTCCTTGGCGGCCCACCGGGCGGCGAGGTGGCGCGCCGCGGACGAACTCTTGTCCGCCGCGTCGCGCCGCTCGCCCGGGGTGAACGTCTCGGCGAACACGGTCCCCGGCTGATCCACCTGCTCGGCGAAGTCCGGGATGGAGACCAGATCGATGCCGACTCCGACGATGCTCACGCCGTGACGCTACCCAACGACGTCACCGGGCGTACCAACCGTCCTCGCCGAGGCGCGAGCCGGCGTCCAGGAGCATGTCCGCCTCCTGCCGCTTCTCGGGCGCGTCGTGGCCGAAGCGCCGGTCGGCGGGACGCTCGTACAGCGCGGGCCCGCCGGCGATCGCCGACGCGAGCCGGCGCTGACCGTTGAGCACCCGCTCGCCCGAGCGGCGCAGGTAGTCCTCGCGTTGCTCCTCGTCGAGCGCCGCCAGGAACGCCTGCGGATGCACCAGCGCCACCAGACCCGACACGTGCCCGAACCCGAGGCTGGTGACCAGACCCGCCTTCAGCGGCAGCTTGTCGCCCAGCCGCAGGGTCTCGCGCACCCACACGAAGTGGCGGGCGTGCGACAGCTCGTCGTCGACGCAGTCCAGGCTGCGATTCGGCGGGATGACGCCGTCGCGCAGCATCTGGCACATGCCCATCATCTGGAACGCCGCGGCACCGCCCTTGCTGTGGCCGGTCAGGCTCTTCTGGCTGACCACGAACAGCGGTGCGCCCTCCGACCGTCCCAGCGAGGCCGCGAGCCGCTCGTGCAGCTCGGTCTCGTTGGGGTCGTTCGCCAGCGTCGACGTGTCGTGCTTCGAGATCACGCCGATGTCGTCGGGGCCGACGCCGAGCTTGGCCAGGTTGCGGGCCAGTTGCGACTGCCGTCCGCCGCGACCGGCGCCCAGCGCGCCCAGGCCGGGTGCGGGGATCGAGGTGTGCACGCCGTCGCCGAAGGACGACGCATACCCCACGACCGCCAGCACGGGCAGCCCCATCGCCAGGGCGAGGTCACCGCGGGCCAGCAGGATGGTGCCGCCGCCCTGGGACTCGACGAAGCCGAGCCGGCGCCGGTCGTTGGCGCGGGAGAACTTCGCGTCGCTGATGCCCTTGGCGCGCATCATCTCGGTGTCTGCGGTGGCCGACATGTCGCCGAAGCCGATGATGGCCTCCAGCGTCAGGTCGTCGTAGCCGCCGGCGACCACGAACTCGGCCTTGCCGAGCGTGATCTTGTCGACGCCCTCCTCGACCGACACCGCCGCGGTGGCGCAGGCGGCCACCGGGTGGATCATCGAGCCGTAGCTGCCGATGTAGCTCTGCACCACGTGGCCGGCGAAGACGTTCGGCAGGACCTCCTGCAGGATGTCGTTCGGCTTGTTCTGCCCGAGCAGGTTGCCGTGGTACATCGTCTGCATCGACGTCAGGCCGCCCATGCCGGTGCCCTGCGTGCTGGCCACCAGACTGGGGTGCACCCAGCGCATCAGCTCGGTCGGCGTGAAGCCCGACGACAGGAACGCGTCGACGGTCGTGACCAGGTTCCACAGCGCCACCCGGTCGATCGAGGTGGCCATGTCCTGGCTGACGCCGTACACGGTCGGGTCGAACCCGGTGGGGATCTGCGCCCCGACGGTCCGGGACAGCTTCACCTTGCGCGGCACGCGGATCTCGGTGCCCGCCTTGCGCGTCACCTGCCAGTCCGAGCTGTCCGGCACGGGGGCGATCACGGTGTGCTCGGGATCGAACTGCGCGAACCCGCGGGCGTCCGCCTCGGAGGACACCACGAAGGTGAAGTCCTTGTCGAGGAATACCGAGACCAGCAGCGGCGAGGCGTGATCCGGGTCGATGGCACCGTCGTCGACCCACTGCCGGATGCCGACCCGCTCGAGGACGGCGTCGTGGTACCGCTCCACCAGCTCGCCCTCGTCGACCAGGTCGCCGGTCTGGGTGTCGTACCAGCCCGGCTTCGGGTCGTCCTCCCAGGTGACCAGACCGGTGGTCCAGGCCAGCTCCAGGACGCCGGCCGCCGACAGCTCGCCGGAGGTCTCCACCTCGAAGCGGGTGCGCGACGAGCCGTACGGGCCGAGTTCGGCGCCGCCGACGATCACCACCATGTCGGCGGGGTCGACGTCGACGTGACCCCACTCCGGCGGCGGCGCTGCGGCGTACCCGCGCGGCGGCGAGGGCAGGGCGCGGAGGCCGGTGACGTCCTCCTCGGCGTCGGCGGCGGACTCGCCCGCCATCTCCTCGCGCGCCTTGGCGGCCAGCTCGGCCATGTCGATCTCGACGTCCCCGAGCCCACCGGTCAGGTCGACCTTCAGCGGCTCCCGAGCGGCGGCGACCTTCGACTCGATGTCACACAGCGCCAACAGCATCGACGCCATCTCGGCCGTCGTGTACGTCGTGACGCCGGCCTCCTCGACCGCACCGACGATCGCGTCGTTGTGGCCCATCAGCCCGGTGCCCTTGGTCCAGCCGATCAGGGCGTGCGCCAGCGAGACTCGCTGCGACCACGACGTCTCGGCCTTCCACCGCGTCACCACCGCGTCGAGCGCGGACTTCGACTCGCCGTAGGCGCCGTCGCCGCCGAACATGCCGCGGTTCGGCGAGCCGGGCAGCACCACGTGCAGACGCGACGCGATGTCGCGCTCGGCGCCGATGTGCGACAGCCCGCCGATGAGCCGCTGCACGGCCCACAGCAGCACCTTCATCTCCATCTCGGAACGCGACCCGGCCTCCGACATGTCCCCGGCCACGCGCGGCGCGGCGAACGGGAACAGCAGCGTCGGGGTGAGCGCGTCCTTGAGGTGGATGGACTGCGGCCCGAGGCTCTCGGACTGCTCGTTGCCGATCCAGTCGACCAGCGCGTCGATGTCCGAGTAGGACGCCATGTTCGCCGGGACCACCCACAGGGTGGCGCCGAAGCGGGCGTTGTCGCGGTAGAGCTCCTTGTAGAACGCCAGCCGGTCGTCGTCGAGCCGGCTGGTGGTCGCGATGACCGTCGCGCCGCCGTCGAGCAGCTGCGCGGCCACCGAGGAGGCGATCGACCCCTTCGACGCACCGGTCACCACCGCGACCTCGTTGGCGTAGCGGCCGCTGGCCGGGTTCTCCGCACCTGCGGCGGCCCTGCCGTACAGCGAGGCGTGCACGGTGCGGCCGGCTGCCAGCGCCTTGCCCTGCCACCAGCTCGCCTGCGTGGCGACGACGTGGCCCGCGCCCTCGAAGCGCTCCGACAGCCGCGCCCAGTCGGCGTCGATGTCGCCCTCGTCGACCAGCCACAGCCGGGCCAGGTCCTCGCGGGCACTCGCCCACCGGTCGTCGAACAGCACCGCCTTGCGGCCGTCGAACGTCGGGGCGACCAGACGCGGCCAGTCCGAACCGAGTTCGGCGGTCACCAGGTCGATCAGGTCAGCGTCGTTGACGGTCTCGCCGACGCTGACCGGGGTGTCCAGGCCGAGCTGGCCGAGGATCAGCCGGGCCGCCGAGGCGAGCACGCCGTCGCGTCCGGTGACGGTCTCGGCGAACTCGCCGAGCGCCGCGGAGTCGACCACGCCGCCACCACCACCGGCAGCAGCCGGCAGCGACACCGCGATGCCCTTGCGGGCGCCGACGGCGCTCACGGCGGCGTCGACCACCTTGTCGAACGACGCGGCGTCCGGCAGCGCACCGTCGTGCAGGCCGCCCAGCGCTCCGCCGCGGACGCTGCTGCCCTCGCGGGTGCCCAGCGCCAGCTCGGCGGTGACGTGCTTGACCCAGCCCTCGCCCAGCTCCCACGTCTTGGTGACGCGCTCGGCGATGGCGGCCGGCCGCTTGCCCGAGGGCCCGAGGACCGTCCGCAGCTGGTCGTTGATGGCGTCGCCGAGCACCGGCCCGAACGGCTTGTAGGTACGGGCGAGCTTGGTGACCTGCCCCTTGAGCCCGGCGAGGTCGGCCTCCGCGGCACCGTCGATGGCACCGAGGTTGAGTTCCGAACCGAGGTCGACGAGCAGCTGATTGCGTCGCGAGGACGCGCCGTCGGTGATCGACTCGATGGAGTCCAGCGGTTCGATCTGGTCGATGCGCATCTTGGCCGACAGCGCGATGAGCACCATCGTGGCGTCGGCGGCGTCGAACGGCACGTCGTCCGGGCGCGGGCCGCCGGTGGGTGCGGCGGCGGGCGCCGGTGCGGCGGGCGCGGCGGCGGGGGCCGCCTCGACCGGCGCGGCCTCGGCGACCGGCGCCTCGTCGACCTCCGGCTCCGGGTCGGTGTCGGTGGCGAACAGCACCGCGGCGTCGCGCTCGACATTGAGCACCTCGGTGGTGCTGTGCGAGTACTCCGGCAGCTTGAGCGTGTTGGTCGCGAGCCCGGCGACGGTCGGCGCCGACTTCACGCCGATCTCGACGAAGCGCTCGATGCCCAGGCCGCCCGCGGCCTCCTCGATGAACAGCAGGTCCTGGGTCTCGATCCAGCGCACCGGGCTGGCGAACTGCCAGGCGAGCAGCTCGATGACCACCTTGCGGCACAGCTCGCGCGGCTTCTCGGTGATCCAGGTGTCGTAGTCGGCGAGCACCTCGTCGAGCGGCTCGGCGGGCACCAGATCGCGGATCTCCTGGATGAAGTCGCGGTCCAGGGTGAACAGTCGCGGCACCAGGTTCGGGATGTAGCGGCCGACGATCAGCGCGGGATCCTGGTCGCGCGGCATGACGCGCTCCAGCGAGCGGCGGAAGTCGGCGACGCCGACGCGCAGCACCTCGGAGTGGAACGGCACGTCGATGCCCGGCACCAGGATGAACGACCGCTTGCCGCCGCTGATCTCGCGGCGCCGTTCGATCTCCTCCTCGAGTGCCTCCAGGCCGCGCACGGTGCCCGCGATGGCGTACTGCGAGCCACGCAGGTTGAAGTTCACGATCTGTAGGAATTCGCCGGTGCGCGAGGAGATCTCGGCGACGAAGTCGGTGACGTCGTCGTCGTCCAGGTCGATCTGGGACGGCCGGATGGCCGCCAGTCGGTAGTTCGACCGGCCCTTCTCGTCACGCGGCACGATGTCGTGCATCTTCGAGCCGCGGTGGAACACGACCTCCAGCAGCGCCTCGAGTTCGTAGACACCCGACACGCAGGCCAGCGCGGTGTACTCGCCGACGGAGTGACCGCACGCGATCGCGCCCTCGACGAAGGCGCCCTGCTCGCGCATCTCGGCCACCTGCGCGGCGGCGACGGTCGCCATGGCCACCTGGGTGAACTGCGTCAGGTACAGCACGCCCTCGGGGTGGTGGTAGTGCACGCCGGAGGCGATGAGGCTCGTCGGGTTGTCCCGCACCACGTGCAGTACCGAGAAGCCGAGGGTGTCGCGGGTGAACCGGTCGGCGGTGTCCCACACCTTGCGGGCCGCCTTCGAGCGGGCACGGACCTCCATGCCCATGCCCTTGTGCTGGATGCCCTGACCGGGGAACGCGTAGACGGTCTTCGGCGCGGCCAGCTGCGCGGTCGCGGCCATGACCAGCTCGCCGCCGACCTTGGCGGTGACGTCGATGATCTCCGCGCCGCGGTCGATGCCGACCCGGTCGACGCGGAATTCGATCTCGTCGCCGGGCAGCACCATGCCGAGGAAGCGCGAGGTCCAGCCGACCAGGCGTGCGGGCGGGGTGGCCCGTCCGTCGGTGGCGGTGACCACGTGCTGCGCGGCGGCCGAGAGCCACATGCCGTGCACGATGGGCGATTTCAGCCCGGCCAGCAGCGCGGCGGCGCGGTCGGTGTGGATCGGGTTGTGATCGCCGGACACGACCGCGAACGCGCTCATGTCGGTGGGCGCGGTCACGGTGACGTCGCGCCGGCGGCGGCGCGGGGTCTCGGTGGCGTTGTCGGTGATCGCACCGCCTGCGCGCAGCGGGTCGGCGAGTTCGGCGGGACCGCTGCGCCCGCGGATCGCGAAGCGCTCCTCCAGCGTGGCCAGGACGGTGCCCGCGGCGTCGGCGATGCGGACGCTGACCGGCACGACGCGGCCGACCTCGGTGTCGGTCGCCGCGGCTGCCGTTGCGGTGACCGTCAGTTCGGCCGCGGTCTTCGGCATGGGCGCCAGCAGGTGTGCGGCGTGGTCGAGGTGCACCAGGCTCAGCAGGCCCTCGACGACCGGGAAGCCGGATTCGGTGACGGCCGAACCGATCACGGAGAACACGGCGGGCCAGCAGCGGCCCACCAGGGCGTCGGGCACCAGGGTCAGGCCCGGCGCCAACGGGGCACCGAACGTGGCGGTGACGCCGGTATGGTCGGCGACCTCCTCGGGGTCCCACGCCACCGTGACCGTAGTGGTGTCGTCGTGCACCGGCGGAAGCGCTTCGGGTCCTTCGACGTTCGCGGCGATCGCGAGCACGGCGCGCATTGCGGCCGCGGCGTCGTCGGTGGTGACGACGGGCATGCCGCCGTCGACGGTCGCCGAGGGCAGCGTGAAGCGGATGGTGATCCAGATGTCGGACAGCGGCACGCTGAGCACGACGGCGTCGCCGTCGATCTCCAGGCGCGCACCGGTGGACGGGTGCGTGGCCGAACGGTTCTGGTTGACCTGCCACTCCCCCGGGTGCCCGATGCGGTGCACCGGGTTGATCGACACCCGGCCGGCCCACAGCACGTCCGGCGAGTCGAGGACCACGGCCAGCGGACCGGTGACGTCGGCACGGGCCTGGCGTCGGGAGACCGCGGGCACCGGCTGCGCGCCGGAGCCGACGACCTCGTCGATGGAGGCCTGCTCGAAGCGGTCGAGCAGGTCGCCCACGGGCTCGTCGACGCGGGTGATGCCCGCGACCGCGGCCGTGCCGGGGATGATGCAGACCTGGTCGGCGGTGTAGCGGGCGTCGTGGGCCTGCCACAGCGAGTCGCTGCGCCACCAGCGCCGCACGTCCTTGTCGATGACCGGGACGAAGTTGACCGGCTTGCCGAGCGTCTTGCACAGGGTGATGAAGAACGGCACGTCGGCGGGGTGCAGCTTGACCGACTCGGCGTCGGGGTAGCGCTCCAGCAGGGCCGTCAGCGCCCGCTCGGGGTTCTCGAGCAGCTCCTCGCCGTCGGCGCCGTAGAGGGTCTCGATGGACCCGGAGTCCTGCGGGTGCAGGCGGGCCTCGGCACGCTTGAGCATCTCGGCGAACCGGTCGCGCCAGCTGACGTCGAGCCACGGCGAGCCGGCCTTCTTGGTGTCCGCGGTGCTCGAGCCGTCGCCGATGGCGAGGTCGACGTAGCGCTGGAGCCACTGCAGGTAGGTCATGTCGGCGACGTCGCCGAAGTACGGCTTGGCCGTGACGGCCATCGCGGCGATGATCTCGTCGCGGCGCTCGGCGACCGCGTCGGCGTCACCGGCGACGTCGTCGAGCAGTCGGCCGCAGCGCGACGCCGCGTTGTCGATCTCGTGGATGTCGGCGCCGAGCTGGCTGCGCCCGGACGCCATGCCGCCCTGCGCCTTGCCCGCGCCGACCCACGTCGGGGTGCCGTTGGTCTCGACGAGCAACTGCTTGACGGCCGGGGAGGTGGTGGCCTCCTTCGTCGCCATCGCGGCGGTGCCGACGAGGATGCCGTCGACCGGCATGAGCGGGAAGCCGTAGGCCTCGGACCACCGGCCGGACAGGTACTCGGCCGCACGCTCGGGCGTTCCGATGCCGCCGCCCACGCAGATGGTGATGTTGGCGTACTTGCGCAGGTCCGCGTAGGTCGCCAGGAGCAGGTCGTCGAGGTCCTCCCAGGAGTGGTGGCCACCGGCGCGGCCGCCCTCGATGTGCACGATCACGTCGCGGTCGGGAACCTCGTTGGCGATCTTGATGACCGACTTGATCTGGTCGACGGTGCCGGGCTTGAACGTGACGTGGGTGATGCCGACCTCGGTGAGTTCGCCGATCAGGTCGACGGCCTCGTCGAGTTCCGGGACGCCTGCCGTGACGACCAGACCGTCGATGGGGGCACCGGACTGGCGGGCCTTCTGCACCAGCCGCTTGGCACCGACCTGCAGCTTCCACAGGTAGGGGTCCAGGAACAGCGAGTTGAACTGCACCGCGCGGCCGGGCTCGAGCAGCGTGGTCAGTTCGGCGATGCGGTCGTCGAAGATGGGCTCGGTGACCTGGCCGCCGCCGGCGAGTTCGGCCCAGTGACCGGCGTTCGCCGCGGCCGCGACGATCTTCGCGTCGACCGTGGTCGGCGTCATGCCCGCGAGCAGGATCGGCGAGCGACCGGTGAGGCGGGTGAACTTCGTGGACAGCTTCACCGCGCCGTCGGGCAGCGTCACCAGCGACGGCGCGTAGCTCGACCACGGCGGCGCCACCTCGGGTGCGGCGCCGACGGTGAACAGGCTGCGCTGACCGGCGCGGGTGGCGGCCGGGACGATGCCCACGCCGAGGCCGCGGATCACCGGCGCGGTGAGGCGGGTGAGCGTGTCGCTCGGCCCGAGGTCGACGATCCACCTGGCGCCGGCGTCGTGCATGCGCTCGACCTCGGCGACCCAGTCGATGGGCCGGACGAAGATCGACTCGGTCATCTCGTGGGCGAGGTCGGCGTCGATGCCGGTGCGTGCGGCCCAGCGGTCGACGACCTCGACGCCGTCGGCGAGGCGCGGAGTGTGGAAGCCGACCTCGACCTGCACGCTGTGGAAGACGGGCGCGAACACGGCGCCGCCGCGCGTCTTGGCCTTGCGCTCGGCCTCCTCCTTCTCGGTGATCTTGCTGCAGTACAGCTCGAAGCGGGCGAGCTGCTCCGGGGTACCGGTGATGACGACCGAGCGGCGGCCGTTGCGGATGGACAGCACGGGCGGCAGGACCGTGCGGACGTCCTTCGAGAACTCCTCGAGCAGCTCGGCGATGCGCTGCGGGTCGGCGTTGGTGACGGACACCATCGGCGACTTGTCCCCGCGCCCGACCATGCCGCGGCGCCGGGACACCAGCGAGCCGGCGGCACCTATCAACTGCAGCAGCGCCAGCAGCTCGGCATCGCGAGCGCCGGCGGCCTTGAGCGATTCCACGGCGACGATGCCCTGCGAGTGGCCGGCCATCGCGACCGGAGGCGTGCCGCGCAGGTCGAGGCCCTGGCGGCTGACGGCGCGGATGGCCGCCATCTGGGCCAGCAGGATGCCCGGACCGGAGATGGCGGCGGTGGTCAGCTGCTTGGCGGTCGGCAGCTGCTCCTCGGCGGCGAGCGCACGCACCCACTGGATCGGCTCGAAGCCGACGGGGCGGACGACGACGAGTTCGCGCGCGACCGGCTCGAGCAGCAGCGCCGCCTCACCGACGACCTCACTCAGCTCGGACTCGATGCCCGCCGAGCTGATCAGCTCCTCGAGGTTCTCCAGCCAGTTGCCACCCTGCCCGCCGAAGGCGACGGCGTAGGGCTCGCCGGCGTTCAACAGATCGACCAGGGCACTCGCTCCCGCCGCGGAGGCGGGCCGATCGGCGCCACCTCCCGCGCGTCCGGCGGCCACTCGGTCGTGTTCGTTGATCGTCACGTTGTGCCATCTCCTCGTGCGCCCGGGGGCGCGTATCGCTCGTCTGCGGCGTGTCGTCTCGGCGGTCGGCTCGCGTCCCTGCGAGGCCCGGGGTGATTCGGCATCGAATCGCGGCTGGGTCGACCCGTCTCTCGTCTGGACTGGGCGCTGTCGACGCGGCGGCCGGCAGGAGCCCGTTCCCGCCCTAGTAAGAGTGTCATAAGAACCGACCCCATTTTCGGGCCCTAAATGGTTACTGGCGAGTTCTACGCTCAAGTAACAAGGGATTGCGTAACGCGCCCGTCGAAACCGCTCGCGATGTTCTGGAACAAACGTCCTGCATGCGCGTGGTTACGGTCGAGTAGCTACAACGCTGCAGGCCACGGCAGTACTGTTACCAAATCGTTATGTCCCATCATCGCGGCGCAAAACGACGACGTCAGCGGCTCGACGGGCGAACACTTCGGATCGACGTGTCCGGTCGCCCGTCGGCGGTGTGCGGAATAGTTTGCTGACGCTACTTACTGATCGGTAAGGTTCGTCCGCCCGCGGCCCGCCCCGGGCCGGCCGCCGCTGCCGGCGGTCACCGCCACGGCCTCGGCAGGCCCCGGCGCGCGACCGGCACGCTGCTCGGGCCGGACGTTCACCTGGCCACCCGCGCCTGGGCCGCGCTCACGCGCCGACACGCGTCGGAGACCGTCGAACGTGCGTTTGCCCGTCGATCACGGCGTCCGTCCGGGCGCGGTGACCGCCCACACGACTGAGGACGCGCTGTGACGGTGACGACGAAAGCCGCAACGCGGACGCCGCGAAAGTCACGAATCCGCAATGGCGCTGCGATGTCGCGAAGGAATTCATAGGATCAGCCATGCCTTCCGGAGGGGTCGACGCGTCCCCAGCTCCCGCGCCGTCCACCACGGGCGCCGGCATCGAACTCGTCGGGGTGCGGAAAGTCTTCGGTGACCGCGGCACGGACGTCGTCGCGGTGCACGGTGCCGACCTGACCGTGCACGACGGCGAGCTGTTCGCCATCCTCGGCCCGTCCGGCTCCGGAAAGACCACGGTCCTGCGGATGATCGCTGGTTTCGACGACCCCACCGCCGGGGTCATCCGGCTCGGCGGCGTCGACGTCACCGGAGTGCCGGCGCGGCACCGCGACGTCAACACCGTCTTCCAGGAGTACGCGCTGTTCCCGCACATGACGGTCGCCCAGAACGTCGAGTACGGCCTCAAGGTGAAGGGCGTCCCGAAGGCGCAGCGGCGCACCCGCGTCGCCGACGCCCTCGACCTGGTGCGCCTCGCCGACGTCGGACCGCGGCGGCCGGAGCAGCTCTCCGGCGGGCAGCGCCAACGGGTTGCGCTCGCCCGCGCCCTCGTCGGCCGCCCGCGCGTCCTGCTGCTCGACGAACCGCTCGGGGCGCTGGACCTCAAACTGCGCGAGCAGATGCAGATCGAATTGAAGGCGATCCAGCGCGAGATGGGCATCACCTTCGTGATCGTCACCCACGACCAGGACGAGGCCCTGACCCTGTGCGACCGGCTCGCGGTGTTCAACGACGGCCGCATCGAGCAGATCGGCGCCGCACGCGAGGTCTACGAGCAGCCGGCCAACCGCTTCGTCGCCGACTTCGTCGGCACGTCCAACGTGTTCGACGGCGACGCCGCCGCCACACTGCTCGGCCGCCGGGGCCAGTACGCGGTGCGGCCGGAGAAGATCGCGGTGTTGCCCGCAGGAGACCCCGGCACCCCGGGCACTCAGACCGTGGCCGCGACGGTCGCCGAGGTCATCTACGCCGGTGCCGTCACGCGCGTGGCCGCCGTCGCCACGCCCGGTATCACGCTCACCGCCACGGTGCTCAACGCCGCGGCCACTCTTCCCGACGACCTCGGCCACGGCTCCCCCGTCACGCTGGCGTGGCCCGAGGACGCCGTCCGCGACCTGTCCTGACCCTCGTCCCCCACCAATCGTTCCCCGTGAATCGTTGCTAAAGAAACGTCCCCCCACGAATCGTTGCCCCGACGAGAAGGAGCCATCCGTGAAGACCCATGCCATCCGCCTCGGCCTCGCGCTCAGCGCGTGCGTCGCCCTGGTCGCCGCCTGCTCCGGCTCGCAGAGCGGTGGCGGCGAGGAGCCGCCGAAGATCGAACCGCTCGGCGCGCTCGGCCAGAACGAGGGCGAACTGAACCTCATCGCCTGGGCCGGCTACGCCGAGAACGGCACGAACGACCCGGCGGTGAACTGGGTGACCCCGTTCGAGAAGGAATCCGGGTGCAAGGTCAACGTCAAGATCGGCAACACGTCCGACGAGATGGTGCAGCTGATGCGCAGCGGCCAGTACGACGGCGTCTCGGCGTCCGGTGACGCGACGCTGCGCCTCATCTACGCCGGGGACGTCGCGCCGGTGAATACCTCGCTGGTGCCGAACTACGAGACCATCGCGCCCTTCCTCAAGGACAAGCCGTGGAACTCCGTCGACGGCCAGATGTACGGCATTCCGCACGGCTGGGGCGCCAATCTGCTGATGTACAACGTCGACGTGGTCCGCGACGCCCCGAACTCCTGGGGCGCGGTGTTCACCGACGCCGCCAAGTACAAGGGCAAGGTGACGGCGTACGACTCGCCCATCTACATCGCCGACGCCGCGCTCTACCTGTCGAAGACCAAGCCGGAGTTGGGGATCGAGGACCCGTACTCGCTGACCGCCGAGCAGCTCGACGCGGTGGTCGAGCTGCTGAAGGCCCAGCGCGAGAACGTCGGCGAGTACTGGTCGGACTACACCAAGGAGGTGCAGGCCTTCGAATCCGGCACGTCGGTGATCGGCACGACCTGGCAGGTCATCGCCAACACGATCGGCTCGGGCAACAAGGTTCAGGTGAACACGGTGCTCCCCAAGGAGGGCGCCACCGGGTGGTCGGACACCTGGATGGTCTCGGCCAAGGCCGCGCACCCGAACTGCATGTACTCGTGGATGAACTGGATCACCAAGCCGGAGATCAACGCGCAGGCCGCCGAGTACTTCGGTGAGGCGCCCGGGCAGACGAAGGCCTGCGCCTTCACCACCGAGAAGGACTACTGCGACATCTACCACGCGACCGATGCGGACTTCGCCGCGCAAATCCACTACTGGACCACGCCGCAGAAGAAGTGCGTCGACGGCAGCGGGGACCAGTGCACGGCCTACGACGAGTGGGTCGACAAGTGGCAGCAGATCAAGGGGTGACGCAGGCCGCCTCGCCACCGCACCGCACCGCACCGCCGACGCCGGGACTCCGGCGTCGGTGGGCGCTGGCGCTGCTGCTCGTCCCGCCGCTGGGCTGGCTCGCCGTCGCCTACCTCGGTTCGCTGGCGGTCCTGCTGGTCTCGGCGCTGTGGACGACGAGTTCGTTCACCGGCGCGGTCGTGCGCCGCGTCAGCACCGACAACGTCGTGCGCGTCCTGACCGACGAACTTTTCCGCGCGGTGACCATCCGGACCGTGGGCGTCGCCCTGGTCGTCACGGTGCTGTGCGCCGTGCTGGCGGTGCCGTTGGCGCTGTACATGGCGAAGGTCGCCAGTCCCCGCGTCCGCCTCGCCCTCGTCGTCGCCGTCACCACCCCGCTGTGGGCGAGCTATCTGGTCAAGGCGTACGCGTGGCGGATGCTGCTGTCACCGGACGGACCGCTGGACTGGGCCGTCGGCTACTCGCCTGGCTACGGATTGATCGCCACCGTGATCGTGCTGACCTATCTCTGGCTGCCGTACATGGTCATCCCGGTGTTCGCGGCGTTCGACCGCGTGCCCGACGCGCTCGTCGACGCCAGCGCCGACCTCGGCGCCTCCGATCCGACGATCATGCGGACGGTCATGGCGCCGTTGGTGTTTCCCGGCATCGCCGCCGGATCCATCTTCACGTTCTCGCTGTCGCTGGGCGACTACATCGCGGTGACGATCGTCGGCGGCAAGACCCAACTGCTCGGCAACGTCATCTACGGACAGCTGGTGACGGCCAACGACCAGCCGCTCGCCGCGGCGCTGTCGGTGATCCCGCTGCTCGCGATCATCGCCTACCTGCTCGCCATGCGGCGCACCGGCGCGCTGGAGAACGTCTGATGCGCTCCTCGGCCACCCGACGGTTCCTGCGCATCTGGACGTTCGTCGTCCTCGCGTTCCTGTACGTGCCGCTACTGCTGGTCGTGGTGAACGCCTTCAACGCCTCGCGGACGTTCGCCTTCCCGCCCACCGGCTTCACCCTGCAGTGGTGGCGGGCCGCCGCGGCCAGCGACGGCATGTGGCAGTCGCTGGCCAACTCGGCGATCGTCGGTGCCTGCGCGACCGCCATCGCGCTGGTCCTGGGCACCATGGCCGCCTTCGCCGTCCAGCGCTTCGCCTTCTTCGGGCGGCACACCGTCAGCTTCCTGGTCGTGCTGCCGATCACCCTGCCCGGCATCGTCACCGGCATCGCGCTCAACGCGACCTTCACCTCGGCGCTGGGGCTGACGCTCGGACTCGGGACCGTCATCGTCGGGCACGCGACGTTCTGCATCGTCATCGTCTTCAACAACACCCAGGCGCGGCTGCGCCGGCTCGGCACCAGTCTCGAGGCGGCCTCCGCGGACCTCGGGGCCTCGTCGTGGCAGACGTTCCGCTACGTCACCTTCCCGATGATGCGCGGGTCGCTGGTGGCCGGCGCCGTGCTGGCGTTCGCCCTGAGCTTCGACGAGGTCGTCGTCACCACCTTCACGGCGGGGCCGTCGGTGCAGACGCTGCCGATCTGGATCTTCGGCAACCTCTTCCGGCCGAACCAGGCACCGGTGATCAACGTCGTCGCCGCGGCCCTGACGCTGGTGGCCGTCATCCCGGTGTGGCTGGCCCAGCGCATCGGCGGCGATCCGGCAGGCACCCGGGTCTGAGTCAGCGGCCGTCGGACGTCCAGTTGCCGCCGAGCAGCACGTCGGTGGTGTACTCGGACACGGCGGTCGTCATGTGCCGCTGCATCGCCGCGTCGAGCCGGTCGGCGATCACGCGCTCGCCGAGCGCGCGGTGGTCGGCGACGATCCGGCGCAGCGCGTCCATGTCCTCGCCGGTCGGCGCGGCAGGCAAACCGAAGCGTTCGGTGGCGACGTCCTTGAGCGTGGCGACCACCACCGCGGCGAGCGCGTCGATCTCGTCGCGCGCGGCCTCGGCCACCCGCAGGACGGCGCGCACGTAGGCAACCGGGTCGGCGGCACGGGCCAGAATGCCGGCGAGTTCGGTGTCGGGGACGACCAGGTGGCCGTCGACGAGGTCGGCCATGCCCAGTTCGCGCAGGCGCTGCGCTTCGGGTCCGTCCGGGTCGATGCCGACCTCGGCCGCCGTACGCGCGCGCCGGTTGCCGAACAGCGCGTCGTGCATGCCGAGGACGTCCCCGAGGTCGTGTCCGTCGCGGATGCCGGCGATGAACTCGGCGATGTGGGCCGTGCTGAAGCCGCGGCGCAGCAGGCTGCTGATCGCCTGCAGCTGAGCGAGGTGTCGTTCGTCGTACACCGCCGATCGCCCCTGCCGTCGTGGCGGATCCAGCAGGCCACGCTCCCGGTAGGCCCGGATGTTGCGTGCACTGACGCCCGAGGCGACCTCGAGGTCGGTCAGTCGATACTCAGCCAACGCGTCCGAACTCTCCTTTGCCGTCGCGCGCCATCGCCATGCCGGTCCGCAACAGTACATTCGTTCACTGAGAATGTCACCACACCCGCCTGAACACCGGAGTACCGCGCCGAAGGTGCGCGCGCGTGCGAGTTCAGCGAACGATCAAGATCAACGGTGCACCGCGGAGGTTGGCTTGCACGGCCGGCGTGGACGACGATGTGTCGAGTGCGCGCCTGGATCATCTGGCTGACGGGACTGCTGGCCTACGTGATCGCCGTCCTCGACCGCACCACGCTCGGCGTATCCGGTCTGGCGGCCGCCGATCGCTTCGCCGCCACCCCGAGCCTGCTCTCCACGTTCGTGGTGCTGCAGGTGGTGGTCTACGCCTGCGCCCAGGTCCCGGCGGGCATCCTGCTGGACCGCTACGGCTCGCGCGTGCTCATCGTCACCGGAGCCGCGCTGATGGCGGCCGGGCAGCTGACGCTCGCGCTGACCTCCGCGCTGCCCTTGGCGATCGGCGCCCGGGCCGTCGTGGGACTGGGCGACGCGCTCACGTTCATCTCGGTGCTGCGACTGGTACCGCACTGGTTCGCCCCACGTCGCGTGCCGCTGATCACGCAGCTCACCGGCATCTGCGGCCAGCTCGGTCAGGTGCTCTCGGCGATCCCGTTCCTCGCCCTGCTCAGCGGCGCCGGCTGGGCCACCGCGTACGCCTCGGTGACCGCGCTCGGCGCGCTGGCGATGGCGCTGGCCTTCGCCCTGGTGAAGGACACGCCGCACGGCCGCGTGGTGGCGACCGACACGCTGTCGGTCCGCTCGACGCTGGGTGGGGTGCGGACGGTCTGGCTGCGCCCGGGCACTCGCCTGGGGTTCTTCACCCACATGGGCACGCAGTTCTCGGTGACGGTGTTCGCCCTCATGTGGGGGGTGCCGTACCTGACCGTCGCCCAAGGCCTGTCGACGGCGACCGCGGGTGCGCTCCTGACGATCTCGGTGGTCGCGGCCATCTCGGCCGGCATCGTGATCGGCCTGGCCACCGGCCGCCTGCCGCACCGCCGGTCGCGCATCGTGCTCGGCATCATCGTCAGCAACGCGCTGGCGTGGACCGCCGTCCTCGCCCTGCCGCATCGGGCACCGCTGTGGCTGTTGATCCTGCTGGTGATCGTCATCTCGGTCGGCGGTCCCGGCTCCATGGTGGGCTTCGACTTCGCCCGGACCTTCAATCCGAGCGCGACGCTCGGGACCGCCCAGGGCATGGTCAACATGGGCGGCTTCCTGGCGGCGCTCACGGTGATGCAGGTGATGGGCGCGATCCTCGACGCCACCGGCGGCTACTCGTTCGACGCGTTTCGCCTTGCGTGGACCGTGCAGTACGCCATCTGGGCGCTCGCGATCGTCGGCATCCTGATCACGCGCCGCAAGGCTCGTCAGCAGATCAAGGACGAACTCGGGGTGCCCGCCGCGAGCCGGTTGGACCGGTCGCTGCTGGAGGCGTTCGAGGCGCGCTGATCAGCGGTTGGCGGCCGTGGAGCGGCGGTTCGCCTTCTTGATCGCGTCGACCAGCTCGTCCTTGGTCATCTTCGAACGGCCGGTGACGTCGAGCCGGCGTGCCACGTCCAGAAGGTGCTTCTTGCTCGCATTGGCGTCGACGCCCTCGGCGGTCTTGCCGCTGGGATTCGCTCCGCCGCTGCGCGCGCGCTGGTCGGACGGGCCCTTCTCGTCCTTGGGCTCCCAGTGGTCGCCGACCTTCTCGAAGCTGTGCTTGAGCGCGCTGTAGGCGACCCGGTGCGCCCGTTCGCCTTCGCCGTACTCGTCGGCGGCCGAGTCATGGGCCTTGGTGAACGTGCGCTGCGCCTTGGCGGGCGACTTCTTCAGCGTGCTGGGCAGTTCGCTCTTCTTGGCGGAACCGTCCTTGGCGGTCTTCGGCATGTCTACCTCCACGGTGGAGCGCGGTGGCGTACCGCGCGCTCCTCGTCGCCTACCCGCCCCGCCGCGGTTCCAACCGCCGTGACTACCCGCCCGTGCCGACCACCGACTACCCGCCCGTGCCGGCCACCGCCGCCCGCCGGTGTCCGATCACCTCGAAGCCGACGACGCTGATCGCCGGGCCGAGGGTGAGCACCAGCAGACACGCCGTCATCGGCACGCCGAGCAGCGCGCACGCCACCGCGGCGATCAGCACCGCCATCGTCGCGCCGGCCAGCAGCAGGTGCAGCGCGTCCCACGTCCGCGTCATCAGCCCGTAGAGGACGAAGATCAGCGCGACGTACACCGCGACCGGGATGGCCACCGACAGGACCGTACCCGTGGCGCCGAGCGCCGAGTGCTCCTCGACGTAGTACGCCGCGGTGTGCAGGCCGGCGCCGGTCGCGACGATGGCTCCGAACACGGCGATGTGCAGGTAGCCGAAGGCGAAGCTGCGCTCACGGTGGGCGTGGAGCAGGTCGGCGCTCGGCACCGCGAAGTAGATCCACCACATTCCGAACGTCAGGCCGGTGCCCGCCACGGCGAGCAGGACCGCGTCCGGCGTCCAGCCGTGCTCGCCGACCACTGCCGTCAGCGACGCGACGGTGCCCACCACGCCCTCGCCGAGCGCGATGATCGCCAGCAGCCCGTAGCGCTCGGCGATGTGGTGGGCATGCCATGGCGTGCCGCCGCGCCGGGTCTCGGCCAGCAGTGGACCGACCATCTCCGCGAGGGCCAGCACCACGAACATCGCCAGCCCCACCGTCACGTTCACGGGCAGCAGGATCGCCCCGATCCAGCCGACCTGCACCATCGTGATGACGCATGCGTAGGTGAGCGACGCCCGCCGGCGGGCGGGGTCCTGCCGCGCCGCGCGCAGCCACTGCGCGACCAGCGCCACGCGCATCACGACGTAGCCGGCGACGACCATCTCGTTGGCGAGGTGCCCGCCGTGGGAGATGGACGCGAAGAACGGCGGGATGCCGAGCGCGAGGATCAGCACGCCGACCATCTGCACCATCGTCAACACGCGGTACACCCAGTCGTCGGTGTCGTAGGCCGATGCGAACCAGGTGAAGTTGATCCACGCCCAGCACGTCGCGAAGGTGGCGAAGAAGAACCCGGTGAGCGCCGCCGCGACGTGGTCGGCGGCGAGCCCGTGCGCCAGCTCGGAGGCCGCCACGCCGAAGGCGATGACGAACGTCAGGTCGAAGAGCAGTTCCAGCGGAGTCGCCACGCGGTGGCGCTCGTGGGGGTCCCGCCCACCCATTCGGCGTATCCGGTGCGTCGCCGCCCGCGGCTGCGAATCGTCCATGGCCTGCTCCCTCCGACGGCGGAACCGTACCGGGTGCGCGGACTCGCCGCCACGCCCGTCTAGCGTGTCAGCCGTGCACGCATCGACCGGACCGGCCGCGGTGGGCGTGGTGCTGGCTGCGGGCATGGGGACCCGGGTCGGCGCCGACGGCAACAAGGCCTATCTGCCGCTGGCGGGCCGCAGCATGGTGGCGTGGTCGGTCGACGCCGTGGCCGACGCCCCCGGGATCGGCCGCACCGTCCTGGTGTACCGCCGCGGGGAGCGCGAGCTGGCCGCGCGGACGGTCGCTGCCGAGGTGCGCTGCCGGACCGTCGAACTCGTCGAGGGCGGCGACACCCGGCACGGCTCGGAGTGGAACGTGCTGCGGTACCTGAGCGACGACATCGAGGCCGGGTCGGTCGGACTCGTGCTCATCCACGACGCCGCACGGCCGCTCGCCGGCTGCGACATGATGCACGCGGCACTGACGACGGCCGACGAATTCGGTGGCGCGATACCGGGTTTGGCGGCCCGTGACGTGGTCCGCGAGGACGGGCCGGAGGCGTTTCACGCCGTTGCGGGGACGCTGGTGCGGGTGCAGACGCCGCAGGCATTCCGTGCGGCCCCGCTGCTGGCGGCCTACCGCGCCGCCGCCGCCGAGGGCTTCGACGGCACCGACACCTCGGCGTGCATGCAGCGCTTCACCGACGTCGACGTGCACGTGTTCCCCGGCGCTGCCACGAACCTCAAGGTGACGTTCGGCCACGACGTCGCCCTCGCGTCACACCTGCTCGCTAGGCGCGCGGAGCACCCCGGACGGCCATGATCGCCTCCAGCAGCGCGGCGTCCGCGGGCAGGTCGGCGGCGACCGCGTCGGGATCGCCGGGCACGGTGGCGACCGTCGCGCCGTCAGCGAGCGCCGCGACGAATTCGTCGCCGGAGTCCCCCGCCACCGACCACCGACCCAGCACCGAGGACAGCACCGAGGCGCGATAGCCGCGCGGGTACTGCACGGCGCGCATTGCCGTCCGGTCGACGGTGTCGAGCACGGCGCCCGAGTCCGAGACGGCCTTGACGGTGTCGGTCACCGGCAGGACGGGTACCGCCACCTCGGCGCCGCCGGCGACGCGTTCGAGCACGCGCTCGACGACGGCAGGCGAGGTCAACGGGCTGCGGTGATCGTGCACGAGGATCACGGGATCCGTTGTCGCGCCGACGTATTCGAGGCCGGCCGCGATGCAGTGCCGGCGCGTCGCCGGATCGGGAGCGGCCACCACCGCGACGTTCAGCCCGGCGACGCGCAGCGCCGCGGTGGCCGGTTCGACGAGCGCGGCGTCGGCGGTCACCACGACGTCGGCGGCCGTCACACCGCCTGCGTCGAGGAGTCCGGTGAGCACGCGCACCAGTGCGGGCTCACCGGCGACGGGACACAGCGCCGCGTCGCGGGTGATCGCACGGGCCAGCGGAACGATGGCGCGGACGTCGGAGGTCATCGGGCGTCACCGTATCCGACCGGCGAACCTCACACCGGGTCGAACGCCCGGATCAGCCACGTGCCGCCGGACTTCACCATGCCCACCTTGACGCTGCTCGCCGTGAACGAGCCGTTCGGGTTCTCCTTGCTCGTGGTCTGCTGGTTGATGAACACCAGCACCACCGCGGAGTCGGGCGTGAGTTCGGACACCGCCGACCGGACCACCTGCGCCGAGGTCTTGACGTCCTTCTGCTTGGCCGCCGGCGTGACGATGTCGGTGGTGAACTGGTTGTAGTAGTCCAGGAATTCACCGGTGAGGTGCGTCTTGGCCGCGGCGAAGTCCTCGTCCAGGGTGCCCGGCGAGTAGGACAGCAGCGCCACGGTTCCCGCGGACGCAGCGTCGACGGCCTGCGCGGCCGCGGTGGCGCTCGTCTGCTGGTCGGGCCGGAACTCGCGCAGGTAGAGGAACGTCGCCAGGCCGGCGGACGTGAGCAGCAGGACGGCCAGGACGGTGGGCACCAGCACCCGCGTGAGCCCGGAGCGGCGGCGCGTCGTGGTGGCCGCCGGAACGGCGCCGGACGGGGCAGTCCCGGACGCGGTGGTGTCGGATGCGGCGGCCTCGGACGCGGCGGCCTCTGTTCCGCCGGTTTGGGTGATCTCCCGGGCGTCGGCCGCGTCGCCGGTGTGGGACGGGTCGTTCTCGGTCATGGCACGAACTCCACCTTCGCGAGCTTGATCTGGTCGCCGTCGCGCGCGACGCCCACGATGAGGCGCCAGGACCGGGGCTCCTGCTTCGCGCTGGCGGCGTTGGAGACCTGGGTGGTGACGGCGACGAGCACGGTGGCGTCCCGGTCGGACATCGCCTGCACCGCGGTCGCCGTGACGGTCGCCTCGGTGACCACCTTCGACTGCTGGGCCACCTGCGTGAAGGACTCGGCCTGGCTCTCGAAGTCCTTGCGGAAGTCGCCGGTGGTGTTGTCGAGGATGCGCTGCACGTCCTCCTCGGCGCGCGTGAAGTCGAGCGACATCAGCGTCACCACGCCTTGGCGCGCCGCGGCGGCGTACTCCGCCGAGCGCTGCTCGGCGGCGACGACGCGCTGGTGGTGCCAGATCATGTAGCCACTCGCGCCGAGCAGGCCGAGGGTCAGGACGACGGCGAGGGCGCCGACCACCGCGCGCAGCGGCACGGTTCGCCGGCGCGCCGGGGCCTCGGCGACCGGTTCCGCCTCGGTCACGTCGGGTTCGGTTGTGGCCGCGCCGGGCTCGGCGTCGAGCGAGGTGTTCGGCTCGGCGACGGTCTCGGGCGGTGCGGCAGGGGCCGCCTCGACGGTTGCGGACGTGCCCGTCTCGGGCGGTGTGGACGTGCCCGTCTCGGGCGGTGTGGGAGTGCCCGTCTCGGGCGGTGTGGCGGCGGCGCGCCGCAGCCGGATGGCACGGGCGCGGGCCCGGGCCGCCGCCGCGACCGCTTCGGCCTCGGCGGCCTCGGCCTCGGCCTCCTCGGCCAACGCCAGCGCGTCCTCCGGCGACGTCGGATCGCGGGGCGCGGGCGTGGAGTCACCGCCTCGCTGCGAGGTGCGCTCGCTCGCGGCCATGCGGTCTCCTGTCCTCCTCGGTCACGGCTCACACCGTGAGAATGGCGTTTCCGTCGTTGCCGTCGGCCCGACCCTACCGGACGCAGCTGAGCGCTCATTCCGGCCATTGCGCTGCGCAAATGCGGTTGACGCGTCCAGCGGCGCCTCAGCGCAGGCGGTCCTTGACCACCTTGCCGGTGGCGTTGGTCGGTAGCTCGTCGAGGAACTGTACCGACCGCGGCACCTTGTATCCCGCCATCCGCTCACGACTCCAGGCGATCACGTCCTCCTCCGACGGCCCGTCGGCGTCGCGGCGCAGCACCAGGAAGGCCTTGCCGACCTGTCCGAGCCGTTCGTCGGGGACGCCGATGACGGCGGCCTGCGCGACGGCCGGGTGCTGCAGGAGGAAGCCCTCGATCTCGGCCGGGTAGGCATTGAACCCGCCGACGATGTACATGTCCTTCTTGCGGCCGACGATGCGCAGGCGGCCGGAGTCGGTGAACTCGCCGAGATCGCCGGTGTGCAGCCAGCCATCGGCGTCGATGGCCTCGGCCGTCGCCGCGGGATCGTCGAGGTAGCCCTGCATGACGTTGTAGCCGCGCACCAGCACCTCGCCGTCGCCTGCCACGCGCACCTCGACGTCGTCGCACGGCAGCCCGGCGGTCGTCGCGACGTCGACCGCGCCGTCGCCGGGACGCGACAGCGTCACGTTGCCCGCTTCGGTGAGTCCGTAGCCGGTCATCAGCGATTGGAACGGCAGTTCCTCGCGAATGCGTCGGATCAGCTCGACCGGGATGTCGGCGGCGCCGGTCACCCCGGCGCGCAGCGTGGCCAGCCGGCTCTTGTCGGACACCGTGAGCAGCGAGTGGTACAGCGTCGGCGGCCCCGGCAGCATGGTGACCCGTTCGCGTTCGATCAGGTCCACCACCACGTCGACGTCGAACGCCGCCACCGGCAGCATCGTCGCACCGCGCAGGAACGAGGCGACGAGACCGGCCTTCAACCCGAAGGTGTGGAAGTAGGGGTTGATCATCAGGTAGCGGTCGCCCTCGCGCAGGTCGGCGAGCGTCGCCCACTCCTCGTAGGCGCGCAGCGTCTGGCGGTGGTTCATCATGGCGCCCTTGGGGCGGCCGGTGGTGCCGGAGGTGAAGATGACGTCGGCGATGTCGTCGCCGTGCAGCCACTCGGTGGGCGCCCGGTCGAACGGAGTTGCCGCGGTGAGGAATTCGGACCGGAGGTCGATGGTGGGCACGTCGAGCGCCACGCCGAAGTCCTGCCCCAGGAAGCCGGGCTGCACCAGCACGGCGCGGGCACCGCTGCGGGCGATGACGTCGGCGGCCTCTTCGGCCTTGAACCGGGTGTTCACCGGCACCAGGACGCCGCCGGCGGTCATGACGCCGAAGGCCGCGATGATCCAGTGCGCCGAGTTGGGCGCCCACAGGGCAACCCGGTCGCCCTTGGCGACGCCGAACTCGGCGAACGCGCCCGCGGCGCTGCGGATGCGCTCGCCGAGTTCGGCGAAGGACAGGCGCAGCGGACCGTCGACGACGGCTTCGGAGTCACCGAAGCGGTCCGCTGCGCTCAGCACCATCTCGGGGATGGTCTGCCACGGTGTCATCAGGTCGTGACGAGACGCCCCAGGTTCCCGCCCATGATCTTCGCCTGGTCCTCCACGGCGAGGTGCTCCAGGGCCGTCACGTAGTGCGTCGGCTCCGCGAGCCCCTCGGGGTGCGGCCAGTCCGACCCGTACAGCACCTGGTCGACGCCGATCAGGTTGATCAGGTCGTCGATGCCCTCCTCGTAGAACGGGCTGACGTAGATGCGGTTCTTGATCTCCTCCATCGGGTTGCCCAGGAAGGCCTCGGGGGCCTTCTTGTAGACCTCCGCCATGGAGTCGAGCAGCGGGAACATCCACTTCGAGCCGGCCTCGACGATGCCGACCTTGAGCTTCGGGAAGCGGAACAGCGCACCGTGGATGACCCAGGAGGCCACCGCGTCCTGAATCGGCCGCCACTCGTTGAGGATCGACATCGCGTTGGTCTGGAACGGCAACATCTCCTGCGCCGCGCCGTCCCACTCCGAGGTGTAGCGCGAGTAGCCGCTGTCCGAGGAGTGCATGCCGACGAAGATGTCGTGCTCGACGCAGCGCTCCCAGAACGGGTCGAACTCCGGCAGGGCGAACGACCGCGGGCCGCGGAAGCCGGGGACCGGGGCGGGCCGGATGAGGATGGCGCGGGCACCGCGCTTGACCGCCCACTCCAGCTCTTCGATCGCCTTCTCCACGATGGGCAGCGTGATCACCGGGGTGGTGAAGATGCGGTTCTGGTAGTTGAAGCCCCAGACCTCGTGCAGCCATTCGTTGAGGGCGTGGATGATGACGTGGATGGCGACCGGGTCATCGCTCAGCCGCTCCTCGATGAGGCTCGCCAGCGTCGGGAACATCAGGCTGCGGTCGACGCCGAGTTCGTCCATCACCTTGATGCGCGGCTCGGGTTCGAAGAACGCCGGGATCGCCTTCATCGGCTCGCCGAACAGCTCGCGCTTGCTCTTGCCGTCGGGGTTGCCGAACTTGAAGTACTCCTCCCACGCACCGGGCTTGGCGACGACGGAGAACGTCGGGTTCGGGATGTAGTTGCTGATCTGCCCCTTGAGCGCGATCTTGGTGCGCCCGTTGATCTCGACGTACTGAACGACGTCCTTGTACTCCTTCGGGAGGTACTTGGTCATCGCCTCGGGCGGCTCGTACAGGTGGTTGTCCGCATCGAAGAGCGGAAACGGAATGTCGACGCGGTGCGACAGCTGGCCCATGGAATGCTCCTTTTCCTATCGTGAGAATCGTATTCTCATTTGGTGGGTGCCGCAACGACCGGGTTGCCGGTCACTTCGCGGGACGGGTTCACCGGGCCGGCCCACAGGCCGTGCCGGATGACGTACTTCTGCACCTTGCCGCTCGCCGTGCGCGGGTAGTCGGTGACTTCGTGCAGTTCCTCGGGCCACTTCTGTCGGGCGATTCCGGCCCGCTCGAAGTGGTTGCGGACGGCGTCCAGGGACGGCAGGTCGGCACCAGACCTGAGGCGCAGCACCGCGGCGACGTGCTCGCCGAGCCGCTCGTCGGGCGCGGCCACCACGACGGCCTCGGCGACCTCGGGCATCGCCAGCAGCACCTCCTCGACCTCGAGCGCGCTGATGTTCTCGCCGCCGCGGATGATGACGTCCGCCTTGCGGTCGGTGATGGTCAGGTAACCGTCCTCGTCGAGCACGCCGACGTCGCCGGTGTGGTACCAGCCCTCGTCGTCGAACGCAGTCGCCGTCAGCTCCGGGTCGGTGTAGCCCAGGCAGAGATCCGGTCCGCGACTGAGGATCTCGCCCTCCTCGGTGAGCCGGATCTCGACGCCGGGCCGCGGGTTGCCGTCGGTGTAGAGACGCTTGTCCTCCGGCGCGTACGGGCTCGAGCCGGTGATCGACGGATGCTCGGTACTGCCGTAGGACCGGAAAACCAGCACGCCGCGGTCGGACAGCCGACGCGTCACCGCGGCGGGCACCGTCGAACCGCCCAGTCCGGCCGTCGTGATGAGCCGCATGTGGTCGGACGTGAAGTCGGGGTGGTCCATGAGGCTGGTCAGGAAGTACGGCGGACCGCCGCCGATCGAGAGGCCGTCCGACGACATCAGCGCGAGCACCCGCCCCGGGTCCCACACGTCGCACAGGTCGATGGCCGTGCCCTCCAGGACCGGGATGAGGAATGCGCCGAGCATGCCGATGAAGTGCCCGACGGGCGTCGCGGTGAGCTGCCGTCCCCGGTCCGGCGGATAGTTGGCCAGCAGTTGCCGGGTCTCGCAGTTGAGCGTCTGGTGGCTGTGGATGACGCCCTTGGGGTCGCGCGTGGTCCCGGAGGTGAAGGCGATGAGCGCCGGTGAGGCGGGGTCAGTCGGCACCACCTCGGTCAACGGCTCGGCGGCGAGCAACGCGTCGAAGTCCTCGACGGCCCCGGCGTCCTCGACGGCGGTCCGCGCGCCGACCAGCGCGACGATGGGGACGTCGGCGCACAGGTCCGGGTGAAACGTCATGCGGCCGAACCGCTCGGTGGTGACGAAGACCTTCGGCGCCGCCGTGCCGATGATGTGGGCGAGTTCCTTGCGGCCGTAGAAGTGCACGATGGGCACCACGACCGCGCCGAGGTAGGCCGCCGCCCAGAACGTGACGGCCGCCTCTCGCCAGTTCGGCAGTTGCATCGCGACCACGTCGCCGGGGACGACGCCGCGGGCGTGCAGACCCGCGGCCAGCCGACGCGCCAGGTGGTCGACCTCACCGCAGGTGCCCCGGAACGGGCGGATGTCGGAATGCACCGCGAACGTCGCGTCGGGCGCGGCCCGCAGGCCACCGGCGATCAGGTCGCCCAGGGTTTCGGCGGTCCACCAGCCCTCGGCCTCGTACCGGGCCACGAGGTCCTCGGGGATCCTCCGCATGGTTCTCCCTCCGCTCGTCCGAGCAGCACTGCTGGTGATGTTATTCTCCGAAAGCGAGAATGCCAATACCGCAGATAGAGAACGTTTCACTCGGGCGGCCGCATGGTAGAGGTGTACTGCACGCGACAGCTCGAGACGGAGGCATGGGTGGACGACAGCCAGATGGTGAACGTGGACGTGACCGACGGGCTCGCCGTCATCACCATCGACCGCCCGCACGCCCGCAACGCGATCTCGCTCACCACGATGGATCGGCTGGACGACGCACTGGACGCCGTGGCCGGTGCCCGTGCGCTGGTCATCAAGGGCGCCGGCGACAAGGCGTTCGTCTCCGGCGGCGACCTCAAGGAGCTGGCCGCGCTGCGTACCGAGGAGGACGCCGCGGGAATGGCGTGGCGCATGCGTCGCGTGTGCGACCGCATCGCGGCCTTTCCCGGCCCGACGCTGGCCGCACTCAACGGGCACGCGCTGGGCGGGGGCGCGGAGGTCGCGGTGGCCGCCGACATCCGCCTCGCCGCCGACGACGTCAAGATCGGCTTCAACCAGGTGGCACTGGAGATCATGCCCGCCTGGGGCGGCGCCGAACGGCTGTCGGCCCTGGTCGGCAAGAGCCGGGCGCTGCTACTCGCCGGGACCGGCGCCATCCTCGACGCCGCGGAGGCCGAACGCGTGGGCCTCGTTCAGCGGGTCGTGCCGCGCGGCGCCTTCGAGGCCGAATGGCGTTCCGTGGCAGCCCAGTTGGCGCATCCGGCCGCCAGCGAGATCAAGCGCGTCGTCGGCGGAACCACCACCGAGGACGCCGTGGCGGCGTTCGCCCGGCTGTGGGTCTCCGATGCGCACTGGGAGGCTGCGGACAAGGTGCTCAAGCGGGTCCGGTGAGCCGTCGCGGCCTGCGCCGCGCGAGCGCACGTCAGCGGCGCCCGCGGTGGGCCGCGAAGTCCCGCGACGCCGCGCTCATCAGCTCGACCAGGGTGCGCCGATCGACGGTCCACACCTGCTCGGCGACCGCCCGGTTGTGTTCGCCGACGACGTGGACCGGACCGTTGCCGATGTTCTCCACGATCTCGCGGGCGACGGCCTCGGCCGTCATCTGCTGATCCGGGTCGTAGGCGACGCCCATGCGCTCCAGCGCGGGCGTGAACGTCATCCCGAGGGGCGTGCAGCAGACGTCCACACCGTAGGGCAGGAGTTCGGCCCACAGGCCCTCGGCGAAGGTGTGCTGGAAGGCCTTCACGCCGGCGTACATGGCGAGCGTCGCCGACCCCGCCACGCAGGCGAGCGACGCCACGAAGACCAATCCCCCACGGCCACGCGCGCGCATCGCGGGACCGAAGTGCCGTGCCAGCGCCACCGGGCCGGTGCAGTCGAGCGCGATCTGGGAGCGCGAGTAGGCGTAGTCGGTGTCGAGGAAGTCCGAGGTCCGATCCGACGCGCCGGCGTTGTAGAACATCGACCCGACCTCGAGGTCGGCCGTTGCCGCCGCGACGCGGTCGGCGACGTCGTCGACGGTGAGGTCCAGCACCAGCGGCCGGACCTCGACGCCGTGTCTCGTCGCGACGTCGGCTGCCACCCGGTCGAGCAGGGCCCCGTTGCGCGCGATGAGCACCACGTGGCAGCCCCGTGCGGCGACGTCGTCGGCCAGGCACGCACCGATGCCCTCCGACGCGCCGGCGATAACCGCCCACGGCCCGTAGCGGGTGGCGAAGTCAGGCACCGTCGATGCCCGCCGACGTCGCCGCATCGGCCCGGGCGCCGCCGGTCAGCATCCGGGCCATGTGCGTCGAGCGCGCCGAGATGCGCCACCCATCGGCGGTGCGCACCAGCACGTCCTCGTAGTGTCCGACGACGTCGATCCAGTTGTCGCGGTCGTCCGGGGTGAGCAGCAGGACGGCGTGCACGTAACAGCGCGCCGTCGCGCGATCGCCGACGACGTCGACCACGATGTTCGACAGCCGGTGATACGTCGGCCCCATCGAGCCGTGCAGTTGGGCCATGAGGTCGGTGAAGGCGTCCGGGTCGGTGAAGGTGCCCACCTCGGCGTAGTCGACGTCGATCTCGTCGGCCCAGCAGGTGCGGAACAGCGCCCAGTCCTTGGTGTCGATGCCGGTGGCGTAGCGCGTCAGCACGTCGCCGATCTCTGCGGTGTCGGGGTCCACGTGTGCCATTCACGCACACCGGCGTGAATCGCGTTCTACTCTTTCGGAAACCCGATTCCCGGAGGTCGACCCATGGTGCTGGCGAAGCTCGCCGCGATACTGCTGCTGGGCGCCGGCGGCTCGTTGGTGACGGCGCCCGGCGTCGGTGCGGAGGAACCCGTCCTGCACCACGTCAAGTACACGGTGTTCACCGAAATCCCGTACGCGAACGCCGAGATCTACTACCGCAACGCCGATCCCGCGAACTTCGCGGACTACAGTCACGACCCCTACGTCTTCAGCCCGAACGTCGAGGCGGACCTCGGACCCGACCGGATGTGGACCATGGACGTCATGCTGGCCAACCCCGATCAGTGGGCGATGGTCACCGCCACGAGCCTCGATTCACCACAGCGCCCGAACTTCCACTGCGTGCTGGCCGTGGACGGCCGGGTGGTCGCGACGAACCAGGGCCCCAAGGGCGCCCTGTGCTCCATCCGCACCTGGTGACCGACGCGTCAGGCCGACGTCGCCGACGGCAGCGGCACCCGCTCGCCCTCCAGTTCGCGCAACCACTGCTCGCAGAACGCCTGCATCTCGGTGTGCCCGAACGAGATGCCGAGCGAGTCCTCCAGGGCCAGCACGCGCGAGACGCTCGTCGCGTACACCGCCCACACCACCGGCGGGACGTCCGAGGCGTCCTGACCGTGGCGCCGCAACGCGACGGTCAGCACCTCGACCTGCTGCTGACGGAACTGATCGGCGAACCGGGCGATCTCCGCGCGCAACGCCTTGCGGTGGTTGGCCAGACCCATGAACTCCATCGTCAACCGCGCGACGTGGGGATCCATGCCGAACTCCCACATCGCCCACAGCGGCTGCGGCGAGTCGAGCACCGCACCGTGGGCCTGCAGGCCGAGCTGCGACATGCGCCGGAAGACTTCGATGAACAGGTCGTCCATGGTGCGGAAGTAGTAATGCACCAGTTGGGGTTTCAGCCCGGCACGGTCGGCGACCCGCCGCGAGGTCACCGCGGCGTAGCCCTCCTCGAGCATCAACTGCTCCGCCGCGTCGAGGAGGACGCCGCGGTTCTTGGCGTCCGGTCCGCCGATCCGTCGATCCGATGCCATGCCGCACCTCCCCTTGCTCGCGCCGGTTCGTATCCGCCGATCGTAAACCCAGGCGGCGCCGCGTCCTTGACCGCGACCCTACGTCATGCTAAGCAGGTGCTCAGCACTTTCAGCCCATCTCGCACCAGGCGATCGCCCGGCGCGCAGCCACACCTCGTGCCCGGCACGGCCCTGGAAGGAACCTCCCCCTCATGACCGCCGACTTCGACACCGTCGACTACTTCACCGACCAGTCGCTGATCCCCGACCCGCACCCGTACTTCGACCACCTGCGGAGCAAGTGTCCGATCACCCTGGAGCCGAACTACGGCGTCCTGGCGATCACGGGCTACGAGGAAGCCGGCGTGGTGCTCAAGGACACCGACACGTTCTCGTCGTGCATCGCGGTCGCCGGACCGTTCCCGCCGCTGCCCTTCACCCCCGAGGGCGCCGACATCACCGAGCAGATCACCGCGCACCGGCCGCAGATGCCCATGTTCGAGCACATGGTGACGATGGACCCGCCCGACCACACCAATGCGCGCTCCCTGCTGAACCGGTTGCTCACGCCGCGCCGGCTCAAGGAGAACGAGGACTTCATGTGGCGGCTCGCCGACGAGGTCCTCGACGACTTCGTCGCCAACGGGCGCTGCGAATTCCTCACCGCGTACGCGAAACCGTTCTCGCTGTTGGTGATCGCCGACATGCTCGGCGTCCCCGAGGAGGACCACGACGAGTTCCGCACCGTTCTCGGCGCACCGCGCCCCGGCGCCAACGTCGGCTCGCTCGACCACAGTGACCTGGTGGTGAGCAATCCATTGGCATGGCTCGACGAGAAGTTCATCGCCTACCTGGAGGACCGCCGCTCGAACCCGCGCGACGACGTCCTGACCGCGTTGGCCACGGCGAAGTACCCGGACGGGTCGGTGCCGCCGGTGATCGAGGTGGTGCGCTCGGCGACGTTCCTCTTCGCCGCCGGACAGGAGACGACGACGAAGTTGCTCTCCGCCGCGATCAAGGTCCTCGGCGATCAGCCCGAGGTGCAGCAGGCGCTCCGCGACGATCGCAGCCGCATCCCGGTGTTCGTCGAGGAGGCACTGCGCATGGACGCGCCGGTGAAGAGTCAGTTTCGACTGGCCAAGAAGGACACCAGGATCGGTGATCTCGACGTCAAGGCGGGCACCACGCTCATGGTGTGCCCCGGCGCGGTCAACCGCGACCCGAACCGCTTCGAGAACCCGCACGAGTTCGACCTCGACCGCAAGAACGTGCGCGAGCACATCGCATTCGGCCGCGGCGTGCACTCCTGCCCCGGTGGACCGCTCGCCCGCGTGGAGGGGCGCGTCTCCATCGAGCGCATCCTCGACCGCATGGCCGACATCACGATCGACGACGAGAAGCACGGCCCGGCGGGACAGCGCACCTTCAACTACGAGCCCACCTTCATCCTGCGCGGCCTCACCGAGATCAACATCGAGTTCACGCCGGTCGACTGACGGATCCGACGCGCAAACCGCCTCCGGCGTCGGCGATCTCGCTGACGCCGGAGTCGCGTCCCGATAGGCTCGCCGGGACGCCGCACGATCGACGACGGGAGACGGCGATGACGCTCACCAGGGTGGCCCTGCCCGCTCTCGCGGCCGTGGTGCTGAGCGCGGCAACGCCTCTCGCGCCCACCGCGCACGCAGCCGCCGAGATGAAGATCGGCAACTACGAGGTCGCGAACGACCGTTGGAACGACCACTCCTGGGTGTGGGTGGTGACGCACTCGTGCGGAGCTCCCGATTGCGGCACGGTCTTCGAGGATCCCGTGATCGCCCCGGAGACCCCGAACGTCAACGTCATCGGCGTTCCCCGGCCGCTCAAGAGTCAACGTTTCCAGAACACCGCGTTCTACGCCGACGGGCGGTACACCCTGACCGTGGACGTGATCGACGGCGTGCGCTGCGTCGGCTACAACCTGCCGTCACACGACGTGTACTCCTGGGACGCGGCGACCCTTGCCGGCACGATCGTCTCGACCTACGACGCCGGTTGCTACGGGGCGCCCGGAGGTACCAGCACCTACACGTTCGGGCTGAACCGCATGTGACGCGGCGGCGGCCCGGTCAGAGGTCGCCGCGCGTCCACGTCGACGCGCCGTCGCGCGCGTCGCACGACAGGAACAGGCCGTCGGGTGCCTGCGCCATCTCGCCGTCGCGGCCCGAGCAGTTGCTGCCCTCGATCTTGACGCCCCGCAGTTCGGTCGAGCGGAACCACCGCGGCGCCAGACGTCGTGGCGAGCCGCAGAACACGATGCGCCCCCACGACGTCACGCCGAAGACGTAGTAGGTCGTGTTGGTGCACGGTGCGCCCAGGACGGCACCGGGCGCGATGCCGGGGACGCACGACGGCTCGTTGCACTCGGCGGCGGGTGGCGGCGCGGGCGCGGGCGGCTCTGCTCCCGCAACGGGCGCAGTGAGGAGGCCTGCGGTGAGCAGACCGGCAGCAGCTGCCACGACGACACGCACGGAATCCACTCTGACACAACGTCGAGCGGTTGTCCCGGCTTCCGCCCGAAGCGCTACGCGGGCGACGACCGACGCGTCGCACACCCGCGGTCTGGCAACCCCGCCGAAGCCCGGTAGCAGTACCTTCGAAAGTGTTAGTCTGCGCGTACACAACGGCATTCCCGCGGCCGGCGGCACGGACACTTCGAGGAGCGCTTCCATGGGTGCAGCCAAGGCGCTGTCGGCCCCCGCCCTGCTGGGGGCCGCCCTCCTCGCCACCACACTGCTCGCGGCGCCGGAGGCCACGGCCGAGTACGAGAAGTACGCGATGAACGGCACCTTCTCCGTGGTCTCCAACGGCGAGTGGGCCAGGATGAACGACCGCTACCAGGACGAGCCGTCGGTGCGCAGCACCTGGGACGTGACGACCACGTGCAGCTCCGCGATCACCTGCTCCGGGAAGGTCACCAGCAGCCTCGGCTGGACCGAGGACGTCTACACCATGGCGGGCAACCTCTGGTTCGTCAAACACTACGTGCCGGACTGGATCCCGTGCCCCGACGGCACCCGGGCGCCGGGACTGCAGGTGTACAAGTTCTATCCCGCCAACGAGGACGGACAGTCCGAGCGCATCTCCGACCTGTGGGTGGGTGAGGACATCACCACCGGAGAGAGCGGCAACTGCGGAAGGAACAAGTCGCTGGTGCTCAACCTGCCGGTGAAGATCTCGAAGATCCCCTGACGCAACGCGTTTCGCTCGAGGAGCGGTCCGCGCGCGGACGGGACACGGGCCCCGCCCCATGGGCGGGGCCCGTCCTCGTCAGTGCGGCAGCAGGTCCTGCCAGCTCTTCGACATCGGGGCATCGGCCACCAGGTTCGTCACCTGGTACAGCTTGCCGTCGGATCCCACGTATTCGCCGGTCCGCGGGTTGTACTGCGCCACGGCAACACTGGGCGTCTTGGTGGTCGACGGCGAGCCGAACGCACTGGGCGCCACCGGCGTCGCACCGCCGGGCGCCAGTCCCAGCGGACCGGGAGCAGAACCCGGCGCCGGTCCGGTCACGGGCTCCGGCGCGACGGCCGGTCCGGGAGCGGGCCCGACCGGTGCCGTGGCGGGCTCCGCAGCCGGCGCAGCGTCGGCCGCGGGGATCGGTTGGCCGTTGAGTGAATTGCCGGGCGGCGGTGGCGGCGGCACCGCCGTCGCGATGGGCGCCTCCAGCGGCGACACCGTCGGGCCGGGCAGCGGCAGGGCGTCGGGCGGGGTCCCCGCCGGCGTGGCGCCCGGCGGCAGCGGCGTCCCCTCCACGGGTGCGTACAGGTCGTCACCCAGCGCGGTGCGGTCGTCGATCGGGATGCCCTGGGCGACCAGGCTGGGGTCGAACGGGTAGGGCCCGAGGGCGTGCTGTCGCATCGCGAGCGGCACGAAGGGCTTGTCGCTGTTGCAGATCTGGATCGTCGGCGCCCGCTTCCCGGGATGGCGCATGCAGGGGAAGTTGCGGAGGCCGCGTACGGCGATCGGGGAATCCTGCGGCAGCTTGCAGTAGATGCCATCCGGGGTGTCGATGTCCGACTCATCGGCCGGCGAGCGCCAGGACGACGGCGGCAGGAAGCCGACCGTGCACGCCGGCGGATCGCTCACCGTGACCGCGAAGTCGCCGCGCGCCGAACCGGTCGCATCCGATCCGGTGTTGTACGACTGCTGCTGGGCGATGTACGGCGGCAACAGCACCAGGAGTTGTTCCAGCGACGCGTTGTAGGTCATCAGGATCTCGCTGACGGTACCGAGGTTCGCGAGCAGCACGGGCAGCGTCGGCTTGAGTTCGTTGAGCAGTCCGCTCACCTCGCCACTGAAGCCGGGGAACGTCTGCAACACCGTCCGGAACTGGGGGTCGCTGGCACGTAGCTGGCCGGTGAACCCGGCGAGGCTGCTCGCCCACGTCCGGATCGACTCGGCCGTCGCCGCCTGCCCCTCGAGGAGCGGCCGGGTGTCGTCGGCCAGCGTTCGGGTCTGATCGGCGATCCCGTTGAGATCACGGCCGAGGGTCGCGCTGGAGTCGATCAGCGAGCCGAAGTCGTACCCCGCACCGTTGAAGCCCTGGTACGTCTCGTCGAGTAGGTCGCTCAACCGGTCCTTCGGGAAGCTCCCGACCAGCGCGCTCACCCGGTCCAGGACCGGTCCGACCGGCGCGGGGATCACGGTGTTCTGCGCTTCGATCACCGATCCGTTGCCGAGGAACGGCCCGGAATCGGTGCGCGGCCGCAGATCGACGTACTGCTCACCGACGGCCGACACACTGCGCACCTCGGCCTGCAGGTCGGCGGGGACCTTCGGCGACGTGGCGATCGACATGGTCGCCTCCGCCCCCGTGGGCGTCACCCGGACCTCGGTGACCTTGCCGATCTCGACCCCGCGGTAGGTGACGTTGCTGAACCGGTAGAGACCGCCGGACGAGGGCAGCTTCAGCGTCACCTCGTAGCGCCCGATTCCCAGCAACGTCGGGACTTGCACGTAGCTGATGAACATGACGGCCATGCCGATGAGCCCGACGATCGCGAAGATCGCCAGCTGGATCTTGATGAAGCGCGTCAGCATCAGTTGCCCCCATACGGTCCGGCGAAGATCGGCCCGCCGCCCGGTGGTGGCGGCGCGGCGTCACCCGCCGTCGCGTCCATCCCGTTGCCCTGCGGCACCACGGGCAGCACCGGCCCGGTCACCGGCGGCAGCGGCGGCGCCTCCGGCGGCGGGCCCGCCGCGGGCAGTGACCCCGGCCCGGGCAGGCTGCGCTCGGCGCCGGGCGGATCGGCCTGCAGGCCGGCGGTGGGCGGGTTGCCCGGGAGCGCGGAGAGCGGGCCGCCGGCCGGCGGCGGGTTGAGTGGGCGGCCCATGGGGTCGTAGGTGTACCGCTGGAAGAACGGCTCCCCGGGCAGCGGCACCAGGTCGCGGCCCTCCTGGCCGAGCCGCGTCCCGAGGAAGAGGGACTTGCGCAGGCGCGGTCCCGAGATGTCCACGGTGGCGAAGAGATTGATGAAATCGCCGCGGACGGCGCGGTCGATGAGGTTCTGGCCGTACGGGAACACCGTGGCATACGCCAGACTCGCGTCCAGGTCGGGGCCGACGTCGGCGAGCGCCTGGATCGTCGGTTGCAGGCCCTGCAGGTTCTTCACCAGGTCGGCCTGGGTGTCGTTGACGAGGCGGTTCGCCACGTCGCTGAACTGGCCCAGCTTCGTCAGCGCGGTGGTGAGCTGCGGCCGCTCGCGGTCGAGCACCTCCAGTGCACGCGGAATGCGTTGCAGCGCGCGGGTGATGACGTCGCTGCGGCCGGCGAAGCTCGCGGCCACACGGTTGAGTGCGTCGATCGTCGCCACCAGGCTCTGCCGCTGCGCATCGAGGGTGCCGACGAAGGAGTCGAGTTCGCGCAGCAGGCCGCGGAAGTCCTCCTCACGTCCCGACAGCGCCTGGTTGAACGTGTGCACCACGTCGCCGATCTGGCCCAACCCGCCCGCGTTGAGCACGACCGACAGCGACGAGAGCGTCTGCTCGGTGGTCGGATAGGTCGACGAGTCGTTGAGCCCGATCGTGGCGCCGGGCGCGAGCCGACCCTCGGGCTGCTGCCCCAGCGGCGGGTTGAGTGCGAGGTGCATCGAGCCGAGCAGGCTGGTCTGTCCGACGCGCGCCACCGCATTGGCCGGAATGATCACGTCGGGCTTCACCGAGATCTCGACGTTCGCGTGCCAGTCCTGAACGTTCATCGCGCCGACGCTGCCCACGACGACGTCGTTCAGCAGCACCGGCGAATTCGATTCCAGTGTAGCGACGTTGGCGATCTCGACGTGGTACCGCACCGCGTCGGATCCGCGACCGACGGCACCGGGCAGCGGCAGCGAGTTGACGCCCTGGAAGGCGCAGCCCGTCCCGGTGAGCGTCACGCAGGCACTCACGGCCACGAGCCGGCGGATGGCGCGTCCGCGAATCATGGTGTCCCCTCGGCAGGAAGCAGTGGCCCGGGCGGCGGACCCGCCGGTTGCGCTTCGGCGGGCAGGAGCATGCCCGGCAAGCTCGGCGGGGCCGACTCGACGGGTGCCGGTGCGGCGGGGGCGCCGGGTGGCGGCGGACCGATCCGCGGTGGATCGGTCGGCACCGGAGCGCCCGGATACAGAGCCGGGAAGGGCGCCACGGGCAGGCGCTCGTTGGTCGGCAGCGGCACCCCCGGTGGTCCCATGCCCGGTGGCGGCGGCACGTCGCCGTTGAGCCCGGTGTAGGCCGATACCACCGGCGGGATCTCGGGTGGCTGCGGAACGCCGCCCTCACCACCGGGCGCCAGCTTCGGATCGCTGTAGATGATGTTCTCCGGCGACGCCGACTTCGCCAGGTACGGATTGATCGGCACCGGAATGTAGTTGAGGTTGAGCAGGCGCAGCGCCGGTCCGAGGTAGTCGTGGCAGAGCTTGGCGGTCTCCGGCGCGGTGGTGTTCTGCGTCGCGCCGATCATGCCGCAGACGAACTGCATGGGACTGGCGAGGTTGGGGATCGAGAAGCCACCGCGCGGCGTGCCGGTGTCGGGATCGTAGATGTTGTAGGCGTTGGCGAAGGCGTTCGGCGTCACGTGCAGCACCTGCTCGAGATCGTCCTTGACCGAGACGAGGGTCTGCGTCACCTGTGCGAGCCCCTGAACCTGCTCGACGGTCTGGGCACGCGTCCCCGACACGAAGCGCTTGACGTCGGAGATGGCCACCGACAGATTGGTCAGTGCCGCGTCGAGATCGCTGCGGCTGCCGTCGAGCACGCTCGACAGGGTGGCGAGGCGGTCGTTGAGTTGCACGATCTGCTGGTTGCTGTCTCGCAGCGCCGTGACGAAGACCTGCAGGTTCTTCACGGTCGCCACGAAGTCGCCGCTACCTTCGGCGAGTGTCCGTGCGACGCCCGACAATTCGGTCAGCGTGCTGCGCAGCTTGTCGCCGTTGCCGTCGAGGGCGTTGGCGGCACTGTCGATGAAGCGACCGACGGAGGTGGTCGACGTGTCGCCGGAGGGACCGAGGTCGGTGGCGAGCCGTTCGAGCTGTCGCTTGACCTCGTCCCACTCCACCGGCACCGCCGTGCGGTCCTGCGGGATCACGGCGTCGTCGGCCATCGTCGGTCCGCCTTCGGACGCCCGGTACGCCGGGGTCAGCTGAACGTAGCGCGCCGCCACCAGGTTCTGGGCGACGATCACGGCCTTCGCATCGGCGGGGACGGCGACGCCGTGGTCGACGTGGAGCACGAGCTTGGTCCGGGTGCCCTCCGGTTCGATCGTGTCGATCGTGCCGACCTTGACGCCCGACACCCGCACGTCGTCACCGGGGTAGATCGCGGTCGCCGTGGGGAAGAACGCGGTGATCGTGGTGGGGGCGTAGAAGAGGGCCCGTACGGCCAGGCCGACGCCGATCAGTGCGACCACCAGGGCCGCGACGATCGCGGGGATCAGCCATCTGCGCGAGCGCACCGTCATCGCGATCCTCCCGGAACGCCGTTGTACGGCAGGTTGAGTTCGGCTCGCGGTCCGGTCTCGGGAGACGTGGGCGGCGCGCCGGCGCCGAAGGCCCCGCGCCGGAAGCCGAAGGCGTAGTCCAGGAACGGCTGCAACAGACCGCCGGGGGTCACGTTCGGCACGTAGGCCGTGTAGTAGGCGCCGCTGGACACCGCCTCGCTGAGCGTCGCCTGGTACTTTGCCGCCCCGGGGATCGCCTTGGCGAGGTTGTCGCGGTTGCGCACCAGCACGTCGTTGACCTCGTTGAGCCGTTCCAACGTCGGCGCCAGTTCGGCTTCGTTGTCCTTGACCAGTCCTGTCAACTGCCGAGACACCGCCGAGGTGTTGGCGAGCAGGTCGACGACGGCCTGCCGGCGCGCGACTAGCACGGCGAGCAGGTCGTTGGCGTTGAGGATGAGGCTGTTCACCTGCTGGCTGCGTTCGCTCAGCACGCCCGTGACCGACGACGCGGCCCGCAGCAGTTCGCCGAGCGTCTCGTTGCGGGCGTTGATCGCCTGCGACACGCGGCTGAGTCCGTCGAACGTCGGACCGAGTTGCGGCGCAATCTGGTCGAGGGTTTGCGACAGCGTGTCGAGCGACTGGTTGAGCTGCCCGGTGTCGGTGCCCGCCGTGTTGGTGGTGAGTTCGCCGACGGCGTCGCTGAGCGAGTAGGGCGATGACGTCCGGGTGACCGGGATGGGTTCGGTGCGGTCGAGGGCTCCGGTCCCCTCGGAGTCCACGGTGAGAACGCGTTCGCCGAGCAGCGTTCCGGTCTTGATGTGGGCGCTGGTCTCCGAACCGAGCGGGTAGCGGCTGGCGACGGTGAAGCGCACCAGGGCGTCGCCGTCGTCGAGTTCGACGTCGGTCACCGAGCCGATCTTGATACCGGCCAGCGTGACGTCGTTGCCGACGACGATGCCGCCGGCCTCGGCGAAGCGGGCGGAGTACTGCAGCGACGTGGCATATGCCATGAGCCGCTCGGGCTGCAGGCCGACGGCGATGATCAGGATGGCCAGCACGACGCCCAGGAAGCCGGCCCGGGCGAGACGCGCACCTCGGTACTTCAGCATCAGGGCTCAGCGCACCTTCCGTTTTCCTGCTTGACGAAGGGGAAGAACGACGCCCGACCCTGCAGATCGGTGACGCGAATCGACAGCTCGCAGATGTAGTACTGCACGAACGAGCCGTAGGCGCCGATGCGCGCCAGCTTGCGGTAGTTGCCGGGCGCCCGCATCAGCGCGCCGTCGAGATAGCCCTTGCCGCTCGCGAGATTCGGTGCGAGGCGGTTCAACTGGTCCACCGTGCCGGCCAGCGGCGGGCGGGCCTGGGTCAGGAGGTCGGCGATCGAGGCGGTGCCGTTGTCGAGCGAGGTGATGGCGGTGCCGATCGGGTCGCGGTCGGCGGACAGCCCCGCGATGAGGGTCTCCAGCCGGGTGATGGCGTCGGAGAACTGGTCGCCGTCCTTCGCGATGGTGCGCAGCATCGTGTTGAGGTTGTCGATCAGCGCCTGCACCGTCTGGTTGTCGTCGGCGAGGGTGTTGCTGAACGAGGAGGTCTTGCTCAGCAGCGAGTCGATGGTGCCGCCCTCGCCCTGGAACACCTGGATGAGCGACGCGGTGAGCGCGTTGACGTCCTGCGGGTTGAGTCCCTGGATCACCGGCTTCAGACCGCTCAGCAGCAGGTCCAGATCGAGCGCGGGTTCGGTGCGCTCCACCGGGATCTGGGCGCCCACGGGCATCAGCTTGGTGGACCCCGGCCCGTCGACGAGGTCGAGGTACCGGTCGCCGGTGAGGTTCAGGTACCGGATCGCAGCCTTCGTCCCGGTGGTCAGTTTGACCTTCTGGTCGGCGTCGAACTCGACGAGCACCTGGTCGTCGGACTGCAGCGAGACACCCGTCACCGTGCCGACGCGGATGCCGGCCACGCGGACGGTGTCCCCCGTCGCCAGGCGCGAGGCGTTGGTGAACACCGCCGAGTAGCCGTTGGTGGAGCCGGTGCGGTACTGGCCGAAGGTGAAGAACAAGAAGACGGTCAGCACCGCCATCACCGTCGCGAAGACGCCGAACTTGACGATCATCGACTTCGAGCCGCTCATCCGGGCATGCCGATCTGTGCGCTGTTGCGCGGCGGACCGTCGATGGGCCCGAACAGCGCCTGCTTGAGGCCGTCGGAGTTGACGAGCCAGCCCTGGTTGCCGTACTTCCAGGGGTTGGTACCGGTGTCGGTGACGAGGTAGGGCGGCCGCTTGCCGATCGGGATCACCGGCAGCATCTGGTCCTTGCACGACGAGCCGCTCTTCGCGGCGACCTTCGGGAGGTCCATCGGATACCGGTACCGGTCCACGCCGAGCGTGAAGTTCGCGGTGACGTCCACGCCGGGCCGGTCCGGCGGCGGGGTGTGCACGAACGCGTTGAGTCCCTGGATGCCGCAGCGGAGGTTGTCGCTGTACTGACTGGCCACCGTGGTGGTGGGAACCAGCATCCGCAGCACGTCGGTGAGCGGCTGGCGGTTGGTGCCGACGACGTCGGTTCCGGTGTCGGCAAGGCCGATTGCGCTGACCAGGAAGCGGTCGAGCTGGTCCTGCTGGTCGACGAGGGTGTCGCCGACGGCGGTGGTGTTGTCGAGCACGTCGACCAGGCTGGGCGCGGCGTCGGCATAGGCGCCCAACGCGACCGGTGCCACCTCGAGGTCGCGGCTGATGTTGCCCAGGCTCGGGTTGATCGAGCGGAAGAAGGCGTTCAGGTCGGTGACGGCCTGGCCGAACTTCTCGCCGCGGCCGTTGAGCGCGCCGGAGATCGCGCCGAGGGTTTCGTTGAGCTTGACCGGGTCGACGGCCTTGAGCACCGAGGTGAGTTGCTGAAACAGCGTGTTGGTCTCGACGGTGACGTGTCCGGCGTCGAGCTGCTGGCCGGCGGCCAGCGGGCGTGAGGACGGGTCCGGCGGGGCGACGAACTCGACGAACTTGGCGCCGAACACCGTCGAGGAGGTGATGTCGACGTTCACGTTGTCCGGGATCGAGGACAGCGCAGCGGGATCCATCGCCAGGTGCAGGACCGCCGAGCCGTCGGCGCGCGACTCGATGCTCTCGACCTGCCCGACCTGCACGCCGCGCATCTTGACCTTGGCCTCGGGGTTCATCACCAGGCCGGCGCGCTCGGACACCACCGTCACCGGCACGGTGCGGCCGAAGCCGCCGGTGAACATCACCAGCGAGAACACGACGATACCCACCAGCACCAGGACCATCGCCAGCCCGGCCAGCGTGCGCACGCCGTTGCTCGACACGTTCGACATCGCCTCTCCCCTAGCCCGACAGGTTGAAGTTGCCGTTGGAGCCGTAGACGGCGAGGGACACCAGCAGGGTCACCGAGACGACGATGATGAGCGAGGTCCGCACCGCGTTGCCGACCGCGACGCCGACGCCGGAGGGCCCGCCGGCGGCGAAGTAGCCGTAGTAGGTGTGCACCAGCAGGATCGTCAGCGCCATGAGGATCGCCTGCAGGAACGACCACAGCAGGTCGAAGGGGTTGAGGAACGTGGTGAAGTAGTGGTCGTAGAGCCCGCCGGACTGGCCGAACAGGAACACCGTGGTGAACCGGCTGGCGAGGAAGGACAGGATCACCGCGACCGAGTACAGCGGAGTGATCGCGATCATCCCGGCCACCAGGCGGGTCGAGACGAGGTACTGCACCGGCGGGATGCCCATCGACTCCAGGGCGTCGATCTCCTCGTTGATGCGCATGGCGCCCAACTGCGCGGTGACGCCCGCGCCGAAGGTGGCGGCCAGGCCGATCCCGGCGACCACCGGAGCGGCGATGCGGACGTTGATGAACGCCGACAGGAAGCCCGTCAGCGCCTCGATGCCGATGTCGCCGAGCGACGAGTAGCCCTGCACGGCCAGCGTGCCGCCGGTGGCCAGGGTGAGGAACCCGACGATGACGAGCGTGCCACCGATCATCGCGAGTACGCCTGCGCCCATGCTGATCTCGGCGATGAGCCGGATGATCTCCTTGCGGAAGTGCGCAGCGGCATATGGCGCACCGGCGATCGCCTTGCCGAAGAACAGCGTCTGATCGCCGATGCGGCCCAGCACGTCCACCGGACGCTTCACCGTCCGACTCAGCCGCGGGTAGGTCCCCCGGATGACCTGCAACGTACCCATGGCGGCGGCCCTACTTGGCCGTCATCTGGATGCCGACCGCGGTCACTACCACGTTGATGACGAACAGCGCCATGAAGGCGAACACGACGGTCTCGTTGACGGCGTTGCCGACCGCCTTCGCCCCGCCGCCGGTGATCATCAGCCCCCGGTAGCACGCCACCAACCCGGCGATGAGTCCGAACAGGAGTGCCTTCACGCTCGAGATGATCACCTCCGGGACCCCGGTGAGCAGCGTGATCCCTGCCGCGAACGCACCCGGGTTCACGTCCTGGACGAAGACGGAGAAGAAGTAGCCGCCCAGGATGCCGATGATCACCACCAGGCTGTTCAACAGGAACGCCACCAGCCCCGACGCCAGCAGGCGCGGCGTCACCAGTCGCTGCACCGGGTTGATGCCCAGCACCTCCATGGCGTCGATCTCCTCGCGGATGGTGCGCGAGCCCAGATCGGCGCACATCGCCGTCGCACCGGCGCCCGCCACGATGAGCACCGTCACCAACGGCCCCACCTGGGTCACCGCGCCGAACGCCGCACCTGCACCGGACAAATCGGCCGCACCGAGTTCACGCAGCAGGATGTTGAGGATGAAGCTGACCAACACGGTGAACGGGATGGCGACCAGCATCGTGGGGGCCAGCGACACGCGCGCGACGAACCACGACTGCTCCAGGAACTCGCGCCACTGGAACGGCCGCACGAACACGAACTTCAGGGCGTCGACGCCCATGGCGAACAAGCCACCCACGGCCTGCGCGGGCGCCGCCAGCCCCTTCGGCAGCGAGATGCCCGGCGACCACCGCTCTGGTCCCTTAGTCGCCATCTGAACCGGGTCCCTCCAAGATCGTCACGGCCGATACAGCTGTCGGGCCGCCAATGTTGTGCGCCAGCGCGATTCGTGCGCCGTCGACCTGATTGACGGCCTCGCCCCGCAGCTGTTGGAACAACTCGACGCACTGTGCCACACCAGTGGCACCCGGCGGGTGGCCTTTGGCTTTTAAACCCCCACTGGGATTGACGGGCAAAGCCCCGCCGAGACTGGTGGTCTCGGTCTCGACGAGCTTGGCCGCGCCAAAACGCTCGGCGAAGCCGAGGTCCTCATAGCTCATCAGTTCCAGGCCGGTGAAGTAGTCGTGCACCTCGGCGACGTCGATGTCGGCAGGCGTCAGCCCCGCCATCGCGAAGGCCCGCTTCGCCGCGCGCGTGGTCGCGGGAAACGTCGTCATGTCGGTCTTGTGTTGATGCATAACGGAATCGAGTCCCAAGCCGACGCCGCGGATCCACACCGGGCGGGCGGTGAATCGGTCGACGACGTCCTCGGCGGCCAGGATCAGGGCGGCGGCACCGTCGCTCTGCGGCGCGCAGTCGTACAGGCGAAACGGCGTCACGACGGTCGGCGCCGCGAGCGCCTGCTCCAGCGTGATCTCGAACCGCAACCGGGCCTTCGGGTTGGTCGCACCATGTCGGTGGTTCTTCACCGCAACCATCGCGAGGTGTTCGGGGGTCGCTGCCGACTCATACAGATACCGGCGCACGTGTAACGCGAAGCCGGCCGGAGCGACGACGCCGAGCGGATAGTCCCAGGCCATGTCGCGGGCCATCGCCTCCCACTCCCACATCATGTCCGCCGACGCGGTGTCGCGGAGCTTGTCCGCGCCCATCACCAGAGCCACGTCGAACGCGCCGGAGGCGACGCCGAACAGCGCGTTGCGGACGGCGTCGTTGCCGGTGGCGCAGGAGTTCTCCACGCGGGTGACCGGCAGGTCGGGCAGCCCCAGCGAGTCGGCGAGGATTCCGGCCGGGAACCCGTCGGACGTGCCCATCGCGCCGAACCAGGCCGCCTGCAGGTCGGAGGTGTCGATGCCGGCGTCGACGCTGGCCGCGCACTCGGCGAACGCCATGGGCAGCAGATCCTTGAGTCCCAGCGCGAAGTGCTCGCCGAACGAGGTCATGCCCGCGCCGACCACCGCCACGCGCCTCACGCCGCACCCCGACCCGCGTCGTGCTGCGTCACGGCGGGCAGGAAGGCGTAGCCGTAGTCGGGCACGCCCGAGCGCACCGCCACGCGGCGCAGGACCAGGTGGCCGCGGTCGCCGATGTCGACCGCGCCCGCCCGCGACCCGGTCACCGTGACCAGTGCGCGCACGTCCACGCCGTCGAGTTCGACGATCACCAGGGAGTACGGCGTCCGCAGCCCGGGCACCGGCACGTGCACGGTGGCCTCGGTGTACACCGTGCCGGTCCGCGGCAGCGGCACCATCTCGTAGCGCGTGCGCAGCGACCCGTCCGCGGCGACGCGGTACCGCGGCGGGAAGTCGAGGTCGCCCGCCGGGGCGCCGTCGGCGTCGGTGGGGGCGTCGGCGTCGGCGTCGACGAACCTGCCTGCCTCCCAACGCACCTTGGCCTCGAAGGCGCGTTCGTAGGCGGCCAGCGAGATCGGGATGGCGGCACCCGGCCGCTCCGTGGACTCGGGCACCGGCTGGGCCGGCGGCTCGCGGCGCACCACCGCGGCCGTACCGCCACTGACGGTGATGCCGGACAGGCTGGCCTGCTCGGCGGCGACCACGGGCCCGGTGACTCCCGACTCGGCGAGCCAGGCGAGCGCGAACACCCCGGAACTGGCGCCGAGCGTCGGCAGCGGCGGCGGATCGCCCAGACACAGTTCGGCGCCGCGGGCGTGATCCACGCCCGCCATCACCACCGGGGTGTCCAGCCATGCGGCCGCCAGCGAGGCGATGAGACCGCGTTCGTGCAGCAGGCGCGGATCGCCGTAGTCGTGCACCTCGCCGGTCGCGTTGCGGGTGCGGACCGGCAGGCTGCGGGCCACCCGCGCGGCGGTCCGCACGCGCAGCCCGTCCTCGGCGGTCAGCAGTGCCGCCGCCCCCGCCGGTTGCAGGTCCACCCCGATGACGAGCGTCCGCGGCCGGGCCGAACTCACCGCATCCAGCGCGGCCGGCGCACCGCCGAGGCGTTCGTCGACCTCGAGTTCGGGATCCAGCCCAAGGCCGGCGAGCAGGACGGCGGCATTGCTGCCGTCCAGCAGCGGCAGGTCGCGGCTGACGAGCACGACCCGCTCCACGCCGTGGCCGGACTCCAGCGCCGCACGGCCGGCCTCCACCGCCAGCGTCACCGCATCCTCGTCATCACCGGCCACCCGCCGTGCGGTGCTTCCCCAGCACGGCAGGTAGGTCCCGATGGCGGCGATGAACGGCACGCTGATCCGGCTTCCGTCGTCAGGTGACGGCGCCGGCCGTCTTGAGTTCGATGATGCGGTCCCAGTCCAGGTCGAGTTCCAGCAGGATCTCGTCGGTCTGCTCGGCGAAGCCGGGCGCCGGTCCCGTCCGCGGCGCCGCCACGTCGAACTGCACCGGATTGGCCACCAGCTCCAATTCGCCCGTGTCGACCAGGTATTCGTTCGCGCGGATCTGCGCGTCCTGCGCCGCCTGCAGCGTGTCCTGCACCGGCGCCCACGGCCCCGCCAGCGTCGCGAAGCGCTCGCTCCACTCCGGCAGCGTCCTCGTCGCGATCACCTCGCGCAGGATCTCCACCGCCTCGGCGGTGTGCTCGGCGATGGTCTGCGCGGTCGCGAAGCGCGGATCGTCGATGAGGTCCTCGCGGTCGACGTGGCGGCACACGTCGGCCCAGAACTTGGTCGGCTGCATCATCACCAGCGAGATGAAGCGGTCGTCCTTCGTGCGGTACACCCCGACCAGCGGGTTGATCGGCGAGCCGTGGGTGCCCGGCGCGGGCTGCACCATCAGTTGATCGAGGTGCGACGTCAGGGCCACCGTGTGGCCCATCGACCACAGGCCGCTGCCGAGCAGTGAGACGTCGACCACCGACGGCTCGCCGGTGCGCTCGCGCTTCAGCAGCGCCGCCGCGATGCCACCGGCGAGGTTGGTCCCGGAGATGGTGTCTCCGTAGGCCGGTCCGGGCGGACCGATCATGCCCTCGATGCCCGGGGGCGTGATCGTCGCGGCCGTTCCCGCCCGGCACCAGAAGGCGGTCATGTCGTAGCCGCCCTTCGACGCCTCGAGGCCCCGCGGACCGAGTGCGCTGCCCCGGGCGTAGACGATGTTCGGGTTCACCGCGCGGATGTCGTCGACGTCGATGCCGAACCTCTCGCGATGCCCCGGCAGGAAGCTGGTCAGGAAGACGTCCGCGCGACGGGCCAGCTCGAGGAGCACCTCGCGGCCCTCCGGCTTCGACACGTCCAGGCCAATGCTGCGCTTGCCGCGGTTGGCGTGCTCGATGTTCGGGTTCGGGTCGCCCTCCACCCGCAGCGAACCGGTCTGACGCAGCCCGCGCTGCGGGTCGCCGGTCACGGCGTGCTCCACCTTGATGACGTCGGCGCCCCACTCGGCGAGCACCGCCCCCGCCGACGGCACGAAGCCGTACATCGCGACCTCCAGGACGCGGATGCCGTCCAACGGCGCGCTCATCAGAACCATCTCCTCTTCGCGCAAGCGCTCATCAGCCGACCACCGTGGCGAACGTCTTCGACTCCAGGAACTCCTCCAGCCCGGCCGCGCCCATCTCGCGCCCGATGCCCGACTGCTTGAAGCCGCCGAACGGAGTGTCCGGGCTGAAGTAGTTGCCGCCGTTGATGGAGAAGGTGCCGGTGCGGATGCGGCGGGCGAGTGCGACGGCGCGCTCCTCGCTGCCGAACACCGCGCCGGACAGTCCATAGATCGAGTTGTTGGCGATGCGCACCGCGTCGTCGTCATCGTCGTAGGCGATCACCACGAGCACCGGACCGAAGACCTCCTCCTGGGCGATCTCGCTGTCCGGGTCGACGTCGGTGAGCAGCGTCGGGGTGTAGAAGAAGCCCGGGTCCTTCTTCTCCCCGCCGGTCACCAGCGTCGCGCCGGCGTCGACCGCACGCCGGACCATCGCGTCGACCTTGTCGCGCTGCTTGTCGCTGATCAGCGGCCCCATGTAGGTCTTCGGATCGTTGGGATCGCCGTAGCGGACGTGACCGAAGTTGGTCTTGACCGCCTCCACGATCTCGTCGTGGCGGCTGCGCGGCACCAGCAGCCGCGACGTCAGCGCGCACCCCTGGCCCGCGTGAGTCACCATGCTGAACGCCGCGAACATCGCGGCGGTGCCGGCGTCGGCGTCGTCGAGCACGATCGCCGCGGACTTGCCGCCGAGTTCGAGGAACACCTTCTTCAACGTCCCGCTCGCGGCCGCCATGATCGCCCGCCCCGTGGGCGTGGACCCGGTGAAGGTCACCATGTCGACGTCGGTGCTCGTGGTGAGCACCGCGCCGACCTCCGGGGACGACGAACTCAGCACGTTGACCACCCCGGCCGGGATGTCGGTGTGGTTCGCGATCAACTCGCCGATGGCCAGGGTCACCAGCGGGGTGTCGGGGGCGCCCTTCAGCACCACTGTGCAGCCGGCCGCCAGCGCGGGCGCCAACTTCGCCAGCGCCAGCTGGTTCGGATAGTTGTAGGCGACGATCGCCGCCACCACGCCGGCGGCTTCCTTCTCCACCCAGCGGTGATGCTGCATGCCGCGGCTGGAGATGTTGCCGAGGTCCTCGGTGAGCGGGTAGTCCTCGAGCAGTTCGGCGTAGAACCGCACGATGTCGATCGGCTGGTCGAGCTGCGCACCCGCGATGAGCGCGGGCGTCGCGCCGACCTCGGCGATCGTCAGCGCCGCCAACTCGTCGCGGTGCTCGAGCAGTGCGGCGTGGAACTGCTTGAGGCAGCGCACGCGCAGCGCGCGGTCGGTCGCCCAGCCCGACTCCTCGAACGCGCGGCGGGCGGCGGCGACGGCCCGTTCGGCGTCGGCGACCGTCGCGTCCGGCGCGTGCCCCAGCACGTCGCCGGTGGCCGGGTTCAGCGTCGGGAACGTCCGCTCGGCGCCGATCAGCTCGCCGTCGACGAGCATCCGCCGGTCGGGTGGCACCGCAGCCCCGCCGCTGCCGGCATCCGGATCGGCACTGGCTATGGTCGGCGTCTGGGACATCGAGCCTCCTGGCCTCGTCATGGACCACCCAGCGGAACAGCGGGAGCGAGTCCAGGCATTGATGGAAACTTCATTCTCATTCGCGGCGAATCTTACATCCGCCAACTGAGAACACAAGGAAGAACAGACCGCCTCGTCAGACGGTCCCGACCGTTCGGCACCCGTTGCGCGACGACGCGGCCCACCCCGCGAAACCTTGCGACATCGCAGTCGGCGAGAGTACGGTTCTCATATTCGGAAGCATTGTTCTTGGCTTCCGTCGCTGCCTGCTGGGAGGAACCGGGACGTGAAGAACGCCGTAGTGACCGGAGGCGGTTCGGGCATCGGTCGCGCCATCGTCGATCGGCTGCGGGCCGACGGGCACCACGTCGCGGTCCTCGACCTGGCCCCCGGTGACGGCGAGTTCGCCTTCTCCGCCGACGTCACCGACCGGGCGGCGGTCGACGACGCCCTGGCCGGCGTGCGCGCCAAGCTAGGCCCGGTCTCCATCCTGGTGAACGCGGCGGGCCTGGACAGCTTCAAGAAGTTCCACGACGTGTCGTTCGAACGCTGGCAGCGCGTGATCGACGTGAACCTCAATGGCGTCTTCCACTGCGTGCAGGCCGTGCTGCCCGACATGATCGAGGCGGGCTGGGGACGCATCGTCAACATCTCGTCGTCGAGCACCCATTCCGGCGCGCCATACATGGCGCCCTACGTCGCCGCGAAGTCCGCGGTCAACGGACTGACCAAGACCCTCGCCCTGGAGTACGGGCCGGCGGGGATCACGGTCAACGCCGTGCCGCCCGGGTTCATCGACACGCCCATGCTGCGGGCCGCTGCCGACAAGGGCTTCCTCGGCGACATCGACGCCACGATCGCGGCCACGCCGGTGCGGCGCATCGGACGGCCCGAGGACATCGCCGCGGCGTGCGCCTTCCTGGTCTCCGAGGAGGCGGGCTACATCACCGGCCAGATACTCGGCGTCAACGGCGGCCGCAACACCTGACAGCTCGCGTTCCGCCACCGGGATGCGCACGAACGAAGGGACAACGCAATGGGACGTGTCGAGGGCAAGGTCGCATTCGTCACGGGAGCCGCACGCGGCCAGGGCCGCAGCCACGCGGTACGACTGGCCGAGGAGGGTGCCGACATCATCGCGGTCGACATCTGCCGCGACATCGACACCATCGGCTACTCCCTGGCGACGCCCGAGGATCTCGAGGAGACCGCCAAGTTCGTCGAGAAGACCGGCCGCCGCGCGGTCACCGCGCAGGCCGACGTCCGCGACGCCGGCCAGTTGCGCGAGGCTCTCGAGCGCGGGTTGGAGGAGTTCGGCAAGGTCGACATCGTCGTCGCCCAGGCCGGCATCGCGGGCATGAAGGGCCAACCGCCCCTGCAGGCCTGGACCGACGGGATCAACACCAACTTCGTCGGCACGATCAACGCCATCCAAGTGGCCCTGCCGCATCTGAAGGAGGGCGCCTCGATCATCGCCACCGCGTCGGCGGCGGCACTGATGGACGCGTCGAAGAAGGACAACCCGGGCTCCGACCCCGGCGGCATGGGCTACATGACCTCCAAGCGCCTCATCTCCCAGTACATGCACGATCTGGCGACCCAGTTGGCCGTTCGGAACATCCGGGCGAACGTCATCCACCCGACCAACTGCAACACCCCGATGCTGCAGAGCGAGCCGATGTACCGGTCCTTCCGGCCCGATCTCGACAAGCCCACGCGGGCGGACGCCGAATTGGCGTTCGGCGTGCAGCAGGCCATGCCCGTCCCCTACATCGAACCCGAGGACATCAGCAACGCCGTTTTGTGGCTGGCCTCCGACGAGTCGCGTTTCGTCACCGGCATGCAGCTGCGCGTCGACGCGGGCGGCTACCTCAAGTGGTACGACTACCACGTGTGATCCATTTCGCCGCAACGCAATACACCGACTGGAGGGTAACGACGTGAGAGTCTCGGTTGATGGTCAGCGGTGTCAGGGACACACGCTGTGCGCGATGATCGCCCCCGATTCGTTCGAACTCGACGACGTCGACGGGCACGCCTCGCCGGTGCACGACGACGTCCCCGCCGACCAGCAGGACCAGGTGGCCGAGGCCGCCCACTCCTGTCCCGAACAGGCCATCGTCATCGAATGACGGTGTCCGCGAGGCCGTCAGGGAACCCCGCTAGGAGAGACACGCCGTGAGCACCGAGAGCGACGTCACGACCGACGACGACCGCAAGAAGAACACCTTCCACTTCGACCGGCACACCCCCGAGTACCGGTTGCAGTTCGAGAAGATCACCGAGGAGATGCAGTCCCGCTGCCCGCTGGCGTGGACCGACGTCTACGACGGGCACTGGGTGGCCGCCGACAGCAAGCACGTCTTCGAACTCGCACGGTGCCCCGTGGTGTCCAACCACCACGACATCAGCGGCGAGACGCCGTTCAAGGGCATCACGATCCCGAAGGCCAGTCGTGCCACCGTCGTCCGCGGCGGCATCCTGGAGATGGACGAGCCCGACCACAGCACCTACCGCGGTGCGCTGAATCCCTACCTCTCCCCGGCGGCCATCAAGCGCTGGGAGCCGTTCGTCGACGAGATCACCCGTGCCGCCCTCGACGAACACGTCGCCAGCGGCCGCATCGACTTCGTCGAGCATCTGGCCAATGTCGTACCCGCGGTGTTCACGCTCGCGATGATGGGCATCGAACTCAAGAAGTGGAACGTCTACAGCGAGCCGACGCACGCCTCGGTGTACACACCCGAGCACGCCCCGGAACGCGAGAAGATCAACGAGCAGCACCGCGACATGGGCATCGATCTCATCACCAACATGATGGAGATCCGGGAGAACCCCCGGCCCGGACTGGTGAATGCGTTGCTGCAGTTGCGCATCGACGGTGAGCCGGCGCCGGACATGGAGATCCTGGGCAACCTCGGGCTCATCATCGGCGGCGGCTTCGACACCACGACCGCGCTGACCGCGCACGCGCTCGAGTGGCTCGGTGAGCATCCCGCCGAGCGGGAACGTCTCAGCCGCGAACGGGACAGCTTGCTGCATCCCGCCACCGAGGAGTTCCTGCGCTTCTTCACCCCCGCGCCGGGCGACGGCCGGACGTTCGCCGAGGACGTCGAGGTCGAGGGCCAGCAGTTCAAGCAGTTCGAGCGGCTGTGGCTGTCGTGGGCGATGGCCAATCGCGACCCGTCGGTCTTCGAGAAGCCCAATGAGCTGATCATGGACCGGAAGGGCAACCGCCACTTCAGCTTCGGCATTGGCGTGCATCGCTGCGTGGGATCCAACGTCGCGCGGACGGTGTTCAAGTCGATGCTCACCGCCGTCCTGGACCGGATGCCCGACTACGTGTGCGACCCCGAGGGCACCGTGCACTACGACACCATCGGCGTCATCCAGGGCATGCGCAACCTGCCGGCGACCTTCACGCCGAGCGAACCGCTGGGTCCGGGCCTCGACGAGACGATCGAGAAGCTGCAGCGCATCTGCAACGAGCAGGAGCTGGCGCGCCCGATCACCGAGCGCAAGGAACGCGCCGTCATCGACTAGCGGTCCATTCGACCGACGACGAAGCCCCCGGACCATCGTCCGGGGGCTTCGTCGTCGGCAGGCGTCGTCGGCAGGCGTCGCAGGGCGGTGCGTACCGCCCGTGCTCAGCCGCGCGGCAGCCCCAGCACCTGCTGGGCGATGATGTTGCGCTGGATCTCCGACGTCCCGCCGGCGATGGTGCCCGAGAAGCTGCGGGCGTAGCGCTCGAACCAGCTGGCGAAGTAGTGGTCGAGGTTCATGTGCGCATACGGCCCCGACGTGGCGGGATGGATCAACCCGTCCGGGCCCGCCGATTCCAGGGCGTTGCGCGCGGCCCGCATCTCCGCCTCGGCGCCCAGCAGCTTGGGGATCGACACCGCGGCGACGTCGACCTCACCGCGTGCGGCCTGCGCGAGTCCCACCGATCCGAGCAGCCGCAGCGCCTGGTAATCCATGATGGTGCTGGCCAGTTCGTCGCGTTCGAGGTCGTTGCGCGGCCGGAAGTCGCCGATCGAGTTGGCGATCCGGTCGGCGAAGCCCAGCCACATCATGGTGCGCTCGTGGCCGAGCGATCCGTTGATGACCTTCCAGCCGCCGTTGAGCGGGCCGACGAGGTTCTCCGCGGGCACGCGGACGTCGCTGAAGAACACCTCGTTGAAGTCCTTGTCGTCCTCACCGCAGATGTCGGCGAACGGACGGCAGACCACCCCCGGGAGATCGGTCGGGATGATGAGGCAGCTGATCCCCTTGTGCTTCGGCGCATCCGGATCGGTGCGGACGAACGTCAGCAGCCAGTCCGCGTCGTGAGCGCCCGACGTCCACACCTTCTGGCCGTTGACCACGAAGTCGTCGCCGTCGCGGACGGCCCGGGTGCGCAGCGACCCGAGATCGGAGCCGGCGCTGGGCTCGCTCATGCCGAGCGACGCCGTCTTCTCGCCCCGCAGCACCGGTACCGCCCACTGTTGCTTCTGCTCGTCGCTGCCGAACGTGATGAGCGACGCCGCAACGATGTTGACGCCTTGGGGATTGAAGCTGTGGTAGATGCGGCGGGTGCACAGTTCCTCGAGGTGCACGTACTGCTGCAGCACGGTGGCATTGCGACCGCCGAATTCCGGCGGCTGCGCCGGCAGCAGCCAGCCGTTGTCGAACAGCAGCCGCTGCCAGTCCCGGGCCCACTGCGGCATGTGCGACGTCGACCGCGGCCGTTCCAGCGTCTCGGCCGGCGAGGGCAGGTGCTCGTCGAGGAAGGCCGCGAACTCCGTGCGAAATTCCTCGACGTCGCGATCAAATGTGAGCTGCATCGAATTCCTCGCTGATCATCGCCCGGTGCTCGGCAGCGCCGCCGAGCAGCAATTCGCCCGCCTTCGCGCGCTTCAGCGCGAACTGCAGGTCGTTCTCCCACGTGAAGCCCATGGCGCCGAAGGTCTGCAGGCCGTGACGGAACACCAGTGCCTGACACTCCCCCGCCGAGGCCTTGGCCATCGCCGCGGCGAGGCGGCGGCGCGGGTCGTCGGCGGCGATCGTGAGCGCCGAGAAGTACGCCAGCGCGCGGGCCCGCTCGATCGCGACGTGCATGTCGACGGCCTTGTGCTGGATCGCCTGGAAGGACCCGATGGGCACGCCGAACTGGTAGCGGCTCTTCGCGTGGTCGAGCGCAAGATCCAGGATTCGCTGGCAGGCACCGACCATCGTGATCGACATCCCCATCAGTGCGACGTGTCGCGCCTTCTCGGTGTCCACCGCGAGCCGGTCGGCGTCGGCGACGTGCGCACCGGCGAAGGAGACCTCCGCGACGTGCAGCACGGGATCGAAGATCTGGTTGCGCCGGATCGACGCGGCGTCGGCGTCGACGAGGAACACTCCCGCGTCGGTGACGACGGCGAGCCGGTCGGCGCGGTCGCCGTCGAGCACGAAGCGGTCGGTTCCGCTGAGCACCCACCCGTCGGCGTCGCGGTAGGCGCTGACGCCGGAGAACACCGCGGCCCCGGTGCCCTGGACGTCGTAGCGGTCGCCGACCAGCGGGGCGAACTGCGTGAGCGTCGCGAGGTACGGCGTGGGATCGGTGGCGCGGCCGAGTTCCTCGAGGACGATCGCGAGTTCGACTGCGTTCTCGCTGTCGGTGAGCTCCGTCCACCCTGCGTCGACGTAGGTCTGCCACAGCGGCATGGGATCGGTGCCGTCCTCGGCGACGTTGCGGACCAACGAGGCCGGGCACTGCTTGCCCACTGCGTCGCGGACGGTCTCCTGCCACAACCGCTGATCCGCGTCGAACTCCAAGAGCATGGGCCGCCTCCACTTCGCCAGTTAACGGAGCGAGAATAGCATTCTCGCGATGTGCTGCACACGTTCTCTCCGCGGGCGTACGACGTTCCGTCGGTGGCACGCGACGGCCCCGACCTGCACATGCGCCGACCAGCGCCGACGCCAGGGGGAAGACAGGAGAAGGGTGTTCTTGATATAGAAGAACTACGATCTACACTGAGATCAGTCCCGGCCTTCGATGGGCCGCGGAGTGCGAAGGGACGCATCGAGTGAAGGAACACCGCGACGCGGACGGCAGCACCGTGACGACGCCCGTCATCGACGCGAGCGTGCACGTGTTCTTCGGGTCGAGCAAGGACCTCCGCCGGAACTTCCTGCGTGAGCCGTTCAGCAGCCGCGGCTTCCCCGATTACGAAATGGACTGGTACGGCGCCCCGGGCGGCGAGTACGCCGAGGGCACCGAGGGACCCGACGGGCAGTACCCCGGCTCGGATCCCGACGTGGTGGCCCGTCACCTGTTCGCCGAGCGCGGCGTCGACGTCGCGGTGCTTCATCCAATGACGCGCGGCATCATGCCCGACCGCCACCTCGGCACGGCCATCGCCGCGGCCCACAACGAGATGCTGGTGACGCGCTGGCTCGAGCACCCCGAGCACGGCGAGCGCTTCCGGGGCACCATCCGGGTGAACCCCGACGACGTGACCGGCTCGCTGCGCGAGATCGCGAAGTACGCCGACCATCCGCGCGTGGTGCAGCTCGGCATTCCGCTGCAGTCGCGCGAACTGTACGGAAAGCCGCAGTACTGGCCGCTGTGGGAAGCGGCAGCGGCCGCCGGGCTCCCCGTCGCCGTGCACCTCGAGACCGGCGAGGGCATCGCCGCGCCGCCCACGCCGAACGGCCACACGCTGACCTACGAGCACTTCCACGCGTTCATGGGGCTGAACTACCTGTACCACCTCATGAACATGATCGCCGAGGGCGTCTTCGAACGGCTGCCGTCGCTGAAGTTCGTGTTCGCCGACGGCGCCGGCGACATGCTGACGCCGTTCATGTGGCGCATGGACTGCTTCGGCCGACCGCACCTCGAGCAGACGCCGTGGGCGCCGAAGATGCCGAGTGACTACCTGCCCGAGCACGTGTACTTCGTGCAGAACGGCTTCGACGGGCCCGGCGACGTCGACTTCGCCGGTGAGTGGTTCGGCTTCACCGGCAAGGAGGACATGGTGATGTACGGATCGAGCTATCCGCACTGGCACCTCAACGAGCTGTCGGTGCCCCGGGCGTTCACCGCGGAACAACGCGACCGACTGTGCTGGCGCAACGCGGCCGAGCTGTACGGGATCGACGTCCCGGCCGCCTCGGTCGCACGGTAGAGATCGACAGGAGGCCCCCATGACGGTCACGCAGACGAGGGAACGGGTACCGGCTGCGGAGCACGTCGCCGTGCGGTGCGTCGACTCCGACGTCCACCCCATGCCGCGCCGCGGCGCGCTGCTCGAGCACATCCCCGAGCCGTGGCGCAGCACGTACTTCACCAACCACAAGGTCGGCGAGCTGATCTACTACGACGCACCCGACTACGCGCATGCGTACGCCATGCGCGTCGACACCTTTCCTTCCGACGGCGAATTCGCCGGCAGCGATCCGGATCTCATGCTCGAGCAGCTGGTCATGGAGGCCGGCGCCGATATCGTCATCCTGGAACCCACCGACCGCATCGCGCGGCTGCCCGAGGCCACGGCCGCGATGAGTTCGGCGGTGAACAGCTGGCTCGCCACCGAGTGGCTCGACGGCAGGCACAACTGGCACCAGCGGTGGCGCGGCTCCATCTGCGCCGCCATCGAGGAGCCCCAGCTCGCCGCCGCCGAGATCGAGAAGTGGGCCGGCCACCCCTACATGGCCCAGATCCTCATCAAGGCCGAGCCACGCCCGTCCTGGGGTCACCCGAAGTACGATCCGATCTGGGCGGCCGCCACCAAGCACGACATCACGGTCAGCTGCCACCTCTCCCGCGGCACCTACGAGACGCTGCCGATGCCGCCGGTCGGGCTGCCGAGCTACAACCACGACTTCATGGTCACCTACTCCCTCACCGCGCTGAACCAGGTGCTCAGCCTGATCTTCGACGGGGTGTTCGACCGCTTCCCGACGCTGCGCATCGTGTTCGTGGAGCACGCGTTCACCTGGGTGCTGCCGCTCATGTGGCGCATGGACGCCATCTACGAGGCACGCAAGTCACGGCTCGACATCAAGCGCAAGCCGAGCGAATACCTCAAGGACCACATCAAGTTCACGACGCAGCCCTTGGACTACCCCGAGGACAAGACCGAACTCACCCGGGCCTTCGAGTGGATGGAGTGCGAGAAGATCCTGCTCTACAGCAGCGACTATCCGCACTGGACGTTCGACGACCCGCGCTGGCTGGTCAAGCACCTGCCCGAGCATGCCCGCGAGGCGGTCATGTTCCGCAACGGCCTTGCGACCTACAAGCTGCCGGACACCGTTCCGGCGCTCGAGGGTCAGGTCCGGGTCTTCTAACCCATGGCCGAGAACGAGACGCCCGGGCTGGCAGCGGGGCGCGAGCCCCGACTCGCACAGGGCCGGGAACACGCCGTCGCCACCGTCGACGAAATCCCGCCGGGCACACACAAACTGGTGCCGATCGGTCGGCACGGCGTCGGCGTCTACAACGTCAACGGCACCTTCTACGCCATCGCGAACTACTGTCCGCACGAGGGCGGGCCGCTGTGCGCGGGCCGGGCCCGCGGCCGCAACGTCGTCGACGAGAGCGTCCCGGGCGACGCCGTCATGGTGCGCGACATGGAGTTCATCTACTGCCCGTGGCACCAGTGGGGATTCGAACTCGCCACCGGCACCACGGCGGTGAAGCCGGAGTGGAGCATCCGCACCTACCCGGTCCGGGTCGTCGGCAACGACGTCCTGGTGCAGGCCTGACGGTCGTCCCCGAGGAAGTGGAGTCGAGTTGCCCAACAAGCACGTCGAGATCAACGGCGGCAAGGTCGTCTACGAGATGCTGGGCAAGGAGGGCGACGTCATCGTCCTCACGCCCGGTGGCCGGTTCAGCAAGGACATCCCCGGGCTGAAGCCGCTCGCGCGCAAGCTCGTCGAGGGCGGCTACCGGGTGCTGCTGTGGGACCGGCCGAACTGCGGCAAGTCCGACGTGCAGTTCTACGGGCAGAGCGAATCCCACATGCGCGCCGAGACGCTGAGCCGACTGATCGACGCACTCGAGATCGGGCCCTGCATCCTGGCGGGCGGTTCCGGCGGCGCCCGCGACTCGATGCTGACCACCATGCTGCATCCCGAGCAGGTGACCAAGCTGGTGGTCTGGAACATCGTCGGCGGCGTGTACGGCTCGTTCGTGCTGGGCTCCTACTACATCGTGCCAAGCATCCTGGCCGTCCGTGGCGCGGGCATGCCGGCCGTCGCCCAGGTCGGTGAGTGGCGCGAGCGGATCGCCGAGAACGCCGACAACGAGCAGCGCATCCTGTCCGAGGATCCCGACCGCTTCCTCAAGCTGATGTTGCGCTGGCTCAACGCCTTCGTCCCCAAGCCCGGGCAGACCATTCCCGGCGTCGAGGACGAGATGTTCGACGAGATCCGGGTACCGACGCTGATCATCCGCGGCGGCGAGAACGATCTGGACCACCCGAAGCGGACCTCGTTGGAGGTGAGCTGTCTGATCAAGGGCAGCACCCTGATCGACCCGCCGTGGCCGGAGGACGCCTGGGAGCGCGCGAGTGAGAAGCGCGCACAGGGCAAGGTCAAGCGATTCAACATGTTCGACACGTGGGTGCAGGCGGCCCCGGCCATCCTGAGCTTCCTGGACGGCTGAGAATGCCTCAAACCGTGCGGATGTGGACCTCGCAGTTGAGCGAGGCCTCCAACGCCGTGTGCACCCGGCTCTCGCCGATCCGCTCCAGGTCGGCCCTGCGCAGCGTCACCCGGACCACGTCCCACCCCGCGGGGTCGGCGTCGCGTTCGATCTCGCCCGTGATGCCGAATCCGGCCAGGATGCCCCGCGCGTCGTGGTCGGTGCCGCGGCTGACGTACGTGACGACCCCGGCGGCCGGTTCCACCCCGAAGGTCCCGAACGCCTTGCGGCACAACGCGACCGCGCGGTGCGTCACCACCTCGGCGTCGTCGCCGGCGATGAGGACCTCGACCTGCCTGCGGCCCGCGGGCAACGCACCGAGGTCCGCCGCCACCACGTCCGCGCCCGCGTCGGCGGCCGATCGCGCCAGGGTGGCCATGCCGTCGGTCAACTGTGCCGACGTCAGCCGTGCGGAGGGATCGACGTCCACGCGCACCACCGCCGTTCTCATGCCCGTCAGCCTATCCACGGGCCGGAAGGACCTCACGTGACGACCTCCATCCCGACCTCCGTTCCGCTCAACGCCATCCCGACCACGGCGTGGCCCGGACTCGCGCCGCGCCTGCTCCACACCGCCGGGGGCGTCGAGGGATACGCCGATTACGTCGGGGCGGGCGGCTACCTCCCGCTCGACGACCCCGACCACCTGTTGGCCGAGGTCGACCGCAGCGGTCTGCTCGGCCGCGGCGGCGCCGCGTTCCCCCTGGCGCGCAAGCTCCGTACCGTCCGCGCCGCGCACCAGGCCGGTGCGCGAACCGTGCTGCTCGCCAACGGCGAGGAGGGCGAACCGGCGTCGGTCAAGGACAAGTGGCTGTTGCGCAACCGGCCACACCTCGTCCTCGACGGCATCCGACTCGCCGCCGCCCTCGTCGGCGCGGACCGGGCCTACGTGTACGTGTCCGACCCGGCTGCCGCCGCCGCCGTCGCGACCGCACTCGCCGACGTCCCGCCCGGGGAACCGTCGATCCGGGTGGTGTCGGTGTCCGCGGGCTACGTCGCCGGCGAGGAGAGCGCGGCCGTGCGCGCCGTCAACGGCGGTCCGGCCAAGCCCACCGACAAGCCGCCGCGGCCGTTCCAGGTGGGCGTCGACGGACTGCCCACGCTGGTGAGCAACGTCGAGACGCTCGCCAATCTGCCGTTCGTCCATCGCGACGGCGGACAGGCGTACCGCGCGATCGGAACGTCGGACTCCCCCGGCACGTTCCTCGCCACGGTCACCGGGGGTGGCCGGCCGCCGGCGCTCTACGAACTGCCGCACGGCGTCGCGGTGACCGACGTCGTACGGCACCACGGCGTGTCGCCCGACGCGGTCAACGGCGTCCTGATGGGTGGTTACTTCGCCGGGCTCGTCAACCGCACCGTGCTGGACGCCACGCTGGACCACGAGACCATGCGATCGGTCGGCAGCGCGCTGGGCTGCGGGGCACTGGCCATTCTCACCGAGGACTGCCCCGTCGCCGTCGCCGCCGCCGTCATGGCCTACTTCGACCGGGAGAACGCCGGCCAGTGCGGGTCCTGCTTCAACGGCACCGCGGCGATGTCGGCGGTGACGTCGGCCCTGCGTGACGGTGCCGCGACCGACGAGGACCTCGAGCGACTGCGTCGCTGGTCGGTGGTGCTGCGCGGTCGCGGTGCGTGCGCGACGCTGGACGCGGCCACCAACGTCGCCGCGAGCCTGCTCGCCCAGTTCCCCGATCTCGTCGCCGAGCACCTCTCCGGTGCGTGCGACCCCTGCCGGTCGAGCGCCTTCAGCGCCACCCGGCCCTACGAGGTGGAGGCGATCGCGTGAGCGAGCCGATGCGGGTGAAACTCGACCGGACGGTGTGCGACGGCTTCGGGATCTGCGCCCGGCACGCGCCGGCGTACTTCTCGCTCGACGACTGGGACTACGCCACGCTCGAGGGAGACGGCACGGTGCCCGACGCCGATCGCCCGGCCGTCACGCGCGCGCTGCTCGACTGCCCCGTGCACGCCATCGCGGAGGTCGAGGCCGACGGCACCCCCAAGAGGGCCAACGGCGCGGCGGCGGCGGGCATTTGACGTGGACGTCCCCGGCCGTCCGCTACCCCAGCTCACCGCGCAGAACGAATTCTTTTGGACCTCCGGCGCCGACGGCCGGTTGCGCATCCAGGAATGCCGGACCTGCCGGGCGCTGATCCACCCGCCGGCGCCCATCTGCCGCTACTGCCGCAGCCGCGACCTCGGCGTCCGCGCGGTGTCCGGCAAGGCGACGCTGTCGGCATTCACGGTCAATCACCGGTTCGGCTTTCCGGACCTGCCGCCGCCCTACGTGGTGGCGCAGGTCGCGGTGGCCGAGGACCCGCGGGTGCGCCTGACGACCAACATCGTGGACGCCGACCCGGACGACCTGACGATCGGCCAGGCGGTCGAGGTGGTCTTCCAGGAGGTCGCCGACGTCCACCTACCGGTGTTCCGGCCGTGCGCCGACGGTGACCCGGACGAGGGCCACGGCGCGCTGCCCGCCGACGAGATCGCGCCGCCGGACGTCGCCACGTACGTCCGTGCGCCGCTGACGACGTCGAAGTTCGAGGACCACTCGGCGATCACCGGCATCGGAGCGTCGCGGCTGGGCCGCCGACTGATGGCGCCGCCGCTGGAGCTGACCATCGAGGCGTGCACGGCGGCCGTCGCCGACGCCGGCCTGACCTTCGACGACATCGACGGTCTCTCCACCTACCCCGGCCTCGACGTGGCCGGAATGGGCGAGGGCGGCGTCACCGCACTGGAAGGCGTCCTGGGCCTGCGTCCGACGTGGATCAACGGCGGCATGGACACCTTCGGCCCCGGCGGGTCGGTGATCGCGGCCATGATGGCCGTCGCCACCGGGATGGCGCGGCACGTGCTGTGCTTCCGGACGCTGTGGGAGGCGACGTTCGGCGAGCTGCTCAAGCAGGGCCGGATGTCCCCGCCGGGTGGGTCGCGGACCACGAGCTGGCAGATGCCGTTCGGTGCGACGTCGGCGGCACACACGTTGGCGCTCAACGCCCAACGCCACTTCGACCGCTACGGCACCACCCGCGAGACGCTCGGCTGGATCGCGCTGAACCAGCGGGCCAACGCGGCGCTGAACCCCACCGCCATCTACCGCGATCCGATGTCGATGGACGACTACCTGTCGGCGCGGCTCATCACCACGCCCTTCGGGCTCTACGACTGCGACGTGCCGTGCGACGGCGCGGTGGCCGTGATCGTCTCGGCCGCCGACGTCGCCCGCGACATGCCCAAGCCGCCGGTGTTCTTCGAGGCCGTCGGCACGCAGATCGTGGAACGCACCGACTGGGACCAGACGACGCTCACCCACGAGCCGCAGGTGCTCGGCCAGGCGGCGCACCTGTGGACCCGGACGTCGTTGCGGCCGCACGACGTCGACGTCGCCGAACTGTACGACGGGTTCACGTTCAACTGCCTGTCCTGGCTGGAGGCTCTCGGCTTCTGCGGCATCGGCGAGTCGAAGGACTTCCTCGACGGCGGCGCCGCCATCGCGCGGGACGGCGTCATCCCGCTCAACACCCACGGCGGGCAGCTGTCGCACGGTCGCACGCACGGCATGGGACTCATCCACGAGGCAGTGGTGCAGTTGCGCGGCGAGGCGGGTGACCGGCAGGTCGCCGACGCGAAGGTCGCGGTGGCGAGCAGCGGCGGTCTCACGCCCAGCGGGGTGCTCCTGATGCGGACGGAGGGATGACCGCGCCGACGCCGCGCGTCGTCGTCGTCGACGGCGTGCCGATGTCGGGGCTGACCGGTGTGGCCGAGGCACCGCGGGCCGTCGTCGTCGCCGTGCACGGCGGCGCCACGTCGTCGGCGTACTTCGACTGTCCGGGCCACCCGGACCTCTCGCTGCTGCGGACGGCGCCGGCCGCGGGGTTCACCGTGGTCGCCCTGGACCGGCCCGGTTACGGCGCCTCGGCGCTGTACGCCGACGAGATGGCCGACCCCGACCGGCGGACCGCGCTGGCGTGGGGCGCGGTGCGGACGATGCTCGGCGACACGGCCGGTGTCCCGGTGTTCCTGCTGGCTCATTCGGCGGGATGCGAACTGGCACTGCGGATGGCGCTCGACCCGCACGGCGCGGACGTCGTCGGCATCGAGCTGGCCGGCACCGGCCTGCGCTACCACCCCGACGCCGTGCCGATCCTCGCCGAGGCGACGGTCACGTCGCGGCCGGCCGGACTGCGCGACCTGCTGTGGCAACCCGTGGCGGGGTACCCGCCGGAGGTGCTGACCGGAAGGCTGTCGGCGCCCGGCGTGCGCTATGAGGGCCGCGTCACCGAGCGCTGGGCGAGGCAGGACTTTCCGGCGCTCGCGGCCCGCGTGACGGTGCCCGTGCAGTTCAGCGTGGCCGAACACGAAGCCGTGTGGGACGCCTCCCCGGAGGCCGTCGACGCGGTGCTCGCGGCGTTCGTCGACGCGCCTCTCACGCGGCTCAACCGGATGGCCGACAGCGGCCACAACCTGAGCGTCGGCCACACCGCCGGCGTCTACCACCAGCGGGTGCTCGCGTTCGTGGCCGAATGCACGGCCCGCGGCGCATCCGGCAGCGACGAACGGGAGGCAGGGTGATGCGCGTCGGTTTCATCGGGTTGGGCAGCCAGGGTGGGCCGATGGCCCGCCGGATCGTCGAGGGCGGTTGGGAATTGACGCTGTGGGCGCGACGCGCGGCGTCGGTCGAACCCTATGCGGACACCGCGGCGAAGGTCGCCTCGACGCCCGCCGAACTCGGCGCCGCGAGCGACCTGGTGTGCCTGTGCGTCGTCGGCGACGACGACGTGCGTCAGGTGCTCGACGGCCCGGACGGGGTGCTCGCCGGGATGGCGAGCGGCGGATTGCTCGCCATTCACAGCACCGTGCATCCCGACACGTGTCGGGCGATCGCCGAACTCGCCGCGCAGTGCGGTGTTTCGGTGATCGACGCCCCCGTGAGCGGCGGCGGTCCTGCGGCGGCCGAGGGCACCCTCCTGGTGATGGCCGGCGGTGAGGAGGCCGATGTCGAGCGCGCCCGGCCGGTGTTCGCGACGTTCGCCGACCCGGTCGTGCACCTGGGTGGGCTCGGCAGCGGGCAGGTCACCAAGATCCTGAACAACCTGCTGTTCAGCGCCAACCTCGGCAGTGCGGTGAGCACGCTCGACCTCGGCGAGGCGCTGGGCGTGCCCCGCGACCGGCTGTGCCAGGTGCTGGCGCGGGGTTCGGCGACGAGCAAGGCCGTCAACAGCATCTCGATGTTCGGCGGCACGCTCGAGGGCCTCGCGCCCATCGCCGGGGCGCTGCTGCAGAAGGACGTCCGGCACGCCGCGGCGCTCGCCGACGACGCGTCGGCCCCGCAGGGGTCGGTGTTCACGGCCGCCGACACGGCCCTGGAGTCGATGGACCATCCGAGGTGAGGATCGGCGTCGTCGGTGCCGGGCGCATGGGCAGACCCATGGTGCGACGGCTGGTCGACGCCGGTCACGACGTGCGCGCCGTCGGCCGCACCGAGGCCCGGCGCGCCGAGGTCGCGTCCCTCGGCGCACGTCCCGTCGGCGCACTGGCGGAGGCCGCTCGTGACGCCGACGCCGTCGTCGTGTGCCTGTTCACCGACGATCAGGTCCGCGACGTCTGCCTCGACGGTGAGCTGGTGGCGGCGATGCCGTCCGGCTCGGTGCTGGTGCTGCACACGACCGGGAGCCCGCGGACCGCGCAGGCGATCGCCCAGCGATTCGGCCACGTCGACGTCGTCGACGCGCCGGTGAGCGGCGGGCCGCACGACGTGGCCGCCGGCCGGGTGACGGTCTTCGTCGGTGGCACCGACGACGCGGTCGCCCGCGTACGGCCGGTGCTCGACGCCTACGCGGATCCCATCCTGCGTGCCGGTGCGACCGGGGCCGGGCAACTGGTGAAGCTGGTGAACAACGCGATGTTCGCCGCGCAGATCGGTCTGGTGGCCGAGGGCGCCCGACTCGGCGCGCGGCTCGGCATCGCCGAGAAGCCGCTGCTGGAGGCGCTGGTGCACGGCAGTGCGGCGAGCCGGGCGCTCGGCATGGTCGCCGGTGCCGGGTCGGCCGACGCGTTCCTCGCCGCCGTCGGCGGGTTCATCGGCAAGGACGTCGCGGTGGTCCGGGCGACGGCGGCCGAGCTGGGCGGTGATCTCGGCGCCCTCGAACCCCTGGTGGACGTCGCGCTGCCGGGGTGATCAACGAATCTGCGAGAGTTGGCGATTCGGCTGTTTTCCACCACACCGTGTCGCATACTGTGCCCGTTACAGAACTGCAGCCGTGCGTAACGACGTTCCGCGCCGAGGAGGACCTCGTGACCAAGCCGAGCCTGGAATTCGATCCCGTATCGCAGGAATACTTCGACAATCCGTACGAGATCTACCGGCGGATGCGTGACGAGGCGCCGCTCTACTACGACGAGCGCGAGGACTTCTACGCCCTGACCCGGCACGCCGACGTCGCAGCCGCGCTGAAGGACCACGAGTCGTTCTCGTCGTCGCGCGGCTGCGATCTGGCGATGGTGCGCTCCGAGGAGGGGCCGCAGAAGTCGATCATCTTCATGGACCCGCCGGACCACCGGCACATGCGCAGCCTGCTGAACAAGGCGTTCACCCCGCGCGCCATCCAGTCTCAGCGCGAGACGATCGTCGAACTCGTCGAGCGCTACCTCGGCCGGGTGAATCCCGACCACTTCGACGTGGTGCAGGACTTCTCCGCGCCGTTCCCGGTCGAGGTGATCACCCGCATGGCCGGCGTGCCCGAGGAATTCAGCCAGCAGGTGCGGCACTGGATCGACGTCAGCCTGGAACGGCAGCCCGGGCAGATCGGGTGGACCGACAGGAACATGCAGGCGAACATCGACTCGGGGATGTACTACTACGGGCTGGTCCAGGAACGTCGGGAGAGTCCCCAGGACGACATGATCAGCCGCTTGATTGCCGCGGAGATCCCCGGCCCCGACGGCGCGATGCGTCGCCTCGACGACCTGGAGATCACGGGTTTCGCGGTGCTGCTCGGCGGCGCCGGCGCCGAGACGGTCACCAAGCTCGTCGGCAGCGCCGTGGTCGAGTTCGCCCGGCACCCCGAGCAGTGGCAGCTGCTGCTCGACGACCGCAGCCTGATCCCGGCGGCCGTCGAGGAGCTGCTGCGCTACGTCGGGCCGGTGCAGTACAACGTGCGCTACACGCTCAAGGAGGCCGAGCTGCCCAGCGGCACCGTGCCCGCGCACAAGCCGGTGTTCCTGATGAAGGCGTCGGCGAACCGCGATCCGCGTGCGTTCACCGACGCCGAGACCTTCGACATCACCCGCGACCGCACCGAGGCACAGAACCTCGGGCTGGGGTACGGAATTCACAGCTGCCTCGGCGCGGCACTGGCCCGCCTCGAGACGGCAATCGCGCTGGAGCACCTGCTCGACTTCATGCCGCGCTTCGAGGTGGACTTCGACGGCCTGCAGCGCGTGGCCATGCAGAACGTTGCGGGCTACCACCACGTTCCGGTGCGGGTGCTGCGGTGACCCAGCGCATTGAGGTCGACTTCGGCCTGTGCGAGAGCAACGGCGTCTGCATGGGCATCATCCCGGAGGTCTTCGAACTCGACGACGAGGACTACCTGCACGTGCTCACCGACGAGGTCACCCCGGACAACGAGCAGCAGGTTCGCGAATCCGTCCGGCAGTGCCCCCGCCAGGCGATCGCCATCGTCGACGCCTAGCTGCAAGGGCGCACGCGGTATTCGACGTCTGCGCGAAGTGATCGACCTGATGGACGGTGGAGCGCAGTCACCGAAGGAGACGTGGTTGCGACTGTTGCTCATCGACGCCGGCTATCCGCGGCCGCGGACGCAGATTCCGGTGTCCGACGACGCCGGCCGCGCCTTCGCCTATCTGGACATGGGTTGGGACGACGACGTGAAGATCGCGGTGGAGTACGACGGCGAGCAGCACCGGACGGACCGCGACCAGTGGACCTGGGACGTCCGGCGGCTGCGCGAGGTCACCGACCGAGGATGGCTGCACGTCGAGGTCATCGCCGGTGATCGGCCGGCCGACGTCCTGCGCCGTGTCGCTCGAGCGTGGGCTCAGCGCCGAACCGGCAATCAGAGTGCTTGAACGGCCCGCTTCGTCACACGGAATGTCATTCCGGCGCAGACCGGGCGGCGCACACGCGAGGCAGCTAGCCGAGGCCCGTCACGAGGGCGCCGGTGCAGTGGGCGGCCGACTGTCGGATCTTGGCGGCCTCCTGGTACTGGTCGGACTCGTACCAGGCCCGCGCGGCGTCCGGGGACTCGAACTCCAGGATCACGGTCTGCGGGCCGTGCCAATCGCCTTCCAGCGGCTGGGGCGACGGATCGAAGGCCAGCAGGGTGGCGCCCGCCATCGCCTTGCCGGCGAGCTTGCCGTACTCGGCGAACTTCTCGGGGTCGTGCACGTCCTCGGTGATCACGATGTACGCCTTGGGCACTGCGGTCTCCTCCTCAGTCGGCTTCGCTGATCGCCCGTTCCGGGCAGTTCTGAATCGCCTCGCGCGCAGCGGCTTCGAGGTCGACGGGTACTTCGGAGGGCACGGCGACCGCCCAGCCGTCGTCGGTCATGTCGAACACCTCGGGGCACAGCGTCAGGCACATACCGTGACCGGCGCACCGGTCCTCGTCGACGACCACCCTCATCGCGCGTCGAACTCCAGGTGCAGCTGGGTCAGCCCGCGCAGGATGTAGGTGGGGATGTAGTCGTACCGGCGGTCGCCGGCGGACCCGTGGTGCTCCTCGCTGATGCGGATGTCGGTGGTGCGGTCCAAGAGTCGCTCGAGGCCGACGCGCGTCTCGGCGCGGGCCAGCGGCGCCCCCGGGCAGCTGTGGATGCCGCGACCGAACGCGAGGTGTTGCCGGGCGTTCTTGCGGTCGGGATCGAAGTCATCGGGGTTCTCGAACCGCCGCGGATCCCGGTTGGCCGCACCGTTGATCACCATGACCGTGGTCCCGGCGCCGAGGGTCTGGTCGCCGACGGTGGTGGGGACGCGCGAGAGCCGGAAGTCGCCCTTGACCGGGCTCTCGATGCGCAGGCACTCCTCGATGAAGTTCGGCAGCAGGCTGCGGTCCTCGCGCAGCCGCCGCTGCACGTCGGGCCGGTCGCCGATCACCTTCAACGCCGTGCTCAGCAGCCGGACCGTGGTCTCCTGGCCGGCGGAGAACACGTTGGTGGCGACGCGGACGACGTCGGCCACCTCCGGCACCGTGCCGTCCGGGAAGCTGGCGGTGGCCAACCCCGTCAGCACGTCGTCGCGGGGCTCGGTGCGGCGTTCCTCGACGTAGGTGGCGAACACCTCGTAGAGGTACTCCAGCGGCGTCTTGTTCATCGTCTTGTCCGCGTTGCCGACGGCACTGCCGTGGGTGCCGCGCGCCAGCCGCTCGAGCAGCTCGGGGCGGTCCTCCTCCGGCACGCCGAGGAGGTCGGCGATGATGCGCAGCGTGAAGGGCGCCGCGAAGCCGGAGATGAACTCGCCGCCGCCGGGCGCCAGGAAGCCGTCGAGGATGTCGTCGGCGATCTGCCACATCGCGTCCTCGTTCTCCTTGAGGCGCTTGGGCGTGATGAGGCGCATGAGCAGCGCCCGGTGGTTGGTGTGCGTCGGCGGGTCGAGCGTGGGCAGCTGGTCGGAGAACGGGATCTCGTCGCGGTGCTCGACGATGAGGTCGGTGACGTCGTCCCCCTCGAGCGGGACGGGGAAGCCCGGGAAGGGCCCGGTGACCGAGATGCACGACGAGAAGGTCTCGGCGTCGTTGTAGACGTCGACGGCCTCCTGCCAGCCGGTCACCATGGTGACGCCGTAGTGGTCCTCGCGGGCGACGGGGCACTTGGTGCGCAGCGCCTCGTAGAAGCGGTACGGGTCGTCGGTGAGCCGCCCGTCCCGGAAGAAGTCGACCGTGGTGAGGTCCTCCGACATGCCAGCTCCGTTCGACGGTGAGTCAGTGAGAATATGATTCTCATCTTTGGCTATCACATTTTCATACCGGCCGTAGCGCGTCAACGACCGTCGATGCCGAAGGCGTTCACCGCCAGCGCCAGCAGGTGGTACGCCCCCACGGTGAACACCAGGTCCATGCGCTGCCGCTCGTCGAAGTAGTCGCTCAGCGCGGCCCACGTCGACGCAGACAGAGTGTTGCGGGTGTCGAGTTCGTCGGCGGCCGCGACGACCAGCAGGTCGACGTCCTCGAGGTCGGCGCCGCCGCCCGCCCGCACCGCGGCGATCTCCGCGTCGGTGAGCCCGACGCGCCGTGCCAGCGGCACGTGGTGGTCCCACAGGTACTCCGACTCGCGGTGCAGCGCCGCCCGCAGGATCGCCACTTCGCGCACCCGCGGCGTCAGCGTCGACCGCAACAGCAGGTGCGCGTTGAAGTGCAGGTAGGCCTGCGTCAGCGACTCGTGCCGCAGCAGCGTCGCCAGCAGCGTGCCGGCGTCGCGGGGATTGGCCCGGTCGGCGGGCAGCAGGGGGCTCAGCGCCTCGCGCACCGCCGAGTCCCACTGCTCGTCCGGCAGCGGCGTGATCCGCGACATCTACTGAATCGGTTCGTCGCCGAGCACCGTGGTGCGCAACATCTCCCGCGGCGAGTCCGGGTCGTAGGGCGCCGCCCGGTGCAGCACGCCGTTGTTGTCCCAAATGACGGTGTCCCCCACCGACCAACGGTGCCGGTACACCAGGTGCGGCGCGGTGGCGCGGTCGAGCAGTTCGGCGAGCAGCGCCCGGCCCTCGTCGAGGTCCATGCCGACGACGTGGTCGGCCGACGCACCCAGCACCAGCGACCGGCGCCCGCTGCGGTGCGTCCACACCAGCGGGTGTTCGTGGGTGGGACGGGAGCGCCAGCGCGCCAACTCCTCGGGCGACGGGTCGGCATTCACCCGCCGCTGCGACGCCTCTAGCGAGTGCACCACCCGCAGTGCGCCGTAGCGCTCCTTCTCCTCGTCACTGAACGCCTCGTACGCGGCGTAGGAGTTGGCGAACTCGGTCTCGCCACCCCGGGTGGCGACCTGCTTGGCCGACAGCACGGTGGCCTTCTGCGGGCACTCGTCGTGCAGCGGGGTACAGCCGTCGATGTGCCAGTCGAACGTCGCCCGCAGGTAGGCAGCCGAGGAATTCTTCGCCTGGTCGAGCGTCACGGGATAGATGCCGGGCACCGGGTGATGGCCGTCGGACGAGTGGTCGATCGCACCGAGCCGACGGCAGAACGCCACCTGCGCTTCGGGTTTCAGCCCGAGGCGCGGGAAGACGAGGACGCCGGTGTCCTCGAGCGCGTCGAGCACGGACCGGGCCAGCGAGTCGTCGGCCGCCAGCCGCTCGGGATCGACGCCGGTCACCTCGGCGCCCACCGAGTCGGTGAGCGCGGTGATGGTCAACAGGGCCATGGGGTGGTCCTTCCTCGGGGGGTCGCGGGAGCGCTCACGGCACGGGTGCGCTGATGCGGTCGATGACGGCGTCGGCCGAGTCGGCCGGCTTCTGCGTGCCGAACACCTCGATGGCCATCGAGACCATGATCATCGAGTAGACGAGGTGCAGCAGGTTGAGCGCGTCGTCGGGCAGGCCATCGAGCGGGTACTTGTCGCAGTAGTCGATGGCCTCTTCGAACCGCGGCGTGAACGCGTCGTAGAAGTCGTGCAGTTCGGGCATCGACGTGGCGAGGCGAGCCTCCCACCGCTCGGGTTCGGTGGCCAGACACCACTTCTCGGCGAATCGCTCGTACTCGGCGAAGGCGCTGGGCAGTCGGCTCACCGTCACACCTCCACCGGTCGGCGCTCGCGCTGGTATTCGGTGACCCACTCGACGGCCACGTCATGCAGGTGGCGGACCAGGATCTCCTGGTCGCTCAGCGGGTAGTCGTCGACGATGGGTTCGTCGAGTCCGTACTCCAGCGCCGCCTGCGTACCACTGAGCATGCCGGCGTCCTGCAGCGCGAACTCCTTCAACACCACCGACGCCACCTCGTGTTCGATCCGCTCGCGCACCGTGCGGGCCGGATGAAAGGCGTTGTAGGCCTCGAACCGATGAGTGTTGTGCGACGTGGGCCAGTAGCGGTAGAGCAGGTACCAGCCGTGGTAGATCAGGATCTCCAGGTTGGGGAAGATCTGGAAGTTCGTGATGCCCCACGGTTCGATGCCGCCCGGATTCAGACCGGCCGAGAAGTGCGTCTCGGGGGTGCGCCAGGGGCCGACGAGCCCACTGCGGGTGACGCGTTCGACGGGATACATGAACTCGTCGGCGAGCAGCCAGCGCCGGGTGCCCGCCGTGGACACCAGCCGGTGCGGCCCGTCGATCTGGAAGTGCCCGCACTCGAACGTCGCATTGGGCTGGCGCACCTCGGTCGGCACCTGTTGACTGTGCAGCGACGGCACGTGGTAGTACTCCTGGAAGGCGTCGGCGAAGATCTTCCAGTTGCTGTCGTTGTGGGCGACGAAGTCATAGCGCTCGGTCATGTCCCCGAACGGGTAGTCGTCGAGCGCGGTGATCATCGGCCCGAGGAAGTCGCGCAGCGACCACCGGGGCTCGTCGTCGAAGTTGATGAACACGAAGCCGTTCCAGACGTCGCACTGCACCGGCTTAAGACCGTACTGCTTCTCGTCGAGGCCGAAGAACTCTCCGGGTTGCTGCACGAAGGTCAGCCCGCCGTCGAGGCCGTAGCGCCACCCGTGGTACTTGCAGGTGAACTGCCGGCAGGTGCCCTTGACCTCGACGCCGGGGAAGTCGTTCCACGCCAGCTTGTTTCCGCGGTGGCGGCAGATGTTGTGGAACGCTCGGATCCGCTGATCGCGTCCGCGCACGACGATCACCGAGGTGTTGGCCGCCTCGACCTCCTTGGTCAGGTAGCTCCCGACGCGCGGCAACTCCTCGACGCGGGCGACGTTGAGCCATGCCCGCTTGAACACCGCCTCCCGTTCGAGTGCGTAGAACTCGGGGGAGGTGGAGTCGCGGAACGACACCGGGCCGGTGCCGAGATCCGGATAGTGTTCCGTCCAGCTGCCCTCGGCGGGCTTCGGCCACTTAGCCATGCGAACCTCCCAGTCCTGGTGCGGTATTCGTCGTCACATCACGGCCCCGCCGTTGACGCCGAGGGTCTGCCCGGTGATGAAGCCGGCCTCCTCGGAGCACAGGAACCCGACGGCCGCGGCGATGTCGGCGCCGGTGCCGAGGCGGCCGAGCGGGATGCTGGCCGCCATCTGCTCGTTCGGCGGCAGATGCCCGGCGGCCTGCGACTGGTGCTGCATCGGCGTCTCGATGCCCGACGGCGGGATGTTGTTGACGGTGATGCCCGACGATCCGTATTCGCGGGCCAGCGAGCGGGTCAGGGACAGCAGCGCCCCCTTGGACGCGGCGTAGTGCGCCATGCCCGGCGAGCCGCGCTGGGCACTCGACGACGAGATCATCACGATGCGGCCCCACCCGGCGGCGAGCATGTCGGGGATCGCCACCTGCGCGCAGTGGAACGTGCCGGTGAGATTGACGTCGATGAGCTTCTGCCAGGACGCGAGGGAGATGTCGACGAAGGGGGCGAAGTCGACCAGGCCGGCACTCGTCACCAGCACGTGCACCGGCCCCAGCTCGGTGCGAACCTTCGCGAAGGCCTCCTCGACGGCCCCACGGTCGCTGACGTCCGCCGCGACCCCGAGCGCGGTGACGCCCTCGGCGCGCAGATCCTCGGTCACCCGTTGCGCGGCAGCGCCGTCGAGGTCCAGTACGGCCACCGGGTGGCCGCGCCTGCCCAGCTCGTGGCACGTCGCCTCCCCCATGCCGGAGGCACCGCCCGTCACCACCGCCACCCGTGTCGTTCCCACCGACGCCTCCTACTCGTAGACCACGTGCACCGCACGACTGGTCGGCAGCGTCTGGCAGGTGAGCACCCAGCCCTCGGCCACCTCGTCGTCGTCCAGCGCGTCGTTGTTGAGCATGCGCGCGGTGCCTTCCACCACGCGGGCCATGCACGTTCCGCACGAACCGGTTTCGCACGACGCCGGCGCGCGCAGACCGGCCATGCGGGCGGTCTGCAGCAGCGTGTCCCCCACCCGGTACTCGGCGCGGGTGGTCCGGCGGTCGAGGTCGATGACGACCTCCTCGGTCGCGGCGGACACCGCGTCGGCGTCGTCGGCCGCTGTCGCGACCGTGAATCGTTCGAGGTGCACCCGCGATTCCTTCACGCCGGCGGCCAGCAGGGTGCGTTCGACGGCGTCCATGAACGGCGTCGGACCGCAGACGTAGTAGTGCGCGTCGCCGGCAGGCGCGATGAAGGACTCGATGGCTTCGGGGGTGACGACGCCGACCTCGGCGTCGTAGTGGTGCTCGAGGACGAGCCGGTCGGCGTGGCGCGCGGCGAGTTCGGCCAACGGGTCGGCGAAGATCACCGACTCGCGGGACCTGTTGGCGTAGAACAGCCGAACCCGGCGGCCCGGGTCGGCGAGCGCGGCACGGGCCAGCGACATGATCGGCGTGATCCCACTGCCGCCGGCGAAGGCGACGACCTCGGTGGCGCCACTGAGGTCGCCGCGCAGGACGAACCGTCCCTCCGGCGGTGCCGCATGCAGCTCGTCGCCCGCGCGTGCGGAGTCGTTGAGCCAGTTCGACACCACGCCACCGGGGTCGCGCTTCACGGTGATCCGCAGTTCGCCGTCGACCGGCGCCGAGGACATCGAGTAACAGCGCCGCAGATCGTGGCCGTCGATCCGCACGCGCAGCGTCAGGAACTGGCCGGCCTCGTAGCGGTACCGGTGTGAGCACTCCGCGGGCACGTCGAGCACCAGCGAGACGGCATCGGAGGTCTCGCGCACCACCCGCGCGATGCGCAGTGGCGTGAATCCGTCGGTCGTCGAAGCAGCCATCGTCGCAATGTTATCAAGTACTTGTCATTAATCTCAAGTAGTTGACGCCTTTTCTCCCGCGATCGACGTCAGCCCTCGACGTGGTCGGCGTAGAGCTGATGCCCGGTGCCCTGCTCGACGACGCGGCCGAGCAGTTCACGCAGCGTCTTCTGCTCGGCGGCGCTCAGCACGCCGAACACCTTGTCGTGCGCGGCGACGGCGTCGTGGACCACCGCTGCGGCGACGTCGCGGCCCTGCTCGGTGAGGAACGCCTGCAGGATGCGACCGTGCTGCGGATCCTGCCTGCGCTCCACGAGCCCGCGCTTCTCCAGGGCGGTCAGCGCCAACTGCACGCCCTGCGGACTGATCAGCAGGCGACGGGCGAGTTCGGCGCCCGAGAGACCCGGTTGATTCGACAGTTGCCGCAGCACGCCGATCTGCGCGGTGCTGACGCCGTGACCGCTGACCGCGTCATTGACCGACGTCAGCGAGAAGTAGAACGCCTGCTTGAGCAGCCACAGGATGTTGTCGGTCAGTTCGATGCCCACCGCGTCGCGCTCGCCCATGCCTAGACGTTAACCGCCCGCAAAACCGCCCGTACCGCCGCGGTGGATCACTCCGTCCTTCATGACGAAGCGCACGTCGAGCAGGGCCGCGACGTCCGCCGACGGGTCTCCCGGCACCGCGATCACGTCGGCGAGGAATCCCGGTGCGAGGCGGCCCAGTTCGTCGGCGACGTCGATGAGGTCGGCGCTCGTGACGGTCGCCGCCCGGATCGCCTCCATCGGCGTCATGCCGCGGGACACCAGCGCGATCAGCTCCTTGGCGTTCTGGCCGTGCGGAACCGCGGGAGCATCGGTGCCGCAGGCGATTCGCACGCCTGCGGCGATGGCCTTGGGCAGCATGGCTTGGGCACGCGGAAAGACGTCCTCGGCCTTGCGGCGCAACTCGGGTGCGATGCGGTCGACGGCCATCGCCTCGGTGAGGTACGTCGTCGACACCAGGAACGTCCCGTGGTCGACCATCATCTGGATGGTGTCGTCACTGGCGAGGAAGCCGTGTTCGATGCAGTCGATGCCGGCGCGAATGCAGGCGCGAATGGCGCTGTCTCCCACGGCGTGCGCGGCCACCCGGACGCCGGCGCGGTGGGCCTCGTCGGCGATCGCGGCGAACTCGTCGTCGGAGTACTGCTGGGCGCCGGGGGCCGTGCTGTGCGACATGACGCCGCCGGAGGCCGACACCTTGATCAGCTTCGCGCCGTGCCGCACCTGGTACCGCACGCAGGCGCGCACCTCGTCGATGCCGTTCGCGATGCCCTCGGCCACCGACAGCGGCATGATGCCCGGCGCAAGGCGCTGGAACACCGTCGGGTCGAGGTGCCCGCCGTAGGGCGTCACGGCATGGCCGGCCGGGAAGATCCGCGGGCCGACGTGCCAGCCCTGGTCGATCGCGCGCATGAGCGCGACGTCGAGCAGGTACCCCCCAGTCTTGACCATGAGACCGAGATTCCGCACGGTGGTGAACCCGGCATCGAGCGTGGTGCGGGCATTCACGGCGCCGCGCAGCGTGCGGTAGGCCGGATCGTCCTGCACGCCGTGCATCGGGCTCGGCAGGCCCTCGGGACCGCCCGGACCGCCGATGAGCAGGTTCAGTTCCATGTCCATCAGACCCGGCAGCAACGTCACGTCGCCGAGATCGTGGACCTGCGCCGCCTCCGCCGGCTCCACGGCGGGGTTGACCGCCGTGATGCGGTTGCCCTCGATCACCAGCACGGCGGGCGAGCGCACCACGCCGGCCTCGACGTCGGCCCAGCGGGCCGCACGCAGGACGGTGACGGTCACGGCACCGGCTCGGAGTCGCAATTCAAGGACGTCGCACCGGAATCCGGTACCCGCGGCTGCTTCCAGCACTCGACGGGGAAGGACACCATGATCATCGAGTAGAGCAGGTGCATCAGGTTGAGCACGTCCTCGGGCAGGTCGTCGAGGGGAAACTTGTCACAGAAGGCGATCGCCTCCTCGGCCCGCGGCGTGATGGCGTCGTAGAACGCCTGCATCTCGCGCATGGAGGTGGCGAGCCGCTTGGCGTAGCGCTCCCCCTCCGAGCCCAGGCACCAGTCGGAGAAGCGCTCCAGATCGGCGAATTCGACGGGCAGCAGCGACGTCTGGCTGACGGTCATCGCCCTCACACCTCGACTGTCTTGCGACGGTAGTCCGCCACCCAGGCGGCAGTCTCGGAGTGCAAGTGCCGGATGAGCACTTCCTGGTCGCACAGCACGAAGTCGTCGAGCACCCGCGACTCGATCATGCTCTGCGTCGCCTCGAGGGTGTTCGCGTCCTGCAGGCCGTACTCCTTGAACGACACCGCCGCCAACTCCTGAGCGATGCGCTCGCGCGGGGTGCGCGGCTCCGGGAAGTAGACCGTGCCCTCGAAGACGTGCGTGTTGTGCGACGTCGGCCAGTAGTGATACGTGAGGTACCACCCCTGGCCCCAGAACAGGATGACGAAGTTCGGGAAGAGCTGAAACGAATCGAGCCCCCACGGCTCGCATTTCGCCGGGTTGAGACCGGCGGGCATCGCGCCGAGGTCCTGGGCGTCCCACGGACCGAACAGTCCACTGCGGCAGATGTCTTCGATGGGCTTGCGCATCTCGTCGGCCATCTCCCAGGCCCGCACTCCGGAGGTGCTCACCAGGCGGTGTGGCCCCTCGATGCGGTAGTGCGGCGCTTCGAACCCTGCCTCGGCGGCGGCCTTCGAGTACGCGGTCGGCGACTGGTTCGCATGCAGTACCGGTGCGTGGTAGAACTCCTGGAACGCGTCCATGTAGAGCTTCCAATTGGCCTTGACCTCGGACTGGTAATGCCAGCGCGAGGTCATGCGTTCGAAGGGATAGCCCTCGAGATTCGTGATCATGGGTCCCAGGAAGTCGCGCAGGGACTGCTCGGGTTCGGCGGCGAAGTTGACGAATACGAAGCCCTCCCAGACGTCGCAGTGCACCTCGACGAGGCCGTAGCGGCTCTTGTCCAGGTCGAAGAACTCGCCTTCCTGCTGCACGAAGGTCAGGTTGCCGTCGAGGTCGTAGCGCCAGGCGTGGTACTTGCAGGTGAACTGTCGGCAGACGCCGCTGGTCTCCTCCAGCGGCATGTCGTTCCACACCAGCTTGTTGCCGCGGTGCCGGCAGATGTTGTGGAAGGTCTTGATCTCCCCGCTCGTCGTGCGCACGACGATGATCGAGGTGTTGACGACCTTCAGCTCCTTGGTGAAGTAGCTGCCCTTGCGCGGGATGCGCTCCACGCGGCCGACGTTGAGCCATGCCCGCCGGAACACGGCTCTGCGCTCGACCTCGTAGAACTCCGGGTCGATCGAGTCCTCGTAGGACACCGGTGCCGTGCCGAGTTCGGGATAGTGCTCGGTCCAGCTGCCCTCGGGCGGTTTCGGGAATCGGGCCATCGTCGCCTCCTGGTGGGTGGGAACCCTGCTGCCGCCACTCGCGAACCGCGTCGGATCGAACACGCGCAGCTGACGTTTCGCCATTTCGGAGGAGCCGGCACGGCCGACGGTATATGCTTCGCCGAGCAATCGCAAGTAGTTGATATTGAGCCGGAGGTCTCGCGGAGTGCACGTCGACGAGCTGTACATCGGTGGACGGTGGCGCTCACCGAGCACCGACGGCCACATCGAGGTCGTCTCCCCGCACACCGAGGACGCCGTCGCCCGCGTCGCGGCCGCCGGGCCCGCCGACGTCGACGCCGCCGTCACCGCCGCCCGCGCGGCCATCGATGGGGGCCCGTGGCCGCACACTCCGCCGGCGGAGCGCATCGCCACCCTCCGGCGGCTCGCGTCCGCCTACGGCGCCCGGCGAGAGGAGATGGCGCAGACCATCACCGCTTCGATCGGTGCCCCCATCTCGTTCGCTCGGCGCGCGCAGGTGGCCCTGCCGTGCTCGATGATCGAGGCCTTCTGCGACCTCGCCGAGGATCACCCGTGGCGGGAGACGCGCGCCGGCCGCTATGGCGCCGACGTGCACGTGCGACGCGAGCCGGTGGGCGTGGTGGCCGCGATCGTGCCGTGGAACATGCCGCAGTTCCTCACGATCACCAAGCTCGTCCCCGCGCTGCTCGCGGGGTGCGCCGTCGTGCTCAAGCCCGCGCCCGAGTCACCGCTGGACGCACAGCTGCTCGCCGAGATCCTCGACGAGGTGGGGCTGCCGGACGGCGTGGTCAGCGTGCTGCCCGGCGGCGTCACGGTCGGCGAGGCACTGGTGGGCCATCGCGGCGTCGACAAGGTGTCGTTCACCGGCTCCACCGCGGCGGGCCGCGCCGTCGCCACGGCGTGCGCGGGCGACCTGCGGCGCGTCAGCCTGGAACTCGGCGGCAAGTCCGCCGCGATCGTGCTCGACGACGCCGACCCCGCGACCGTCGCCACCGGCGTCCGCGCCGCCAGCCTGTCCAACAGCGGCCAGATCTGCAATGCGTTGACGCGCATCCTCGTTCCGCGGACCCGGGCCGACGTGTTTACCGCGGCGCTCGCCGCGGAGATGGACGCACTGACCGTGGGCGATCCCACCGACCCGGCGACGCAGCTGGGGCCCCTGGTCGCTCGACGTCAACAGGAGCGGGTCACCGGGTACATCGAGCAGGGCAGCGCCGACGGCGCACGTCTGGTGACCGGCGGGACGGGCATGCCCGACGGCGTCGACCGCGGCTGGTACGTCCGGCCGACGCTGTTCGACCGGGTCGACAACGCGATGGCCATCGCGCGCGAGGAGATCTTCGGCCCGGTCCTCGCGGTGCTCCCCTACGCCGACACCGAGGATGCCGTCCGCATCGCCAACGACTCCGACTACGGCCTGGCCGGATCGGTGTGGACCGACGACGACGACCGCGGCCTCGCCGTCGCCGCGGCCATCCATACCGGAACCTTCGGCGTCAACCAGGGCTACACCATGGATCCGTTCGCCCCGTTCGGCGGAGTCAAGGCCAGCGGGTACGGCCGCGAACTGGGCCGTGAGGGCATCGACGGCTACACCGACACCAAATCGATCGCCGTGGCACCGAGAAGGAGCGCCTAGACATGACGACCGTCCGCAATCCCGAACCCACCGCGGCCCGGCCGTGGGCGCCGCACCGCGCCCGCATCTACTTGGGCACGGCGGTGTTCACGTTCGCGGTGTTCCTGTTCATGACCATCGGCGTGGCCACCGGTCTGGTGGAGCCGACGTTCACCGCCGACGTCGTGGCCAACCTGCTGTTCGGCATCCCGGTCCTGTTGCTCCCGCTGGTGATCCTCTGGGACGCGCCGGGTGAGCGGCGGACGAAGCTGGACAAGGCATCCGAGCTGACGCTGTTCTACCTGCCCTACACGGCCGGCAGCCAGATCGGCTACGAACTCGTGTTCCTCGTCGGCCACCCGCTGGGCCTGTGGGCGCCCACCGACGACCCGGGCTGGAAGTGGTTGTGGTGGCAGTACGCACTCGCCGACACCCGCTACGTCAGCGGCAATCCGTGGATCTTCGCCCTCGAGGTGGTCGGCGTGCTGACCGGCGTGACGGTCTTCGTCGCGTGGTCGCGGCTCATCACACCCGAACTGCCGCTGGAGTCCCGCATCCGGTGCCTCTGGGTGGCGTTCGCCGGCGTCGCGGTGTTGATGAGCAGCACCGCGGTCTACTTCCTCGCCGAGGTCGGCGCCGGCTTCGCCAACATCGGCCAGGGCGCGTTCGGCTTGTGGTTCAAGTTCATCGGCGAGAACGTCCCGTTCATCGTGCTTCCGCCCCTGGTGCTCTACGCCACCCACCTGCAGATCGATCACCTCACCCGCCGCGCCGGTCCACGCCAGGACGACGTCACGACGGCGTGACGGTCACGCACGAGAAGGGGAGCACGATGCTCGACGGCCAGAAGATCCTCGTCACCGGCGCGACCGGCAAGATCGCCTTTCCGATCGCCCGTGCGCTGGCGGGTCGCCACGAGGTGTGGGGGGCGGCGCGGTTGCGCGACCCCGCGGACCGCGCACGGCTCGAGGACGCCGGAATCCGTCCGCTGCCACTCGATCTCGCCGACGGCGACCTGTCCGGCGTGCCCGCCGACGTCGATTACGTCTTCCACGCCGCGGTCGATCCGGGGCTCGACGACTGGACGCGGTGCGTCGAGACCAACGCCCAGCGATCCGGAGACCTGCTGTACCACTGCCGCGCGGCGAAGGGCTTCGTGCTGTGCAGCACCGGTTCGGTCTACGGCTACCAGGGAAGGCGCCCGCTGGCCGAGTCGGATCCACCCGGCGTCCCGCTGCGCTCCAACTACAGCTTCTCGAAGGTCGCCGCCGAAGCGGTGTGCACCTGGATCGCCAACCGCTTCGGCGTGCCGCTGAGCATCATTCGCATCTGCTCGACCTACGGCCCCGAGGGCGGCGCGCCCGCCGACCGGCTCGAGGCGATCCTCGCCCGCCGCCCGATCCGGCTGCATCCCGATCGACCGAACAACTACCACCCGATCTACGAGGACGACTACGTCGCGTTCGGCATCCGCGCCATGGAGATCGCGAGCACGCCGCCCGAGGTCGTCAACTGGGCAGGCAGCGAAACCGTGAGCGTCGAGGAGTACTGCGCCTATCTCGGCGAACTCGTCGGCATCGAGCCGATCTTCGAGTACACCGACACCGCGCACACCCCGCTGTGGCCGGACGTCACCCACATGCACGAGGTCCTGGGCCGCACCGCCGTGCCCTGGCGCGAGGGGTTCCGCCGGATGGTGGCGGCCCGGCATCCCGAACTCGTCGGCGGGCAGCGATGACGGCGTCGCCCACGGAGCTGCCGGGCACGGAGCTGCCGGGCACGCCGTCCGACGACGTTCCCGACGTCCTGGCCGCGGGCCGGGGCGACGTCACGACGCTCTTCGTGTCCATGGCGACCCGGCACCCGCAGGGGCGCGATGCGGAGTACCTGCGGTGGCACACGCTCGACCACCGGCCCGAACAGCACCGCCTGACTGCGGTGCGCGCGTCGCTGCGACTGGTGTCGACGCCCGAGTGCCGTGCCGCCCGGCTCGCCGGGGATGCGCGCTTCGACGCCGTCGACCACGTCATGACGTACTTCTTCACCGATCCGTCGGGGATGCAGCCGTTCCTCGACCTGTCCGCCGCGCTCGGCGCGGCCGGCCGCAAGCTCGCCCTGCTGCCACCGGTCGAACGCGGGGTGTACGACGTCGCCGCCAAGGCCGCGGCGGGCCGCGCCAGGATCGGTGCCGACGTGCTCCCCTGGTGGCCGGTACGCGGCGCCTTCTTGATCCTGGGTCTCGAATCCCTGCCCGCCGCAGCGCTGCTGGAGGTCGACGGTGTGATCGGCGTGTGGTCGGCGACGACGCGCGCCGTGCCGGCCCGTCTCGCCAGCGCCCCGGCCGGCCGGCACCTCGCGTACTGCTTCCTCGACGACGACCCAGTTGCCGTGGCCGCGCGGCTGGCACCGGTCCTCGACCGGCACACCGCCGAGACCGGCACGGCTCCGCTGTTCGCGGCCCCGTTCCACCCGGTGGTACCGCACGAGTGGAGTCGTCATGTGCCCTGAGCCGGAGGCGCCGTGCGCATCGGCATGATGGTCGGCTCCGACCGCGAGCGACCCCGCCGAGACCGGCTGGCCGGCCTGCTCGCCGACGGCGCCGACGCCGAGGCCGCCGGCTTCGCGTCGTTCTGGTTCCCGCAGGTTCCCGGCTACCTGGACGCGATGACGGCGCTGGCGCTGCTCGGAGCGGCGACGTCGCGCATCGAACTCGGCACGGCCGTGGTCCCGGTCCAGACCCGGCATCCGGTCATCCTGGCGCAGCAGGCGCTCACCACGGCGCTGGCCTGCGGCGGCCGCTTCGCCCTCGGACTCGGCGTGTCTCACGACTGGATCATCGACGGCCAGCTCGGGTTGTCGTACGAACGACCCGTTCGCCAGTTGTCCGATCACCTCGACGTGGTGCTGGCGGCCCTGGCCGGCCCGGGGCCGATCGAGGTGCGCAACGACCACGTCCGCGTGCGGGCGACCGTGGACGTCGCGGACGCGACCGGGATACCGGTCCTGCTGGCCGCGCTGGGCCCCACGATGCTGCGGATCGCCGGCGAACGCGCCGACGGCACGATCTTGTGGATGGCCGACGAGCGCGCGATCGCCGAGCACGTCGTCCCGAGGATCACCGCCGCCGCTGCCGGGCGGCCGCGGCCCCGCGTCGTCGCCGGCATCCCCGTCGCGCTGTGCCGGCCCGGGGAGGTGGCCGACGCGCGCGCCATGGCGAGCGACGTCCTCGGCCATGCGCACCATTCCCCCAACTACGTCCGGCTCCTCGAGCACGGCGACGCCGAGGACGTCGGCGACACGATGGCCGCGGGTGACGAATCGGCCGTGCTGGCCCGGCTACGGGCCTACCGCGACGCCGGCGTCACCGACCTCGCCGCTCGGATCATCCCGGTCGGCACGGACCCCGCGGCGCGGGACGCATCGCGCCGTCGAACACGGGACTTCCTGGCCTCGCTGGCAGCGTCGTAACCCGCTGCCCTTCAGCCACTTCGACGCAGGGTCGCGACCGCGACGCAGCATCCCACCGCCAACGCGAAGACGCCGACCACGACGTGCCGGAGCCCGCCGGTCGCGACGTGGGCCCAGATCTGCAGCCCGCCTGCGGTGAGCGCCAGCACCGCGAACAGCAGAGCGGCGATCCGTAGCGGCCGGGTCATGGGATCCAGTGTGCCCGCGAGCCGTGCTGCGGCGCCGTCACTCGATCACCGCGAGCAGGTCACCGCCCTCCACCTGCGCGGTCACCGCGACCGCGATGCGACGCACCGTGCCGGCGCGGGCGGCGGTGATGGCGGCTTCCATCTTCATGGCCTCGATGGTGGCGACGGTCTGCCCCTCGTCCACCGCGTCGCCCTCGCCGACGGTGAGGGTGACGACCCCGGCGAACGGGGCGGCGACGTGGCCGGGGTTGCCGCGGTCGGCCCGCTCGGCGGTCGGCACCGTCGAGGCGATGGTGCGGTCGCGGACCACGACGGGCCGCAGCTGACCGTTCATGACGCACATGACCGTGCGCATGCCCCGCTCGTCGGCATCGGAGATGGCCTCCAGGCCGATGAGCAGCTCGACGCCCTTTTCGAGTTCCACGCGGTGCTCCTCGCCCTGGCGCAAGCCGTAGAGGAACTGGTTGGCGCTCAGCCGCGACGTGTCGCCGTAGGTGTCGCGATGCTGCTCGAACTCCTCGGTCGGTCCTGGGAACAACAGCCGGTTCAGCATCGCTTGCCGCTTCGGCCCCGGCTGCGCGAGGGCCGTCTCCTCGTCGAACGTCAGCTCCCGCACCGGCCGGGCCGGGCCGCGGCCGGCCAAGGCTCTGCTGCGCAACGGTTCCGGCCAGCCGCCCGGTGGGTCGCCGAGTTCGCCGCGCAGGAAACCGATGACGCTGTCGGGGACGTCGACGCGCGCGGGGTCGGCCGCGAACTCGTCGGCCGACACCCCCGCACCGACGAGGGCCAACGCGAGATCGCCGACGACCTTGCTCGACGGGGTCACCTTCACCGGGCGGCCCAGCACCCGGTCGGCATCCGCGTAGTTGGCTTCGATGGTCTCGAAGCGATCGCCCAGGCCCAGCGCAATGGCCTGCTGACGCAGGTTCGACAGCTGCCCGCCGGGGATCTCGTGGGTGTAGACGCGTCCCGTGGGCGCAGCGGGACCCGAGCCCGCGACGTCGAAGGGCGCATAGACCTTGCGCAGCGCCTCCCAATAGGGCTCGAGTGCGCAGACCGCGTCCAGGTCGAGGCCGGTGTCGTGACGGCCGTGCGCCGTCGCGGCGACGATGGCGCTCAGCGCCGGCTGACTCGTCGTCCCGGCCAACGGCGCGGCTGCCCCGTCCACCGCGGAGGCGCCGGCCTGCCAGGCCGCCAGATAGGTGGCGAGCTGGCCGCCCGGGGTGTCGTGGGTGTGCACGTGCACGGGCAGGTCGAACCGCGACACCAGCGCCGAGACCAGGGTGTCCGCCGCGGGCGGCCGCAGCAGTCCCGCCATGTCCTTGATGGCGAGCACGTGGGCGCCGGCCGCCACGATCCGCTCGGCCAGGCCCAGGTAGTAGTCCAGTGTGTAGAGCCGCTCGGCCGGATCGGACAGGTCGCCCGAATAGCACATGGCCACTTCGGCGACCGCGGTCCCGGTGGCGCGCACCGCGTCGATCGCGGGCCTCATCGACGCGACGTCGTTCAGGGCATCGAAGATCCGGAAGACGTCGACGCCGGTCCCGGTGGCCTCGTCGACGAACGCCGAAGTCACTGAGTCGGGATACGGCGTGTAGCCGACGGTGTTGCGGCCGCGCAGCAGCATCTGCAGACAGATGTTGGGCACCGCTTCCCGCACGGCCGCCAACCGCTCCCACGGATCCTCCTTGAGGAATCGCAGGGCCACGTCGTAGGTGGCGCCGCCCCAGCACTCGACCGACAGCAGCTGCGGCGTCAACCGCGCGACGTACGGGGCGACCCGCAACAGGCCGGTGCTGCGGAGGCGCGTCGCGAGCAGGGACTGATGGGCATCGCGGAACGTGGTGTCGGTGACCTTGACGCCGGGAGACTCCTTGAGCCAATGCGCGAATCCGTCCGGGCCGAGGTCGGCGAGGAGCTGCTTGGTGCCGGCGGGCGGCGCGGCGGTCAGGTCCACGTCGGGCAGCTTGTCGTGCGGATATACCGCCGACGGCCGGTCGCCGTGCGGCTTGTTCACCGTGACGTCGGCGAGATACGCGAGCATCTTGGTACCGCGGTCGGCGCTCGACCGGGCGGTGAGCAGTGCGGGACGGTCGTCGATGAACGACGTCGTGACCCGTCCCGACACGAAGTCCGGGTCGTCGAGCACCGCGCCGAGGAAGGCGATGTTCGTCGAGACCCCGCGAATGCGGAACTCGGCCAGCGCGCGCCGCGCCCGCCGGATCGCGGTGGCGAAATCGGTTCCGCGGCAAATCAGTTTGACGAGCATCGAGTCGAAGTGGGCGCTGACGTCCGCCCCGAGGTGGGTGCCGCCGTCCAGGCGAATGCCCGCACCGCCGGGCGACCGGTAGGCCGTGATGCGGCCGGTGTCCGGGCGGAACCCATTGGCGGGATCCTCGGTGGTGATCCGGCACTGCAGCGCCGCGCCGTGGACGCGCACGGCGTCTTGGGACAGGCCCAGGTCGGCCAGCGACTCCCCCGCGGCGATCCGCAGTTGCGCCGACACCAGATCCACGTCGGTGATCTCCTCGGTCACCGTGTGCTCGACCTGGATGCGCGGATTCATCTCGATGAAGACGTGGTGGCCCCGCTCGTCGAGCAGGAACTCCACCGTGCCCGCGCAGGTGTAGTCGATCTGGCGGGCGAACGCCACCGCGTCGGCGCAGATGCGTTCCCGCAGGCGTGGATCGAGGTGGGGTGCGGGGGCGAGTTCGATCACCTTCTGGTGGCGGCGCTGCACCGAGCAGTCGCGTTCGTAGAGGTGGATCACCTCACCGTGGCCGTCGGCGAGGATCTGCACCTCGATGTGCCGTGGGTCGACCACCGCCTGTTCGAGGAACACCGTCGGGTCACCGAAGGCCGACTCGGCCTCCCGGGACGCCGCCTCGACGGCCGCGCGCAGCGCGTCGGGTGTCGCGACCCGGCGCATGCCCCGACCCCCACCGCCGGCGACGGCCTTGACGAAGAGCGGGAACGTCATCGACTCGGCGGCCGCGAGCAGGTCGGCCACGTCCGCCGAGGGCCGAGACGACGCCAGCACCGGTAGGCCCGCCGCCCGGGCGGCCGCGATCGCCCGCGACTTGTTCCCGGTCAGCTCCAGCACTTCGGCAGACGGCCCGACGAACACCAGCCCGGCTGCGGCGCACGCGGCTGCCAATGCCGGGTTCTCCGAACCGAAGCCGTATCCGGGATACACGGCGTCCGCGCCGGCCGCCAGCGCGGTCCGAACGATCTCGTCGACCGACAGGTACGCCCGCACCGGATGGCCGACCTCGCCGATCTGATACGACTCGTCGGCCTTCGATCGGTGCACGGAGTTGCGGTCCTCGTAGGCATACACCGCGACGGTGCCGATGCCGAGTTCGTAGGCGGCGCGGAACGCCCGGATTGCGATCTCGCCGCGATTGGCGACGAGGACCTTCGAGATCACCAGCCGCCCACCCAGCCGTCGAAGATGGCGTCCGGTTCGGACTCGGGATGCTCCGAACGCCCGACCAGGAAGTCGAAGTCACAACCCCGATCGGCCTGCAGCACGCGGTCGACGTACATCGCCGCGTAGCCGCGGGAATGCCGGGGAGGCGGAAGCACGAGGGCCTCGCGTCGCGAGGCGAGTTCCTCGTCGGTCACCAGGACCTCCAGCAGGCCCGCGTGGGCGTCGAGGGAGATGACGTCCCCGTCGCGTACCAGGGCCAGCGGCCCGCCCGCCGCCGACTCTGGGCTGACGTGCAACACGCAGGTGCCGTAGGCGGTTCCGCTCATCCGGGCGTCGGAGATGCGCACCATGTCGGTCACGCCCTGGCGGAGCAGCTTGCTCGGGATCGGCAGCTGTCCCCATTCGGGCATTCCCGGGCCGCCGCGCGGACCCGCGCTGCGCAGCACCAGCACGGAGTCCGCCGTGACGTCGAGGTCGGGATCGTCGAACCGCGCCAGCATGTCCCGCATGTTCTCGAAGACCACCGCGGGCCCCTGGTGCACCAGTAGCTCCGGACTGGCAGCGGCGCACTTGAGCACCGCGCCGCCCGGGGCCAGATTGCCGCGCACCACCGCGAGCCCCCGGGGGGGTTGGAAGGGCTCGGCCGGCGACGCGATGACCGAGGTGTCGGCGGCAGGCTGGGCGGGCAGGTTGTCGGCGACGGTCTTGCCGGTCACGGTGAGGGCATCGGTGTGCAGCAGCGTCTCCACCGACTTCATCACCGCCGGAATGCCCCCGGCGTGGAACACCTGCTCGACGAGGTGCTCACCGGCGGGCCGCACGTTCACGACCAGCGGCGTGCGCGAGGACAATTCGTGGAATCGGTCGAGGGTCAGCGGTACTCCGGCGCGTCCGGCGATCGCGAGCAGATGCACGATCGCGTTGGTCGACCCACCCACCGCCAGCATCAGCGTGATCGCGTTGTCGAACGCCTCGGCGGTGAGGATCCGGGACGGTCGCAGTCCCTCGGTGGCCAGCCCGACGGCCCGGGCGCCCACCTCCTCGGCCACCTGCAGGCGACGGGAGTCCATCGCCGGCACCGCCGCGGTACCCGGCAGCGTCATGCCGAGTCCTTCGACGATCGTGGCCATCGTCGACGCCGTGCCCATCTCCGGGCAGTGTCCGCGCGACGGGCCCGCCGCCGCCTCCAACCGCTCGTACTCGGCCATCGACATCCGGCCGGCCCGCACGTCGTCGATGTACTCCCACAGATCGGTACCCACCCCGAGTTGCCTGCCGTTGAACACCGCCGGCGACGCGGGGCCACCGGTGAGCGCGATGGCGGGCACGTCGGCGCTCGCCGCCCCCATGAGCTGCGCGGGCACCGTCTTGTCGCATCCGCCCAGCAGGACGACCGCGTCGAACGGATAGGCCCGGATGGACTCCTCCACGTCCATCGCCATCAGGTTGCGGAACAGCATCGTCGTCGGCTTCATCAGCTGTTCGCCCAGCGCGATGGTCGGGAACTCCAGTGGGAAGCCGCCGGCGGCCAGGACGCCGCGGCGGACCGAGTCGGCCAGGCCGCGGAAGTGCATGTTGCAGTTCACGACTTCCGACCAGGAGTTGGCGATTCCGACGATCGGCCTGCCCTCGAACGCCATCCGGGAGAAGCCCGACGCCCGCATCGCGGAGCGGTGGACGAAGCCGGGGACGTTGCGGCCCGCGAACCACTTGGCGCTGCGCAGGCCGCCCGGTGGCGGGGTCACCGAACCCAGCGTCACCGGACGCGTGCGGCGTAGGCGGTGATCTTGCGCAGCGCGGGCTGACGCGCGGCCCGATAGCCGACCCAGCGACCGGATTTCGTACTCATCAGCGCACCGACCATCCGCTGCTGCCACGGCACCGTGGCGGTGCGCGTCGCGGGCCGTCCGGTCGCCATCGGCACACCCGCGGCGTCGGCGAGCGCCACCTTGGCCGCGTTGTGCCCGTTGGCGCCCATCACGCCGCCACCGGGGTGGGTGCCCGAGCCGCACAGGTAGTAATTGCGCACCGGCGTGCGGTAATTCGCCAGTTCCGGTATGGGCCGGGCGCCGAAGAGCTGGTCGAGCATCATGCTGCCGTGGAAGATGTTGCCGTCGGTGATGAGGTACTCGTTGGCCAGGTCGTCGGGGGTGATGACGACCCGGTCGAGGATGTGGTCCCGTAGATTCGGGGCGTAGGTGAACAGGTCCTCGAGCACCAGGTCGGCCCACTTCTCCTTCTCCGCCGCCCAGGTGGTGCCGGTGAGTTCGGACGGCAGTTGCTGAATGCCCAGGGTCAAGGTGTGCAGCCCCGCCGGCGCCAGCGAGTCGTCGGTGACCGACTGGGTGACCGCCTCGATGACGAACGTGCTCGGGAAGGTGCCGCGCCGCTGCGCCTCGTAGGCCTCCTCGAACGCCTCCCGGCTCGGACCGAGCAGCTGATGGCCATGGTGCTGCGGCCCCTCGGTGGCGTCCTCGAACGGAAGGTACTGGGGCAGTTCGTCGACCAGGAGATGGATCCGGGCCATGGAGCCGCGGGTGTCGATGTTCTCCACGTCGCGCATCAGCTTCGCCGGCAGCACCCCGGGCGCGATCAACCCGAGCAGCGAGCGCTTCGGATCGGCGTTGGAGAACACCTGGGCGGCGGTGATCGTCGACCCGTCGGCGAGCCGCACCCCGGTGGCCACGCCGCGTTCGACGATGACCTCTTCCACCGGCGACGAGGTCCGGATCGTGGCGCCGTGGGCCCGTGCGGCGGCCGCGAGTGCCTCGCTGATGGCGCCCATGCCGCCGCGGGCCAGTCCGAACTGCCCGAAGTTGCCGTTGAACTCGCCCCAGGAGTGATGGCCATAGGTGTAGGCGGTGCCGGGAGTGGACGGGCCACCGAAGATCGACACCATCCCGAAGAACGTCAGCATGCTCTTGAGTCGTTCGTCCTCGAAGTACCGGTCGAGCAGATCGCGGACCGAGAGCAGCGTGAACTCGTCGAACAGCGTCTGCTCGCCGGCCGCCTCGAAGGCGGCGAACACCTCGGAGCGCTCCGGGGGCGGCGCGAGCAGGTACGGGGTGACCAGACCGGCGAAGCGTTGCAACCGCACGCCGAAGTCGAGGAAGGCCTGCGCATCCTTCTTGTTGAGCTTCTCGATCTCGCGCAGCGTCCGGTCGGTCTCCTTCCACATCGTGAAGGACGTGCCGTCACGGAAGAGGCTATACGACAGCGCATCTCCCTGGTAGAGGTCGAGGCCGTACGTGGCCAACTCCAGCTCGGCGATGATCTCCGGCCGCAGCAGGCCGGCGATGAACGCGCACGACGACCACTTCGAACCGGGAATCAGCTCCTCGGTGACGCAGGCGCCGCCCACGATCTCGCGGGCTTCGAGGACCAGGACCCGCTTGCCGGCGCGGGCGAGGTAGTTCGCGGTGACCAGTCCGTTGTGGCCGGCGCCGATGATGACGGCATCGTAGTCAGTGGGCATCGGGACTCCTGAGTGGGGAATGGCGGGTGAAGACGGTGGTGACGCTGCCGGGTTCGACGAGTTCGTCGAACCGGGTGACGACGGGGGCGAGTTCGGGTGCGTTGTCGCGCACCGTCTCCCACTGCGGCCATGACGTGACCGTCATGACTTCGACCACGGTGCCGTCGTCGGAGAGGTAGACCTCGAAGCCGAGGACCTCGTCGAAGGCCAGGCAGGTGGGCCGGTCGAGTTCGGCCGAGAACCGTTCGAATTCCTCGACCTCGACACCCGGCCGCAGCCGGAAGGTGTTGATCGCGCTCACGGCCATGTCAGGCGCTCTCGCGGTTGATCATCACGTGCTTGATCTCGGTGTACTCCTCCAGCGCGTACACGGACATGTCCTTGCCGTTGCCCGACTGCTTGAAGCCGCCGTGCGGCATCTCCGGCGTCACCGGCAGGTGGTCGTTGACCCACACCGTGCCGAACTGCAACTCGCTCGACGCGGTCATGGCGCGACCGATGTCCTGGGTGAACACCGATGCGGCCAAACCGTATTCGGTGTCGTTGGCCCAGGCGATGACGTCGTCGCCGTCGCCGAACCGGGTCACCGAGGTGACCGGGCCGAAGACCTCGGTGCTGACGATCTCGTCGCCCTGACGGGCACCGACCACCACGGTGGGGGCGGTGTAGAAGCCGGTGCCGGGGTTGTCGCCCTGGATCAGCTCGGTGTGGCCGGTCTCCTTGGCGCGGGCGACGAAACCCTCGACGCGGTCGCGGTGCTCGGCGGTGATGACCGGCCCCATCGCCGTGTTCTCGTCGGCGATGTCGCCCATGTCCAGTGCCGTGACGGCCTTCTCGAGTCCGGAGACCAGCTCGTCGTGCACCGAGTCGTGCACGTAGAGCCGCGAGGCCGCCATGCAGTCCTGCCCGGAGTTGCAGAATGCGCCCTCCATGATCTTGGCGACCGCCAGCGGGATGTCGGCATCGGAGTACACCAGCACCGGTGCCTTGCCGCCGAGTTCGAGGTGCAGCCGCTTGAGGTTGGTGTCCGCCGAGGCGCGCAGCAGCGCCCGGCCGGTGTCCACCGATCCGGTCAGCGACGACATCCGCACCGTCGGGTGCGCGACCAGGCGGGCGCCGACGTCGTCGCCGTCACCGGTGACCACGTTGAAGACACCGGCCGGGAACAGGTCGGCGGCCAGTTCGGCCAGACGCAGGGCGGAGAACGGCGTGTGCTCGGAGGGCTTGAGCACGAGCGTGTTACCGGTCAGCAGGGCCGGCGAGATCTTCCAGATCGCCATCAGGAGCGGGTAGTTCCACGGTGCGACCGAGCCGACGACGCCGAGCGGATCACGGCGGATGATGCTGGTCTTGCCGGGGACGAACTCGCCGGCGGCGCGGCCCTCCATGGTGCGTGCGGCACCGGCGAAGAAGCGCAGGTGATCGGGGATCATCTCCATCTCTTCGAGCGCCAGCCCTATCGGCTTGCCGACGTTGCGCGATTCGATCTCGGCGAGGGTGCGGGCGTCGTCCTCGACGCGGTCGGCGAGCTTGAGGAAGGCGCGGGCCCGTTCACCCGCCGGTGTGCGCGCCCAGCCGGGGAACGCGGCGTGGGCGGCGGCGACGGCGCGGTCGACGTCCGCGATGGACCCGTGGGCCATCTCGGCGAAGGCCTCTCCGGTGGCCGGCGCGAGGATCTGGTCCGTCGCGCCCTGGGCGGCGTCGGTCCAGGCACCGTCGATGAACATCTTGCTGTGGAAGGTCATGTCGTACTCCTCGTGTCTGATGGCGGTCGGTTGTCGGTGGCGCCGGCGTTGGCGTTGGCGGCCGTGGTCAGCAGAGCGCGGACCGCGTCCTTGGACATCGGTTGCGTGGCGATGGACATGTGGACCATCAACCCCTCGATGACCACGTCGATCAACCGCGCGGTGGCGCGGTCGAAGTGCTGTGCCAGGGCGTCTTCCGCGCGCTCCATCCACTGCTGGGTGATGCGCTTGTTGTCGGTCCTGCGCACGGCGTCGCCGTAGAGTTCGTAGGTCACGGCGAGTTCGTTCGGGTTGGCGGCGAGGTCGTCGGTGATCGCCGAGGCGATGCAGTCGATGAGATCCGCCCCCGCCTCGCAGCCGGCCAGCCGCGCTTCGAAGCGGGTCGCCAGCTTGTCGACGTGGGCCGCGAAGGCCTGGTCGACGATGTCGTCGAGCGTGGCGAAGTGGTAGGTGATGGAGCCGAGTGGCACGTCGGCGGCCTCGCCGATGGCGCGGTGGGTGATACCGGCGACACCGTCGCGGGCCAGGACGGCCAGGGCCGAGGACACGATGCGTTCCTTTCTGTCGGGATCGTGACGGCGCGCGCGCCGAGGTGCGGTGACCATGGCCCTCCTTGATCGGAACGTTTGTTCTCAACGATGAGGACAAACGTACCTATCTGCGGTCAGTCGTGCGCGCTGTTCGCGGCGATTCGGCTAACGGGCCTCGGGAGCCGGTTCGTCGAGTTCGCGTTCGTTGAGCGCCCTGCCGACGACCTCGTACTTGGCCGGGACGAAGAAGCGCAGGTAGAGGCCGTAGGCCATGCCCGCGAGCAAGGCCACGAACACCAGGGAGAGCATCACCACCGCGGTGGCACCGGTGACTCCCAACAGGACGTCGAGGCTGTTCAGCGTCAGGACGAAGAAGGCAGCGAGTCCGACGACGGCGAGGACGGGCGCCACCACCGTGTTCCACACCCGCTTGTCGACGTTCGACCTGCGGAAGAAGACGAAGATCGCGATGCCGGCGACCAGCTGGGAGAAGATCACGCCGATGGTGCCGATGCCGGTGGCCCAGGTGAACAGGGTGGCGAACGGATCGAGGTGGGCGACGGCGAAGCCGGCGATGACGATGCCGACCATCGCGCTCTGCACGATCGACGCGACCCACGGCGTCTGACGGCGGGGCAACGTCCAGCCCAGTGGCTTCCACACCAAAGTCTGGCGGCCGAGCGAGAACAGGTACCGCGAGACGTTGTTGTGGAAGGTCACGATCGCGGCGAAGGTCGCGGTGACGATGAGGATCTGGAAGAGCAACGAGATGTTGTGACCGATGATGGTGTCACTGGCGGCGAAGATGAAGTTCCCGCCCGTCTCGTTCGCGATCGCGACCACGTCGTCCAGGCCCAGCGCGTTCATGATGAGCCAGCCCGAGACCGCGTAGAGGCCGCCCATGAACGCGATCGAGAGGTACGTCGCCCGCGGGATGGTGCGGGCGGGGTCGCGCGCCTCCTCGCCGTAGATGGCCGAGCCCTCGAAGCCGATGAAGGAGGCGTGCGCGAACATGAGGGCGACGCCGAGCGCACCGCCGAACACCATGCTGGGCGCGAACGGCTCGAGGGAGAAGTCCGAGGCCGGAACGTTGCCCCCGAAGAGGCTGAACAGGCTGAGGACGGTGATCATGGTGACCTCCAGGGTCATGAAGACCCCGAGCACCTTGGCGCCGGAATGCACGCCCTGAACCCCCAGCCCCAGACAGGCCAGCAGAGCGACGAATGCGTACGCCCACCACGGAATCGCCACCCCGAGAACGGGGTTGAGCAGTTCGCTCGCGTAGTAACCGAAGCCACCGTATAGACCGGCCTGGATGGCGTTGTAGGCGAAGATCGCCAGCGACGCCGACCCCAGTCCCGTGATGCGCCCCAGCCCCAGGGTGACGTAGGCATAGAAGGCTCCGGCATTGGTGACGTGCCGGCTCATCGCGACGTACCCGACCGCGAAGATCATCAGCACGACCGCAGCGATGACGAACGCGCCGGGCATGCCCACGCCGTTGCCGGCGCCGATGATGATCGGATACAGCGCGACCACGACCGTCAGCGGCGACGCGGCGGCGATGATGTAGAAGAAGATGCTGGGGACACCCAGGCTGTTCTTCTTGAGCCCGTGATTGACGCGTCGACTTTCCGGCGGTGGGACGCTGCCGGGGTCGACGGAATGGCGGTTGCCGAGCCGCCTGCGCGGCGGCTCGAGTGTGGGGGTCTCTTCCATGGTGGTCATCTCTCGTGAGTCACGGGGCTGAAGCGGCATGTCCTGCCTGGGCGCCCAGCCGTTGGCGGTCGAGCGCGCGGATGGGGTCTGGTCACCTCCTCGTGTCGAGCGCGAGGTCGAGAAGGAGGTCCTCCTGGCCGCCGACCATGGATCGGCGACCGGCTTCGACGAGTAGCTCACGCGTCTCGACGCCCACGTCGGCGGCGATGCGTTCAGCATGCAGCAGAAAGCTCGAGTACACCCCGGCGAAACCGAGAGTGAGGGTCTCCCGGTCGACGCGTACGGGCCGCGTCTGCAGGGGACGCACGATGTCCTCGGCGGCGTCCATCAGGGCGAACAGGTCGCACCCGTGAGCCCAGCCGTTGAGTTCGGCGACGGCGACGAACACCTCGAGCGGACAGTTCCCGGCGCCGGCGCCGAGGCCGGTCAGCGAGGCGTCGACCCGGTGCACTCCCTCCTCGACCGCGGCGATCGAGTTGGCGACCCCGAGCGCGAGGTTGTGGTGTGCGTGGATGCCGATCGTCGTCGACGGTGACAGGACGTCGCGGTAGGACCGTACCCGGTCGCGCACGTCGGTCATGGTGAGCCGGCCACCCGAGTCGGTGACGTACACGCACTGCGCGCCGGCGTCCTCCATGATCTTGGCTTGTGCCGCAAGCCGTTCGGGGTCGGCGAGGTGGGCCATCATGAGGAAGCCCGCCACGTCGAGGCCGAGGCTGCGTGCAGTGGAGACGTGCTGGCGCGCGATGTCCGCTTCGGTGCAGTGCGTGGCGATCCGCACCGACGTGATGCCGACGTCGACGGCGGCACGCAGGTCGTCGAGCGTGCCGATGCCCGGGATGAGCAGCGTGGTCAGCCGGGCGTGGCGGATGACGTCGGCTGCGGCCGCGATCCACTCCGCGTCGCTGTGGGCGCCGGCGCCGTAGGTGAGGCTGCCGCCCGCGAGACCGTCACCGTGGGCGACTTCGATGGCGGCCACCCCGGCCTCGTCCAGGGCGCGGGCGATGCGGGTGGTGTCGGACAGGCTGAGCGAGTGACCGACGGCGTGCATGCCGTCGCGCAGCGTCACGTCCTGGACGTAGATCTCGGTGGTCGTATCGGTGGGGGTCACCGTGCGACTCCTTCGAGCTGCGCCGCCTCGACCGCCGCCTCGGCGACCCGGACCGCGGCCGCCGTCATGATGTCGAGGTTCCCCGCGTAGGCGGGCAGGTAGTCGCCTGCGCCCTCGACCTCCAGGAACACCGTCACCTGCGCGAGATCGGCCGTACGGTCGGCCGGGTCCACCAGCCGCCGACGCGGATCATCCTGCGCCACCGGTGAATGGCGCACGTCCTGGCGGAGCCGGTAGCCGGGGACGTACTGTGCGACGTCGGCGACCATGGCCCGGACCGCACCGGCGATCGCCGCCTCGTCGGCCGCCCCCACCAGCGCGCTGACGGTGTCGCGCATGATCATCGGGGGTTCGGCCGGATTCAGGATGATGATGGCCTTGCCCCGGGCTGCGCCGCCGACCGTCTCGATCGCCCGGGCGGTGGTCTGGGTGAACTCGTCGATGTTGGCCCGGGTGCCCGGGCCCGCCGAACGCGACGAGATCGACGCCACGATCTCGGCGTAGTGGACCCGGGTGACCGACGACAGTGCGCCGACGATGGGCACCGTCGCCTGGCCGCCGCACGTCACCATGTTGAGGTTGCGACGCCCGGCCAGGTCGGCCATGTTGACCGCCGGCACCACGAAGGGCCCGATGGCGGCCGGGGTCAGATCGAGGACGAGGCGTCCGGTCGGCTTCAGCGCGGCGTCGTTGCCGTGGTGGGCCGTGGCGCTGGTGGCGTCGAAGACGACCGCGACGTCGTCGAAGGCGGGCATGGCCAGCAGGCCCTCCACGCCCGCCGCCGTCACCGGGACGCCGAGCGCGGCCGCGCGGGCGAGACCGTCGCTCTCGGGGTCGATTCCGACCATGGCGGCGATGTCGAGCACGGCCGAACGGCGGAGCTTGTGCATCAGATCGGTGCCGATGTTGCCCGAGCCGATGACGGCGGCGTGGTGTCTCATGATGTCTGCTCGCAGTCCGGTCAGTTGGCGAGTGCGGGGCTGGCCGTGCGCGGCCGCGGCGAGACGACGACGTCGGGGGTGCTGGTGCGGGCCAGTTCGTTGAGGATCGCCGCGTGCCGCACCTTGTGGCGGATGAGTTCGGTGTGGAACTCCGGGCGGACCCAGCCGTTGTACATGACGGCCTCGGACTCGCCCGGCTCGATCTTGAAGTACACCGGACCCGCGACGCGGGCGATGTCGCCGGCCTCCCACAGCCGGTTCATCCCGCCGAACGACTCGAACGTCTCGGCCCACACGTCGAGCGGGACGTCGACGTGGCGCCGGATCGCCGCGAGCATCGGGCGGCTCAGGTCGCCGACCGGGTTCACGCTGTCGGCGCCGAGGTCCTGCAGGATCCGGATGGATGCCGGGTTGGCGTGTCCGGCGTAGACGGAGATCTTGAACTTGACGTCGGCCGGGATGTGGCCGGCGTCGCGAGCCTTGTTGAGGATGTCGAGGACGCCCTCGTCCCAGACCAGGACACCGCGGATGCCGGTCGAGAAGATGCGCAGGTAGTCGTCGAGCAGGTAGCGCACGTTGTCCAGGCCCCGCACGCGACGACCGCCGGCGGTGCCCTCGGTGCTCAGCGCCTGACGGCCGAGGTCCCAGCCGGTGCGCGGACCGGGAACCGCGATCAGCTCGATGCCGTTCTCCGCGGCCAGCGCGGCGACGTCGCTGAGTTCGCCGGTGTTCAGCAGCGTGGTGCCGCCGCCGAAGGCGATGACGCGGTGGATGAACACGTCCTGCTTGGCGGCCTCGTCGAGCATCACCTCGAGCGTGGAAAGCCGTTCGATGCCGGAGATCTCGAGCCGATACTGCCCGCCGTCGTCGAACGACTTGGTCGACGTGGCGAGCGAGTAGTCATCGGCCGACAGGAGTCCCTGGGCCGCCAGGATGGCGGCTCCGTCGACTGTCGATGCGGAACCGTCGGCTGCGGGGGGCATTGCGTCTCCTTCGGGGACGTCGGGTGGCGGAAGCGCTTTTTCATTCACTGAAACCATTGTGCGCTGAATGAAAACTAACGCACTGCAACCGGCTCGTCAACCGCAACCAACCGGCGTCGTCCTGCACCGTGCGCTGGTAGCCTTCACTGAGTGAAAACCCAAGAGCGATCCGAGAAGGGTTCGACCCTGGTCGGTGTCGAGCGCACGGCGCGCATCCTGAGCGCCATCGCGGACGCGAATTCCGCCAATCTGACCGAGATTTCGCGTCGGACGGAGTTGAACGAGGCCACCGTGCTCCGGTATCTCGGCAGCCTCGCGGCGCTCGGGTACGTCGAACGCTTCGATGCGACCCAGTACCGGCTCGGGTGGGAGGTCTTCCGCCTGGGGCAGCGGGCCTTCTCCGGCCAGGTGCCGTCGGAGGCGGTGCTGCCCACGATGGAGCGGCTGATGCACGAGTTCAACGAGACCGTGAACTTCGCCGCCCACAAGGAGCGCAGCGTGGTGATCCTCGAGGTGGTCGAGGGACGGCGTGCCATCAAGAAGGTCAGCGACGTCGGACAATCCGACCCGTGGCATGCCTCGGCCCTGGGCAAGGCGCTCCTGGCCACCATGCCCGACAGCGTGTGGCGCGACGTCGTGGCCTCGGCGGGGCTGGCCGAACTCACGCCGCACACGATCACGACGATGAAGAAGCTGGATGCCGAGATCGAAGCAATTCGCCGACAAGGCTTCTCGGTCGATCGCGAGGAGGCCGCCGAGGAGCTGACCTGCGTCGCCGCGGCCATCCCCACCTCCGATGGCAGTGCGTCCCGATACGCGCTGAGCATCAGCTTCCTCACCCACCGGCTCACCCCCGAGAACCTCGAGCACGCCGGAGCACAGGTGATCGCAGGAGCCCGGGAGATCGCCACGAAGCTCCCGTGACCAACGGGCAGGCGGTGCCCGGGCGGCTGGCCGACGGGGTCGCGATCGTGACCGGCGCCACGTCCGGCATCGGACTGGCGACCGCCCGCCGGCTGCACGCCGAGGGCGCCCGCGTGCTGGCCACCGGCCGCGACGAGACCCGAGGCCGCCAACTGGCCGAGACCCTGGGCGACAGAGCGCGATTCGTCGCCGTCGACCTGACCGCTCCCGGCTCCGCCGACCGGGTCGTGCGGGCGTGCGTCGCGTCCTTCGGTGCGCCCGATGCCCTGGTCAACAGCGCGGGACTCGACCACACCGGCGACTTCACGACGACGCCGCTGGAGGCCGTGCGCCGCGTCTTCGAGGTGAACGCGTTCGCCACCATCGCGATGATGCAGAGCGCTGCGCGCGCGATGTCCCGCGGCGGGGCGATCGTCAACATCACGTCCCGGCTGGCCACCGTGGGGGTGCCGACGATGGGGATCTATGCGGCGTCCAAGGGCGCGATCCGGGCGTTGACCGCGTCGGCCGCGGTCGAACTCGCACCGCTCGACATCCGGGTCAACGACGTGGCGCCGGGTATGACGAAGACTCCCCTGTACGACGACTGGCTCGCGCGCACGTCGGCGTCCGCGGAGGCCGACGTCGTCGCCGACATCCCGCTCGGGCGGCTGGCGACGACGGACGACGTCGCCGCCGCCGTGGCGTACCTGGTCTCCGACGACGCTCGCTACGTCACCGGGACGACGCTACGCGTCGACGGCGGATACACCGCTCGTTGAGCGGGCCGGGGTGCTCCTGCTTCGCGGCGGTTCGCTGACCCTGGTCAGCACGATGCTGACGCGCTAAGGTGCACCGATGTCGCAGAAGTCGCGCACCGTCAGCGCTGACCACGGTCAGCGTCGGGCGACCCTGCAGCGCCCTCGGTCCTGCGAGACCAAGCGGATGCTGGTGCAGGCCGCGATGGCACTGTGGCGCACCAAGGGATACGCGAGCACCACCGTCGTTGAGATCTGCACCGCCGCAGGCGTGTCCAAGGCGCTGTTCTACTTCTACTTCCCCCGCAAGGAGGACGTGCTGTTCGAGGTCGGGGTCCTGTCGACCCAGTCCGCGCAGCGGGCCATCACCGCCCAGCTGGACGGGGACTACGACGTCGGGGCCGTGATCGGCGCAGCACTGGCGGCCTTCGAACGCTCCATGCTGCGCAATCCGCGCGAACTCGTCATCGAGACCATCCTCGAGGGGTACCGGCACGAGCACCGGTTGCTCGCCGACGGCACCCGCCTCGACCCGGAGGCCGACATGTTCACCGAGCTGTTCCGCCGCGCCGCCGCCGACGGAAAGCTCGGCCGCGACCTCGACGCGACGGGCGTCGCCCATCTCGCCTACCTCGCACAGACGCTCGTCAGCGAAGGCGCCCGGCACTGGGCGGCGGGAGCCTTCGGCGACCGCGGCTTCGCCGACGTCGTCACCACCGACATCCGCACGCTGCTGCGCGGCTACCGCCACTGACGGCACCAGGGAGAACCCATGTGGAGTTTCGAGACCGACCCCGAGTACCAGGAACTGCTGGACTGGGCCGACGAGTTCGTCCGCGCCGAGATCGAGCCGCTGGACCTGGTGTGGCCGCACCAGCAGTTCACCCCGCTGACCGCGGCGCGGCGCGCGGTCGTCGATCCGCTCAAGGAGCAGGTGGGCCAACGTGGCCTGTGGGCAACGCATCTCGGCCCGGATCTCGGCGGCCAGGGCTACGGGCAGCTCAAACTGGCGCTGCTGAACGAGATCCTCGGCCGCTCGCCGTGGGCACCGATCGTGTTCGGCTGCCAGGCGCCCGACACCGGCAACGCCGAGATCATCGCCCACTTCGGCACACCGGAGCAGAAGGAGCGCTACCTGCGCCCCCTGCTCGAGGGGGAACTCTTCTCCAGCTATTCGATGACCGAACCGCAGGGCGGCGCCGACCCCACGCAGTTCACCACCCGCGCGGTCCGCGACGGCGACCACTGGGTGATCAACGGCTGGAAGTACTTCTCCTCCAACGCCGCCACGGCGTCGTTCCTCATCGTCATGGTCGTGACCAACCCCGACGTCAGCCCGTACCAGGGCATGTCGATGTTCCTGCTGCCGACCGACACGCCCGGGGTGCGCATCGTGCGCAACGTCGGCCTGTACGGCGAACCCGACGGCGAGGGCAGCCATGCGCTGATCCACTACGACGACGTGCGCGTCCCGGACACCGCGCTGCTCGGCGGCGAGGGGCAGGCCTTCGCCATCGCGCAGACCCGGCTCGGCGGCGGCCGCATCCATCACGCCATGCGCACCATCGGACTCGCGCAGCGGGCGCTCGACATGATGTGCGAGCGGGCCCTGAGTAGGCACACCGCCGGCAGCCTGCTCGCCGACAAGCAGACCGTGCAGGCCTACGTCGCCGACTCGTACGCCCAGCTGCTGCAGTTCCGGCTGATGGTGCTCTACACCGCCTGGCGCATCGACAGGGTCAACGACTACAAGGTGGTGCGCAAGGACATCGCGGCGGTCAAGGTGGTGATGCCGACGGTGCTGCACGACATCGCGTGGCGCGCGATGCAGGTGCACGGTGCGCTCGGCGTCACCAACGAGATGCCGTTCCTGGGCATGGTGACCGGGGCGGCCGTCATGGGACTGGCCGACGGTCCCACCGAGGTGCACCGGACGACGGTGGCCAAGCAGGTGCTGCGCGACTACTCGGCGACCGACGACGTGTGGCCCTCGGAGTGGTTGCCGCGCAAGCGCGACGAGGCGCGCCACCGCTTCGCCGAGTACCTCGACCTCGAGGTGGGCAACCAGTGAGCGACGCCGACGCCGGACGTCTGGACACTGCACGCCTCGCCGCGTGGATGGATGCCGCCGGGCTCCCCGGTAGCGGCGCCCCGCTGCACGCGCGCTTCCTGTCCGGCGGCACGCAGAACGTGATCTACGAACTCACCCGCGGCGACGCGCGCTGCGTCCTGCGGATGCCACCGACCGGCGCCCCGCCGGATCGGGACGCCGGCATCCTGCGCGAGTGGCGCATCATCGCCGCGCTCGACGGATCCGACGTGCCGCACACCGCGGCGATCGCGGTGTGCGAGGACGCCGCCGTCCTCGGCCGCCCGTTCTATCTGATGGGCTTCGTCGACGGTTGGTCGCCGATGGATCGGCATGCCCGCTGGCCGGAGCCGTTCGATTCCGATCTCGATGCCCGGCCGGGCCTGAGTTACGCACTGGCCGAGGGCATCGCGCTGCTGTCGACGGTGGACTGGCGCGCCCGGGGACTGCACGACCTGGGTCGTCCCGACGGCTTCCACGAGCGCCAGGTCGCGCGCTGGACCGGCTTCCTGGAGCGGATCCGCGGCCGCGAGCTGCCCGGTCTCGACGAGGCGACGGCCTGGCTGCGGACCCACGGGCCGCTCGACTTCGTCCCCGGTCTGATGCACGGCGACTACCAGTTCGCCAACGTCATGTACCGGCACGGCGCCCCGGCACGGCTGGCGGCGATCGTGGACTGGGAGATGGGGACGGTCGGCGACCCGAAGCTCGACCTGGCCTGGATGGTGCAGTCCTGGCCCGTCGACACGAACGCACCGGCGCCCTCGGAGATGGGGTACGTCGACATGCGGGGCATGCCGTCACGCGACGACGTGGTGGCGCACTACGCCGAGGTGTCCGGACGGCAGGTCGACGATCTGGACTACTACCTGGTGCTGGCGAAGTGGAAGCTCGCGATCGTTCTGGAGCAGGGATTCCAGCGTGCCGGCGACGACGAGAAGCTGCTGGCGTTCGGGCCGGTCGTGCTCGACCTGATGGCCTCGGCCGCCGACCTCGCCGCGACCTCCGACTACTGATGCGGGCCGCAGTGTGTCCCGTCCACGGCGGACCGGACGTCGTCCGCACCGTCGAGCTGCCCGTCCCGGAGCCGGCCGACGGCGAGGCCCTGGTCCGCGTCGACGTCGCGGCGGTGAACTTCCCGGACGTCCTGCTGATCGCCGGCCGTTACCAGGTGGACGTGCGGCCGCCGTTCGTGCCGGGCAGCGAGTACGCCGGCACCGTCGTCGCCGTCCGCGGTGACGTCGGCGACCTCGCCGTCGGTGACCGCGTGACCGGAACCGGACTCGTCGGCGCCTTCGCCGAGCGGGTGGCCGCCCCGGCGGCCACGCTGCGCCGGATCCCCGACGGCATGACCGCGGCCACGGCGGCGGCCGCCGGCGTCGCACACCGGACGGCGCACCACGCCCTGCGGTCCATGGCCCGGATCGCCCCCGGCGACCGCCTGCTGGTGCTCGGCGCGGGCGGCGGCGTCGGCCTGGCGGCGGTGCAGCTCGGCACCGCGATGGGCGCACGCGTGACCGCCGTGGCGTCGACCGCCGAGAAGCTTGCCGCGACAACACGTTACGGCGCCGAGGTCACCGTGCGCCACGGAGACGGCGACCTGCGGGAGCTGCTCCGCGCGGCAGTGCCGGACGGGCACGACGCGGCGCTCGACCCGGTGGGCGGTGCGCTCGCCGAGCCCGCGCTGCGCACCCTGCGGCGCGGCGGACGGTTCGTCACGGTGGGTTTCGCGTCCGGCGTCATCCCCCGCATCCCGCTGAACCTCGTCCTGGTCAAGGGGGTGCGGATCCTCGGCTTCCAGTTCCAGGACGTGCCGGCCGACGAATTCGCGCGGACCGAGGCCGACCTCGCCGAGCTACTCGCCTCGGGGCAGGTGACGCCGCACGTCGGCGCGGTGTATCCACTCGACGACGCGGCGACGGCGCTGCGTCACGTCGCCGACGGCCGGGCGGTGGGCAAGGTGCTCATCCGCGTCGGCACGTGACCGGCGGGCACGCCGAGATCAGCTGGCGGGCACCAGGTCGGCCGCGACCGACGGGCAGGCCGTGACGCCGCAGAGGAAGGTCTCGGCCCGCTCGACCGCGCCCTCGAGGTTCGACGCCGCCATGGCTTGGGTCTTGAATGCGCGGGCCGCGGCGCTCAGGTGGTGCTCGACCGACGCGACGGTGGCGTCGAGTTCGGCGGGCCAGGCCTGACCCCACAGGGTCACCTCGGTCATGCCGTGGTCGAGGGCGTTGAGCACGCCCTCGCGGACGCGGGCGTCGGACGCGAACAGGTCCGCGGCGACGGCGACGGTCTGCGGATGCGGACGCTCGGCCCACTCCGTCAGGGCGATCTCGAGGTCCTGCACCTCGACGCCGAGGATTTCCAACGGCCGCAGGTCGTCGCCGCCGGTGATCAGCACGGTGACGTCCCAGCCGGCCATGACGCGGTCGACGAGCCACCCGCCGGCGTACTGGACCACCTCGGGCACGCTGGCGGCCACGACGTCGAGCCGGTACCTCACGTCGATGATCCCGGCGTCGGCGCGGCCGTGGCCGGCAGGGTGAAGTCGCGGGCCAGCATCTCGCCGTACCCCTTGAACACGTCGTTCAGGGGTATCGAAGGATCGAGCAGCCATGCGGTCTCCATTCCGTTGATGAATGCCAGGATCTCCACGGCCTTGATGGCCGGGTCGAAGTCGGTGCGGTAGCGGCCCGCGGTCTGACCACCGCGGATGATGTCGGCGACGATGTCGACGGCCGCGCGCTGGCGTTGCAGCAGCCGGTCGTGCAGCGGCGCATCGGGGGCGATGTTCTCGATCAGCAGCACGGTGAAGGTGCCGACGAGTTCGGGCGCGCGGTCGAAGCGCTCGGCCACCCGGCAGATCTCGGTGACGAGGTCGCCGGTGCGGTCGGCGTGGCTGTCGTCGTCGAAGTCACGGGCGTCGAGCACCGCGTTGAGCAACTGCTCCTTCGACTCGAAGTGGTGCAGCAGACCGGCGGCACTGACGCCGGCCTCCTTGGCGATCTGCGCGAGGGAGGTGTTGCGCCAACCGTTGCGCGCGAGCAGGCGTTCGGCCACGGCGAGGATGCGCTGTTTGCGGTCCTCCCCCTTGGCGAGCAGCGACTCGTAGGGGCGCTGACGCGCCGTCTCGGTCTGCGCTGTGGACACTGAACCCCTTCGTTCGAACCAACTAACTGAATACACAGTAGGTAGGTTGGCGCGGTGTGACAAGAGTCTCAGCGCGGAAATGTTTGAGCCTGCGTCACACCACCCGTTGCCGGCGATTTCGGCGCGGAATCCGTCGCTCAGCGATCGAAAACGCGCCGAAATCGCACTAGAGGCCGAGGGACTTGGCGATGATGACCTTCATGACCTCGCTGGTGCCGGCATAGATGCGGGCCACACGGGCGTCGGTGTACAGCCGGGCGATCGGATACTCGGTCATGTAGCCGTAGCCGCCGAACAGCTGCAGACAGCGATCGACCACGCGCTGCTGCATTTCGGTGCAGAAGAGCTTCACCCGCGCCGCGTCGGGCGCACTCAGCTCCCCCTCGACGTGCAGCGCCACGGCCCGGTCGAGCATGGCCTGCCCCGCCTCGACGTCCGTGGAGCACGCCGCCAGCTCGAACTTGGTGTTCTGGAACGACGCCACCGGCGTGCCGAACGCCGTCCGGGTGCGGGTGTACTCGATCGCCGCGGCGATCGCCGAGCGGGCCTGCGCCACCGACCCGACCGCCACGGTCAGACGCTCCTGCGGCAGGTTGTGGCCGAGGTAGGCGAAGGCCCCGTCGACCTCCCCCAGCACGTTGGCCGCGGGCACCCGGACGTCGGTGAACGACAACTCGGCGGTGTCCTGCACCTTGCAGCCCATCTTCTCCAGCTCGCGGCCCCGCACGAAGCCCGGCATGCCGTCCTCCACGACGAGCAGCGTCAGACCCTTGCGCCGGTCGTCCGGATCGGTGGACGTCCGCGCCACGACGACGACGAGGTCGGCCTGCATGCCGCCGGTGATGAACGTCTTGGCGCCGTTGACGACGTAGTCGTCGCCGTCCCGCACGGCGGTGGTGCGCATGCCGGCGAGGTCCGATCCGGTCCCCGGCTCCGTCATCGCGATCGCCGTCAGCAGCTCGCCGCTCGCCAGCCCGGGGAACCACCGACCGCGCTGCTCGTCGTTCGCGTAGTGCAAGAAGTACGGCAGGATCACCTCGAGCTGGGTGCGCACCGTCGACAGCGTCACCAGGGCCTTCGCGGCCTCCTCCTGCAACACCACGTTGTACCGGTAGTCGGGTTCGCCGCCGCCGCCGTACTCCTCGGGGATCGCCATGCCGAGCATGCCGAGTTCCCCCATGCGCGCGAACACCTCGCGCGGCATCCGGCCGCCCTTCTCCCACTGCGGGTAGTGCGGCACGACCTCCTTCTCGACGAAGTCCCGCGCGAGTTCGCGGAACGCCTCGTGGTCGTTGGTGAACAGGTCTCGGCGCACGGCGCCTCCTCTCGGGTCAGGGCAGCAGTTCGACGATGGTGGCGTTGGCGGTGCCGCCGCCCTCGCACATGGTCTGCAGGCCGTAGCGAATCCCGTTGTCCCGCATGTGATGGATCATCCGGGTCATCAGCACGGCGCCGGACGCGCCCAGCGGATGCCCCAGGGCGATGGCACCGCCCAGCGGGTTGAGCTTCGACTCGTCGGCACCGGTGTCGACCTGCCAGGCCAACGGCACGGGCGCGAACGCCTCGTTGACCTCGAACACGCCGATGTCCGACAACGCCAGACCGGCCTTGTGCAACACCTTCTCGGTGGCCGGGATCGGTCCGGTCAGCATCAGTTTCGGGTCGGCTCCGGTCACGGCACCGGCGCAGTAGCGCACCAGCGGGGTCAGGCCCAGGGTGACGGCGTTCTCGGCGGTCATGACGAGCAGCGCCGCCGCGCCGTCGGAGATCTGCGACGAGTTGCCGGCGTGGATGACGCCGTCCTCGGTGAATGCCGGCTTCAGACCGGCCAGCTTCTCCGCGGTCGTCCCGCGCCGGATGCCCTCGTCGTCGGTCACGACGCCCGCGGTCTCGCCCGCGGTGAACACCGGCACGATCTGGTCGGTGAACGCCCCGGCGTCCTGGGCGGCGGCGGCGCGTTCGTGCGACCGCGCGGAGTATTCGTCGAGCCGGGCCCGCGAGAACCCCCACTTCTCGGCGATCAGCTCCGCGCAGATGCCCTGGTTGAACGAGAAACCGTCGTAGCGCTCCAGCACCTTCGGTCCGTAGGGCATGCCGGTCGCGCGCGCCGATCCCAGCGGGACGCGGCTCATCACCTCCACGCCGCCGGCAACCACGACGTCCTGCTGACCGGACATCACCGCCTGCACGGCGAAGTCGAGGGCCTGCTGGCTCGACCCGCACGCCCGGTTCACCGTCGTGCCGGGGATGTGCTCGGGCCACCCCGCGGCCAGAACCGCATACCGGCCGATGTTGCTCGACTGGTCCCCCACCTGCGACACGCACCCCCACACGACGTCGTCGACCACCTCGGGGTCGACGCCCGTCCGCTCGGCCAGTTCGCCGAGCACCACCGCCGACAGATCGGCCGCGTGCTGGTCCGACAGCCCCCCGTTGCGCTTGCCGACCGGCGTACGCACCGCTCCGACGATCACCGTCTCCCGCATCAGCTCTGCTCCTCGTGTGTGTCGGCGGCCCGCTCGTACAGAGCCCACGAGCCACTGAACGTCGGGTCGCGTCGGGCGGCGAACGCGGCGTACGCCTCCATTGAATCGGTCGTCGCGAAGTTACCGGGCTGGGCGCGGGCCTCGTTGGCCAATGCCTGCCGCAGTGTCACGTCGGCGCCGTCGTTGAGCAGCGCCTTGCTCTGCGCGAGCGCGAACGGCGGTCCGGCCGCGAGTCGACCGGCGAGATCGGCCACGAACGCGTCCACCTCGTCGGCGGCGCGCACCCAGGTGACCAGCCCCAGCGCGTGGGCTTCCGCGGCGTCGATGGTCTCGGCGAGCAGCACCAGCCGCTTGGCCTGTTGCAGCCCAACGAGTTTCGGCAGCAGCCACGACCCGCCGAGGTCCACCGACAGCCCGCGCCGAGCGAAGGTCTGGCTGAACCGCGCCTCGGGCGTCGCGACGACGAGGTCGCACCCCAGCGCCAGGTTCCAGCCGGCGCCGACGGCGATCCCGGTGACCTTCGCGATGGTCGGTACCGCCAACTCGTGCAGTGCCAGGGCGACGTCGGTCAGCCGGTCGAGCTTGTAGCGCGGATGGATGGTTTCAGGCGTGGCGATGTCCGCGCCCGAGCAGAACGCTCCGCCCGCGCCGGTGAGCACCAGCGCTCGCACCGACGGGTCGCGCCGGACCGCACGCAGCGCATCGGCGAGATCGACCCACAGCGCGGGGTCGAGTGCGTTCTTGCGCTCGGGACGGTTCAGCGTCAGCGTCCGGACGCCTTGGTGATCCGACGACAGCAGGGCCGCGCTCATCGGTGCGCCGGGCCGATCACGCCGTCGGCGCGCAGAGCGGCCAATTCCGCAGCGCTGACCCCGATTTCGGTCAGTACGGCGTCGGTGTGCTCGCCGAGGCCCGGGATCGCGCCCATCGGCTGGTCGAAGCCGGTGATCACCGGCGGCGGACGCAGCGCCTGGATGTCCCCGACCGGCGTGGCGACGGTGCGCCACCGGTCGCGGGCGGCCAGTTGCGGGTGCGCCACCACCTCGCTGGGCAGGTTGTAGCGCGCATTGCCGATCCCCGCCCGGTCCGCGACGTCCTGGACGTGCGCGAGATCGTGTTGCGCGCACCAGGTGGCGATGGCCTCGGACACGACGTCGCGGTGCGCGCAGCGGCCCGGGTTCGTCGCCAGCCGCGGATCGTCGGCGAGGTCGGGCCGGTCGATGACGTCGCGCGCCACCCGCTGCCACTCGCGGTCGTTGGTGGTGCCGAGCACCACCGTCTGTCCGTCGCGGGTGTCGAAGGCGCCGTAGGGCGCCACCGCGGGCGAGCCGACGCCGAGCGGTTGCTGGTCGACGCCGGAGTGCTGGGTGTAGGTGAGCGCATAGCCCATCACGTCGGTCATCACGTCGAAGAGGCTCAGCTCGACGGCGGGCGCCGGCGCCGCGGCGTCCCGCCGCCCCCGGCCGACGAGCAGCGCCAGGATCGAGATGGCCGCGTAGAGGCCGGTGCTGAAGTCCGCCATCGCAGGACCGGGTTTGGCCGGCATGCCGGGATTGCCGGTGACGGCGCACGAACCCGCCTCGGCCTGCACCAGCAGGTCGTAGGCGCGCTTGTGCGAGATCGGACCGCCGGGGCCGTAGCCGTCGATCTCGACCGGGATCACGTGCGGGTGCCGCTCGGCGAGATCGGCCGGGGCCAGGCCGAGGCGCGAGGTCGCGCCGGGAGCGAGGTTCGAGACGAACGCGTCGGCGCGGTCGAGCAGGCGGTGCAGCAGGTCGAGGCCCGCCGGCGCCTTCGTGTCGAGGGTGACCGACTCCTTGCCGCGGTTGCACCAGACGAAGTGCGCGGCCATTCCGCCCGGCCCGTTGACCACGTCGTCGTAGTACCGGGCGAAGTCGCCACCGCGGGGGTTCTCGATCTTGATGATCCGGGCCCCGAAGTCGGCCAGCACGCGCGTGCACATCGGCGCGGCGACGGCCTGTTCCATGGCCACCACCGTGATGCCCGCCAGCGGAGCGCCGTGACCGGCCGACCCGCTTCCCGTGTCCGGTCGGGTCACATCACCATGCCGCCGTCGACCGGCAGCACCTGCCCGGTGACGTACGAGGCGGCGTCGGACGCCATGAACACGAACGCACCCGCGACCTCGGCGGGATCGGCCCACCGCTTCATCGGGATGCGGTTCATCATGGTGGCGGCGAACTTCTCGTTGGTGCGGATCGTCTCGGTCATCGGCGTCGCGGCGAGCGGCGCCAGGGCGTTCACCGCGATGCGCTTGGTGGCGAGTTCGCGCGCCAGCGACTTGGTGAAGCCGATGATGCCGGCCTTGGCGACGGAGTAGTTGACCTGTCCCAGGGTGCCCGTGAGGCCGGCCGCCGACGTGACGTTGACGATGCGTCCGGTGCCGTCGGTGGGGATGTGCGGCAGGGCGGCCTGCGTGACGTTGAATGCGCCCAGGACGTGGACGTCGAACAGCAGTTGGAACGACTCCGCGGTGGTCTTGTCGAACATCGCCGGCCGGGTCACGCCGGCGTTGTTGATCACCACGTGCAGCGCGCCGCCCGCCAGGGCCGCCGCGCGGGCGGCCGCGTCGTCCGCGGCGGCCCGATCGGACACGTCGAGGGCGACGCCGTCGGCCGTGCCCCCCGCGTCGGTGATGCGCCGAGCCACCGCAGCGGCCGCGTCACCGTCGAGATCGGTGACCAGCACCGCCGCGCCGGCCTCGGCCAACGCCGCCGCCACTGCCGAGCCGATGCCGCCCGCGGCGCCGGTGACCAGCGCCGAGCGCCCGGACAAGTCGAAGTACCCCATCGTCGTCGACATTCCCTCTCGTCAGTAGCTACGGGGCAGACCCAGGACGTGCTCGCCGAGGAAGTTCAGCACCATCTCCTGGCTGACCGGGGCGATCTTCATCAATCGGGACTCACGGAAGTAGCGCGACACGTGGTACTCCTCGGAGTAGCCCATGCCGCCGTGCAGTTGCAGCGCACGGTCGGCCGCGCCGAAGCCGGCGTCGGCGCACAGGTACTTCGCCGTATTCGCCTCGCGCGCACAGGGTTTGCCGTTGTCGTAGAGCCACGTCGCCTTGCGGAGCACGAGTTCGGCGGCGTCCAGGCGGGCCAGCGAGTCCGCGAGCGGGAACTGCAGACCCTGGTTCATGCCGATCGGCCGGTTGAACACCACGCGCTCGTTGCCGTACTTGACCGCCTTTTCGAGCGCCACCCGGCCGATGCCGAGCGCCTCGGCGGCGATGAGCATGCGTTCCGGGTTGAGTCCGTCGAGGATGTACCGAAAACCCTGGCCCTCCTCGCCGACCCGGTCCTCGACCGGCACCATCAGGTCGTCGATGAACAACTCGTTGGAGCTGACGGCGTTGCGGCCCATCTTCTTGATGGGACGGATGTCGACGTGGTCGCGGTCGAGGTCGGTGAGGAACAGCGTCATCCCGTCGGTCTTCTTCGCGCCACGGGCCACCAGCTCGTCGGGGGTCTCGGTGCGGGTCAGCAGCAGGACCTTCTCCGACTCCAGTGCCTTGGAGATCCACACCTTGCGACCGTTGACGCGGTAGGCGTCACCCTCGCGCCGGGCGAAGGTCGTGATCCGCGAGGTGTCCAGTCCGGCACCGGGTTCGGTGACGCCGAAGCACACGTGCAGATCGCCGTCGACGATGCGTGGCAGCGTGCGGGCCTTGAGTTCCTCGGACCCGTGCTTGACCACCGGCTGCATGCCGAAGATCGACAGGTGGATGGCGCTGGCGGCGTTCATGGCGCCGCCGGAGCGGGCGACCTCCTCGAGCAGCAGCGTCGCCTCGGTGATGCCGAGACCGTGGCCGCCGTAGGCCTCGGGAATGGTCATGCCGAGCCAGCCGCCCGAGGCGATGGCGTCATAGAACTCCCTGGGAAATTCGTGGTTCTGGTCCTTGGTCATCCAATAGTGATCGTCGAACCTGGCCGCCAGTTCGGCGACGGACTTGCGGATCAGCTGTTGATCCTCGGTCAGCTCGAAGCTCATTCCGTCGGACACGGTGTCTCCTTACGTCCGTTCTCGGCTACCCGAATCACTTCGGAAGGCTATGCATTACCAGACACGCGGACGCCCGCGGCCCGGATCGACACCGCACCGACGGACGCTCGCGCAGCTAGTCCTTGTTACCGGTCAACGACTTGGCGTTCGCCGCGAAGTCGGCGAAGTTCGCTCCGGTCTTCTCCTTGTGCGACAGCGCACGGACGCTGACGTCGTGCCCCTCGGCCGCCTTGCGCAGCGCACCCACGGTCGCCTGCTCACGGCTGATGTGCGTGAACGGATCCCAGTGGTACCACCGCATCGCGTTCTCGTAGGTCATCTTGTCGATCTCGCCGTCGGGGACGTCGTTGGCCTTGAGCACCTCGTCGAGCTGCTCGGGCGCACCGGGCCACATCGAGTCCGAGTGCGGGTAGTCGGCTTCCCAGCAGATGTTGTCGACGCCGATCTGATGCCGGGTGGCGACGCCGACCGGATCGGCGATGAAGCACGTCAGGAAGTGGTCGCGGAACACCTCGCTGGGCAGCTTGCCCTTGAAGTCCTGACCGGTCCAGGTCGAGTGCATCTCGTAAGTGCGGTCGACGCGCTCGAGGAAGTACGGGATCCACCCGGTGCCACCCTCGCTCAGGGCGATCTTCAGGTCGGGGTACTCCTTGATGGGGCGCGACCAGAGCAGGTCCGCGGCGGCCTGCACGATGTTCATGGGCTGCAGGGTGATCATCACGTCCATCGGCGCGTCGGGCGCCGTGATCGCCAGCCGGCCCGACGAACCGATGTGCACGTTCAGGACGGTGTCGGTGTCGACGAGCGCGTCCCACATCGGCTTCCAGTAGTCGAAGTCGTGGAAGCTGGGATAGCCCATGGCCGAGGGGTTCTCGGAGAAGGTCAGCGAGTGCACGCCGCGGGCGGCGTTGCGGCGGATCTCCGCTGCGCACGCCACCGGATCCCAGATCACCGGCAGGGTCATGGGGATGAAGCGGGCCGGGTAGGCCCCGCACCACTCCTCGACGTGCCAGTCGTTGTACGCCTGCACCAGTGCCAGCGAGAACTCCGGGTCCTCGGTCGCGAACAGCCGGCCCGCGAAGCCCGGGAACGACGGGAAGCACATCGACCCGAGGATGCCGCCGGCATTCATGTCCTTGACGCGCTCGTCCACGTCGTAACAGCCCTTGCGGATCTCGTCGAGGCCCTGGGGCTCGAGGCCGTATTCCTCCTTGGGCCGACCGGCAACCGCGTTCAGGGCGACGTTGGGGATGACGATGTCACGGAACTGCCAGGTGTCCGAGCCGTCGGCGTTGTGCACCAGGCGTGGCGCCTCGTCGCGGTACTTGGCGGACAGGTGGTTGCGGAACATGTCCGGCGGTTCGACGATGTGGTCGTCCACCGAGATCAAGATCATGTCGTCCTTGTTCACGGACGCTCCTTCCGTTCGGCGCTGACAGCCCGTGCGACCAGGGTAATCGGGACCCCGTTCTCTATCTAGGGAAACTAGCCTCTCGTTCTGAGAGAATCAACGTCCGACGAAGGCATCCAGCGCGTGCAACGCGCCGTCACGTGGCCGGGCCCCGGCCGTGAACGCCCAGTCCAGCAGCTCTTTCGTGGCGCGTCCGTTGACGTTTCGACCCAGGGGTGGAAATCTATTGGTCAAATATGAGAATCTGATTCTCATAACGGACGACGGACCGACGAAAGGTGGAGCGTGACCGTGCGCGTGGCGCCCTTGCAGGCCGAGGAGTGGGACGACGACGTCGTCAAGGCACTGTCGGTGATGGTGTCCCCGGACCGCATCGAGCGGCGCGACGCCGGCAGCGCGTTGGCCGTCCTCGCCCGCCACCCGAAGCTGACCCGCGCCTTCCTGCGGTTCAACGGCTATCTGCTCTTCGCCTCGACGCTGCCACCGCGGCTGCGCGAACTGGCCATCCTGCGCGTCGCACACCGGCGATCGTGCACCTACGAGTGGCTGCACCACGTCGAGATGGGTGGCGAGGTCGGCCTGACCGCCGACGTCATCGACGGCATCCAGCGGGGCGAGGCCACCGATCCCCTCGACGCCGCGGTGCTCGCCGCCGTCGACGAACTCGAGGAGACGTCCAACGTGGCCGACGCCACCTGGGCGGCCCTCGCCGAGCACCTCGACGAGCGTCAGCGCATGGACCTCGTCTTCACCGTCGGTTCGTACGGCCTTCTCGCGATGGCCTTCAACACCTTTGGCGTAGTACCGGAACAGGAGATGTGACATGCCCTTCTTCCCCAAGCCCGACGCGGGTAGCTGGACCGAGAACTGGCCCGAACTGGGGACCGCGCCGGTCAACTACGAGGACTCGATCGACCCCGAGCACTGGAAGCTGGAGCAGCAGGCCATCTTCCGCAAGACCTGGCTGCAGATGGGTCGGATCGAACTCATCCCCAAGAAGGGCCGCTACATCACCCGCGAGCTGCCCTCGGTCGGCCCTGGCGTGTCGATCATCATCGTCAACGACGGCGACGAGATCCGGGCGTTCTACAACATGTGCCGTCATCGCGGCAACAAGCTGGTGTGGAACGACTACCCCGGCGAGGAGGTCTCCGGTACCTGCCGCCAGTTCGTCTGCAAGTACCACGCCTGGCGGTACGACCTGAAGGGGAACCTGACCTTCATCCAGCAGGAGGGCGAGTTCTTCGACGTCGACAAGGCGGATTACCCGCTCAAGTCGGTGCGGTGCGAGGTGTGGGAGGGCTTCGTCTTCGTGAACTTCGACGACGACGCCGAGCCCCTGGAGGACTACCTGGGTGACTTCGGCCGGGGCTTGAAGGGCTACCCGTTCCACGAGATGACCGAGCACTACAGCTACCGCTCCGAGGTCAAGGCGAACTGGAAGCTGTTCATCGACGCGTTCACCGAGTTCTACCACGCGCCGATCCTGCACATGAAGCAGGCGGAGAAGGCCGAGGCCGAGAAGCTGGCCAACTTCGGCTTCGAGGCGCTGGCCTACGACATCAAGGGCGACCACTCGATGGTGTCGTCGTGGGGCGGGATGAGCCCGCCGAAGGACCTGAACATGGTCAAGCCCATCGAGCGCATCCTGCACAGCGGGCTGTTCGGTCCCTGGGACCGGCCCGACATCGAGGGCATCCTGCCCGACGAGCTACCACCGGCCATCAACCCCGGCCGCCACAAGACTTGGGGCACCGACTCGTTCGAGTTCTTCCCGAACTGGACCCTGCTGTTCTGGGCCCCGGGCTGGTACCTCACCTACAACTACTGGCCCACCGGCGTGGACAGCCACATCTTCGAGGCCGACCTGTACTTCGTGCCGCCGAAGAACCTCCGCCAGCGACTCTCCCAGGAGCTCGCCGCGGTGACGTTCAAGGAGTACGCGTTCCAGGACGCCAACACCCTGGAGGCCACCCAGACCCAGATCGGCACCCGCGCGGTGCTCGACTTCCCGCTGTGCGACCAGGAGATCCTGCTGCGCCATCTGCACATGACCGCTCACCAGTACGTCGACCGCTACAAGGCCGAGCAGGCAGCCAGATCCAACGGGACGAGCAACGGCGCCGCCAATGGCGCGAAGGCGTCGGAGAAGGAGCAGGTGAATGTCTAAGCTGCCCGAGGAATTCGCCGATCTGGAACGGTTCGCGGACTGGTGCCTGCCCACCGAGGAGGAGCGCTACCAGAAGCGGCTCAACTCCACGATGGAGGAGATGCAGGAACTCTACGACGCCGGGCTGGAGCGGCTCGAGGACATCATGGTCTACGTCGATGCCCGCTTCCCGCTGGCGAGCATGCCCGAGGACGCGAAGGCGCTGGTGCACCTGGGACAGTCGATCGTCATGGTGAGCTTCCCGATCGAGGTGTGGAAGCAGCCGCGCGTGCTCGACAGCGGCGCGGCCTACATCCAGCTGATCAAGGAGCCGGTGGTCTAACGGTGTCCGATGCGCAGCGCAGCATCAGAACACCGCTGACCCTGCGGGCCGCGGGATACGTCGACGTCGATGCCGGCGAGATCGTCTCGCCAGCAGTCGTGCACGTCGCCGACGGCGTCATCGTCGGCGTCGGCGGGGACGGTCCGCCCGACGCCGAGGTCATCGACCTCGGCGACGCCATCCTCCTGCCCGGACTGATGGACATGGAGGTCAACCTGCTGATGGGCGGTCGCGGGGAGAACCCCGGCCTGTCGCAGGTGCAGGACGATCCGCCGACCCGCACGCTGCGCGCCGTCGGCAACGCCCGGCGCACCCTGCGGGCGGGGTTCACCACCGTGCGCAACCTCGGCCTGTTCGTCAAGACCGGCGGATACCTGCTGGACGTGGCCCTGGGCAAGGCCATCGACGCGGGCTGGATCGAGGGTCCCCGGGTCATCCCCGCGGGACACGCGATCACGCCGACCGGCGGGCACCTCGATCCCACGATGTTCGCCGCGTTCATGCCCGGCGCGCTCGAGCTGACGATCGAGGAGGGCATCGCCAACGGCGTCGACGAGATCCGCAAGGCGGTGCGCTACCAGATCAAGCACGGCGCCCAGCTTATCAAGGTCTGCGTCTCGGGCGGCGTCATGTCGCTCACCGGCGAGGCGGGCGCACAGCACTACTCCGACGAGGAGCTGCGCGCGATCGTCGACGAGGCGCACCGGCGCGGACTGCGCGTCGCGGCCCACACCCACGGCGCCGAAGCCGTCAAGCACGCCGTCGCGTGTGGCATCGACTGCATCGAGCACGGCTTCCTGATGGACGACGAGGCCATCCAGATGCTGGTGGACAACGACCGCTTCCTGGTCACCACCCGGCGCCTGGCGCAGGCGATGGACGTCTCGAAGGCACCGAAGGCGTTGCAGGACAAGGCGGCCGAGATGTTCCCCAAGGCCGAGACGTCGATCAAGGCCGCCTACGAGGCAGGCGTGAAGATCGCCGTCGGCACCGACGCGCCGGCGATCCCGCACGGCAGGAACGCCGACGAACTCGTCACCCTGGTCGAGTGGGGCATGCCGCCCGACGCCGTGCTGCGCGCGGCGACGGTGGTCGCGGCCGACCTCGTCCGCATGCCGAACCTCGGCCGCATCGCGGAGGGGTATCTGGCCGACGTCATCGCGGTGCCCGGCGACCCCCTCGCCGACATCACCGTTACACAGCGGGTCAACTTCGTAATGAAGGGCGGTAAGGTCTTCAAAGATGACGCCAACAAGGACTGAGGACCTGGTCGCGATCCAGCAGCTCCTCGCGAAGTACGCGGTGACCATCACCCAGGGCGACGTCGACGGCCTGGTCGAGGTCTTCGCCCCGGACGGCACCTACAGCGCGTTCGGAGACACGTACACGCTCAACCGCTTTCCGGTGCTGGTGGACGCCGCGCCGAAGGGTCTGTTCATGACCGGCACCGCGCTGGTCGATCTGGTCGAAGGAGCGGACACCGCAACGGGCACGCAGCCGCTGTGCTTCATCGAGCACTCGAAGCACGACATGCGCATCGGCTACTACAACGACACCTACCTGCGCACCGAGGACGGCTGGCGGCTCAAGACCCGCGCCATGACGTTCATCCGGCGCAGCGGCGACCACGACTCGGGCCGCCCCCATGCGATCGGGAGGCCGGAAGCGGGATGACCGACCCCAACGACCCCGCGGCCTTTCGCGCGGACCTGCGGACGTGGCTGGACGAGCACGACCTGGCGCCCGCCCCCGACGACGACTCCCTGGAGGCCCACCAGACGCAGCACCGGCGGGTGCTGCGGGCGCTCTACGACGCCGGCTGGATGCGGTACGGCTGGCCGGAGTCCGCCGGCGGACTGGGCGGGCCGGATCTGTTGCGCGCCATCGTCGGCGAGGAGGTCGTGGGCCGCGGCCTCGACCACCCCGGTCCCTACTCGATGCTGGACGTGTTGACGCCCACCATGATCGACTTCGCGCGCCCCGAACTGGCCGCCGAGATGGTGCCGCGGCTGCTGTCCGGCGAGGAGACCTGGTGCCAGGGCTTCTCCGAACCCGGCTCGGGCAGTGATCTCGCCTCCCTGACCACCCGCGCCGTGCAGCGCGGCGACGAGTGGGTGGTCAACGGCCAGAAGGTGTGGACGAGCTACGCGCAGTTCGCCAAGCGGTGCATCCTGCTGACCCGCACCGGTGACGCCGACACCCCGAACCACGAGGCGATCACCGCCTTCTTCGTCGACCTGGACAGCCCCGGTGTCACCGTGCGGCCGCTGCGCACCATGCACGGCGTCGACGAGTTCTGCGAGGTGTACTTCGACGACGTCGTGGTCCCCGCCGACCGCATGCTCGGCGCGCCGGGCCAGGGCTGGCAGGTCGCGATGGATCTGCTGCCCTACGAGCGGTCCACCTGCTTCTGGCAGCGCATCGCCTACCTGTACGCCCGCTTCGACGCCCTCATCGGCGAGGTGAAGGGCCAGGGTCAGGTCGTCGACGCCGACATGGGCGAGGCCTATCTGGCGCTGCACACGCTGCGCTGCCGCTCGCGCGCCACCCAGCACCGCCTGGGCGACGGCGAGAAGCTCGGCGCGGACACCTCGATCGACAAGGTGCTGCTGGCCGGCGCCGAGCAGCGACTGTTCGACACCGCGCGCGACCTGATGCCCGGACGGATCGAACTCGACGACGACGAGTGGCGCACCGAGTACCTGTACTCGAGGGCGTCCACGATCTACGGCGGCACGGCCGAGGTGCAGCGCAACATCATCGCCCGGCGACTGCTCGACCTCGGAAGGGAGTGAGCGTGCAGGATTCACCGACCGCGTTCGACGCGGCGTCACTGGACATGCTCGAGGGCTCGCTGCGCAAGACCATGCTGGCGGCCTCGGGTCCCGACCTCGACGCGGCGCTGACGGAGATGGGCTGGGCCGACATGCTCACCGACGTCCCGGATCTGGCGGTGCCGCTGGTGTTCCGGCTGCTCGGCGAAACCGGTTCGCACGCCTCGGCACTCGTCGACGTCGTCCTGCACGCGACGGGCAACGCGATCGGCGACACCGTGGAGCTGCCGCTGCCCTATGCCGGCAACGCCTGGGTGGTGTGGGACCGCATCAGCGTCCACGGCATCGATCCGACACTCGGCGGTCTGCCGCTGCGGCGTGAGGAGGAGGGCTACCCCATCCGCGTCGCCGAGGCGCGACTGGCCGTCGGCTGGTGGCTCGTCGGATCGGCGCGGGCGATGCTCGCCCTGGCCCGTCGGCACGCGCTGGACCGCGTGCAGTTCGGCAAGCCCATCGCGAGCTTCCAGGCGGTCCGGCACCGGCTCGCGGAGACGCTGGTGGCGATCGAGGGCGCCGAGGCGACGCTGACCCTGCCCGGGTCGGCCAACCCCGACCTGACCGCGCTGCTGGCGAAGGCGGCCGCGGGCAAGGCCGCCCTGACGGCGGCCAGGAACTGTCAGCAGGTGCTCGGCGGCATCGGCTTCACCGCCGAACACGATCTGCAGCACCACGTGAAGCGCGTGTTGGTCCTCGACGGATTACTCGGTAGCTCACGGGAACTGACGAAGCGCGCGGGCGCCGGCCTGCGTGCCCGCGGTTCGGCGCCGCGCCTCGCGGACCTCTGACGGCCGGCGGACCCCCGCCCGCCGGTCACTTCCGGGGCAGCCCCAGGACGCGCTGGGCGACGATGTTGCGCTGGATCTCCGAGGTGCCGCCCGCGATCGTGCCCGCGAAGGACCGGATGTAGCGGTCGGCCCAGCTTCCCGCGTAGCCGTCGTGATTGAGCGCCTCGTAGCGCGTCGACATGGCCGGGTGGATCAGCCCCTCGGGTCCCTGGGCGGCCAGTGCGACCTCCCCCGCCGCCTGACCGGCTTCGGCGCCGAGCAGTTTGAGCACCGACAGTGCGGCCACGTCCTCCTCGCCGCGCGCCGCACGGGCGATCGCCGCCGAACCGAGCAGGCGCAGCGCCTGGTTGTCCATGACCAGCGTGGCGAAGCGGTCACGCTCGACGCGGGTGCGCGGCCGCCAGTCGACGAGGAGGTCGGCGAGCCGGTCGGCGTAACTGAGCCACAGCATGGTGCGCTCGTGCCCGAGGGATCCGTTGGCCACCGACCAGCCGTCGTTGAGCGCGCCCACCAGGTGGGCGGCGGGGACGCGTGCGTCGTTGAAGAACACCTCGTTGAAGTCCATGTCGTCGCGGTCGGCCGCGGACGCGAAGGGCCGGCAGGTGACACCGGGCGCGTCGGTCGGGACGAGCAGCACGCTGATGCCACGGTGCTTCGGGGCGTCGGGATCGGTGCGGACGAACGTCAGCAGGACGTCGGCGTCGTGCGCGCCGGACGTCCACACCTTCTGACCGTTGAGCACGAAGTGGTCGCCGTCGGCGGTCGCCCGGGTGCGCAGCGACGCGAGGTCGGATCCCGCACCGGGCTCGCTCATCCCGAGGGCGGCGGTGATCTCACCACGCAGAATGGGGATCGCCCACTGCTGCTTCTGCTCGTCGGTGCCGAACGTGATCAACGACGCGGCGATGATGCCGACGCCCTGGGTGTTGAAACTGGGCACCATGCGCCGGCGGGACAGCTCGATCTGGTGCACGTATTGCTGCAGGACGGTGGCATTGCGGCCGCCGAACTCCGGCGGATGGCCGGGCACCAGCCACCCGTTGTCGAAGAGCAGGCGCTGCCACCGGCGGGCCCAGTCGGGCAGGTCCGACGACGACCTCGGGCGCTGCAGCAGTTCCGCGTCGGGCGGGCGGTGTGCGTCGAGGAACTCGACGAACTCGGCTCGGAACGCCTCGACGTCGGCATCGAAGGTCAGCTGCATGGCACTCCAGACGGTGGGCTCCGCCGCGCCGCCCGCGACCCCGTCGTACCGAGAATGACCTGCCTCGATGAGGGAATGCGGGCTTTCCGCGAAGTCTTCTGAAAAGACACCGATGAGAATACTATTCTCACCATGAGAAAGTTACAATCTCAGACACATCGTCTGCGAGGGGGTCTAGCACCGCTATGCCACGTCGTTCTCCGGTACAGTTCATCCATGCGCTTCCCGACCACCCTGCAGCCGAGCCGCTGGTGAGCAGCCCCAGCGAGGAGCCGGCCTGGAAGCAGCGGGCGGTCGAGCGATCCATCAAGACGGCCAAGTTGCGGGCCGCCCAGCGCGTGCAACGGTTCCTCGATGCCGCCCAGGCGATCATCATCGAGAAGGGCAGCACCGACTTCACGGTCCAGGAGGTCGTCGACCGCTCGCGGCAGTCGCTTCGCAGCTTCTATCTCCAATTCGACGGCAAGCACGAGCTGCTGCTGGCGTTGTTCGAGGACGCGCTGAGCCGGTCCGCCGACCAGATCCGCGCGGCCACCGGCAGCCACACCGATCCGATCGAGCGGCTCAAGGTCGCGATCCAGCTGCTCTTCGAGTCGTCCCGCCCCGATCCCGCCGCCAAGCGGCCGCTGTTCACCGACTTCGCGCCGCGGCTGCTGGTGTCGCACCCGTCGGAGGTGAAGGTGGCGCACGCGCCGCTGATCGCCCTGCTCACCGAACTCATGGAGGACGCCGCGGCCGCCGGGGCGCTGCGCGCATCCATCAATCCCCGCCGCATGGCCGCCATGACCATGCAGACCGTCATGTTCGTCGCCCAGTCGAGCGGCGCCGAGGACGGCACCAACAAGCCGATCTCCGCCGACGAGGTGTGGGACTTCGTCGCGCACGGCTTCTCCGCCGACTGACCGAGAACCGCGTTCTCGTAGACGCGCGTCACCGCGCGTGACGCCGCGCCCGTAGCGCGGCCACAACCCCTTGACGCGGACCCCGGGTCCGCCCGGCGATCCGCCGCGCCCGTCGACACCGGCCGGGTCCGCGCTGACGGTGCCGACTCCGGTGCCGACTCGGGCATCGATTCCCCCTGCACGCAGTGCCGTCTAAGCGGTCAGTACAAACGGCCCGAAGCGAGTTCGCCGTTGACACAATGGGTTACCGGTGACAGAGTGCTGAGCGAGTGCACAGCAATTCGTTGATGCCCATCAGGGAGCAGAGGATTCACATGGCAGGGCGGTTAGAGGGCAAGGTCGCGTTCATCACCGGAGCCGCGCGCGGGCAGGGCCGTGCCCACGCCGTGCGCATGGCCCAGGAGGGCGCGGACATCATCGCCGTCGACATCTGCAAGCAGATCGACAGCGTGCTCATCCCCCTCGCGAATCCCGAGGATCTCGCCGAGACCGCCGACATGGTGAAGAACCTCGACCGGCGGATCTACACCGCGGAGGTCGACACCCGGGACTTCGACGCGCTGAAGGCCGCCGTCGACGCCGGCGTCGAGGAGTTCGGACGGCTCGACGTCATCGTCGCCAATGCCGGCATCGGCAACGGCGGCCAGACGCTCGACAAGACCAGTGAGCCCGACTGGGACGACATGATCGCCGTCAACCTCTCCGGTGTGTGGAAGACCGTCAAGGCCGGTGTCCCGCACATCATCGAGGGCGGCCGCGGCGGCTCGATCATCCTCACCAGCTCGGTCGGCGGCCTCAAGGCCTACCCGCACACCGGCCATTACGTCGCCGCCAAGCACGGCGTCGTCGGCCTGATGCGCACCTTCGCCGTCGAACTGGGCGCGCAGAACATCCGGGTCAACTCCGTACACCCGACCAACGTCAACACGCCGCTGTTCATGAACGAGCCGACGATGAAGCTGTTCCGCCCGGACCTGGAGAACCCGGGCCCGGAGGACATCAAGGTCATCGGACAGATGATGCACACCTTGCCGATCGGCTGGGTCGAACCCGAGGACATCGCCAACGCCGTGCTGTTCCTTGCCTCCGACGAGGCGCGGTACATCACCGGCGTCACCCTGCCGGTCGACGGCGGCAGCTGCCTGAAGTAGCCACGGTCCCCGGCAGCGGCTGACACACTGGAGACCATGAGCGACGACGAGGTCGCCGAGCCGGCCACCGGCGTGCTCGACGCGTTCAGCCCGGGCGTCACCCGGCAGGTCGTCGAGCGCGTCGGGCCGGTGTTGCGCAGGTGGTTTCGCGCCGAGACGCACGGCATGGACGTGTTCCCCGCCACCGGCGGCGCCCTGGTGGTGTCGAACCACTCCGGCGGCATGCTGACGCCCGACGTGCTGCTCTTCGGCTCGGCGTTCTATCGCCGCTTCGGCTTCGACGACCGGCCACTCATCACCCTCGCGCACTACGGGGTGGTGATGGGCCCGCTCGGCGAACTGATGCCGAAGGTCGGCGTCATCGAGGCCAGCCGCGAGAATGCCCATGCCGCACTGCGATCGGGCGCCGTGGTGCTGGTGTTCCCGGGCGGTGACTACGACTCCTACCGGCCCACCATGGCCGACTCGACGATCGACTTCGACGGCCGCACCGGCTACGTGCGGACCGCGATCGCCGCGGGGGTACCCATCGTCCCGGCCGTCTCGATCGGCGGTCAGGAGAGCCAGTTGTTCCTCACGCGCGGCAACCGGCTGGCGAAACTGCTGGGCCTGTCGAAGGCGCGGATGGAGATCCTGCCGGTCACCTTCGGGTTCCCGTTCGGTTTCAGCGTGCTGATCCCGCCCAATCTGCCGTTGCCGACCAAGATCGTCACGCGGGTCCTCGAACCGATCGACGTGCACGCCCGCTTCGGCCCCGATCCCGACGTGGCCGAGGTCGACGTCTACGTCCGCTCGATGATGCAGAACGCCCTCGACGAGCTGTCGCGCAAGCGCCGGTTCCCGCTTCTCGGCTGAGCGCGGTGCTGCCCTCGCTGTCCGCCGTCACGGGCGTCGCCGCCGAGATCGCTACCATCATCGGCACTCTCGTCCGAGCCGGCGTGCTCGCCCCGTTGCGGCCGGATCGCTACCTGCGGATGGCCGCCGCTGCGCGCGACGGCGGGTCGGTGACGCTCGGCTTCGCGCTCACCGCCGGACGCTGCCCCGACCGCACCGGTCTCGTCGACGAAATCGGGTCGCTCACCTGGCGGCAGCTCGACGCTCGCGCCGCCGCCCTCGCCGCGGCGCTCGAGGCCCTGCCCGGCGGGGCGACCACGGTCGGCATCATGTGCCGCAACCACCGCGGGTTCGTGACCGCCCTGATGGCGGCCGACCGCATCGGCGTCGACGTGCTGCTGCTCAACACGTCCTTCGCCGGTCCGGCCATGGCGGAGGTGGTGACGCGCGAAGGCGTCGACGTCGTCGTCTACGACGACGAGTTCACCCCGGCCGTCGACCGGGCGCTGGCCGACCACCCCGGTGTCACCCGCATCCTCGGGTGGGTCGACGCCGGCCCGCGCGAGCACCCCACCGTCGAGGAACTGATCGCCGAGCACGCCGGGAACCGTCCTGGCCGCTCCGAGCGGCGCAGCAAGGTCGTGCTGCTGACCTCCGGCACCACGGGCACGCCCAAGGGCGCGCGGTCCACCTCCGGCGGCGGCGCCGGCGAACTGGTCGGCATCCTCGAGCGCATCCCGTGGCGCACCGAGGAGGTCACCGTCATCGCTGCGCCGATGTTCCACGCCTGGGGCTACTCGCAACTGATCTTCGCCGCGTTCATGGCGACCACCATCGTCACCCGGCGACGGTTCGACCCCGAGGCGACGTTGGAACTCGTCGACCGGCACGACGCCACCGGCCTGGTCGTCGTGCCGGTCATGCTGGACCGGATCATGGACCTCCCCGACGACGTACGGCGGCGCCACCCGTGCCGCGCACTGCGCTTCGTCACGGCGTCGGGCTCGCGGATGCGACCCGACGTCGTCACCCGCTTCATGGACGAGTTCGGGGACATCGTCTACAACAACTACAACGCCACCGAGGCGGGCATGATCGCCACCGCCACGCCGGCGGATCTGCGTGTCGCGCCCGACACCGCCGGCCGCCCTGCCGCGGGCACCGAGGTCCGCATCCTCGACGACACCCACCAGCCGGTGGCCGACGGCGAGGTCGGGCAGATCTACGTGCGCAGCGGGACGCTGTTCGACGGCTACACCGAGGGATCGGCCGCCGGCGGCAAGCACTTCCACGACGGCTTCATGGCGTCGGGCGACCTCGGTCGGCTCGACGCCGCCGGACGCCTGTTCGTCGTCGGCCGCGACGACGAGATGATCGTGTCCGGCGGCGAGAACGTCTACCCGATCGAGGTGGAGAAGACGCTGACCGCCCATCCCGACGTCGCGGAGGCCACCGTCGTCGGCGTCTCGGACGCCGAGTACGGCCAGCGGCTCGTCGCCTTCGTGGTCACCCGGCCGGGTGCCGCAGCCGATCCCGAGGCGCTGCGCGGCCACGTCCGCGAGCAGCTCGCCACCTACAAGGTGCCGCGCGAGATCGTCCTGCTCGACGAACTCCCCCGCAACGCCACGGGAAAGATCCTGCGCGCCGAACTCCGCACGCGCGCCGAGGGTTAGTCGTCCGCGCCGACGGCCGGCAGCGCGGTGTCCACCACCGCCGGCTCCTCGGGCAGCCCGGCCGCCCGGTGGATCTCGGCGAAGGAGGCGACCAGCGCGTCGGTCGCCTCGTGCACGTCGCCGAAGGTCTGATCGTCGGTGAGTACCGCGATGCCCATCTGGTCGACGTAACTCCACACGGTGATGTTGACCGGCGCACCGAGCGACAGCACGCCGGTCGAGTAGATCTCGCTCACCGGCGCACCGGCGAAGTGACCGCGCTCGCGAGGACCCGCCACGTTCGACACGGCGACGTTCATCATGCGGTTGCGTCCCTGTCGGGTGGACAGCCACCGGAACGCCTGCGGCGCCACGGCCGTGGGGAGATAGGTCATCATGCGGCAATACAGTTCCGGACCGATCAGCTCGTGGTCCTCCTTGGCGCGCCGGGTCGCCAGCGCCACCAGACGGACGCGCTCCAGCACGTCGGACACGTGCACCGGCAGCGAGATGGACAGGCCGCTGATCTCGTTGCCCGTGATGCGATCCGGTGACTTGTCGGTGGCGGTCGGCACCGAGGCGATGATCGGCTCGTCGGCGCGTCCGTCGTAGCGGAGCAGCAGCTCGCGCAGGGCGCCCGCCGCCGTCGCCAGGACCACGTCGTTGATGCTGACCTCGAGGCGCTTCGCGGTCCGTTTGACGTCCGCCAGCGCCAGCGTGGCGCTCGCGAACCGCCGCGCCGGGGACACCTGGTGGTTCAGGAACGTCTCCGGGGCGTCGAACGGCTCGGCGAGATCGGGATGGGCCCCGCGCTCCCGCGCGCGGCGGCGCACCCGGCGCATCCCCGTCACGGCGTCCCCCAGCAGTCCCGGCAACTCGCCGATCTGCCGGACGTGATCGCGGCCGGCCTCCGCGAGCAGCTCGGCGTCACCGGGCACCTCGCACGCGTCGGCGGGGTCGCGCTCGTCGGTCTCGCCGCCGACGATGTCCATCGCCCGCGCGAGCAGATTCACCGACGCCACGCCGTCGGCGAGCGCGTGGTGGATCTTGCCGATCAGCGCGACGCGGTCGCCTGCCAGACCCTCGGCGACGTGGAATTCCCACAGCGGCCGGGTGCGGTCCAACGGTGTCGAGGCGACCGCGGAGATCACCTCGTCGAGTTCGCGCCGGCCGCCGGGCTCGGGTACGCGGACCCGCCGCAGGTGGTAGTCGAGGTCGACCTCGCAGTCCTCCAACCACATCGGGTGGTGCAGCCGCCACGGAATCTCCACCAGGCGGTAGCGCAGGGGCGCCAGCAGGTGCAGCCGCCGGGACAGGTGGTCGCGGAACGCGTCGAAGCCGAACCCGTGGGTCGACGCGTCGACGATCGCGACCTTGAGCGTGTGCGAATGCAGATTCGGCGTCTCGGTGTACAGCAGATAGGCGTCCATGCCGTTGAGCCGCTTCACGGTGCACCTCCGAAGGTCACGGCGTCCGAGCCACCCGAGCCACATGACGACACGGCGGGCCTACCCACTGGCTCGATTCGCCACACGGGTCGAACCGCGAGGTATTAAGCGAAGGGTCTAAACGCCACGCCGGCACCGGCAACGCTGCGAAACTGGCCACGAATCGGCGAAAGGCGAGGCATTCGTGGCAGTCAGCACCAACGACGAGATCGGTTCGGGGATCGACGAAGACGTCCACTACGACCCGTACGACGTCGACCTGAACATCGATCCGCACCCGATGTTCGGCCGCATCCGCGAGGAAGCGCCGCTCTACTACAACGCGCAGCACGACTTCTACGCGCTGAGCCGCTTCGACGACGTCGACGCGGCGTTGCTCGACCACGAGACGTTCAGCTCCGCGCGCGGCGCGATCCTCGAGATCATCAAGTCGGGCATGGAGATCCCCCCGGGCACCCTGATCTTCGAGGACCCGCCCATCCACAACGTGCACCGCAAGCTGCTGTCGCGGATCTTCACCCCCCGCAAGGTGGCGGCGCTGGAGCCGAAGATCCGCGAATTCACCGCGCGCTGCCTCGACCCCCTCGTCGGCGGCGGCCGCTTCGACTTCGTGACCGACCTCGGGGCGCAGATGCCGATGCGGGTGATCGGGATGCTGCTGGGCATCCCGGAAGCCGACCAGCAGCACGTCATCGACCACGGCGACTCGACGCTGCGCACCGAGCGCGGCGGCAAGATGACCGAGAATCCGGACGGGGCGATCGCCACCGGCGAGGTGTTCGCCGAGTTCATCGACTGGCGGGCGAAGCACCCGGCCGACGACATCATGACCGAGCTGCTCACCGCCGAGTTCGCCGACGAGACCGGCGCCCGGCGCCGCCTCGGCCGCGACGAACTGCTGCTCTACCTCCAGGTCATCGCCACCGCGGGAAGCGAGACCACCACCCGGCTAATCGGCTGGGCGGGCAAGCTGCTCGCCGAACATCCCGACCAACGGCGGGACCTGGTCGCCAACCGCAGCCTGCTGCCGAACGCGGTCGAGGAGGTCGTGCGCTACGAGCCGCCCGCCCCGCACATCAGCCGCTACGTCACTCGCGACGTCGAGTTCTACGGCCAGACGGTGCCCGCCGGCAACGCGATGATGATGATCATCGGCGCCGCGAACCGCGATCCACGCCGATTTGGTCCTACTGCAGGACATTTCGACGTGCACCGCGAAATCCGCCAGCACCTCGGCTTCGGCGTCGGCACCCACTTCTGCCTCGGCAACGCGCTCGCCCGGATGGAGGGCCGGATCGCGCTCGACGAGATCCTCGACCGCTTCCCGGAGTGGGACGTCGACCTCACCAACGCAGAGCTGAGCCCCACCTCGACCGTCCGCGGCTGGGAGTCCATGCCCGCCGTCCTGCCCTGACGCCGTCCGGCGACCGACCCGCCTCACCCGTCGCACCCCACCCCTCGAACCCCGCCCGCCGAACCCCCGAACGAAGGAGACCCTCGTGCCCGAATACGACTACGAAGAGATGAAGAAGGAAGCCGAGCAGTACATCCGGTTCGAGAAGGACCGCGCGAACCGCATCGCCACCATCACCTTCGACCGTCCGGACGCGCAGAACGCGACGAGCCTGGGCATGCGCCAGCTGTACGCGGACCTCATCCATAAGTGCAACGTCGACGACGACGTGAAGGTCGTCGTGATCCGCGGGGAGGGCGACGACTTCGGCAGCGGCGGGGACCTGCCCGAGCAGCGCGGCATGATCGAGAACCCCGGGATGCCGCTCCCCCACGAGCTGGCGATCAACGACGACGACGTCACGTATCCGCCCGGCGACTCCTATCGCTACCTGTCCACCGTCACCGACTTCTACGCCAAGGCCCGCGCCGGCAATCGACCGCTGCAGGAACTGCGCAAGGTCAGCATCATCGAGGCCAAGGGCTACTGCTACGGCTGGCACTTCTACCAGGCCGGTGACGCCGACCTGGTGGTGTCCTCCGACGACGCGCTCTTCGGCCACCCCGCCTTCCGCTACGTCGGCTGGGGCCCGCGGCTGTGGTGGTGGGCGGAGACGATGGGGCTGCGCAAGTTCTCCGAAATGCTGTTCACCGGACGGCCGTTCAGCGCCAAGGAGATGTACGACTGCGGCTTCGTCAACAGCGTCGTGCCGCGCGAGGACCTCGAGGCCGAGACGCTGAAGTACGCGATGGCCTGTTCGAAGTCGCGGCCCACCGACACCGTCGCCGTGCAGAAGGGCTTCCTCGAGATCTACAAGCAGCACAAGGGCGAATACATGGGCAGCCTGCTCACCGGCATGGTCGAGGGCATGCTGCCGATGATCCGCAACGACGTGGAGAACACCGTCGACCTGACCGCCGGCACCTTCGAGAAGGGCCTCAACAACGTGGTCAAGGACAACGACATGAACTTCCCGCCCGAGTGGCGGCTGAGCAAGTCGGGCCGCGCCAAGCCCTGACGACGCGTGCCCGATCGCGCGGCCCCCTCCGCCGTGACCACGCCATCGATCCCCGCGCTCGGCGGCTTCCGCATCATCGAGACGGCCGAGACGCCTGCCGGCGAGTACTGCGGCAAGCTGCTTGCCGACTTCGGCGCGGAGGTCGTGAAGATCGAACGTCCCGGGTCGGGCGCACCGACCCGGGACGCCGCACCTCGCATCGCCGGCGTCAACCCGGGCTTCGCCTTCCGCAACACCAACAAGCGCTCGGTCGTCATCGACGTGGCCGGCCCGGAGGGCCGTGAACGGCTGCACCGCCTGGTGGCGTCGGCCGACGCGGTCGTCGACGACCACGACGCGCCGTGGCTGGCCAACGTGGGACTCGACGACGCGGCGGCGCGGCAGCGGCATCCGCGCCTCGTCGTCTGCTCGGTCACGCCCTTCGGGCTCGACGCACCGCCGGAGGGGCACCCCGCGACGAGCCTGACCGTGTTCCACGCCAGTGGGTGGGGTCACCACACCCCGAGCCACGCCGATCCCGCGTCGCCACCGCTGCAGGGTCCGGGCCGCCACTCCCCCGATCACGAGGCGGGCCTCGACGCCGCACTCTGCGTCGCTGCCGCGCTCTTCGCCCAGATCCACCGCGGTACCGGAGAGTTCATCGACGTCTCGCACCAGGCGGCACTGGCCTCGCGGGCCGACTGCATCCTCGGACGCTTCCTCTCCGGCGAGATCACCCCGGATGGCAGCCGCGCCGACTACGACCAGCAGGGGCCCGCCGCGTTCTTCCCGTGCGCCGACGGCTACGTCTACCTCTACGTCACCAACCGTGCGCACTGGGCGGCCCTCGGCGAACTGCTCGGACGCCCGGGCTGGTTCGACGACTTCGAGGACGACTGGCTCGAATTCTCCGTCACCGCGGACAAGGTGGCGCGGTTCCACGACGGCTTCGCCCCCTGGATCGCCGGCCTCGACCAGGAGACCGCCGCCACCCGCGCGCAGCGACTGGGCGTGCCCCTGGTGCCGGTCAACGCGGTCGACGCGCTCGCCACGCTGCCCCAGTACCGGCACCGGGGGTTCTTCCGCGCCGTCCCACATCCCGTCTCGGGCACCGTCCGCCATCCGGGCGTGCCGTACGTGTTCTCGGTATCCCCCGCCGACATCGTCAGCGCTGCACCGGATCTGGGCCAGGACTCCGCCGCCGCTTCCGCCGATGCCGCCGGGCGGCGTCGACCGCCGACGCCGCGCTCCGGGCCACCGCGGGCACCGGTCCGCCCGCGCGGCGGTCCGCTTCAGGGCGTGCGCGTCGTGGAGCTGACCAAGGTCTGGGCCGGCCCCTATGCGGGCAAGCTGCTGGCCTTCCTCGGTGCCGAGGTGATCAAGGTGGAGAACTCGGCAATGCCGGAGGAGATGCGCGCCTACGGCGGCACCGACGTCGACCACGCGCCCTTCTTCCTGTCCATCAACCCCGAGGTGCTGAGCGTCGACATCGACTACTCCACCGCTGCGGGCATGTCGCGGCTGCGCGACCTCATCGCCGATAGCGACGTCGTGCTGAACAACCTGCGGCCCGGTGCGATGGAACGGCACGGACTGGGTCACGACGACCTGGTGGCCCTCAAGGACGACATCGTGTCGGTGTCGATCAAGATGTGGGGCAACGACGGACCGCTCGGCTACCAGACCGGTTACGCCCCGTGCTTCGCCGCCCTGGCCGGCATGGCATCGCTCGTCGGCCATCCCGGCGGCCCGCCGCTGGGCGCGAGCATGCGCTACGGCGACTCCACCGTCGGCGCGGCCGCGGCCTACGCCGCCGTCGTCGCGCTGCTGCACCGCGACGTCACCGGACGGGGCCAGTCCGTCGACGTGTCGGCCGTCGAGGTGTTGACGACGATGATCGGCGACCGCGTGCTCGAGCAGGCACTGAGCGGCGAGCCCCTGGATCCCGACGGCCCCGGCCATCCCGATTACGCGCCGCACGGCTGCTTCCGTTGCGACGACGGGTGGCTCGCGCTCGCCGTGTCCGACGACGACGCGTGGCACCGCGTGTGCGACGTACTCGACGCACCCGGCCTCGCGGCCGACCCGCGCTTCGCCACGGCGGCCGGCCGAGCCGGGCACGCCGACGTTCTGGACGCCGAGCTGACCGCCGTGCTCGCCGGACACTCCGCCGCCGCGCTGGCCGCCCGCCTGCGTGGAGCTGGGGTCGCGGCGACCAGGAGCGCCACCGCGCTGGACGTCATCGCCGACGAGTCGCTGTGGCAGCGCGAGGCCTATCGTTTCGTCTCGGACCACGTGGAGGGGCTGCGACCCGTCCTGGGGACCTCGTGGCGCCTGCGCCGCGACCCGACCCGGATCGAGTACGGCGCGCCGCGGCTCGGCGAACACGACGACGTCATCTTCGGACAGGTGGACTCACGATGAACGATTCCGCACCGCTCGCGGGCACGGTGGCGCTGGTGACCGGCGCCAGCAGCGGCATCGGCGCGGCGACCGCCGAGGCGCTCGCCGCCGACGGCGCCGCGGTCGCCCTGCTCGCACGACGCGCCGACCGGCTCGACGCGCTGGCCGACGCCATCCGGGCGGCGGGCGGTACGGCGCTGGCGGTGCCCGGCGACGTCACGGATGCCGCCGGGGTCGCCGCGGCGGTCGAGCGCACCGTCGAGCGGCTGGGCCGGCTCGACGTCCTGGTCAACAACGCCGGTCTGATGCGGATGGGCGCCGCCACCGAGGCCGCCCTCGGGGACTGGGACGACCTCGTCGCCGTCAACGTCCAGGGCGTGCTGTACGTGACGCGGGCGGCGCTCCCGCACCTCGTCGCCGCGGCCGCCGATGCGCCGCGCGGCGTGGCCGACGTGGTGACGGTCAGCTCGACGGCCGGGTGGGTGGCGCGGCCGGGGACGGCGGTCTACTCGCTGACCAAGTTCGGCATCAACGCGTTCAGTGAGGGCATCCGTCAGGAGCTCATCGGCAGCCGCGTGCGCGTCGGCGTCGTCGGGCCGGGCACCGTCGACACCGAGATCAGCGACCATCTGCCCGAGGCCGCCCGCGCCGCCGTCGCCGAACGCACCGCGGGCATGGTCAAGCTCGACGCCGCGGACGTCGCCGACGCGGTGCGATACATGGTGACCCGGCCGCGACGGGTCGCGGTCAACCACATGCTGGTGCGCGCCGCCGAGCAGACCTGGTGATCGGAGTCCCCGGCGATCATCTCGGCCTCCCGATCCCGGTCGATCCCGCCGCGCTGCGCACCGCCGGGACCGCTTGGCTCACCGAGGCGTTCCGCGTCGCGGGGAGCCTGCCGACCGACGACCGGGTCACCGCCGTCGAGCGCTGCGAGGAGGTCGCCGGCGGGAGCACGGGGCGCAAGGCCGTCCTCGACGTGCGCTACGCGCGGGCCCGTTCGAGTTCCGAGTTGTTCGTCAAGTTCTCCCGCGACCTCACCGACCCCCTGCGCGACCGCGGGCGGACGCAGCTGGCGGCCGAGGTGCGCTTCGCCCTGCTGGCACGCTCTCCCGCGTTCCCCATCCCGGTAGCCCGCCCGGTGTTCGCCGACTACCACGCCGCCTCGGGCACGGGCATCCTCGTCACCGAACGGATCCCGTTCGGTCGCAACGGCATCGAGCCCCACCAACCGAAGTGCCTGGACCACCTGCTGGACCGGCCCGTCGAGCACTACCGTGCGCTGCTCCTGGCTCTGGCGCGGCTCGCCGGAACCGACCGGTCCGGCGCCCTGGGCTCGCACCTCGCCGACCAGTTCCCGGTGGACCTGCGCGCGGCGACGGTCGGCGAACCGCCGCTGCTGACCCCGCAGCGACTCGAGCGCCGGCTCGACCGCCTCGACGCGTTCGCGCAGCGATACCCGGGTCTGCTGTCCCCGGCGGTGACCGCGACGACCTTCCGTTCGCGCCTGCGCGTCGAGGCGCCGCGGGTACTGGGGGCCGAGCCGGCGATCTGGCGCATGCTGACCGCGTCGACGGACCACGTCGCGCTGTGCCACTGGAATGCCAACGTGGACAACGCGTGGTTCTGGCGCGCCGACGACGGTGCGCTGCACTGCGGGCTGTTGGACTGGGGTTGCGTCAGCCGGATGAACGTCGCGATGGCTCTGTGGGGTTCGCTGTCGGGTGCCGAGGCGTGGTTGTGGGACCGCCATCTCGACGAGCTGATCGAATCGTTCTGCGCCGAGTACCACCGGGCGGGCGGCCCGCTCGTCGACCCGGGGCGGCTGCGCGGCGAGGTGGTCGTCTACACCGCGCTGATGGCCCTCACCTGGCTGCTCGACGTCCCCGCGCTCGTGGCGTCGCGGGCGGAGTCGGCCACCGATTGCACCGATCCGCGGATCGCGGGCGACGAGAGTCTCCGCGCGCCGCTACGGATGCTGGACAATGCGTTGAACCTCTGGGCCACATCGGATCTCGCGACCGTGCTGGACGGCCTGCCGGTCACCAGGTGACGGGCAGCTCGTAGAGCCCGTACGCCAGTGCGTCGTGCTTGAAGGGCAGTTCGTCGCGCGGCACGGCCAGCCGCAGCCCGGGGATCCGGCGCAGGAGTGTCGGCAGCAGGATCTGCAGCTCCATCCGGGCGAGCTGCTGTCCCACGCACTGATGCCGCCCGTAGCCGAAGGCGACGTGCGGGCCGTCTTGCCGGGTCAGGTCGAGCCGGTCCGGCTGCGGGAATTGCCGTGCGTCCCAGTTGGCCGGCGCGACGTCGAGGATGATGCCCTCGCCCGCGCGGATCACCTCACCGCCCACCTCGATGTCCTCGGTGGCGATGCGCCGCTGGCCGGTCTGGATGATGCTGCAGTACCGCAGCAGCTCCTCGACCGCGGTGGCAATCACCTTGGGGTCCTCGGCGTCGCGGAGCAGCGCCATCTGGTCGGGATGCTCCAACAGCGCGACGATGCTGATGCTCACCTGACCGGCGGTGGTCTCGTGCCCGGCGATCAGCACCCCGGTCGCGAGTTGCGCCGCCTCGCGCACGCTGAGTTCGCCGGCCTTGACCCGCTCGGCGAGGTCGGACACCAGGTCCTCGGCGGGGTCGTCCATCTTGGCCAGCAGCAGGTTCTTCAGGTATCGCGCCAGCGCACCTGCGCCCTCGGCGGCGTCCTCGGCCGTCGCGTAGCGGCTCATGCCGCGGTTGGCCTGCTCCTGGAAGAAGCCGGCATCGGAATACGGCACGCCCAGCGCCTCGCTGATCACCAGCGACGGGATGGGCAGGGCGAGACCCTCGACGAGGTCGGCGGGTTTGGGACCGGCCAGGATTGCGGCGACGTGGTCGTCGGTGATCTTCTGCACGGCCGGGCGCAGCGCTTCGACCCGGCGGAACGTGAACGGCTTGCTCAGCATGCGCCGGAAGCGGGTGTGCTCCTCGGCGTCGGCCGTGAAGACCGATCGCGGCCGCTTGTGCACCGTCGCGAGCATGCCCTCGTTCCAGTGCGGGTAGCCCGGCAACCGGTCATCGACGCTGGCGCGGCCGTCGGCGAACAGTGCTCTGATCGCCTCGTAGCCGGTGACCAGCCAGGGCGTGCTGCCGTCCCAGATGCGCACCCGGAACAGCTGCGCCGACGCGGTGCGCTCGACGACCGCCGGTGGCGGCGCGAACGGGCATCCCGGTGCGCGGGCCATCGGGAAGTCGTCGATGGCGTCCTCGTCGGTCGACGAGTCGATCACGCTGGGATCGGACGTCACGCTGGGATCGGACGTCACGCTGGGATCGGACATGGTCCTCCGCTTCCTCGGGTCGGCGTCAGCGCCGAACGGTCCTGTGAACTGGCGCCTTCCAGATACCGACGACGGCGTCGACGAGCCCCTCGGCGGCGTCGGCCCACGGCGCCCGCGCCCGTGACCCCCGGGTGGCGAACTCGCCCTCGTATTCGGCACAGGTGTGCATCAGCAGATTGCGCGCCATGACGATGCGCTGCATGCGGACGCGCTTGGGCAGCGCCGGCAGGCACCGGTTGAAGCCGTTGATGGCCTCGACGAGGTGCGTGGAGGACAGCGCATCGCGGGTGACGACGTCGCGGTAGGTGGGATCGGCCATGGCCTGGGCGGCGAAGCGCGCGTACCAGCTGGGGTTGCCGAGGCCGCTGAGGTGATCGGTGAGCGGGCGCACCAGGGTGCTCACCCAGTCGCGTAGGTCCGACGAGCCGTGCACCTCGCGCAGCAGGGCGGCGCGGAGGGTCTCGATCGGTTCGCGGTGCTTGTCCTCGATGGCGCGCAGCAGATCGGTCCGGGTGCCGAAGTGGTAGCAGGCTGCCGCGTTGTTGCCCTGGCCGGCGGCCTCGCTGATCTGCCGGTTGGACACGGCGTACATGCCACGTTCGGCGAACAGCCGCTCCGCCGCCGCGAGCAGCACCTCGCGGGTGGCCACCGACCGCTCGGTGCGCAGGTCGCGTGCGGCGGTCACCGGAGTGCCCTTCCGGCGAGTTCGCGGACCTTCTCGCGGCCCATGAACTCCTGGTTCTCGCCCCAGCCCCGATGCCCGTTCCACCGCCAGTCGGTCAGCGTCCAGTAGGTGAGCCGTCCGGGCCAGCCCAGCCAGCGCAGCGCCGTGCGGATCTCGCCGGAGGCGTGCACGGTCCGGCCCTGGTCGTCGACGGCCTCGAAGAGGACGTGCGCCGGCGCTCCGTCGCATCGCGCGGCGACCCGCCGCGTCCCCGAGACGAGTTCGCCCGCAACGCCGTCGGCGACGAGGTACCCGCCGACGACGTGGTCGACGCCGTCGCCGCGACCTGCCATGGTGATGGCGTGCCAGTGGTCCCGCGGCGAGGCGATGGCCCACAGGTAGTCCCCCGAGCGGATGGCCCCGGAACGGTGCGGACCCCAGGTGCGGTCGCGCATCGAGAAGCAGTCCACCTCGAGGCGTTCGCCGTCGAGGCACAGCGTGCCCTGCAGGCGCCCGGGCTGGTCGAAGTGCCCGGCGGAATCGTCCACGGGGCCCAGCGGGTGCGGCGGCATCAGCGACGTCCAGTCGAGGGTGAACTCGAGGCCCGGCCGATCGTAGGACACACGGTGGTGCACGGAGGGTTCGAGTACCTGGTGGCGTAGGCCGTTGGGCAGGGTGAAGTCCGTGAAGCGCAGGGCGCCGGTGGGCGGCTGGCGCCACTGCCAGTCGTAGTAGCGGCAGTCGTACTGGTGCTCACCGGACGGGTCCCACAGCGCGGGACCGCCGCCTGCGGTGCCCAGGCGCGCGTCGTAGAAGAAGTACACGAAGCCGGTCAGGTCGCGCTCGGGCACCGAGACCGCGAAGCACCCGCTCTCCGCCCAGTCCGGATGGTCGGTGGCGGCGTGGAAGTCGCCGTCGTGCGGATGCGGAGCGGGAGGCACCTCCCGAGTGAACACCGGAGCCACGATTAAATCAAGCGATTCATTTAACTCCAGGGCGGATATGCGATCGCTATGAAGACGTTTGCCCCGAGGCCCCGGCTCCCTAGATTGGGTAATCGAAGGTCACGTCGCCGGTTCGGTCGTCGACGAACCCGAAGGGAGATCGCCATGAGGCTTCGCAGGATGCCCCTCGTCTTCGCGATCGGCGCGGGTGCCGTCGCCGTCGCCGTCGCACCCATCACCGCGGCGGTGGATCTCGGCGCGCACGAGGTGAAGCCCGTCAGCGCCACCGTCACCGAGCAGGACGTCGGGGTGCCGTTCGTCGCCACGCCGGGTGCGGTGGCCGAACCGCGTGGCTACGGGGACTTCCCGTCCGCCGCGTCGCTGCCGCACTGGGACTGACGCCGTGATTAGCGCGCAGGCGCACGGCGACCCGCGGGCTCGGTGCCGATGACCCCCTCGTCGTGCAACCGGTCGATCTCCGCGTCACTCAGCCCCACCTCGGCCAGGATCTGCCGGTTGTGCTGGCCGAGCAGCGGCGCCGGATGCCGGTGCCAGCGCACCGGTCCGGAGGCCAGCCGCACCGGCAGTGTGCTGTGCAGCGACGCCGGGTTCACCGGATGGTCGACACGGGCGAAGAACCCGCGGTGAGCCAGCTGCTCGAGTTCGGTCTGCCGGTGCGGCTGCAGCACTTTCGCGACCGGCACGCCGGCGGGCCACAGCGTGGCGACGACCTCGTCGCCGGTGCGCTGCCGGCACCACGCACCCAGGTCTCGGTCGATCGCATCGTGGTGGGCGCGCCGTCCCGCCGAGCCGTCCAGCGCCGGATCCATCGCCCACGGTGGTCGTCCCAACGCGTCCCGGAGTGCCCGCCACTGCGCGTCGTCGGCCACGGCGATCGCCACCCAGCAGTCGTCGCGGCCGAACTCGTCGATTCCGTCGACCTGGTAGAGGTTCTGCGGTGCCGCCGCCGGGCCGCGATTGCCGTCGCGCTGCAGCAGCGCGCCGTACGCACTGTGTTCGACCACCTGCTCGGCGGCCACGTTCAGCGCCGCATCGACCATCGCCGCCTCGACGAGCACGCCCTCGCCGGTGCGGCGACGGTGCTCGAGGGCGAGCAGGACGGCGCTCAGCGCGTGCAGGCCGGCGTTGGGGTCGCCGAGTGAGTAGGGCTCGTACGGGTTGCGGTCGGGATACCCGGTGAGCCAACTGATTCCGGAGGCGTCCTCGATGATGTAGGCGAACGCCGGGTTGTCGCGCCACGGCCCGTCCAGGCCGAAGCCCGGCATGCGCACCATGATGACGTCGTCGCGCAGCGCCCGCACCGCGGCGAAGTCCAGCCCCAGCTGATCGATGACGCGTGGGGTGAAGTTCTCGAGCACCACGTCGCACGTGCCGATCAGCCGTTTCAGTACGTCGCGTCCCGCCTCGGTCTGGAAGTCCAGCGTCAGGCCCGCTTTGTTGGTGTTGAGCGCCGAGAAGATGGGTGAGCGCTCCCACCACCGCGGCTCGGTGGCCGGGATGCCGGCGATCAGCCGGGTGCCATCGGGGCGACGCGTCGACTCCAGGTGGATGACCTCCGCGCCGAGCATCGCCAGGGCGTGGCTGCACGACGGACCCGCCCAGAAGGTCGTCATGTCCAGTACGCGCAGACCCCGAAGCGGCAGTCCACCGTCACCGTCACCGGTGACCGCGACCCGGGGCCGTGCCCGGGTTTCCGCCGCGCGGTGCGCGGCGGTGTGCTCGCCCAGCCGCGGTGCGGGTCGCGGCGGATGCAGTGCCACCTCACCGATCCGGTAGGGATGCGCGGGTTGGAGGAAGCCGTCGGGATGCGACGTGAAGGCGCCGCGGGCGACGTAGTGGTCCATGCCGGTCACGTTCTCGCCGTTGGCCACCGGCGAGTTGGGGATGCGGAACGCCGAGGCGAGGTCGCGGACGTCGTCGACGCGTTGCTCCCGCAGCCACCGGTACAACTCGTCGGCGTGGAGGTTCGCCTGCTGGGTGATCGTGAGGTCCGACGATTCGTCGATCCACTCGTCGTGGCCCGACATGGCGCACAGGTCGAACCACTGCTGGGCCGTGCCGCAGCCGAGCGCGACGAGACCGTCCGCCGCCTGCGCCACCCCGGGCACCGTCGGCTTCCGTTCGGTCCGCCAGGGCCGACCGAGCATCTCCTGGTAGGTCACCGGGTAGTAGGTGAGGCAGAGCACCTGCGTCTCGAGCATCGACAGGTCGAGGAGTTCGCCGTTGCCGTCCCGCAGCGCCCGCTCCCGGAACGCCAGTGTCAGGGCGGACGCGTAGGCGCCGGCGAGCCACTCCCCGACCTGACCGCCCACGTGCACGGGCGCGCGGTCCTGGGATCCGCGCCCGATGCCGATCGCCCCGCCCGACCAGGCCTGCAACGTGAATTCCGTCGCCGCCCGGTCCGACCACGGCCCGTCCAGCCCGAACGGCGTGAGCGAGGTGACCACCAGATGCGGGTGGCGGGCGAAGATGGCGGCGGGCGCGTACGCGTCGGCTGCGGCGAGACGGGATCCGCGCGACCACACGACCGCGTCGGCCGACGCGATCAGCCGGTCCACCATCGCGAGGTCCGCTGCGTCGCCGGGATCGGCGACGACGCTCTGCTTCCCGGCGGCCAGGAAGGCGAACAGGGCGCCGTGGCCACGGGTCTCGGCGCCCGACGCCGACCACGTCCGCAGCGGATCCCCCTCGGGCGCCTCGATCTTGACGACGTCGGCCCCGGCGTCGGCGAGCATCTTGGTGCAGTAGGCGCCGGCGATCCCGGTCGACAGGTCGACCACGGCGTAGCCCCGCAGCGGCGGCTCGGCGGCGGTCACGGCGACGCTTCCGGCGACGGGTTCCGCGCCGACTTGCTCAGCCGGAACTCGGGCGGGAAGTCCGCGTCATTGGCGTTGACGGCGTCGGCGAGACCCGCGTCGAGCGCGTCGGCCAGCATGAAGTCCCCGGCGTCGGGACGGGCCGTGCCGCCGAGGGACTCGAACACCGCCGACAGCAGGCTGCCGAGGTACTCGCCCTGGAACTGCTTGACCACCTCGAAGAACATCTTCTGTTGAAAGACGCTGTCCACCGGGCGGTTCCGTGCACACGCCCGTGCATACTTCGCCACCTCGGCCTCGAGGTCCTCGCGGGCGACGACGGTGTTGAGGAAGTTGCACTCCTTCATCTGCGCGGCGGTGAAGGGACGTCCGGTGAACACCATCTCCTGAAAGGGCCGCAGACCCATGGTGAGCACCCACGTCCACATCCGTGGCCCCCAGCCGAAGTAGCGAAACGACGGATGGCCGAACAGCGCATCGTCGCTCGCGATGACGAGATCGGCGTCGGCGCACTGGTAGAAGTGCCAGCCGTAGCAGTAGCCCTTCGCCTCGACGATGCTGATCTTCTTGCACTCCTGCAGCGCACGATTGCCCGCGGCCACGTTGGCGTACCAGGCGCCCATCGTGGCGCCGTGCCGGAAGGAGCCCTGCGGTGGGTGCACGACGTCCGGGTCGTCGATCCGCAGTTCGGCGAGCCGATCGGCGTCCGTGCCCGCCATGAAGTCCGGCAGATCGGCGCCGCTGCCCAGGTTCTCGCCCACGCCGCGGATGACCACGACCTTCACGTCGTCGTCGACCGTGATGCCGCGCAGCAGGTCGGCGTAGCGCAGCCGCGCCGCCGACGTCGGCGCATTCAGGTACTCCGGACGGTCGAAGGTGATCGTCGCGATCTTGGTGTCGGGGTCCTTGGCGTAGCGGACGATCTCCTCGGGCGGCGGCGGCTCCTGCGCGCGAGCGGGCATCGGCGTCAGAAGCTGACGGCCTGCGCCCACGCCGGGCTCGACGTGAGCACCTCGGGGCCGTCGTCGCCGACGAGGACGGCGTCGCGGTGGAACACCGCACCGACGCCGGGTTCCCACACGTACGCGCTGACGGCGAGCACCATGCCGGGATCCAGCCGCTCGTCGGCCACGGTCCGGGGCAGGTCGGGCGAGATCACCGGCGGGTCGAAACCCAGGCCGAGGCCGTGTGCGACCGGGATGGGCGGCAGCGCCTCACCCGCGTCGTCGTAGGCGTCCAGCAGACCGCCGGCCGAGGCACCCGGACGACACACCTCGACGAGGCGCTCCCACAACGCGTTCGAGCGACGGAACAGCGCTCGCACCCCTGGGGCGTCCGACGCGCCGCCGACCGGCCAGGTGCGGCCGACCTCGCCGACGTATCCGTCGGCCAGCGCACCGGCGGCGAAGGCCACCAGATCGCCGTCGGCGATCCGGCGATCGCGCCGACCGACGCGCCAGGCGTGTTCGGGCGAGGTGATCCACGCCCCGTCCTGGGTGGCCGACGTGCTGTACCCGCCCGCGGTCATCGCCTCCATGAGGACGCCGTTGAGCCCCTGCTCGGTCATCCCCACGGCGAGTTCGGAGACCGCCGCGGCGAGCCCGCGCTCGGCGACGGCCAGTGCCCCGCGCAGGACCTCGATCTCCTCGGCCGTCTTGGTCCGGCGCGCCGCCTTCATCGCCACCTCGGCGTCGACGAACTCCGCCCGGGGGAAGGCCATCGGTAGCAATCGCGCGAACGACGGCGACATGGCGTCGGTACCGACGCGCTTGGCGTCCGCGGCGCCCTCGATGCCCTTGAGGACCTCGATGATGGTCATCGGGTTCCAGGCCAGCCCGTAGAGGTGCTCGTGTCCGATTTCCTCGGGGATGCCCTCGTCCCATGTGCTGTTGAGGTGGATGTCACCGGTGGCGCGCACCAGCACGCAGATCGGTGCGAACGGCCGGGTGCCCGCCACCCACAGCTGCGGCGCTCCGGTGACGTACCGGACGTTGGCCTGTCGGCCGAGCACCAGGACGTCGAGGCCGTGGGCGTCCATCTGGGCGATGGCGCGCTCACGGCGCCCGGCGCGCAGCACCGGGCCGTCGGGGACGATGTCTTCTGCCATGTTCTCGCCTCAGCTCGGCCCGTAGGGCGCGTACGGGTAGTCGGTGATGGACTGGTAGCCGTCCTCGGTGATGATCACGATCTCCTCACCGCGGTACCCACCGGTGCCGTCCTGCCAGACGACGGGCTCCAGCACCAGCAGCATGCCGGCGGGGAACACGAAGCCGTCGTCGAACTCCGCGCCGAGATCGGTTCCGATCATGGGCATCTCGGCGGCGTTGGTGCCGATGCCGTGACCGAGGTAGAAGTGCGGCAGCCACGGCTTGGCACCGCCGTTCGCCGCGATCGCGGCGCGGGCCAGATCGCCGGCGGTGGCACCCGCCCTGGTGACCGCCAGGACCGCGTCGAGGATGCCGCGCCACGTCGTGAAGTTCGCGTGCTGCTCGGGCGTCGGGTCCTGGCCCACCACCCAGGTTCGCCCCCAGTCCGAGCAGTACCCCTCGTAGGTGATGCTGATGTCGGTCCACAACACGTCGCCCTTGGCCAACGGCTTCTCCGTCGGCAGCAACGGCAGGGCCAGGTCGCCGGTGGTGGTCCACACCGCACCGCTGCTGCGGGTCGTCGGCATCACCTGCCAGATCGCCTCGATCATGTTCGTCGTCGCGCCGAGTTCGAAGGCCCGCCGGACGAAACGCGCCGAGAGGTCCAGCTGGCTGACGCCGGGAGCGACGTAGGGCTGGACGTCACCGAGCGCCTGCTCGGTGATGCGGCAGGCCCGTCGGACGGCGGAGATCTGGTCGACGGTCTTGACCAGTTTCGCGGGCCCGACCACCAGGGCGGCGTCGGTCGGCGGACCGGCCGGGAACAGGCGTCCGGCCGCGCGGCGCATCGCACCGGTGAGTTCGTCGACGGCGATGCGCGCGGTCGGTGCGACGAGCCCGGCGAGCACGGAGCCGAAACGCTCGACGCCCTCGTCGAACTCGAGGTACAGCGGGCCGTGGACGTGATCGGCGGGCACCTCGGTGTCGAAGGCGCTGCCCTCGCGGAACGGCATGAACAGGTGCGGGTGCTCGTCGTCGGCGAGCACCACCGCCACCGGCCGCTCCACGTGCGAGAGACCGGCGTCGAGCAGCGGCCAACTGGCACCCGTGGCGTAGACCACGTTGCCGTTGCCGAGCAGGACGAGCGCGTCGACGCCCTCGTCCCGCATCGCCGCGCGCAACCGGGCGCCGCATTCGCGGTACATCCGGGCCCGGTCGGGCACGTCGGGGATGTCCAGGAGCGCCGATCCCGCCGACGGTGCGACGGTGGCCGTCACGCGATCCCCAGGAAGTTCTTCACGTTGGTGCTGACGATCTTCGTGGCGGCCTCGGGCCCGACGGCGTCGACGACGGTCTTCAGCGACTTCTCGGAGTAGCCGAACGTCGACTCGTTGTGCGGGTAGTCGCTCGACCACATCACGTTGTCCACGCCGATCTGGTCGATCAACCGCAGGCCGAGCGGATCGACCATGAACGACGCGCTCATGTGCTGGTCCCAGTAGTGCCGAACGTCGTGCTGCAGTTCGTGATTGAACATGTGCCGGTAGGAGGCCAGCATGTGCTCGGCGTCCTGCAGGGCGGTGGGCACCCAGGCGATCCCGCCCTCGAACCAGCCGACCTTCAGGCTCGGGTGCCGGTCCAGGATCCCGGAGAAGACGTACTTGGCGAACTGCTCGCGGAACGAGTCGACGTTGACCATCATGCCGACCACCACGCTGTTGTTCTGGCACGGCGTCTTCGGCGGCGTCTCGCCGATGTGGTGGCTGACAGGTAGGCCGGCAGCCTCGATCTCGTCCCACACGGCGTCCATGGCGGTACTGCCGTAGTCGTAGATATTGCCGTCGTCGTCCTTGCCGGGGTTCAGCGGCAGCAGGAACGTGCGCAGCCCCAGGGACTTCAGCTCCTCGAGCGTGCTGCGGGTGCCCTTCGGGTCCCACCAGTTGATCAAGCCGACACCGTGGAAGTGGCCCTTGCTGCGCTCCTGCAGTTCGGCGATGTGCTCGTTGTAGATGCGGAACACGCGCTCGCGCAACGACTTGTCGGGGTAGTGGAACAGCGCGAGCACCGCGTTGGGGAAGGCCAGCTCCTTGTCGATGCCGTCCTCGGCGAGTTCGCGGATGCGCGCGTCGATGTCATTGGACGCCGCGCCGGCCAGGTCGTCGTACTGCATCAGCACGCGGCCGAAGTCGCCTCCCGTCCACGCCTTGCCCTTCATGCCGACCATGTAGGCGCCGTCCTCGTACCAGATGCGCGGCGCGGCACCCTTCAGCTCCTCGGGGAAGCGCTCGTAGAAGATGTCGTCGGCAACGGAGATGTGGTTGTCGGCGGAGAAGATCTCGGTGTCGGTCGGCAACCCGTGCTCGCGGGTGGCGTGGCCCTTGCGGAACTTCGGCGCGCCGAAGCCCTCGGCTGGGTACAGCGTGGCGGTGGGGGTGGACATCGGTGACTCCAATCGGGCTGAGCCGGACCTGACTACCAGGTGACCGGAAGTTCGTAGACGCCGTAGGCGAGACGGTCGTGCTTGAACGGCACGTCGTCGAACGGGATGGCCAGTGCCATCGTGGGGATGCGGCGCAGCAGTGTGTGGAACACGATCTGCAGTTCGGCGCGGGCCAACTGCTGACCGACGCACTGGTGGCGGCCGTAGCCGAAGCCGAGCTGCTGGCCGGCGTCGCGGGTGAGGTCGAGTCGGTCGGGAGCGGGATAGGTGGCCGGGTCCCAGTTCGCCGGCGCCAGGTCGATGATGATGCCGTCGCCGGCGCGGATGGTCGCACCGCCGACTTCGATGTCCTCGATCGCGACCCGGCGCTGACCGTTCTGGATGATCGACAGGTAGCGCATGAGTTCCTCGACCGCGTTGGCGACGAACTTCGGGTCGTCCGAATCCCGCAGCAGCGCCGCCTGTTCGGGGTGCTCGAGCAGAGCCAGGATCCCGATGCCGATCATGTTCGCCGTGGTCTCGTGGCCGGCGATCAGGAGACCGGTGCCGAGCTGCGCGGCCTCCTTGACGCTGATCTCGCCGGCGGTGACCCGCTCGGCGAGGTCGGACACGGCGTCCTCCGCCGGATGCGCCTGCTTCTCCTCGACCAGGTTGATGAGGTACTGGTGCAGGCTCATCGCGCCCTTCTGCATGGCGTCCGCGGCGGCGAACCGCGCGAGCCCCGCGTTGGCGTGCTCCTGGAAGAACTCGTGGTCGGCGTAGGGCACGCCGAGCATGTCGCTGATGACGCGGGTGGGCACCGGCAGGGCCAGCCGGGCCACCAGGTCGGCGGGCTGCGGGCCGGCGAGGATCTCGTCGATGCAGGCGTCGGTCACCTCCTGGATCACCGGGCGCAGCGCCTCGACGCGGCGGAAGGTGAACGGCTTGCTCAGCATGCGGCGGAAGCGGGTGTGCTCCTCGGCGTCGGCGGTGAAGACCGACCGCGGCCGCTTGTCCACCGTGGAGAGCATGTGTTCGTTCCAGTGCGGGAAGCCCGAGCGGCGGTCGTCGACGCTGACCCGGGAGTCGGCGAACAGCGCGCGGGCCACCTCGTGGCCGGTCACCAGCCACGGCGTGCTGCCGTTCCAGATCCGCACGCGCGACAGCGGCGCGGTCTGGTTCATCTCGAGCATCTGCGCCGGCGGCGCGAATGGGCATCCCGCCGAGCGCTCCATCGGGTAGTCCGGGGTCGCGGCCACCGCCGCGTCGATCAGGTCGGTCATCCGTGCTCCTCGATGTGGATCGCCAGGGCCGGGCAGGCGGCCGCGGCCTTGCGGGTCTCGTCGGCGTACTCGGGCCCGGGCTCGGGCATCAGCAGCTCCACCACGCCGTCGTCGTCGCGCTGATCGAACACGTCCATCGCGTTGAGGACGCACTGCCCGGACGACACGCACCGGTCCTGGTCGACGGTCACCCTCATCGGGGCTCCTCGCTGACCGGGGCCTGCCAGAGGCCGACCATGGCGTCGATGAGACCCGACGCGGCGGCACTCCAGGTCAGGCGCGGCACGGGGGCACCCTTCGCCAGGCCGCGTTCCCGATCGGCGCAGCTGTGCATCAACAGGTTGCGCCCCATGACATTTCGCTCGGCGCGGACGTCGGCGGGCAGCTCGGGCAGGCACGTGCTGATGCCGCTGATCACCTCGACCAGCGACGGCGAGGACAGCGCGTCGCGCACGATCATGCCGTGGTATGCGGGATCGGTCATCACCTGCGCGGCGAAGCGGGCGTACCAGGTCGGGTTGCCGAGCTGCTCGAGGTGGTCGGTCAGCGGACGGACCAGGCAGGCGACCCAGGCGCGCATGTCGGGCGCCGGACCGAGCTGTGCCACCATCTGCTCGCGCAGGTGCTCGATGGGCCCGCGGTGCTTGTGCTCGATCGCGCGGACCAGGTCGACCTTCGTACCGAAGTGGTAGCCCACCGCGGCGTTGTTGCCCTGTCCCGCAGCCTCGCTGACCTGGCGATTGGAGACCGCGAAGACGCCGTGCTCGGCGTAGAGCCGCTCGGCGGCTGCGAGGATCGCCTCTCGCGTGGTGCTGGCGCGATCCGCTCGCGGTGCCTTGACCTTCGCCGTCCCGACTGTGTCGACCGTCACGCTCATAGTCAACGCCGCGTTCCCCTTTAAGTCAAGCGATTGATTTAACCAATGGTCGTCCAACGGGCGGGGCGCCGCCACGGCGCGTCAGTCGCGCCTCTCGCCGCGCGGTGGGCGGACGATCACCTTGCCGGCCACGGTGCCGCCGTCGACGGGCAGCACGGTGCCGGTGACGTAGCGCGACCGGTCCGTGCCGAAGTACAGCGCCGCCTCGGCGACGTCGTTCGCGGTGCCCTCACGCTTGAGCGGACGGTCGTCGCGCATCTGCGCACGGATCCTTGCCTCGAACCTCTCGAGCCGCTCGCGGTCCTCCTCGGTCGCCGACGACCGCAGGATGGGCGTCGGGATGTTGCCCGGCGCAATGCAATTCACCCGAATCTCGTAGTGCGCCAGCTCGATGGCCGCCGACTTGGTGAACTGGATGATCGCCGCCTTCGAGGCACGGTAGGTGGCGACGCCGCCGCCGGCGAGAATGCCGCCGATCGAGGCCATGTTGATGATCGAGCCGCCGCCGTGGTCGGCCATGTACCGTCCGGCGTCGCGCGTGCCCGCCATGACGCCGAGCAGGTTCACCCGCATGACGCTGTCGAATTCGGCGAAGTCCTCGTCGAACAGCCCCTTCTTCAGCGGACTCGACCGGCCCGCATTGTTGACCATCACGTCCAGCCCGCCGAAGCGGTCGACGGCGACGTCGACGAGGTTCGCCACCTGCGCCTGTTCACCGACGTCCGCCCGGTGGAACACCGCCGCGTCACCCAGGTCCTCGGCCAGGGCCTCGCCGAGTTCGGTCTGCACGTCTGCGAGCACCACCCACGCGCCCTCGGCCACGAAGCGCTCGGCGATGCCGCGGCCGATGCCCGACGCGGCACCCGTGACGACGGCGACCTTGCCCTCGAGTTCTCCGGCCATCTCAGCATCCCTCCAGGAAGTCCAGCAGCAGGTCGTTGACGACGTCGGGACGCTCGATCTGCGGGCAGTGGCCCGCGTCGTCCACCACCGCCGACCGCGCGCCGGCGATGCGTCCGGCGACGTCGGCGGCCCATCCGGTCGGCAGTAGCTTGTCGCCGCCACCCTCGAGGACGAGGGTCGGCACCGCGATGCGGTCGTAGGCGCGTGCGGTCGACGGCGTCGCCGGCGCGGGGGCGCCCGGCCGGCGGAACCGCGCGGCGGCGATCGCCTCCCACGCCCCGGGTTGGGTGGCGGACACCTGCCGGCGCAGGACGTACTCGTCGTCGGCCGGCCAGGCCGGGTCGACGAACAGTGCGGTGACGATGCGCCGCATCGCGTCGAGGGTCGCGTCGTAGTCGTACAGCGCGGCGCTGTGTTCGTTGCGCCGGATCTCGCCGCCGCCGCAGATCAGCGCGAGGCTGCGCACCGGGAGCACCGGCGCCTCCGACGTCGTGTCGGTGAGCAGGTTGATGGCGCCCATCGAGTTGCCGACGAAGTGCGCCGAGGACACCCCGAGCACCTCGCAGAACCGGGCGACGTGCCGGATGCGCGAACCCCGACCGTCGACGAAGTCGACCACCTTGGCGCTCAGGCCGTAGCCGAGCATGTCCGGGGCCAGGACGCGGTGACGCGCGGCCAGCGCGCCCACGGTGTGCTCCCAGCCGAGGTCCGCACTGGCACCGAATTCGCCGCCGTGCAGCAGCACCACCGGATCGCCCGTGCCGGCCTCGAGATAGCCGGTGACCAGTCCGTCGACGATGACGGATTTGCGCTGCACCTCCACGCCGGTCAGGCCGCCCGCGCCGCGCCGGCCACCAGCTGCATGGCCAGCACGTCGAGTTGACCGCTGACGGTGTCGTCGACCAGATCGCCGCGCTCGTCCCAGATCTGGTCGGCGGAGTTGATGGCGACGCCGAGCGGGGTGGGCCAGGCCCGCAGCGCGTGCCCGATGACGCGCAACTGCCCCAGCGTGCCGACGGCGGCCTGCCAGCCGTAGGCACAGCTGATGCAGCCCCACGGGGTGTTGTCCAGGTACACCCGCGCGTCCCCGCGCAGGTCCTCGATGTAGTCCAGTGCGTTCTTCACCAACCCAGAGATGCCGCCGTGGTAGCCCGGCGAGGCGACCACGACCGCGTCCGCGTCGCGCAGCGCGCCGACGAGTGCGGCGGCCTTGGCGGTGCGGGTCTCCTCGTGCGGGTTGTACATCGGCAGGTCGATGTCGTCGCCGCAGAACAGCGCCGTGCGGCCGCCGCGGCTCTCGACGGCCGAGAGGCATTGGCGCAGCGCGCGTTCGGTGGACGAGTTCGAACGCAGCGTGCCGCCGATGCCGACGATGAAGGGTTGTCCGGGCACGGTCGGTCCTTACTTGATCGCGATGGGGTTCAGGGGGGAGCCGACGCCACCGGTGACGCGTAGCGGTGGTGCCACGAGCTGGAACTCGTAGCTGCCGTCGGCGGCGCAGTCCTGCGCCAGGGCGGTGAGGTCCCAGTACTCGCCGAACATCATGCCCATGTCGCGCAGACACAGCATGTGCAGCGGAAGAATGGTGCCGTCGACGCCGGACGCCGGGTTCTCGACCATGAGGTTGTCCGCGGCGACGGCCGCCACCTGGTGGTCGTGCAGCCAGGAGGCGCACGTCCAGTCGAGACCGGCTCCCGGTTCGGTGCCGTCCCCGTGGTCGAGGAACCGGGCCCACCATCCGGTGCGCACCAGCACGATGTCGCCGGGCTCGACGGTCACCCCCTGGGCCCGCGCGGCGGCGTCGAGTTCGGCGGGCGTGATGGGATCGCCGACGTCGGCGCAGAACGTGTCGACGCCGCGGAGCGCCACGAGGTCGAGGAGCACCCCGCGCGAGGTGATGCCCTTGACGTCGACCTTGTCGATGCCGAGATGGAAGGCGCCCAGACTCGACACCGACGACGCGGGAAACCCGTTGTACAGCTGATCCTCGTAGTAGACGTGCGACAGGGCGTCCCACTGCGTGGCGGCCTGCAGCGGCATGATGATCATGTCGTCGTTGAAGCGCATGGGTCCGGCCTCGGAGTAGCCGGCCAGCTGCACGGCGCTCGGGTTCCGCAGCCATGACGGTCCGTACTGCCGCAACGCCTTCTCGTCCCCGCCGTCGATGGTCATGACGTGAACGGGGTTCTGGCGGTAGTGGAACGCACCTTGGGGCCCCGAGGACCCGAAGTCGACGCCGAGGGGAAACACCTTGCCGTGCGTGACCAGGCTCGCCGCCTGGGCGACCTTCTCGGGCGTGATGAGGTTGAGGGTGCCGAGTTCGTCGTCGTCACCCCAGCGGCCCCAGTTGCGGACGTCGGCGGCGACGCGCTGGAAGTCAGTCCACGTGGCCACCGGCCACCATCCTCTCCTGCGTGGTCCCGTCCCCCGCGGCCCCGTCCCCCGCAGCCCCGTCCCCCGCGGCACTGCCCTCCGTGACGAGGCCGGCGTAGATCCTCTCCGCCACGGTGCCGCCGTCGACCCAGATCACCTGTCCGGTCAGATAACTCGCCGCCGCGCTGTTGAGGAACAGCAGGACGCTCGCCTGCTCCTCGGGTCCGGCGACGCGTCCCAGCGGTGTCCGGAAGGAGTCGAGGAACTCCGGACCGTAGGCGCTGCGCAGCTGGTCGAGGATCGGGGTGTCGGTGACGCCGGGTGCGGTGCAATTGATCCGGATGCCGCGGGCGCCGAGCGCGACGACCTGAGCCATGCCGTACAGGATGATCGCCTCCTTGGACAACCGGTAGCCGCCGTCGGCCAGGGCGTCCGGGTGGGCCTCGCACCACGCGACGCCGTCGGACATGGTCGAGGTGTCGAGCAGGCCCGTCGTGACCGCGGCGTTCGCGCGGTATCCGGCGGCCGCGAGGCTCGAGACGTTCGCGATCGCCGAACCCGGCACCATCGACGGAAGCAGCGCCTCGGTGAAGCGCCGGGTCCCGAGGAAGTTGATCGTGACCACCAGCAGCGGGTTGCCGATGCCCGACGACACACCCGCGACGTTGAACAGCGCGTCGACGGGACCGCCCACCGCCTCGACGGCCTGGTCGATCGACACCGGGTCGGACAGATCGAGGTGGTGGAACTCGTTCACGGGGCTCGACGGCGGCCGCACGTCGAGACCCACCACGTGTGCGCCGAGGCCGACGAGCTGGTCGACCAGTGCCGCGCCGATGCCCGACGCGCATCCCGTGACGACGACGCGGCGGCCGGCGTAATCCATTGCGCCGTGCGGAGGTGCCATGGCCGTCCCGCTCAGCTGGCGGCCTCGCGGGTGGCCTTCTCCTGTTGGGCCGCCTTGACGCGGCCCTCGTTGATCTCGGCCATCGCCTCGGGGATCTCCCCCGCGGTGAACTTGCCGCCGCGGCCGGTCGGCAGCCCGCCGAAGGCGTAGGTTTCGTCGAACAGCGGTGCGTCGGAACGCTCGCGGCGTGCCTCGACCTTCTCGATCACCGGCTCGAGGCGCTTCGCCTTCGCGGCGCGGGCCTTCTCGTCGCGGTCGATGAACTCGGGCAGGATCTCGCGGCCCATGATCTCGATGGACTCCATCGTCCCCTCGTGGCTGCGCGGGTTGAGCAGCAGGATGATCTCGTCGACGCCGCTGGCCTCGTAGCCGCGCAGGAACTCCCGGACGGTGTCCGGCGAGCCGATCGCCCCGCGGCCGGGACCGTAGGCGAGCGTCGGGTCGTCCTTGACGGCCTGCTCGTACAGTTCCCATACCTTGGTGCGACCGGGTGTGTGCATTCCGGTGAGGTAGTAGTGCATGATCCCGAAGGAGAAGAAGCCGCCGCCGATGCCGATCCGCTTCAGCGCCTCCTCGTCGCTCTTGGCGACCATCATCGACAGGTCACCGCCGATCGCGAGCAGGTTCGGGTTGATCGCCGGGGTCACCGGGACGCCGTTCTCCTCGAACTCGCGGTAGTAGCCGTCGACGCGGTCCTTGAGTGCTTCGGGTCCGGTGTAGGCGAAACTCAGTGCGCCGATGGCCTTCTGCGCGGCCATCTGCACCGACGCCGGCCGGGTACAGGCGACCCACACCGGCGGGTGCGGCTTCTGCAGCGGCTTGGGCACGACGTTGCGCGCCGGCATCTCGACGTGCTCGCCCTTGAAGCCGCTGAACGGCTCCTCGACCATGCACCGGATGGCGACCTCGAGGGCCTCCTCCCACTGCGCGCGCTTGTCCGCGGGATCGATGTTGAACCCGCCCAGTTCGGCGACCGAGGAGCCCTCGCCGGTGCCGAATTCGACGCGGCCGTTCGACAGGTGGTCCAGGGTGGCGACGCGCTCGGCGATGCGCGCCGGGTGGTTGATCGGCGGCGGCAGGTGCATGACGCCGAAGCCCAGGCGGATGTCCTTGGTGCGCTGGCTGGCCGCCGCGAGGAACATCTCGGGGGCGGTCGAGTGGCAGTACTCCTCGAGGAAGTGGTGCTCGGTGAGCCAGACCGTGGAGAACCCGGCGCGGTCGGCCGCCTCCACCTCGTCGAGGCCGTGCTGGAACAGCTGGTGTTCGTCGTCCTCCGACCACGGCCGGGGCAGCGGGAACTCGTAGAACAGTGAGATCTTCATCATTACCTCCGATAGGTGTCGAGCGTCGAATCCGATGCCGGGCCGGTGGTGGCCGCGCGGGTGTCCGAGATGTGGCGTGCGGCGACGTAGCCGAACGTCATGGCGGGGCCGATCGTGGCTCCCGCCCCGGCGTAGCTGCGGCCCATCACGGCGGCCGTCGCGTTGCCGGTCGCGTACAGTCCGCCGATCGCCGAGCCGTCGTCGCGCAGCACGCGGGCGTGCTCGTCGGTGCGCAGGCCGCCGGACGTGCCCAGGTCACCGAGGATGATCTGGAACGCGAGGTACGGCGGCTCGGTGAGCGGGTGCAGGTTCGGGTTGGGCAGCGTGGGGTCGCCGTAGTAGTTGTCGTACGCGCTGTCGCCGCGCGAGAAGTCGTCGTCGTGGCCGCTGCGGGCTAGCGCGTTGAACCGCTCGGCGGTTGCGCGCAGCGCCTCCGGCGGGACGCCGATCTGGGTGGCCAGGTCCTCGAACGTGCCCGCCTGCTTCACGATTCCCGAGTCGAGCCAGGCCTTCGGCACCTTCCATCCGGTGGGGACGGGCGCGAAGGGGATCTTCGGCAGCGGCAGGTGTCCCCCGACGACGTAGCGGTGGAAGGACCGGGTGTCGGTGACGAGCCAGCACGGGATGTGGGTGGTTCCGGACCGCTGGCCGTCGAGCATCGCGTGCGCGAAGTCCATGTACGGCGCCGCCTCGTTGACGAAGCGCCGGCCGGCTCCGTTGACGACGAACTGCGACGGCATCATCCGCTCGTTGAGCATGAACTGCAGCCGTCCGTCGGGCCAGCACATCGCCGGGAACCACCACGCCTCGTCGAGCAGGTCGAGCGCCGCACCGACCTTCTCCCCGGCTCGGATGCCGTCGCCCATCGACGCGGGATTGCCGAAACTCCAGTCGTGCTCGAGTTCCGGCAGGTGTTCCCGGCGCCAGGCCATGTCGTGGTCGAACCCGCCGGACGCCAGCACCACGCCGTGGCGCGCGCGGACCCGCACGGGGCGGCCGTCCCGTTCGACGACCGCGCCGACGACCCCGCCTTCGACGTCGGTGACGAGTTCGGTCATCGGCGAGCGGAGCCAGAGCGGGATGTCGCGCTCGCCCAGCGCGAGGCGCATGCGGGCCATCAACGACTGCCCGATGGCGGCCATCCGATCGCCGAAGACGTGCGCGCGGACCATGCGCCAGACGAGCTTCACCAGCACGGCCTTGCCGCGCCAGTTCTGCCGCACCTGGTAGAACAGCCGCAGGTCCTTCGGCGCGAACCAGATGCCCTTCGGCGCGAGTGCCAGCGGGGTCAGCAGGTTGGCCTCCTCGTTCCCGAGCCGACGCAAGTCGATCTCCGGGACGTTGATGGTGCTGCCCAGCTCCGAACCGCCGGGCAGCTCCGGATAGTAGTCGGCGTAACCCGGCTTCCACACGAATTCCAGCCAGTCGCTGCACTTCTCGAGGAACTCCATCATCTCCGGGGCGGCGTCGACGTAGCGGCGCAGCCGCGCGTCGTCGACCAGTCCCGCGGTGATGGTCTTCAGGTAGGTGACGACGTCCTCGGGGTCGGGGACGTACCCCGCGCGCCGCTGCGACGGTGCTCCCGGCACCCAGATTCCGCCCCCGGAGAGCGCCGTGGATCCGCCGAACTGCGGTGACTTCTCCACGACCAGGGTGTCGAGGCCCTCGGCGTCGGCGGCGAGCGCGGCGGTCATGCCGCCGCCGCCGGAGCCGACCACCAGCACGTCGACCTCGTGGTCCCAGCCGTCGTTCACGCGACCGTCACCGCCGTGCGCACCGCGAAACCCGCGATGAGTTCCGGGGCGGCGCGGTAGAAGCGCGCGCCCGTTTCGTAGCGCCCCTGCGTGGCCAGCGCGGCGAACGCGGCCACCCAGGTCCGCACCTCGTGCGCTGAATTGCCGGCCTGCGCCGCGATCCAGGCGTTGGTCCACGCGTCGACGTCGGCGACGCGGTTGGTGTCGAGCAGTTCGAGCAAGGCGTTGTCCCAGTCGGGGTTGAGCGGTTGGAGCGGGCTGTCGCCGTGGGCGAAGTCGCGTGCGGCTGCCATCACCGCGGTCTGCCGTGCGGTGCGCTGCTCGGCGGTCATCGGCTCGCCGTGCACGATGCGGCCGAGCGCTGCCGGCGGCGCGGTGGCCAACGTCGGCACCGGCGGATCGTGGCTCAGCCCGCCGGATCCCACGATGAGCACCCGCCGTCCGAGCCCGGCGAGAAAGTCCCCGACGGCGGCGCCGAGCGCCCGCGCCCGCTTGATCGGCGCCAGCGGCGTGGCGACGGAGTTGATGAAGATCGGGATGACCGGTACCGCGTCGGCCGCACCGAAGAGCGTCTCCAGCGGCTGCACCGTGCCGTGATCGACCTCCATGCTCGACGACAGCGCGACGTCGACGTCGGCCGCCCACGCGGCCTCGGCGCAGGCGGTCGCGAGGTCCGACGGCACGTTCAGAGGTCCGGCGTGCGTGCCGTAGTCGCCCACCCCGGTGGCGCCGGTGCCGATGCAGAACGGCGGCATGAGCCGGTAAAAGAACCCGTTGTAGTGGTCCGGGGAGAAGATCACGACGAGGTCGGGGGCGAACTCGCGCACGAACTCCCGCGCCGCGGCGAGCGCGGTGTCGACGTCACCGAGGAGTTCGGATGACGGTCCCGGAAGATTCAGCAGCGGGCTGTGCGACATGCAGCACAGCGCCAGCGGCGTCGTGTCGGTCGGCGTCGTGTCGGTCGGCGTCGTGTCGGTCGGCGTCGTGTCGGTCGGCGTCGTGTCGGTCGGCGTCGTGTCGGTCGGTGTGGTGTTCATCATGGTCGTGGTCACCTCCTTCGGCGGTGTGCAGGACGTCGAACAGGGCGCTGCTCAACTCCGGCGCCAACTGCGCGATGCACGCGCCGGCGATGCACCGGTCGGGGCGCAGGAACAGCACCGACTCGGCGTGGACGTCGAACCAGGACTTCAGCGCGCCGGTGCGGTCACCGACCACGACGACGTCGGGGTCGTCCTGGCCGGTCCAGTGCAGCTGGGTGGACGGGCGGAGGGCGACGAACGTCGCGCCGAGCGCCTGCCACCGGCGGAACGCCACGTCACCGAGGAGTGCACGGGGGTCGTTGTTCCAGGCGAGCACGCCGAAGCCGGGCCCGATCACGTCGTCGAGCAGCACGTTGGCGGCGTCGCGGGTATCGACCCTCGGCTGGATGAACAGGGTGCCGGTGGGCAGGGTCGCACTCGGCGGTGCCACGTCGGCGGAGAGCCGGGCGATCGCGCCCTGCTCGTAGCGCGGCATGGGTTTGAACCGCATCTCCAGGATGTAGCGCTTGAGCGTCGGTACCACCGAGGCGGCGCGGATGACGGTGTCCCGCAGCGTCGCTACGCGCCGATTCGTCGGGGAGATGACGCGTCCCACCATGGTGGAGAGGTCGATCATCGCCCGGGCGTGCTTGCGCCGTTCGGTGTCGTAGGTGTCGAGCAGGGCGTCGCCGGCCTGTCCGTTGACGACCGCCGCGAGTTTCCACCCGAGGTTGGCCGCATCGCGAATGCCGCTGTTGTAACCCTGCCCCTGCCATACCGGCATCAGGTGCGCCGCATCCCCGGCGAGGAACACCCGACCGGAGCGGAAGGCGCCGGCGATGCGGGAGTGGTGGGTGTAGACGCGGTGCCGGATCACGTCGACGCGCTCCGGGTAGGGGACGAAGGGGCGCAGCACGCGCGCAATGAACTCCGGTGTCTCCACGTGCTCGTCGGTCTCGTCGGCGTGGATCATGAACTCGAAGCGCCGGATGCCGTGGGCGATGGAGATGCACGCGTACGGGCGTACCGGGTCGGCACCGACCTCGCTGTTGGGGTGCCCGAGCGGATCGGTCGCGACGTCGATGACGAGCCAGCGGGTCGGCGCGGTGGTGCCCTCGAACGACACCCCGACGGCGCGGCGGGTGGCGCTGCGTCCGCCGTCGCAGCCGACGACGTAGCGGGCGGTGGTCGCTCCGCCGCCCTCGAACTCGACCCGTACGCCGTCGGCGGTTTCGGCGACCGACGTCATCCGCGTCCCCCACGACACGTCGACGCCGTCGAACCGGTCGAGGCCGCGCAGCAGCTCCGCGTCGACCATGGGCTGCACGAACCCGTTGCGTTTCGGCCACCCGAAACGCGCGTCGGGCGGCGCCATCTCGGCCAGCAGCCGTCGGCGCCCGTCGTAGAACCGCAGGATCTGGTTCGGCACGGTGTGCGGCAGGACGGCGTCGACCAGGCCGATCGACTGAAAGGTGCGCAGCGCCTCGTCGTCGAGTCCGACGCCGCGGGGGTAGTCGATCAAGGTGTCCCGCTCGTCGACCACCGTGGTGCGCACGCCGTGGCCGCCCAGGACGTTGGCCAGCGTGAGCCCCACCGGTCCGGCGCCGACGATCAGGACGTCCACCGCGTGCTGCGCCGTCACGAGCGCCCCAGCAGGAAGTCGAGGTGCAACCGGTTGAAGGTCTTGGGATCCTCGTACTGCGGCCAGTGTCCGCAGTCACCCATGACCTCGAACCGCGCGCCGGGAATCATCGATGCGATGCGGCGGCCCTCGCTCACGTCGGCCGTGGGGTCGTCGCTCGTCCACAGCACCAGCGTCGGCGCGGTGATGGCGCCGTATTCGTTGGCACCAAGCAGGTTTCGCGCACGGATCTCGGGGTCCTGCAGCGCCATGATGTCGCTCATGGCCGCGACGAAGCCGGGTTGGCGGTAGACGCGCTGCCTGCTGGCGACGATGTCGTCGTAGTCCTTCGACTTGTCGGCCATGAGCCACTTGATGCGGGCGGCCACGGTCTCCCAGGAGGGGTTCTCGGCGGCGGCCATGGACAGCGTGACGATGCGCTTCATCACCTCGGGATCGGCCTGCGAGCCACCGGCGGTGTTGAGCACCAGCCGGTCGATGCGGTCGGGGTGGTCCGACGCCGCGCGGGCCGCGACCCAGCCGCCAAGGGACTCGCCGGACAGGTGCACGCGGTCGGCGCCGATTGCGTCGAAGAACGCCAGCAGGTGGTCGACGTAGTGCCGGACCTCCAACGGGTGCCCCGGCTTGTCGGTGTAGCCGTGGCCGAGCATGTCGATCGACCACGTGGAGAAGTGCTCGGCATGCGTCTCCAGGTTCCGCACGTAGGCCTCGGCGTGACCGCCGGAGCCGTGCAGCAGGACCAGCGCCGGCGCGTCGCGCTCTCCGGCGTGCAGGTAGCGCGTACGCACGCCGCCGACGTCGAGGTAGCCCTGTGAGAACGGGACGCCCTGGAGGTCACTCCAGACGCTCTCGAACTCGGACATCGGTCCCCTTCCTTGCGTACTGATGAGAATGCCATTCTCTTGTACGGCAATCAATGTGTGCTAATATCGCACAACAATGTGCACTATGTATAGAGCATCACTCTCGACATGACCGCTGTCAAGGACGACGGACCAGCGCAGAGGCTGGGTGAGCGCGGCGCGGCGGGATCGCAGACTCTGGCCCGTGGCCTGTCGGCGCTGCAGGCCGTCGCGACGTCGCCGTCGGGTATCACCGCACAGCAGGTGGCCGACCACGTCGGCGTACACCGCACCATCGCCTACCGGTTGCTCAGCACCCTGACGCAGCACCGCATGGTGACCAAGGGCGAGGACGGCCGGTACCGCCCGGCCGCCGCGCTGGCCGTGCTCGGCGCGTCCTTCGACGGCAACGTCCGGGCGCTGTCGGTGCCGACGCTGCGCATGCTCGCCGACGAACTCGGGGCCACGGTGTCCCTGCTGGTGGCCGAGGGCGACCAGCAGGTCGCCATCGCGGTGATCGTGCCGACGCTCGTCTTCTATCAGCTGTCGTTCCACGAGGGCAGCCGCTATCCGCTCGACCGCGGCGCCGCGGGCATCGCCCTGCTGGCCAGCATGCCGCCACGACCCGGCGAACGGGATCTGGTGCCGCTGACCCGCGAACAGGGCTGGGTGGTCACCCACGGCGAGATCGAGCCGGACACCTACGGTCTCGCCGTGCCCGTCCGGCGCCGGCCACCATCACCGCCCACGTGCATCAACCTCATCTCGCACCGCAAGGACGTGCTCGTGCAGGGCCGCGACGCGGTGGTCGCGGCAGCCCACCGGCTGTCCGACATCCTCGGCTAGGAAGGAAGCAACGCGTGACCTGGGATCAGGAAGTCGACGTCGTCGTCCTCGGCACCGGCGGCGCCGGACTGACGGCGGCACTGACTGCCGCCGCCGGCGGCGCGACGGTGGCGGTGTACGAGAAGGCCCACACCGTCGGCGGCACCACCGCGGTGTCCGGGGGCATCGTCTGGATTCCGGCGCACCGCCGCGCCCCCGACGGCGAGCTGACCGTCGAGGACGCGCTGCGCTACCTGGAGGCGCAGTCACTCGGCGCGATGGACGCCGAGCTGGTGGAGACCTTCGTGCGCACCGGACCCGAGATGCTCGACTTCGTCGAGGCCCACAGTGAACTGCGCTTCGAGATCGCCGCGGGATTCCCCGATTACAAGCCCGAGCTGCCCGGCGGGCGGCCCGGCGGCGGGCGGTCGCACAGCGCGCGGCCGTTCGACCTCGCCCGGCTCGGCCCGTGGAAGGACCGCATCACCGCGTTCCCCGTGGACTTCAGCAACGTCGGCATCGACGCCGAGACCCGGGCTCGCATCCACGCAACGGTCGACGCGAGCCTGGCGGAACCCTGCGTCGCGGGGACCGCCCTGGTCGCCGGGCTGCTCCGGGGACTGCTCGACCTCGGGGTCGAACCGGTCACCGACGCGCGGGCGCGCGAGCTGATCGCCGAGGACGGCCGCATCACCGGGGTGCGAATCACGCACGGCGACGGCGATCTTCGGGTGCGCGCCCGGCGCGGCGTGGTGCTGGGCACCGGTGGCTTCGAGTGGGACCCCGGCCTCGTCGAGGCCCATCTGCGCGGACCGATGCGCGGGCCCGTCTCACCGCCGAACAACACCGGCGACGGCCTGCGGATGGCCATGGCGCACGGCGCGGACCTCGCGAACATGAGTGAGGCCTGGTGGGTGCCGGTCATCCAGATCCCCGGCGACACCATCGACGGCCATCCCCGCAGTCGCAGCGTCCGCCTGGAACGGACCCGTCCGCGCAGCATCATCGTCAACCGCGCGGGGAAGCGCTTCCTCAACGAGGCGGGTGAGTACAACTCGATGGCCGGCCCGTTCCATCACCTCGACCCGCGCTTCGGTTACCTCAACGATCCGGCGTGGATCGTGTTCGACTCGCTGCACCTGAAGAAGTACGGCTTCCTCGGCGTGGAACCCGATGGCCCGGCGCCGGAGTGGTTCCGCCAGTCCGCCGACCTCGCCGAGCTGGCGGAGAAGACCGGCATCGACGTCGACGGCCTCACCCGCACGCTGGATTCGTGGAACGCCCACGTCGCCGACGAGGTCGATCCCGACTTCGGTCGCGGCGCCAGCGCCTACGACGGGTACTGGGGAGACAGCAGTGCGGCGACGCCGGCCGGCCAGACGCTCGGGCCCATCGACACCGCCCCCTACTACGCGGTGCCGGTGACGGTCGGCGCCATGGGGACCAAGGGCGGACCGCGGACCGACGCCGACGGCCGCGTGCTGCACGTGACGGGCGCACCGATCGTCGGGTTGTACGCCGCCGGCAATGCGATGGCCGGCGTCACCGGCAAGGCCTACGGCGGCGCCGGTGGAACGCTCGGACCCGCCATGGTGTTCGGCTACCGCGCGGGCCGGGCGCTCACGGCGTCAGGGCGTGACCGGCCGACGGCATGATCGGCCGAGGATCGCCGAGACTCCCGAAGGTGACGTGATAGCGGCGCTTTTCGTCAACTTCCGTAGCCTCGCGGAAGAAATCTTTCCGTTACAAGGAGGCCACGATGAAAGACGGCTACGACACGCAGTCACTGCTATTGCTACTAGAGTCGGCGACTGGCCTAACCGGGCTGACGTCGCCTGGCGGCACTGCCCTTCCCTCCGGACGTCCCTTGCCTCCAGGATGCTTCGTGAAGTTTGAGGGAGGTCCGGGCACCGTCGTAGAACGGGTGGGCATGTGGCAAGAAGGTCCGGAAATCAGCATTGGTGTATGGCCAGGCGAACTCAAGGATCAGTACACCAGGCTGTACTCAAACGAACAGGTAGTCGGCGATCTTCTCGAACACGTCGCGGAGAATCAATGGCGCTTGGAACCCAACTTCCATATCGCCTTTCGATTGGCAAAGCCCGCCCAGCGTTGGTATCCGCATAGAAATCTGACGGCCGCCAGGTATGCGCTGCAGTGGGTCGAGGACTTAGCAGGCGGCCATGCTGGCGGGCGGAGTCGCGAGCAGCTCGAGGATCCACGTTTCCACGACTGGCTGGTCACCCGTCAATACGCTCATCGGGTCGATCTCAAGACGCTGATTCCCTGGCTCCAGTCGCGGTCGCCGTCTGTGAAGTACCACATACGGCCCGGCCTACAACTTAGTAAGGCGTGGCCCTCGGTCGCAGCGCTAGAACTCGAGCAGCGAGATGCTTTCGTTGCCGCCATTCATGGAACGGTCAATCAGATGCTCGAAGCCCTCGGACAACCCAAACTTGGAGAGTCGGTCGCACAGCAGACGCACTCAATTAAGGCGTCAACTACTAACGAAAAGACAAAGCCTTGCCCAGACTGCTACATGGTCCATGCTGGTGAGTGCTACTGATCGTCCACGGATTCTGTAGCTCCGCGGATGGCTAGGGCTCGTCACGCACCGCGGGGGTGATGGGCGGCGCCTCGCGCCAGTTCGGCAGCCCGTCGCTCTCGTTGGCCACCGGGAAGCCACCGCCGTGCGTCCACGCCCAGTGGCTGTGGTTGAGCTGATGCATCGTGAAGCAGGCATTGAGCGAGTTGTAGAAACCCTGGTTGTCCTGCGTCTGGTTGACCGACTCCTTGATGAGCAGTGCGGCCATGGTCGGCACCTTGGCGATGCGGCGCGCGAATTCGACGGTCTTGTCGGCCAATTGGTCGGCCGGGAACACCTTGGAGACCATGCCGAGCGCGTGCGCCTCGTCGACCGACAGCGAGTCGCCGGTCAGCATCAACTCCTTGGTCTTGCGCGCCCCGAATTCCCAGGGGTGCGCGAAGTACTCGACGCCGCACATGCCCAACCGCGTGCCGACGACGTCGGCGAAGGTCGTGTCGTCGGCGGCGACGATGAGGTCGCACGACCACATCAACATCAACGCGGCGGCGTACACGTCGCCGTGCACCTGGGCGACGGTGATCTTGCGCAGATTGCGCCAGCGCCGGGTGTTCTCGAAGAAGTAGTGCCACTCCTGCAGCATCAACTTCTCGGCACCCTCGCGCGTCGCGCCGTTCTGGGTGAAGCTCGGATGCTGGTTCGGGCCGGGCTGGTACTCCTCCATCATCACCTTCGAACCGAGGTCGTGCCCCGAGGAGAACATCGGCCCGTTGCCGCCCAGGATGACCACGCGCACGGCGTCGTCGGCCTCAGCGCGCAGGAAGGCGTCGTTCAGTTCGACGAGCAGGCCGCGCTGCTGCGCGTTGCGCGACTCCGGCCGATTGAGCATGATCCGGGCGATGGTGCCCTCGTCGAGGGTCTCATAGGTGACGAAGCGGTAATCAGCCATGGGCGCACTCTATTCGTAGGAGAACGTCGTTACCGGAACCGGGCCGCGCTACAGCGAGAGGATGGTCGCCGACGCCGTACCCGGCGCCCCGTACACCTGCGCGAGCCCGACACGCGGGCTGCCCGGCACCTGCCGCTCCCCTGCCTCGCCGCGCAACTGGCGCACCAGTTCGTGCATCTGCCGCAGGCCCGAGGCGCCGATGGGCTCGCCGTTGGCGATGAGACCGCCGTCGGTGTTGACCGGGATCGACCCGGTGATCTCGGTCGCGCCCTCGGCGAGCATCTTCTCCTGGTCGCCGTCGGCGCACAGTCCCGTCTCGGCCATGTGGATGACCTCGGCGCCGGCGTCGGTGTCCTGCAACTGCGCGATGTCCACGTCCTCCGGCCCGATCCCGGCGGCCTCGTAGGCGGCCCGGGCGGCGTAGACCGTCGGTGAGGCATCCTCGTCGAGCGGTGCGGACGTCGCGTGCACCTCGTAGGCGCCGAAGCGGCGGGTGCGGATCTCGCTGGCGCGCACGAAGACCGGCTTGTCGGTGAACTGGTGGGCGAGGTCGCCCCGGCACATGATGACCGCCGCCGCACCCTCGTCCGGCGCACAGAACATGTACTGCCGCAGCGGGTAGTTCAGCACCGGCGACGCCATGATCTCCTCGACGGAGATGGGCTTGCGCCGGAACGCGTTGGGGTTCAGCTCGCCGTTGCGGAAGTTCTTGTTCGCCACCCGCGCCAGGGTCTCCTCGGAGATGCCGTGGTCGTGGATGTACTTGTTGGCCTTCATGCCGAAGAACTTCGTGGTGACGAACTGCCCGTTCTCCGCATACCACTGCGGCAGTGCGAGTTTGGCCGGGTCGTCGGTGAACGCGCCGCGCGGGTGCTTGTCGAGCCCGACGGCGATGCCGATGTCGTACTTGCCGAGGCGGATGGTGTCGGCGGTCTGCTGGATCGCGCTCGCGGAGGTGGCGCACGCGTTGAAGACATTGGTGAACGTGATGCCGGTCAGGCCCACCAGCCGCGTCACCGAATCGGGATTCGACACCTCGTAGCTGCCGCCGAAGCCGAACTGGACGTCCTTCCACTCCAGCCCCGCATCGGCCAGCGCGCCGTGGATCGCCTCGGCGCCCATCTGCACCGCCGACTTGTCGAAGCGGCCGAACGGGTGGATGCCGACGCCGATGATGGCTACGTCGTTGGTCATTCGACTACTCCTTCGCGTCCGTGTCCGCACCCGGTACCGGCGTGAAGGCGAACGTGACGATCTCGTTGCCCTCGGCGTCGGTGGTGAACGGGATCATCGTCAGCTCGACCTCCATGCCGAACCGGAGCCGTTGCGGATCGTCCTCGGTGAGGCGGCCCTCGACGCGGATGACGTCGCCGAGTTGCACCAGTCCGACGCCGAACGGCCGGAAGTCCTTGCCGGCCGGTCCGGCGTAGGGCGCTCCCGGCGGGAAGCCCTGCGTCGTCCACGCCACGACGGTGCCGCGCCGCGGCAGCAACGTGCGGCTCATCTCCGCCCTGCTGCACTTCGGGCAGTGCGACTGCTGCGGGAAGACGGTCGCCGAGCAGGCTCCGCAGGTGCTGCCGATCAGCTGGGCGTCCTCCTCGGGCCAGGTCGAGATCGACGGATCGATCGCCTTCTGCATCGCCACTCCTCGCCGTCCGAGAACACGTTGCCGAAATCGTACAATAGGATTACTACAAACCGGTAAGCGCGTTCTCATCCTGGTCGTGGCCGTGGTCTCCGGCGTCGTCGTCGCCGTCCGGGGCACTTCCGAGGGCTGCGCGGCCGGCGCCGTCGAGCAGCGCCGCCGCGGCGGCGTAGACGTCGATGCCACCTGCGGCCACGGCGACCGCCAGATCGTCGAGCGAGGCATGGCCGCGCAACATGCTCTGCGCCAGCGACAGCACCTGGGCGCGCGCACGGGCCGCCCGCCGCGCCGGGCCATCGGCGCGGTGGTGTGCGTCGATCGCCTCGACCAGCTCCGCGATGCCCTCGTCGCGCGCCGCGACGATCTTGAGGATCGGGACGTCGGTCTCGGCGTGCAGGTCGCGTGCCGTCTGGTCGGCCCCCTCGCGGTCGGCCTTGTTGATCGCCACGATGTCCGCCACCTCGAGCAGGCCGGCCTTCGCCGCCTGCACGGCGTCGCCCGCGCCGGGGTTGAGGATGACGACGGCCGGGTCGGCGACGGCGGAGATCTCGATCTCGGACTGCCCGACGCCGACCGTCTCGAGGAGGACCACGTCGAAGGACAGGGCCGCGAGCAGCCGGATCGCCGCGGGTACCGCCGCCGCCAGACCGCCGAGGTGACCGCGGGTGGCGACGGAGCGGATCAGCACGTCGGGATCGTTGATGTGCGCCGCCATCCGGATGCGGTCGCCGAGGAGTGCTCCGCCGCTGTACGGCGAGGACGGGTCGACCGCCAGTACGGCGACCTTGTACCCGCGTCGCCGGTATGCGGCGACGAGGACGCCGATGGTGGTGGACTTGCCGGCGCCCGGCGGGCCGGTGATCCCGACGACGCGGATGGACTCCGACCCGACGGCGGCGAGCACCTCGGCGCGGCGATCGGATTCGACGAGGCTCAACAGGCGCCCCACGGCCCGCGCGGATCCGCTGCGCGCACCAGCGAGCAGTTCCTCGATCGTCATCGTGCGGCTCACCCTAGTGTCGTGCGCCGGGCGCGTCGGGCTGCATCGTCGAGACCTCCTGCGATCCGAATGAGAATGCTATTCTCCCGATCCGAGAGTACTAGTCGCATCGAAGGGATCCAGATGCAGATCGCGGGCAGCTCTGCCATCGTCGTCGGCGGGACCGGCGGACTCGGCGAGGCCACGGTGCGTCGCCTGCACGCCGCCGGCGCCAAGGTCGTCGTCGCCGACGTCGCCGACGACAAGGGTGCCGAACTGGAGTCCGAGCTGGGCATCCGCTACGTGCACACCGACGCGACGTCCGAGGAGTCGGTCAACGCCGCGATCGCCGAGGCGCAGTCGCTGGCGCCCCTGCGCATCTCGGTCGACACCCACGGCGGTCCCGCCAGCGGCGGACGACTGATCGGCAAGGACGGCTCGCCGCTCGACCTCGACGGCTTCAAGAAGACCATCGAGTTCTACCTGACCGCGGTCTTCAACGTCATGCGGCTGTCGGCGGCGGCCATCGCCACGAGTGAACCGCTCGACGAGGGTGCGCGCGGCGTGATCGTCAACACCGCCTCGATCGCCGGCTACGAGGGCCAGATCGGGCAGCTGCCGTACTCGGCGGCCAAGGGCGGCGTCCTGGGCATGACGCTGGTGGCCGCACGCGATCTGTCCCCGTTGGGGATTCGCGTCGTCACCATCGCGCCCGGGACGGTGAACACCCCCGCCTACGGCAAGGCCGCCGACCAGCTCGAGCAGTACTGGGGCCCGCAGGTGCCCTTCCCCAAGCGGATGGGCCGCTCGACGGAGTACGCGCAGCTGGCGCAGAGCATCATCGAGAACGACTACCTCAACGGCGAGATCATCCGCCTCGACGGAGCGCTGCGCTTCCCCCCGAAGTGACCGTGCCGCAGGTACTTCACGGCAAGACGGCGTTCGTCGCCGGCGCCAGCCGCGGCATCGGGGCGACGATCGCACGCCACCTCGCCGCGGCCGGGGCGGCTGTCGCCGTTGCGGCCCGCTCCGAGGTCGAGGGCCGGCTCCCCGGCACCATCGGATCGGTTGCCGACGAGATCGTCCGTGCCGGCGGCCGCGCCCTGCCCGTGACCTGCGACGTCACCGACGAGGCGTCCGTCGAGCGGGCGGTCGCCGACACCGTCGCCGAGTTCGGCGGCATCGACGTCCTCGTCGCCAACGCCGGCGTGCTGGGACTCGACCCCATCGAGACCACGCCGCTGCGGCGATGGCAGCGGTGCCTCGACGTCAACCTGACCGGCGTCTTCCTGGTGACCCGGGCGGTGATTCCGCACGTGCGCGCCCGCGGTGGCGGGTCGCTGCTGGCGATCACCACGACGGGCGTGGCCATGGCCGGCGCCAACGCCTACTGGGTGGCCAAGGCCGCCGCCGAGCGGCTGTACCTCGGCTTGGCGCACGACCTGCGCGCCGACAACGTGGCGGTCAACTGCCTCAGCCCGTCGCGGGTCGTGCTCACCGAGGGGTGGCGCGCCGGCGGTGCGGGTCTGGAGGTCCCGCCCGAGATGGTGGAGCCACCCAAGGCCATGGGTCGCGCAGCGGTACTGCTCGCGACCCAGGACGCCTCCGGCATCACCGGCACCGTGCAGCGCTCGGAGGACCTCGGCTAGTTCGCCGGACCCGGTGTCAGGACTTGGCGATCAGGCCGTCGACGATGCGGTTGAAGTCGCCGGTCCCGAACGAGACGTACTCGGCGAGGTTGGCGTAGTCGAGCGACGCCATCACCGACTTCTCCAGCTGAATGTTCATCAGCCGCTTGGTGGCCTCGACCGCCTGCTGGGGCAGGTCGAGCAGCTTCTTGGCGCAGGCGATCGCCTCGGCGACGGGGTCGGCCACCACGTGGTTGGCCAGCCCCAGCTCGACCGCTCGCGGCGCCTTGATGCGCACGCCGGTGAGCGCGAACTCCTTGGCCTGCAGCAGGCTGATCTGCGAACCCCACACCAGCGGACCGCCGTCGGCGGCCACCAGACCGATCTGCACGTGCGGATCGGCGAAGTGCGCGGTCTCGGCCATGTAGACGACGTCGGACAACGCGGCGAGGCTGCAGCCCAGGCCGACGGCGGGCCCGTTGACCGCGGCGATCACCGGGATGCGGCAGCGCACCATGCCGATGACGAGGTCGCGGCCGTGCTTGATGGTCTTCTGCCGCAGCGCCTCGTCGCGGCGCAGCTCGTCGAGGTAGGTGAAGTCACCACCGGCCGAGAAGGCCCGTCCCGCACCGGTGATCACCGCGGCGCGGGCACCGGCGTCCTCGTTCATCGCCTCCCAGATGCGCGCGAGGCCGACGTGCAGGTTGTCGTTGACCGCGTTGAGGGCGTCCGGCCGGTTGAGCGTGATGATCCGCAGCGCGCCGTCGGCACGGACGTCGATCTCGTCGGGCATGTCGTACATCGGCTACTCCCCTTCCTGCGCGCACGTGCTCACGAGCCGGCCCCGAGGCCGAGGATGCGTTGCGCGATGATGTTCTTCTGGATCTGCGACGTGCCGCCCATGACGCTCTGCGACCGGCTGTACAGGTAGGCGCCGAACAGTTCCTCGTCGGCGGTGCCGACGGTGGCGAGCGTCGCGTGGCCCACCGACTGTTCGGTCCACGTCATCAGCAGCTTGTCCAACGACCCGTCCGGGCCGTGGGTGATGCCGTCGAGCTGCTCGGACAGTCGCCGGCGCACGTGCAGCCGCAGCATCTCGGTCTGCACCCACGCCCAGGACAGCTCGTCGGGTGCCTCACCATCGACGGATGCGGCCAACTGGCGCACCAGTTTTCCGTACCGCGCGGAGAAGCCCAGCGTCGACGGTTCGCGTTCGTGGCTGACGACGGTCATCGCGAGCTTCCAGCCGTCCCCCGGCGCGCCGACCATGTTCTCCGCCGACACCCGGGCACCGTCGAACAGCACCTGCCCGAATTCCTTGGTGACGCCGCTGATCATCTTCAGCGGCCGCTGCTCGATGCCCTCCTGGTGCATCGGCACGATGAACGCCGAGAGCCCCTTGTGCTTCGGCACGTCCCTGTCGGTGCGCGCGAGCAGCAGACACCAGTCGGCGACGTCGGAGTAACTCGTCCACACCTTGTGCCCGTTGAGCACGTAGGTGTCCGGATCGTCTGCACACGGCACGGCGGTGGTGGTGAGCGAGGCCAGATCCGACCCTGCGCCCGGCTCGCTGAACCCCTGGCACCAGCGTTCGGTGCCGTTGATCATGCCGGGCAGGAACCGTTGCCGCAGTTCCTCGCTGCCGTGGTGGCTGAGGCCGACGACGAGGTAGCCGAGACTCGGGCGCGCGGGTGCGCCCGCCTTGGCGATCTCCTCGTCGACGATGACGTCGTACACCGGCGGGAGGTCTTGGCCGCCGTAGCGCGCCGGCCACGACGTACCGAAGAACCCGGCCGCGTACAGCGCCTGGTGCCACGCGCCGGCCTGGGCCCAGTACGCGTCGCCGGACGTGGGGAACCGGCCCTTCTGCTCGACGAGCCAGCCGCGCAGCCGCTCGCGGAACTCGGCCTCGTCGGGGGCGTCACGAAAGTCCAATGGTCAACTCCTTCAACGCGACCGGCCATGCCTCGGTGGCAGCCAGCACCCTGCGCAGGTAGACGTGGGCCAGGCACTCCCAGGTATTGCCGATGCCGCCGTGCACCTGGATCGACGTCTCGCACACCGTGAGCGCCGAGCGCGCGCTGTAGACCTTGGCGACCCGGCAGGCTTCCACGGCCTCGGCGACGGAGAGTTCGTCGACGGCCCACGCGGCGTGCCGCAGCACGCTGATCGACCCCTCGATGAGGGCCTGGCTCTCCGCGAGGAGGTGCCGAACGGCCTGATACGAGCCGATCGTGGCGCCGTACTGCTCGCGGACGGCCGCGTACTCGGTGGCCAGCCGCTGCGCACCCCGCGCCGCCCCGACGATGTCGGCGGTCGTCGCCGCCAGCGCGAGTGCGTGCCAGCGGCCGGCGTCCTCGTCGGAGAGGTCGGCGAGTTCGGCGGGTGAGGTGACGACGCCGGTCAGAGCGTGCGTCAGGTCGATGCCCGCCGGCGGCGCGTCGGGCGCCGCGACCGCGCGGCCGAGCCGGCGCGCCAGGTCGTCGGCGAGGACCGGACCGAGGAACGGCACGTCGACGAGGCCGCGGGCGAACTCCTCGGCGACCAGGGCCACTTCGACCCCGGACGCCTCGTCGGAGCGCAGCGTCCGCCAGCCGGTGGCGGCGACGTTCTTCTCCAGTCGGGCGATCCTGCCCTCGTCGTCGAGGTCGGCGACCGACCCGGGCCCCAGGTCGTCGGCCAGTTCGGCGGCCGCGTCGCGCAGTTGCCGTTGTTCGGCGGTCAGACGGACGTCCATCGCACCCTCTCGTTCTCCGCGCAATCGGTCATCACGCGCTCTCTCAATTTGCGGCGCAGCACCTTTCCCGACGGCAATCGCGGGATCTCCTCGACGAAGACGACGGTCGCCAGGCGCTTGTAGGACGCGAGCCGTTCGGCGACCAGCGTCGTCAGCGTCTCGGCCGTGACCTCGCCGCACCGGCGGACCGCGGCGACGATGGCCTCGCCGTCGCGGGCGTCGGGCACGCCGAAGACGGCGCAGTCCGCGACGGCGGGGTGGCCGTGCAGCACGGCCTCGATCTCGGCCGGCGCGACCTGGAAGCCGCGGACCTTGACCATCTCCTTGGCGCGGTCGGTGATGGACAGCAGGCCGTCGGCGTCGACGTGGCCGACGTCCCCGGTGCGGTACCACCCGTCGGCGAAGGCCCGTGCCGTGTCGTCCTCCGGGAGGTAGCCCGCCATCACCGACGGCGACCGCAGCTGGATCTCGCCGTCCTCGCCGGCAACGAGCGGCTCGCCGGTCTCGAGGTCGACGATGCGCACCGAGACACCCGGCACGACCCGGCCGACGGTGTCGAGGCGGCCGCCGGTGAGTTCGTTGCAGGAGATGACGGGCAGTTCGCTCGCGCCGTACGCGGTCACCCAGGTCAGGCCGGACCGCTCGGTGACCGTGGTGGCGACGCTCTCGGTCACCGGCGTCGCGCACCACATCACGTAGCGCAGCGACGACAGGTCGTAGTCCTCCAGACGCGGATACGCCGCGAGCGCGAGCGCGATCGGGGCCACGGCCATCTCGATCGTGATGCGGTCGGACTCGATGTGGCGCAGCATCGTGTCGATGTCGAACCGGGGGTGCAGCCGGATCCACGAGTCGGCATCCCACGCGGTCGCGATGTTGAGCAGCCCCAGAATGTGCGAGGGCGGCGTCATGATCTGCATCCGGTCCGACGACGTCAGGCCGAGAGCGGCGCGCCAGTGCGCGATCGCGGCGGCGAACCCGCCGTGCGTGTGCCGGACGGCCTTGGGCAGCCCCGTCGTGCCCGAGCTGAACACGAACAGGGCGTCGGAGGCGGGGTCGGGACGATCGAAGGTGCGCCGGCCCGGGGTGACGGGTTGGTCGAGGTCCAGCATGGGCATCGCCTCGGCCAGCACGGGATGGTCGCCGACGGCGTGCGACGGTCCGGTGAGGGCCAGGGCGTGGTCGACCTCGGCGCGCCTCCAGGCGGTGCTGAGCAGCACGACCGACGCCCCGAGCAGCCACACCGCCCGGACGGCCACCACGAATTCCGGACGATTGGACGACATCAGCGCGACCCGGTCCCCGCGCCGGACGCCGCGCTCCTCGAGTACGGTCGCCATGCCACTGGTGAGCGCATCGAGTTCGGCTCTGGTGTACTGCTTCTCACCGAAGGCCAGGACGGGAGGTTCAGTCATGCCGTGCCCTCCGATGCTGGTCCAACCCCGTACGATGCCCGTTGAGAACATCCTATCAATATTTGAGAATGGTATTCTCATAGATACCGAACTTCGACGTCAGGAGTGGATGCGATGAGTGCGGACCCTGCCCCCAGCGGCGACGCCGGCGAGGTCACGATCCTCCTCGACCGCAAGACCGCCACGGTGAAGATGGTCCCCGGCGAGACGCTGCTCGAAGCCGCCCGGCGGGCAGGCATGGGGCCCCCGTTCTCCTGCGAGGCGGGCAACTGCGGCACCTGCATGGCCAAGCTGATCGACGGCGAGGCCACCATGGAGGTCAACGACGCGCTCGACGAGGACGAGGTCGCCGACGGCTACGTGTTGACCTGCCAGGCCGTTCCGGACACGCCGAACGTCCACGTCAGCTACGACGACTGACACCGCGCCGAGTACTCGTCCAGTGCGGGGGCGGGCCGGTACTCCGGGGTGAAGCCCGCGATCTTCACCGAGCCGGCAACCAGACGGTGCTCGCCGGCCGTGACGATCGCCTCGGGCGTCGCCTCCAGCGCCTCCGGCAACGACCGCACCGCGGCGGCCGGGATGCCGAGTGGCCGCAGCCGCTGCTCCCAACCCAGCGCCGTGTCCGTGGCGAGCACCGCGGTCACCAGCGGGAGCACCTCGTCGCGCCGCGCCGAGCGCTCGGCCATCGTCGCGAAACCGCCGATGCCGGCCTCGGCGCAGAACGATCGCCAGAACCCGTCATGGGTGATGAACAGCGCGAGGTAACCGTCCCCGGTCGGAAACAGTTGCGCCGGAACGTAGTACGAGTGCGCACCGTACGGGTGCCGGCGCGGAGCCACCCCGTCGTTCAGGTACGCCGACGCCCGGTAGTTGAGCTGCGAGAGCATCACGTCGCGCAGCGACACGTCGACCTGCCCGCCGCGGCCGGACACGATCTGCGCGAGCAGACCGAGCGCCGCGGTCAGCCCCGTCGAGTTGTCGGCCGACGAATAGCCCGGCAGCGTCGGCGGCCCGTCCGGGTCCCCCGTCATCGCCGCCACCCCGGTCGCCGCCTGCACGACGTAGTCGAACGCGGGGTCGTCGCCGCCGTCGAGCCCGTATCCGGTGAGCGCGACGCACACCAGGCGCGGATTGACACGGGAGAGCGCCTCGTACGTCAGCCCCAGCCGGCGGATCACCGACGGCTTCATGTTGACCAGCAGCGCGTGCGCGTCCGCCGCCAGGTCGGAGAGTCGCCGCTGTCCCTCCTCCGACGCGAGGTCCAGGCAGACGCTGCGCTTGTTGCGGTTCAGGCTCGCGAAATAGCTGTCTCCGACCTGGCGGGAGATCTCGCCGCCCGGCGGCTCCACCTTGATCACCTCGGCGCCGAGATCGGCCAGCATCATCGTCGCGTACGGACCGGCCAGCATCACGCCGACCTCGAGGATGCGGATCCCGGCCAGCGGCCCGCTCATCGGGTCACTCTGCTCTTCGCGCAAGCGCTCATCGGGTCACTCCGCTCTTCGCGCAGGCGCTCATCGGGTCACTCTGCTCTTCGCGCAAGCGCTCATCGCACCCGCTTGGCGAGTTCCGCGATCACCTCGCGCGTCCGGTACTTCGACGCCACCAGCTCGTCGCGGGTGTCGCCGATGGGCAGCAGTCGCACGGACAGATCGGTCACCCCGGCGTCGGCGAACTGCTGGAAGCGGGCCAGGATGGCGTCCTCGTCGCCGGCGGCGCACAGGTCGCCGACGTTGCGCGCCTCCCCGCGGTCGAGCAGCCGCTGGTAGTTGGGCGACGTCTCCGCCTCGGCCAAAATGCGGTTCGCGCGCTCCTTGGCGGCGTTGATCTCCGAGTTCGCGCACAGGCACACCGGGATCCCCGCCACGATGCGCGGCGCGGGCCGGCCCGCCTCGGCGGCCGCCCTGGTGATCTTCGGCGCGATGTGCTCGCCGATGGCCTTCTCGTCGGCCATCCACAGCACGGTGCCGTCGGCGTGCGCACCGGCGATCTGCAGCATGACCGGCCCCAGCGCGGCGACCAGGACCGGCAGCGGCTTCTCGGCGCCCAGCACGGTCGGGTTGTGCACGGTGAACGCGTCGTTCTCCACGTCGACGTCACCCGGGCCCGTCAGCGCGGCGGCGAGCACCTCGAGGTAGTCGCGGGTGTAGGCCGCGGGCTTGTCATAGGGCAGGCCGAGCATGTCCCGCACGATCCAGTGGTGCGACGGTCCGACGCCCAACGCCAGCCGCCCCGCGGCCATCGCGTGCACCGAGAGTGCCTGCCGTGCCAGAGCGATGGGGTGCTGCGCCTGCAGCGGGACGACGGCCGTACCGAGTTCGATGCGGGAGGTGTGTGCGGCCATCAACGCCACCATGGTGAGGCAGTCGAAGTCATCGGGCACCTGTGGCATCCACGCGGTGTCCAGACCAGCGGACTCGGCCCACTCGATGTCGGCCACCAACTTGGTGACCTTGCGCGTCATGTCGCCGCGCTCGGCCCCGATCATCACGCCCAGTCTCATCGCCGACCCCCGTGCTGCCTGCCCCTGCCGGGCTCGCTGATGCGCATCGTCAGTGCTCCACCTTCTCGGTCAGCGCGCGCACGTCGCGGACGAGCATGTCCAGGGGCGTGCCGGTCGGGAACACCGCGGCCGCACCGGCGTCGAGCAGCTTGGGCACGTCGGACTCGGGGATCGTGCCGCCCACCACGACGGCGATGTCACCGGCGTCGGCGGCGCGCAGGGCATCGACGGTGCGGGTCGTCAACGCCACGTGCGCACCCGAGAGGATCGAGAGCCCGACGAGCGCCACGTCCTCCTGCAGCGCGATCGACACGATGTCCTCGATGCGCTGCCGGATGCCGGTGTAGATGACCTCGAAGCCCGCGTCGCGCAACGTGCGTGCGACGATCTTCGCGCCCCGGTCGTGACCGTCCAGACCGGGTTTCGCGACGAGGACGCGGGCCGGGTGGGCGTGGGTGGAAGCGGGTTGCGCCATGGCTAGAACACCACCGGCTGCTGGAATTCGCCCCACACGGACTTGAGCGTCGAGACCATCTCGCCCACCGTGCAGTAGGCGTTCGCGCAGTCGATGAGTCGGTGCATCAGGTTGTCGTCCCCTTCCGCGCCGCGGGCCAACGCGGCCAGCGTCCGTGTGACCGCGACGCCGTCGCGCTCGGCCTTCACCTTCGCGAGCCGCTTGAGTTGCAGATCGCGCCCCTCGGCGTCGAGTTCGTAGGTCGCGATCTCCGGCGCGGGCTCGTCGACGACGAACCTGTTGACGCCCACCACCGGTCGGGCGCCGGACTCCACCTCCTGGTGGATCTTGTACGCCTCGTCGGCGATCAAGCCCTGCAGGTACCCGTCCTCGATGCAGCGGACCATGCCGCCATGAGCTTCCAGGTCGCTCATGATCTCCACGATCTTCGCCTCGGTGGCGTCGGTCAGCGCCTCGACGAAGTACGAACCACCCAGCGGGTCGGCCACCTTCGTCACACCGGTCTCGTACGCCAGGATCTGCTGGGTGCGCAGGGCGAGCGTCGCGGACTCCTCGCTGGGCAGCGCGAAGGGCTCGTCCCACGCCGCGGTGAACATCGATTGCACGCCGCCGAGCACCGACGCCAGCGCCTCGTACGCCACCCGGACCAGATTGTTCTGCGCTTGCGGCGCATAGAGCGACGCCCCACCGGAGACGCAGCCGAACCGGAACATGGACGCCTTGTCGGTCGTCGCGCCGTACCGCTCCCGGACGATGGTCGCCCAACGACGCCGTCCCGCACGGTACTTCGCGATCTCCTCGAAGAAGTCGCCGTGGGTGTAGAAGAAGAACGAGATCTGCGGCGCGAACCGGTCGATGGTCATCCGGCCGCGTTCGACCACGGTGTCGCAGTAGGTGACCCCGTCGGCGAGGGTGAACGCCATCTCCTGCACGGCATTGGCGCCGGCGTCGCGGAAGTGTGCGCCCGCCACGGAGATCGCGTTGAAGCGGGGCACCTCCGCCGCGCAGAACTCGATGGTGTCGGCGATCAGCCGCAGCGACGGCTCCGGCGGCCAGATCCACGTGCCGCGCGACGCGTACTCCTTGAGGATGTCGTTCTGGATGGTGCCGGTGAGCTTCTCGCGCGGCACGCCCTTCTTCTCGGCGGCGGCGACGTAGAACGCCAGCAGGATCGCGGCGGTGCCGTTAATGGTGAAGCTGGTGCTGATGGCGTCCAGCGGGATGCCGTCGAAGAGGACCTCCGCGTCGGCCAGGGTGTCGACCGCCACGCCGACCCGGCCGACCTCCTCGCCGTACTCCTCGTCGTCGGAGTCGTAGCCGCACTGCGTGGGGAGGTCCAGGGCGACCGACAGGCCGGTGCCACCCTGGTCGAGCAGGTACCGGTAGCGGCGGTTGCTCTCCTCGGCGGTGCCGAACCCCGAGTACTGCCGGAAGGTCCAGGTCTTGCCGCGGTAGCCGGACGCGAAGTTCCCGCGCGTGAAGGGATACTCGCCCGGCGCGGACGGCTCGCTCTCGCGGTCGGACGGTCCGTAGACCGGCTCCAGCGGGATGCCCGATGGAGTCTCAACGACGTCACTCATCGGTTGATAACGTACTTGCAGAAAATGAGAATGCCAATACCGCTACACGGAAGGATTGGCGATCGACCGCGTGACGTGCGCCGTCGCAACCCGGGTCGGCGTACGGTCCATTCCCCCTCACTAGTGCGCCCGCGCCGTGTGCGAGCATGACACTTGCAAAAAATGAGAACGTGACTGTCGGTCGGCTACCATCGGAGCACCGACCACGGCGAGGAGCGGAGCGGGATCGCCCATGACACAGCAGCCATTGGCCGATCGGACCCTGGTGGTGAGCGGCGGGAGCCGCGGCATCGGGCTGGCGATCGCGCTGGGTGCCGCGCGGCTCGGCGCCAACGTCGTCCTGTTGGCCAAGACGAGCGAGCCGCACCCCAAGCTGCCCGGCACCGTCCACACGGCGGTCGAGGAGGTGGAGGCCGCCGGCGGCAAGGGCCTCGCGGTGGTCGGCGACGTGCGCAAGGAGGAGGACGTGGCGCGCGCGGTCGAGGCGGCGGTCGATCGCTTCGGCGGCATCGACGTCGTCGTCAACAACGCCAGCGCGATCGCCACCGAGCCCACCGAACGACTGTCGGCCAAGAAGTTCGACCTGATGATGGACATCAACGTCCGCGGCACGTTCCTGCTGACCAAGGCCGCGCTACCCCACCTGCGCGGGGGGACCAACGCACAGGTAATGACCCTGGCGCCGCCGCTGAACCTGAACCCGTACTGGCTCGGCGCCCACCCGTCCTACACGCTGTCGAAGTACGGCATGACACTGCTCAGCCTGGGCTGGGCGAGCGAGTACGCCGACGCCGGAATCGGTTTCAGCTGTCTGTGGCCGCAGACCTACATCGCGACGTCGGCGGTGACCAACCTCGCCGACGGCGACGAACTCGTCCGGCGGTCGCGCAGCGCGGACATCATGGCCGATGCGGCGGCGACGATCCTGACCCGGCCCGCCGGCGAGGTGAACGGTCAGTGCTTCATCGATGCCGACGTGCTCAGCGCATCCGGGGTGACCGACCTGTCCCGTTACGGGGGTGGCGATCAGCCGATGTGGGATATCTTCCTGGACCAGTCATGAGTATCTCGCTGCTTCTGGAAATGGCGTCCTCCGCCGAGCCCGAGCGGACGGCGGTGGTGTCCGGCGACGTCCGGCTCAGCACCGAGGAACTGAGTGCGCTCGCCGACGGCGGCGCCGGCGTGATCGCGGCGTCGGGCGCCCAGCACGTCGCCTACGTGGGCCTGGGCGGCGCACTGCTTCCCCTGCTGCTGTTCTCCGCGGCGCGCGCGGCCGTGCCGGTGACACCGCTCAACTACCGGTTGTCCACCGACGGCCTGCGGGCCCTGCTCGACCGGCTGCCGGAACCGTTGGTCGTGGTCGACGAGGAGTACCGCGATGCCGTCGGCGACGGCTACCGCTCGATGAGCGCCGACGAGTTCCTCGCCGCGGCGCGCACGGCCGAGCCGGTCACCGAGTTCGCCGACCCCGATGCCGTGGCGGTCGTGCTGTTCACCTCGGGCACCACGTCGAAGCCCAAGGCCGTCGAACTCACCCACAACAACCTCACCAGCTACGTGACCGGCACCGTCGAGTTCGCGTCCGCCGAACCCGGTGACGCGGCGCTGATCTGCGTGCCGCCGTACCACATCGCCGGCGTGGGTGCGGCCCTGTCGAATCCCTACGCCGGCCGAAAGATGGTGTACCTCCCGCACTTCGATGCCGCCGAGTGGGTGCGGCTGGTGGGCACCGAGAACGTCACCTCCGCCACGGTGGTGCCCACCATGCTGGACCGCATCGTCACGGTGCTCGACGCCGACGCGATAGCGCTGCCGTCGCTGCGGACGTTGGCCTACGGCGGCTCCAAGGTGCCGCTGCCCCTGGTCCGCAAGGCGCTGTCACTGCTGCCGAACGTCGGGTTCGTCAACGCCTACGGTCTCACCGAGACCAGCTCGACCATCGCCGTGCTCACCCCCGACGACCACCGTGCCGCCCTCGCGGCGACCGACGCCGCCGCCGCCCGCCGGCTCGGCTCGGTGGGTCAGCCCGTCCCCGGCGTCGAGGTCGAGATCCGCGCCGAGGACGGCACGGTGCTGGGCCCGGACGAGACCGGCGAACTGTTCGTGCGGGGCGAACAGGTCTCGGGGCGCTACACCGACATCGGGTCCGTGCTCGACGAGAACGGCTGGTTTCCCACCAAGGACGTCGCGCTGCTCGACGCCGACGGCTACCTGTTCATCGGCGGCCGTTCGGACGACACCATCATCCGCGGCGGGGAGAACATCGCCCCGGCCGAGATCGAGGACGTCCTCGTCGAGCACCCGCACGTGCGCGACTGTGCGGTGGTCGGCGCCGACGACCCCGAATGGGGACAGATCATCGTGGCCGTCGTCGTGCCGGACGCGGGCACCGAACCCGATCCCGAGGATCTGCGATCGCACGTGCGGGCGCAGTTGCGCGGGTCACGCACCCCCGACCGCGTCGTCTTCCGCGACGAACTCCCGACGAATGCGACCGGCAAGGTGCTGCGACGCGAACTCGTCGGCGAGCTGAATTCCGGCACCATCCCCACCGCGACCAAGGAGCCCGCATGATCAAGAACGGCACCCGACTGCAGAGCCAGGTCTGCGACACCCAGGTGATCGTGGTGCGCAGCGCCGACGACCTCGACGACCTGCGCGCCGGCGGCGCACCGATGGTGCCCGTCGGCAGCGACGTCGACGCGGCGCTGTCCCTCGACGAGGGCCTGGCCGAGGGCAACCTGATGGGCAAGCGCTACGTGACCGACTCGGGCGCCGAGGTGCTCGTGACCAAGGCGGGCAAGGGAACGCTCAGCGTCGGCACCACCCCCCTGAACGTCAAGGAAGCCAAGCCGCTGCCCGCCAGCGACTGACGTCTCTCCCCCCGCGCTCGTCGCCGGCGGGGGTTCGTGGAATCCATGCGCGCGGGCACCGTGCGCGGGGTACGTTGACGGCACTAGCACCGAGGTTCGACAGCGCAGCTCCCTTGGTCACCACGAACCCCGTCGGGGTTCCTCGAAGCGAAGGCGGAGCCGGTTGGTGGATGACTCCTCGACCGCGACGGGCGTGGCCGCACCCGCCATCCCGCGTGTCGGGCTGTTGTCCCGGAAGACGATTCGCGCCGCGATCGCCCGCGTGCAGCAGGTGCACGGCCTCACCGACCCCGACGACGGCTTCGGCGCTCTGCAGAAGGCCTCGCAGGCCCACAACGTGAAGCTGCGCGCGGTGGCGGCGGCATTCCTCTCCGAGCGCGAACCGGCCGCCAACGGCAGGCGCCCGCGTCCTGCTGCGCCGGCCCTGACGTTCTCCACTCACGGCGCGGACGCCCAGCCCAACCGCAAGCGCATCCTCACCGATCTGATGACCGGCGTCTCGGCGGCCGCCGGCGCCGACTTCGGCCTCGTCCAACTGCGCGACCCCGTACACGGCGGCCTCATCATCGAGAATCAGCACGGCTTCGACCGCGACTTCCTCGACCTGTTCGCCTATCTGGACGACACCGGCACCGCGAGCGGCACCACGCTGGCCCGGCGGTCCGCGACCGCGGTCGCGGACGTCGCGACCTCGCCGATCTACGGTGCGACCGATCGCGCGGCGATCCTCGCCGCCGGCGTCCGCGCACTGCTCTCGGTCCCCCTGCTCGACGAGCACGGCGACCTGCAGGGGGCGGTGGCGGCGGTCTTCGCGGCGCCGCACGAGGTACCCGAGGCAATCGAGACGATGATCCGGCTGCACGCCGACGAGTGCGCACGGTGGTTGCACTGGTACAACCTCGTCACGATGCCCCGCGTGGTGGCGTCGGTGCACGCTGCGGCGCGCGCGGCCCGCGCCGCGCAGCGCGGCACCGGCGGTGTGAGCCCCACGCCGATCGCGCTGCCGCCGCGGATCTCCGCCATCCAGTAGGACGCTCCCAGCGCTGTCACGGCGTCAGGGGCGTCACCGACTGGCGGCGCGCGGTCCCCGAGCGGCGGCGACGACGTCGCCGGTGAACCGCGACAGCAGGACCGCCTGCGTCGCCGCGAGGTGCCGACGGGTGATGCGGTGGACGTCGTCGGCACGGCCCGCCGCGATGTCGTCGACGAGACGGCGGTGGGTGCGCACGGCACCGCGCGCCTCGGCGGGCGACGGATACTCACCCCGCCGGGAGACCGCGGCCGCCCACTGGCGCTCCTGCGCCGACCACAGCGCGACGAGGCTGCGCACCACGAACCGGATGGTGCCGTTGGGGGTGAAGGCCACGACGAGGTCGTGGAATTCGCGGGCGACGCGGGTGAAGGCCACGCCGTCGGCCACGACCTCCGCCGAGGCGTCCACGTTGGCGGTCAGCGCGGGGACGACCGCCGTCGCGCGGTCGGGCCGCCGAGCCACCTCCGCGGCCGCCAGCGGCTCGAGATGCAGCAGGCCCTCGGCGAGATCGCCGAGCGTCACGCCGGCGCCCTGCAACACCAGTCCGAGGTGGTAGGCCGCCGAGGTCTGGTCGGGGCGGTGCACTTCGGCACCGCCGACGCTGCCCCGGCGGACCGTCACCAGCCCCTCGGTCTCGAGGATCCGCAGCGCCTCCCGCACCGAGGGGTAGCTGACGCCGAACTCGCGCACCAGCTGGTCCTGCGTGGGCAGCCGCTCGCCCTCGGCGCCGGTGAGGATGCGTTCGCGCAGTTCGGCGGCCACGGTCTCCGCGATGCGTTGCTGAGGGATCCGCCCGGTCACGACCGAATACTAGCAATCCTTATAAGGATTGCTCTACGATCGCCGGGTGGACTTCCAAATGAGTGGCGCGGCAACGGCGCTGCGCGAGGAGCTGCGCGGCCTGGTGCGCGACCACCTGCCCGAGGACTTCCTCGGCGCGTTCACGTCCGACCCCGCTGATCTGGAGACCGCCCAGGGGTTCTGCCGCTTGCTCGCCGATCGCGGCCTGCTGTGCATGTCGTGGCCCGAGGAGTTCGGCGGTCGCGGTTCGTCACCCTGGGAGCAGACGGTGGTGCGCGAGGAGATGTGGGCGCACCACGAGCCGCGTGGCGCGCAGTACATGGGCGTCAACTGGGTCGGCCCCACGCTCATGCGGCACGGCACACCCGCCCAGCAGCGCACCCACCTGCCGCCGATCGCGCGCGGCGAGGTCATCTGGTGTCAGGGCTTCAGCGAGCCGGAGGCCGGGTCCGACCTCGCGTCGCTGCGCACCACCGCCACACCCGACGGCGACGGCTGGCGGATCAACGGCCAGAAGATCTGGACGTCCTACGCGACGATGGCGCAGTGGTGCTTCCTGCTGGCCCGCACCACGCGGGTCGGCGACGGCGGCGTGGCCCGCAAGCAGCAGGGGCTGACGATATTCCTCGTGCCCATGGACGATCCGGCGATCACGGTGCGCCCCATCGGCTGCATGATGGGCCCGCACCACCTCAACGAGGTGTTCTTCGACGATCTCCGCGTCACGGCCGACGACGTCCTCGGCGACGTCGACGACGGCTGGTCCATCGTGCAGGCCGTGCTGGCCTTCGAGCGCGTCGGCATCGCGCGGTACGCCCGGTGCGAGCGGCTGCTGCACCTGGCGCCCGACGCGCTCGGCGAGCGGTGGGACGACCTCTCCGTGGAGTTGCGCGGCCGCTGGGTTCGCGCGCTGACCCTGTGCCGCCGGGCGCGCCTGCTGGCCTACCGCGTGGTGGCACTGCAGGCCGGCGGCACGGTGACCCCCACCGACGCCGCGGCCTACCGCATCGCGGTGACGACCTCGATCAGGTCAGCGCCGAGGTGCTGGTCGAGATCGCCGCCGAGATCGGTGCCGACGCCCCGCCGGCGAGCGCACTATTCCTGCGCGAAGTCAACGACCACTGGCGCTACTCGCAGGCCGCCACGGTGTCCTCCGGGAGCATCGAGATGCAACGCATCCTGTTGGCGCGCAGCATGGTGGCGCCGCGATGAACATCGACCTGAGTCCCGAGGCTCTCGAGTTCGGCGCGCAGGCGCGACGCGCATTCGACGCCGCCGGCGGCGACGCGCTGGTTCGGGCCGCCGAGGCTGATCCGCGGTCACGGGAGGCCGTCGCGGGCGCCGTGCTCACCGATCTCGGCGCGTGGGAGCTGACGCCGCGAACGGACGCCGACTCGTTGGAGGCCGCGGCGGCGCTGTGCCGCAGCGCGGGGTACTGGTGCCCTGCTGGACGCTGCTCGGCATGCTCGACCGCGCGCTCGACGTGACGGTCGAGCACGTCCGGTTGCGCCGGCAGTTCGGCCAACCGCTGTCCGGGTTTCAGGGCGTGCAATTCCAGCTCACCGATGCCGAGGTGGAACGCGCCGGCGTCGACGTCCTCGCCAAGTACGCCCTGTGGAGCGCCGGCAGCGGGCGACCGGAGGCGCTCGACGACGCGCTGGCGTTGCGGATGGCCGCCCTCGAGGCCGCCGAGGTCGTCTTCCGGGTGACCCACCAGCTGCACGGGGCGGTCGGTTTCTGCGACGAGACCACGCTGTCCTGGCTGTCCCGGTACAGCCAGCCGCTGCGCCGCCTGCCGCTGGGACTGAGCGCGACGCGCGAGCTGCTCGCCACGCGCACCGGGCGGCACGGCCTGACCGGACTGTTCGGCACCCACCCGGAGCTGACGCGGTGACCGACCTCGACGCCTTCCGCGCCGAGGTGCGGCAGTGGTGCGCCGACCACGTGCCGTCCGATTGGCGGGACACCCAGACCGGCGCCGACGACGCGACGTTCGTCGCCTTCCAGAAGGACTGGTTCGCCCGCCTGCACGCGGCGGGCTATGCGGTGCCCCACTGGCCCGCCGCGTGGGGCGGCGGGATGCCGGTGGCCCAGCAGATCGTGCTGTACCAGGAGTTGGCCGCAGCCGACGCGCCCCGCCTGGTGCTGGCGTTCGTCGGCATCCACCACGCCGCCTCGACCTTGCTCATCGCCGGCACCGAGGAGCAGCGCCGGCGTCACCTGCCGGCGATCCTCGACGGCGAGATCTGGGTGCAGGGCTTCTCCGAACCGGAAGCCGGGTCCGACCTCGCGGCGCTCCGGACGACCGCACGCCGCGAGGGCGACGAGTTCGTCGTCAACGGGCAGAAGCTGTGGGCGAGCGGCGGCCGGCACGCGGACTGGTGCCTGCTGCTGGCCCGCACCGACCCCGACGCGCCGAAACGCAAGGGCATCTCGTACTTCCTGATGGACATGTCGACGCCCGGCATCGACGTGCGGCCGATCCGCAACGCCGTTGGCGACTCGCACTTCTGCGAGATCTTCCTCAACGACGTCGTGATCCCCGCCGCCAACCTCATCGGCCCGGAGAACGCGGGATGGCAGGCGGCACAGGCGACGCTCGGCGCCGAGCGCGGCATGACGATGCTGGAGCTGGCGGAACGGCTGGGCCACGCCGGCTTTCGCTGGTTGGTCGCAGAGTGTGGGCGACCGCGGCCGGACGGCAGCCGACCGCTCGACGACCACGCGGTGGCCGACACGCTCGCGAAATTCGAGACCGAGATCACCGGTCTGCGCGGTCTGTGCCGGGCGGTCGTGGAGGGGCACGACCGCGGCGACGTCGGCCCGGCCGATCCGTCGATCGTCAAGTTGTTCTACAGCGAATTGCTACAACGGATCACCGACTTCGGCGCGGAGATCGGCGGACTGGAGGCGCAGACGGTGCTGACCAAGCCGATGTCCAGCGGGTGGGAATCCGGGGCGTGGATGCTCGACTTCGTCGGGTCCTGGGAGTGGACGATCCCCGGGGGCGCGAGCGAGATCCAGCGCACGATCATCGCCGAACGCGGACTGGGTCTGCCGCGGGATCCGGTGCCGTCGTGAGCGGATTCGAGGAGCTGCACGACGAGTTGCGCGCGGTGGCACGCGACGTCCTCGGCACGGGCGACGCCGACTGGGCCCGGGTGGTGGACGCGGGCTGGACGGGCCTGGAGGTCCCCGACCACCTCGGCGGCGCGGACGCCACGTTCGCCGAGACCGCGGTGGTGCTCGAGGAGTGCGGCCGGGCGGCGTCGCCGGTCGGCCTGCTCGGGGTGACGCTGGCCGTCGGCGTGCTCACCGGGCTGCCCGATGACGCGACCCGCGACGACCTGCTGGCGCGCATCGCCAATGGCGCCACCGCCTGCGTCGCACCGGGTTTCGGGGTGGCAGGCACGTCCGCCGCAGGAACCAGCACCGTAGGAACCAGCACCGCAGGAACTAGCACCGCAACAACCATGGCGACCGGCACCGCGCGGTTCGTGCCGGACGCCCCCGGGGCCGACGTCCTGCTGCTCGTCACCGACGACGCCGTGCTCCTGGCCGACGGTGCCGCGGTGTCGCGCATGGCCGTGGTCGATCCGACGCGCTCCCTGGCGAGCGTCGACGCCGACGGCGCGGCCGTGCTGCACGCCTGGTCCGCGCCCGGTGTGGCCGACCGCTGCGCCCAGCGCGCCGCCGTGGCCGTCGCCTGCGACAGCCTCGGCGTGGCGGAGGCGATGCTGGCCCGGACCGTCGACTACGCCTCGGTCCGGCACCAGTTCGGCAGGCCGATCGGTTCGTTCCAGGCCGTCAAGCACGCGTGTGCCGACATGCTCGTCGGCATTCGCGTCGCACGCCGGTTGGTGGCCGACGCCGTAGCAGGGGTGGCGGCCGGTGCGGATGCCGGCGAGGCCGCGGCCATGGCGAAGTCCTACACCACGGCCATGGCCGTCGACGTCGCAGGCAAGGCGATGCAGCTGCACGGGGGCATCGGCTACACCTGGGAGAGCGGGATCCACCTCTCGCTCAAGCGGGCCGCCCTCAACCGGGTGCTGTTCGGCTCCCCCGCGGAGCACCGCCGTACGCTAGCCGCCCGCTACGCCGACGCGGTGCGTTAGGGCGCGGCCGACCGCGCGACGCGGCGCTTCGGTCAGGACGTTGCCGGAGCCGGAGCGAGGCCGTCCTCGAGTTGCGCGAGCAGTTCGAGCGCTGCGCGGAGGTGACGGGGATCAGCACCGGCGCCGCCGAGCAGCCGGCTCCACTTCGCCCGCAGCCGAGCGAGATTCGCGCCGGCACGGGCGGTCGGATGTAGCCGCGACTGCCGGCCGTCGTGCTCGTCGGCGGTGCGGGCGATCATCCCCTTGGCCTCGAGGTCGCGCAGTGCGCGGCTGAGGTTGCTGCGCTGCATGCCGGTGGCAGCCGCCACCGCGCTCGGCGAGGTGCCGGGGTTGCGGTCGACGAAGCGCATCACGTTGACCTCCGTGGCGGTCAGCTCGACGACGGCGGGATCGGTGTGCGCGTCGGCCGTGATGGCGCGCGCGAGCGCGAGGATGAGGTCGGCCAGGTCGGCGTACTCGGTGTGACGATCGTCGCGTGCGGGCACGGTTCCGAGCCTACGCCGAATGGTTGTAAGCTGATAAGTATCATTTGATAACCATTTGGAAGGGGATGCCCCGTGGCCTCCACCCGCGCCCTGCCGACCGACGCCGGCCGGACGATCACGCCGGCCCTGCTGGTCACGCTGGCACTGCTCTCGGCGGTGGCACCGTTCGCCACCGACCTCTACCTGCCCGCCTTCCCCGCGATGGTTGCCGACCTGCACACCTCCGCCACCGCAGTGCAGCTGACGCTCACCGCGTTCCTCCTCGGCCTCGCCGTGGGACAGCTGGTGTTCGGACCGCTGTCGGACCGCTTCGGCCGCATGCGCCCCCTCGTCGTCGGCGCCGCGGTGTGCGTCGCGGCCAGCGCGGCCACGGTCTTCGCACCCAGCGTCGAGGTCCTCGTCGGCGCCCGGTTCGCGCAGGGCGTCGCCGGTGCCGCCGGCATGGTGATCGGGCGGGCCATCATCGCCGACCTCGCGACGGGCAAGGCCGCGGCGCGCGCCTTCAGCCTGATGATGATCGTCGGCGGCGTCGCACCGGTCGTCGCGCCGCTCGCCGGCGGCGCGCTGGTTGGGCCGATCGGCTGGCGCGGCGCGCTCGCGGTGATCCTCGGCCTGTCGACGCTGATGCTGATGTCGGTCCTGCTCATCGTGCGCGAGACGCACACCGAGCACCGCCGTGCCGCGCTGCGCGCCACCAAGGCCGAACTCGGCTCGCCGCTGCGCGACCTCACCCGTCGCGACTACTTCGGGCACGCCATCGCGTTCTGCGGCGCCTTCGCCACGATGATGGCCTACATCTCCGCGTCGCCGTTCATCTACCAATCGATGATGGGACTGTCCGCAGGCCAGTACGGCGCGATGTTCGGCGTCAACGCCCTCGCCCTGCTCGCCATGAGCGCCACCTCCGCGAAGCTGACGGCCCGCCACGACGTCCGGCGCATCGCCGCCGTGGGCATGGGCGCCATCCTGGTGTCCACCGTGGTCCTGCTGACGCTCGCGCTCAGCGACGTCCCGGCCGGCTGGCTGGCGCTGCCGCTGCTCGTCACCGTCGGCAGCATGGGCCTCATCTTCGGCAACACCACGGCGCTGGCACTCGGCGCGGCACCCCGGGCCGCCGGCACGGCCTCGGCGGTACTGGGCGCGCTGCAGTTCGGCGTGGCCGCGGCGGTCTCACCCCTGGTGAGCATCGCCGGCGCGGGTACGGCCGTGCCCGCGGGGATCGTCATGGTGTCGACCGCCGTTCTCGCGCTGGTCGGCTTCGTCGTGGCAGGCCGCCGCGGCGGCGACGCCCACGCGCCTGCCACCGCCGACGCCGACGCCGCCGACACAGACGCCGACGAACTCGTCGTCGAATGGGGGCGTGCCTAGCGGCGCTCCCCCACCTGGCCCGCCTCGTGGACCCCGCGCGGCGCAACGTCACCGCACCGCATCGTGGTTACCCTCGTACCGACATGAACCGACGATGCGTGCTGGCACTGACGACGTGTGTCCTGCTGCTGGTGTCGACGGGCTGTTCGGCGTTCTCCGGCGGCGGGCCGCGCGACGCCTTCGCCGCCTTCGCCGACGCGCTCGCCCGCCGCGACGTCCCCGCGGCCGCGGCCGCCACCACCGACCAGGCCGCCGCCACGCCGGTCCTCGCCGCCATGTTCGACGGGCTCGGCACGGCCGCCACCGTCGCCGTCGACGTCTCGTCCGCCGCCGACAACGACGACGAGGGCGCGACCCTGCACTACACCTGGACCTTCGGCCCGGACCGGACGCTGCGCTACGACGCGACCGCGACGGCCGTGCAGCGCGGTGACGACTGGCGCGTCACGTGGGCGCCGACCGTCCTGCACCCCGACCTGGCGCCCGGTGTCACGTTCCAGTACAGCGACGACAAGCAGTACCTCACCCCCGTCACCGACCGCGACGGCGTCCCGCTGCTGACGTGGCAGACGGTCGGCGTCGTCACCTTGGCGCGCGACCACCAAGCATCCGCGGCCGCGCTCGCGCCGCTGCTGGCGCAGTTCGCCCCCACCATCACTGACGCCAGCATCACCGACCAGTTCGCCGGCACCGCCGACGCCACGGTGACCGTGGTTCGGCTCCGCGAGGCCGACCTGAACCTGGTGCGCGACCAGCTGGCCGCCATCCCCGGCGTTCAGGTCGCCGAACAGGGCGCACTACTCACCGCGAACCGCGAGCTGTCCTCGCCGGCGATGGCCGGACTGCCCGACCTCTGGCAGAAGGCCATCGACGCCGACGCCGGCTGGTCGGTGCTGCTCATCGACCGCGACGGCCGGCCCACCGAACGACTCGCCGCCACGCCGCCGAAGGACACGCCACCCGTCCGCACGACCCTGGACAGCCGGCTGCAACTGCTGGCCCAGCGGGCGGTCGCCACCGAACGCCGCCCCGCGGTCCTGGTGGCCATCTCCCCGAGCACCGGCGGCATCCTCGCCGCGGCCCAGAACGCCGCGGCCGACGCGCAGGGACCCATCGCCTTCTCGGGCGCCTACCCGCCCGGCTCGACGTTCAAGACCGTCACGACGGCCGCGGCGCTCGAGGCCGGCATCGCCACCCCGGACAGTCCCGAGCCCTGCCCCGGCCGGGTCACCGTGGAGAACCGCACGATCCCCAACGACGACGAGTTCGACCTCGGCACCGTCCCGTTGACCACAGCGTTCGCCCGGTCCTGCAACACCACGATGGCCCTGTTGTCCGACCAGCTGCCCGCCGACGCACTGCCTGCCATGGCCAAGCGCTTCGGCATCGGCGTCGACTACGTCATCCCCGGGCTCACCACCATCACCGGCAAGGTGCCCAACGCCGACAGCCCCGCCCTCAAGGTGGAGAACGGCATCGGGCAGGGCACCGTGACCGTCAGCCCGTTCGGCCTGGCGGTGGCCGAGGCGAGCCTCGGCCACGGCGCGACGATCACGCCGTCGCTCGTCGTCGGTCAGCAGACCACCGCCGACACCGCGGCCACGCCGCTGCCGCCCGGCGTCGTCGACGCGCTGCGGGCGATGATGAGCCAGACCGTGGCCGACGGCACCGCCACCGCGCTGCGCGACGTCCCGGGACTCGGCGGCAAGACCGGCACGGCGGAGTTCGGCGACAACGCCCACTCGCACGGCTGGTTCGCCGGCATCGTCGGTGACATCGCCTTCGCGACGCTGGTGGTCGGCGGGGACACCTCGGCACCGGCCGTCGCGGTCACCGGCGACTTCCTGCGTCCCGCGGTCGCGGGCTGACGGCAGGCGCGCGGTGCCCGTGATCCGAAGCCAGGGACGCTAGGCGATGCGCGTCGACGGCCGGGACATCACCGTCTCGGGCAGGCTGCTGCAGCCGCTGCACCGCCGCACCAACGACATCCTGCGGCTCGGCTTCGCGACCGCGTTCCTGGCCGTGATCGTCACCAGCTCCCTGGTCACGCGTCGCGACTGGGTGGCGCTGGAACGCTCGATCTCCGACATCGTCGGGGTGCTCACGCCGACCCAGTCCAACCTGGTGTACCTCGTGTACGGCATCGCGATCCTCGCCCTGCCGTTCGTCATCCTCATCGGGCTCATCCTGACGCGGCAGTACAAGCTCCTCGGCGCCTACGCGGCCGCCGGGCTACTGGCCATCCTGTCGCTGTCGATCACCGCCAACGGCATCGCCGCACCGCGCTGGCACTTCGACCTGTTCGAACGGCTCAACACCACGCTGTCGCAATTCCTCGACGATCCCCGCTGGATCGCGATGCTGGCCGCCGTCCTGACCGTCTCGGGGCCGTGGGTGCCCGCCCGCTGGCGTCGGTGGTGGTGGACGCTGCTCCTGGCGTTCGTGCCCATCCACCTCGTCGTCAGCGCCGTCGTGCCGGCCCGCTCGCTGCTCGGGCTGTCGGTCGGCTGGTTCGTCGGCGCGCTCACCGTGCTGGTCGTCGGCACCCCGGCCCTGGAGGTCCCGCTGATCGGCGCCGTGCGCGCCCTGGCCCGGCGCGGCTGCACCGCGTCGGGCCTGCGGGTCGTCCGCCCCGCCGGCCCGGGACCGCTGGTGCTGGCCGCCAAATGCAGCGAAGGCGGCGAGCCCGCCGTCGTCGAACTGTATGGACCGAACCAGCGCAGCGGCGGCGCCATGCGGCAGCTGTGGCGCTACCTCACACTGCGCAACGACGAGACCGCGCCGCTGCAGACCTCGATGCGCCGCGCGGTCGAGCACCGTGCGCTGATGGCCATCGCCGTCGACGACCTCGGGCTGTCGAACACCACGACCGTGGCGGTGGCGGCCCTCGACCGCGGGTGGACGCTGTACGCGCACACCGAGGCGCGCGGTGCCACCCTCGACGCGGCAGCCGACGCGTCCGCCGCCTGGACGTCGTTGCGCGACCTGCATTCTCACCAGATCTCGCACGGCGACCTGCGCGCCCGCGAGATCACCGTCGCCGACGGCACCGCACTGTTCGGAGGCTTCGGCAACGCCGAGTACGGCGCGTCGGACGTGCAGCTGCAGTCCGACGTGGCCCAGCTGCTGGTGACGACGACGGCGCTGCACGGCGCCCAGCCCGCCGTCGCGGCCGCGATCGACGCGTTCGACGCCGGCACCGTCCTCACGGCGTCGCGGCGGCTGTCGAGAACGGCCATGCCGCAACGGCTCCGACGCTCGGTCGACGACTTCAAGGCCGTCACCTCGAGCGCACGCGACGAGGTGAAGCGGCAGACCGGCGCCGACCGGATCCAGTCCGAGACCATCACCCGCTTCAGCCGCAACCAGCTCATCCAGATGGTCCTGCTGGTGGCGCTGGTGTACGTCGCCTATCCGTTCATCTCCACCGTGCCGGCGTTCTTCGCCGAACTCGGCACCGCCAACTGGTGGTGGGCGCTGCTCGGGCTCACCGTCTCCGCACTGACCTACGTCGGGGCGGCCGCGGCGCTGTGGGCGTGTGCGTCGGAGAAGGTGCACTTCGGCAACCTGACGATCATGCAGGTGGCCAACACCTTCGCCGCCACCACCACGCCCGCCGGCGTCGGCGGGCTGGCGCTCAGCACGCGCTTCCTGCAGAAGTCCGGACTCGGCGCGCTGCGCGCCACCGCCGCGGTCGCGCTGCAGCAGTCGGTCCAGGTGATCACGCACGTCGCCCTGCTCGTCTTCTTCACCGCGGTCGCCGGCGCGTCGGCCAACCTGGAGCACTTCGTGCCGTCGGCGACCGTGCTGTACCTGATCGGCGGCGCCGCCCTCGGGGTGGTGGGCACGTTCCTGTTCATCCCGAAGGCGCGGCGCTGGCTCGCCACCGCGGTCCGGCCGCGGCTCGGCGAGGTGGCGCACGACCTCGTCGACCTGGCCCGCGAGCCCAAACGCCTGGCCGTGATCGTCCTCGGTTGTGCGGCAACGACTCTCGGCGCCGCGCTGGCGCTGTGGGCCAGCGTCGCGGCGTTCGGCGGGGACACCTCGTTCGTCACCGTCACCGTCGTGACGATGATCGGCGGCACGCTGGCGTCGGCCGCGCCCACGCCGGGCGGCGTCGGCGCCGTGGAGGCCGCCCTGATCGGTGGCCTCGCGGCGTTCGGGGTGCCCGCCGCGATCGCCGTGCCGTCGGTGCTGCTGTACCGCGTCCTGACGTGCTGGCTGCCCGTCTTCATCGGTTGGCCGGTCATGCGGTGGCTGACCCGCAGGGACATGATCTGACCCGCACCGGCGACGATTACGGATTCGCGGCCGACCCCAATATCATCGAGTCAGCATGATCGACAACCCTCCGGCCCCGTCGGCCGTGCGTGGGCCCGCCGCAGACCGCATCTCCGCCGAGGCCCGCCGCCGCCGCACCTTCGCCGTCATCAGTCACCCGGACGCGGGCAAGTCCACGCTCACCGAGGCGCTGGTGCTGCACGCCCGCGTCATCACCGAAGCCGGCGCCATCCACGGCAAGGCCGGCCGCCGCTCGACGGTGTCGGACTGGATGGAGATGGAGAAGGCCAGGGGCATCTCCATCACGTCCACGGCCCTGCAGTTCCCGTACTCGACCCACGGCCAGGACTGCGTCATCAACCTGCTCGACACTCCCGGCCACGCCGACTTCTCCGAGGACACCTACCGGGTGCTCACCGCCGTCGACTGCGCGGTGATGCTCATCGACGCCGCGAAGGGTCTCGAGCCGCAGACGCTGAAGCTCTTTCAGGTCTGCCGGCACCGGCGCATCCCCATCATCACCGTGATCAACAAGTGGGACCGCCCGGGCCGCGAACCGCTCGAGCTGGTCGACGAGATCACCGAGCGGATTGGTCTGCGGCCGACGCCGCTCACCTGGCCGGTCGGCGTGGCGGGCGACTTCAAGGGCGTGCTCGACCGGCGCACCGGCACCTACGTCAAGTTCACCCGGACCGCCGGCGGCGCGACCGCGGCACCCGAGGAGCACTTCGACCCCGAGGGTGCGCGCGTCTCGGCGGGCGACGACTGGGACCGCGCGGTCGAGGAGTCCGAACTGCTGGAGGCCGACGGCGCCGACTACGACCGCGAGACGTTCCTGCGCTGCGAGTCGTCGCCGATGCTGTTCACCTCGGCGGCGCTCAACTTCGGCGTCAACCAGCTGCTCGACGTCCTCGTCGAACTCGCCCCGCCGCCGCACGGCCAGGTCGACGTCGAGGGCCACGCCCGCAGCCCGGAGGAGCCGTTCAGCGCGTTCGTGTTCAAGGTGCAGGCCGGTATGGATTCGGCGCACCGCGACCGCATCGCCTACGCCCGCGTCTGCTCGGGCACCTTCGAGCGCGGCGACGTGCTGACCCACGCGGCGACCGGCAAGCCGTTCGTCACCAAGTACGCGCAGTCGGTGTTCGGTCAGCAGCGGACGACGCTGGACAACGCCTGGCCCGGCGACGTCATCGGCCTGGCCAACGCCAACGCGCTGCGGCCCGGCGACACGCTGTACCGCGACGTGCCGGTGGTGTACCCGCCGATCCCGAGCTTCTCCCCCGAGCACTTCTCGGTGGCGCGCGGCACCGACCCGAGCAAGCACAAGCAGTTCCGCCGGGGCATCGAGCAGCTCGAGCAGGAGGGCGTGGTGCAGGTGCTGCGCTCCGACCGCCGCGGCGACCAGGCGCCGGTGTTCGCGGCCGTCGGGCCCATGCAGTTCGAGGTGGCGACGCACCGGATGGCAACCGAACTCAGCGCGCCGATCTCGCTCGAGCCGCTGCCGTACACCGTCGCGCGCATCGTCGACCCCGAGGACGCCGACTTCGTCAACCGGCAGCCGTCCGCGGAGGTCCTCACCCGCACCGACGGCGTGATGCTCGCGCTGTTCGCCACCAAGTGGCGGCTCGAGGGCTTCCAGCGCGACAACCCGAAGGTGGTCCTGCGCTCCCTGGTCGCCGCCGGCGACGACTGAGCCCGTCGGCCGCCGGCCGAGTGTGAATCGCACGACGCCGTCACGGCGTGTCGCGTCGGGAGGTTCACACTCGACGTCGAGATGTGCGGGCGGTGGGAGTCGAACCCACACGCTCTTTCGAGCACGGACACCTAAAGACCGCGCGTATGCCATTTCGCCACGCCCGCCGCGCCCCGAATACTAGCGCGCCACCCCGCCGTCCTCCCGCACTCACCGCGCCGAACTGGAGCGTCACGTCGTGATCGGGCGGCGCCAGCGACGTGACGCTCTCGTTCGGCGGAGGCACGAGGCGCGGTACCGTTGGACCATGTCCACTACGCGCCGTAGGAGACCCGCGCTGATCGCGCTGGTGTGCCTCGGCGCGGCGGGCTGCCTGGGGCTCGCCTGGTGGCAGTGGACCCGCTACGAGTCGACGTCGGGCAGTTTCCAGAACCTCGGGTACGCGCTGCAGTGGCCGATGTTCGCGGTGTTCTGCTTCTACGCGTACTACAAGTTCGTCCGCTACGAGGACGCCCCGCCGCCCGCCCCGGAGGCCGACCGCCCCACCGAGATCCCCGCCGGGTTGCTGCCCGAGCGCCCGGCGCCCGTGGCGGCCGACGACGATCCGGCACTCACCGCGTACAACGCCTACCTCGCCGAGCTGGCCCGCACCGACCGGGGCGATAAGCCCGATCCGTCCGACCGATCGACCGACAGGACCTCCTGATGACCTCGCCCGACCCCGAAGCGCCCGCCGACCGGCCGGAGGCCGCGGACCCCGTGCCCGCGCCGCCGAAGGACACGATCCTCAAGGCGCTGACCGGTTACCGCGTTCTCGCCTGGGTGACGGGTCTGTGGCTCATCGCGCTCTGCTACGAGATGGTGCTGAAGTACGGCTTCGGCGACGACTCGCTGAGCTGGATCGCCGTCGTGCACGGCTGGGTGTACTTCGTCTACCTGTTGTTCGCGGCGAACCTCGCCGTCAAGGTGCGCTGGCCGATCGGCAAGACCATCGGCGTGCTGCTTGCCGGGACGATCCCGCTCGCGGGCATCATCGTCGAGCACTTCCAAAGCCGCAAGATCAAGGCCGACCTGGGCCTGGCGTAACCACCGCCGCATCGCGCCGCTCGTCGGCGTCGATGCTCCACGCCAGCCGGTCGGCGTACTCGGACAGCGATGCGACGTCGGCGGCCGCCCAGCCGTGCTCCCCGCGCGGTACGGCCCCGCGCAGCCGGTAGAGCAACTCACACCCCCGCGGCGTCAGGTAGAACACCGGCGATCGCCCGTGCTCGACGCGGCCGGTTCCCGACGCGAGGCCGTGGCGCAGCAGCTCCGCCACGTGCCGGCTCGCCGACGGGACGTCCAGACCCGTCGCATCCGCCAGTTCCGTCAGCGTCGTCGATCCCGCCTCGTCGATGTGTCCGAGCACCGCGCGCGACGCACCGGGTGGCGGCCCGCCGCCGTCTGCCGCCGCCGAGTGCCTGCCCAACAGCGAGAGCGACGAATCCAGGTGCGGCGCCGGATCGTCCCACGGCTCGGGTTCGGGCACGGCGTCATCGGAATGCAAAGCGCCGTAGTCCAGGGCGCCGCGACCACTGACCCGTGCCGCCGGGATGAGCAGCGCCAGCACGGCGGCCAGCGCCGCGACCGCGGCCGTCACCAGCAACGCAGTCCGGAAACCGGCCAGCGTGGGCACCTCCCGGCCGGCGAACGACATCGTCATCCCGGCCAGGATCGCGCCGACCACGGCGCTGGAGATCGAGGTTCCCAACGAACGCGCCAGCGCATTGATCCCGTTCGCGGCGGCGGTCTCCGAGATCGGCACCGCGGCGTTGATGAGCGCCGGCATCGACGCGTAGGCGAAGCCGACGCCGATGGACACCAGGACGTTGAGCACCATGATCTGCCACGGCGCGGCCAGCAGCACCAGCCCGGCGAGGTAGGACGCGGCGATGATCAGCGCACCGACCACCAGCGTGAAGCGCGGTCCCCGCACTGCGGCGACCCGCGCGGCCAGTGGCGAGGTCACCATCATGGCGAGGCCGCCGGGAGCCATCCAGAGCCCCGTCCACAGCAGCGACTGGCCGAGTCCGTAGCCGGTGGCGGTGGGCATCTCGAGGATCTGCGGCGCGACGAGGGAGAGCCCGAACATGCCGAAGGCGACGGCGACCGACGCGACGTTGGTGGCGAGCACCGGACGCGTCAACGTCGTGCGCAGGTCGACCGTCGGCGAGGGCACCCGCAGCTGCCACCACACGAAGACGGCGAACACGACGAGCGCCGCGCCGAACATGCCCAGCGTCAGGCCGCTCGTCCACCCCCAGCCCTGACCCTTGGAGATGCCGAGCAGCAGCGTCACCAGTCCGGCGGCGAGCAGGAGCGCGCCGAGCGGGTCGAGCCGGTCCGACGAACGCGACGGCACGTGCGGCACCAGGAAGGTGAACATCAACAGCGCGAGCACACCGAGGGCGGTCGCGAACCAGAACAGCATGTGCCAGTCGTAGTGCTGCGCGATCACCGCCGACAGCGGCAGGCCGAGGGCGCCACCGACGCCGAGCGAGGCGCTCATCGAACCCATGGCGGGACCGACGCGCTCGGCCGGGACGCAGGTGCGCAGCACGCTGATGCCGAGCGGAATGATGGGAATGCCGAAGCCCTGCAGGGCGCGCCCGACGACCAGCGGCAGCAGCGAGCTGGTGCTGGCCGCCACCAGCGAGCCGACGATGAGCATCACCGAGCAGGTGACGAGGATCGGTTTGGGCCCGTACATGTCGCCGAGCCGCCCGAACACCGGTGTGGCCACCGCCGCGGTGAGCAGCGTCGCCGTGACCGCCCACGACGCGTTGGCCGGGCTGGTCGACAGCAGCGACGGCAGACCCGGCACCAGCGGGATGATGAGCGTCTGCATCAGCGAGACGCTGACGCCCGACGCCGCGAGCACCGCGACCAGCAGCGACGGGTGGGCCGCGGACCCGAAGCTCAGCAGACCACGACGCACGCCGCGAACACTACATCGTTAGCCGAACTATGCGAAATGGCGTCGGCCGGTCAGAGCAGCGCGCGCAGCGCCGGGACCAGCAGCGTCAGGGCTCGACCGCGGTGCGACGCCGCGTCCTTCTCCTCCGGGCTCAGCTCGGCCGCGGACCGGTCCGAGCCCTCCGGCACGAACACCGGGTCGTAGCCGAAGCCGCCCGCCCCGCGCGGGGCGTCGGCGATCGTCCCCCGCCACTCGCCGCGCACCACCGTCTCGCCACCGGCGTGCACCAGCGCGCACGCCGAGACGAACGCCGCGCCCCGACGCTCGGCGGGCACGTCGCGCAACTGTCCGAGCAGCAGTGCGGTGTTGGCGGCATCGTCGCCGTGTCTGCCCGACCACCGGGCCGACAGCACGCCCGGCATCCCGTTGAGCGCGTCGACCGCCACCCCCGAATCGTCGGCGACCGAGGCGAGGCCCGTCGCGGCGAAGGCGTCGCGCGCCTTGGCGAGTGCGTTTTCCTCGAACGTCGCGCCGGTCTCGGGGGCCTCGTCGAACGCCGGTACGTCGTCGAGGGACAACAGACGCAGACCGTCGACGCCCGCGGCGCGGAGCACGCGGTGCAGTTCGGCGAGCTTCTTCGCGTTGCGCGACGCGACCAGGACGTCGGTCATGGCTCAGCTGCCGAACGACTTCTTCTGCGGGCCCATCGGCTCGGGCAGCACGCCGGGGTACGGCAGTGCGAGCGCGGTGTTCTGGATGGTGAACAACTCCTCGCACGCCGCCATCGCGGCGTCGAGCATCTTGTCCAGCGTCGTACGCGGGAAGGTGGCGCCCTCGCCGGTGCCCTGGATCTCGACGAGCGTGCCGGTGTCGGTGGCCACGACGTTCATGTCGACCTCGGCGCGGGAGTCCTCCGAGTACGGGAGGTCGACGCGCACCCGGCCGTCGACGACGCCGACCGACACCGCGGCGATCGCGCACGACAGCGGCCGCGGATCGGAGAGCTTGTTGGCGGCCGACAGGTAGGTGACGGCATCGGACAGCGCGACGTAGGCCCCGGTGATCGCCGCCGTCCGCGTCCCGCCGTCGGCCTGCAGCACGTCACAGTCCAAGGCCACGGTGTTCTCCCCGAGCGCCCCCAGGTCGATGCACGCGCGCAGCGAACGGCCGATGAGCCGGCTGATCTCCTGCGTGCGGCCGCCCACGCGACCCTTCACCGACTCGCGGTCCGAGCGGTCGTGCGTCGCGGCCGGCAGCATCGCGTACTCGGCGGTCAGCCAGCCCTTGCCGGAACCCTTGCGCCAGCGCGGCACGCCCTCGGTGACGCTGGCGGTGCACATGACCCGGGTCTGGCCGAACTCGACCAGCACCGACCCCGCCGGATGCGTGGTGAAGCCCCGGGTGATGGTCACCGGGCGCAGCTCGTGGTCGAGGCGGCCGTCTTCTCGTCTGGACACGCGCCAACCCTAGCGGTCGGATCCGACGGCGAACCTCAGGGATGCGTGACGTCGAAGGACTCGTCGCACACCACGGCGTGCACGGGACCGTCGAACTCCGCCTTGGCCTCGCCGATGACGTCCTCGCGCGACGTCCACGGCGGAATGTGGGTCAGCAGCAGCTCCCGCACGCCGGCCGCCGCGGCGGCGCGGCCGGCCTCGGCACCGGACAGGTGCAGCTTCGGGGGCCGGTCCGGGCTGTCGGTCCAGGACGCCTCGCACAGGAACACGTCGGCGCCGCGCGCCAGTTCGACGAGCGCGTCGCAGTAGCCGGTGTCGCCGCTGTAGACGAACGTCGCGCCGGACGGATCGGTGAAGCGCATGCCGTACGACTCGGTCGGGTGGCACACCAGCCGAGGCAGCACGTCGAGGGCACCGATGCGCACCGACTCGCCGTCCACCCACTGGTGCACGTCGAAGATGTCGGTGAAGTCGTCGATCTCGCGTCCCTCGGGCGAGGACGCCGCACCGAGCCGCGCCCAGGTGGCTTCGGGGCCGTACATCAACGCGCGGCCCTTCGGCGGGGACGGGTGGTACCGCCGCCACACGAACAGGCCGGGAAGGTCGAGGCAGTGATCGGCGTGCAGGTGCGACAACAGGACGCTCACGGTCCCGGGGTCGGCGTGCCGCTGCAGCGCCCCGAGGACGCCGCCGCCGAAGTCGATGACGAGCGGTGGGGTGTCCGGTGCGGTCAGCAGATAACCGGAGGCAGGCGAATCAGGCCCGGTGACACTGCCGGAGCACCCCAGCACGGTGATTCGCACGCCCACTAGCCCAGATTTTTCGCGGATTCTCGCTTGTGGTGGTGTGTAGATAAGCGAAAGTGCCTGTCCTGCAAGGGATAATTGGACTTCTCTAAGGTTCAAGTATTCCTACGGGAAGGCACTTCGCAGGTGAAGAATATCGCGGCCGCATCGCGGGTGAAAGTGTCGGCTGACGGCCGTGGTGTCGTGTCGCATGCCGGGATGGGCTTGCTACGTGAACTTGCCGATCTGACCGGGTTATCGGCGCAGGTCACCGCCGCGTTGGCCGACACCTACCGCGGCCCGTGGGTGTACGCGCCCGGGGAGGTTTTCGCTGATCTGGCGGCCGCGATTGCTGACGGCGCCGATTGCATCGACGGTGTCGGGCAGTTGTGCGGCGACCGTGAGCACGTGTTCGGCGCGAAAGCCTCGACGACCACGATGTGGCGGTTGATCGATGAGCGGATCGACGCCGCGCACCTACCCGCGGTGCGGGCGGCTCGCGCCCATGCCAGAACGGCGGCGTGGGCTGCAGGCGCTGCCCCCGCGGTCAGACGATGGCTGCATATCGACATCGATGCCACCCTGGTGATCGACCACTCCGACAACAAGACCGGCGCCACACCGACCTGGAAGAAAACGTTCGGGCACCATCCGCTGCTGGCGTTCCTGGACCGACCGGAGATCGCCGGCGGGGAAGCCCTGGCCGGGATGCTGCGCACCGGCAACGCCGGCTCCAACACCGCCAGTGACCACGTCATCGTCTTGGAGCAGGCACTGGCATCCCTGCCCGCCCGGTGGCGGCCCGACCCCACTCGTGGCGATGATCCAGACCGACCACAGGTGTTGGTGCGCTGCGACACCGCCGGGGCCACCCACCGGTTCGCCGATGCCTGCCGCGAGCAGGGGGTGGGGTTCTCCTTCGGCTACCCCGTCGATGCCCGGGTGCAGGACGCCGTGGACACCCTCAACATCGGCCAGTGCTGGTATCCGGCGATCGACACCGACGGCGGCATCCGCGACGGCGCCTGGGTCGCCGAAGCCACCGACCTGGTCAACCTCTCGACATGGCCGCCCGGCACCCGGCTGATCCTGCGCAAAGAGAGACCGCATCCCGGCGCGCAGCTGCGGTTCACCGACGCCGACGGCATGCGGGTCACCGCGTTCATCACCGACACACCACCCGGTGTCATACCCGGCCAAGTCGCCGGTCTGGAACTGCGCCACCGCCAGCACGCCCGCGTCGAGGACCGCATCCGTGAACTCAAAGCCACCGGCCTACGCAACCTGCCATGCCACAGCTTCTGGGCCAACGCCGCATGGCTGGAAATCGTGCTCGCCGCCGCCGACCTGGTCACCTGGACCCGCCTCATCGGTTTCGGTGACCAACCCCCGCTGGCCCGCGCCGAGATCACCACCTTCCGCTACCGAGTCCTGCACGTCGCGGCCCGCATCACCCGCGGCGCCCGCCAACAACGGCTGCGCATCGACGCCACCTGGCGGTGGGCCGCCCAGATCGCGACCGCCTGGCAGGCCATCCGCACCGCCTTCGGATAGCACCAGGCCCACCCGACCCACCAATCAGAAAGACCAGGCCCCAGGAAAGCCCGTCCCACCCGGCGACACGGGATACCCCTCCACATCGCTACGCAGAAAGCCCCATCCAGCAACACAATTCAGCGGCAGAACGGCCCGGCATCAATTCGATGCAAAATCGAGGCTAGCTTGCCATGCCCCGAGGTGCCGCGACGAAAACATCACGTCTTTGGGCGACGAGTTTCATCGCCCGGCGTGCGTGTGACGGTTCACCTGCCGCGACGCGGCGCGCGAGGCCGGCCGACGAGGCGGTCACGTGTGGCCCGCGCCTCACGTCAGCAAATCGGGCCGCGGCGCCGCGACCGCGGTGCGGCGCTCTCGCGCGCGCCGTTCCGGCCCGCTCAGCAGGTAGGCGGCGAGCACACCGGCGACCGCACCGCACAGGTGCCCCTGCCAGGACACGCCGAAGGTGCCGGGCAGCACGCCGAGCAGCACGCTGCCGTACACGACGAGCACGATGACGCCGACGACGATCTCCCACACCTTGCGGGTGAAGAAGCCGAACACGATGAGGAACGTCAGCCAGCCGAAGATCAGCCCGGACGCCCCGATGTGGTTGGTCTCCACCCCGGGCGGCGCCCCGGCGTTGCCGATGAGCCAGGTGCCGAACCCGCCGACGATCCAGATGACGGCGGTCGCGACGATGAACCGGGCCATGCCCGCCAGGGTCATCAGGAAGCCGAGGACGAGTGCGGGCCCGGTGTTGGCCATCAGGTGCTGCCAGTTGGAGTGCAGCAGCGGGGAGAACAGGATCCCCCACAGGCCGTCGGACTCGAGAGGGCGAATGCCGTTGTCGTCCAATCGGTGTCCGGTCAGGCCGTCCCACACCTCGATGACGTAGAGCAGCGCGACGAAGCTGACGATCGTGACGCCGCCGACCATCCACGCGGGCCGCCGGCGGGGGCCCGAGGTGGTCGGCTGCCCCGGCGTCGTCATCGCCGGGCCGCCACGGCGCGGCGTCGGTCCGTCATGCCCACAGCTGTCCCTCCAACGCGTCCTCGGCGTCGTCCAGGCTACCGGCGTAGGCGCCGGTCGACAGGTACTTCCACCCGGCGTCGCACACCGTGAACACGATGTCGGCGCGCTCGCCGGCCTTCATCGCCTTGGCGGCCATCCCGAGCGCCGCGTGCAGGATCGCGCCGGTCGAGATGCCCGCGAAGATGCCCTCGACCTCGACGATCTCGCGGGTCCGCCGGATCGCGTCGAACGACCCCACCGAGTAGCGCGTCGTCAGCACCTCCGGGTCGTACAGCTCGGGGACGAAACCCTCGTCGAGGTTGCGCAGCGCGTAGACACCCTCGCCGTAGCGGGGCTCCGCCGCGACGATCGCGACGCCCGGCACGTGCTCGCGCAGGTAGCGGCCGGTCCCCATGAGCGTTCCCGTGGTGCCGAGGCCCGCGACGAAGTGCGTGATCTCCGGCAGGTCGGCCACGATCTCCGGCCCGGTGGTCTCGTAGTGCGCAGCGGCGTTCGCCGGGTTGCCGTACTGGTAGAGCATCACCCAGTCGGGATGCTCCTCGGCGAGCTGCTTGGCCGTCGCCACGGCGGTGTTCGACCCGCCCTCGGCGGGCGAGTAGATGATCTTCGCGCCGTACAGCTCGAGCAGCTGACGCCGCTCGATCGACGTGTTCTCCGGCATCACGCAGATCAGGCGGTAGCCCTTCAACAGGGCAGCCATCGCCAGCGAGATACCGGTGTTGCCACTCGTCGGTTCCAGCAGCGTCGCGCCGGGGGCGATCCGCCCGTCGCGCTCGGCCTGCTCGATCATCCGCAGCGCGGGACGGTCCTTGATGGACCCGGTGGGGTTGCGGTCCTCGAGCTTGGCCCACAGCCGGACGTGGGGGCCGCCGCCGTCGGCCGGGTCGGTGTCCTCCCAGCGCGGCGACAGGCGTTGCAACCCGACGAGCGGGGTGTCACCGAGGGCGTGCAGCAGCGAGTCGTAGCGGGCCATGCGGGAGGACTACCCGCCCGCGACGGCCGGCAGGATGGTCACCGAGTCGCCGTCGGAGACCGCGGTGTCCAGCCCGCCGGAGAAGCGCACGTCCTCGTCGTTGACGTAGACGTTCACGAAGCGGTGCAGTTTCTCGCCGTCGACGATGCGCTCGGTGATGCCGGAGTAGTTGGCTTCGAGGTCGTCGATGACGGCCTTGAGCGTGTCACCGGAGGCGCTGACGCGCTTCTGTCCGCCGGTGTGGTTGCGCAGGATGGTCGGGATCGACACGGTCACGGACATACGAGGGGGCCTTTCTTCACGGGTACTGCTCGACGATCTCGACGGGTTCCTCGGTGACGATCCCGTCCACGATGCGGTAGCTGCGCAGCTCGTGGTCCTCGGGATCGCGGGTCGAGATCAGGACGTAGTGAGCATCGGGTTCGGCGGCGATCGAGACGTCGGTGCGGCTCGGGTACGCCTCGGTGGCGGTGTGGGAGTGATAGACGACGACCGGCACCTCGTCGGCCGCCTCCATCTCCCGGTACACCCGCAACTGCTCCATGGAGTCGAACTGGTAGAAGGTCGGCGACCGCTCGGCGTTGAGCATCTGAACGAACCGCTCGGGACGGTCGGTGCCCTCGGGGCCGGCGATGAGACCGCACGCCTCGTCGGGGTGATCGGCGCGAGCGTGCGCCACCATGGCATCGACGAGATCACGACGGATCCTCAGCACCGTCCTACCTTCCTGCATTTAGCCTGCACCTAACCTGCACCGTCGACGCCTGCACCGTTCACGCCTGCACCGCCGACCCGGAACGCTCCGGGCAACATGCCACGATAGGTGGGTATTCCGGCGACCGTCGTGGCGGTGAGCACGCCCACCACGACCGCACGGGCCAGGCAGTCGGCCGCGGCGGCGCCGATCACCGCGGTCAGCGTGGTCTCGGGGGACATGGCGGCGGGGGTGTCCGCGGCGAAGGTGGCGGGCTCGACCTCGATGGCTCCGGTCGCCAGGGCGAACACCGAGTCGCCGTCGAGCGGGGTGTGCACCGGGCGGATGGTCCGCGCCAACCCGTCCTGCGCCGCCACCGCGACCCGCCGGGTGGCCGCCGGGCTCAGCAACGCATCGGTCGCGACGACGGCGATGGTGGTGTTGAGCGGCGACAGCTCGGCGTCGCGCGCCGCGAAGGCCTCGACCTCCTCGGCGGGGGGTGGGACGAGCCCGAACTCTGCGGCGTACTCGGCCATCCACGGCAGGCCGGTCCGCGGGTCGAACGCGTTGCCGGCGGCGTTCACCACCACCAGTGCGCCGACGGTCACCCCGATCTCGGGCAGGAACGTCGACGCCGTTCCGACGCCGCCCTTGAGCACTCCGGCGCGCGCACCGACCCCGGCGCCGACGGTGCCGACCGCGACCTCGGTGCCGGCGGACTCGGCCGCCAGGCGCCCGAACTCGGCGTCCGGACGGCACTGCCAACCGCCCACCGGGAGATCGAAGATCACCGCCGCCGGCACGATGGGCACCACTCCCCCGTCCATCGCGACGCCGCGCTGCCGCGCCTCCAGCCACTGCATGACGCCGTCGGCGGCGGCCAGGCCGTACGCGCTGCCGCCGGTCAGCACCACCGCGTCGACGTAGCGCACGCTGTTGGACGGATCGAGCAGGTCGGTCTCGCGGGTCCCGGGCGCGCCACCGCGCACGTCCACCGCGCCGACCGTGCCGGGCGGGGTGAGCACCACCGTGGTGCCGCTCGCCCACCCCGTCCCGAGCGTCGCGTCCGGGTCCAGGCGGTGGTGCTGACCGACGAGGATGCCTGCCACGTCGGTGATCGAGCCGCCGCTCATCGGTGCTCTCGGCTCTTCGCGCAAGCGCTCATCGGTGCGAATTCATGAGCCCCAGCACCAGATACTCCTGCAGCACCGTCAGCCACTGGTACACGTCGAGGTGGCCCGCCATGGGGTGCTCCGGCGGCAACCGGTCCGGACCGTCGGGACCGATCTCGAGCATGGTCCCCAGCGCCAGCCGCACGTCGTTGACCGCGGCCGCCCAGCAGTGCGCGTCGTCCTCGCTCAGGTCGAACTTCCCGCCGGACGCCGGCAGCGTGTCCAGGAGACGTTGCGCCGCTTGCCTCTTCGCGTCGATGATCTCCGGCTCGTGCAGGCTGCGCAGCGCCGCGTTCAAACTCTCCGCGGTCCCCGAACCCGCGGGATGCTCGCGCGCGGGCCGGTAGAAGTCCGGCAGCAACCGCCGCATCGTATCGTCCTCGGGCGGTGTCGAATTGCCCGTCCGCATGCCGGTCAGCTCCTCCAATTCGTCTCGCGGCGAATCGGATTCGCGATCGGCGAGCATGTCGAGCAGCGAAGTGACGAGGTTGCGCAGCAGCGCGGCCTCGTGCGCCGCCAGCGCCGACCGGTAGCGGGCACCGTCAGCCGTCTCGACCCGCTTCCACTTGCGCACCCCGTGAGTCCCCGAGCCTCAGCGATCCTGCTGCATCGACGCCCACAGGCCGGCCGCGTGGAGCTTGGACACGTCGACCTCCATCGACTCGCGCGTGCCGGACGAGACCACGGCCTTCCCCTCCTCGTGCACCTGCAACATCAGCTTGGTGGCGTGCGGCTCGCTGTAGCCGAACAGCTTCTGGAAGACGTAGGTCACGTACGACATCAGGTTCACCGGATCGTCCCAGACGATGGTCACCCAGGGCTTGTCGGTGCCCTCCACCGTCTCGACGGCACGCTCCTCGCTGGTACCCGGACGGGTCCGCGCTGGGGTGACCATGTCGCCAAGCTTAGCGAGTCGTCACAGCCGCTACGGTTGGGCGTGTGAGCGCGGCGCTGCTGACCGACAAGTACGAGTTGACCATGCTGGCTGCGGCCCTGCGCAACGGCACGGCGCACCGGCGGACGACGTTCGAGTTGTTCGCCCGGCGGCTGCCCGACGGACGCCGCTACGGCGTGGTGGCCGGCACCGGCCGGCTCGTCGAGACGCTCGCCGACTTCACCTTCGACGCGGCGGCCCTGGACCTGGTCGGAGGATTCCTCGACGCCGACACGCTGGCCTACCTCGCCGACTACCGCTTCTCCGGCGACGTGGACGGCTACCCCGAGGGCGAGCTGTACTTCCCCGGCTCTCCGGTGCTCTCGGTGCACGGCACCTTCGCCGAATGCGTGATCCTCGAGACGCTCGCCCTGTCGATCTTCAACCACGACTCGGCGATCGCGTCGGCCGCGGCGCGCATGGTCAGCGCCGCCGAGGGCAGGCCGCTCATCGAGATGGGCTCGCGGCGCACCCACGAGCAGGCGGCGGTGGCCGCCGCCCGCGCCGCCTATCTCGCGGGCTTCGCGGGGTCGTCGAACCTCGCGGCCGAACAGCGCTACGGCGTGCCGACCCTCGGCACCAGCGCGCACGCCTTCACGCTGCTGCACGCCTCCGCCGACGGACCGGACGAGAAGGCCGCCTTCGCCGCTCAGGTCGAGGCGCTGGGCGTGGGCACCACCCTGCTGGTGGACACCTACGACATCACGACCGGCGTGGCCAACGCCATCGCGGTCGCCGGCACCGGCCTCGGCGCGGTCCGCATCGACTCCGGCGAGCTGGGCGTGCTGGTGCGCCAGGTCCGCGACCAACTCGACGGGCTGGGCGCCACCGGCACGAAGATCGTCGTCTCCAGCGACCTCGACGAATTCGCCATCGCCGCGCTGCGCGCCGAACCCGTGGACAGCTACGGCGTCGGCACGTCGGTGGTGACCGGCTCCGGCGCGCCGACCGCCGGCATGGTCTACAAGCTGGTCGAGGTCGACGGCATCGGCGTCGCCAAGCGCAGCAGCCACAAGGAGTCGCACGGCGGGCGCAAGCGCGCCACCCGCCTGGCCAAGGAGTCCGGCACCATCGTCGAGGAGATCGTGCACCCCGCCGACGTCGAGCCCGAGACGCCGCCGGGCCTGGTCGCGCGCACCCTGACCGTCCCGCTGGTCCGCGGCGGCCGACCCGTCGCCGACCCCGATCTGGCCTCGGTCAGGTCGCGGGTCGCGGCAGGGCTGGGCAGCCTGCCGTGGGACGGGCTCAAGCTGTCCCGCGGCGAGGCCGCCGTCCCGACGCGCATGGTGGCGCCCACCGCCGGACGCCGCTGACGCCGTGCCGGAGGGTCCCCGCGTCCGCCAGCTGCTGGACACCGCCGTCGCCGCACTCGGCGGCGCGGAACGCAGCGGTCAGGTGCAGATGGCCGAAGCCGTCGAGCACGCCTTGGCCAGCGGCGAGCACCTCGCCGTGCAGGCCGGCACCGGTACCGGCAAGTCGCTGGCCTACCTGGTGCCCGCCATCGCGCACGCCGTCGAGGCGAATCACCCGGTCGTGGTGTCGACCGCCACCATCGCGCTGCAGCGCCAGCTCGTCGACCGCGACCTGCCGCGGCTCGTCGACGCGCTGGCCCCCGCCCTACCCCGCCGGCCCGACTTCGCCCTGCTCAAGGGGCGCGGAAACTATTTGTGCCTGAACAAGGTTCACGGTGGCGGCGCCGACGAACCCGACGACCGGCCGCAGGAGGAACTGTTCGACGCCGTCGCGTCGACCACGTTGGGGCGCGACGTCAAGCGTCTCACCGACTGGGCGTCGGACACCGAGACCGGTGACCGCGACGAGCTGGTCCCCGGAGTCGCCGACCGGTCCTGGCGACAGGTCAGCGTGTCCGCACGCGAGTGCGTCGGCGCGACGCGCTGCACCTACGGCCAGGACTGCTTCGCCGAGAAGGCGCGCGCCACCGCAGGCCGCGCCGACGTCGTGGTCACCAACCACGCGCTGCTGGCCATCGACGCGATCTCCGACGTCAACGTGCTGCCCGAGCACGACATGCTGGTCGTCGACGAGGCCCACGACCTGGTGGACCGCGTGACCAGCGTCGCCACCGCGGAGCTGTCGGCCACGGGACTCGGTGTGGCACATCGCCGTTCGGCACGGCTGGTCGATCCCGAGCTGGCGCAACGGCTGGAGGCCGCCATCGCCACGTTCTCCTCCGCGCTGCACGAGGCCACGCCGGGGCGGATGGACGTCCTCGGCGAGGAGTTGGCGACCGACCTGACCGTGCTGCGCGACGCGGCCGACAAGGTGCGCGTCGCCATCGACACCTCCCCGGCCGACCCCAAGGCCGCCGCGGCCCGCAACGAGGCGGTCACCGCACTCGTCGAGGTCAGCGACACCGCCAATCGGGTCCTCGACTCGTTCGGCCCCGCCATTCCCGACCGCACCGAGGTGGTGTGGCTCGACCACGAAGAAGCCCGGGGAACCACCGGCGCCCGCGCCGTCCTGCGCGTGGCACCGCTCTCGGTGGCCGGCCTGTTGCGCGGCCGCGTCTTCGACCAGTCGACGGTGATCCTCACCTCCGCGACGCTGACGGTCGGTGGCACGTTCGACGCGATGGCGCGGTCCTGGGGACTGAAGTTCGGCGAGGACGACCCGGGCTCCCCGTGGCGCGGCCTCGACGTGGGATCGCCGTTCTCGCATGCCACTTCGGGGATCCTGTACGTGGCCGCCCACCTGCCGCCGCCGGGCCGCGACGGCGCCGGGTCGGCCGAGCAGCTCGACGAGATCGCCGGGCTGATCGGCGCCGCGGGTGGCCGCACGCTGGGTCTGTTCTCGTCGATGCGGGCTGCCCGGGCGACGGCCGAGGTCATGCGCGACCGGCTCGAGACGCCGGTGCTGTGCCAGGGCGAGGACACCACCGCGGCGCTGGTGCGGCGGTTCGCCGCCGACGAGGAGACCTCCCTGTTCGGCACGCTGTCGCTGTGGCAAGGCGTGGACGTGCCCGGTCCGTCGCTGTCGCTGGTCCTCATCGACCGCATCCCGTTCCCGCGGCCCGACGATCCCCTGCTCACCGCGCGGCAGCGGGCGATCGCCGCTCGCGGCGGCAACGGCTTCATGGCGGTGGCCGCGAGCCATGCCGCCCTGCTGCTCGCCCAGGGCGCCGGCCGGCTGTTGCGCGACGTCGACGACCGCGGCGTGATCGCGGTGCTCGACTCGCGCATGGCCACCGCGCGCTACGCCGGCTTCCTGCGGGCGTCCCTGCCGCCGTACTGGGCCACCACGGACGGCGCCCGGGTGCGCGCCGCACTGGAACGCTTGCGGAAGGGCTGACGAGCGCCGGTCGGCCCCGCTCCCGCGGATCGCTCGCCGGGCCGCGTCGGGTTCTCTATCCTGTGCGCCAGACACGTGCCCCGGGAGGCGCGTGACGGTGCGGAAGGCGGCGCTCGTGGCTCGACGGCACCTGTCGTGTCTCGTGATCGCCGCGGCTACTCTGCTCGCCGGGTGTGCGACCACCACCGTGACCGGTCACGCCGTCTCGGTGTTCAACGATCCCTTCCGCGTCGCCGGCCTGCCCGCCACCGACGGACCCACCGGCCTGCGCGACGACGCGCCACCTCCGGACCGCGAGGTGCTCGGCACCGACGGCAGCGCGATCGACGACCTCGGCGCCCAGGCGATCAGCGACATCGAACGGTTCTGGTCGGACGCCTACCCCGATGCCTTCGGTGGCACGTTCACCCCGGTCGAGGAGGTGCACTCCTGGGACAGCGCCGGCATCGACGGCGTGTTCTGCGGCTCGAACACCTACGGCCTGGTCAACGCCGGCTACTGCTTCGACGACCACCAGATCGGCTGGGACCGCGGCGAATTGCTGCCCGCCCTGCAGCGCGCCAACGGCGACATGGCGGTCTCCATGGTGCTGGCCCACGAGTACGGCCACGCCGTGCAGCACCAGGCCGAGCTGGTCACCCCGGACACCCCCACTCTCGTCGGCGAGCAGCAGGCCGACTGCCTGGCCGGCGCCTACGTCCGGTGGGTCGCCGAGGGCAACTCCTCGCGGTTCACGGTGAGCACCGCCGACGGGTTGAACAACCTGCTGGCCGCCATGATCGCCTTCCGCGACCCGCTCCTGGACGAGAGCGACCCCGAGGCGGGCTCCGACGAGCACGGCTCGGCATTCGAACGGGTGTCGGCGTTCCAGTTCGGCTTCAGCGACGGACCGTCGTCGTGCGCGGCGATCGACGAGCGCGAGATCGACCAGCGCCGCGGTGACCTTCCGGTGCTGCTGCCCGCCGACGAGACCGGCGAACTCCCCGTGACCGAGGACTCGGTGCGGTCGGTGGTCGACGCCATGGGCATCCTCTTCCACCCGGCACGCCCACCGGCACTGACCTTCGCGGCGCACGACTGTGCCGACGCCCGCATGCACCCGCCGGCCTCCTACTGCCCGGCCGACAACACGATCGTCGTCGACCTCCCCGAACTCGAGGCGGTCGGCACGCCGTCGGACGCCGACGACGGCGGTGGTCTCGCCAGCGGTGACAACACCGCCTACTCGATCCTGGTGTCGCGCTACATGCAGGCGATCCAGCACGAGCGCGGCGGCACCGGACATCCCGTCGCCCTCGACACCGCCGAGGCGGCGTTGCGCACCGCGTGCCTGACCGGGGTGGCGACGGTCGAGATGACCGAGGCCATCACCACGACCAACGGGGACACCATCGCCCTGACCGCCGGCGACGTCGACGAGGCGGTGTCGGGCATCCTCGTCAACGGACTGGTGGCCAGCGACGTCAATGGTGACTCGGTGCCGTCGGGCTTCTCCCGCATCGACGCGTTCCGGGTCGGCGTCCTCGGTGACGCGGACCGCTGCTTCGCGCGCTTCGACTAGCGACGCAGCGCGCCGTCTCAGTGCAGGACAAGTCTCAGTGCAAGGCGAGGTCTCAGTGCAGGGCGAGGTCCCGCAGCCCGGCCCGGCCCGCCACCCCGGCCTTGGCGCTCGCGCGGTAGACGTGGCTCTCGACCGTCCGCACCGACAGGCACATGGTGTCCGCGATCTCACGGTTCGACATACCGCGGGCGACCAGGACCACGATCTCGCGCTCCCGGTTCGTGAACGGTGCGGCGAAGTCGGCGCTGACGAGCGCGGGACTGGTCGCACCGCCACAGTCCGAGGCCAGGCGCCGCGCGCGGGCCGCGGCCGTGATGGCGCTGCCCGCCCGGCCGGCTCGGCGGTGCGACGTCGCGGACTGGGCGGCCGCGTCGGCGGCGGCCAGGCGGTCGCCCATCGCCTCCCAGTGCTTCGAGGCGGTGTCGAGGCCATGCGCGTCATCGGCGCCCAGCGCGGCGGCGTACCGCGCGGCGGCGGTGGCGCGCGCCGTGCCCAGTTGCGCCGCGAGTTCGGTCAGCCGCTCGAGGGCACCGGCGTGGTCGAACTGCACCGCAGTCTGCAGGCACCACACCTCACGCGCCCACTGCTGATGATCGCGGGCGCAGTCGGCGGCCGCGAGTGTCAGGGTGCGCGCGTCGCCGAAGCGCGCCCCGGCGGCGGCGATCCAGGCCTCGGCCAGCAATTCCGACGAGCCGTAGTAGTCGTACGCCGGGTGGTGCAGCGCGCGGGCCGCCTCGACGGCGCGCGCCGCGGCGTCGAGATCGCCGACCCGGGCCAGTGCCTGTGCCCGGAGGTAGTGGAAGCGGGAAAAGCTGTTGACGCTCAGGAATCCCCGACCGATCCAGTCCTGGGGATCGAAGTGGTCGGGGAGGTGGTGCAGGGCCGCACGGAGATCGCCGCCGGCGAGGTGGGCCGCCCCGAGGATCTGCGCGGCGACGTCTCGCATCGCCGGCAGCCGGCCGAGCCGGCTGCGGTGGAAGCTCTCGGCCACGTCGAGGGCTTCGGCGACGCGTCCCGAGGCCGCCAGACCGCTCGCGAGCACCTCGGTGACGGGGCCGCGCAGGTGCGCCCCGTCCTCGTGGGAATTCAGCACCGCCAACGACCGCGTGGCGGCGGCGACCACCCGATCCGGTTGTCCGAGTTCGCCATAGGCCATGCAGCGGGCGAGGCACGCCATGGTGGTCCCCTGCGAACCGAGGACGCGGTCGTCGACGTCGGCGAGCGTGTCGAGCACCGCGACGGTGCGCCCCGCCAGGGCGAGCTGGATCGACCGGAACACCAGCAGCTGGTGGCGTCGCTCGCCGCGCTCGGTCAGCAGCGCCTCGTCGACGATGCGTGTCGCCTCGTCGGGGGCGCGCATCGTCCACAGCGCGTTCATGGCGCGCATGACCACGTCGTTGACGTAGCCGGACCCGGCGTCGCCCACCAGCGGCGCCTTCGCGAGCGCCGCGTCGACGGAGTCTCCCTCGCTCATCATGAACAGCGACAGCGCGCGCGACACCTGCGCCTGGGCTCCCATCCCGGCGTCCGCGGCGGCGGCGAACAGCCGCTCGGCGACGTCGAAGTCGAGCAGCGCGTTGGCCGCCCTCGCCGCCGAGAGCATCAGCTCGGGCTCGGGAGCGAGGTCGGAATCAAGCCACAGCAGTGCGCGTTCGACGAGTCTCGCGGCGCTGCCACCGTCGGCCATCGCCATGGCAACACGGCCTCGCAACCGTCGCAGTCGAGTCGATCCGCAACGCGCCCTTCGTATCTCGGCGAACAGCGGATGCCCCACGAACACGTCGTCGCCGGACACGCGAATCAGGCCACGCTGCTCGGCCTCCTCCATGGCGTCCTGCTCGACGAGCTGCACGAGGCAGCGCCAGTCGACCGGTTCGGCGACGGCGATGACGTCGATGACGTCGCGCACCGCGTCCCGCAGCGCGCCGACCTGCGTCTCGACGAGTTCGGCCAGGGACCCGGAGACGGCGACGTCGCCGTGCCACCGCAGCGCACCGTCGGTGTCGACCAGGCGTCCGGCAGCGGCCTCCTGTTCGGCCAGGCGACGGACGAACAGCATGTTGCCCTGCGTCAGGTCCCAGAACCGCCGACTGCAGCGGTCATCGGGTGGCGATTCGAAGGCCGCCGCGAGCACCGCGGCGACCTGCCGGGGCGCCATCACCTCGACGTCGCGCCACGCGACTCCGCGGTCCTTCCACAACGTGCTCACCGCGTCGGGCACCGGTTCTCCGGTCCGGACGGTCAGCACGACCTTCGCGGCTCGGGCGTCGACCAGGTGGTGCACGACGAGCGCCGAGAGATCGTCGAGCAGGTGGGCGTCGTCGACGACCACCAGCACGCGGCCCGGTGCCGCGCCGGCGATGACCGCCTCGCCCACGTGCCGCACCAGGGCGGCGGGGGTACCGCCTGCGTCGTCGATCCACTGCGCACACGCACCCAGTGGCACGGTTCTACCGGTCGCGGTCGCGGCGATGGTCCGGACGCTCCACCCGGCGGCAGCGGCACGCTCGGCCGCCTCGCGGGCGATCCGGGACTTGCCGACGCCGGCCTTTCCTGCCAGCGCGACGCCGTGTGCGTCCCGGTCGTCGAGCAGCGCCATGACCTCGGCCATGTCCTCGTCGCGCCCGATCATCGGCCAGTGCTGCGGCATAGCCGAAGGATAGGGCCGACGCGGCGCGGTCAGCAGCCCGAACGACGTGCGGTCACACCATCTTGGTCTCGCCGTAGTACGCCAGGATGGCGTCCGACATCTTGGTCGACCGGGTGAGGAACGCGTACGACCGGATGAAGGACTGGCCGACGCAGCCGTCGATCTTCACGTGGAAGTTGCTGATCATCACCCACGGCGTCGCGCCCTCGAACTCCTTCTTGGTCACCGGGACGATGTTGACGATGCCGGGTTTCAACCCCACGGCGACGCCGCCGGTGACCGGCGTGGTGAGCACCGGCACGAGGCCGTCCAGCGCCGGCGACGCCAGGTCCACGCCGGCGAGCCCGACCGACGGCGACGCACCGACCGTGCCGGTCAGCGTCACGCCGTTCGACGTGCTCATGTCGATGCCACAGCCGATCTGGTAGCCCACCTCGATGGTCCCGGCGGGGATCTCGCCGACGTCCGGTGGGCCGGCGAGCGTCCCGTCGAAGATCCCACCGACGACGTACTCGCGCGATGACAGGGCGGTGGTCAGCGGCGCATTCGCGATCTGCGTCTCGTCGCGCGCACCGAGTGTCAGGGTCCAACCGTCGGGGGTGACGGTGGTCTGCGGCGGGGGTGACGGCACCCGGGCGACGCCGTGCTCGACGGGCGCGCCCGCGGTGGGCGGATCGGCGGGATCCGGTTCGGCGACGGCCGTCGGCACGGTCACGAACGCGATCGACGTGGCCAGGACGACGACGCGGCCGGCGAAACCGATGATCACGGTGGGCTCCTCGACGACCGTCTCGTTCGCTCCGCACGTCGCGGCTCGGTCCATCGGGGAAGATACCGCGCGAAAAGGCCTCCGCTACCGGGCGTTGCGAAATCGTGTCACACGACCGGTCACCCGACGGGCAGCCGCACCAGGTAGCCGGCCTCGAGCGCGACCCACAGCGCGCCGTCCTCGGCGACCGCCATGCCGTGCGGTTCGCTGCCCGCGGGCAGGTCGATCGTCGCGACCTCCCCGTCGGCGCTCACCCGTGCGATCTGGTCGGCCTCCCACAGGCTCACCCACACGCCGCCGGTGGGGTCGGCCACCACGGCGTGCGGCCTGCCGGGCAGGTCGAGTTCCTGGATGGCCTCGTCCATCGGGATGCGGCCGACCTTGTCCGCCCGGACCTCGGTGAACCACACGGCGTCGTCGTGGGTCGCCGCGATGCCGACCGGCCCGGCGCCGCGCGTGGGCAGCTCGCGCGTCGTCAACGCACCCGAGGTGTCCATCCGGCCGATCGCGTCGGCCTGGTTCATGGTGAACCACAGTGCGCCGTCCGGACCGGCCGTGATCATCGACGGCATCCCGCCGACGGGCCACTCGCGCACGGTGCCGTCGGACTCGACGCGGCCCACCGTGCCGGCGGCCACCCCGAGACCCACCCCGGAGCCCATGGTGGTGAACCACGGTGCGCCGTCGGGACCGACCGTGATGCCGAACGGAGCACTGCCCGAACGCAAGTGGAGCACCGACTGCTCACCGGTGGTGGTGATGCGCCCGATGCCGTCGTCGCCGGCGCGGGTGAACCACAGCGCGCCGTCACGGCCCGCGGTGATGATCGACGGCTTGGCATCGACGCCCACCGGGTGACGCTCGACGTCGCCGATGGACGACACCCGGGCGATGGCGCCGCCGTGCACCAGCGTCACCCACATCGCGCCGTCCGGTCCCGCCGCCACGGCGTAGGGGCCGCCGTCGAGGGGCACCTCCAGGATGCGGCTCACGCCAGGGTGACCAGTCCGAGTTCGTTGGTCGACGCCAGCAGCGGATGCGACGGCAGCACCCGGACGGTGTAGCCCACCGGTCCGGCGATCGGCAGCGGCGTCGTGGTCGAGAACAGCTCGCTGCCACCCTCGCCGGTGCCGGTGTGCGCCATCCGCACGGTGGTCGGCTCCACCAGCGCGTCGGCCGCGTCGACGCGGCCGACGACGGCCTCGACGACCACCTCGTCGGGGCCGAGACCGGCGAGGTGCACGGTGGCGGTCAGCGTCAGCTCGGAGCCCAGCAGCGGCGTGTCCGGCAGGCCGTAGCTGTCGACGTCGCTGATCCGGATGTCCGGCCAGGCCCGCTCGGCGCGCCTGCGGTACTCGGCCAGTCCCCGGGCCGCCCCGAACGGCACGCCGTCGACCGCCTCGATCGTGCGGTGCAGTGACTGCGCGGCCGGCGCGTAGTACTTCTCGGTGTAGTCGCGCACCATCCGCGACGCCAGCACCTTGGGCCCCAGCGCCTGCAGCGTGTGGCGCACCATCTCGACCCACCGCTGCGGCACGCCGTGTTCGTCGCGCTCGTAGAACCGGGGCGTCACGGCCTTGGCGACCAGGTCGTAGAGCGCCGCGGCCTCCAGGTCGTCGCGCCGTGACTCGTCGGCCAGGCCGTCGGCGGTCGGGATCTCCCAGCCGTTGTCGCCGTCGTACCACTCGTCCCACCAGCCGTCGCGGATCGAGAGGTTCAGCCCGCCGTTCAGCGCGCTCTTCATGCCCGAGGTGCCGCACGCCTCCAGCGGCCGCAGCGGGTTGTTGAGCCAGACGTCGCAGCCCCAGTACAGCAGCCGGGCCATCGACATGTCGTAATCCGGCAGGAACGCGATGCGGTGCCGCACCTCGGGCCGGTCGGCGAACCGCACCACCTGCTGGATCAGCGCCTTGCCGCCGTCGTCGGCGGGGTGCGACTTGCCCGCGACGATGAGCTGCACCGGGCGTTGCTCGTCGAGGAGCAGCCGCTCGAGGCGCTCCGGATCGCGCAGCATCAGCGTCAGCCGCTTGTAGGTCGGGACCCGGCGGGCGAAGCCGATGGTCAACACGTCCGGGTCGAAGGCCGTGGCGATCCACCCCAGTTCGGCTTCCGACGCGCCGCGCTCGAGCCACGACCGGCGCAGCCGGCCGCGCACGTCCTCGATGAGCAGTCCGCGCAGTTGCGAGCGGATCCACCACAGGTGGCCCGGGTCGACCTGCTGCAGCCGCTGCCAGGTGTCCGGCTCGCTTAGCGAACCGAGGTCGTCACTGCCGATGAGTTCGCGGCCCAGCTGCACCCACTGCGGCGCCGCCCAGGTGGGGGCGTGCACGCCGTTGGTGATGGAGCCGATCGGCACCTCCTCGGTGTCGAAGCCCTGCCACAGCGCGTTGAACATGCCGCGACTGACGCGGCCGTGCAGCAGCGACACCCCGTTGGCGCGCTGGGCGAGCCGCAGCCCCATGTGCGCCATGTTGAACTTCGACGGGTCGTCCTCGGCGCCGAAGGCCACGATGCGGTCCAGCGGCACACCGGGCAGCAGCGGCGCGTCGGAACCCGTCGGGTCGCCGGTGGGGCTGCCGAAGTACCGCTCGACCAGCGACACGGGGAAGCGGTCGATGCCCGCCGGGACCGGGGTGTGGGTGGTGAACACCGTCGAGGACCGGACCACCGCCAGGGCGGTATCGAAGTCGAGCCCGCCGTCGGTGACCAGTTCGCGGATGCGCTCCACGCCGAGGAAGCCGGCGTGGCCCTCGTTCATGTGGAAGACCTGCGGCTCGGGCCTGCCCTCCACCGCCGTGAAGGCGCGGATGGCCCGTACGCCGCCGATGCCGGCGAGGATCTCCTGCTTGATGCGGTGCTCCTGGTCGCCGCCGTACAGGCGGTCGGTGACCCCGCGCAGGTCGTGCTCGGTCTCCGGGATGTCGGAATCCAACAGCAGCAACGGGATTCGACCCACCTGCGCGATCCACACCCGGGCGTTCAGCACACCGTCACCGGGCAGCTCGACGCTCACCAGCACCGGGTCGCCGGACTGGTCGGTGAGCAGCCGCAGCGGCAGCCCCTGCGGATCCAGCGACGGGTAGTTCTCGTGCTGCCAGCCGTCGGCGGTCAGCGACTGCCGGAAGTAGCCGGAGCGGTAGTACAGCCCGACGGCGATCAGCGGCAGCCCCAGGTCGGACGCCGACTTGAGGTGGTCACCGGCGAGGATGCCGAGACCGCCGGAGTAGTTGGGCAGCACCTCGGCGACGCCGAATTCCATGGAGAAGTAGGCGATGCCCGACGGCATGGCCTCGCCGGCCGCGGCGCGCTCCTGGTACCACATCGGCCGGGCGAGATAGTCGTCGAGATCGGCCGCGAGGTGGTCGAGCCGGTGCAGGAACTCGTCGTCGACCGCCAGTGCGTCGAGACGCTTCGGGCTGATCGCGCCCAGCAGCGCCACCGGGTCGGCGCCCACCCGCTGCCACAGCCCGGGGTCGATGCTCGCGAACAGGTCCTGGGTGGGTTTGTCCCACGACCAGCGCAGGTTGACCGAGAGGCGTTCCAGGGCGGCGAGCCGCTCGGGGAGGTGAGCACGGACGGTGAACCGGCGAAGTGCTTTCACGCCGCTTCACCTTACTGACTCTCGCCCGTCTGGGAGGAGGGGTCGGCGAGCTGCACTGCGGCCAGGCGTGCCCGCCGATCATCTCCGCGCACGGTGTTCGGCCGGACACTACGGTGGGTATAGAGCGCGACGAGGCTGAAACGAGACAGACGACTACTGCGCGGCCGCTGGGGCCGCGGTCGACGTGAGGAGCTGGTTGGTGGCCGGTCGTATCGGAATCGACGACGTCGCGCCCGTGGTCTCGGGTGGACGTTATCCGGCGAAGGCAGTGGTGGGCGAGGTGGTTCCGGTCCGGGCCACGGTGTGGCGGGAGGGCCACGACGCGGTCGCCGCCACCTTGGTGGTCCGCTACCACGGGTCGACGCCCCCGCGGCTCGCCGAGGCGCCCCCGGGTCTGCCGGCCGCCGAGGTGCAGGCGGTGCCGATCGAGGAGGTCGTGACGCCGGCGCCGAAGATCAAGCCGCAGCAGCTGGCGATGGCGCCCGGCCGGGAGCCCGACTCGTTCCACGGCCAGTTCGTGCCCGACGCCGTGGGCCTATGGACCTACCGCGTCGACGGTTGGGGCGACCCGCTGAGCACCTGGCGCAAGAACGTCACGGCCAAGCTCGACGCCGGTCAAGGCGAGTCGGAGCTGGACAACGACCTGATCGTGGGCGCCCAGCTGCTCGAGCGTGCCGCGACCGGCGTCGCGCGTCAGGACCGCTATCCCCTCATCGATGCGGCCGCGCGATTGCGCGAGCCCGGTGATCCCTTCCACCGGGCCGGCGGCGCACTGGCTCCGGAGGTCACCGCGCTGCTGGAGCGGTATCCGCTGCGCGAACTCGTCACCCGCGGCGAGACGTACGGGGTCTGGGTGGACCGGCCCCTGGCCCGGTTCAGTTCGTGGTACGAATTCTTCCCGCGGTCGACGGGCGGCTGGGACGCCGAGGGCAACCCGGTGCACGGCACCTTCGCCACGGCCGCCAAGGCGCTGCCCCGGGTGGCGCGGATGGGCTTCGACATCGTCTACCTCCCGCCGATCCACCCGATCGGCAAGGTGCACCGCAAGGGACGCAACAACAGCGTGACCGCGGGACCGAAGGACGTCGGCTCGCCGTGGGCGATCGGCAGCAAGAAGGGTGGCCACGACGCGATCCACCCGAAGCTGGGCACGATCTCCGACTTCGACGACTTCGTCGCCGCCGCCCGCGCCGAGAACCTGGACGTGGCGATCGACCTCGCGCTGCAATGCGCGCCGGACCACCCGTGGGCCAAGGACCACCCCGAGTGGTTCACCGTGCTGCCCGACGGCACCATCGCCTACGCGGAGAACCCGCCGAAGAAGTACCAGGACATCTATCCGCTGAACTTCGACAACGACCCGGCGGGGCTGTACGCCGAGGTGCTGCGGGTGGTGAAGTACTGGATCTCGCACGGCGTCAAGGTGTTTCGCGTCGACAACCCGCATACCAAGCCACCGAACTTCTGGGCGTGGCTCATCGAGGAGGCCAAGCGGGAGGATCCCGACGTCCTGTTCCTCTCCGAGGCGTTCACCCGCCCTGCGCGGCTGTTCGGCCTGGCAAAGCTCGGGTTCACGCAGTCCTACACCTACTTCACCTGGCGCACCGCCAAGTGGGAACTGATCGAGTTCGGCGAGCAGATCGCCGAGCACGCCGACTACGCCCGGCAGAGCCTGTGGCCCAACACCCCGGACATCCTGCACGAGTCGCTGCAGCACGGCGGCCCCGGCATGTTCGCGATCCGCGCGGTCATGGCGGCGACCATGAGCCCGACCTGGGGCATGTACTCCGGCTTCGAGCTGTTCGAGGGTCAGGCCGTCCGCGAGGGCAGCGAGGAGTACCTCGACTCGGAGAAGTACGAGTTGCGGCCACGCGACTTCGACGCGGCGCTGGCGCGCGGCGAGTCACTCGAACCGTTCATCACGCGACTCAACGAGATTCGCCGTACCCACCCCGCCCTCGCCGAGCAGCGCACGATCAAGTTCCACAGCATCGACAACGACGCCCTGCTGGCCTACAGCAAGTTCGATCCGGTCACCGGCGACTGCGTGCTGGTGGTCGTGACGCTCAACGCGTTCGGGCCCGAGGAGGCCACCCTCTGGTTGGACATGGCCGCGTTGGGTATGGAGGACTGGGACCGGTTCTGGGTGCGCGACGAGATCACCGGTGACGAATACCAGTGGGGACAGGCCAACTACGTGCGCATCGACCCGGCCCGGGCGGTCGCGCACGTGATCAACATGCCGTCCATCCCCGAGGACAAGCGGCTCAACCTGCTGCGGAGGGAGTGACCACATGACCCGCACGAACACGATCACCAGCCAGTACCTTCGACCCGACGCCGCCGACCTCGGCCGGCTGCTGGCGGGCGAACACCACGATCCCCACGCCATCCTCGGTGCGCACGAGTACGGCGATCACACCGTGATTCGCGTGCTGCGCCCGAACGCGGCCGAGGTCGCCGCCGTCATCGGCGGCGAGCGCTACCCGTTCGGCCACGTCGAGGACGCGCTGTTCGCGGTCGCGGTGCCCTTCACCGGCCTCATCGACTACCGCCTCGAGGTCGGCTACCCCACGGGCGACGGCGGGGTGAGCACCCACATCGTCGCCGACCCGTACCGCTTCCTGCCGACCCTCGGTGAGATCGACCTGCACCTGTTCGGCGAGGGGCGCCACGAGCGGCTGTGGGACGTGCTCGGCGCACACCCGCACAGCTACGACACTCCGGACGGCCGGGTCGACGGCGTCTCGTTCGCGGTGTGGGCGCCGAATGCCAAGGGCGTCACGCTGATCGGCGAATTCAACCACTGGAGCGGCAACGACGCGCCGATGCGCAGCCTGGGCTCGTCGGGCGTCTGGGAGGTCTTCTGGCCGGACTTCCCCACCAACGCGCTGTACAAGTTCCGCGTGCACGGCGCCGACGGGTCGGTCACCGACCGTGCCGACCCCATGGCGTTCGCGGCCGAAGTGCCACCGCACACCGCGTCGCGCGTGCACGTCAGTGACTACGCGTGGGGCGACGACGACTGGATGGCGCAGCGCGCGCTGAAGAACCCGGTGTTCGAGCCGATGAGCACCCTCGAGGTGCACCTGCCGTCGTGGCGTCCGGGACTGAGCTACCGCGAACTGGCCACCGAACTCACCGAGTACGTGCTCGAGCAGGGGTTCACGCACGTGGAGATGCTGCCCGTCGCGGCGCATCCGTTCGGCGGCTCCTGGGGCTATCAGGTGACGTCGTACTACGCGCCGATGCCGCGGCTCGGCTCCCCCGACGACCTGCGCTACCTCATCGACACGCTGCACCAGGCCGGCATCGGCGTCATCGTCGACTGGGTGCCCGCGCACTTTCCGAAGGACGCGTGGGCCCTCGGACGCTTCGACGGCACCCCGCTCTACGAGCACTCCGATCCGCGCCGCGGGGAGCAACTCGACTGGGGCACCTACGTCTTCGACTTCGGCCGTGCCGAGGTGCGCAACTTCCTGGTGGCCAATGCCCTGTACTGGCTGCAGGAGTTCCACGTCGACGGACTGCGCGTCGATGCCGTGGCGTCGATGCTCTACCTCGACTACTCCCGGCCCGCGGACGGTTGGACGCCGAACATCCACGGCGGGCGCGAGAACCTCGAGGCCGTGCAGTTCCTGCAGGAGATGAACGCGACGGTGCACAAGGTGACGCCGGGCATCGTCACCGTCGCCGAGGAGTCCACGTCCTGGCCGGGTGTCACGCGCCCGACGAGCCTTGGCGGCCTTGGCTTCTCGATGAAGTGGAACATGGGCTGGATGAACGACACGCTGGAGTTCGTCAAGCGCGACCCGATTCACCGCAGCTTCCACCACGGCGAGATCACGTTTTCGATGATCTACGCGTTCAGCGAGAACTTCGTCCTGCCGATCAGCCACGACGAGGTGGTGCACGGCAAGGGCACGCTGTGGGGCCGCATGCCCGGCGACGATCACCGCAAGGCGGCCGGACTACGTGGACTGCTGGCCTACCAGTGGGCACACCCGGGCAAGCAGCTGCTGTTCATGGGGCAGGAGTTCGGCCAGCGCGCCGAATGGTCGGAGGAACGCGGCGTCGACTGGTATCAGCTCGACGAACAGAGCTTCTCCACCGGCATCCAACGGATGGTGCGCGACATGAACGGCGTCTACCAGAGCCGCCGCGCCCTGTGGTCACGGGACACCAGCCACGAGGGCTACTCCTGGATCGACGCGAACGACTCGGCCAACAACGTGCTGAGCTTCCTGCGCTTCGGCGACGACGGCTCCACCCTGGCGTGCGTGTTCAACTTCTCCGGCGCGGAGCACAGCCACTACCGGCTGGGTCTGCCGCACGCGGGGACGTGGCGCGAGGTGCTGAACACCGACGCCGACGCCTACCACGGCAGCGGCATCGGCAACTATGGCGCCGTCGAGGCCACCGACGAGCCGTGGCACGGCCGTCCGGCGTCCGCGGTGATGGTGCTGCCGCCGCTCGCGGCGCTGTGGTTCGAGCCCGTCACCCCGGACCTGCCGAGCGAGCAGGTGCTCGAACTGCCGGGCGCCTAGCCCGCGGTCAGTACAGCGCGTTGGCCAGCTTGCGCCGGCCGGCGATCACGTCCGGATCGGCCGGGTCGAAGAGGTCGAACAACTCGATGAGCCGCGTGCGGACCCGGGTGCGCTCGTCGCCGGCGGTGCGCTTCACCAGGCCGGTGAGCCGGTCGAATGCGGCCTCGAGCTTCCACTGCCGCACTTCGACGTCGGCGGCGGCGAACGCCGCGTCGACGTCGTCCGGCGCGGCGTCGGCACGGGCCACGGCGTCATCGGGATGGGTGCTCGCGCGCTGCTCGAACTCGAGGCGGCGCACGGCGCCCTTGGCCTCCGGGTCGTTCGGTCGGGCCGCCAGGATCGCCTGGTAGGCGGTCAGCGCGGCGTCGAGGTCACCGGCGTCCAGGTGCGCGCGGGCCGCGGCGGTCTCCGGATCGACGGTCTCCTCTTCCTCGCCGGAGCCCGACAGCTTGCCCGCGGTGGCCTCGAGCAGCGAGTCCACCCAGCGGCGGAGCTGATCGGCCGGCTGCGACCCCTGGAAGCTCGACAGCGGCTGCCCGGCCGCGAGCGCCACCACGGTGGGCACGCCCTGCACGCCGAACGCCTGCGCCACCTGGGGGGCCACGTCGACGTTCACGGTGGCCAGCGACCACGTGCCGCCGTCCTGGGCCGCCAGCGCCGCCAGGGTGTCGCCGAGCTGCACACTCGACGGACTGCGCGGCGTCCAGAGCAGAACCACCACGGGCACCTGATTGGACCGGGCGAGGACCTCGGACTCGAAGTTGGCCTCGGTCACCTCGACGCCGGCGGCACCCGCCGACGACGGCGTGGCGCCGCCGCCGCTGGGCGGCGGGGGCTGCTTGAGGGCCGAGAGGTCAACCGCTCCTGCCAACGCAGGGCCGATGGGGCGTGGTCGCGTCACGCCACCAATTTCATCACGCCGGTCAGGGCGCCGTCGGCGAGGCTGCGGTCGGAGCGGGCGGGCCGATGCGGTTGCCCCGGTCCGCCCACATGACGAAGATCACGCTGCCGAGGGGCACGATGCTGCCCAGCAACGCCAGGATCCACGTCCCGACGCTCCACTTCCGGGCGATGCCGACGAGGACGGCCGCCACGACGAAGCCGATGAAGATGCCGCCGTGGATGGGGCCGAACACCTTGACCCCGACCTCGGTCTGCGGGGATCCGAGGTACTTGAAGTACATCCCGATCAGTAGGCCGACCCAGCTGAACGCCTCGGCGATCGCGATCATCCGGAACCAGCCCGCAGCGCTGCGGACGTCGTAGTTCTGTGCCATGGCGCCATTGTGCCGCACCCGGCGCACAGCTACTACGCAGTGTCGTTGACGGGCGTCCGGCAACGTCGCCCCACGCCGGCCGTGATCAGGGCCGGCGCAGGATCAGTGCGTCGCCCTGGCCGCCGGCACCGCACAGCGCCGCCACGGCGTAGCGACCACCGGTGCGCTTGAGTTCCAGGGCGGCGTGCAGCGCCACGCGGGCACCGGACATCCCGATGGGGTGACCGATGGCGATGGCACCGCCGTTGGCGTTCACCTTGGCCGGGTCGACACCGAGTTCCTTCGTCGACGCCAGCGCCACCGCGGCGAAGGCCTCATTGAGTTCGATGACGTCGAGGTCGTCGACGCCGATGCCCTCCTTGGCGACCGCCTTCTTGACCGCGTTCGCCGGCTGGGACTGCAGCGTGGAGTCCGGGCCGGCGACGACGCCGTGCGCGCCGATCTCGACCAGCCACTCCAGGCCCAGCTCCTCGGCCTTCGCCTTGCTCATGACCACGACGGCGCACGCGCCGTCGGAGATCTGCGACGCCGAGCCGGCGGTGATGGTGCCGTCCTTGCGGAACGCGGGCCGCAGGCCGGCCAGCGAGTCCGCCGTGGTGTTCGCCCGGATGCCCTCGTCCTCGGCGAACTCGATCGCGTCACCCTTGCGCTGCGGGATGCTGACGGGCACCACCTCGTCAGCGAACAGCCCGTCCTTCCACGCGGCGGCCGCGCGCTGGTGCGACCCCGCGGCGTACTCGTCCTGCTCGGCGCGGCTGAACTGGTCGACGTCGTTGCGCTGCTCGGTGAGCGCGCCCATGGGCTGATCGGTGAACACGTCGTGCAGGCCGTCGTAGGCCATGTGGTCGAGCACCGTCACGTCGCCGTACTTGTACCCCGAGCGGCTGTCCATCAACAGGTGCGGCGCCTTGCTCATCGACTCCTGGCCGCCGGCCACCACGACCTCGAACTCGCCGGCGCGGATGAGTTGGTCGGCCAACGCGATGGCGTCGATCCCCGACAGGCACATCTTGTTGATCGTCAGGGCGGGGACGTCCCACGGGATCCCGGCGGCCACCGCGGCTTGGCGGGCCGGCATCTGTCCGGCTCCGGCCGTCAGGACCTGGCCCATGATCACGTAGTCGACCGCCGACGCCTCGACGCCGGCCTTGGCCAGCGCCGCCTTGATGGCAAAGCCGCCGAGGTCGCTGCCGGAGAAGTCCTTCAGCGAACCCATCAGCTTGCCCACCGGGGTGCGCGCCCCAGCAACGATCACCGACGTGGTCTTTCCCGACGTCATTCCCAACCTCCACGGATGTTTGACTAGACACTGGAACGGGAACTGTGTGGCCTATCACACATTCCACGAACGTTCATCAGAAGGTTACCGTTAGCCCATGACGACCGAGCACGTAGATGCCCGTCCGGCACTCGCCAGCGCACTCGTGACGGCGATCGACCACGTCGGCATCGCGGTCCGCGACCTCGACGCCGCGATCAAGTGGTACCACGACTACCTGGGCATGATCGTGCTGCACGAAGAGGTGAACGACGACCAGGGCATCCGCGAGGCCATGCTCTCGGTGCGCGGCGCCCCCAAGGGCAGCGCGCAGGTTCAGCTGATGGCGCCGATCGACGACTCGTCGACTATCGCCAAGTTCCTCGACAAGCGGGGCCCGGGCCTGCAGCAGTTCGCCTACCGGGTGAGCGACATCGAGGCGCTGACCGATCGTTTGCGCGAGGCCGGCGTGCGCCTGATCTACGACGCGCCGCGGCGCGGCACGGCAAACTCCCGAATCAACTTCATCCACCCCAAGGACGCCGGCGGCGTGCTGGTGGAGCTGGTCGAGCCTGCGGCCGACGCGGACCACTGACCCGCTGGGACCACCGACCCGCTAGACCACCGACCCGCTAGGACCACTTCCTGGTCGGACCGCGGTTCATCCGGTGGGTCCAGCACGGACCGTGCCAGTGCCTGCGGTCCTCGACGGCGGACTCACCGGCCTCCGCCCGCCACACCACGACGTGCGCCACGCCCGGCCGGACCTCCTGGTCGCATCCCGGGCACCGGTACGTCTTCGTCGCGCGACTGCCCGCGATGGAGCGCACGTGGTAGTCGTAACCGTCGGGTCCAGACTCCACGCGTTGGGCATCGAGCCGCGGCGCCGAGGGCCGCACCGTCCGGGGTGTGGGCCGACGCCTGGGCATGTTCTGCAGTGTAGGCGGTCAGAACAGCCGGAACTCGTTGCTGTCCAGCCCCCGCATGGCGTCGTAATCCAGTGTCACGCAGCGGATTCCACGGTCCATGGCCAGCGTGCGGGCCTGCGGCTTGATCTGCTGGGCGGCGAAGACGCCGCTCACCGGAGCCAACAGGCTGTCCCGGTTCATCAACTCGAGATAGCGGGTGAGCTGCTCGACGCCGTCGATCTCCCCGCGCCGCTTGATCTCCACGGCCACCGAGCGGCCGACCTCGTCGCGGCACAGCAGATCGACCGGGCCGATCGCCGTCATGTACTCCCGACGCACCAGGGTGTAGCCGACGCCGAGCAGCTCGACGTGCTCGGCGAGCAGCTCCTGCAGGTGCGCCTCCACGCCGTCCTTCACCAGACCGGGGTCGACGCCCAGCTCGTGGGTCGAGTCGTGCTCGACGTCCTCGACGGTGATGCGCAACTGCTCACCGGCCTTGTTCTCCACCACCCAGACGAGCGCGTCGCCGTTCTCCGCGACCACCCAGCACGGCGGACTCATCCAGTTCAGCGGCTTGTACGCCCGATCATCGGCGTGCACGCTGACCGAGCCGTCGGCCTTGAACAACAGCAGCCGGCGGGCAGAGGGAAGATGGGCGGTGAGCCTGCCGACGTAGTCGACGGTGCACTGAGCGATGACGAGCCGCACCGAACCACCATAGATGGGCGGTCGGTGATCACTAGGCTGACGCCCGATGACCGACGCCGCGCGCAGTGACGACACCGAGACCAACGCCGCCAGCACGGCGCGACGGCTCGGCCGGGTGCTCGCCCGCCTGACCCGGCAGACGAGCCACGGTCCCACCACCCCGGAGTACGGGTCGTGGATCCTCGGCCGGGTCTCGGAGAGCCAACGGCGCCGCCGGGTGCGCATCCAGGCGATCCTCACCACGTTCGTGGTGTGCGCCAACCTCATCGGCATCGGCGTCGCGATCCTCGTCGTCACCGTCACGTTCCCGTCGCCCAGCGTGTTCGACCCGGACGTCCGCTGGATCACGTTCGCGGTGTCGCCGGCGTACATCGGCTCGGCGTTGATCGTCGGCGTCGTCTGGGCGACCAACCGCGTCATCCGCAACGTCCGGTGGGCCATCGCCGAACGCGAACCGACGCCCAAGGAGCAACGCAGCACGTTCCTCGCGCCGTGGCGGCTGACGCGCGTGCTGCTGGTGCTGTGGTCGGGCGGCACGGTGCTGCTGACCCTGCTCTACGGCCTGCAGAACACCGACTACATCCCGAAGACGTTGCTGGGCATCAGCTTTCCGGCGATCGTGGTCTCCGCGAGCTGCTACCTGTTCACCGAGTTCGCGCTGCGCCCCGTCGCCGCGCAGGCACTCGAGGTCGGTCCCCCGCCGCGCCGGTTCGCTCCGGGCATCCTGGGCCGGACCCTGACGGTGTGGGCGCTGGGCTCCGGCGTCCCCGTGCTCGGCATCCTGCTCGCCGCGATCATCACGCTGACCCTGGAGATCGTGTCGCCCACCCAATTCGCCGTCGCGGTCATGATCCTGGCGCTGTTCGCGCTGATCTTCGGCTTCATCCTGATGTGGATCCTGTCCTGGCTCACCGCCACCCCGGTCCGGGTGGTGCGCGCGGCGCTCAACCGCGTCGAGCAGGGCGACCTCGACACCAACCTGGTGGTCTTCGACGGCACCGAACTCGGCCAGCTGCAGCGCGGCTTCAACAAGATGGTCACGGGACTGCGCGAACGCGAACGGGTGCGCGACCTGTTCGGCAGGCACGTCGGCCGCGAGGTGGCGCTGCTCGCCGAGCAGGAGCGCCCGAAGCTCGGCGGCGAGGAGCGGCACGCCGCGGTGATCTTCGTCGACATCATCGGGTCGACCCAGCTGGTGACCAGCCGGCGCGCGGTCGAGGTGGTGGAACTGCTCAACCGCTTCTTCGCCGTCATCGTCGACGAGGTCGACCGGCACCACGGCCTGGTGAACAAGTTCGAGGGCGACGCGGTGCTGGCAGTCTTCGGCGCGCCGGTGTCGTTGGACAACGCCGAGGAGGAGGCGCTCGCCGCGGCGCGCGCGATGGCCCGTCGGCTGCGCGACGAGGTGCCCGAGTGCCAGGCCGGCATCGGCGTCGCCGCCGGACAGGTCGTCGCCGGCAACGTGGGCGCCAAGGAGCGCTTCGAGTACACCGTCATCGGCGCCCCGGTCAACGAGGCTGCCCGGCTGTGCGAGCTGTCCAAGGAGATCGGCGGCCACCTGGTCGCCTCGGCCGACACGGTGCGCGGTGCGGGCGACGAGGAGAGCGCCCACTGGGAATTGGGCAAGAGCGTGACACTGCGAGGTCACGATGAGGCCACGACCCTCGCCACGCCGGTGCGCAGCGCCGTGCCCGATTGACGCTGGCGTTAGCGTCAGGCCGTTCACGGTGACGACCCGGCCTCCGGCGGGTCCGCGAGAAGGGCTTGGCCATGGCGTTCACGATGCGTCACGTAGTACCCGTGCTGGCGGCGCTGGCCGTCGGCGGGGCCGTCCTCGCGCACCCTGCCGCAGCCGATCCGGACATCGACGGCGAATCCGCCGCGGCGGTCGTCGAGCAGCTGCAGGAACAGGGCTACACCGTGAACGTCAGCGGCGTGCCGAGCGGTGACACGTCGCTGTTGACGACGTGCGTCGTGACCAAGATCGAGAACCCGGGCGGCCCATCGGCCGACCCGACGACCACGTCGCCCGTGACCGTCGACGTGGCCTGTCCGCTGCAACGCGGCTGACGATCAGGTCGCGGCGTGCCGGGCGAGCCAGCGCTTGCCCTCCTTGGCCGCCCGCTTGAGCGCGCCGTACTCGCCCACGTAGTCGACCACCGCACCGACCGCCGGCAGCATGCCGAGGTAGCGGTACACCGACCGGGGCTGTTCGCGCTTGACCAGCTCGTCGTTGATGGCCCGCAGCAGACCCGCGACGCGCCAGAGCGCCCGTGGCACGCCGGCCGGCGCATCGTCGACGGCATTGGTCACGTCGTCGATCGCGTCACCGGTCGCGCCGCCCGTCGTTCCGGCGGAACGGCGCTCGGTCATCGCCGCGGCATCGAGGTCGCGATGGCACAGCACCGCGGCCAGCAGTCGCACCCGTCGGTCGCGGTCGGTGACGCCGTGCTCGCGGGCGACCGCACACAGCACGACCGCCTGGCTGGCGAAACCGAGCAGATCTTGCACCGGCAAGCGGTCCGCCAACACGCCGAGCGCACCGGGGAACGCGACCACGACGGTGTCGAGCGCCCCGACGCGGTGCACCCACCAGTCGGCGCGCTCGTCGACCGACATCGCGTCCCATGACCTGGTGCCCGGCACGTCGGCCGCGTCGAGCACCCACGCCGCCGCGTCGAGGGCCCTTCCCACCGCGCCGTCGGCATTCTGGCTGCGCGCCTTGAGACCCACGGGGTCGGACGCCAGGAGCGTCAGCAGCGGGTCGATGACCGCCACGGCGCGATGCAGCGCACAGGCGACCTCGGCGTCACTCAGGACGGCGGTGGGCGTCGGGATGAGGTTCACCCGACGATCATCCCGTGCGCCGGTCGGGCGCACGGGATGGACCCCGGTCAGGAGGACGAGCCGCCCAGCGCGTTCTCCGAGCCGAGTGCCTCCATCACGGCGTTGGGTCCGTCGAAGCTGTCCTTCTTCAGCCCGCGCAGGGTGGAGACCAGGCCGTCGTCGGCACCATTGGATTCGGCGTGCTTGGCGAGTTCGTCGGCCGTGCCCGGGTAGTCGAATCCGGCGAGGGTCTTCTGCACTTCAGTCACTTGATATCCCATGGCGGCCCGATACCCGTGTCGTGAGGACGGAAACACACCGTCGCACAGCGCGTTCGGACGTTCGGGCCGCCGTGATCGGCCGACGGCGAGCCGTAGAGTCGGATGCGTGTCCACCCGCGAGCTGACCGTCCTGGGCACCGCGAGCCAGGTGCCGACCCGTCATCGCAACCACAACGGCTATCTGCTGCGCTGGGACCGCGAGGGCCTGCTGTTCGACCCGGGCGAGGGCACCCAGCGGCAGCTGCTGTTCGCCGGCGTCGCGGCGAGCAGCGTCACCCGGGTGTGCGTCACGCACTTCCACGGCGACCACTGTCTGGGAGTGCCCGGCATCCTGCAGCGCCTGTCGCTCGACGACGTCCGCCACCCGGTGCACGCCCACTACCCCGCGTCCGGCCGCGAGTTCTTCGCGCGGCTGCGGAATGCGAGCGCCTACCACGAACGCGCCGACGTCCGCGAGGTGCCGGTCGCGGCGGACGGACCGGTCGCCGTCGGCGACTTCGGCGTGCTGGAGGCCCACCGGCTGGACCACCCGGTCGACGCCGTCGGCTACCGGCTCGTCGAACCGGACGGACGGCGGATGCTCCCCGAGGAACTCGCGCGCCACGGCGTCGCCGGTCCGGCGGTCGGGAACCTGCAGCGTGACGGCGCCGTGACGGTCGGTGGGCACACCGTGCACCTCGCGGACGTCAGCGTGCCGCGCCGCGGGCAGCGCTTCGCCTTCGTCATGGACACCCGGCTGTGCGACGCGGTGTACAACCTCGCCGACGGGGTGGACCTCCTGGTCATCGAGGCGACGTTCCTCGACGAGGACGCCGAGCTGGCACGGCAGTACGGCCATCTCACCGCGCGGCAGGCCGCCCGGGTGGCCGCCCACTGCGGTGTCCGCCGCCTGGTGCTGGCGCACTTCTCCCAGCGCTACCCGGACCTCCGCCGCCACCGCGACGAGGCGGCCGAGGAGTTCGACGGCGACCTCGTCATCGCCGAGGACCTGATGCGGGTGGCGGTTCCGGCCCGGATCTGACGGTGCTCGGCCACGGCGGGACACGGGCGACGATTCGACACAGGTGACGATTCGACACGGGCGACGATTCGACGCGGGCGACGCGGGTAGCCCGACGGTGCCGACGAAAGGACATTCGATGCCGAACGAACTGCAGGGCCGCACGATCGCCATCCTCGCCGCCGACGGCGTGGAGAAGGTGGAGCTGGAGCAGCCGCGCGACGCGGTGACCGCCGCGGGCGGTCGGGTCACAGTGCTGTCGCTGAAGACCGACGACATCTCCGCACGCAACCACGACCTCGAGCCCGCCGGCGAGATCGGCGTCGACCGCGCCGTCGGCGACGTGAGCGTCGACGACTTCGACGGGTTGATCCTGCCGGGCGGCACGGTGAATCCCGACAAGCTGCGACTCGACGAGAAGGCGGTGGCCTTCGTCCGCGACTTCGTCACCTCCGGCAAGCCCGTCGCCGCCATCTGCCACGGACCCTGGACCCTGGTCGAGGCCGACGTGGTGCGCGACCGCACGCTGACGTCGTACCCCAGCATCCGCACCGACCTGCGCAACGCGGGCGCGACCGTCGTCGACCAGCAGGTGTGCATCGACGGCAACCTCATCACCAGCCGGTCACCCGAGGACCTTCCGGCCTTCTGCCAGGCGATCACCGACCAGTTCGCGGGCACACCCGCGCACACCTGAGGACTCAGAAGCCGTAGCCCAGTTGGGCAGGCACGTCGGAGGCGAACGCGGCGTCCAGCGCGGCCGGCAGCGCGGGATCGTCGCACCGGAGACGGTGCGCTGCCGCGAACGCCGTGGCGCGATGAGCACCGAGGTACAGGCTGCCGAGCACCGACCGCGAGAGGTGGACGTCGGCCGGGTCCCCGGTCGGTGCGCACTCGGCGACGCCGTCGCGCACGCGTAGTGCGTAGCGCCCACCGCTGCCGAGGGCGTCGTCGGCGACCTCGACGACCGCGGTGAGGTCGGCGCCGTAGCGCCGGGCCCGCAGGACCGCGGGCACGTCGATCGGACGCAACCACAGATCGTCGACGCTCGCGGTCGTGACGACGCGGCGGGCGTCGGTGAGTAGGTAGGGCAGCGGGTCGCCGGGGTGGGTGGTGACGTCGACGCCGTCCATCAGGTCCAGGCCGAGCAGCGCCCGCCACAGCGCGACGTGCGCCGCGGGGGTCACCGCGGCGAACTTCGTGACGCGCGCGGTCCGCGAGGGGCGCTCGCCGTGCACGCGGTAGCACGCGAAGCCGTCGGGGTGCAGGGCGGCGAACAGCGCGGTGCCTCCGGCGCGGGCATCGGCGCGGTCGGCGAACACGTCGTCCCACAACGGTTTCGGCGTGGGCAGCCCTCCCGGTGTCCGCAGTCGCCAGCGCTCGTAGATCTCCTCGATCCGGTCCCGGTGGTCTGCCGGACGCACCATCCGCACGCCGCCCGGGTCGGGTACCTCGGCGTGGAACGCAGCGTCGCGGCGACGCACCGTCAGCGACTGCGTCACCGTCGCCGGCCCGTAGCCGAAGCGGCCGTAGATGCCGCCCTCGGACGCGGTCAACCCCGCGATGGGAGGACCGGCGTCGGCGATGCGCCGGTGCAGCTCGGTGAACATGTCACGGAGCACGCCGCGGCGCCGGTGGGTCGGCGCGACGACGACGTCAGAGACGCCGGCCATCGGCAGGACGGCCCCGCCGGGCACCGTGAGCGACATGTCCAGGTACAGCGCCACGCCCACGACGTCGGGCCCGTCGCACGCGACGACGACGCCGTCCGCGGCGACCATCGACCGCCAGGCGGCGTCGGCCTCCGGCGGCTGATCGGCCCCGAAGCCGACCGCGCTCAGCACGGTGATCGCGGGCCAGTCGGCGTCGTCGGCGGCACGGATGACCGGTCGGGCCGGTGCGCTGGTGGTCATCCCCCGACGGTGTCACAGCCGGGCCGGTGTGCGCACGTGGGTTTTCAGGCGCCGACCATGTCGAACAGCGGGTCGTCGGGACCGATGTCGAACGTGCAGTCGTCCAGGCGCGGATCGGGCACGAAGGACCAGAACATGACGCCGGCGGCGCCGTGCTCCCGGGCCTCGTCGACCAGGTGCGCCACCTCGGCCTTGCGCTCTTGCAGCGAGGTACACGTGCCGGCCCGCACGCCGACCTCGGCGACGAGCAACGGCTTGTGCAGCGCGCGTGCCTGTTCCACGCGGCGCGCCAGCCCATCGCGGGGATCGCCCGGGAAGTAGTCGGTCGACCGGTAGAAGTGGTATTCCAGCACGTCGACGCCGGCCGATGCGGCGACCAGCGCGTAATCGTCACCAGCGGAACCACATTGACCACCGCCGGTGTGTCCACTGAACACCACGGCGTCGGCGTCGAGCGCCCGGATCCGCGCCCCCACCGCGTCGAAGAAGGTCCGTAGCACGGCCGCGGCGTCGGCAGGACAGGCGCGTGTCTGCCACGGACAGCCGTCCTCGGTGCACCGCGACGGTTCCGGCTCGCCGACGGGCGTCCAGCCCGCGAGTGCCGGCGAGTCGCGCCAACGGGTCAGTGCCACCTGCAGCCAGGCGTCGTACGACATGGGCAGTCCGTGGGAGACCTCGGTCCGCCACCCGCCGACGAACCAGTCGTAGTCCTTGACGTAGGAGTTCTCACAGCCGCCCTCGCCACCCGTGAGCACCGCGATCAGCAGCTGATCGTGCCGCGCGGCCGCCGCGAAGACCGCGTCGAGGGCGGTGAAGTCGAGCTGCCCGGTGGCCTTGTTGACCGCGAAGGTCGAGTAGATGTTCACCCGGGTCAGCGAGTGCGCCGGCAGGCTGCCGAAGTACCTGTCGAGGTCGACCTGCGCGCCGCAACCCGCGTTGATCGTCCAGTCGGTGGCGAGCTGGTAGGCGTTGAGGCCGATGGGCCAGAACGCGCGGCCGTCCAACGTGAGCGAAGTCCCGTCGACACCCAGCCGAGCGGCCCGATCGGCATTTGCTGCAGTACCCGTGCGCTCCGGCGCGGACACCGGCACGGGAGGGCGGGGTATGGCAAACAATGCCAGCGCCGTCATTACCGCGAACAGCAACAACAGCCATCGCGACACCCACCCCGTACGGAGCCCCATGCGGCGCAGGCTACCCAGTGCAGCTGCCCGTCACGCGTTTGCGCACGAAATTGACGCTTGGTATGGTTTCGCGCTTCCCGGGCCGTCCGTCAGGCGTAGTCCGGCAGCCGCATGCCCTCCACCGGCAGTGTCGCCATGCGGCGGCCCGCGAGGCTCGCGACCCTGCGGCCGACCGGGCTCGCGGCGGCGCGGGCGGCGGCGCGGAGCGCACGGATGCCTCCCGCCGTCCGAGGATTGGCCCGCCGCAGCTGGCTCGGCTCGATCGTCGGCATCGCCGCGGTGACGGGCCGCAGCACCTTCTCGTAGCGGGCCAGCGCTTCGAGGTGGTCGTCGCCGGCGGCCAGTTCGCCGGCGAGCACGTAGGCCCCGATCAGCCCCATGCTGGTGCCCACTCCCCCGAAGGTGGCGTTGCACGAGGCGGCGTCCCCGAGCAGGGCCACCCGCCCCGCGCTCCACCGCGGCGTCCGGACCCGCCCGACGGCGTCGAAGTAACCGGGCGCGCCGTCGGCCAGGGCGGCGAGGATGCGGGGCGCGGGCCCGCCCACGTCGGCGAAGGTCCGGGCGAGGATCATCTCCTGGTCCGCGCGGGCGAGCCGCTCCAGGCCGCGGACGTCGGACATGAACGTGAGAATGGCGCGCGTCCCGCCCAGGTTGTCCGGCCGCAGGTGGACCGACCGGGATCCCGGCACGTGCAGCCAGTTCCACCACGCGTCGTCGCCCTCGGTCCGCGGGATCGTCAGGTACGCGAAGTACATGCCGAACTCCTCGACGTCCGCGGGGGTGACGAAGCGCCGCGAACGCGAGCGCAGACCCTCGGCGATCACGACGACGTCGGCGTCGAGCCGCGTGCCGTCCTGGAGCACTGCCGTCACGCCGTCGCCATGGTCGGCGACGTCGGCCAGCTGGGTGCCGAAGCGGTAGTCGGTGTCGTCGCGGGTGTGCTCGTGGAGGATCCGGGACAGCTCGCCGCGCAGGATCTCCAGTTCGGCGGTGGGTCCGTCCACGCCGTCGCGGCCGTCGATCGGAAACGACGCCACCGGCGTCCCGTCCTCGGTGACGAAGCGCATGCCGATCTCGCCGGTGTTCGCGGCGCGGATCTCGGCATCGATGCCCATCCGGCGGGCGACCTCGCGGGCGGCACCCCGGACGTCGACGTTCTGCCCCTCCTCGCGGAGTGCCGGATGCCGTTCCAGGATCGTCGTGCGCCACCCCCGCGCGGTGAGCTGATGGGCGAGGGCGGGTCCGGAGATTCCGGCCCCGGAGATGACGGCGTGCGGTGACATGGTGGCGCCTTCCCGGCGACACTCGGATCGCCCGCTCGATTTAACTAGAAAACCGTGATACTCGTTAATCGAACCATTTCCCACGGGGAGGCGCCGTGAAACACGAACGGGACGAGACGGGGCACTGGCTGGCCGGGCTGAGCGGGCCGACGCTGTCGATGCGGCGGTTCCTGACGGCGCACGACGAGCTGCAGCGCCACCAGGCGCGGCGCATGGGGCTCAACGTCACCGACATGCAGGCGCTGCGGATGCTCGACGTCCACGGACCCGCCGGCCCGAGCGAGTTGGCACGTCGCCTCGACGTCCGGTCGGCGTCGATGACGGTGCTGCTCGACCGCCTCGAGGCCGGCGGCCTGGCCGAACGCGTACCCGACCCGGACGACCGCCGCCGGGTCATCGTCCGCGCGCTCCCCGAGGCGGTGGACCGGTTGTTCGACGCTTGGGCGCCCGTCGTGCGCGCGATGGACGACGTGGGACACGCCCTCCCGGCCGCCGAGCAGCAGGCGGTGCAGACGTTCTTCGACCGCGTCGCCGCCGTCGTCGAGGGGAACCTCTCCGCGCCGGAGCGCCGGGAGGAGGCACCCTAGGCGGCCACCGGAGTCAAATGCGTGCGGGCGGCCGCCACGAACTCGGCGACCAGCGGGTTGGGGTCGCCGGGCCGTGCGGCGACGACCACCGTGCTGGGCGGCACGCCGACGACGGGCACGGTGACCAGATCGCCGCGCAGTGAGCTGCGTCGGTCGCCGATCGGGAGGACGGCGATCGCCTGCCCACCCGCGACGAGTTCCAACCGGTCCTCGAAGCGCACCGGCAGTGGCGCCGCCGAGATCGCAACCGGATCCGGGTCGTCGACGCGCGCGGGAAAGATGGAGCGCGGACCGCCGTGCGGACAGAACAACGACTCGTCGCCGGCGACGTCGTCCGCCGTGACGACCGGGCGATCGGCGAGCGGGTGATCGACGGGGACGACCAGCACGCGCGGCTCCTCGTAGAGGACGGTCACGTGAACGGCCGTGTCGCGCACCAACAACGGGTCTCGCGCCACCAGCACGTCGACGCGACCGTCGGTGAACGCCGACTCCTCGAAGCACTCCAGGTGCCGGGTTCCGATCTCGGCCTCCGGATGTCGCTCGCGCAGCACGCGCACCGCCGGCGTGACGACCAGGTCCTCGACGTACCCGACGACGAGTCGCCTCGTGGGTGCATGGGCACGCGCGGTCAGCGCGGCCCGCCGCGCCGCGGCCAGCAGTGCCAGCGCCTCCGGCAGGAAGGCCGCACCAGCCTCGGTCAGGGCGGCACCCTGCGGCGTCCTGTCGAACAACCGGACACCGAGCCGGGATTCGAGCCGCTGAATCTGACGGCTCAGCGACGGCTGCGCCAGGTGCAGCGCGGCCGCCGCGCGGCCGTAGTTGCCGTGCTCGGCGACGACGGTGAAGTAGCGCACCAGTCGCAGCTCGAGATCCGTGCCGAGGTCGTTCACCGCCGTCTCTCCATGGCCCCTTCCAACCCGGTCGGCCGGGTCGGCTATTCCGTTTCGGCATGACGCGGTACCGAACGGGTCTTGGACAGCGTCCGCACCCCGTCGGAACACTCGATGCCGAGACGGACGAAAGGTGGACGCAGATGGGCAGATTCGAGGGCAGGAACGTAGTGATCACCGGCGGCAGCAGCGGCCTCGGCCTGGCGGCGGCGCTATACCTGGTCGACGAGGGCGCCCGCGTCCTGGTGACCGGGCGGCATCCCGACGTGCTCGCCGACGCCGCCCGCCGGCTCGGTGACCGCGGCATCGCAGTGCGCAGTGACACCGGCTCGCTCCCGCAGATCGACGAACTGGCCGCGCGCGTCGCGGAAGAGTTCGGCACGGTGCACGCCCTGATCGTCAATGCCGGCATCGGCAGCTTCGACCCGTTCGACGCCGTCACCGAGCAGACGTTCGACGAGGTGTTCGACATCAACGTCAAGGGACCCTTCTTCACCGTGCAGCGGTTGGCTCCGCTGCTGGCCCCCGGCAGCGGCGTGGTGCTGACGACGTCGACCGCCAACCGGACGGGCTGGGACGCACTCAGCGTCTACTCCGCCAGCAAGGCGGCACTGCGGTCGATGGCACGCACCCTCAGCCGCGAGCTGCTGCCGCGGGGCATTCGCGTCAATGCGATCAGCCCGGGCTCCATCGACACCGGCAAGTTGGAGAAGGAGGTGCCCGAGCGCGCCGCCGCCCTCAAGGAGGCCTTCACGACCGCCAACCCCATGCAGCGCTTCGGCCGGCCCGAGGAATTCGCTCCGGCCGTGGCGTTCCTCGCCTTCGACGCGACGTTCGCCGCCGGGATCGAACTCGTCGTCGACGGCGGACATTCACAACTCTAGGAGGACGACATGACGGACTACACCGACAAGCGCGTGGTGATCACCGGGGGAACCAGCGGCATCGGGCTCGCGACGGCCAAGCTGTTGGACGCCGCCGGCGCCCGCGTGCTCGTCACCGGCCGGACCCCGGCCGCTCTGGCCACGGCACGCGAGGCACTCGGTCCGGCCGCCATCGTGGAGCGCAGCGACGCGGTCACCGGCATCGATGCACTCGCCGAGCGCGCGGAGACCGTGTTCGGTGGCGTGGACCTATTGGTGCTCAACGCCGGCGGAGTGTTGGCCGCTCCGGTCGAGGAAACCACCTCGTCGGCCTTCGACGAGCTGTTCGATCTCAACGTCAAGGCCCCGTTCTTCACCGTGCAGCGGTTCCTGCCGCTGCTGTCGTCCGGCAGCGCAATCGTGTTCGTGACGTCGGTGAGCAACGTGCAGGGCCTGCCCTCGACGAGCGTCTACGCCGCGACCAAGGCGGCGCTGCGCTCGCTCACCCGCACCTTCGCCGGCGAGTTCGTCGAGCGGGGCATCCGGGTGAACGCGGTCTCCCCCGGACCCGTGGGCACCGGCATCCTCGCGCGGTCGATGCCGGCCGACGCGGCGCGGAAGTTCCTCGACCAGATGGCCGCCGGCAACCCGATGCGCCGCCTGGGTGAGCCGGAGGAGATTGCGAAGGCCATCGCGTTCCTGGGCTTCGACGCCACCTTCGCCACCGGTGTCGAACTCGCGGTGGACGGCGGCGTCACGCAACTGTAGGGCCACCGGTGCGCAGCGCGGCGTCCAGTCTGGCCATCGTCCGGGACACGGCGGTGGTGCCCGGCGGTGGCACGGGATAGCGCCGCAGGACGTCGACGAGGGCCGGTGTCGCACGCCGACACGTCCGGCGCAGCGCCGCGTCCACCACGGCACGATCGCCGCCCGCGCGGTGCCCGAGCGCCTCCGCGGCGTACGCGGCGGCCCGCAGGATGTGGCCGACCTGCGTTGCACGGGCGAGGGGATGCAGAAAGGCCGCCGCAGCCGCGTCCCCTGCGGCGTGTGCCGCACACCGCGCCGCCTCGTCGACGGTCTCGCGCGCCGCCCGGTGCGCGTCCACCGCCGCCATCCGCAGGACGTGGGTGCGCGCGGCGCCGTCGGCGAACGCCCGTGCCGCGGCGAGCGCCGCACGCGGTCGCCGGTCGGCCGGGCAGGCGGCTTCGAACAGGCCGAGCACCTCGTCGGCGGCGGCGACGGCGAAGCGCACCACCTCGCGCAGGTCGTCCGCGGTCAGGCTCAGCTCGCCGACGGACACGGACACCCTCCTCGACACTCGTGTCGGTTTCCCGCCAGTGCTGTCGGTGCCGACGTGTAATCGTCGAAGCATGCACGACGACTTCGACCGCTGTTACCGAGCCGTCCAGTCCAAGGACGCCCGGTTCGACGGATGGTTCGTCACGGCTGTGTTGACCACCGGCATCTATTGTCGGCCGAGCTGCCCGGTGCGTCCCCCGTTCGCCCGCAACGTACGGTTCTATCCGACCGCGGCCGCTGCGCACGGCGCCGGTTTCCGGGCGTGCAAGCGCTGCCGCCCGGACGCGTCCCCCGGGTCGCCGGAGTGGAACGTCCGCTCGGACACCGTGGCTCGCACCATGCGCCTCATCGCCGACGGCACGGTCGACCGCGAAGGCGTGACCGGCCTGGCCCGACGCGTCGGTTACACCACCCGGCAGCTCGAGCGGCTGCTGTCGGACGAGGTCGGCGCCAACCCCCTGGCGTTGGCCCGCGCGCAGCGCAGCCAGACCGCGCGCGTGCTGATCGAGACGACGGACCTGCCGTTCGGCGACGTCGCCTTCGCGGCCGGCTTCGCCAGCATCCGGCAGTTCAACGACACCGTGCGCGCGGTGTGCGCGATGACGCCGACCGAACTGCGCCGCCGCGCACGGACGGAGTACGGCGCCGCGACCACCGGCGCGGGTGCCATCTCGCTGCGCCTGCCGGTCCGAACGCCGTTCGCCTACGAGGGTGTGTTCGGCCACCTCGCGGCCTGCGGCATCCCGGGCGTCGAGGAGGTGCGCGACGGCGCCTTCCGTCGCACGATGCGACTGCCGTCGGGCACGGCGATCGTCGGCCTGCGGCCGCGCGTCGACCACGTGCTGTGCGAGGTGGTGCTCGACGACTTCCGCGACCTCGCCACGGCGATCGCCCGGGCCCGGCGGCTGCTCGACCTCGACGCCGACCCGGAGGCCGTCGTCGACGCCCTCGGCACGGACGAACACCTCGCCGCGATCGTCGCGAAGGCACCCGGTCAGCGCATCCCCCGCACGGTGGACGAGCACGAACTGGCCATCCGCGTCGTCCTCGGCCAGCAGGTCTCGACGAAGGCAGCCCGCACTCATGCACGCCGGCTCGTCGAGGCCTACGGTTCGCCGCTGCGCGACGCCGCCGGCGGCCTGACGCACCTGTTCCCGGACGTCTCGCAGCTGGCCGACGTCGACCCGGCACTGCTCAAGTTTCCCAAGGCGCGGCAACGCACGCTGCTCGGGCTCATCCAGGCACTCGCGGACGGCGACGTCACGCTGGACGCCGGCTGCGACTGGGCCGATGCCCGCGAGCGTCTGCTCGCACTGCCCGGCATCGGTCCGTGGACCACCGAGGTGATCGCCATGCGGGGTCTGGGCGATCCCGACGCCTTCCCCGCCAGCGACCTCGGCGTGCTGGCGGCGGCCAAGCGGGTCGGGCTGCCCGCCGATGCCCGCGGGTTGACGGCGCACAGTGGTCGCTGGCGACCGTGGCGGGCGTACGCGACGCAACACCTGTGGACGTCGCTCGATCACGACGTCAACGTATGGCCCCCGAAGGAGCACTGATGGAGACATTGCAGATGCGGACGGTCGACAGCCCGGTCGGCCTGCTGACACTGGCCGGCAGCCGCGGACGGTTGCGCCACCTGCGGATGGTGGATCAGACCCACGAACCGAGCCGTGTGGGCTGGGAGGTCGACGACGACGCATTCGGCGACGCCGTCGAACAGCTCGCCGCGTACTTCGCCGGCGATCTGGTCGCCTTCGATGTCGACCTCGACCTCGTCGGCACGGAGTTCCAGCGCCGGGTGTGGCAGGCGCTGCTCACCATCCCGTATGGGGAGACCCGGTCCTACGGCGCGATTGCGACGCAACTCGGGTCACCCGGCGCCTCGCGGGCCGTCGGGCTTGCCAATGGGCACAATCCGGTCGGGATCATCGTGCCGTGCCACCGGGTGATCGGCGCCAATGGCAATCTGACGGGCTACGGCGGCGGATTGGCGCGCAAGCGCCACCTGCTCGACATGGAACGGGCGCGACGGACGCCGGCGCTCTTCGACTGAGTATTCGTCACGAACAATGGCGTAGAAATGGCCGTCGAAAAATGGCCGTCGAAATTGCGCCATGGATGCGTGAATGGCGGTCGCGAGAATGTCGATGAACGACGATTGAGACGTGAAAATGCCTGTGGCCCTCGATCGACATCGAGGGCCACAGGACCAAAGGGTGTTCGGCGGTGTCCTACTTTTCCACCCGTGTGGGTAGTATCATCGGCGCTGGCAGGCTTAGCTTCCGGGTTCGGGATGGGACCGGGCGTTTCCCTGCCGCTATTACCGCCGTAACTCTATTCACTTGGCCCCGGATTATTTTGGTGGTGGGGTGTGGTCGTGTTCGTGGATTGTGTGGTTGCGCGTTTGTGGTGTGCACACTCTGTCGATGGGTGTGTGTAAGTTTTCGGCCGGTTAGTGCCAGTTCCCTGAACCCATTGCTGGGCGTGTAGGTCTGGTCTATCGATCCCGTGGTCTGCGGGGGGCCTTATCCCACTTGATGGGTGAGAAGCCTGGTCTTGGAGGGGGTTTCCCGCTTAGATGCTTTCAGCGGTTATCCTGTCCGAACGTGGCTATCCAGCCGTGCCCCTGGTGGGACAACTGGTAGACCAGAGGTTCGTCCGTCCCGGTCCTCTCGTACTAGGGACAGATTTCCTCAAGCTTCTGACGCGCGCGGCGGATAGAGACCGAACTGTCTCACGACGTTCTAAACCCAGCTCGCGTGCCGCTTTAATGGGCGAACAGCCCAACCCTTGGGACCTGCTCCAGCCCCAGGATGCGACGAGCCGACATCGAGGTGCCAAACCATCCCGTCGATATGGACTCTTGGGGAAGATCAGCCTGTTATCCCCGGGGTACCTTTTATCCGTTGAGCGACACCCCTTCCACTCGGGGGTGCCGGATCACTAGTCCCGACTTTCGTCCCTGCTCGACATGTTCGTCTCGCAGTCAAGCTCCCTTGTGCACTTACACTCAACACCTGATTGCCGTCCAGGTTGAGGGAACCTTTGGGCGCCTCCGTTACTCTTTTGGAGGCAACCGCCCCAGTTAAACTACCCACCAGGCACTGTCCCTGAACCGGATATACGGTTCGAAGTTAGAAGCCCAATACGATCAGAGTGGTATTTCAACGATGACTCCACCCACACTGGCGTGCGAGTTTCACAGTCTCCCACCTATCCTACACAAACCGTATCGAGCGCCAATACCAAGTTGTAGTGAAGGTCCCGGGGTCTTTTCGTCCTGCCGCGCGTAACGAGCATCTTTACTCGTAGTGCAATTTCGCCGAGTCTATGGTTGAGACAGTTGAGAAGTCGTTACGCCATTCGTGCAGGTCGGAACTTACCCGACAAGGAATTTCGCTACCTTAGGATGGTTATAGTTACCACCGCCGTTTACTGGGGCTTAAATTCTCAGCTTCACCCCCGAAGGGATTAACCGGTCCTCTTAACCTTCCAGCACCGGGCAGGCGTCAGTCCGTATACATCGTCTTGCGACTTCGCACGGACCTGTGTTTTTAGTAAACAGTCGCTTCTCACTGGTTTGTGCCACCCCCTCCCGCTGCCGGCCGCAAGGGCCATGACGGCATGGGGGTCCCCCTTCTCCCGAAGTTACGGGGGTATTTTGCCGAGTTCCTTAACCATAGTTCACTCGTACGCCTTGGTATTCTCTACCTGACCACCTGTGTCGGTTTGGGGTACGGGCCGTGTTAGCACTCGCTAGAGGCTTTTCTTGGCAGCATAGGATCACCGAATTCGCCTCACTCGGCTATGCATCACCTCTCGGACTGAGTGAACGACGGATTTGCCTATCGTTCGTCCTACGGGCTTGCCCCAGTATTACCACTGACTGGTACGGCTACCTTCCTGCGTCACCCCATCGCTTGACTACTACCAGAGAAGGTCCCGCGCAGCCGGCGGACCTCGCACCCCGAAGGGATTGATGGCCCGCCCTTTGGGCGGTTAGTACCTCTGATTCATCAGGGACGCGCACACACGGGTACGGGAATATCAACCCGTTGTCCATCGACTACGCCTGTCGGCCTCGCCTTAGGTCCCGACTCACCCTGGGCGGACTGGCCTGGCCCAGGAACCCTTGGTCTTTCGGCGGGCAAGGTTCTCACTTGCCTTATCGCTACTCATGCCTGCATTCTCACTCCCACACCCTCCACAACTAGCTCACGCTGCTGCTTCACCGGATGCAGGACGCTCCCCTACCCAACGATTACTCGTTGCCGCGGCTTCGGCGGTGTGCTTGAGCCCCGCTACATTATCGGCGCACAATCACTTGACCAGTGAGCTATTACGCACTCTTTCAAGGGTGGCTGCTTCTAAGCCAACCTCCTGGTTGTCTTCGCGACTGCACATCCTTTTCCACTTAGCACACGCTTAGGGGCCTTAGCCGGCGATCTGGGCTGTTTCCCTCTCGACGTACGGAGCTTATCCCCCGCCGTCTCACTGCCGCACTCTTGGACTTGTCGGCATTCGGAGTTTGGCTGACGTCAGTAACCTAGTAGGGCCCATCGGCCATCCAGTAGCTCTACCTCCAACAAGAAACATGCGACGCTGCACCTAAATGCATTTCGGGGAGAACCAGCTATCACGGAGTTTGATTGGCCTTTCACCCCTACCCACAACTCATCCCCTCAGTCTTCAACCTAAGTGGGTTCGGGCCTCCACGCGGTCTTACCCGCGCTTCACCCTGGCCATGGGTAGATCACTCCGCTTCGGGTCCAGAACACACCACTACACCAGCCACTGTTGACTGGATACGCCCTATTCAGACTCGCTTTCGCTGCGGCTACCCCACCCGGGTTAACCTCGCGACATGTCCCTGACTCGCAGGCTCATTCTTCAAAAGGCACGCCATCACCCCACCACGAAGGAGGGCTCTGACGGATTGTAAGCGCACGGTTTCAGGTACTATTTCACTCCCCTCCCGGGGTACTTTTCACCATTCCCTCACGGTACTAATCCGCTATCGGTCATCAGAAGGTATTCAGGCTTACCGGGTGGTCCCGGCAGATTCACAGCAGATTCCACGGGCCCGCTGCTACTCGGGAACACCATCAAGGCAGGCATCGGATTTTCACGTACCGGGCTCTCACCGTCTACGGCAGGCCATCCCAAGACCACTTCCGCTAACCACGACACTTTCTCACTGCCCTCCAGATAGGTAGACCTGGAAAGATGGGTCCCACAACCCCGCACACACAACCCCTACCCGGTATCACATGCATGCGGTTTAGCCATCCTCCGCTTTCGCTCGCCACTACTCACGGAATCACTGTTGTTTTCTCTTCCTACGGGTACTGAGATGTTTCACTTCCCCGCGTTACCTCCCGCACCCTATGTATTCAGATACGGGTAACACGACATCACTCGTGCTGGGTTTCCCCATTCGGACACCCTCGGATCCACGCTCGGTTGGCAGCTCCCCGAGGCATATCGCAGCCTCCCACGTCCTTCATCGGCCTCTGATGCCAAGGCATCCACCATGCGCCCTTAAACACTTACAAGCACAAAACCATTAAACAGAGAAATCACACCACAACAGCACCACACACCAAGCACACCCGAACCGAAACCCGGACCCACTCACCATGCGGCACTGATGCTCGCAACCACTATCCACGAATCAAACACCACACCCCACCACCAAGCGGGGCAACAACAAGACCACCCGAAACCAATCGAGCCGACACCCCACACCACCACCCACCCCCCAAAAAAGGGGACAGGCGGCCGGTGCACGTGCCGCGGGCCTGTTGTCTCAAAGCCCAATAGCGTGTCTGGCAGCCCCACGCCGGCGCCAACCCCCAAGAGGGTCGATCCCGTACCGGACGTGGACTTCGTTTGCATTACAGCGATATGCACCCAACCCGGCGCCACTACAGCACACGGGTTCCTCACGGCACGCACCCCACCAATTGGAGTGCTTCACGTGGTGCTCCTTAGAAAGGAGGTGATCCAGCCGCACCTTCCGGTACGGCTACCTTGTTACGACTTCGTCCCAATCGCCGATCCCACCTTCGACGGCTCCCTCCCAAAGGGTTAGGCCACCGGCTTCGGGTGTTACCGACTTTCATGACGTGACGGGCGGTGTGTACAAGGCCCGGGAACGTATTCACCGCAGCGTTGCTGATCTGCGATTACTAGCGACTCCGACTTCACGGGGTCGAGTTGCAGACCCCGATCCGAACTGAGACCGGCTTTGAAAGGATTCGCTCCACCTCACGGCATCGCAGCCCTTTGTACCGGCCATTGTAGCATGTGTGAAGCCCTGGACATAAGGGGCATGATGACTTGACGTCATCCCCACCTTCCTCCGAGTTGACCCCGGCAGTCTCTCACGAGTCCCCACCATGACGTGCTGGCAACATGAGACAAGGGTTGCGCTCGTTGCGGGACTTAACCCAACATCTCACGACACGAGCTGACGACAGCCATGCACCACCTGCACACAGGCCACAAGGGAACGCCTATCTCTAGACGCGTCCTGTGCATGTCAAACCCAGGTAAGGTTCTTCGCGTTGCATCGAATTAATCCACATGCTCCGCCGCTTGTGCGGGCCCCCGTCAATTCCTTTGAGTTTTAGCCTTGCGGCCGTACTCCCCAGGCGGGGTACTTAATGCGTTAGCTACGGCACGGATCCCAAGGAAGGAAACCCACACCTAGTACCCACCGTTTACGGCGTGGACTACCAGGGTATCTAATCCTGTTCGCTCCCCACGCTTTCGCTCCTCAGCGTCAGTTACTGCCCAGAGACCCGCCTTCGCCACCGGTGTTCCTCCTGATATCTGCGCATTCCACCGCTACACCAGGAATTCCAGTCTCCCCTGCAGTACTCCAGTCTGCCCGTATCGCCCGCACGCCCACAGTTAAGCTGTGAGTTTTCACGAACAACGCGACAAACCACCTACGAGCTCTTTACGCCCAGTAATTCCGGACAACGCTCGCACCCTACGTATTACCGCGGCTGCTGGCACGTAGTTGGCCGGTGCTTCTTCTGCACATACCGTCACTTGCGCTTCGTCTGTGCTGAAAGGGGTTTACAACCCGAAGGCCGTCATCCCCCACGCGGCGTCGCTGCATCAGGCTTGCGCCCATTGTGCAATATTCCCCACTGCTGCCTCCCGTAGGAGTCTGGGCCGTATCTCAGTCCCAGTGTGGCCGGACACCCTCTCAGGCCGGCTACCCGTCGTCGCCTTGGTAGGCCATCACCCCACCAACAAGCTGATAGGCCGCGGGCCCATCCCACACCGCAAAAACTTTCCACCACAACCCATGCAGGCCGTAGTCCTATCCGGTATTAGACCCAGTTTCCCAGGCTTATCCCAAAGTGCAGGGCAGATCACCCACGTGTTACTCACCCGTTCGCCACTCGAGTACCCCGAAGGGCCTTTCCGTTCGACTTGCATGTGTTAAGCACGCCGCCAGCGTTCGTCCTGAGCCAGGATCAAACTCTCCAAACAAAAACAACCCAGCCACAGCCAGGTGGAATTCGAATCAGAAAAACGATCCAAACAAAAAGACACCAAAACTGGCATCAACAACCACACCCCGACAAACGGGAAAAACACGAGGCATGGCCAAACAACAAACAAAAACCACCAAACACACTATTGAGTTCTCAAACAACACACCCTGTTTCCAGGCAACCCCGCCAGCCTACAACATCCGGTTCAGCGGGGTCAAGCCCCGGCTCCGTTCCGGAGAGGTCCGGGCCGCTGGGCTTGAAGAGAACTTTACATGGAAATGTCCAGCACGCCAAAACGCCTGCTAGACGGCAAGATTCGTGCTACGGAACGCGCTCGATCTCCGCGCCCAGGGCCACCAGGTTCTCCACGAACAACGGGTAGCCGCGATCGATGTGGAAGACGTCGTGCACCTCGGTGTCCCCGTCGGCCACCAGACCGGCCAGCACCAGGCCGGCGCCGGCACGGATGTCCGACGCCCACACCGGCGCACTCGACAGCTGCGGCAGACCCCGCACCACCGCGTGGTGGCCGTCGGTCCGCGCGTCGGCGCCGAGGCGGATCATCTCCTCGACGAACCGGAACCTCGCCTCGAACACGTTCTCGGTGATCATCGACGTCCCGTCGGCGATGCACGCGAGGCCGATGGCCATCGGCTGCAGATCGGTCGGGAACCCGGGGAACGGCAGCGTCGCGACGTTCACGGCCTTGGGTCGCTCGTACTGCACGATCCGGAAACCGTCGTCGCTCTGGGTGACGGTGGCGCCGGCGTCGTGCAGCTTGTGCAACACCAGCTGCAGGTGCTGCGGATCGACGCCGGTCACCGAGATGTCGCCGCGCGTCATGGCCGCGGCGATCCCCCACGTCGCCGCCACGATCCGGTCACCGATCACCCGGTGCTCCGTCGGATGCAGCCGGTCCACCCCGGTGATCACCATCGTGTGCGAGCCCGCGCCGGTGATCTGGGCGCCCATCTGGTTGAGCATCTCGCACAGGTCGACGACGTCGGGTTCGCGCGCCGCGTTGTGAATGGTCGTGACGCCGTCGGCGAGGACGGCCGCCATCAGGATGTTCTCGGTCGCCCCCACCGAAGGGAACTCGAGCTGGATCTCCGCGCCATGGAGGCGGTCGGCCTCGGCGACGACGCAGCCGTGCTCGATGTTGCAGGTGGCACCGAGCTGGCGGAGGCCCGCCTGGTGCATGTCGAGCGGCCGCGACCCGATCGCGTCGCCACCGGGCAGCGCGACCTTCGCCTTCTTGCAGCGCCCGACCAGCGGGCCGAGCACGCACACCGACGCGCGGAACTGCCGCACCGCGGCGAAGTCCGCGTCGTACTTCAGTTCGTCCGGCGAGGTGATCGTCACGGTGGAGCCGTCGAGTTCGACGGTGGCGCCGAGGCCGCGCAGGACCTCCGCCATCAAGGGCACGTCGAGGATGTCGGGGCAGTTCGTGATGGTGCTGACGCCTTCGGCCAGCAGCGCCGCCGCCATCAGCTTCAGGACGCTGTTCTTCGCACCCCCGACGCTGACTTCGCCCGACAACCGGTGCCCACCGGTCACCACGAATCGCTCGCTCACGCGGGTCAGTTTAGGCCAGCCGACGTCCCACCGAGGACCACCGGCGACTCCCCGAGGAGGCCGTCGACGGTACCGTTCGACCATGGCAGTGCACCTGACCCGCATCTACACCCGCACCGGAGACGACGGCACCACCGGACTCAGCGACTTCAGCCGGGTGTCGAAGAACGACGCCCGCCTCGAGGCCTACGCCGACTGCGACGAAGCCAACGCGGCGATCGGCGTCGCCGTCTCCGTTGGACAGCCCGACGATCGGATCCTGCGGGTGCTGCGCCAGATCCAGAACGATTTGTTCGACGCGGGCGCCGATCTCTCCACCCCCGTGGTGGAGAACCCCGAGTACCCGCCGCTGCGGGTGAAACAGGAGTACGTCGACCGCCTCGAGCGCTGGTGCGACGAGTTCAACGAGGGCCTGCCGGCGCTCGACTCGTTCATCCTGCCCGGCGGCACCGCCTTGTCGGCCCACCTGCACGTCGCCCGCACCGTCACCCGCCGCGCCGAGCGCAGCGCCTGGCGAGCGATCGAGCAGCACGGCGACGCGGTCAACGTGCTTCCGGCGAAGTACCTCAATCGGCTGTCGGATCTGCTGTTCATCCTGTCGCGGGTGGCCAACCCGGACGGCGACGTGCTGTGGCAGCCCGGCGGCCCGTCCAACCCCGACTAGGTGGTCGGCCGCCGGCGCGCCCGCGGTGACGGCCGCGACTCCAGCCAGGACGTGAAGGCCGTCAGCGCGCCGCGATCCAGCGCGATCTCGTAACCGCGCTGTTTGTCCGGTGCGGTGTCGCGCAACTCGAGGACCACGATCTCGCGGGTCATGATGTCGAACTCGTCGCCGCGCGGCGCGCGCCGCGACACCACCTCGAGACCGCGCCGCGGCAGCCTGCGGTCCGGCCACCAACGGATGCTGGACAGCCGGTAGAACCCGGCTTCGCCGCCGCGGTACCGCATTACGCCGTGGCGCCAGCCGTGTCCGCCGACGGCGGGCATGTCACGCAAGATCGCCGCGGTGCCGCCCACCTGCCGGAGTTTCCACAAGCGGTACGACAGCGCGGCGACTGCCAGGAACAGCACACCGACGAGCGCGACCATGAGGAACATGGACGCGCTCATCGGCCGCTAGTCGAGTTGGCCGAGCGCGCGCAGGCGGGCTCTACCCCACGCTGCAGTGCGCTCGTCGTCGGACTCGGAGTCCTGCTTGGCCTCGTCGGCGTTGATCTCGTCCTCGAACTGCGCGTTCTCGACCAGGATCCGGACGGCCTCGTCGGTCACCGACAGGAAGCCCCCGTCGACCGCGATCCGCAGATCGTCCTCGCCCTCGCGCTCGACGCGCACCATCGCGTCGTCGACGAGCTGCGCCACCAACGGGATGTGCCGCGGCAGGATGCCGATCTCGCCGGCGGTCGTGCGGGTGAAGACGAACGTCGCGTCACCCGACCACAGCTCGCGCTCCACGGCGACGATCTCCACATGGATCTCGGCCACGTCACACCGCCTTTCGCGCGTTGATCACCAGGATCACAGCTTGGCGCCGAGGCTCTCGGCCTTCTTCGCCAGGTCGTCGAGACCACCGATGAGGAAGAACGCCTGCTCGGGCAGGTGGTCGAAGTCGCCCTTGGTGAGCTTGTCGAACGCCTCGATCGTCTCCTTGAGCGGCACCGTCGAACCCGGCTGGCCGGTGAACTGCTCGGCCGCCATCATGTTCTGGCTCAGGAAGCGCTCGATGCGACGGGCGCGCTGCACCAGCTGCTTGTCCTCCTCGGCGAGTTCGTCGATGCCGAGGATGGCGATGATGTCCTGCAGGTCCTTGTAGCGCTGCAGGATGCGGATGACCTCCTGGGCGACGCGGTAGTGCTCGTCACCGACGACCGCGGGGTCGAGGATGGTCGAGCTCGACGCCAGCGGGTCCACCGCCGGGAAGATGCCCTTCGAGAACACCGAACGGGACAGCTCCGTCGTCGCGTCGAGGTGCGCGAAGGTGGTGGCCGGCGCGGGGTCGGTGTAGTCGTCGGCGGGCACGTACACGGCCTGCATCGAGGTGATCGACTTGCCGCGAGTCGAGGTGATGCGCTCCTGCAGCTCGCCCATCTCGTCGGCCAGGGTCGGCTGGTAGCCCACCGCGGACGGCATGCGGCCGAGCAGCGTCGAGACCTCGGAACCGGCCTGCGTGAACCGGAAGATGTTGTCGATGAACAGCAGCACGTCCTGGCCCTGCTCGTCGCGGAAGAACTCCGCCATCGTCAGCGCGGACAGCGCGACGCGCATGCGGGTGCCCGGCGGCTCGTCCATCTGACCGAACACCAGGGCGGTGTCCTTGAGCACGTTGGCGTCGGCGAGCTCGACCCAGAGGTCGTTGCCCTCGCGGGTGCGCTCACCCACGCCGGCGAAAACCGACGTACCACCGAAGTTGCGGGCGATGCGGTTGATCATCTCCTGGATGAGCACCGTCTTGCCCACGCCGGCACCGCCGAACAGGGCGATCTTGCCGCCGCGGACGTACGGGGTCAGCAGGTCGACGACCTTGAGGCCGGTCTCCAGCATCTCGGTGCGGGGCTCGAGGTCGGCGAAGGCCGGCGGCTTGCGGTGGATCGACCAGTGGTCGAAGTCCTCGCCGTAACCGGGCTCGTCGAGGCAGTCGCCGAGCGCGTTGAACACGTGGCCCTTGACGCCGTCGCCGACGGGCACCGAGATCGACCGACCGGTGTCGGACACCTCGACGCCGCGCACCAGGCCGTCGGTGGGCTGCATGGAGATGGTGCGGACCAGGTTGTCACCCAGGTGCTGGGCGACCTCCAGGGTCAGCGTCTTGGCCAGCTCGCCGTAGGTGATCTCGGCGTGCAGGGCGTTGAACAGGTCGGGCACGGAGCCGCGCGGGAACTCCACGTCGACGACCGGGCCCGTGATGCGGACGACGCGTCCGGCGGTCTTTTCTGCGGTAGCAGTCATTCTTCTCTTCGCTTCCTACGGGGCGTGGGTCTGGGTTCGGGGGTCGCTATTTCGCGTCCGCCAACGCGTTGGCGCCGCCGACGATCTCGCTGATTTCCTGGGTGATCTGCGCCTGACGCTCGCGGTTGGCCTCCAGCGTCAACGCCTTGATCAGGTCGTCGGCGTTGTCGGTCGCGGACTTCATGGCACGACGGCGCGACGCGGATTCCGACGCGGCCGCCTCCAGCAGCGCGGCGTACACCCGGGTGGCGACGTAGCGCGGGAGCAGTGCGTCGAACAACGCTTCGGCGTTCGGCTCGAACGAGAACAGCGTCTGCGGGCCGTCGTCGTCGGACCGCTCCTCGCCGACGTACTCGACGACCATCGGCGCAATGCGACGGGCCACCGCCGACTGCGACAGCATCGACCGGAACTCGGTGAAGACGATGTGCAGTTCATCGACGCCGAGGATGCCGTCGGCGCCGGCGTCGTCACCCTCGTCGTCGGCGCCGGACAGGAACGACGTCACCAACGTCTCGGCGATCTCTCGCGCGTTCTCGTAGGTGGGCCGCTCGGAGAAGCCGGTCCACGACTCGACCACGTCGCGCTGCCGGAAGCTGAAGTAGCCGAGCGCCTTCCGCCCCACGACGTAGAGCACCGGATCCTTGCCCTCCTCGCGCAGCAGGGAGAACAGCTCTTCGGACTGCCGCAGCACGTTGGCGTTGTAGGCACCGCACAGACCGCGATCCGACGAGACCACCAGCACGGCAGCGCGCTTCGGGTTCTCCCGCTGCACCAGCAGCGGGTGATCGAGCGCGCTGGCACCCGCCAGCTCGGTGAGCATGTTGGTGATCTCGGTCGAATAGGGCCGAGCCGCTTCGACTCGGGCCTGCGCCTTGGCGATTCGCGACGTGGCGATCAGTTCCTGTGCCTTCGTGATCTTCTTGATCGACCCGGCGGAACGGATGCGGCCACGCAGCTCGCGCAGTGTTGCAGCCATCTAGCTCTCCAGACCCCTTCTGGTCCTACTTCTTCGGCGCCGACTTGCGGACCTTGACGGATTCCTTCTCGACGTCCTCTTCGTCCATCGCCTCGGCCTCCGCCTCGTTCACCACCACCGAGCTGCCATCGCTGGCCGAGAAGCCCTTCTTGAACTCGTTGATGACGTTCGTCAGCTTCTCCTCGTTGTCCTCGGAGAGCTTCTTGGACTCGCGGATGTCCTTGAGGATCTCGTCGTGGGAGCCACGCACGTGCTCGAGCACCTCCTGCTCGAAGCGCGAGACGTCCTCGACCGGCACCGAGTCCAGGTGGCCCTTGGTGCCGAGGAAGATCGCGACGACCTGGTCCTCGACCGAGTACGGCGTGTACTGCGGCTGCTTGAGCAGCTCGACCAGCCGCGCACCGCGGTCCAGCTGGGCCTTCGACGCGGCATCGAGGTCCGAGGCGAACGCGGCGAACGACTCCAGCTCGCGGTACTGCGACAGCTCCAGGCGCAGCGAGCCCGCGACCTCCTTCATCGCCTTGATCTGCGCCGCGCCACCCACGCGCGACACCGAGACACCGACGTTGATGGCCGGCCGGACGCCCTGGTTGAACAGGTCGGACTCCAGGAAGCACTGGCCGTCGGTGATGGAGATGACGTTGGTCGGGATGAACGCCGAGATGTCGTTGGCCTTGGTCTCGATGATCGGCAGACCCGTCATCGACCCACCGCCCAGCTCGTCGGACAGCTTCGCGCAACGCTCCAGCAGGCGGGAGTGCAGATAGAAGACGTCACCGGGGAACGCTTCGCGGCCCGGCGGGCGGCGCAGCAGCAGCGAGATCGCGCGGTAGGCGTCGGCCTGCTTGGACAGGTCGTCGAACACGATCAGGACGTGCTTGCCGTCGTACATCCAGTGCTGGCCGATGGCCGAACCGGTGTAGGGCGCCAGCCACTTGAAGCCGGCGGCGTCGGAGGCGGGGGCCGCGACGATGGTCGTGTACTCCATCGCGCCGCCCTCTTCGAGGGCCCGCTTCACCGAGGCGATCGTGGTGCCCTTCTGGCCGATCGCGACGTACACGCAGCGCACCTGCTGCTTGGGGTCGCCGGTCGCCCAAGCCTCGCGCTGGTTGAGGATGGTGTCCACCGCGACGGCCGTCTTGCCCGTCTTGCGGTCGCCGATGATCAGCTGACGCTGCCCGCGGCCGATCGGGGTCTGGCTGTCGATGGCCTTGATGCCGGTCTGCAGCGGCTCGCCGACGCCCTGGCGCTGCACCACCGACGGCGCCTGGAGCTCCAGCGCGCGACGCTGGTCGGACTGGATGTCGCCCTGACCGTCGATCGGCTGACCGAGCGGGTTCACGACGCGGCCCAGGAAGGCGTCGCCGACCGGCACGGACAGGACCTCGCCGGTGCGCTTGACCTGCTGGCCCTCTTCGATCTTGCCGAACTCGCCCAGGATCACGGCGCCGACGCTGTGCTCGTCGAGGTTGAGCGCCACACCGAGCACGCCGCCGGGGAACTCGAGGAGTTCCTGCGTCATGACCGAGGGCAGGCCCTCGACGTGGGCGATGCCGTCTCCGGCGTCGACGACGGTACCGATCTCTTCGCGCTCGGTGTCGGCGCTGAACGAGGATACGTAGTCCTCCAGGGCGCCTTCGATGTCAGCAGCGGAGATTGTCAACTCTGCCATGGTTTCTCGTCTTCCTCGTGTAACGGGTGGTCTGTGCGGTGGAGCCGGGTCAGTCCGGCAGCTGGGTACGTGCGGCAGCCAGGCGGGAGGCGATCGAACCGTCGATGACCTCGTCGCCGACCTCGATCGACAGGCCACCGAGCAGGTCGGGGTCGACGTCGAGTTGCACCGAGACCGACCGGCCGTAGATGCGGGACAGCACCTCGGTCAGGCGATTGCGCTGCTCGTCGGACAGTTCGGCCGCCGCACCCACGTGCGCCACGACCTCGTCGCGCCGCGCGACGGCGAGTTCGGCCAGGTCGACCACGGCCTCGTCGGCACGCTCGCCGCGCAGCAGGCGCACGGTCTGTGCCAGCAGGGCCCTGGTGGTGTCGTTGACGCCGTCACCGCCGAGCACCCGGTTGAGCAGCTCGATCCGGCCGTCGGCCGGTGCGGTGTAGTCACTGAGCGCCGCGCTCAGCCGGGGCTCGGAGTCGAGCACGCGGCCGAACCGGAACAGCTGTTCTTCGACGGCGTCCACCTCGTCGGCCACGTCCGCCCGCTTGAGCAGCGCCAGCCGGGCGGTGTGCTCGATCGCACCGACCAGGTCCTCGGCCGCCGACCAGCGCTGAGACGCCGCGGTGCGCAGCACCCCGATCGTCGTGTCGCCGATCTTGCCGCCGAACAGCCGGTCGACCAGCGCCACCTTGGCGGTCGAGTCGTCGCTCGGACGGGCGAGGTGCCGGGCCAGCATCGGCTGGTCGTTGAGCACCGTCGTCACCGACGCCAACTCGTCGGCCAGCGTGGTGAGCGCGTCGGCGTCCAAAGAGCCGACCGCGCCGTCGAATTCATCGGACAGGGTGGCCAGCGACGCGCGGCTGGTCGCCCGCAGGCGGGCCGAGGCGCCGGTCTCGATGGTGACGCTGGACGGCGCCATCTGGTCGAGTTCGTCGAGGAAGCGGTCGACCGTGGCCGACCGCGCCTGCGGGTCGGACACGTGCGAGCGAACCAGCTCGTCGGCCTTCCCCACGGCCTCTTCGCCGAGACCACTGCGCAGCTGTCGGATGAGCTGCTGGCGCATCAGCTGAATCTGCTGCGCACCTTGGCTCTTGATGCGCTCGGCCTCGACGCCTGCCTGCTCCCGAAGCTGAGCGGCGATCCGCTCCGAATCGTGCTTGGCCTCGTCCTTGACCCGCTCGGACTCCGCCTTGGCGTCCTCGAGGGCCTTCGCGTGCATCGCGTCGGCGTCGGCGAGCTTGCGGCTCGCCTCCTCGCTCTCGGCCAGTGCGGTACGGATGGCCTCCTGCTGCTTGGCCATCAGGTTGCGCACGGGCGGCACCACGAATCGCACGATGATGAACACGATCACCGCGAAACCGATGAGCTGCCCGATGAATGTCGACATCTACTGGCTCCCGCCTGATTTCACGTCAACGCCGAGGATCCGGCTGGCCAGCCTCGCCGACAGTCCGTCGACCGAGGTCTCGAGTTCGGTCCGCGCCGCCGACCCCTGCTGACCCAACTGGTCGTCGGCAGCCCGAAGCGTCTCGGCGACTTCGCCGTTGGCCTCGGCGCGCTTGTCGTCGACCACCTTGCGGCCCGCGGTGCGGGCCTCGTCGCGGATCGACGACGCTTCACTGCGCGCCCCGGCCATGGTCTTGTCGTAGTCCGCCTGCGCGGCGGCGACCTGCTCGGCCGACTTGCGGTTGTCCGCAGCGGTCTTGGCCAGCATGGCCTCCCGCTCCGCGAGGACCTTGCTGACCGGCGGCACGACCCACTTCGCGATGACACCGAGCGTGATCAGGAAGATCAGGAGCACGGCGAAGAAGGTTCCGTTGGGCAGCAGGAAGTTGCTGGTTCCCCCGCCCTCTTCCTCGGCGGCGAGGATCGTTGCGGTCAGTTCACCCATGTCGCTGGATTAGCCGACCGGGGTGGCGAAGACGAACAGCGCCATGAACGCCAGGTTGATGAAGTACGCGGCTTCCACCAGACCGACGGTGATGAAGAACGGGGTGAACAGCCGGCCCTGCGCCTCGGGCTGACGGGCGATGCCGGAGATCAGGGCGTTACCGGCGATGCCGTCACCGATACCGGCGCCGATGGCGCCACCCGCCATGATGAGTCCACCGCCGATGAGTGCGCCGGCTGCGATAGTGGGGTCCATTTCCTATCCTCCTTGATAACTGGTAGCGGTTTCTACCAGGGGTTGTACGTCGGAATCGTCGTGGTGCACGGGTGTACTAGTGGCCGTCCTCGTGGTCCAGCTCCATCGACTGGCTGAAGTACAGGATCGTCAGCAGCGCGAAGATGAAGGCCTGGATCAGACCGACGAAGAGGTCGAACGTCTTCCAGATGGCGTTGGGCGCCCACTGGATGTACCACGGGAACATCGCGATCAGGGCGACCAGGATGCCACCGGCGAAGATGTTGCCGAAGAGTCGCAGTGCCAGCGAGATCGGCTTGGCGAGTTCCTCGACGATGTTGATCGGCGCGAGGAACGCGACGTGTCCCTTCACCACCTTGATGGGGTGGCCGATGATGCCGCGGCGCCAGATGCCCGCCGCGTGGTAGCAGACGAACACGAACAGGGCGAGCGCGAGCACGAAGTTGATGTCGGATGCCGGCGCCTTGTACAGCTCGGCCGCCGCGCCGTCGGCGCCGCCGTACTGCAGCGGGAAGACGGCCAGCCAGTTGGAGATCAGGATGAAGACGAAGATCGTCACCGCCAGCGGCAGCACGAACGGGGCGATCCGCATGCCGATCGAGCCCTCGATCTGCTGCCGCATCTGGATGGTCAGCGCCTCCCAGAACAGCTGCACGCCACCGGGGACGCCGGTCGAGGTGACCTTCGACTTCAGGAAGAAGGCGAGTCCGATCACGATGGCCGCGGTGATGGCCGTGGCGAGGATGGTGTCGCCGTTGAACGTCAGCCCGAACAGTTCGAACACCAGCGTGTGGTGGCCGACGTGGATGGGGGCGCCCCCCTCCTCCGCGGCGAGAACGATCTGGTTCATCGTGTCAGTCATCACCCTTCGATTCCGTGTCCGTGGCCGCCACGTCGAGCCCTTCGCCGCGGATCTTGCGCAGGACCGGGATGCTGGTGCTCATCACCAGCAGTGCCTGGAAGATCGCCAGCCCGAAGAGCACCGCGAGGCCGCCGTGCGCCTTGAAGACGAAGGCGACCGTCAACCCGATCGCCGTGATCACCAGCAGGCGCGTCGCCGAGTTGAGCGCCATCTTCTTCTTGAGGGGGTGGTCCTCGGCGGTGATCGACTCGACCGCGCGACGGACCAGCAATGCATTGATCAGACCGAGACCGAGGCCGACGCCGAAGAAGACGCCCCACAGCGGCTGGCCGCCGAACCAGAATGCAGCGACCGCGAGTGCCGTCAGCGCGAGGCAGACGATCAACAACCGGACCGGCCGGAAGGCCACCGCGGGGAACACCAAGGGCGCGTCCTGCGCTGGCGTCGTCATCGCGTCACCTCGAATCCCGCTTTCACGGAAGCTGTCCCCTTTGACATGAAAATGATCCGGTGCCGTGCCCGACGAGAGTATCGGAGGGCGACTGGCGCGCTGGAATCACCCAAGGGGTAGCTCCCTTTGTCGGTCGTGAGTCGGCTCCGAACGGTCCTGTCGAACCGCTGGGCCGGGCCGGCAACCCGCGAGGTCTTTCGGGTTCTGCCAGTAACGTACCACAAGGTAGACAGCCGAAAAACGGCCCTACTACCAATCGTCGTAATTCGTCCCGTCGACCTAGTCTGCGAAGTCGCTGGGAACCTCTCCCCCGCGTTTGAGCAGCGGGATGAGCGTGACGACGATGGCCACGACGATCGCGGCGAGCATCACCGCGCCGGTGTAGCGCGGGTCGAAGAAGATCGTGCTCGCGGCGCCCAGGGCGACGATGCCAACCCACAGGTAGATGAGCAGCACCACGCGCCGGTGCGAGTGGCCGATCTGCAGCAACCGGTGGTGCAGGTGCATCTTGTCCGGGCTGAAGGGGCTGCGGCCGGCGCGCGTGCGCCGCACGATCGCCAGCAACATGTCGAGCGCCGGCACGAACATCACCGCGACGACGAGCAGGAACGGTGACAGCAGGGCGAACACGTCGCGGGCGCCGTAGGCGTTCTGCGAGATCGGTCCGGCCGCCGTCGTCGACGCCGCGGCGAGCATCAGACCGATCAGCATCGACCCGGAGTCGCCCATGAAGATGCGGGCGCGGTGGAAGTTGTGCGGCAGGAAACCCAGGCAGGCGCCGGCCAGGACCACCGAGATCACCGCGGGCGGGTAGAACAGCACGTCGCCGCCGTGATCGCGCAGCAGGCCGATGGAGAAGATGCAGATGGCGGCGGCCGTGATCAGCCCGAGGCCGGCGGCCAGCCCGTCGAGCCCGTCGACGAAGTTCATGGCGTTGACGATGGAGACCGTGAGCGCCAGGGTCAGCAGGATGGAGGTCACCTGGTCGAGCACGATGGTGCCGACCCCGCCGATCGGGATGTAGAGCACGCTCCACGCGACGCCCATGGTGACGAGCACGCTCGCGGCGGTGATCTGCCCGGCGAACTTGGTGAGCGCGTCGAGGCCCCAGCGGTCGTCGATGAGGCCGATCGCCATGATGAGCCCACCCGCGACGACGACGGCGGGCATCCCGGAGGAGTACACGAACCCCCGGGTCAGGGCGGGTAGCTGGGAGGCCAGCAGCACGGCGGCGACCACGCCGACGTACATGGCCAGGCCACCCATGCGCGGGGTCGGCTGCAGGTGGACGTCGCGTTCGCGCGGGTAGGCGACGGCACCCCACCGGGTCGCCAGCGCGCGCACCCAGCCGGTCGCGAAGTAGGTGATGATCGCGGCGGTCAGGCCCACCAGCGCCAGTTCGCGCAGCGGGACGCCCGCACCGCGTTCCGACAGCGCGAGCAGGTCCTCCACGCGACGAACCGTACTCGACGTGTCTGTGATCGGGCTCAGTCGCTCGTCGGCGTCAGCGTCTCGGCGTCCACGCCCAGGACCTCGGCGACGGCCTGCGCGGAGATGGGCCCCTGCCGCAGCACGCGTGGAGTCGGGCCGGTGAGGTCGACGATCGTGGAGGCGGCCTGGCGCGCCGATGGACCGGCCTCGAGGTAGACCTCCACGTGGTCGCCGAGCTGCGCCTGCGCATCGGCGGCGGTGACGGCGGGCGGCCTGCCGGAGACGTTGGCGCTCGAGACCGCCATCGGGCCGACGTCGCGCAGCAACTCGATGGCGACGGGGTGCAGCGGCATGCGCAGCATCACCGTCCCGTTGGCATCGCCGAGGTCCCACTGCAGCGACGGCGCCTGGCGGACCACCAGGCTGAGTGCCCCGGGCCAGAACGCGCGGATGAGGTCGCGGGCGCTGCCGGGCACCGAGTACACCAGGCCGTCGACCGTGTGCCAGGAGCCGACGAGCACCGGCACGGGCATGTCGCGGCCGCGGCCCTTGGCGGCGAGTAGCGAGGCGACGGCCGTGCCGTCGAACGCGTCGGCGCCGATGCCGTAGACGGTGTCGGTGGGCAGCACCACCAGCCGGCCACCCTTGAGCGCGCTGATGGCCGACGCGATGCCGGTGGTGCGCTGCTGGGGATCCGAGCAGTCGAACACGGTCATCTCGGCTCCTTCGGCGTGTTCGGACGGGTGGTGTCGGGCACTAGCTTCTCACCCGGTGCGGGTGGCGGTGACGAAGCGGGGTCGTCCGGCGAGGTCGCGGCGCGACGTCACGTCGGTGAAGTCGCCGGTGCGCGCGAACACGGCGACGGTGGCCGCGGCGGTGGTGTCGTCGTGTTCGACGCCGATGCGGCCGCTGCCCCGGCGGAGCAGCCGGCTCGCGTGACCGGCGATCGGCGCGATGACCGCCATGCCGTCCGGCCCGCCGAAGAGCGCGTGGCACGGATCGTGATCGGCCACCTCCGGCGCGAGCACCGCGCCGTCGGGAATGTAGGGCGGATTGGCCACGATCAGGTCGACCGCACCCTCGCGTCCGGCGAGCAGGCCGGGGGCGGTGACGTCGGCCGCGAGGACCTCGACGCCGGTGCCCTCGGCGTTGCGACGGGTGTACCGCAGCGCATCGTCGGAGTCGTCGACGGCGATCACCGTGGCAGCGGGCAGGGCGCGTGCCAGCGCGATCGCGAGCGCACCGGAGCCGGTGCACAGGTCGACGACGACGGGCCGGTCCGGGAGCGGCTGAGCCAAGGCCCATTCGAGCAGCGACTCGGTCTCCGGCCGCGGGACGAAGACGCCGGGGCCGACCGCGAGCGTGACCGGACCGAAGGCTGCGGTCCCCACGACGTGCTGCAGCGGCTCCCGGGCGGCGCGCCGGGCGACGAGGTCCCGGTATCGCGCGGCGAACGCCGCGTCGGGGGTGGCGAACGGCAGCCGGCCGCGGTCGACGCCGAGGACGTACGCGGCGAGGAACTCCGCGTCCGCGCGGGCGCTGTCGACGCCCGCGGCGTCCAGGCGCGCGGTGGCCTCGGCGATGGCCTCGGTCAGGACGCGCCGCGGCGCGGTCATGCCTCTTGCAGCCGGGCCTGCTTGTCCGCCGCGGCCAGCGCGTCGAACAGCGGGTCGAGGTCGCCGTCGAGCACCTGGTCGAGGTTGTGCGCCTTGAAGTTGATCCGGTGGTCGGCGATCCGGTTCTCGGGGAAGTTGTAGGTGCGGATGCGCTCGCTGCGGTCGACGGTGCGGATCTGGCTGGCGCGGTCGGCCGATGCGTCGGCCTGGGCCTGTTCCTCGGCGAGCGCCTGCAGCCGCGCCGCGAGCACCTGCATGGCGCGCGCCTTGTTCTGCAGCTGCGACCGCTCGTTCTGGCACGTCACCACGATGCCGGTGGGCAGGTGGGTGATGCGCACCGCGGAGTCGGTGGTGTTGACGCCCTGACCGCCCTTGCCGGACGAGCGGTAGACGTCGATGCGCAGGTCGGACTCGTCGATCTGCACCTGCTCGATCTCGTCGGGCTCGGGATAGACGAGGATGCCTGCCGCCGAGGTGTGCACGCGGCCCTGCGACTCGGTGACCGGAACCCGCTGCACGCGGTGCACCCCGCCCTCGAACTTCAGCTTCGACCACACGCCGTCGGCGGAATCGCCCTTGCTGGCGATGGTCAGCGTGGCGTCCTTGTACCCGCCCAGGTCGGAAGTGGTTTCGTCGAGCACGGTCACCGTCCAGCCGTGCCGCTCCGCGTACCGGATGTACATGCGAGCGAGGTCGGCGGCGAACAGTGCCGATTCCTCGCCGCCCTCCCCCGACTTCACCTCGAGCACCACGTCGTCGGCGTCGTGCGGGTCGCGCGGCGCGAGCAGGTCGGTGAGGTGATCGTCGAGTTCGGCGAGCCGGGCCTCCAGGTCCGGAATCTCGGCAGCGAACGACTCGTCGTCGGCCGCGAGTTCCCGGGCGGCTTCGAGGTCGCCGCGGACCGCTTCGAGCTTGCGGTAGGTGGCCGCGATCGGCGACACCTGGGCGAAGCGCCGTCCGACGCGACGCGCCGCCGCGGCATCCGCGTGCAACCCCGGGTCGGACAGCTGCCGTTCGAGGTCGGCGTGCTCGGCCAGCAGGGCCTCGATCTTGGGAGCGTTGTCGCTCACCGGTGCCTCCTTGAAGCGAATGGACCCGTCAACGAGAACGGCGCCCGTCCGAACGCACGGGTGCGTCGGAGCGGGCGCCGCTGTCTGGGCTACTTGTCGGCTGCGGCCTTGTCGCCGGCGTTCCGCTTGCCATAGCGCTTCTCGAAGCGCGCCACGCGGCCGCCGCTGTCGAGGATCTTCTGCTTGCCGGTGTAGAACGGGTGGCACTGCGAGCAGACCTCGACCACGATGTGGCCGTTGTCCTTGGTGCTGCGGGTCTGGAAGGTGTTGCCACAGCCGCAGACCACGGTGGTCTCGTTGTAATTGGGGTGAACGCCCGATTTCATCTCTAGGTCCTCTTCGTTGGGTGGTCGCCGGGTCGCCCGCTCCCTGACCTGGGAGATGTCGAGCGTGAACCGGAACCGAGGTCGACGGCCCATTATGCCAGGTCAACCGCCAGTCTCCTAAACGTGCTCGGACGGGCCGATATTCCGTCCGGCCAGCAGCATGACCACATCGTCCAGCGGACGCGCAACCACGCGTCCGCTGCCCACCGCGAACGGCGCGTCGGTCGCCTCGAACCGGACGTCGGGGAAGCGCCGTCGCGCATTGATGGGGAACGTCATGGTCCACAGTCGGTCGGCGACGACCAACGCGGCATCCTGCGGCATCGTCCGGGGCAGTCCGAGCGGCCGGGCGATGTCCTGGCCGTGGACCAGCGCGTCGAGCAGTGGGTCGACGACCTTCGTCCCGGGCGGGCGGCGTCGCGATCCGACCATGCCACGCAGTGTGGCGACGATCTCGTCGGTGCTGCGGCGGTCCTCGCGGGCCACGCGCGCCATCATCGCGTCGAATCGGAAGCCGGAGCGCAGCGCTTCGAGCGCCATCCGGCCCCAGCCCACATTGGCCTGGACGAGGTGCACCGCCACCTCGCGCACCGTCCACGCGTCGCACAGCGACGGCGTCGCCCACTGCGCCGGCACCAGCGTCTCCAGCAGGTCGGCGAGTTCGGCGCGCTGGGCGTCGACGTGACCCCAGATCTCCTCGTCGTGCATGCCCTCTCCAATCGTCAGGACTCCTGACAATATAGTCAGGAATCCGAACCATGTCGAGTACGATCTCGGCGTGACGGAACCGAACACCGCGACGCTGATGTTCATCGCCCACCGCGCCGCCGAGGCGCGCGTGCACGACGCGCTGCGGGCGTCGGGCTTCGACGACCTCACTGCGGCGCAGACGCGGCTGGCGCAGCGGCTGCGCCCCGAGGGAATCCGGCTGACCGACCTCGCCGAGCAGGCCGGCGTCACCAAGCAGACCGCCGGCGCGCTGATCGACGACCTCGCGCGACGGGGTTACGTCGAACGCATCCCCGACCCCGCCGACGCCCGGGCCCGACTGGTGGTGCTCAGCCCGCGGGGCCGCCGCCTGTGCGCGGCGGCCGCCGCCGAGGTCGCCGCGGTCGAGGCGCAGTGGCGCGACCACCTCGGCGCCGCGGACTACGACCGGCTGCGGCGCCTGCTGCTGGTTCTGCGGGACGTCACCGATCCGTACCGGTGACCGCGAGCACGCCGAAGGTGCGACCCTCGCGCGTCCACAGCGTGCGGCCTGCGGGATCGGTGCCCATCGCCACCAGGTCGCGCTTGAGGATCTTGTTGGTCGCCGTGCTCGGCAGGTCCTCGGCGATCCACACGTACCGCGGCCAGGCCTTCGGCGACAGGTCGGGCTGGGCGGCCAGGAACGCCCCGAACTCCGCGGGCGTCAACGCGGCCCCGTCCCGCAGGACGAGCGCGGCCATCACCTGGTCACCGACGTACTCGTCCGGCACGGGATAGACGGCGACGCGGCTGATCGCGTTCAGTCGCAGCAGGATGCGCTCGATGGGCGCGGTGGTCAGGTTCTCGCCGTCGACGCGCATCCAGTCGGCGGTGCGGCCGGCGAGGTAGATCCAGCCGTCGGCGTCCCGGTAGGCCAGGTCGCCGGACCAGTACATGCCATGCCGCATCCGCTGGTCGGTGGCGCCCTGGTCGTTGTAGTAGCCGCGGAAGAGGCCGCTGCCGCTGGTGTTGACCAACTCGCCGGTCGCCGCGGCGGCGTTGAGCAGGGCACCGGAGGCGTCGAAGCGGGCGACCTCGCACTCGGTCACCGTCTCGGGGTCGAAGATCGCGACGCCCGGGAAGCCCTTCCCAATCGACCCGGTCGGGCAGTCGTCCGGGCGGGTGATGATCACGGCGGTCTCGGTGGACCCGAACCCGTCCCACACCGTGCAGCCGAAGCGGCGCCCGAACTCGTCGATGTCGCGGTCCGCCGCTTCGTTGCCGAACGCGATGCGCAGGGGGTTGTCGGCGTCGTCCGGCCGCTCGGCCGTGGCGAGGATGTATGCCAACGGCTTGCCGACGTAGTTCATGTACGTCACGCCGTACCGCCGGACGTCGTCGAGGAAGCGCGAGGCGGAGAACGACGCGGGCGCCATCGTGGCTCCGGCGTTCAGCGCCACGCTCCAGCCCGCGTAGACGGCGTTGGAGTGGAACAGCGGCATCGCGAGGTAGCAGACGTCGGACGCATCCAGTGCGTACCGCTCGACCAGTGCGGTCCCGGCGAACAGCACCATGGCGTGCGGCACCTCCACGGCTTTGGGTTCGCCGCTGGTGCCCGAGGTGAAGATCATCATGAAGGTGTCGTCGGCGCCGACCTCGGCGTGCGGGACCAGGCCGGGCGCCGCCGCCGTCCGTTGCGACCACTCCGGCGCGGAGACGTCGAACACCGAGACGCCGGGTAGGTCGATGCCGTCGAGCAGGTGGCGGTGCTCGGCGTCGGTGAGCAGGATCTGACAGTCGACGCGGGCGACGTCGCGCGCGATCGCCTCGCCGCGCCGCGTGGTGTTGATGCCGCACAGCACGTAACCGCCGAGGGCGGCCGCGGCGAGGGCGGTGAGCATGTCGGGCGTGTTGCCCAGCAGGACGCCCACGTGCAGCGGGCGCTCGGCGTCGGCGGCGTCGATCAGCGCCGCGGCCTGCGCGAACGCCTCGGCGATGTGCTGCCGCCACGTCCAGGTGCGATCGCCGAACCGGACGGCCGGGGTGTCGACGTCGGCGCGCTCGCGCAGCAGCTGTTGCAACGTGTCCGGCACCGGGGACTCCTTCGTCACGCATGGTGAACACTGTCGAAAAAGTGTCTACCATCCTCGGCACGTCGCACGCGGAGTTTCGACCATTGGCAGAATGCATCCATCCGCGTCGCCGCGCGGCACGTTCGCGCAACCCGAGGAGGCGCCGTTGACCACCACCCCGGCACCGCCCGAGAGTGCTCCGCAGAGCCGCTCGGTCCGCGACCGTCTGATCGACGCGGCCGAGGAGTGTTTGCGGGTCAAGGGGATTCGTTCGACGACGGTGTCCGAGGTTGCCGAGGTGGCCGGGGTGTCGCGAGGCTGGCTGTACCGCCACTTCCCGGACAAGGTGACGCTGCTCGGCGCGGCGCTGGTGCGGCTGAACGACGCCTACTGGTCGGAGTCGCACGCGCTGCTGGACGAGGTGCAGGGGCTCGCCGAACAGATCGCCGCGGGCATCAGCCACGCCCGCACCGCCTACGACGATCCCGGTGCACTGCTCATGAAACTGCGCATGGCGGAACCCGAGGAGTTCGCGGCATGCGCCGGCGCGGGTGTGCAGGGACTGGTTCCGGACCTCGCGGCGTTCTGGCGGCGCTACGTAGTCGCCGCGCGCGATGCCGGCGAGATCCATCCCGACGTCCACGTCGACGAGGCGGCCGAGTGGGTGGCGCGGGCGATCCTGTCACTGACCACCGTGCCCGGCGCCCAGCTCGACGCCGCCGACCCGGCCGCCGTGCTGGTGCACGTCAAGCGCTACGTCATGCCCGGTCTGCGGACCGACCCCGCCGTCTGAGCCGACTCCTCCACCCATCCGCCAGAAAGCCGACGGCCCCGCACGTCAACGCGTGCGGGGCCGTATCCAGCGCTGGGCGACTAGTCGTCGCCGGTGCCTCCCGGGGTGTTCTTGGAGACCTGGACCAGGAACTCGTAGTTGTTCTTGGTCTTGCGCAGCTGGCTCATCAGCAGGTCGATGGCCTGGTGCGGGTCCAGCCCGGACATCACCCGGCGCAGCTTGTGCACGATCGCGAACTCGTCCGGGGACAGCAGCAGCTCGTCCTTGCGGGTGCCCGACGGGTTGACGTCGACCGCAGGGAAGACCCGGCGCTCGGCGATCTTGCGGTCGAGCTTCAGTTCGGCGTTGCCGGTGCCCTTGAACTCCTCGAAGATCACGGTGTCACCGGTGGAGCCGGTCTCGACCATCGCCGTGGCGATGATGGTGAGCGATCCGCCGTGCTCGATGTTGCGGGCCGCGCCGAGGAAGCGCTTCGGCGGGTACAGCGCGGTGGAGTCCACACCACCGGACAGGATGCGGCCCGAGGCCGGCGACGCGTTGTTGTACGCGCGGCCGAGGCGGGTGATCGAGTCCAGCAGGACGACGACGTCCTTGCCCTGCTCGACGAGCCGCTTGGCCCGTTCGATGGCCAGCTCGGCGGCCTGGGTGTGGTCTGACGGCGGCCGGTCGAACGTCGAGGCGATGACCTCGCCCTTGACCGAGCGCTGCATGTCGGTGACCTCTTCGGGGCGCTCGTCGACGAGCACGACCATGAGGTGGCATTCCGGGTTGTTCTGCGTGATCGCGTTGGCGATGTCCTGCATGATCGTGGTCTTGCCGGCCTTCGGCGGCGACACGATCAGCGCACGCTGACCCTTGCCGATCGGCATGATCAGGTCGATCACACGCGTGGTGAGCTTGTCTCCCGACGTCTCGAGGCGCAGCCGCTGGTTCGGGTAGAGCGGCGTCAACTTGCCGAACTCCGGGCGCTTCTTCGCGTCCTCGACCGATCCGCCGTTGACGGAATCGAGCCGCACCAGCGGGTTGAACTTCTGCCGCGGATTGTTGCCGCCGCCGCCCTCGCCCTCACGGGCCACGCGGACGGCGCCGGTCACGGCGTCGCCGCGGCGCAGCCCGTTCTTGCGCACCATGTTCATCGACACGTACACGTCGTTCGGGCCGGCCAGGTAACCGGAGGTCCGGACGAAGGCGTAGTTGTCGAGCACGTCGAGGATGCCGGCGACCGGCTGCACGACGTCGTCCTCGCGCAGTTCGGTGTCGTTGCCGCCGCCCTCGTTGCCGCCGCGCTCGCGCCGCCTGCGGTCGCGGAACCGGCGGCCGCGGCGGCCGCCGCGGCCCTCGTCGTCGTCATCGTCGGTCGCGTTGTTGCGATCGTTGCGGTCGCTGTTGCCGCGCTCGTTGCGCTCGTTGTTGCCGCGGTCGTTGCGCTCGTTGTTCCCGCGGTCATTGCGCTCGTTGTTGCCGCGCTCGTTGTTCCCGCGGTCGTTGCGCTCGTTGTTGCCGCGCTCGTTGTTGCCGCGCTCGTTGTTGCCGCGCTCGTTGTTTCCGCGGTCGTTTCGCTCGTTGTTGCCGCGCTCGTTGCGGCCGTTGCCGCCCGAGCCGTTGCGACCGCCCTGGTCGCCCTTGTTCTGCCCGCCGTCCTTCTGCGGAGTGCGGCCGTCGCCGGCGTCCGCCTCGACGGCGCGGTCGGTCTTCTCGGCGGCGCCATCGGTCGTTTCGGCCCGGTCGGCCTTCGGACGATCGGACGTCGCGGGGGCCTGCTCACGGCCGTCGGCCTCGGCCGGCGCAGCGGTCGCGTCGGCGGTCGGCGCGTCGGCGGTGTCGCCGTCGGCGCGGGCGGGGGCGCCGGTCTGACGCGAGGCACCGCGGCGCTCGCGCCGACGGGGTGCCTGCTCGGTGGCGGCCTGGTCGGCCGCGGGGGCCTGCTCGGCGGCGGGTGCGTCGGCCTGGCCGTTCGCGGGCGCCGCGGCACCGTTCGTATCCCCGCGCTGCTCGCGGATGGCAGCGATGAGGTCGCCCTTGCGCATACCGGTCGTCTTGACGCCGAGTGAGCTGGCGAGCGCACGCAGGTCGGGCAGCACCATCGCGGTCAGCGGCACGGCGCGCTGGGCGCTCGGCGCTTCCGCCGCGGGTGCGGCAGAGGGTGAATCCACGGACTCGGGCACTGCGACGTCGTCGCTGCTGCCACCGGCCGTGATGAGGTCCGTATCAGTCACGGATTTCCTTTCCTTCCCTCGCCGATGTGGTCACGTCGAGGGTGCTTCGCATTCAGTCGATCCGCTGAATGTCGAGGTCCCACCGTCGCCTCTGCAACGGTGATCGCCTGGGTTCACCACTGTGCGGCGAACCGTCAGTACACGGGTTGAACACCTAGAAGAAGAGTGGTCGTCCTAGTGTCGGCGCAGGTGAAGACGCTGCGATTGCTGGACGATTGCGAGAATAACCCGCTTCCGGGTGGGAAGCAAGAATGACCTGCTGCGCGTGTGGCGCGTGTGGCCTATCTCGGACCCGGCGTCCACCGGACGCCGTCGCCCTGGGCCATCTCGGTGATGGCGAACCCGTGGGCGGCGCCGAACTCGAGGGCCTCGGCCGGCAGCTCGGACTCGGTGGTGATGGCGATAACCGCTGGTCCGGCCCCCGAAAGCACCGTCGCTACGCCACAACGGCGCAGGATGGCGATGTATTCCGCCGATGCGGGCATCGCCGAGGCGCGCTGCGGCTGGTGCAGCCGGTCCTCGGTGGCCGCGGCCAGCAGGTCGGGCCGCTCGGTCAGAGCGACGACCAGCAGGGCGACGCGGCTGACGTTGAAGCGTGCGTCGACGTGGCTGATCTCCTCCGGCAGCACGGCCCGGGTCTCCGCGGTCGACGAGCGGACCGCGGGGACGGCCGGGAAGAGCCGGATGTCGGGATGCAGCCGCAGAGGTGCCGCGCGGTAGCGCGGCGTCGCGCCGTCCGCCTCGGTCCACGAGACCACCGCGCCGCCGAGTACCGCCGCTGAGGCGTTGTCCGGGTGCCCCTCGAACTCCGATGACAGCTGAATCAGGTCGCCGTCGTCGAGGACGGGCGAATCCGACTGTGCGATGAGGCCGTTGGCGGCGGCCAACCCGCCGACGACGGCCGCGGCGGACGAACCGAGGCCACGCGAGTGCGGGATGACGTTGCGGCAGCTGATCTTCAGTCCCCCGACCGTGACGCCAGCCGCGTCGAGGCCGCGCCGCAGCGCCCGCACCACGAGGTGCGACGCGTCCAGCGGCACCTGACCGGCGCCCTCCCCCGTGACGTCGATGACGAGACCGGAATCGGTTGTCTCGACGTCGATCTCGTCGTACAGGCCGAGTGCGAGGCCGAGGCTGTCGAAGCCGGGACCGAGGTTGGCGCTAGACGCGGCGACGACGGCCGAGGCGGACAGCCCGGCGGGAAGGGTCTGCGTCATGACCAGACCTAGACGAGACCCAGCTGCGCGACGACCGCGACGGGGTCGACCGGGACGGCCTCGACCTCGGGCATGCCCTTCAGCGCGGTGTCGGGATCCTTGAGGCCGTTGCCGGTGACGGTGCAGACGACGGTCGAGCCCTTGGCCACCCAGCCGTCCTCGACCGACTTCAGCAGGCCGGCGATGCTGGCGGCCGACGCGGGCTCGACGAAGACGCCCTCGGTGCGGGCCACCAGGTGGTAGGCGGCCAGGATCTCCTCGTCGGTCGCCGCGAGGAACTTGCCGTTCGACTGCTGCTGCGCCTCGACGGCCGAATTCCACGATGCGGGCGCGCCGATGCGGATCGCCGTCGCGATGGTGTCGGGATTCTTGACCGGCTCGCCGGACACCAGCGGCGCCGCGCCCGCGGCCTGCGTGCCGAGCATGCGCGGCAGGCGGTCGCTCAGCCCGTCGCGGTGGTACTCGGTGTAGCCCTTCCAGTACGCGGTGATGTTGCCGGCGTTGCCGACGGGGAGGGCATGCACGTCGGGTGCCGTGCCGAGCGCGTCGACGATCTCGAACGCGGCCGTCTTCTGCCCCTCGATGCGATACGGGTTCACCGAGTTGACCAGCGCGATCGTCGGGAAGTCGGCCGTCAGCTTGCGGGCCAGCTCAAGGCAGTCGTCGAAGTTGCCGTCCACCTGGATGATCTTCGCGCCGTGCATGACGGCCTGGGCGAGCTTGCCCATCGCGATGCGGCCCTGCGGAATCAGCACCGCGCAGGTGATGCCGGCGCGGGCGGCGTACGCGGCGGCCGACGCCGACGTGTTGCCGGTCGATGCGCACAGCACCGCCTGCTGCCCGCGCGCCACCGACTCGGTGACGGCCATGGTCATGCCGCGGTCCTTGAACGAGCCGGTCGGGTTCAGGCCCTCGACCTTGAGATGCACGGTGCAGCCGGTCATCTCGCTGATGCGCGCGGCGTGGATCAGCGGCGTGCCACCCTCCAGCAGCGTGATCGGCGTCCAGCCCTCTCCGATCGGCAGCCGGTCGCGGTAGGCGTTGATCAGACCGGGCCACGGCTGGTGGACGGCACGTGCGTGGGTGTTCGTCATTCGGTGGTCCCTTCCAGGCGCAGGACGCTGTTGATCGTCTGCACGACGTCGAGGTCGGCGAGGGCCGCCACCGTCTCCGAGAGCGCGGCGTCGGTGGCGCGGTGGGTGACGACGACGATGCGCGCGCCGCACGGCTGGCCGCCCTCGTCGACCATGCCCTCCTGGCGGACCTCGGCGATGCTCACCTCGCGCTTGCCGAATTCGGCGGCGACCGAGGACAACACGCCCGGCCGGTCGGCGACGTTCATCGACACGTAGTAGCGGGTCGGGATGAAGCCGATCGGTGAGATCGGCAGCTGCGCGTACTTGGATTCGCGCGGGCCCAGGCCGCCCTGGACGCGGTTGCGTGCCGCCATGACCAGGTCTCCCATCACCGCCGACGCGGTGGGTGCGCCACCGGCGCCCTGGCCGTAGAACATCAGGCGGCCGGCCGCCTCGGCCTCGACGACCACGGCGTTGAACGCCCCGCCGACCGACGCCAGCGGATGATCGGACGGCACCAGCGCGGGGTACACACGCGCCGAGACCCGCTGCTGCCCTTCGTCATTGGTCAACCGCTCGCAGATGGCCAGCAGCTTGATGTTGCAGCCGAGCGCCTTCGCCGACGCGAAGTCCTCGGCGGTGACCTTGGTGATGCCCTCGCGGTACACGTCGTCGGCGGTGACGCGGGTGTGGAAGGCGATGGAGGCCAGGATGGCGGCCTTGGCGGCGGCGTCGTAGCCCTCGACGTCGGCGGTCGGGTCGGCCTCGGCGTAGCCGAGCGCGCTGGCGTCGGCGAGCGCCGACGCGTAGTCCGCACCGGTGTCGTTCATCGCCGAGAGGATGTAGTTGGTAGTGCCGTTGACGATGCCCGCGACGCGCAGCACCGAGTCTCCCGCCAGCGACTGGGTGAGCGGCCGGATCACCGGGATCGCGCCGGCGACCGCCGCCTCGAAGTACAGGTCGACGCGCGCACTCTCGGCGGCCTGGGCGAGTTCGCCGGTCGACTGCGCCATCAGGGCCTTGTTGGCGGTGACGACGGACTTGCCGTGCTCGAGCGCGGTGAGGATCGCCTTGCGGGCCGGCTCGACCGGGCCCATCAGCTCGACGACGATGTCGACGTCGTCGCGGGCGGCGAGCGCCTCGACGTCGTCGGTCAGGAGATCGGCGGGCACGCCGCGGTCGTCGGCGACGCGGCGGACGCCGACGCCCCGCAGTTCGAGCGGGGCGCCGATGCGGGCGGCGAGGTCGGCGGCGCTGTCGCCGATGATGCGCACCACCTCGCTGCCGACGTTGCCGAGGCCGAGGACGGCTACGCCGATAGGCTTGGGATCGGTCACGGGTTCTCTACCTCCAGGCTGAGCAGGTCGTCGACGGTCTCGCGGCGCAGGATGAGGCGCGAGACGCCGTCTCGCACCGCCACGACCGCGGGCCGGGCGAGCAGGTTGTACCTGCTGGACATCGAATAGCAGTAGGCGCCGGTCGCGGCGACGCCGATGAGGTCACCGGGGGTGACGTCGTCGGACACCCAGGTGTCGCGGACGACGATGTCGCCGCTCTCGCAGTGCTTGCCGACGATGCGGGCCAGTGCCGGTGGCGCGTCGCTGGTCCGCGAGACCAGCCGGGCGTCGTACTCGGCGTCATAGAGCGACGTGCGGATGTTGTCGCTCATACCGCCGTCGACGCTGACGTAGCGCCGGGACGCCCCGGCGCTGATCGCGACGTCCTTGACCGTGCCGACCTCGTAGAGCGTGATGGTACCGGGCCCGGCGATCGCGCGGCCCGGCTCGACCACCAGCGTGGGCGTCGGCAGTCCTACGGCCGCGGACTCGCTGCGCACGATGGCCCATAGCGTGTCGGCCAGTTCCTTCATCGGCGGCGGGTCGTCGTGGGGTAGATAGGAGATGCCGAGGCCGCCGCCGAGGTCGACGATCGACATCTGCGCGGTCTTCTCGACGCCGAATTCGGCGACCACGTCGCGCAGCAGGCCGATGACGCGGTGTGCGGCCAGCTCGAAGCCCGCGACGTCGAAGATCTGCGAGCCGATGTGGCTGTGCAGCCCCACCAGGCGCAGGTTGTCGGTGGCGAAGACCCGCCGGACCGCGTTCATGGCGGCGCCGCTGGCGAGCGACAGCCCGAACTTCTGGTCCTCGTGGGCGGTCGAGATGAACTCGTGGGTGTGCGCCTCGACGCCCACGGTGACGCGCAACAGCACGTTCTGCACCACGCCGGCCGCGCCGGCGATGGCGTCGAGCCGCTCGATCTCGATCTCCGAGTCGACCACCACGTGCCCGACGCCCACCTCGACGGCGCGGGTCAGCTCGGCGACCGACTTGTTGTTGCCGTGCAACGCGATTCGTTCGGCCGGGAAGCCGGCGTGCAGCGCGACGGCCAGTTCACCGCCGCTGCAGACGTCGAGGGCGAGGCCCTCCTGGTGGATCCATCGCGCGATCTCGCTGCACAGGAAGGCCTTCGCCGCGTAGCGCACGTGCTCGCCGCCGCCGAACGCCATGGCGATGTCGCGGCAGCGGGTGCGGAAGTCGTCCTCGTCGATGACGAACAGCGGGGTGCCGTAGTCGGCGGCGAGCCTGCTGACCGGTACGCCGGCGATCGACAGCTCGCCACCGTCGCCGCGAGCGGCGTTGCGCGGCCACACGTTCGGGGCGATCAACAGGATTTCGTCCGGCGACGCCGGACGCGGCGGCGTTCCGGGGTGGCGCTTGGCCTCCGCGTGGCGCGGACCTGCGGGGTGTGCCATCACATGCGCTCCGGTGCACTGACGCCGAGTATGTCGAGTCCGTTGGCGATCACCTGGCGCGTCGCGGCGCACAGCGCCAGCCGCGCGGCGTGCAGGTCGCCGGGCTCCTCGTCGCCCATCGGCAGGACGCGGCAGGAATCGTAGAAGCGGTGGTAATCGCCGGCGAGATCCTCCAGGTAGCGGCACACCCGGTGCGGCTCGCGCAGCGCCACCGCGGTGGCCAGGATGCGCGGGAACTCGCCAAGGGTCCGCATGAGCGTGCCCTCGCGGTCGTGGGTGAGCAGGTCGAGGTGGCCGGTGTCCGCGGCGATGCCGAGGTCGGCCGCGCTGCGCGCCAGCGCCGAGAGCCGGGCGTGTGCGTATTGCACGTAGTAGACCGGGTTCTCGCTCGACGCGCTCGACCACAGCTCGAGGTCGATGTCGATCGGGCTGTCCACCGAGCTGCGGATCAGCACGTACCGGGCGGCGTCCACGCCGATGGCGTCGACGAGGTCGTCGAGGGTGATGACGGTGCCGGCGCGCTTGCTCATCCGGACCGGCTGGCCGTCGCGAACCAGGTTGACCAGCTGCCCGATCAGCACCTCGACGGTGTTCGGGTCGTCGCCGAGCGCGGCCGCGGCGGCCTTCAGCCGGGCGATGTAGCCGTGGTGGTCGGCGCCGAGCATGTAGATGCACAGGTCGAAGCCGCGCTGCCGCTTGTCGAGGTAGTAGGCGAGGTCGCCGGCGATGTAGGCCGGGTTGCCGTCGCTCTTGATGACGACGCGGTCCTTGTCGTCGCCGAACTCGGTGGTGCGCAACCAGGTTGCGCCGTCCTTCTCGTAGATGTTGCCGGTCTCGCGCAGCTTGGCGATCGCCTGCTCGACGCGGCCGGAGGTGTGCATCGAGTCTTCGTGGGTGTACACGTCGAAGTCGGTGCCGAACTCGTGCAGCGAGGACTTGATGTGGGCGAACATCAGGTCGACGCCGATCGAGCGGAACGTCTCCTGCTGCGCGTCGTCGGGCAGGCCGAGCACGTCGGGTGCCTGAGCGAGGACCTGGTTGGCGATGTCGACGATGTAGCCGCCGGCGTAGCCGTCCTCGGGCGCCGGCTGCCCCTTGGCCGCGGCGACCAACGACCGCGCGAAGCGGTCGATCTGGGCTCCGTGGTCGTTGAAGTAGTACTCCCGGACCACCTCGGCGCCCTGCGTGGACAGCAGCCGGCCCAGCGCGTCGCCGACCGCGGCCCAGCGGGTGCCGCCGATGTGGATGGGGCCGGTCGGGTTCGCCGAGACGAACTCCAGGTTCACCTTGATGCCCAGCGCGTCGGAGTGGCCGTAGGCGTCCCCCGCGGCGAGCACGTTCGACACGACGACGCTCTGCGCGGCGGTCTCGATGCGCAGGTTGACGAAGCCGGGGCCGGCCACGTCGGCGCCGGAGATGCCGTCGGCGGCGGTCAGCGCTTCGGCGAGCCACCCGGCCAGCTCACGGGGGTTGGTGCCGACCTTCTTGCCCACCTGCAGCGCGAGGTTCGTCGCGTAGTCACCATGCTCGGGATTGCGGGGACGCTCCACCGTGACGGTCTCCGGCAGCGCAGCGGTGTCGAGGCCACGCTCGGCCAGAACCGCCGCGGCAGTGGTCTTGAGCAGGAGAGCCAGATCGGCGGGGGTCACGGGGCACCATCCTATGGTCTGAGGTGGTCAGCCCCCGAATCGGTTTCCGGGCCTCCCATGGGATAGGCTGTCGACGCCCAACGGCGCAGCAGGTCCGTGCGCCCCCGTAGCTCAGGGGATAGAGCGTCTGCCTCCGGAGCAGAAGGCCGCAGGTTCGAATCCTGCCGGGGGCACCAGGTCAGGCGATGTCTCTGACCACGGCGTGCAAGAAGTGTGCCCACGGACTTATCCGTCGAGCGCCGCTGCCCGGCCCTTCGCGATGGCTGGGACGACCACTTCGTGCAGATAGGTGCATTTAAGTGACGACCAGTTACCGCGCGAGGGGTGTCGAAGGGACACCCAGACGAAGCTGTTGCCGTTGAGGGCACATGCGTTCACATTCGCGGCTATCGACCCGTTGACCCCAAGAGCCGCGAACAACGTGTCTTTCAGTCTCGCACCCTGCGAAATCACCAGCGACGGTTGAAGGATGTCGATAGTAGCGCGCAAGTGCCGTGAGCAAGACTTCCGCATCACGCCTGTCGCCCTAGAGTTGGCGGTTCCCGCGTCGACCGCGGAACACAGCAGAAGATTGGTCATCGCATAGGCATCGAAGAAATGGGCGCGCGATCCGTCGCCAAATGAAATGTGTTCGATGTCCGCGTCCACCGGAAGCCCGAACGCCAGTCGAAGCGCAAAGGTGACGCCCCTCATGTGTTGGTTGCGTTGCCCGAAGCCGACCTTGCCGGCGGTCAGCACGTCCTCGGTCCGCTGTTCGACGGTGCGGTGCTGTTTAGCTTCGCCCGTTTCCATGGGCAGAACGAGAACACGGTACGGCTTGCCATCAACCTGGGTGTCGTAACACGGACCGACCATGTGGCTTTGAGCCTCGTAGAAGCTGGCACCGGCCTTCTCAGCGGACAAACGGCACGCGCCCGCGGTCCTGCAGATGAAATCCTCACTGTCGTTCCACACGTTCGCCGCGAGATACGACTCGAGCTGCGCCTTCCGCTGCTGCGATGCGGCGCGATCGACCAACCAGACCGGCGACGCCCCGCCTTCGGTACTAGCTTCTCGTCGCAGCGATGCGAGGTCTTGGTGCGGGCTCCGCCAGACCGCCGGGTCGAGTGCGTCGGGGCCGAGTGTGGTGACATCGTCCGGAATCGGCACGCCAACATCGGACACGCTCACGCTCACCGGCTCATCGACGGTCGTGGTCGTGACTACTACGGGGTCGCTAAGCACCGCGGGGTCTACGGTCAGCAGCCCCTTCTCGATGAGGGCGGTCAGCATGAGATGGGTGTAGATGACGCGGTCGCAGATGCGGGCGATGCCCGGCGCGGCGTCGTAGTACCGCTGGTCAAGGCTCAGGTCGCGGATCACTGACGACCGCGGCGACTGGGCGTGGATCACGTCGCCGTCGAGCCAGGTGTGCATTAGCTTTCGGTCGGTGGTGTCGCCGCTGGGAGTTGCCGCCCAGTAGGCCTGAGCTCCGAGGTTGGCATCGATGACGGCGCGCCAGTAGTGGTGCCACCATTCGAGGTCGATCTCCTCGTTGAGCGAATCGGTACCGGCCACTTGTTCGAGCGCATCAAGCATCTTGGCGTAGTAGATGGGCTCCGAGCTCAAGACCAGCGGGCGCACCCGGCTCGCGAGCGACTCCAACGCCTCCTCGGGTGGGTATTCGGCTTGCAGTCGGTGGCTTTCCTCGTCGGTCTTAGTGTTTACCTCCACCATGATGGTGACCTCGCCCTTGTGCAGCTTGGTTATCAGCGCCGCCTGCTCGCGAATCAGGGAGTGCGCCATAACGCGGCGGGTGCGCAGTAGAAACCCCTCAATCACGGCTTGCGGTGTGGGCGGTGCTGCGGCCATGAACGGCACTCTACGACCGCGTACCGGCACCTAGACGGACGTCGAAGGTCCCTCGATGGCGATACCGCCTCCGGCTCACAGGGCTATATCAGCCACCACTATCGCGTGATCGGATAATTTCCCGTCGGACACCTTGCCGCGAACATGGTGAAGGTGTTGCGCGCTTCTAATGCTTTCCCGCAATGGAGCCGAGACCCAGATGTAATCAAGGCGAAAGCCGTTGAAGTCCCTACCGTCTCTAGTCGTGAACCACGTGTAATCCCTGTTCTTGGGATTCAAGTAGCGCCAAGTGTCGGTGAATCTGCCGTCCATTCGCAAAACACGGATATTCTCTGAAAGCTTGAACGGGGTCCCTCTGGGGGTCCTGTCGATCTCGTTGAGTCCAGTGTTGAGATCGCCCATGATTGCAACTCTCTCGTCCTTATGAATCGTGGCATACCGAATGACCTCATACCACAGCAGCTCCTTGCGTTTCTGGCCCGACATACCGCGGCCTTCGGAGTCGAACTTGTGGTCCGGCGAACCCGGAATGTGGACGCACAGCACACGCAGATCCATGCTCGGAATACGGACGGATGCCCACCGTTCTTGGTCGTGGGTAATTTCTTCTTTCACGGCTTCGAAGGGCTTCTTTGATGCAAGCAGGACACTGTTGACATCCTCCCCGGAGGGCGTTTCGATGTAATCGAAACCACTCGCTTCTAGAGTTCGCGACAGGGTCGCGAGATTATTAGATTTCACCTCGGTAAAACCGACTACATCCGGTGCCAACAGATCGACTTCGCGCATTATCTGCGGCACCCGATTGCCGCCTCCGCTTTGAATATTCCAGGTTAAGAAGCGCGTCGTGCCGTCAGCTCTCGTCACTGTGTACCCCCATGTAATGGTCGATCTCCTCGATGAGCCTCAGACGTTAGCAACGAGTTGTGACATCGAGGGTGATTCGCAGGGTAGGCCGGGTTCAATGTGGGCTGCGCGACTACACGGCTCTCCCACATTACGAAGGTCTCGCCTTCCGTCGATATCCAATCTCGACGGCCATTGCAGGAGCGATCGAGCGCGACGGCACCGGCAGTCGACGGCGAGGGGAAAACTGCGTTGCGTGTCATGCGGTCAACCTCGGCATCAATGGCTATCCCGCCGTTGGCGAGAGCTGCTCATGGTTAGTCCGACAGTTGGCGTAAGTCTGAGCTTCACCCCGTGCCAGGAGGCGACCACCAGTGAACCGGCGAGCATGGTGAACTCCCCGTCGACTGCTGTGCTTGAGCGTCGACGCCAAGCTTGCGGTGGCTGAGCCGAAAGACCGGCGACCTAGTGGCCTCAGCGGTGACGGGGGCACTTACTTTAAGAGACCCGGTTCCCGAGCGACCACCAGCTGTGCCATGCCGCGGCCGCCCTTCCCCATACGCCAAAGGGCGGCCGCGCGACGATGCGCGCGGCCGCCCTAGGACGTGGTGTCGGTCAGCCCCGGTTGAAGAGGCCGCCGAGGCCGCTCAGGAAGCCGTTGCCGGCCTGTCCGAGCTGGGTCAGCCCGTTGGTGCCGGCGGTGCCGACCTGGGTCTGGCCATTGGAGATGGCCGTGCCGCCCTGCGAGATCGCGTTGGTGCCGGCCGTGCCGGTCTGCACCTGGCCGTTGGAGATGGCCGTGCCGGTCTGCGAGATCGCGTTGGTTCCCGCGGTGCCCACCTGCTGCTGACCGTTGGAGATGGCGCCGCCGATCTGCGACACGGCGTCGGTGCCGGGGTCCGCCGACGCGGCACCCGCACCCGCCAGGGCGATGGCTGCAGCGCCGCCCGCCAGCGCGACGCCGGACAGGATCTTGCGGCCGAGAGAGCTGTTCATGGTGGTTCCCTTCAGTCACGCTGTGAGTTCTCACAGCAACGGTGTTGCGGTGTAACTGGAGGTTACCAGTGTTGTGCGTGTTCACACCAGACCGGATCTTTCGGAGTTATTACGGACGTTTGCCAGGCCGGCCCGAATTCCTGGTCGAACAGCGGCGTTCTCGATCGCCGGGGCCCGTCCTTCACCTAGGCGAACCCCGTCGAGTCGCCGTCCGATTGCCACGCCTCAGGGCGTCGCACACATACCGCGTCCTCGTTCATGCAGTTCAGACCGCTAATTTGCGACGCGGCGATCCGTGGTCCACCGGATCCGCGGTGGCGACGTGCATCGAGCCGCCATGAACGCCGAGGCCAATGCCGGCGTGATCATCGGCGTCCTGCACCGAATTCTGGATAGCCAGAGCGCCGACTCGCGTCGCCACGCACGCCGCCTCCGTCGGGTTGCCACATGTTGCTGTCAGCAAATCCCTCTGCAAACGTCGGGTGGGGCTCGACGCGAGTCGAACCCGGCCGTGCATCGACGACGGTCGCGTCGTGCGTTCGTCCGGCGCCGACGGTGAGCCGTCTCGGTCGACGCCCTCACACGGGCCGACGCGCGCAGTAGGGTGCGACGGATGGCGGCTGAGCAGAACGGCTCCGGGCACGGCGCCGAGCGAGTGCGGCAGAGTCGCCTGCCGCTGCCCGACGAGGACCCTTTCCACGTGACACCGGACGGCCTGGACGACATCCGTCCCGGCACGGTGTTGCGTTCCCGCCGCGTGGAGGTCGCGTTCTTCGGACGGGTCCGGCTCGGGACCGCGGTGCAACTGCTGTATCGCAGCACCGACGCCCACGGTGCCGCCGAAGCGGCGGTGACGACGGTGGTGCTGCCTGCCGACCGCACCCCGTCGGACTGCCCGGTGCTGTCGTACCAGTGCGCGATCGACGCCATGTCGTCGCGCTGTTTCCCGTCCTACGCCTTGCGCCGGGGAGCGGATCTGGTGGGAGCGTCCGTGCAGGCCGAGTTGCTCTTCGTCGCAGCGGCGCTGGCCGACGGGTGGGCGGTCAGCATCCCCGACCACGAAGGCGTGGCCGGCATGTGGGGTGCGCCCTACGAAGCGGGGTTCCGCGTCCTCGACGGGCTGCGCGCCGCACTCGGTCACGACGAGTTGGGCCTTGCGCCGGACGCTCCGGTGGCGATGTGGGATACTCCGGCGGCGGACTCGCGACCGGATGGGCTGCGGAGGCCGCGGCCGACTATGCGCCCGAGCTGAACGTCATCGGCGTCGTCCTGGGCTCACCGGTCGTCGATCCCGAGAACGTCGCGCGCCGGCTGAACGGGTCGATGTGGGCGGGCCTGGCCGCGTTGATGGTCGCCTCCCTCGTGCACGTGTTCCCCGAGGCGCGCAGCGTCGTCGACGAGCACGCCACGGCCGAGGGCAAGGACCTGCTGACCGAGATCGAGGGGATGTCCACCGGCCAGGCGATTCACCGACTCCGGCACGCCGACATCGCCACCTTCGTCGACCTCACCTTCGACGAACTGTTCGCCCTGCCGGAATTGCAGTACGTGTTCGCCATGACGCGGCTGGGACAGGCCGTGCCGAGCATGCCCGTCCTGATGATCCAGGGCGTCCGCGACAAGATCGTCGACGTGACCGACGTCGACCGGTTGGTCGAGACGTATGCCGCAGGCGGCGCCACGGTGACCTACCACCGCGACCCGCTCGCCGAACACCTGATGCTCTATCCCCTGGCGGTCCCGATGAGCCTGCGCTGGCTGCGCAAGAGGTTGCACGGATCCGATCACCGAGAGCGTCGGCGCACCTGGCCGGCGGTCGTCGACGTCCGCACCTACCGCGGCCTACCTACCCTGGTGACCACCGTGTCACGAGCGGCGGTGTCACGCGCCCGGCGAGCACGCCGGGTGAACACGAGGGCATCGGCGCGTTCCCCGGACGTCGCGAACCGCGGACCACTACAGTCCCGCCCCATGGGCAATGCAGCCGAGTGGGCCAGTACCGCAGCGCACGACTTCCGGGCGGTGGCCAAGGACGCCGACGACGCGGTCACCAAGCAGCTCGCCGAGGGCCTCGTCTATCTCGCCGATGCCATCCGCGACCTCGACGCCCAACTCGAGACGATCACCGCCAAGCTCGACGGACGCTAGGCGACGGGACCGGCGCCCGCCGCGGCGGACGTCCGCACCAGCGTCGGCTCGTTGAAGCCCGCCGCCCGCAGGGCGCCGGGGACCGCAGTCGAGACCGCGCGCAGCGCGTCCTCGGGCACCAGTGCGATGACGCAGCCACCGAAACCGCCGCCGGTCATCCGGGCACCCAGCGCGCCGGCGTCGACCGCCGTCTGCGCGATCATGTCGATCTGCGGGGTGGTGATCTCGAAGTCGTCGCGCATCGACGCGTGCGACGCGGTGAAGATCTCCCCCACCGTCTTGAGGTCCCCGGCCTCCAGCGCCACGACGACGTCGAGCACGCGGGCGTTCTCGGTGAGGATGTGCCGGGCCCGTCGCGCATCGGTGGGATCCAGCTCGCCGAGCCGTTCGAGCCCGACGTCCTGCGCCTCGCGCAGCGACGTCACCCCCAGCGCCGCCGCGGCCCGCTCGCAGGACCGGCGTCGCGCGGCATACTCGCCGCCGGCGTGGCGGTGCGGCGCCCGGGAGTCGATCAGCAGCAACGCCATGCCGACGGCGTCCGGGTCGAAGCCGACCGGCTGCACGTCGAGGCTCCGGAAGTCGATGAGCAACGCCTGGCGCGCGGCACCGTGCAGTGACGCCAGCTGATCCATGAGACCCGTTGGCGCGCCGACGTAGTCGTTCTCCGCGTGCCGGGCGATCCGCGCCTGCTCGGTGCGGTCCAGCTCGGTTCCGCTGGCGGCGAGCAACGCGCCGAGCACCGCGCACTCCAGGGCCGCCGAGGACGCGAGGCCCGAGCCCATCGTCACGTCGCTGTCGATGCGCATCCGGCCGCCACGGACCGGGTGGCCGGCCTGCCGCAGCGCCCACACCACCCCGGCGACGTAGGCGCCCCATCCGGCGACGTCGCCCGTGCCGGTGTCGAGCGGGACCGTCACCCCGTCGGGTTCGCCGGCGCTGCCGACGCGCAACGCGTCGGAGTCGTCGGGGTCGAACGTCACCGTGGTGCGTTCGGGCAGCGCGATCGGCAGCGCATAGCCGAGGTTGTAGTCGGTGTGCTCGCCGATCAGATTGATCCGGCCCGGCGCCTCGAAGCGCACCGTCACGTGCCCACCTCCCGCAGTCGCGCGGCCACGCTCTCGGGCGTGACGTCGCTGATGAACGCATCCATGGCGGACTCGGACCCGGCCAGGAACTTGAGCTTGGTGGCGCTGCGCCGCACCGACATCAACTCCACGTGGAACCAGCCTTCGCCCTGCTCGTCGTCGTCACGGTACTGGTGCAGCGCCGAGATGTACGGCAGCGGCGTCGGATACAGCCGGTCGAACCGGCGCAGCACGTCGAGGTACACCGCGGCGAACGCGTCGATCTCCGCATCGGTGAGGTCGAGCAGGTTGTGCACCCGGCGGTTCGGGTAGACGTGCACCTCCACCGGCCAGCGTGCCGCGAACGGCACGAACGCGGTGAAGGCGTCGGTGCGGGCGATGATCCGCGCGCCGTCGGCCACCTCGCGGTCGAGGATCGCGCCGAAGAGGTTCGCGTCGTGACGCCGTCGGTACGCGCGCGCCTCGCGCAGGACGAGCGCCGAGCGGGGCGTCACGTACGGGTAGCCGTAGATCTGCCCGTGCGGGTGGGTCAGCGTCACGCCGATTTCCTCACCGCGGTTCTCGAAGCAGAACACCTGACGAATACCGTTGCGCTGCATCATGTCCGCGGTGCGGTGCCGCCAGGCGTGGACGACCAGCCGGGCGCGGTCGTGTGGCAGTTGCGCGAACGACGCGCGGTGGTCACTGGAGAAGCAGATCACCTCGCAGCGCCCGTGTCCGGGTGCGGCGGTGAACACGTCGCGGTCGGGGTCGGGCAGGTCGAACGGCTCGACGCCGGCGCCCGACAGGCTCGGGAACCGGTTCTCGAACACCACCACGTCGTAGTCCGGGGCGGGGATCTCGCTGCTGAGCCCGGACGGCCCCGGGCACAACGGGCACTGGTCGGGTGGCGGCTTGTAGGTGCGGTCCTGGCGCAGCGCGGCGATCACCACCCACTGCCCGGTCTGGCGGTCGAACCGGATCTCCGAGCGTTGCGCACTGCGCGGCGGCAGCGGGCGGCGGTCGGGTACCGGCGCCGGACGGTGGCCGGGCAGGGCGAAGAACAGCTCGTCGCGGCCGTCGGCGAGCGTCCAGGCGAGCGGTTCGGTCACGAGTGCTCCCCGGGGGTCACCACGGTCAGTTCGCCGACGCGTTCGTCGAGCACCGACCGTGCGTCGGCGTTCAGTCCATCGTCGACGATCAGCGCGTGCACCTGGTCGAGACGCGCGAACACGCACGCGCCGACCTCGCCGTACTTGGTGTGGTCGGCCAGGACCACCAGCCGGGCCGAGATCTCGATGAGCGTCCGGTTGGTCTGTGCCTCGGCGACGTTCGGCGACGTCAGCCCAGCGTGCTCGTCGACGCCGTGCACGCCGAGGAACGTGGCGTCCACCCGGAACGACGCGAGGGCGGTGTCGGCGATGGGGCCGACGAGCGCGTCCGACGGGGTGCGCGTGCCGCCCGACAGATACGCGGCGGGCCCGGGTGATTCGGCGTCGGGCGCGGTGAGGACGTCGAACACGGGCAGCGAGTTGGTGATCACGGTGACCGACGGGCGGACGCGCAGCAGCCGCGCGAGTTCGGTGGTGGTGCTGCCCGCCCCGATGGCGATCGTCATGCCGTCGTCGACGAGCGCGGCGGCGGCCCGGGCGATCGCCACCTTCTCGGCGCGTCGCTGCTGCGCCTTCTCCGCCGATCTCGGCTCGTCGCCGCGATGGTGCCGGGTGACCGCACCCCCGTGCACCTTGCTGAGCAACTCCTGCGCGTCGAGCGCGTCGAGGTCGCGCCGGACGGTCATCTCGGAGACCGAGAGCGCGGCGGCGAGGTCGGCCACCCGCACGGCACCCCCGGACTGCAGGCTCGCCAGGATGGCGCGGCGACGCTCGGCGGCGAGCATGCATCCCCTTTCGATGGGCGTACCCGAACAACTTCGCACAGATTCTCACCAAAACTACCGCGATCCGTGCGATTCTCCTGTTAGTTTCTGCTCAGTTCGACCAACGACACAGGAGGTGGTGACGCTGACGTCCACCACGATGACGACGACGCTCGCGGCCGACTCGGTGCTGCGTCTGCACGTCGGAGTCCTCGACTATCTGCTGATCGCGATCTACTTCGTGTTCGTGCTCGGCATCGGGTACCTGGCACGCAGCCAGATCTCCACCAGCCTGGACTTCTTCCTGTCCGGCCGGCGCCTTCCCGCCTGGGTCACCGGTCTGGCGTTCGTCTCGGCCAACCTCGGCGCGGTCGAGATCATGGGCATGTCCGCCAACGGCGCGCAGATCGGCCTGGCGACCATGCACTACTACTGGATCGGCGCCGTGCCGGCCATGATCTTCCTCGGCATCGTGATGATGCCCTTCTACTACGGCTCCAAGGTGCGCAGCGTCCCGGAGTTCATGCGCAAGCGCTTCGGGCCCGGCGCCCACCTGGTCAACGCGATCAGCTTCGCCGTGGCCCAGGTGCTCATCGCCGGGGTCAATCTGTTCCTACTGGCCACGGTCATCAACGTGCTGCTGGACTGGAACCGCTGGATCTCGCTGATCGTCGCCGCGCTCATCGTGCTCACCTACACCGCGCTGGGCGGGCTCTCGGCCGCCATCTACAACGAGGTGCTGCAATTCTTCGTCATCCTCGCCGCCCTGGTGCCCCTGACGATCTTCGGCCTCATCAAGGTCGGCGGCTGGAGTGGATTGCGGGACAAGGTGATCGACACGGTCAACGCCGACGCCGCGGTGACGGCGTCGGCGCACGAGCAGCTCACCAGCTGGCCGGGCCAGGCGCTCAGCGGCTTCGACAGCCCGCTCTGGTCGGTGATCGGCATCGTGTTCGGCCTCGGCTTCGTCCTGTCCTTCGGGTACTGGACCACCAACTTCGTCGAGGTGCAGCGCGCCATGGCGTCGGACTCCATCTCGGCGGCGCGGCGCGCACCGATCATCGCGGCGTTCCCGAAGATGTTCATCCCGTTCGTCGTCGTGGTGCCCGGCATGATCGCCGCCGCGGCCATCGGCGACCTCATCAACCTCAAGTCGACGGGGTCCGGAGACATCACCTACAACGACGCGATGCTGCTGATGATCCGCGACATCCTGCCCAACGGCCTGATCGGCGTCGCGGTCGCCGGCCTCATCGCGTCGTTCATGGCCGGCATGGCCGCCAACGTCTCGGCGTTCAACACCGTGTTCAGCTACGACATCTGGCAGCAGTACGTCGTCAAGGACCGCTCGGACGCCTACTACATCCAGGTCGGCCGCGTCGCCACGCTCGGTGCGACGGTGCTGGCGGTGTTCACCGCGCTCATCGCGGCGGGCTACTCCAACCTGATGGACTACCTGCAGACGCTGTTCGGCTTCTTCAATGCGCCGCTGTTCGCCACGTTCATCCTCGGCATGTTCTGGAAGCGCATGACCGCCACCGCCGGCTGGGCCGGCCTGGTCGCCGGAACACTGTCCGCGGTCACGGTATTCGTGCTCTCCGAGGTCGGCGTGATCGACCTGCCCGGCCAGGGCATGCCGTTCCTGGCCGCTGCGGCAGCCTTCATCGTCGACATCGCGGTGAGCGTCGTCGTCAGCTACGCGACCACACCCAAGCCGGTGGCCGCCCTCGCCGGGTTTGTCTACTCCGAGACCCCGGTCCAGATCTTCGCCGACCCCGAATCCGACGGCAAGGCCTGGTATCTGCGACCGGTGCCGCTGGCCGGGGTGATGCTGGCCCTGGCCGTCGTCCTCAACATCGTCTTCCACTAGCGAGGAGCCACCATGAGTGCACCGAAGGCCGTGTCCCGAATCTTCGACATCCGCAACATCATCGGCGCCCTGCTCGGCATCTACGGCGTACTGCTGACCCTTGCCGGGCTGGTGCCCAGCCTGGTCGCCCACCACGACGACGAGGCCGCGGCGAACAACACCGTCGACCTCTACGTCGGCACCGACGCCAACTGGTGGGTCGGCGTCGCACTGCTGGCGGTGGCGGCCACCTTCATCGCCTGGGCGGCGCTGCGGCCGGTCGTCGCCGCACCGCCGTCGGCCACCGAGTAGAGCCGCCCAGCAACGCAAGACGCCGTGTGGGCGTCGCCGAACACGTCGGCGACGCCCACACGGCGTGGACGCGTGCGGTTCTACTCGACGACGAAGACCGGGATCTGACGGTCGGTCTTGGTCTGGTACTCGGCGTAGGGCGGGTAGGCCTCGACCGCGAGCTTCCACCAGTGCTCGCGCTCCTCGCCGGAGATCTCGCGGGCGGTGCCCTCGAGAACCTTCTCGCCGTCCTGCACCGTCACGGCGGAGTTGGCCTTGACGTTGAAGTACCAGCTCGGGTGCTTCGGATCGCCGCCCTTGGACGCCACCATGGCGTACTTGCCGTTCTCCTCGACGCGCATCAGCGGCACGTACCGCTTCTTGCCGGATTGCGCGCCGGTCGTCGTGAAGAGCACGATCGGGCGGTCGAGGACCTCGACGCCGTCGGTCGTGCCCTGCGCCAGGATGCGCTCGGTCTGTTCGCGGACCCAGTCGGTGGGGCTCAGTTCGGCTTCACTCACGTCCGGCGCCAACACCGGATCGTCGAGCGTTATTCCCGCACCGGCGTGTCGTGCGGCGTGTCGCGTCCGGTGAACTGCGCGGCCACGTCGGCGACCCGCCGCACCTGATCGATGTCGACGCTGGTAGGGATCAAGTGCACCTCGTCGGCGCCGATGTCCTCGAAGCGCCGCAGGACGGCCAGCAGGTCCTCCTCGTCACCGGCCCACCCCGTGGTCGGGGCCATCGCGTCGACGAACTCCTCGGGAATCCAGTTCATGTACCGGCGCAGATGCCGGTGCACCTGAGCGCGCGCCGCGTCGCGAGGGCCCATCGCGAACCAGAAGCTCGTCGCCAGCCGGGGCGCCGGCTTGCCGGCCTCGGCCCACGCCGTACGCGCCACGTCGAACAGCTCGGCCTCGCGGTCGACGTTCAGGTCGAGCGTCGTCCCCGCCACGCCGTCGGCCCACGCCGCGGCGCTGCGGATGGTCTTCGGCCCGATCGTGCCGACCACCAGTCGCGGACCGGGCGACTGCACCGGCCGCGGCCCCACCGGCAACACGGAGTCGGCGACCTTCTCCCCCGCCCACACCCGCTTCATCACGGCCACCCGCTCGGCCATCCCCCGCATGGTCTGCGTCGCGGTGTCGGCGCCGACGGACGCATAGTCCTCGTGCCGTCCACCGACGCCCAACCCGACCGTGAGCCGCCCACCGCTGAGCAGGTCGCCCGTCGCGAGTGACTTCGCCAGCAACACCGGGTCGTGCAACTGCGGGACGATGACCGTGGTGACCAGCCGGACGCGGTCGGTCCATGCCGACAGCGCACCGAGCAGCGTCAGCGACTCGGGGTTGTCGAAGCAGATCCGCTCACCCCAGCACAGCGACGAGAACGGGCCGCCGTCGACGAGCCGGGCCCACGCCTTCAGGGTGGCGGCGTCGAGGTTGGGCTCCATCACCGGCATCGTCATCCCGATCTGCACGTGCGGATTCTGGCACGCCCGGGGGTTTTCCCCCGTCGGAATCTCCGGCAATCGCCGTGTCGCGGGCGCCGCGCGGTCCCTAGGTTGAGGTCATGGTCGACGTGATGACGCCCTCCGAACCCCTGGACGCGCCGGTCGCGGGCCCCGCGCCCGCCACCGCTGCCGAAGGTCCCGCGCCGGTGCGCCGCATCGGGCTGGTGCCGACGGCGTCGATGGTCAGCGGCGCCGCCCTCGGCATCGTGTGGTTCTGGATTCCGCTCGGGCTGTTGATCGGCGGGGTGTCGGCGATCCCGTCGGTGGTCGGCTTCGCGCTCGCCGTCGTCGTGTTCGTCTACCTCGTCCGCGGCATCGACCGGGTGGAACGCGTGCGCAGCGAGGCCGTGTTCGGGATGGGCATCGGCGTACCGCCGCGAAAGCAGTCCCCGTACACCGGGTTCCAGGGGTGGGCGCACCAGCTCTGGCTGGACCTCGGCAGCGCCCGGTTCTGGAAGGCGTTCGGCCACCACTACCTCCGGTTGGCCTACGACATCCTCGCGACGGGGGTCGCACTCGCGCTGGTGGTGTTCGCCTTCGCCGCACCGGCCGTCGCCACCGCCATCGACGCGAGCGACGACGCCGCCGGGCTCGCCTTCGTTTCACCGCCACTGGCGTGGCTGCTGGCGGTCGTGGCCGTTGCGGCGGCCGTCGCGATCCTCGTGGTGGCGCCGGCGCTCGACGCGCGCATCGACCGGTGGCTGCTGCCGCCGTCGGCGACGGCCGCCCTGCAGCACGAGGTCACCGCCCTGACCGACGCACGGGAGGGCGCCGTTTCCTCCGCCCACACCGAGCGCAGCCGCATCGAACGCGACCTGCACGACGGCGTGCAACCGCGGCTGGTGTCGCTCGCCATGACGATCGGCCTGGCTCGCACCAAGCTCGACAGCGATCCCGCCGAGGCGCGCACGCTGATCGAGGAGGCCCACGACAGTGCCAAGAGCGCACTGGCCGAACTGCGCAACGTCGTCCGCGGGATCGCGCCGACCATCCTGTCCGACCGCGGCCTGGACGCCGCGCTCTCGGCGGTCGTGCAGCGTACGCAGAGCGCGGGCGTGCCGACGACGCTCGACGTACACCTGCCGCGGCGGCTGCCCGAGGAGGTCGAGGCGTGCGCGTACTTCGTCGTCGCCGAGGCACTCACCAACGTCGTCAAGCACGCCCGCGCCGGTCAGGCGATCGTCACCGTGCGACTCGACGAGTCCGCCGACACGCTGCACGTCTCGGTGTTCGACGACGGTGTCGGCGGCGCGGAGGCACCGGCCGGCGAGAACACCACCGGCCTGCGGGGTCTCGGCGACCGGGTGCGCGCCGCCCGTGGCACGTTCACCGTGACCAGCCCCGCCACCGGCCCGACGATCGTGACGGCGGTGCTGCCATGCGCATCGTGATCGCCGAGGACTCCGCGCTGCTGCGTGCCGGCATCGAGCGCATCCTGGGCGACGCCGGGCACGACGTCGTCGCGGGCGTCGCCGACGCCACCGACCTGCTCCGCATCGTCAACGAGCTGCGGCCCGACCTCGCGATCCTCGACGTGCGGATGCCGCCGACCTTTACCGACGAGGGCATCCGCGCGGCGGCGCTGCTGCGCAGTCAGAACCCCGAATCGCCGGTGCTGGTGCTCTCGCACTACGTCGAGGAGCGCTACGCCGCGGACCTGATCGCCTCGGACACCCGCGGATTCGGCTACCTCCTCAAGGACCGGGTGGCCGACGTGCCGGCCTTCCTCGACGCCGTCACCGTCGTCGGCGGCGGCGGCACGGTGCTCGACCCCGAGGTGGTGTCGCAGATCCTGGTGCGGTCCCGGCAGCGCTCGGCGCTCGATGCGCTCAGCCCGCGGGAGACCGAGGTGCTGCAGCTGATGGCCGAGGGCCGCACCAACTCCGCCATCGCCGCCGCACTGCACGTCTCGGTCGGATCGGCCGAGAAGCACATCGCCTCCATCTTCACCAAGCTCGGCCTCGCCCCCGACGAGAGCGAGAACCGCCGCGTCCTCGCCGTCCTGCGCTACCTCGAATCCTGAACCGACCTCGAATCCTGAACCGACCTCGAATCACGAACCGACCTCGAATCATGAACCGACCGAGAGGGAACCCCGTCGTGACCACCATCGCTCCTCCCCCGCTCAGCCCCGGCGGCCGCACCGCGTTCCGGGTCTTCCTCGTCGTGGTCGCGACCGTCGCCGTGGTGGGCACCGTCGTCGCCCTCGGGGCGACGGCCTGGGGCGTCAGCACGTTCCGGGTCGTCGCCGACGAGAAGACGCTGCCGGCCGGCACCCGCACGCTGACGATCGACACCGGCGACGTCCCCGCCGCCGTCCGGCTCCGCACCGACCGCGACGCCGTCGAACCGCGCATCACCATGCGCCTGCTCGACACCGCCCGTTCGGGCGAGCAGGCACTGGACGTGCGCACCTCCGGCTCGGACACCCGCGTCGTCGTTGCCGGCGCCCGGGCCGACGTCCTGGGCTGGGGTCGGGCCGGCGAGATCACGGTGAGCCTGCCGCCCGAGACGTCCCGGCGGCTCGCGGTCACCACGCGGCAGGGCACTGGCGTGCTGTTCGCCGGCGCCGACCTCGACTCCCTGACCGCCACCAACGCCGACGGCGCGGTGGTGCTCGGCGGGTCGGCCCGTCGCCTCGAGGTGCGCACCCAGGACGCCGACGTCGTGACCCGCGAACCCGTCGCCGTCGCCGAGTCGTTCGTCGCCGACACGGTGAACGGCGACGTCACCGTCGACTTCGCCGACGCCGCCCCCGCGACGATCGAGGCGGCGACCGAGACGGGCGACGTCGCGCTCGGCCTGCCCGACCCCGGCCCCTACCTGGTGCGTGCTTCCGGCACGTCGACCCGGGTGCGGGTGTCGGAGACCGAGGATGCCGGCCGTGCCGCCGCCCGGGTCACCGTGCGCGCCGGTGACGGCAGTGCCGTGGTCGACCGGTCGGGTGCGCCGCGCCTCGCCCGGCACGACCGCCCCTGAGCAGGGTTCATGTGAGCCGCCTATGAATCGACTGGCGGCGGAACCGATGCTCGGCAGAATGAGGGCATGACGACGTCGCAGGTCGGCGGTGCAGCGCCACGGCAAGCCGCGCTGGGCCGTCTGCCCCGCATGTACCGGGCCGACGGATCACCGATCCGGGCACTGCTAGTCGACGACGAACGCGCCCTGACCAACCTCGTCCAGATGGCGCTGAAGTTCGAGGGCTGGACGGTCGACGTCGCGCACGACGCCGCGGAGGCCGTCGCCCGCTACCGCGCCAACACCCCCGACGTCGTCGTCCTCGACATCATGCTGCCCGACATGGACGGCCTCGGCGTACTCGAGCGGCTGCGGGAGTCGGGCGGCTACACCCCGATCCTGTTCCTCACCGCGCGCGACTCGGTCCGCGACCGCGTCAACGGCCTGACCGCCGGCGGCGACGACTACATGACCAAGCCCTTCAGCCTCGAGGAACTGGTCGCGCGCCTGCGCGGGTTGCTGCGCCGCTCGGCGTATCTCACGCCCGAGGACGAGCAGGTACTCACCGTCGGCGACCTCGTCCTCGACGGCTCCAGCCACACGGTCACCCGCGGCGGCACCGACATCGCCCTCACGTCCACCGAATACGAGCTGCTGCGCTTCCTGATGCGCAATCCCCGACGGGCGGTCGCCCGCCAGGAGATCCTGGATCGCGTGTGGAACTACGACTTCGGCGGTCGGTCCAGCATCGTGGACCTCTACGTGTCCTACCTGCGCAAGAAGATCGACTCCGGTCGCGCACCCATGCTGCACACGGTGCGCGGCGTCGGCTACGCGCTGCGGCCCGTCGAATGAGCAGCGTGCGGCGCCGCGGCTGGCGCACCTGGCCGCTGCGCCGGCAGCTGGTGCTCGGCGTCTCCGCGGTGGTGGTGACGGTGCTCATCACGGTGGGCACCATGTCGGTGCTGACGCTGCGCTCGTCGGTGACCGGCATCGTCGACACCCAATTGACCGCTGCGGCAGACGGTTTCAGTCAGAGCGTGGCCAAGTACCGCGCGACGCCGCTGCCCGACGGCGGCGGACTGCCACCTGCGGACGCCGTCAAGCCGCTCCACCTCGTCATCGGGCAGGCACCGGGAAACATCATCGTCGCGACCCGTGACGGACGGGTCGTCGACTCGGCCATGTTCGGTGACGGCGAGGCGACCGACGCACCCGCCGAAGCGGTCGCCGAGCTGACCGAGCACGCCGAGCAGGTCGGCAGCGCGCACAACCTGTGGTTGTCGGGCCTCGGCAAGTACCGCATGACGAGCCGGACCAGCGGTCCCGGCGAGGTTCTGATCACCGCGGCGTCGCTGCGCCAGGCCAGCGCCGCCGCGACGCGCGAGACGATCATCGTCGCCGCGCTCACCGCGCTGGCGCTCATCGTCACGGCCGCGGGCACGTTGGCGATCGTGCGGGTGGCGCTACGTCCGCTCGGCCGGGTCGCCGCCACCGCCGCCGAGGTCGCCGCCACGCCACTGAGCCGCGACCGCTACGCCATCACCCCGCGCGTCCCCGCCGGCGACACCGACCCGCGCACCGAGGTCGGTCTGGTCGGCGACACGCTCAATCAACTGCTCGCGCACGTGGAGGGGGCGCTGACCGACGTCGCCGCCTCCGACCGCCGCATGCGCCAGTTCATCACCGACGCCAGCCACGAACTGCGCACCCCGCTCGCGGCGATCGGCGGCTACGCCGAACTCACCCGGCAGGACAGTTCCGTGCTGCCGGAGACCACCGAGTACTCGCTCGCGCGCATCGAGGCCGAGGCGGCGCGGATGAACGCGCTGGTGTCCGACCTGCTGCTGCTGGCCCGGTTGGACGAGGGCCAGGATCTGGAGAAGACCGACGTCGACCTGGCGGACCTGGTGGTCAACGCCGTCAACGACGTCGCGGTGTCCGCGCCCGCTCACCGGTGGACCACCACCGTGCCCGACGAACCGGCGTGGGTGCACGGCGACCGCGCGAAATTGCATCAGGCCGTGGCCAATCTGCTGGGCAACGCCCGCGACCACACGCCGGCGGGCACGACGGTGCTGGCCCGCGTCGTCGGTGGGGCGGCCATCCGGCTCGAGGTGCGCGACGACGGCCCGGGCATCGCTCCCGAACTGCAGCCGCACCTGTTCGAACGATTCGTCCGCGCCGACCGCGCGCGTTCCCGCGACTCCGGCAATTCGGGTCTGGGACTGGCGATTGCGCAGTCCATCGTCGAGGCGCACGGCGGGACGATCACCGTGACCTCCGGCGGCGGCGCGACGTCGTTCACGATGACGCTCCCGGCCGCCGAACCGACACGCGCCTACGGTGAGGCCGACCTCGCCATGTCCCGGCAGTAGACCGGTCGGACCGGTCAGGCCGGTCGGGCCGCCCAGGCCGATCAGGCCAACGTGGCCATGACGTCGGCGACCGATCCCGTCCTCGCCTGCCGGAAACCGGTTCCCGCCCAGACGTTGACGCCACCGGGGTCACCGGCCTTGATCGCCGCCGCGCGCAGCGGGCTGGTCAGATAGTGGATCTCGGGATACCCGAACGGCGCGTCCGCGTCGTGGTCCACCACGAACCGGTTGCGCAGCCCACGGGCATACCGCCCGGAGAAGCACCGCGTCACCACGGTCTCGGTCAGCTCCGGATCCCGCAGCGCCGCGCGGTGCACCGGGCTGCTGCCCGCTTCGTCGGTCAGCAGGAACGCGGTACCCAATTGCGCGGCGACCGCGCCGAAGCCGAGGACGTCGGCGACGTCGGCCGCGCTCATCAACCCGCCGGCCGCCACCACCGGCACACCGAGACTCATCGCGGTGGCGCGGACCAGTTGGTCGAGCGGCTGGGTGGCCGGTGAGGCCAGCGGGTCGAAGGTGCCGCGGTGCCCGCCGGCATTCGGTCCCTGCGCGGCGACCGCGTCGACACCGCGCGCCACGGCCTCCTGGCCCTCCGCCAGCGTCGTCACCGTCGCGACCGTGGTGATGCCGAGCCCTTTGAGCCGGTCGATCTCGGCGACCTCGGGCAGCGCGAACGTGAAGGACACCACCTCCGGCCGCAGGTCGCAGACCACGTCGAGCTTCGCCGCCCAGTCGTCGTCGTCCCAGCGCGGTTCGCCGATCCGCACGCCGTAGCGCGTCGCGTCGCCGTCGAGCCCGGCGGCGTAGCGGTGCACGGCGTCGGCCGACGCCACGTTCGGCTGCGGCACGAACAGGTTCACCCCCAGCGGGCCGGTGGTGAGCGCGCGGGCCGCGGTGACGCGCTCCGCGAGTGCATCGGCGCGCAGGTAGCCGGCGGCCAGGAAGCCGAGCCCACCGGCATTCGTTGCGGCAGCGGCCAGTTCGGGCGTGCTCGGACCGCCCGCCATGGGCGCCGCGAGCACCGGAACCGTCAGACCGCGCAGGTCGAAGTCAGCCGTGGGCATGGGCTCCATCCTGCACCGTCGACACCCCCGGCGGGGACGGTGTTGACTCGATGCATGGCCATTGCGTTCAACCACACCATCGTGGCCGCCCGCAACCGCGCGGAGTCGGCCCGCTTCTTCACCGAGCTGTTCGGGCTGCCCGCCGCCGCGGAGTTCGGCCCGTTCCTCGCCGTCGGCGTCGAGCACGGCGTCAGCCTCGACTTCGCCCAGGTCGGCGCGGACGCCGAGATCCACCCCCAGCATTATGCGTTCCTGGTGTCCGAGGACGACTTCGACGCCATCTACGGCCGGATCCGCGACCGCGGACTGCCGCACTGGGCCGATCCGCACGGCCGCCTTCCCGGCGCGATCAACCACCACGACGGGGGCCGCGGCGTCTACTTCCAGGACCCGTCGGGGCACTATCTGGAGATCATCACCCAGCCCTACGGCTCCGGCGGCTGACGGTCGTCAGCCGTGGCCGCGTTGCTCCTCCTGGGTGAGGTAGTCCTCCGCGAGCCCGGCGACGTGGTCGGGTAGGGCACCGGAGGCCACCGCGGCGAGGCTGGTCTCCTCGAGCACCGCCCGCATGCTGGCCCGCAGTGCCCGCCAGACGTCGGTGAGCGCGGCGGTGGGACCGGAGTACGGCAGGTCCCCCAGCCCGATGTCGCGGACGCTGGCCAGCGGACCGTCGATGCAGCGCAGCACGTCGGCGATGCTGATCTCCGCCGCGGGCCGGGCCAGCTCGTAACCGCCGTCGCGGCCGCGGTGGCTGCGCACCAGCCGGTCGGTGCGCAGATCGGACAGGATGTCGACGAGGAACTGCGCCGGGATGCCCTGCGCCCGGGCCAAGTCATCGGTCTTGACCAGCACGCCGTCGTCCACCGTCGCCAGCTGGACCATCGCCCGCACGGCGTACTCCGCCTTGGCCGACATCCGCATGTCAGGAGATCATGCCATCGACACGGCTGCGCCCACGTGCCACACGAGCGACCATCGACACATGAGCACGCGCATCACCTGCTGTCAGATCCCATTGCGCATCGGCGACACCACCGGGAATCGGACGACCGCGCGCACCGCGATCGAGCAGGCAGCCGCCGGCGGCGCCCAGGTCGTGGTGCTGCCCGAGCTGGTGCCCTCGGGGTACGTGTTCGCCGACCGCGCCGAGTTGGAGAGCCTGGCCGAGCCCCGTGACGGGGCGACCGTCGCGGAGTGGAGCGACCTCGCGGCGGCCTTCGGGCTGGTGATCGTCGGCGGATTTCCAGAGGCGGCCGGCGACCGGGTCTACAACAGCGCAGTGGTCGTCGACCCGTCCGGCGTACTCGGGGTCTACCGCAAGACGCACCTGTGGGACACCGAGAACGCCGTGTTCGACCTCGGCGACGAGCCACCGTTGGTCGTCGACACCGAGCACGGCCGCATCGGCGTGATGATCTGCTACGACGTCGAGTTCCCCGAGTGGGTGCGGGCGGTGTCGCTCGCGGGCGCCGACCTGCTGTGCGCACCGGTCAACTGGCCGCTGCTGCCCCGGCCCGAGGGTGAACGGCCCATCGAGATGGTCAAGGTGCTGGCCGGCGCCGGCACGAACCACATGCCCATCGCGGTGTGCGACCGCACCGGCACCGAGCGCGGCGTCGACTGGATCGGCGGGAGCGTCATCACCGACGCCGACGGCTACCCCAGCGTCGTCGCGCAGTTCGGCCACGCCGGCAACGTCAGCGCCGACATCGACCTGGCCGCGTCGCGAGACAAGACGTTCAACGGCCACAACGACTCCCACGGTGATCGTCGCGTCGAGCTGTATCGGCGGACGGCGCTACTGGACTGACCCCTCGGCGAGCGTCCGCACCGAATCCGGCACCGCGATGCCGGGCCGAAGGTCGGGTGCAGGCCGCGGCACGCCGTAGCGCACGTGCATCGGGACCACACCTGCCCACGCCTCCCCGGCGACGTCCGACTCCGGATCGTCGGGCCAGCCCGCGCTCACCTTGAGCGACCACGCCCCGTCGGCGATCGGCATCCGCAGGGCCAGCGTCGCCGCCAACTCCTTGCGCGTGCTGGCCCGCAGTTCCGCCACGCGATGCGGGATGAAGGCGTCGGTGAGGGCGTCGAGGTAGCGGACCTTCTCGGCGTCGGGCACCACCGCGAAGCTGCCGAAGAGCACGGCACTGCGATAGTGGAACGAGGACTCGAAGCTGCTGCGGGCGACGACGACGCCGTCCAGCGTCGTCACCGAGACCGCGACCGGCGCGCCGGCGGCCAGCGCCCGCAGCCATGGCGATCCCGTCGAGCCGTGGATGACGAATTCGTCGGCGACGCGGGCGAATCCGGTCGGGAAGACGACGGGGTGACCGTCGCGCACCATCGCGACGGTTGCGAGTGGCGTGCTTGCCAGCAGCGCGTCGAGCGCCGCGCGGTCACCGGTCTGCTTCTCCGGCAGCCGCGTCACGTCGGTGGTCGGCCTTGTGGGCGGCACCTGGGGTGTCGTCATGACGGAATCGCCGCGGCGTCGGGGACGACGACGGCGAAGAGGTCCTTCAGCGCGGCCAGGCTGGCCGACTGCAGCGCGCCGGCGGGCACGGTCGCCCCGTCGACCCCGGGCAGCGCACGGGTGGCGGTGGCACTCGCGACGACGGTCGGCGCGTAACCCAGGTTGAAGGCCCCGCGGGCGGTCGAGTTGACGCACATGTGCGTCATGAAGCCGGTGAGCACCAGGTTCGTCGCGCCCACGGCCTTGAGGCGTTGATCGAACTCGGTGTCTACGAACGAATTCGGATAGTTCTTGACCACGACGGGCTCACCGTCGCGGGGCGCGACCGCGGCGACGATCGCGCCGCTGTGGCCGTTGACGTCGTACAGCGAGCCGGGGCCGTCGTCGTGCTGGACGTGCACGATCGGAATGCCCGCGGTCCGCGCCCGGTCGAGCAGCGCGGCGATCTCGTCGAGCGCCGCGGCGACGCCGTCGAGTGCCATGACGCCCTCGGTGTAGGTGTTCTGACAGTCGATGAGCACCAGGGTCGAGTCGGTCAGCGCGGCGGGCTCGGTGGGCAGGCTGGCCAGTTCGCGCAGCGTCGGTCTCGTCATCCTTGGCAGCGTAGTCAGCGGTCGCGATTCGGCATCTCCATTTCTGTCGGACCCCGTCGGCAGAATGGGGCCATGTCCCCCGCCGTCGCGACTTCGGTGTCACCGGGTGAGCGGCTGGAGGCGTTGTTCGACCGGTTGGCGGAGCTGACCGGGCAACGCAATGCGATCGACGGCCGGATCGTGGACGTCGTCGCCGAGATCGACCGCGAGGACCTGTGCGGCATGACCGGCGCGAAGTCGGTGCCGGCGTTGGTGGCGTGGAAGACCGGGGTGTCTCCGCGCAACGCCGAGACCATGGTCGCGGTCGCCCGCCGCAGCGCCGAGTATCCGCGGTGCACAGCGGGTTTGCGGGACGGTCGGGTGTCGTTGGATCAGGTGGGGGTGATCGCCGAGCAGGCCGCCGACGGGTCCGATGAGCACTACGCCCCGCTGGTCGAGGTGGCCACGGTGACCCAGCTGCGGACCGCGGTGAAACTCGAACCCCGCCCGCCGCAGCCGACACCGGACCCAAAGCGGTCGATCGGCAAGGCCAGCGACGAGACGTCGTGCACGTGGCGGATCACCCTTCCCCACGACGAGGCCGCGGTGGTCGACGCGGCGTTGGCGTCGCACCTGGACCGGCTGGTCACCGAGTGGAAGGACGACCACGCCGACGGCGCAGACGACCGGTCCGACGGGGCTGGGGGTGCGCCGCCGATGCCGAGCACGGTGGACGCATTCCTGGCGCTGGTGGCTGCGGGCTGGGACAGTGAGGTGGCGGCGCGCCCGCATGGGCAGCGCACCACGGTGGTGGTGCACGTCGACGTCGACCGGCGGGTGGGGTCGCTGCACCTGGGTCCGGTGCTGTCCGACGCCGACCGCCAGTTCCTGACCTGTGATGCGACGTGGGAGGCGTGGTTCGAACGCGACGGCCGCCCGATCGGCTGCGGGCGGGAGTCCCGGCAGATCAGCCGCCGGCTGCGCCGGGCGTTGGAGCATCGCGACCGCTGCTGCGTGGTCCCCGGGTGCGGGGCGACCCGCGGCCTGCATGCGCATCACGTGGTGCATTGGGAGGACGGCGGCACCACCGACCTGACCAACCTGGTGCTGGTGTGCCCGTACCACCACCGGGCGCATCACCGCGGGCTCATTACCATCAGCGGACCGGCCGAGCGCCTCGTCGTCACCGACGCCGACGGCACCGCCCTGCACGACCGAGCGCTGGCTCGAACACCCACCACACCGCCGCCGGACGTACCGCCGTGTCCCGGACCGACCGGCGAACGCGCCCAATGGTGGTGGTACGACCCCTTCCAGCCACAACCACCACCGACGACGAACTAACCCGCGGGATCCACCTCGGCCTCGACCGCCGTGACGGTCAGCACCGCCTCCGCGAGTTCCGGCCGGCACACCACCAGATCGGGTAGCAGTACGTCGGACTGGTTGTAGCGCAGCGGTGTTCCGTCGATGCGCGACGTGTGCAGGCCGGCCGCGCGGGCGACCGCCACCGGGGCGGCCGAGTCCCATTCGTATTGCCCGCCGGCATGCACGTACACGTCGGCGATGCCCTGCACGACCGCGGCGACCTTGGCCCCGGCCGAGCCCATCTCGACGAGCGTGCCGCCCAGGGCGTCGCGCACTGCGAGCGCCACGGCGGGCGGCCGAGTCCGCGACACCACGATGCGCGGCGGGCCGGGTTCGGCCGCCGGCGTCACGACGTCCGGCGTGGCGAGGGTAACGCCCTGGGCCGGCAACGCGACCGCGCCGGCGACCAACTCGCCGTCCTCCCACAGCGCCACGTGCACGGCCCAGTCCTCGCGACCGAGTTCGGAGAACTCCCGCGTGCCGTCGAGCGGATCGACGATCCACACCCGCTGCGAGGTGAGTCGCACCTTGTCGTCGGCACCTTCCTCGCTCAGCACCGCGTCACCGGGCCGCTCGGCCGCCAGCGCCGCCATCAGGAAGTCGTGAGACCGCTTGTCACCCGCGGCCTTCCGCTCCGTCGCCTCGGCGTCGGCGAACTCCTCGCGCACCCGCAGCAGCAGCTCGCCGGCCTCGGTGGCCAGCCGCGTGGCCACCTCGTGGTCGCTCACCCGTCGCCCTTCAGCATGGCGACCACACTATCGGCCAGCTCGTCGGGCGTCGGACCGGGCACCAGCCGCAGGTCGGGGTGCTTGGGCCGCTGGTACGGGCTGTCGATGCCGGTGAAGTGGGTGATCTCCCCGGCACGCGCCTTCGCGTACAGGCCCTTCGGGTCCCGCTTCTCGCAGTCCTCCAGCGGGGTGTCCATGAACACCTCGAAGAAGTCGAACCCCTGATCCGCGTGCACCTTGCGCGCGAGATCGCGGTGTTCCTCGAGCGGGCTGATCGCCGGGACCAGCACCGTCAACCCCGAATCGGCCATCAGCGTGGCGATGTGGGCGAGGCGACGCAGGTTCTCCGCGCGGTCGGCCATGGAGAAGCCGAGATCCGCATTCAGGCCGTGCCGCAGGTTGTCACCGTCCAGAACGTAGGCCGGACAACCGTTCTCGAGCAGCTTCTGCTCCACCAGCATCGCCACCGACGACTTGCCCGAGCCGGACAGGCCGGTGAACCAGACGGTGCGTCCCTTGGACAGCCGATCGTCGGCGCACACCAGCGACTGGTGGCGCACGGTGTTCGGGGTCGACGCGCGGTTGGCCACCGGCGTGGTGTCGCGCACCATGCCCGCTGCGACCGTGCCGTTGGTGTCCGGGTCGATGAGGATGAACGATCCGGTGGCGGAGTTGCGCGAATACTCGTCGAGCAGCAGCGGCACCTGCGTGCGCAGCGTGACGCGGCCGAGTTCGTTGAGTTTCAGGGCCGTCGCGCTCTTGTCCCGGTGCAGCGTATTGACGTCGAGGCGGTAGTCCAGCGCCGTCACCCGCGCCCGCGTGGTGCGAGTGGTGTGCTTGACGACGTACTCCCGGCCCGGTTCGAGCGCCGATCCGTCGGCCATCCAGCACACCGTGGCGTCGAATTCCTGGCTGGCGTGCGCCTGGTTGTTCTCTCGCACGATCATGTCGCCACGGGAGATGTCGATGTCGTCGGCGAGGCTGACCGACACGGCCATCGGCGGGAACGCCTCGTCGACCGGGCCGGTGGGGCCGTGAATCTCGGTGATGCGACTGCTCTTGCCGGTCGGCAGCACCACGATCTCGTCGCCGGGACGCATGACGCCGCTGGCCACCGTGCCGGCGTAACTGCGGTGGTCGGCGTGCTCACGGGTCTGCGGCCGGATCACGTACTGCACGGGGAAGCGCACGTCGACGAGGTTGCGGTCGCCGGCGATGTAGACGTCCTCGAGGTGGCTCAGCAGCGCGGGCCCGTCGTACCACGGCGTGGCGTCGGACTTCGTGACCACGTTGTCGCCGTTGAGCGCCGACAGCGGGATCGTCGTGACGTCCTGCACGTCGAGCCGGGCGGCGAACTCGTGGAAGTCGTCGCGGATCTTCTCGAACACCTCGCGGTCCCAGCCGACGAGGTCCATCTTGTTGACCGCCAGCACGATGTGCCGGATCCCGAGCAGCGACGCCAGGAACGCGTGCCGGCGGGACTGCTCGAGCAGTCCGTGCCGCGCATCGACGAGCACGATCGCCAGCTGCGCGGTCGACGTGCCGGTCACCATGTTGCGGGTGTACTGGATGTGCCCCGGCGTGTCGGCGATGATGAACTTCCGCTTCGACGTGGCGAAGTAGCGGTACGCAACGTCGATCGTGATGCCCTGTTCGCGCTCGGCACGCAGACCGTCAGTGACCAGGGCGAGGTCGGTGTAGTCATTGCCGCGCTCGCGCGACGTGCGCTCGACCGCGGCGAGCTGATCCTCCATCACGGCCTTGCTGTCGTAGAGCAGCCGGCCGATCAACGTGGACTTGCCGTCGTCCACCGACCCCGCGGTGGCGATCCTCAGCAGCGTCGCCATGTCAGTTCCCCCGTCGCTTCGCTCGCCCCAGGCCACTTCCCCGTCGCTTCGCTCGCCCCATCAGAAGTAGCCCTCGCGCTTGCGGTCTTCCATCCCCGCCTCGGAGATGCGGTCGTCGGCTCGGGTGGCGCCGCGCTCGGTGAGTCTCGAAATCGCGGTTTCGGCAATGACTTCGGACACCGTCGCCGCCGTCGACTCGACGCAGCCGGTGCACGTGACGTCGCCGACGGTGCGGAACCGCACGGTCTTCTCGACGATCGGCTCGTCCTTGCGGGGGCGCAGGTACTCGTGCACCGCCAGCAGCATGCCGTCGCGCTCGAACACCTTGCGCTGGTGGGCGTAGTAGATCGACGGGAGCTTGATCTTCTCCGCACCGATGTAGGACCAGATGTCGAATTCGGTCCAGTTCGACAGCGGGAACACGCGGATGTGCTCGCCCTTGCGATGCCGGCCGTTGTAGAGGTTCCACAGCTCGGGGCGCTGGCTCTTCGGATCCCACTGCCCGAACTCGTCGCGGAAGCTGAACACGCGCTCCTTGGCGCGGGCCTTCTCCTCGTCGCGGCGGGCGCCGCCGAACGCGGCGTCGAACTTGTTCTCCCGGATGGCGCGCAGCAGCGTGAACGTCTGCATGGGGTTGCGCGACGGGATGGTCTCCACCACGCGGCCGGCGTCGATGTCGTCCTGCACCTTCGCCACCACGAGCCGGACGCCGGATTCGGCGACGAGTTCGTCGCGCGCCTGCAGCACCTCCTCGAAGTTGTGCCCCGTGTCGACGTGCATCACCGGAAACGGCAGCCGACCCGGCTGGAAGGCCTTGATGGCCAGGTGCAGCATGACGATCGAGTCCTTGCCGCCGGAGAACAGCAGCACGGGCTTCTCGAACTCCGCGGCCACCTCGCGGATGATGTGGATCGCCTCGGCCTCCAGCGACCGCAGATGGCTGAGTTCGTACTTGCCCGCGGGTTCGTCGAGCTGCGGCGCCGTCACGACGTCCACACTAAGTTGGTCGAGTTGGCCAGGATTGCCGTCATGCCCAGGAATCTACGACCCGAACGACGGAGGTGTCAACGGTCGGGCAGCAGCGATCCGTGCACGACCAGCCGCGCTGACCACGGCTCGGGGTGCACGAATCGCAGGGAGTGGCTAGAGGGCGACCTCGGCCAGGCGACCCGTCGCGACGTCGAAGACGAAGCCGCGCGCCGATGTATGCCGGGTCACGAACGGACTGGCCGCGATGCGGCGCAGCGACTGCCGGACGTCCTCCTCGAGGTCGGTGAACGCCTCGGCGGCCCACGGCGGCTTGAGTCCGGTCTCGTCGGCGATGGCTTGCTTGAAGTCGTCGTCGGTGAACGTCAGCATGCCGCAGTCGGTGTGGTGGATGAGGATGATCTCTGTGGTGCCGAGCAGTCGCTGGCTGATGGCGAGCGAGCGGATCTCGTCGTCGGTGACGACGCCGCCGGCGTTGCGGATCACGTGCGCCTCCCCTTCGGCGAGACCGAGGATGCGGTAGACGTCGAGCCGGGCGTCCATGCAGGCGACGACGGCGACGTGCCGGCTGGGCGGCAGGGGCAGCGGCCCGGAGAAGCCGGCGGCGTACGCCTCGTTGTTCTTCAGGTACTCATCGGTGACGGACATCGTCGCTCCTCCTGTCGAGCACGGGCAGGCACCGACGGTAGCGGCGCCTGCCCGTGGGCGACAGGGTCAGGATCGAGCGGATTGCAAGTCGTACACCGTCGTTCCGCCGACGTCGGACTTGGTGAACGTCGATTCGACCCAGGCGGTGATGTCCGCGGCACTGCCGTCGCGGTGGCCGCCGAAGCCACCCCGGTCCGAGGCGAGGAAGTACCGCACCTGGCCGTCGGCGACGTACTGCTGGAACTGCGCCAGCGTCGGCGACGGATCCCCGCCGGTGAAGCCACCGATCGCCATCAGCGAGTCGCCGGTCTTCAGCTCGAGGTCGCTCACCTGCATGGAGCCGATCGCCGCGGCGGCCCACCGGGTGCCCGCCTCCCTGATCAGCGCCTCCAGCTCGGGGCTGTCGACGTGCCCGAACGGTCCGCCGCCACCGGGCCCCCTGTCGCCGCCGGGGCCATCACCCCCCGGCCCGGGACCGAAGCCGAAGCCACCGGCCTTGGCCGGGCCGGACGTCGCGACCGGACCGCTCTTCTGGCCGATCGCGGTCTCCAGCGAGTACGCCGCCGTGGCGCCGACGCCGAACAGGCAGGCCAGCACAGCCAGCACGACCGTCGCCCGGCCGGCGCGTGCCGCACCGACGGCCAGGGCCACCGCGAGCAGCACCGAGCCCACCAGCAGGACCCAGCGCAGCGCCGGCCACCACTCCGGCGTGCGGCCCAGCAGCACGAACGCCCACACGCCGGTACCGGCGAGCAGCGCCGCCAGGACGATGCGCACGGCCACCCGGGACCGGCGGCGCCACAGCTCGGCGACGGTCATCCCGACGAGCGCGGCGATCGCCGGGGCCAGCGCCACCGCGTAGTACGGGTGCACGGTGCCGTCCATGAAGCTGAACACTGCCGCGGTCACCAGCAGCCAGCCGCCCCACAGCAGCAGGCTCGCGCGCTGCAGGTCGGTGCGCGCCGCGCGCCACGTTGCCCAGGCCAGCACCACCAGCCCGACCAACGCGACCGGCAGCAGCCAGGACGACTCGGTGCCGAACGACGGGCCGAACATGCGGCCGATACCGGGGCTGCCGCCGAAGAACACGTTGCCTCCCGGGGGCCCGTCACCGCCGCCCGGGCCGCCACCGCGCGGGCCGCCGCCACCGGGCCCGCCGCCGCCGACGATGCGTTGCACGCCGTTGTAGCCCAACGCCAGTTGCAGCAGGCTGTTGTCCGTCGACCCGGCGATGTAGGGCCGCGAGTTCGCCGGCCACAGGCTGACCAGCGCGACGTACCAGCCCGCCGACACGACGATCGCGACGCCACCGGCCAGCAACGCGCCGAGGCGGCGCCACAGCGACGTCGGCGCCGCCACCAGGAACGCGAGAGCGAAGCCGGGCACCGGCAGGAACGCCTGCAGCATCTTGGTGAGGAACGCGAAGCCGACGACGACGCCGGTCAGCGCCATCCACCGGTAGCTGCCGTTCTCGATCGCCCGCACCGTGCAGTACGCCGCGACGACGAGCAGGAACACCAGCAGCGCATCGGGATTGTCGTAGCGGAACATCAGCGTCGCCACCGGCGTCAGCGCCAGCACGATGCCGGCGAGCAGCGCGGCACCCGATCCGCTGGTGCGCTTGACCGTGGCGTAGAGCACCGCGACGGCGCCGACGCCGAGCAGCGCCTGGGGCAGCAGCAGCGTGAACTCGTTGAAGCCGAACAGCCTGCCGGACAGGCCCATCAGCCACATCGCGGCAGGCGGCTTGTCGACGGTGATGGCGTTGCCGGCGTCGAGCGAGCCGAACAGCCAAGCCTTCCAGCTCTGCGTGCCTGCCTGGGCGGCCGCCGCGTAGTAGCTGTTGGCCCACCCGTTGGAGCCGAGCCCCCACAGGTAGAGCAGCGCGGTGCCGGCGAGCAGGGCCAGCAGCCCCGGGCGGGCCCAGCGCGGGTCGGCCGGACGCTCCGGCGCCGCCACGTCGCGGGTCTGGGGTGCTGCGGTGACGGTCACTGGTGTCCTTCTTCGGTGATCGAGCGGGAGCGCCGCGGGTGGAACACCCAGCCGCGGAGCAGGACGAACCGGACGGCCGTGGCGATCAGGTTCGCGAGGACCAGCACGGTGACTTCGAGCAGCCGGTGCGGCTGGTCGACGACGGCGTGCAGGCCGGCGAGCGCGCCGCTGGTGATGGCGAGCGCGATGCCGAAGACGATGAGGCCCTCGACGTGGTGGCGCGCGACGTTGCCGGCGACGCCGAACGTGAAGCGCCGGTTGGCGGCCGTGTTGCCGATGGCCGTGACCAGCAGGGCCACCAGGTTCGCCGCCTGGGCGCCGATGGCACCGTGCAGCAGCATGAACAGGATGAGATACGCGACGGTGGAGGCGACCCCGACCGCGGCGAAGCGCACCACCTGGCGGAACAGCGACCGCGGCGCGGCCTGCGACGGCCCGAGCTGGGCGGCGATGACGTTCACCGGGATCGAGCCCTTGGCGAAGCCGCGCAGCAGCCGTCCGACACCCTTGAGGTCGGCGATGGCGGTGGCGACGATGTCGACGCGGCTGTCGGGGTCGTCGACCCAGTCGACGGGCACCTCGTGGATGCGCAGTCCGCTGCGCTCGGCGAGCACCAGCAGCTCGGTGTCGAAGAACCACCCGGTGTCCGAGACGTGCGGCAGCAGCTCGCGCGCCACGTCGGACCGGATCGCCTTGAAGCCGCACTGCGCGTCGGAGAAGCCGGCCGACAGCGTCGACCGCAAAATGAGGTTGTAGCAGCGCGAGATGAATTCGCGCTTGGCGCCGCGCACCACGCGCGAGCCCCGGCTCAGCCGGGTGCCGATCGCGAGGTCGGAGTGCCCCGAGATGAGCGGGGCCACCAGCGGCGCCAGTGCGGCGAGGTCGGTGGACAGGTCGACGTCCATGTAGGCCAGGACCTCGGCGTCGGACTGTGACCACACCTCGTGCAGGGCGCGGCCGCGGCCCTTCTGCTCGAGGCGCACGTAGCGGACGTCCTCGAGGTCGGCGGCCACCCGGGCGGCGACCGCCGGGGTGGCGTCGACGCTGGCGTTGTCGGCGATCGTGATCCGCACGGGGTACGGGAACGTCTCCCGCAGGTGGCGGTGCAGCCGGCGCACGGAGTCCGCGAGCGCGACCTCCTCGTTGTAGACGGGGATGACCACGTCCAGCACGGGGACGCCACGCGCGGCAGCGGCCCGCGCGGCATTGGGGCGAGATGCGAAGCGAGGCAAGGGTTCCTGCCGTAGGTCGATGTCGGTCATGTCTCCATCGTCGTTCGGTGCGTTGTGGCAGCCGTGGGCGTCGGCTATGCGCCTGCTATGAGTCACGCGATCGGTGCCGCGGTGAGGTCGTAGACGACGGTGCGGTCGACGATCGTCGGCGCGTAGTGGGTCTCGACCCAGGCGGCGATGTCCTTGGCCTCGCGGCTGCCGCCGGTGTCGTGACCGCCGAAGCCGCCCACGAGCGCGCTGCGGATGAAGTAGTGCACCTGACCGGCTGCGACGTCGCGCTGGAACTCCGCCAGCGTCGGTGCGGGGTCGGTGCCGTTGAAGCCGCCCACCGCCATCACCGGCTCCCGGCTGGCGAGCTGGTAGCCGGCGGCGTTGTTCGAGCCGACCACCGCCGCGGTCCAGCGGAAGTGGTCGGCGTCGGCCCGAAGCAGTGCGGTCAGGCCGGGGCCGGGTTCCGGCGAGGACAGCAGCCCGCCGGCGAAGCCGCCGGGGCCCCCGAAGCCACCCGGGCCGCCGCCCGGACCACCCGGACCGCCGAAGCCACCCGGGCCGCCGGGACCACCGCCGAAGCCGCGCGCGGGGCCGACCGACGGGATGGCGCCGGAGTGCGGGGTCGCCGCGGTCGACACCGCGTAGGCCGCCGGGGCGGCGAGACAGGCGACGACGGCCAGCAGCGCCGCGGCCGTCGCGACCCGGCGTGGGAGCCGGCCGGACACCGCGACGAGCACCGTGGCCGCCGCTCCCGCAACGCCGACGGCCACCGGCAGCCAGGACAGCACCGCGCCGTCTCGCACCAGCAGCACGACGGCCAGCACCGTGGTCACCGCCACCGTGGCCGCCATGGCCACGGTGGCGCGGACGTCGGTGCGCCGGCGCCACAGCAGCGTCGCCCCGATGCCGAGCACCGCGCCGAGGGCCGGCGCCAGCGCAACGGTGTAGTAGGCGTGCACGATGCCGTTGGCGAAGCTGAACACCGCGGCGGTGAGCAGCAGCCAGCCGCCCCACAGGAGCAGTGCGATGCGCTGCTGGTCGGTGCGCGGCGCCCGACGCGTGAGGATCAGTCCGGCGACGAGGCAGACCAGCGCCGCGGGAAGCAGCCAGGCGATGTGCGTGCCCATGCCGCTGCCGAACAGCCGGCCCCAGCCGACGTCGAAGTTCAGGTTGCCGAGGCCGCCGACCTCCTCGCCGGTGAGGCGCCCGATGCCGTTGTAGCCCAGGGCGAGTTCGACGATGCTGTCGTCCTGCGATCCCCCGACGTAGGGCCGCGATGACGCCGGCCACAGCTCGACCAGGAGCAGGTACCAGCCCGACGAGACGATGAGCGCCGCGGTGGCGCCGGCCAGTCGGCGCAGCCGCGTCGGCCACGGCGCGGCGGCGGCCAGCAGGTAGACCAGTCCGAACACCGGCAGCACCAGGAACGCCTGCAGCATCTTGGCGAGGAAGGCGACGCCGACGACGACGCCGGTGCCGGCCAGCCACCACCGGCTGCTGTCGGGTGCGCACGCCCGCTGCACGAAGTACGCGCCGAGGACGAGCATCAGCACCAGCAGTGCGTCGGGATTGTTGAACCGGAAGATCAGCGCCGCGGCCGGGGTCAGGGCGAGCACCGCTCCGGCCAGCAGCGCCGCCGGCGGCCCGCTGACCCGACGCACCGCGGCGTACAGCACCGCCACCGCAGCCACGCCCATGAGCGCCTGCGGTACCAGCACGCTCCAAGAATTCAGCCCGAAGATGCGTGCCGAGACGTCCATCACCCACAGCGCGGCCGGTGTCTTGTCGACGGTGATGGCGTTGGACGCGTCGCTCGAACCGAACAGCATCGCCGTCGCGTCCGACGACCCGGCCTGCACGGCGGCGGAGTAGAACGCATTCGCCCAGCCGCTCGCCGACAGGCCGACCAGGTACAGCGCCGCCGTCGCGGCGAGCAGAACGCCGAGGGCGACCCGCTCCCCCACCGCCGTCCGCGGCGCTGAGGCGGACGGCGTCTCGGGCGTCGCGGCGCGCGACAGTACGGCGGTCATCCGTTCGATTCTCGAGCCGGGCCCTAGGCGCCCGATTTGTCCGCCCTGTGCGTCACCTGTGAAAGCGGGCCGCCACGGCGCAGCCGCACGACGAATTCGGTGGTACCCCCGCCGCTGTGCACGGCGATCGTGCCGCCGTGGGCCCGGACGACCGCCGACACGATGGCGAGCCCGAGACCGGTGCCGCCGTCGCGCCGCGACCGCGACGAGTCCCCGCGCGCAAACCGCTCGAAGATCTCCGGCTGCAACGCTTCCGGGATGCCCGGCCCGTCGTCGGCGACGGTCAGCACGGCGTCGGCACCGTCGACGGTCAGCGACGTCGTCACCGTGGTGCCCGCGGGCGTGTGGGTGCGGGCGTTGGCGAGCAGGTTGGCCAACACCTGGTGCAGGCGCGCATCGTCGCCGACGACGACCACCGGGTCCTCGGGCAGGTCGAGCGACCACGCGTGGTCTGGGCCGGCGACGTGCGCGTCGCTGACGGAGTCCACGACGAGCCGGGACAGGTCGACCGGCTCAGTGATCAGGCCGCGGCCCTCGTCGAGACGCGCGAGCAGCAGCATGTCCTCGACCAGGTTCGTCATCCGCTGCGTCTCGGACTCCACCCGGCTCATGGCGTGCGCGACGTCGTCGGGCAGCTCGGCGCGCTTGCGCTGGGCGAGTTCGGTGTATCCGCGGATCGCGGCGAGCGGCGTGCGCAGTTCGTGGCTGGCGTCGGCGACGAACTGCCGCACGCGGGTCTCGCTGGCGTGCCGCGCCGAGAGCGCCCCGGCGATGCGCGCCAGCATGCGGTTGAGCGCCGACCCCAGCTGCCCCACCTCGGTGTGCGCCCCGGCCGGGTCGACCGTCACGATCGGCGTCGGCAGGCGCACCTCGCCGCGGTCGAGTTCGAGGTCGGCGACGTCCCGCGCGGCCGCGGCGACGCGCGACAGCGGCGCCAGCTGGCGGCGGATCACCAGGATGCCGGCGACCGTGGCCGCCAGTAGGGCGGTCACCGCCACGACGCAGAACATGCCGAGCACCCACAGCAGCGTGTCGTCGACCACCGCGGTGGGCAGCCCCGTGACGATGATCTGCGAGCCGTGCCGCGAGTGCAGGGCGATCACCCGGTAGCGGCCCAGCCCGTCGAGTTCGACCGTGCGCGGCCGGTGGTCCGGCGGCACCGCGGCCAACTGCTCACTGGCCGTCGCGCTGACCGTGGCGCGTCCGCCCTCGGCGGTGATGACGCCCGCGTCGACCGCCCCGCCGGGCGACACCACCGCTCCGACGGTCCGGGCCGCCTGCCCGGGTGCGTTCAGGAAACCCGGCCCCGGCCCGCTCTCGGGGTCGAAGCGGCCGCGGCCGGGTTCGCCGGGATACGGCGACGGCCGATCGCCGCCGGGCGGCCGGAAGTCCGGCGGCAGCGGCGGCAGGTCGAAGATTGCCGCCGAACGCCGTCCCGCCTCCCCCAATTGCTCGTCGAGCTGGTGGGAGAGGAAGCGCTGCAACGCGAACTCGGTGCCCACGCCGATCGCCGCGCACACCGCCGCCAGCAGCAGCACCTGGGTGACGAGCAGCCGGACGCGCAACGACCACGTCCGCGGTGACCGCCACCGGGTGCGGGACCCGGCGCCCTCGGCGTGGTCGGGGTCAGCGTGCGGGCTTGAGGACATACCCCGCGCCCCGCAGGGTGTGGATCATCGGCTCGCGACCGCTGTCGATCTTCTTGCGCAGATAGCTGACGTACAGCTCGACGATGTTGGACCGTCCGCCGAAGTCGTAGCTCCACACGCGGTCGAGGATCTGCGCCTTGCTCAGCACCCGCTTGGCGTTGCGCATCATGAAGCGCAGCAGCTCGAATTCGGTGGCGGTCAACGTGATCGGCTCTCCCGCACGGGTCACCTCGTGGCTGTCCTCGTCGAGCACCAGGTCGCCGACGATCAGCTGGGCGCCGCCGGCTTCGTCGGCGATGCCGGTGCGACGCAGCAGGGCGCGCAGCCGCAGCACCACCTCCTCGATGCTGAACGGCTTGGTGACGTAGTCGTCGCCGCCCGCGGTCAGCCCGGCGATGCGGTCCTCCACGGAGTCCTTGGCGGTCAGCAGCAGCAGCGGCAGTCCGGGGATCTGCGTGCGCAACTCCTTGAGGACGTCCAGACCGCTCATGTCGGGCAGCATCACGTCGAGCACCACGACGTCGGGCGGCGTCTCGCGCGCCGCCGCGATCGCCGATGCGCCGTCGCCGGCGGTCGTGATGTCCCAGCCCTCGTAGCGCAGTGCCATGGACACCAGTTCGGCGAGCACGGGCTCGTCGTCGACGACGAGGACGTTGATGGGGCCACCGTCGGCGCGGCGCATGGCGACGCGCGCGGGGTCCTGGTCGTGGGCGGTGGTCACCGCACCATCCTCCACGCGCGCGATGAGGGCGTCCTGTGGCATTCCTATGCGCGGGCTGTGAGTACTCGCGCCCACGGGGTGCCTGCGGTCCTCACAGCGGACGCACACGTTCACAGCGCACAGTGGTCGACATGACGACGTGGGGTTGGCGCGGCGCCGCCGCGGCGGTGGGCATCGCCGTGGCGATCGGGGGGCTCGGCGGGGCCGCGGTGTATGCGGCCACCGACACGGGCGGCGACTGGATGGCGGGGCCACCCCACGATCGCCCACCGAACCACGCGACACACCTGAGCGGGGGTCAGGACCCGGTCGTGGCGGCTGTGCACGCCGAGTACGTGGTCGCCGGCGCCGCAGGCGGATTCGCCACGATGCTGACGCAGACCGGTCGGGTGACCGCCGTGTCACCGACCGGGCTCACCGTGCGCAGCGACGATGGCTACACGCAGGCGTACGTCATGCCGCCCAACGCCGCACCGCCGACCTTCGCCACCGGAGACGCCGTCACCGTCCACGCGAAGCGAGACGGGGAGGCCGCAGTGGTGCAAACCCTGCGACCTCCCCGGTGAGCGTCGGGCTCAGCGCGAACCGAGCAGCGTCAGCCCGGCAGACCCTCCTCCTCGGGAGGCAGCGGCGCGGGGCCGGTGATCTCGGGCGCCGCCGACGACGTGGTCGGCGTGGTGGGCGCGGCGGATTCGGTGCTCGTCTCGCCGGTCGTGGCCTCGGACGTCACGACCGGGCCGGGAGGCGCCGGGTCCGCGGGCTCGGCCGCACTCGTGGCCATCGTCACACCGCCCATTGCCAGCACGGCGCCGGCACCGGCGGTGGCGGCCAATAGCTTCACCTTCGTGGTCTTCACGGGGATCACTCCACATCGTCAACTCGACTACGGGTGTATCGCGGGAAGCGTCATCGCCCCCGCACCCGGGTAGCCGATCTCTCAGATCGTGAAACACCCGCTATTTCGCGGCTTCCTCCTCCGAGGGCAGCGGCGCCGGGCCCTTGATCGCCGGCACGGCCTCCTCGACCGCCGGCGCCTTCGGCGGCGTGGCCTCGGTACTGGTCGCGCCGATCGTCATCGTCGTGCTCTTCACCGCATCGGCGTGGCCGCTCTCGGCCGTGGTCGCCACGTTCATCGCGCCGATCGCGACCACCGCGGCACCACCGGCGATCGCCGCGGCGAGCTTCACCTGCCGCCGCGCCCGTCCCATCTGACGTGTCGTCATCCTCAACCCCTGTGTCCCGCTCCACCGTCCACTCCCGCCCGCGGGGTGTGACGTGCTGCCAGTGAACGCTCCGAAGCTGTGCGGACCCTTCGAGCGCGCTACCAGTTCGCGGCATGCCGGTTCGGGCCGCTCGCGGCCGTATCGCCCGCCATCTCCTACCCTGTCGGCATGCGACCGGCGAACGAGGCGACGTGACGCGGTTCCTGGCGCGCCGACTGCTCAACTACGCGGTGTTGCTGGCGCTGGCGTCGTTCCTCACCTTCTGCCTCACCGCGTGGGCCTTCGATCCGCTCGAGAGTCTCGAGAGCCGCAACCCGCGCCCACCGCAGGCCGTCATCGACGCCAAGGCCGCCGAACTGCACCTCGACGAACCCGTCGTCGAGCGCTACGCCACCTGGGTGTCCGAGGCCGTGCGCGGCGACTTCGGCACCACGATCGCCGGCCAACCCGTGTCCGACGAACTCGGCCGCCGCATCGGCGTCAGCCTCCGCCTCGTCGTCATCGGCTCGGTGGTCGGCACGGTGCTCGGCGTCGTCGTCGGCGCGTGGGGCGCGGTCCGCCAGTACCGGATCTCCGACCGCGTCATCACCATCGTCTCGCTGATCCTCATCAGCACGCCCATGCTGGTGCTCGCCCCGCTACTCATGCTGCCCGCCAACGCGCTCAACGAGGCGTTGGGCTTCCAGCTGTTCGCCTACATCGGTGAGACGTCGGCGACACCCGTGCCGGGCGCCTGGGCGTCGTTCGTCGACCGGCTGCAGCACCTGGTGCTGCCGACCACCGCGCTGATCCTCTCCGCCGCAGCGGGTTACAGCCGGTACCAGCGCAGCGCGATGCTCGACGTGCTGGGCCAGGACTTCATCCGCACGGCACGGGCCAAGGGGCTGACCCGCAGGCAGGCACTGCTCAAGCACGGATTGCGGACGGCGCTCATCCCCATGGCGACGCTGTTCGCCTACAGCGTCGGCGGCCTGGTCACCGGCGCGGTGTTCGTCGAGAAGATCTTCGGCTGGCACGGCATGGGTGAGTGGGCCGTCCAGGGCATCGCCACGCAGGACACCAACATCGTCGCAGCGATCACCGTGTTCACCGGCGCCACCGTGCTGCTGGCGGGACTGCTCTCCGACGTCATCTACGCCGCACTGGACCCGAGGGTGAGGGTGTCGTGACACGGTCCCGGGAAGGCGCCCAACCCGACGCCTCGCGGCAAGACGAACCGCAGGCCACCGACGCGTCGACCAGCGCCCAGTCCGGCGTCGCAGTCGGCTCGTTCGCCTCGCGGCGCACGCTGACGCTGCGGCGCTTCCTGCGCAACCGACTCGCCGTCGGCGCGCTGCTCGTCCTGCTCGGGCTCGCGGTGGGGTGCTACGCACTGCCGCCGCTGCTCCCGTGGAGTTACACCGATCTCGACTACCTTGCGCTGCAGCAGCCGCCGAGTCCCAGCCACTGGTTCGGCACCAACGCCCTCGGCCAGGACCTGCTCGCCCAGACACTGCGCGGCATGCAGAAGTCCTTGCTCATCGGCGTCTGCGTCGCATTGGTGTCGACCGTCATCGCCGCCACGGTCGGGGCGATCGCGGGCTACTTCGTCGGGTGGCGCGACCGCGCGCTGATGTGGCTGGTGGACCTGCTGCTCGTGGTGCCCAGCTTCATCCTCATCCTCATCATCACGCCCCGTACCCGCGGCTCGGACACCGTGCTGTGGCTCATCCTGCTGCTGGCGGTGTTCAGCTGGATGATCAGCGCCCGCATGGTGCGCGGCCTGACGATGAGCCTCAAGGAACGCGAATTCATCACCGCGGCGCGCTACATGGGGGTGTCCAACACCCGGATCATCGTGCGTCACGTGCTGCCCAACGTCGCGTCGATCCTCATCATCGACACCGCGCTCAACGTCGGCGTGGCGATCCTGGCCGAAACCGGGCTCAGCTTCCTGGGATTCGGCATCCAACCGCCCGACGTGTCCCTCGGCACCCTCATCAGCGACGGCACGCAGTCGGCCTTCACGTTCCCGTGGCTGTTCCTCTTCCCGGCCGGCGTCCTGGTGCTCATCGTCGTGTGTGCCAACGTAATCGGCGATGCGCTGCGCGATGCGCTCGACCCCAGCGCACGCACCCTGCGGCGGCGGCGCGGATGAGCGAGCTGCTGTCGGTGACCGACCTGACGGTCACCTTTCCCACCGACACCGAGGACGTCGCCGCCGTGCGCGGCATGTCCTTCGACGTCCACCCGCGGGAGGTCGTCGCGCTGGTCGGCGAGTCCGGAGCGGGCAAGTCCGCGACCGCGATGGCCGTCGTTGGGCTGTTACCCGAATACGCCGCGGTCGGCGGCTCGGTGCGGCTGCACGGCGACGAACTGATCGGCCTCGACGACACCAGGATGTCGCGGATCCGCGGCCGCACGATCGGCACGGTCTTCCAGGACCCGATGTCGGCGCTCACGCCGGTCTACACCGTCGGCGACCAGATCGCGGAGGCGCTGCGCGTCCACCAGACCGGAATGACGCGGCGCGCCGCGGCGGCCCGTGCGGTGGAACTGCTCGAGCTGGTCGGCATCAATCAGCCGCAGCGGCGCGCACGGTCCTTCCCCCACGAACTCTCCGGCGGCGAACGGCAGCGCGTCGTCATCGCCATCGCGATCGCCAACGACCCCGATCTCATCATCTGCGACGAGCCGACCACCGCGCTCGACGTCACCGTGCAGGCGCAGATCCTCGACGTGCTGCGGACCGCCCGCGACGTCACCGGGGCCGGCGTGCTGATCATCACCCACGACCTCGGCGTGGTGAACGAGTTCGCCGACCGCGCCCTGGTGATGTACGCCGGGCGCGCCGTGGAGACCGCGCCGGTGGCGACGATCGTCGCCGACCGCGTCATGCCCTACACCGTCGGACTGCTCGGCTCCGTGCCGCGGCTCGACGCGACGCAGGGCGTGCGGCTGGTGCCGATCCCGGGCGCGCCGCCGTCGATGGCGGCCCTGCCGCCGGGTTGCACGTTCGCGCCCCGCTGCCCGCTGGCCATCGACGACTGCCGCGCCGCCGAACCACCGCTGATCCCGGTGGGACCCGACCACACCGCGGCCTGCATCCGCACCGAGCACGTCGCCGGCCGGTCGGCGAGCGACGTCTACGGCGTCTCGACCGCCGCCCCCGACGCGGCGCCCGACCCCGACGCGCCGGTGGTGCTGCGCGTGCGCGACCTGGTGAAGACCTACGACCTGACCCGCGGCGTGGTGTTCCGCCGCACGATCGGCGAGGTGCGGGCCGTCGACGGCATCGGCTTCGAGCTGCGGCAGGGTCAGACGCTCGGCATCGTCGGCGAGTCGGGGTCCGGCAAGTCGACCACGCTGCACCAGATCCTGGAACTCACGGCGCCGCAGGGCGGCTCGATCGAGGTCCTGGGCCGCGACGTCGCGACACTGGACCGGCGCGGCCGCCGCGCGCTGCGCGGTGACCTGCAGGTGGTGTTCCAGGACCCCGTCGCGTCGCTCGACCCGCGGCTGCCGGTGTCCGACGTGCTGGCGGAACCGTTGACCGCCAACGGTTTCGATGCCGCGCGGCTCGACGAGCGGGTGGCCGAGCTGCTGTCCCTGGTCGGGCTGCGCCGCGAGGACGCCGCCCGGTACCCGGCCGAATTCTCCGGTGGCCAGAAGCAGCGCATCGGGATCGCCCGGGCGCTCGCGCTGCAGCCGAAGATCCTCGCGCTCGACGAACCGGTGTCCGCGCTGGACGTGTCGATACAGGCCGGCATCATCAACCTGCTGCTGGACCTGCAGGAGCGCTTCGGCCTGTCCTACCTGTTCGTCTCGCACGACCTGTCGGTGGTCAAGCACCTCGCCGACCACGTGGTGGTCATGCATGACGGGAAGGTCGTCGAGAGCGGTCGGGCCGCCGACGTCTTCGCCGACCCCCGCGACGAATACACCCGCCGGCTCCTCGCGGCCGTCCCGCGGGTGTAGCGCGGCGCGACGGTGCCTGCACCGGCACCGCGGCGGGCACGATTAGAGTCGGAGCGCATGACGATCCGACGCATCGCCGTCGCCCTGCTGGTGGCCGGCCTGACCCTGACGGCGTGTTCGGGCGGCGACGAGCCGCCCCCGTCGGCCGGTGGCGACGCCCAGGTCGGGTCGACCAGCGACCTCAACCCGCAAGACCCCGCCACGCTGCAGCAGGGCGGCGCGCTGCGGTTGGCGCTCTCGGGCTTCCCGGAGAACTTCAACACCCTGCACATCGACGGCAACGTCGCCGACGTCGGCGCGATGATGAAGGCGACCATGCCGCGCGCGTTCCGGATCGGCGCCGACGGCTCGGCGACGGTGAACACCGACTACTTCACCAACGTCGAACTCACCGGCACCAACCCTCAGGTGGTCACCTACACCATCAACCCCAAGGCGGTGTGGAGCGATGGCACGCCGATCACGTGGGAGGACATCAAGAGCCAGATCGACGCCACCAGCGGCAAGAACGACGAGTTCGCGATCGCGAGCCCCAACGGCAGCGAACGCGTCGCCGCGGTGACCCGCGGTGTCGACGACCGGCAGGCCGTCATGACCTTCGCCAAGCCGTACTCGGAGTGGCGCGGCATGCTGGCCGGCAACACCATGCTGCTGCCCAAGAGCATGACCGCCACCCCGGAGGCGTTCAACAAGGCCCAGCTCACCCAGCCCGGCCCATCGGCGGGCCCCTTCGCGATCACGAACATCGACCGCACCGCACAACGAATCACGTTGACGCGCAACCCCGCCTGGTGGGGCGCGGCGCCGAAGCTCGACAGCATCACCTACTCGGTGCTCGACGACGCCGCCCGCATCCCCGCGCTGCAGAGCAACGCGCTCGACGCCACCGGACTCGCCAGCCTCGACGAGATGGAGATCGCCCGCCGCACACCCGGCATCTCGATCCGCCGCGCGCCGGGACTGAGCTGGTACCACGTCACGTTCAACGGGGCCCCGGGGTCGCTGCTGTCCGACGAGAAGCTGCGCACCGCCATCGCCAAGGGCATCGACCGGCAGACCATCGCGAGCGTCACCCAGCGCGGCCTCGCCGACAACCCGGTGCCGCTCAACAACCACATCTACGTCGCGGGCCAGGAGGGCTATCAGGACAACAGCGGCGTCGTCGGGTTCGACCCGGAAGCCGCCAAGCGCGAACTCGACGCCCTCGGCTGGCGGATGAACGGTCAGTTCCGGGAGAAGGACGGCCGCCAGCTCGTCATCCGCGACGTGTTCTACGACGCGGTGACCACGCGGCAGGTTGCGCAGATCGCCCAGAACAACCTCGCGCAGATCGGCGTCAAGCTCGACCTGCAGGCCAAGGGCGGCAACGGCTTCTTCAGCCAGTACATCACCGTCGGGAACTTCGACGTCGCCCAGTTCAGCTGGGTGGCCGACGCGTTCCCGCTGTCCGGGCTGACGCAGATCTACCTGTCGAGCGGCGAGAGCAACTTCGGCAAGATCGGCAGCCCGGAGATCGACGCCAAGATCGAACAGACCCTGGAGGAACTCGACCCGGCCAAGGCCCGCACGCTCGCCAACGAACTCGACCAGATGATCTGGGCCGAGGGCTTCAGCCTGCCGCTGACGCAGTCGCCCGGCAACGTGGCCGTGCGGAGCACCCTCGCCAACTTCGGCGCGGCAGGCCTCGCCGATCTCGACTACAGCACCATCGGGTTCACGAAGTCCTGACGTCACCCCGGCGGCCGCGGACCGCCCGTGGCACGGCGGTCGGCACCATCGCCTCGGCGGCCGCGGCGGCGCCGAGCCCCCGCGCCAGCAGGCGAAACGCCCACGGTGCCGGCTCGGCGTCCAACGATGCTGCCGCGGAGACCAATTCGGTGGTCGAGCCCGCGTACACGGCGTCGACCACGCGCAATGCCGCCGACTCGCGCGCGTCGAGGATGCTGTGGCCCGCCGTCGGCAGCTCGACCAGCGTGGCACCGGGGATCAGCCCGGCGATGCGGTGGGCGACCGCCGGCGGGGTCACCAGGTCGCGCCCACCCGCGAGCACGACCGTGGGCCAGGCGAACTCGGGCATCGCGGCGATCAGGTCGAACGGCTCGGCGACGTAGTCGACCTCTTCACCGCCCTGATCGCGCAGCGCCACGGCCGGGTCGAGCGGACCGCCGTCGGGCACGGCGCCGTAGTTCAGTTCGCGATAGCCGATGCGTGCCACCAGGTCCGGCTCGTGGTGGTAGGGAGTCTTCCGCTCGAACAGCAGCCGGGTGCCGTGGCCGACCGCGCCCCACAGCCAGTCATGACCGTCGAGCAGCAGATCCAACTGGCGGCCGAGCACGTCCGGTCCGGCGTAGCCGTAGAGCCCCGCCGCCAGGTGCGTGCCGGCCGGGGTGAGCACGCCGTCGGCGACCAGGCGGCGGACCTTCGCGGCCACCTGCGCAGTCCCCGGTTCGACGCCGTCCCAGAGCACGCGGCGGGTCTGCTCGCGCACCAGGTCGATGTCATCGGCCGACAGCAGCGGCGAGTCGAGCACCAGGGCGTGCACCCGCTGCGGATGCCGCACGCCCATCCCGGACGCCAGGTAGCTGCCGTAGGAGGTGCCGTACACCACCGCCGCCGGCACGTCGGCGTCGTCGAGGACCGCCGCGAGGTCGTCGACCGCCGCCTCGACGGTCAGTGCGGCCGGAGGCAGGTCGACCCCGTCGTCGTGGCGCGACAGCCCGACCCCGCGGTGCTCGACCATGATGACGTCGACGCCGGCGGCGGCGAAGCGACGGCGCAGGACCCGGTACAGCGCCACCGACGCCGCGCCCGGGCCGCCCGGGACGACGAGGAGCGGGTGCGGCGAGCGCGGGCCGCTGCGCACGTAGTAGAGGTCGAACTCGCGCCCATCCCCCACCGGCCTGCGGATGCTGCGCACCCCGGGTAGGGCCGCCAACCGGGCGTGCGCTCGCCGGCGGCGGGCGGTCATGGTCATCGCCCGCCATTGTGAGGTTGGGTTCGGGGTGAGTCAAAGCCGTGCCACCGCACGGCGCCGTCAGTAGAAATTCGGGCATGACGACCGTGGAACGCATCGACCTCGTCCTGCCGGGAACGCCGGCGTGGACCGCCCTGCTGGCCGACATCGCCGCCGGCGCCAAGGACCGCGACCTCAACGACCAGAACCCCTTCGACCAGGTGGCCGCCCTCAAGCGCGCCGGCTTCGGCACGCTGCGGCTGCCGCGTGACCTCGGCGGCCCGGAATACACTGTCCCGCAGCTTTTCTCGGCCGTCATCGACGTGGCACGCGCCGACCCGATCGTCGCGCACATCTTCCGCACCCACTTCTGGTTCGTCGAGGAGCGGCTGCGCACCGCCGCCGACGCGGGTGCGCAGCGCTGGCTGCGCGAGGTGGCCGCCGGCAAGGCGTTCGGCAACGCGTTCAGCGAGAAGGGCGCCAACGCCGTCGGCAGCCTGGTGTTCAACACCCGGCTGCTGCCCGATGGCGCGGGCGGCTACGTGCTCGACGGCGAGAAGTTCTACAGCACCGGCACGCTGTTCAGCGACTACCTGACGGTGGCGGCCACCACCGACCACGACTCGGCGGCCACCGTGGTGATCCCGGCCGACCGCACCGGCGTGCGGCTGGTCGACGACTGGGACGGCTTCGGCCAGCGGCGCACCGGCACCGGCACCACGACGTTCACCTCGGTCGCCGTGGCCGCCGACGAGCTGCTCAGCGACAGCCCGTACGACGCCGAGGCGGTGCCGACCGTTCAGTACGCGTCGCTGCAGCTGTACATCCACGCCGTGGTCGCGGGCGTGCTGGCCGGCATCGTCGACGACGGCATCGCGCTGCTGCGGTCGCGCGACCGCAGTTTCAGTCACGCCCCCACCGAACGTCCCACCGAGGACCCGCTGCTGCAGCGCCAGCTCGGCGAACTGGCGGCCACCGCCTCGATCGCCCGCGCCGCGGTCCTCGACGCCGCCGCGGCGATCGCCGAGGCCAACGCCTCCGAGGTCGACGGCGTCCCCGACGCGGCGCTGGCCGCCGAGGCGCAGCTACGCGCTGCAAAGGTCAAGGTGCACCTCGACGACGTCGCGCCGCAGGCCGCCACCCGGCTGCTCGAACTCGGCGGGGCCAGCGCCGCGAGCCGGCAGCGCAACCTCGACCGGCACTGGCGCAACATCCGCACCATCACCCTGCACAACCCGGTGGCGTACAAGGCCCGCGTGATCGGCCAGCACCTGCTGCACGGCACCCCCATCCCGGCCAACGCCTACTTCTGACGGGCGATTTCGGCGCGCTTTCGTTCGGTGAGCGAACGAGAGCGCGCCGAAATCGCTGGAAAGGCAGCATTCGATGACCAAGCAGTTGCACCTCGGCGGGTTCCAGATCGCGTCGCAGGTCACCCACTCGCACGCCGCGTGGCGGCACCCGGCCAGCGACACCGGGTTCACCCATCCGGAGTACTACCACCGGATCGGCCGCATCCTGGAACGCGGCAAGTTCGACTTCCTGTTCTTCGCCGACCTGCTGGCCGCGCCGGCACGCTTCGGCGGTGACATCACCGAGCCGCTGCGGCGCGGCACGCAGGCCACGGCGACGCTGGACCCGTCGATCGTCGCGGCGAGCATCGGCGCGGTCACCAGCAAGCTGGGGCTGGCGATCACGAAGAGCGCGACCTACTTTCACCCGTACGAGCTGGCCCGCAGCTTCGCCAGCCTCGATCACGTGACGCGCGGCCGCGTCGCCTGGAACATCGTCACCTCACTGACGCAGAGCGAGGCGCAGAACTTCGGGTACGACGAACACCTGGGCCACGAGTCGCGTTACGAGCGGGCCGACGAATTCGTGCGCACCGCACTGGAACTGTGGTCGAGCTGGGATCCGGACGCCCTGGTGCTCGACAAGGCCGACGGCGTCTTCGCCGACCCGGACCGCATCCGCCGGGTCGACCACGACGGACGGTTCTTCCGCAGTCGCGGGCCGCTCAACGTGCCGCGCTCCCCGCAGGGGCGGCCGGTACTCATCCAGGCGGGCTCGTCGAACACCGGCCGCGACTTCGCCGCGACGTGGGCCGAGGCGATCTTCGAGATCGACCCGACCCCGGAGGGCCGCCGCGCCTACTACGACGACATCAAGTCGCGCGCGGAGAACATCGGTCGCGACCCCGACGGGGTGCTGATCTTCCCGGCGTTCGTCCCGTTCATCGGCGAGACCGAGTCGATCGCCCGGGAGAAGCAGGCCTTCCACAACGAGCTGGCCGACCCCATCTCCGGACTGATCACCCTGAGCGTGCACACCGACCACGACTTCTCCGTCTACGACCTGGACGCACCGGTGGAGGACGTCGTGGTGACCGGCACCCAGGGGCTGTTCGACACGGCCCGGCGGGTGGCGAATCGCGACAACCTGACGCTGCGCGACGTCGGCAGGTGGTACGCCCAGGGCGTGCTGCTGCCGCAGTTCGTCGGCACGGCCGAGCAGGTGGCCGATCAGATCGAGGAATCGTTCCGCGCGGGCGAGGCCGACGGGTTCATGGTGTCGGCCGCGCAGACGCCGGGCACGTTCAACGACTTCGTCGACGCCGTGGTGCCGATCCTGCAGCGGCGCGGGCTGTTCCGCACCGAGTACACCGGCGACACGCTGCGCGACCACCTCGGCCTGCCGCCCGCCACGTTCGACGCGCCGCAGCGCCCGCGGGTATCGGTGGCGAGCTGACGTTCGCGGCCGGGCGCCCGGCGTCGGGCGGTCCCCTGCGGCACGCGGTCGGGCGTCGGGCGGCCGGCGTCAGGCGGTGAGCGCGATGCGGTGGGCGCCGACGATGTCGGCGTAGCGGTCCGGGCTGCAGGTCAGGACGATCACCTGGCCGTCGCCGCCGACCGCGTCGAACACCTCGGCCATCCGGGTGAGCCGGGCGGCGTCGGTGAAGCCCAGCGCGTCGTCGATGACGACCGGTACCCCGTCCTCCTTGGCGACCAGCGCCGCACCCGCCAGCCGCGCGACGATGCCGAGTTGCTCCTTCGCGCCGCCGGACAGCGAGTCGTAGGGCACCGTGCACCCGTCGAGCGTGCGGTACGTGATGCACAGGCCCGCATCGATCTCGACCTCGAAGTCGGGCCCGAAGACGATGCGGCCCAACCGTTCCACCTCGGTGCGGAACGGGTCGACGTAGCGCTGCCGGGCGTCGTCGCGGTGCCGCGTCATCACGGTGCGCAGCGTGTGAACGGCGTTGGCGCGGCGCTGCAGGCGGCCGTGCTCGGCCTCGGCGTGCGCCTGTTCGCCCAGGGCCGCGTCGAGCCTGCCGTGCCGGCCCTCGCTGCCGTACACCTCGAGCTGCGCGGTGGTGGCCACCAGCTGCCGGGACAGCTCGTCATGGCGACGACGGCAGTCCCGGTCACGCGCGGCGGCGGCGTCGACGGCAGCGCGCACCGCCTCGGGTGCGGCCTCGGCGAACTCGGCCTCCAACCCCGCGAGCGCGTCCCGCGTGACCGTGGCGTCCCGATCGGTGGCGTGCACCCGCGCCACCAGGTCGTCGTCGGACACCTGCGCCCGCACCCGTTCCAGGCGCTCGGCGACCTCGGTGACGCGCGCCCGGGCGGCGTCCAGGTTGGCCCGCAGGTGGGTGGCTGCGGCGGTCCGCTCCGTCAGCGTGGCGGACGCCGCGGCGACGGCATCCCGCAGGCGGGCGCACTCCGCCACCGCGGCGGCGTGCGACGACGTGGCGTCCTGCAGCGCCGCCCGTGCGGCGTCGGCGTCGGGCACCGGTCCGGCGGTCAGGCCGGCCCGCAGGTCGGTGAGCCGGCGGCGCAGCGTGGCGACGTCGCCGTGCTCGGCGTCGGCGAGCAGTGCGTCGCGGGTTGCCTGCAGCCGTTGCCGCAGCGCGGCGTGGTCGCGACGGTGCTCGTCGAGTTCCGTTGCGGCGGAGATGCTCTCGACGCCGGCGTCGGCCAGCAGCGTTGCGAGGGCCGCACGCTTGGCAGCCAGCTGAGCGCCGGTGTCAGCGGCGGGCGCGCCCGGCACGATCCGCACCGACAGCACACCCGGGACGTCGATCCCGGTGGCCGCGGTGGCGCTCGTCGACCACGTCGCACCCTCGGCGAGCGCGACGACCTGCCCGTCGACGGTGACCTCGACGGCGCGCTGCGCGGTGACCTCGACGCGGGCCGACGCGGCGTCGGCCGCCGCCTCGGCGGCCTCGACCTCGATCCCGGCGCGCTCGATGAGGCGCATTCCGCGCTCGGTGAGGCGGATCTCGGCGAGGTGCGCGTCGGCGTCGCGCAGGCCGCGGTCGGCGGCGTCGATCTTCGCCAGCCGCGCCGCCAGGCGCTCGGCGTCGGCGTGGCGGGCTGCGACCTCGACCGCCGACCGCGCGGCGTCCAGGTCCGCCTGGCGGGCGGTGACCGTGTCCACGGCGGCCGTCGCCGCCACAACCGTCTCGTCGTGGGATCGCTGCGCCGCCACGGCGTCGCAATCTGCCTCGTGCGCAGCGGTTTCCAGGTCGTCGATGGCAGCGCCCGCACCGTCCAGCTCGGCGGCGTACCGGCGGCGCTCGGCGAGGGCGTCGACGGCGGCGACGTGCGTGTCGCGCGCGGCCCGGGCGACGATCCTCGCCTGTGCCAGCCGCTCGGCGACCTTGGCCACCTCGTCGGCGGCCTGCGTCGCCGCGGCGAGGGCACGCGTCGCGGCGGAGCGCTCGATCGTCACCTCGGCCAGTTCCTCGGTCAGCGCGGCATGCCGGGCGACCGCGGACTCGACCTCGGCGACCTCCGCCGCGCAGCGCTCGACGGCCTCCGCCGCGGCGGCGCGGCGCTTGACCGCGGCCAGCCACGGGCCGGTGGGCTTGCCGCCTGCGGTGAAGTACTCGCGGAACTCCTCCTCGATGCGGTCGACGAGCAGCGGCTCGGTACCCGACAGCGTCACCGACTGACCGGCCGCCACGTCGAGTGCGCGTGACAGCGCGTCGCAGCCGGAGAGGTCGACCGGCACCGTCGCCGACGCCTGCAACACGCGCTGGGCCTCCCACAGTCGGACGTCGACGGTCTCGGCGAGGATCACCCGCACCCGCTCGTGCGCCTCGTCACCGGTCCACTGTTCCCGCGCCGGGGCGGTGACGGTGAGTTCGGTGACCGGACGCTTGTGGTAGCGCTTGAAGTACGTGAAACGGTAGGGGCCCGTGGAGATCTCGGCCGTCACCTCCGCGCCGGCGTCGACGTGGGTGGGCTTGACCTGCTTGACCTCCTTCTTGCTGGAGCGGTCCTTGGCCTCCAGCAGGAGGTCGAGCGCCTCGACCATCGAGGACTTGCCGATCTCGTTGGCGCCGCTGACCACGACGACGCCGCGGTCGGGGAACTCGACCTCGCGGTGCGCGATCCCGCGGTAGTTGCGCAGGACCAGTCGGTGCAGCTTCACGCGGCCCCCCGATCGACCAGGCGCAGCAGCAGGGCGAGCGCGGCCCGCGCGTCCTCGGAGCGCTCGTCCTCGCCCTTGGCGGTCGCGACGAGTTCGTCGACCGCCGACGCCGCGAAGCCGCCGATGCCGAGGTCGTCGAACTCGCCGTCGGCGGGTACCACCACGACGTCGGTCTGGCTGTCCCACACCGACAGCGCCGCGAACCGGCGGGCGTGCTTGTCCAGACACGCGTCGAGCGCGGCCTTGTCGGTGACCGTCAACGTGCCGTTCAGGCCGAGCTGCACCACCGTGCGGTCCTTGTCCGGCAGCAGGTCCAGGTTGAGGTCGAGGTCGGTGACGTCGCGGCTGGTGTCGACGGTGTGCCGCAGCGACAGGAACCGCCAGGTGCCCAGCTTGCGGGCGGTGACCGTCACCGTGCGGTCCGGGTCGGCCTCGTCGAGGTCGACCACCAGCACGTGGCCGGGGTCGCCCTCGACGTGGTCGTAGTTGGTGACCTCCGGCGCACCGGAGTACCACACCCGGCCCGTGCCCCCCACCTCGGTGCGAGAGTGCTTGTCGCCCAACGCCACGTAGTGCACGGCGCCACGGGCCAGGGCATCCTCCACCGCGGCGAGCCGGATGAACGACGCCTTGTCCCGGTCGGGCTGGAACACGTCGACGCCGCCGTGCCCGACGACGATGCGGGTGACGCCGTCGGCGGTCAGACCGGCAAGCACGTCACCCACCAGGTCGCTGGTCGGCGCCTTGGAACGCCATGGCGCCGCGACGATCTCGAGCCCGGGGCGCACCGGGTGCACGCCGGCCCGGTCGAGCACCACGACGTTGTCCGGCTTCTCGGCGAGGAACAGCGCGCTGGTGTAGACCGAACCGGCGTCCAGCGGATCGTGGTTGCCCGGCAGCAGGTACACCGGAACGCCGATGCGCCGCATCGCCTCCAGCGACTGGCTGATCACCCGCGGCGCGAGGTGGTTGTCCTCGAACACGTCCCCGGCGACCACCACGAACTCGGCGCCGACCTCCGCCGCGAGCGGCCCGATGGCCGCCACCACGTCGCGGCGCGCCGCCGAATACCGCGGCTGCGCCTCGTCGTTGAGGAAGTGCCGAGTCATCCCGAGCTGCCAATCGGCGGTGTGCACGAAGCGCATCCGATGGTCCTCCCCGTCTCGTCGATTCATCGGTGAGGCGAGTGTAGGACCGGGCGCCGACAAGTCCGCGGACCTCGACCGGCATGTGCCGCGGCAACGCTGCGATCAGCGCGTGCGCAGCGCCGCGACCCGGCCGAGCGCGACGTCGACCACCACGAACGCGACCAGGCTGACCCCCAGCACGGGGAGGAACCAACCGACGGCGAGCGCGGCGAGCACCACGACCGCGGTGACCGCCGGACGGGTGCGACGCAGCACGCCGCGCAGCGGTGGCCGCCCGACGGCCCACGCCGAACCCCGGGTCGGACGGCGCTGCCACCACATCCGGTAGCCGCGCACGACGACCGTCACCAGCGCGGCCGCGACGACGAACAGCAGGAGTTGATTGAGCCAGCCGAACAGGAAGCCCATGTGCATGCGGATGCCCCAGTCGGCGAGCTTGGCGACCATCGAGTAGTCCCGGTCGTAGTCGACCACGCTGGTGACCGCGCCGGTGACCGGGTCGATCGCGGCGGCGTCGGTGGTCAGCCGGTAGGGCGCGTCGGTCTCGGTGACGCCGACGGCGTGCCCGGGCTGGGTGGGCAGCGTGACCTCCAGCGGCGCCGCCACGCCGGCTGCGGCGGCCGCAGCCACGACCCGATCGAGGTCGACGCCGTCCTCGGCCGGCGCACCGCCGTCGTGGCCCGCCTGCCGGCCGTGCCCCGCCTGCTGGCCGTGCGCTTCGTGGCCCGGGTGTCCCCCGCCGTCCGGCGCGGGCCCGGTCAGCGTCGTCGTCAGCGCGGGCCGCTCCCACGCGAAGTGCGCCCGCAGCTCGGACACCGTCGCCCCCGCGTAGGTGGACCACGTGATGCCGGTCGCCGACAGGAACAGCAGCATCGGCAGGATCCACACGCCGACCGCACCGTGCCAGTTCAGGGTGCGGCTGCGGCCGCGTCCGGCCTGGTCGACGGTGAACAGGCGACCGGGCCTGCCGCGCCGCCGGTCCGAGCGCCGCCGCGCCCACCACAGGGCGAGCCCGCCGAGCGCCACCACCCACAGCCAGGACGCCGCGAGTTCGCTGTACACCCGGCCCGGCTCGCCCAGGTTGAGGTGCCGGTGCAGACCGTCCAGCCAGGTGCTCACCGGCAGGTAGCCCAGCCACGTCGGCTCGTCGCCGAGGACCCGGCCGGTGTAGGGATCGACGAACACGGCGCGTTGGACGTCCTCGCCGAGCGCCGGATCGGTGAAGAGAACGCGCGTCGAGTCCTCCGGCCCGGCCGCCGGCCGCGCGCCGGCCATCGCGAGGTCGGGATGAGCGGCGCGCGCCGCAGCGGCCTGCGCCGTCAGGGGCAGCGGGTCCCCGGCCGGCTCGACGACGAGCAGATCGCGGTACACGACCCGTTCCACGGTGGGTGCGAGCGCGTAGAGGCCGCCGGTGACGGCGGCGACGAGGATGAAGGGCGCGACGAGCACGCCCGCGTAGAAGTGCAGCCGCCGCAGCAGCGGCACGGCGCCGCGGTGCGTCGGCCCGGCGGCGGACCGTCCGGGCGCCGGGTGCGTGGTGGGAGGACCCTGGGTGTCCTCGGTGGGTGGGGTCGACATGGTCGAAGTCCTTCGTTCACGGGAGATCCGTGCAGGCGCGGGCGCCGCACGGCGGGATGCCGGACGGCGTCGAGCGCGCGTCCGGTGTGCGTGCCGCCCTCAGGCGGCCGTGAACGACGGAGGACCGCGGGTGCCGAGCCCGGAGCCGGGCAGGATGCGAATCCGCAGACCGGCGCCCCACCACAGCGGGCGGGGGCGGCGGCAGGCGTCGGTGCCGCGCAGCGCGACGCCGACGAGGATCAGGCGCCACAGCACGCCGGCGAGCGCGGCCAGCGAACGTTCGGCGGTCCCGATGAGCACCGCCAGGACCAGCGCCGCGACGCCGTGGGCGACGAGCATGGGCAGCGTCGCGTGGGACCCGCCGTGGTGGTGCCCGGCGGTGAAGGTCAGCAGGCAGTGCCCGACGGTCTGCCCTCCGGCGAGGTAGGCGACGAGCACCGGGAGGCGCCGGTGCGCCTCCGACGGCGACGAGGCGACCGCCCCGACCATGGCCGCGCACAGCACGAGCAGCACCATCGACGACGTCGCCGGCAGCTCCGCACCCGCCGATCCGTGAGCCGCGACGGCGACGGCCATCGACGCCGCACCGACGCAGACGCCGCGCAGCCGCGCGGCACCCCTCCGTGCGGTGGTCATCGCCGCAGCTTAGCGCGCGGGCTACGTTGGTCCGCGTGAGCAGGACGCTGGTGCTGATGCGGCACGCGAAGTCGGGCTACCCGGACGGCGTCGCCGACCACGACCGGCCGCTGGCGGAGCGGGGCGTCCGGGAGGCGCCGCTGGCCGGCGCGTGGCTACGGTCGCACGTCGACGTCGTCGACGCCGTGCTGTGTTCGACGGCCACCCGCACGCGCCAGACACTCGCCCGCACCGGCATCGAGGCGCCGGTGCAGTACCTCGACGCGCTGTACGACGCCACGCCCGGCACGGTCCTCGCCGCGATCAACGGCGTCGCCGACGACGTCACCACGCTGCTCGTCGTCGGTCACGAGCCGACGACGTCGAGCTTGGCGCTCGCACTGGCCGGTCCGGGCAGCGACGCCGCGGCCGTCGGTGAGATCGAGGCGAAGTTCCCCACCTCGGCGCTCGCGGTGCTGCGCACCGACGCGACGTGGGACGCGCTCGAGTTGGGCGCGGCGACGCTCGTCGCCTTCCACATTCCTCGCTGACGTCCCTCGCTGACGTCCCTCGCTGACGTCCCCCGCTGAGGTCGCGCGCTAGCTGTTGGTGTTGAGCGTCAGCTCCATCAGCTTGAGCGCCATGCCGCACGCGTCGATGCCGGGCGCCTGCGGGTTGACCCACCAGCCGACCACGCCCGCCGCGTCGCTCGCGACGCCGCACGCGCCGTTCGGGTCGTTGGGCTTCATCACGATGGACGGCACGCCGTTCACCGCCCGGTTCTCGATCTGATACTTCAGCTGCTGCGCGACCTGGCGCTCGTTGTCGAGGCTGCCCTGCTCGAACCAGAACCGCGTGATGTCGACGAGGCCGGCCGGGTTGAGCGCCTGCCAGCGGCAAATCGCACCGACGAACGTGCTCTGGATGTCCAGCGGGTCGGCGCCCACCGTCTCGGCGAGGATGTCCTGGGTCAGGACGTCGCACTCCTTGAGCAGGTTGGGGTACTGACGCTGGGAGTCGTCGTTGCGTTCGGTGCCGCCCGCGCCGGCGCGAACCGCCGACCCCTCGACCGACCGGGTGCACCCCGACACGCCGACCAGCACGGTCAGCGCGGCGAGCACGGCGCCGAGCCGGGTCAGGGCGCGGCTATTCAGGATGCGGCGGCCGGTCACTTGGCGTTCACGATCGACTGGCGGGTGAGTTCCTTGGCGACCTCACACGCATCCGGGAAGGGCTTCTGCGCGTAGCTGACCGACCACTCGATGAAGTCGTCGTCGAACTGGATGCCGGTCTCGCACAAGCTGACGCCCAGCGTCGGATCGTCGCTCAGGGCGATGAAGCCCTCGTGCCCCTCGACGTTGAGGTCCTCCACGCTCGTCCTCGACAATTCCTCGGTCTTCCGTTCGCGTCCGATCGGGCTCCCCCGGAACCAGGAGAAGGAGATGTGCGGGCCAAGCACGCTGCCGCCGGCCAGCCACTGGCAGCCCGCCGACGTCTTCGCCGTGTTGACGAGGTTGGGCAGCTGGGTGATCTGACCGATCGCCTGATCGCTGATCCCGCCGCACTCCGGGAAGAACGGACCGTGCTTGGCGGCGGCGCTGGGCGCGGCCGACGACGGCACGCTGGGACCGGCCGGCTGGTCGTCGCCGGAGCACGCCGCTGCCGCGGGGATGAGCGCGGCGAGGGCCGCAGCCAGCACCGTCGCACGTCGTCTGCTGGGGGTCCGGCCTCGGCTGTCGTCGGGTCGTCCGATCACGCCCGCAACTGTAGCGGCAGCGCTGCGGCGCAACCACCGACATGCCGACTGACCTGCGACTATCCTGTGAGATCCTTAAGCATCGTCTGCTGCGCGGCGGGTCCGGACCCGCGCGTGAGCCGTGTGCGATGGTTACGGGATGCTCTGGGCGCTGGTGCGGCGGTTCGTGCAGCCCTACCGGGGCCTGCTCACCGTCGTCGCGGCGCTGCAGGTGGTGAGCACCGTGGCGTCGCTGTACCTGCCGACCATCAACGCGGCGATCATCGACGACGGCGTCGCCGTCGGGAACACCGGCCTGATCGTCGAACTGGGCGCGGTGATGCTCGGCGTCACGGCCCTGCAGGTTGTGTGCGCCGTCGGGGCGGTGTTCTTCGGCTCGCGGGCCGGAATGGGTTTCGGCCGCGACCTGCGCTCGGCGATCTTCCACCACGTCACCGGACTCTCGGCCGAGGAGACGTCCCGCTTCGGCAAGGCCTCGCTGCTCACCAGGACCACCAACGACGTCCAGCAGATCCAGGTGCTGGTGCAGCTGACGTGCACGACGCTGGTCACCGCCCCCATCACCAGCGTCGGCGGCATCGCCATGGCGCTGCACCTCGACGCCGGGCTGTCCTGGCTCCTGCTGGTCAGCCTGCCCGTCCTGGCGGGGGCCAACTACCTGATCGTCGCCCGGCTGCTGCCGCTGTTCCGCGCCCTGCAGGGACTCATCGACGGCATCAACCGGGTACTGCGCGAACAACTCTCGGGCATCCGAGTGGTCCGCGCGTTCGCCCGCGAGCCGGTGGAGATCGCTCGCTTCGCCGCGGCGAACCAGACGCTGTCGAACACCGCGCTCGAGGTCGGCCGGTGGCAGGCGCTCATGCTGCCGGTCACGACACTCGTCATCAACGTCTCCAGCGTCGCGCTCATCTGGTTCGGTGGCGCGCGCATCGACGCCGGGCAGATGCAGGTCGGCGCACTGATCGCGTTCCTCTCCTACTTCATGCAGATCCTGATGTCGGTCCTGATGGTCACGTTCGTGCTGGCGATCCTGCCGCGTGCGTCGGTGTGCGCCGAGCGCATCACCGAGGTGCTCTCCACGACGGCGGCGATCGCCAGCCCCGCCTCGCCGCGGTGCCCGGCGACGCGGTCCGGCCGGGTCGAGCTGGACGGTGTCGCGTTCCGCCATCCCGGCGCGGATCGGCCGGTGCTGCAAAACGTCTCGTTCACGGCGGAGCCCGGCACCACCACCGCGATCGTCGGATCGACCGGGTCGGGCAAGTCGACGCTGGTGTCGCTGATATGCCGCCTCTTCGACGTGACCGACGGCGCCGTGCGGCTCGACGGAGTCGACGTGCGCGATTACGACACCGAGGTGCTGTGGTCGTCGCTCGGCCTGGTGCCGCAACGCGGCTACCTGTTCTCCGGGACCGTTGCGGACAACCTGCGCTACGGCAAGGACGATGCCACCGCTGAGGAGATGTGGGACGCGCTGCGGGTCGCCGCTGCCGCCGACTTCGTCGCCGCCCATCCCGAGGGGCTCGCGATGCCCGTCGCGCAGGGCGGCATCAACCTCTCCGGCGGACAGCGGCAGCGGCTGGCGATCGCCCGCGCGGTGATCCGCCGGCCGCTGGTGTACCTGTTCGACGACGCGTTCTCCGCGCTCGACGTGCGAACCGACGCCCGGGTGCGCGAGGCGCTGGCCGAGGTGTCGGCCGACGCGACGGTGCTGGTGGTCTCGCAGCGCGTCTCCACGATCAGCAGCGCCGAGAAGATCGTGGTGCTCGACGACGGCGTCGTCGTGGGCGTCGGCACGCACGCGTCGCTGCTGGCACGCTGCGAGGTGTACGCCGAGATCGTCGACTCCCAGTCCACCGGCGCCGCGGCCGGAGACGTCCGGTGACACGGCCGATGCGCGCGATGCAGCTCCCGCCGGAGCGCACCCGCGACTTCCGCGGCACCGCCGTCCGCCTGGTGAAACGGCTGACGCCGCAACGGGTTACGACGGCGGCGGTGTTGCTGCTCGGCGTCGCGGGCATCGCGATCGGCGTGATCGGGCCCCGGGTCCTCGGCCATGCCACCGATCTGTTGTTCAACGGCGTCATCGGACGCCAATTGCCGGCCGGCCTCACCAAGGAGCAGGCCGTCGAGGCGGCGCGGGCGCGCGGCGACGGCACGTTCGCCGACCTGCTATCCGGGATGGACGTGGTCCCCGGCCGGGGAGTCGACGTCGACGCCGTGGGCCGCACGCTGCTGCTGGCGCTGGGTCTCTACCTGGTGGCCGCCCTGCTCGTCTGGCTGCAGGCGCGGCTGCTCAACGTCACCGTGCAACGCACCATGGTGGCGCTGCGTGCCGACGTGGAGGCCAAGGTGCACCGGCTTCCGTTGTCGTACTTCGACACCCGGCAGCGCGGCGAGGTCCTCAGCCGGGTGACCAACGACGTCGACAACATCGGGTCGTCGCTGTCGATGACCATCGCCCAGCTGCTGACGTCCGTGCTGACCGTGGTGGCGGTGCTGGTGATGATGCTGACCATCTCGCCGCTGCTGACCGGGATCACCGTGCTGGTGGTGCCGCTGTCGCTGTGGGCCACCCGGACCGTCGCGCGCCGCTCGCAGCGCGCCTTCGTCGCGCAGTGGCGCAACACCGGCCGGCTCAACGCCCACATCGAGGAGACCTACAGCGGGTTCACGGTGGTGAAGACCTTCGGTCACCGCGCACTGGCCGAAGAACGGTTCCGCGACCTCAACGACGACGTCTATCAGGCGAGCTTCGGCGCCCAGTTCCTGTCCGGGCTGGTGTCGCCGGTGACGACGTTCATCGGCAACGTCAGCTACGTCGCGGTCGCGGTGGTCGGCGGGCTGCAGGTGGCCGGCGGCCAGATCACGCTGGGCAGCATCCAGGCATTCATCCAGTACGTCCGCCAGTTCAACCAGCCGCTGACGCAGGTCGCCGCGATGTACAACACGATGCAGTCCGGCATCGCCAGCGCCGAGCGCGTCTTCGACCTGCTCGACGCCGACGAGGAGCCCGCCGACCCGCCCGCGGGCGCGGTGGCCGCCGACCGCGGCCCCGGTCGCGTCGAGTTCGTCGGCGTGGGTTTCGGCTACCGCCCGGGCACGCCGGTGCTCCACGACCTGTCGCTGGTCGCGGAGCCGGGTGACACCGTCGCGATCGTTGGGCCGACCGGCGCCGGCAAGACGACGCTGGTGAACCTGCTCATGCGGTTCTACGACGTCGACGCCGGCCGCATCCTCATCGACGGCGTCGACATCACCACGATGAGCCGCCACGCACTGCGCTCCCAGATCGGCATGGTGCTGCAGGACACCTGGCTGTTCGGCGGCACGATCTACGACAACATCGCCTACGGCAGGCCGGACGCCTCCGAGGACGAGGTGCTCGCCGCGGCGCGCGCCGCGCACGTCGACCCCTTCGTCCGGACGCTGCCCGACGGCTACGCCACGGTGATCGACGACGACGGCGGCAACGTCAGCGCCGGCGAGAAGCAGCTGATCACCATCGCCCGGGCGATCCTGGCACGCCCGCGGCTGCTGATCCTCGACGAGGCGACCAGCTCGGTGGACACCCGCACCGAGTCCCTCGTGCAGCAGGCCACCGCGGAGCTGCGCCGCGACCGCACCAGCTTCATCATCGCCCACCGGCTCTCGACCGTGCGCGACGCCGACGCGATCCTGGTGATGGAGGCCGGCCGGATCGTCGAACGCGGCACGCACGCCGAGCTGCTCGCCCGCCGCGGCGAGTACTGGCACATGACCCAAACCTGACCCGGCGATTCACGAGCGCTTTCATTCGCTCACCGAACGAAACCGCTCGTGAATCACGGGAACAAGCGGTGTGCTCATTGGCATTCCGCCGCTCGGGCACCGCACGCCGGGGCAGGATGGCCGCCATGAGCACCGCCGAGGCCCGCGTCCGGGCGGCCGCCGAGCCCACCGGCGACGGCGCGGCCAGCACCGTCCACACGTTCTGCCGGTACTGCCTCGCGGCGTGCGGCATCGAGGTGACGGTCGTCGGCAACCGCGTCACCAAGATCGCCGCGGACAAGCAGAACCCGCACAGCTGGCACGACTTCTGCGCGAAGGGACGCACGGCGAACCAGCTCGTCGAGCACCCGCGACGCATCCTCGCCCCGATGCGCCGCGTCGGCGACTCCTACGTCGAGGCGACGTGGGACGAGGCGCTGACCGACATCGCGGCGCGGATGAACGCGCTGATCGACGCGGACGGGCCGGACGCGATCGGCGTGTACTACGGCAACCCGGCGGGCTTCTCGTCGTCGAACATCGTCTTCATGAACGGCTGGCTCGACGCCGTGGGCACGCGCAACCGCTACTTCGTCGGGTCGGTCGACCAGAACGCCATGCACGTGGTGTCCGAGGCGATGTACGGCTCGCAGCTGATGTCGCCGGTGTCCGACGTCGACCACTGCGACTACTTCCTGCTGGTCGGCACGAATCCCGCAGTGAGTGCCTGGAATTGGCTCGAGACCGTGCCCGGCGGGTGGCGCCGTGCGCTGGCGCGGCAGCAGGCCGGCGCGACGATCGTGGTGGTCGACCCGGTGGCCACCGAGTCGGCGCGCAAGGCCGACGTCCACCTGGCGGTGCGACCCGGCCAGGACTGGGCGCTGCTGCTGGCGATGGTCAAGGTCGTCCTCGACGAGGGGCTGGAGCACCGCGAGGACTGCGCCGACCTCGCGACCGGCGTCGACGACCTGCGCGCGCTGGTGGCCGAGGCCGACCTCGACGACCTCGCCGGCCGCTGCGAGGTGCCGCGGGAGACCATCGAGCGGGTCGCGCGGGACTTCGCCGCGGCACGCGGCGCGATGGTGGTCACCCGCACCGGGGTCTCGCTGCACGAGGCGGGCACGGTCGCCGAGTGGCTCGGCCACGTGCTCAACGTCACCACCGGGCGGATGGACCGGCCCGGCGGTCGACGCTTCGAGCGCGGCTACGTCGACGCCTTGCGGATGTTCGAGCTGGCCAAGGTCAAGCCGCACCGCAGCCGGCTGCGCGGCCGGGAGATGGTGGCCGGGGCGCACGCCCTCGCCGAGCTGCCCGACGAGATCACCACCCCCGGGCCCGGACAGATCCGGGCGCTGGTCATCAACAGCGGCAACCCCGTGGTGTCCGGGCCGGACGGCGCGGCGCTGGACGCCGCCCTGGCGCAGCTCGATCTGCTGGTGGTGGTGGACTTCGTGCAGCGCGAGAGCCACCGGCACGCGCACTGGCTGCTGCCCGCCGTGCACTGGCTGGAGCGCAACGACCTGCCGGCCTTCACCAGCAGCATGCACGACGAGCCGTTCATCCAGTACGGCGTCAAGGCGGTCGAGCCGCCCCCGCAGGCCCGCGAGGAATGGCGGATCTGGGTGGACCTCGCGCTCGCGATGCGCCGGCCGCTGTTCGGCGCCCGGGGCGTCAACGCGTTCGTCGCCGCGACGCGCCGGCTGGCCGCGGTCACCCGGAGGCCCGGTCTCGCGTTCACGCCGCACTGGATCGACCGGCTGCTGGTGGCGACGTCGCGCAAGGTGAACGGGCGCAGGCTGCGCTGGCGCGACGTGCTGGCGCACCCGCACGGCCTGGTTTTGGGCCCGCGCGAGTACGGCCACTTCCGCGACGCGCTGCGCACCGAGGACAAGCGGGTGCACGCCACGCCGCCCGAATTCCTCACCCGCGCACGCGAACTGCTCGCGACGCCGGCTCCGGTGGGACCGCTGGGCTATCCGTTCCAGCTCGGCAACCGCCGCCACCGGCACTCGATGAACTCCTGGCTCAACGAGCTGCCCGGGCTGCATCCGGCGGGCAAGGGCAACGAGGTGTTGATCCACCCGGACGACGCCGCGGACCTCGGCATCGGCGCCGGCGAGCGGGTGCGGGTGTCCTCGCCGGTAGCGGCGATCGAACTCGACGCCGCGCTCACCCCGGCCGTGCGGCGGGGCCTGGTGGTCGTCGACCACGGCTGGGGGTCACGGATCTTCGACCCGCGCGGCGGCGGGGCGCCGGAGTCCTTCGGCGTCAACCGCAATCTGCTGGTCGGCGCCGACGGCATGGATCCGCTGTCGCAGACCTCGACGCTCGGCGGTGCCTGGGTCGCCGTCGAGCCGGTGTGACGAGCGATTCACGAGCGCTCGCGTTCGCTCACCGAACGTCAGCGCTCGTGAATCGCGAGGGACCCTAGAGGCCGGGGCCCTCGGCCTTGAGGTCGTCGACGGCGGTCATGGCCTCGCGCAGCTTGGCGAGCCACTCGTCGGCGTGTTCGCCGACCAGGCGTACCGACCACACCAGGGCGTCGGAGCGCGAGCGCGCGACGCCGGCGTCGACGAGGGTGTCCAGGACGCGCCGCTCGGGCTGCTTGAGCCGCGTCATGACCGGAACGGCTAGGTGGGTGAACAGAATCCGCTCGGCCGTGTCGCCGGTGCCGATCTCGACGCCCCAGGCCACCTTGCGGCCGTAGCGCGCCTCGGCCTCGTCGGCGATGTGCATGCGTTCGCTGCGGGTCTCCTCGCGGAAGCGCGCGGCCCGGCCGGACGCGCGGGCCTCGCTCTCGCCGTCGGCGGCGGGCAACCGGCCAATGACCGTGATCTCCTCGCGGTCGACGACGACGTCGGGGTCGCCGTCGAACCAGTTGTCGGGCAGCCGTCCGGCGATCCATTCGGCTGCGGTACTCGCGTCGGGGGGTGTGTTGTGCTGCCGACTGCGGTGATGTGTCCTCATGCTTACATGATTACACCGTTACAGGGTCGGCAGTGCGACCTTCTCCCAGGGCGAACGGGCGCGTCTCAGCGCCTACGCAGGCCCGCGTACAGCGCCGCGCCGCCGCCCAGGACCGCGGCGACGAAGAGCAGCGCCGCCCATGCCGGACCGGCGAGCAGCCACACCACGCCGACGACGAGCAGCGCCGGCGTCGCCAGGAACAGCACCATCCCCGGGTGCTGCTTGAGCACGGCGACCGCGCTGCGGGCCCGGACCGGGTCGATCTCCTTGGACATGGTCACAGCGTGCCAGGGCGCCGACTCCCGCGGCGGGGAACGACTGCGCCGCGTCGCGGTGGCCTAGGGTCGGGGGCAACCCCACCAGACGATCGAGCCCGAGGAGTCAGCGGTGACCGGACCAGGAGCAGGCAGTTGGCAGCCCGACCCGGAGGGTCGCTTCGACTACCGGTGGTGGGACGGCCGCAACTGGACCGACCAGGTCTCCCACCAGGGCCGCAACGGCACCGCCCCGCTCGGTGGGGCACCGGCACCGGCCGGCGGACAGCACCAGGGCGGCCCGCAGCACGGCACGCAGGAGCACGGCCGGCACGAGCAGTACGGCGGCGCGCAGCAGCCGAGCGCGCAGGACCAGTACGGCGGCCCGCAACAGCCGAGCGCGCACCCGGCGGGCGACGGCTTCGCGGGCATCTCCGGTGACCTCGTCGACGGCCGCTTCAGCGAGAAGGAGGCCAAGGCCGTCGCCAACCAGAACGAGAAGCTGCTGCGCGTGCGCCTCGGCGAGCCGTTCATGGCGCGGCAGGGATCGATGGTGGCCTACCAGGGCAACGTCGACTTCTCGTTCGAGGGCGGCGGCGCGGGCAAGTTCCTGAAGAAGGCGCTCACCGGCGAGGGACTCCCGCTGATGCGCTGCCAGGGCCAGGGTGACGTGTTCCTCGCCGATCAGGCGAACGACGTACACCTGCTGCACATCCAGAACTCCGGACTGTCGATCAGCGGCAAGAACGTGCTGGCGTTCTCGGCCAGCCTCGACTGGAACATCGAACGGGTGAAGGGCGGCAGCATCGCGACCGGCGGGTTGTTCAACACCACCCTGCGCGGGTCGGGCTGGGTGGCGCTGACCACCGACGGCCCGCCGGTCGTGCTCGACGCCGGGGAGGCGCCCACCTACGCCGACACCAACGCCGTGGTCGCGTGGTCGGCGAACCTGCAGACGCAGCTCAAGACGAGCTTCAAGGCCGGCGCACTGATCGGCCGCGGGTCCGGCGAGGCACTCCAGGTGGCGTTCCACGGGCAGGGGTTCGTGATCGTCCAGCCGTCGGAGGGCGTCCAGATCCTGGTGCAGTAGCGATGACTGTCTGGGGCACCGAGGTCCGGCGCGACGCGTCCGGCGTCCTGGTCTACGAGCGGGGGCCGACGACGTTCGCCGAACTCGTCGACGGGACCGCGGTGTGGACCGACCGTACCTTCCTCGTGCACGGCGCGCGGCGCATCTCCTACGACGACTTCCGCGCGGCCGTGACCGCGGCCCGAACGACGTTGCGGGAGTTGGGGATCGAGCCGGGCCACCGCGTCGTGGTGTTCGGCTACAACTCCCCCGAGTGGATCGTCGCGCTGTGGGCGACGTGGCTCTACGGCGCGGTGCCGGTACTGGCCAACCGGTGGTGGAGTCCGGCCGAGATCGACCACGCCGTCGACGTGCTCGCGCCCGCGCACGTCCTCGCCGACGTCGACCTCGACGTCGGGGTGCCGTGCACGCCGCTGGGCGAGCTACGCGCGGCGTTCGACGCACCGCGCGACGCCGACCCACCCGACGCTCCGACGTCCCCGGCCGACGCGGTCGCCCTGGTGCTCTTCACCTCCGGCAGCTCCGGGATGCCGAAGGCCGTCGAACTGTCGCGGCGCGCGGTGATCGCCAACCAGCACGACATTTTTGCCCGCAACGGGCGCTTCCCGCACCTGCTCGACGCCGACTCGCCGCAGGCCACGAGCCTGGCGACGACGCCGATGTTCCACGTCGGCGGCCTGTCCAGCCTGCTGACCCACTTCCTCACCGGCGGCAAGATCGTGCTGACGCAGGGTCGCTTCGACGCCGGTCAGATCCTCGAACTCATCGAGCGGGAGCGCATCCAGATCTGGGGTGCCGTCCCGACCATGGCGGTCCGCCTGCTGGCCCACCCCGACTTCGAAGCCCGTGACCTGAGCAGTCTGAAGTCGTGGCCGCTGGGCGGCGCACCGGTGAGCATCGACCTGCTCGACCGCATCCGCGCGAAGCTGCCGAACCTGCGCCGCCGCGGGCTGAGCAACACGTGGGGGATGACCGAGGCCGGGGGTTTCCTCACCGCCGCCGACGCACGCGACCTCGCCGTACATCCGGGCACGGTCGGCCGGCCCTACCCGGTGGTGGAACTGCGCATCGCCGACCCCGATGCCGACGGCGTCGGCGAGGTCCTGGCGCGCTCCCCCACGGTGATGAACGGCTACGCCGGGATGCCCGACGACCGCACCGTCGACGCCGAGGGCTGGCTGCACTCCGGCGATCTGGGCCACCTGAACGACGACGGCTACCTCTTCATCGACGGGCGCGCCAAGGACGTCGTGATCCGCGGCGGCGAGAACATCGCCTGCCCGCACGTCGAGTCGGCCATCGCGACGCACCCCGACGTCGTGGAGGTGGCGGCGCTCGGCGTACCGCACCCCGATCTGGGCGAGGAACTGGTGGCCGTCGTGGTGCACCGCGCCGACGGCCCGGCGCCGACGCCCGACGGTTTGCGCGCGCACGTCGCGGGAACGCTCAGCTACTTCGCGGTGCCCACGCGCTGGGAGATCCGGACCGCACCGCTGCCGACCCTGGCCGGGGAGAAGGTGGACAAGCGGTCGCTGGCGAGGCTCTTCGCCGACGGCTGAGCAGAGCCTATTACCCATACCCCCTATGGGTATACACTCGGAGCCATGAGCATGGTTCTGCACGTCACCGGGATGAGTTGCGACCACTGCGTGCGGGCGATCACCGCCGCGGTCTCCGCGCTGCCCGGCGTCACCGCCGTGGACGTCGACCTCGCCGCTGGCGCGGTACGCGTCGAGGGCACGCCCGACGCCGCCGCCGTGACGACCGCGATCGAGGACGCCGGATACGACGTCGCCGCGGCATGAGCGGGTCCTCGATGTCCAGTCCGAAGGTGCCCACCACCGCCAGCACGCCCACCAGCACGTCCACCGCCCACGTCGTCCTCTCCGTCGGCGGCATGACGTGCGCGTCCTGCGCCGCGCGCGTCGAGAAGCGGCTCAACCGCATCGACGGCGTCCACGCGACCGTCAACGTCGCCACCGAGCAGGCCGCCGTCGACTACCCCGAGAGCGTCAGCCCTGCCGACCTCGTCGCCGCGGTCGAGGCCACCGGCTACACCGCCGCGCTCGCCAGCGAGGACGACCAGGAGTCCGACCACGAGCCCGGCGAGGAGTCCTACGGACCGCGGCTCCTCACCGCGGCGCTGCTGTCGGTGCCCGTGGTGGCGCTGTCGATGGTCCCCGCACTGCAGTTCGCCGGCTGGGCGGCCCTCGCCCTCGTCCTCACCGTTCCCGTCGTGACCTGGGCCGCCTGGCCGTTCCACCGCGCCACGCTGACCAACCTGCGGCACGGCGCGGCCACCATGGACACGCTGATCTCGGTGGGCGTGACCGCGGCGTTCACGTGGTCGGTCTGGGAGCTGGCGATCAGCGGCAGCCATCACCCGCACCTCTACCTCGAGGTCGCCGCCGTCGTCACGACGTTCGTGCTGGGCGGCCGCTACCTCGAGACCCGCGCCAAGCGACGGTCCGGGGCGGCGCTGCGGGCGCTGCTCGGCATGGGCGCCAAGGACGTCGCCGTGGTCCGCGACGGCCGCGAGACCCGCATCCCGATCGGCGACCTCGCAACCGGGGACGAGTTCGTCGTCCGTCCCGGCGAGAAGATCGCCACCGACGGCGTGGTGGTCGGCGGCAACTCGGCCGTCGACGCCTCGATGCTGACCGGGGAGTCGGTGCCCGTCGAGGTCACCCCCGGCGACGACGTCGTCGGCGCCACGGTCAACGTCGGCGGCCTGCTCCGCGTGCGCGCGACCCGCGTCGGTGCCGACACGCAGCTCGCGCAGATGGCGCGGCTCGTCGCCGACGCCCAGAGCGGCAAGGCCGACGTCCAGCGGCTCGCCGATCGGGTGTCGGCGGTGTTCGTCCCGGTGGTCATCGGGCTGGCCGTCCTGACGCTGGCCGGCTGGCTGCTCGCCGGCGGTTCGGCGTCCGCAGCGTTCACCGCGGCCGTCGCGGTGCTCATCATCGCCTGCCCGTGCGCGCTGGGCCTGGCCACGCCGACGGCGCTGCTCGTCGGCACCGGACGCGGCGCCCAGCTCGGCATCCTCATCAAGGGCCCCCAGGTCCTCGAGTCGACCCGCCGCGTCGACACCGTCGTGCTGGACAAGACCGGCACCGTCACGACCGGCCGCATGACACTGCTGGAGGCACACGGGAGTGACGACGCGCTGCTGCGGCTCGCGGGCGCGCTGGAGAGCGGCTCGGCACACCCCATCGCCCGCGCGATCACCGCCCGCGCCACCGAGACCGGACCGCTCGACGACGTGGCGGACTTCGCCGACCACGGCGGCTCGGGCGTCACCGGCACGGTGGCCGGCGCACGGGTGGCCGCGGGCCGCGTGGCGTGGCTGCGCGACGCGTTGGGCTGCGAGCTGTCCGGGGACGTCGCCGAGGACCTCCGGCGCGCGGCCGAGGACGCCGCTGACGCCGGACGCACCCCGGTGTGGTTCGCCGTCGATGGCCGGATCCGGGCGGTCTACGTCGTCGCCGACACCGTCAAGGACACCGCGGCACCGGCCATTTCGGACCTGCGCCGGCTCGGCCTCACCCCGGTGCTGCTCACCGGCGACAACGCACGCGCGGCCGCTACAGTCGCCGCGGCGGTCGGCATCGACACCGTGATCGCCGACGTGCTGCCTGCCGACAAAGCCGACCGCGTCGCGCGGCTGCAGGCCGAGGGGCGGGTGGTGGCGATGGTCGGCGACGGGGTGAACGACGCCGCGGCGCTGGCCCGTGCCGACCTCGGCCTGGCCATGGGGACCGGCACCGACGTCGCGATCGAGGCGTCCGACCTGACCCTGGTCACCGGGGACCTGCGCGCCGTCGGCGATGCGATCCGCCTCGCGCGCGCCACGCTGCGCATCATCAAGGGCAATTTGTTCTGGGCGTTCGCCTACAACGTGGCGGCGATCCCGCTGGCGGCGTCCGGTCTGCTGAACCCGATGATCGCCGGCGCCGCCATGGCGTTCAGCTCGGTGTTCGTCGTGACCAACAGCCTGCGGCTGCGGCGGTTCCGCCCGGCACGCTGAGGAGCGTCAGTCCGCGCGGCGGGCGCGGAACAGCTTCACCTCGTCCTTGATGTGCTTGAGTCGGCGCGCCCCGGCGAAGGACCAGTGGAAGCGCTCGTCGTCGCCGATCGCCTCGCGGGTCGACTCGGAGACCAGGATCGCGCCCGGCCGGCTCGCGCCGGTCACCCGCGACGCCAGGTTCACGGCGCCGCCGAACCAGTCGCCGGCCCGGCTGACCGCCAGCCCGGTCGCGAGCCCGGTCCGCAGCCGCGGGAAGTCCTCGATCTCCGACGTCGCCTCCGACAACGTCAGCATCGCGTCGAGCATCGCCGCGGGGTCGGAACTCACCAGCATGACCTCGTCGCCGATGCTCTTGACGTAGCGCACCGGCGGCTCGGCGACGTCGCGCGCCAGGTCGGTCAGCTGGTGCGCGAGCCGCTCTAGGTCCTCCGGCGGCACCACCTCGCCGAGCCGGGTGAAGCCGACGAGGTCGGCGAACGCGATGGTCACCTCGCGGGCGCCGGGCAGCGGCAGGCCCTCGGCGCGTTCGCCCGCGCTCACGGCCTCGATCTCCATGAGGTGCAGCAGCTGCAGCCGCAGCATGTCCGCGATCATCGGGCCCAGCAGCGGCGCCACCTGCTGCAGCAGGGCCTCGGTGCGCTTGGCGATGTCGAGTTCGGTCGCGCCGGGCGCGCTCACCGCGGCGAGCGCGGCGTAGCGCATCACCTCCGCGGCGCGGGCGAGACCCTCGGTGAGCACCTGGACGACCAGCACCACCTGGTCTTCGTCGAAGCCCAGCTCGCGGAACCTCTGCGCGTAGCCGAGCGCGTCGCCGTCGATGCGCATCTGCGACGGCGCGTCGGGATCCTCGGCGCGGGGCAGCCCGCTCGCCCGCTGCAACCGCTGCAGGAAATCCAGGTCGATGCCCGTCCGCTCGCTGATCTCGCGCGGCGACACCAGCTGCCCGTCGTCGCCGAGCAGACGGCGCGACGCCAGCAGCATCGGTTGATAGGCGCTGCGGATCTGCTCGACCGTGACGCCCTGCTCGAGCAGCCACGGGATGAGTTCGGCGCGTTCGGCGCGCGCCGCGCCCTCCAGTCCATCGAGCAGACCGGACTCCTCCAGCCACTCGTCATCGGACGTCACCGGGTCAACGTATACCGCGGCCTGCGCGGATCGCCGGTGCGGTCGGCGGCGATGGCGTCGCGTCGGCCGGTCCGAGCACGTCGACGATGGCGGAGTCCGCGAAGCGGTAGGGCCGCCCGAGCACCAGCCCGGTGAACTGGCGGCGCAGCCGCGACATCTCGGCGCGCACCGTCACCACCCGGGACGGGTCGCCGTACAGGTCGACCGCGAGTTCGGCCGCCGAGCGGCCCTGCCGGTGGCGAGCCAGTAGCTCGAGGATCCCGGCGTGCCGCGGCGAGATGTCGCGCTGCCACGTCGCGAACTGGCCGGCCACGCGCAACCGCGGCGCGGTCGCGTCCCGCAGGTCCAGGGTCACGCTGGCCGCGACGGCGTCGGCGGCGGGCTCGTCGGCCAGCCGCACCAGCCACCCGCCCGGCAGCGCCTCGACGTCACACGGCCCGAGTGCCGGAATCCACGTGCGGCCCGGAATCGCGTCATGCGGCAACGCAATTCGGCTGTGCGGCGGCAACGCGTCGACCGCGGCCACCCAGCCGTGCGGGTCGACGGCCAGCGCCGGACGCCCGACCCGGGCGAGGATCGGCGCGGCCACGGTGCGCAGCCGGTTGAGTGTGCGGTCGTGCGCCTCGCGCAGCTGCGACTCGGCGAGCCGGGCCACCAGGTCCACCAGCGCGACCGTGGTGGGGTGCACGGTGGCAGCGGGGCCGGAGACGTCCACGACGCCGACCACCTGACCGGTGCGCGGATCCTTGATCGGCGCACCCGCGCACGTCCACGCGTGATGGCTGCGCAGGAAGTGCTCGGCGGAGAACACCTGCACCGCGCGATTCGACGCCAAGGCGGTGCCGATCGCGTTGGTGCCGACGGCGTTCTCGCTCCACTGCGCTCCCTCCACGAAGCCCAGCCGGTCGGCGTTGCCCAGCACGCGGGGCGCTCCGTAGCGCCACAGCACCCGCCCGCGGGCATCGGCGACCACCAGGATGTTGTCCCCGCCGTCGATGACGGAGTCGAGTCCCCGGGAGACGTCGTCGAGGACGGCGAAGAGCCCGGACGCTTCGCGCAGCGCGTCGATCCCCGTGGCGTCCACGGTGGGCGGGGCGAGCCGGTCGGGGTCGACGCCGCGGGTCAGCAGGCGTTTCCAGGAGTCGGCGATGACGTCGCGGGGCCGCGCCGGCGCCCGCGTGCCCGCCATCGTCGCGTCGTAGACCTCCGACAGCAGCAGGGCGTAGCTGCGCGGGTCGTCGCCCGCGGCGAGCGCGGGTTCCGGACCATGCGCGGAGGCGGCCGGGTGCGAGGTCATCACCGCCGATTGTGCTCCCCGTCACACCCCGGTGTCACGACGCCCTGGGATCGACGAGGACCTTCATTTTCGTCCCGGCGTGCAGCGCCTCGAAACCGCCGTCCACGACGTCGTCGAGCCCGATCGTGGTCACCCAGCCGGTCGTGTCGTAGCCGCCGCCGGCCATCAGCGCGATCACCGCCTCGAAGTCGGCGGCGGTGTAGCACAGCGATCCCTGGATGCGGGACTCGTTCATCACCAGGTTCAGTAGCGGCGTCGTCAGCGGCTTCTCGTAGATCGCGACGCTGACCATCGGCTTGCGCGAGCCCACGCACGCCAGCGCGGACCGGACCGCGGGCTCGACCCCGGCCGCGTCGTAGACGGCGCCGGCACCGCGGCCCGCGGTGTGCTCGGCGATGAACGCCGGCACGTCCAGCGCGCCGGGGTCGAGCGTCGTCGCGCCCAGTGCCTCGATCGCCGCGCGCCGGGTCGGTGACGGCTCGACGACGAAGACGTCCTCGACTCCCCGGCCGCGCAGGGCGAACCACAACCCGATGCCGATCGGCCCCGCGCCGAACACCATCGCGGTGTCGCCCGGGGTCGGCTCGCCGAGCGTCGCCGCGTGGTAGGCGACCGACATCGGCTCCACCAGCGCGCCGAGTTCGAGGGACACCGCGTCGGGGAGCCGGTGCAGCATGTCGACCGGCACCACGGTGTACTCGGCCATGCCGCCGTCGCTCATCAGGCCGTGGAAGCCGATCTGGGCGCACACGTTGTAGTTGCCCGCCGCACAGGGACCGCAGTGGCCGCACCGGTAGATCGGTTCGACCGCCACCCGGTCGCCCTCGGCCCAGCCGCTGACGTCGCGGCCGACCGCGGTGACGGTGCCGGCGAACTCGTGACCCATCACCAGCGGCAGCTGCTGACCGGTCAGCGGGTGCGGCGAGGTCGGGACGAAGATCGGGCCGGCGTAGAACTCGTGCAGGTCGGTCCCGCAGATGCCGTTGTAGGCGACGCGTACCTGCACCGTGCCCGGTCCCGGGTCGGGAATCGGCACGTCGGTGACGTCGAGCTTGGTCGGACCGTAGTAGACAGCAGCCTTCATGCCGCCATGCTCTGTGAGCGGCGACACATCCGAACAGGGTTGCAGGGGGTTGCAGCCCTTGTGGGCGCCGCGCGGACCCTGTGTCCTGGCTCACATGACCACGATCCCCATGACCACCACTCGGCCCGTCCGTACCGAACTCACCCCGCAGCAGCGCGTCGACGCCTGGCTCGCCGACGTCGAGGCGGCGCTGGCCACGCGGGACGTGCCGCGCGCGGCCGCCCGGTTCGCCGTCGGTGGCTTCTGGCGCGATCTCGTCGCCTTCACCTGGAATTTGAAGACGCTCGAGGGTCGCGAGGCCATCGCCGACATGCTGACCGCACGGCTCGCGTCCACCGATCCGTCCGGCTTCCGTACCCGCGAGCCGGCCACCGACGACGGCGACGGCGTCGTGTCGGCGTTCATCGAGTTCGAGACCGGCGTCGGCCGCGGCGTCGGACACCTGCGGCTGCGCGACGAGGACGGCGAGGACACCGCCTGGACGCTGCTCACCGCGCTGCGGGAACTGAAGGGCCACGAGGAGCGCACCGGGGCGGACCGCGTGCTGGGCGCAGTGCACGGCAGCGATGCGGACACCCGGTCCTGGGCGCAGAAGCGCGAGGACGAGCAGGCCGCCCTCGGCTACACCGAACAGCCCTACGTCGTCGTGGTCGGCGGTGGACAGGGCGGCATCGCCCTGGGTGCGCGGCTGCGCCAGCTCGGCGTGCCCGCGCTGGTGCTCGACCGCCACGAGCGCCCGGGCGACCAGTGGCGGTCGCGGTACAAGACGCTGTGCCTGCACGATCCGGTGTGGTACGACCATCTGCCGTACCTGCCCTTCCCGGCCAACTGGCCGGTGTTCGCGCCGAAGGACAAGATCGGCGACTGGCTGGAGTTCTACACCCGCGTCATGGAGGTGCCGTACTGGTCGAAGACGTCGTGCCTGTCCGCCTCTTACGACGAGGCCTCGCAGACCTGGACGGTCGAGGTGGATCGCGACGGCGAGCGGGTGACGCTGCGGCCGACGCACCTGGTGCTGGCCACCGGCATGTCCGGCAAGCCGTGCGTGCCGACGCTGCCTGGCCAGGACGTGTTCCGCGGCGACCAGCACCACTCCAGCGCCCACCCCGGGCCCGACGCGTACGCCGGCAAGCGCGCGGTGGTCATCGGCTCCAACAACTCCGCGCACGACATCTGCAAGGCACTGGTGGAGAACGGCGTCGACACCACCATGGTGCAGCGCTCCTCGACGCACATCGTCAAGTCGGACTCGCTGATGGACCTCGGGCTCGGCGACCTCTACTCCGAACGCGCACTCGCAGCCGGAATGACCACGGAGAAGGCGGATCTGACGTTCGCCTCGCTGCCCTACCGGATCATGCACGAGTTCCAGATCCCCATCTACGACGCGATCCGGGAACGCGACGCCGACTTCTACGCGCGCCTGACCGCCGCCGGGTTCGACCTGGACTGGGGCGACGACGGGTCCGGGCTCTTCATGAAGTACCTGCGTCGCGGCTCCGGGTACTACATCGACGTCGGCGCCTCCGAGTTGATCGCCGACGACACCATCCGCCTCGCCCACGGGCAGGTCGACCACCTCACCGAGGACGCGGTGGTCCTCGCCGACGGCACCCGGCTGCCGGCCGACGTGGTGGTGTACGCGACGGGCTACGGGTCCATGAACGGCTGGGCGGCCGACCTCATCGGCCAGGACGTCGCCGACAAGGTGGGCAAGGTGTGGGGTCTGGGCAGTGACACCACCAAGGACCCCGGCCCATGGGAGGGCGAGCAGCGCAACATGTGGAAGCCCACCCAGCAGGAGAACCTGTGGTTCCACGGCGGCAACCTGCACCAATCGCGGCACTACTCGCTCTACCTCGCCCTGCAGCTGAAGGCCCGCCACGTCGGCATCCCGACCCCGGTGTACGGCCTGCAGCAGGTGCACCACCTGTCCTGAACCGGCGATGCGTGCACGTTCGGCCGCGGTGAGCGCGGTCGAGCGTGCACGAATCGCTGCGTGCGGCATCATCGGACGGTGATCGAGCCACCACTGCGCGACGGGCTGCCGCCGGTCGTCGGCCCGCACCCGCGCGTGCTGCTGCTCGGCTCCTTCCCCAGCGAACTGTCGCTGGCGGCCGGCGAGTACTACGCGAACCCGCACAACCAGTTCTGGCCGCTGCTCGGCGCGGTGTTCGGCTTCGACGCCGCGGTGGCGTACCCGCAGCGGATCGCCGCGGCCGCCCACCACGGCGTCGCGCTGTGGGACGTGATCGGACGCTGCCGGCGCACCGGCAGCCTGGACGCGCGGATCGACCGGAAGTCCGTGCAGTGCAACGACGTCGACGCGCTGGTGGCCGAACACCCGGGCATTCGGCGCATCCTCGTCAACGGCGCCGCGGCGCACGATTTCGCCGTCCGGCACCTCGGCACCGCGCTGCCGGTCCTGCGGTTGCCGTCGAGCAGCCCGGCGGCCACCACGGCATTCGCGGTGAAGCTCGCGCGCTGGCGCGAGCTGCTGGTGCCCTAGTCGACCGGCGGGCGGCGCCCCGCCCACGGCCGCGCCGCCTCGATCTGGTGGGACAGTGCCAGCAGCGTCGCCTCGTCGAACGGCCTCCCGATCAGCTGCACCGAGGTGGGGATGCCGTCGCCGTCGAGCGCCCACGGCACCACCGCGGCAGGTTGTCCGGTGAGGTTGCACATCGCCTGGAACGGCACCCGCGCCGCCACCATCGCCAGCGTGGCCAGCGCGCCGCGGCGCTGGTAGGCGCCGATGCGCGACGGGCCGGTCGCGGTGCCCGGGGTCAGCACCACGTCGACGTCGTCGAAGATCGCGGTGATCCGGGCCGTCAGGTCCACCTCGGCCGCGCGCAGCGCCGCGACCCGCCGGTCGGAGACCAACCCGCCGATCCGCGCGAAGGCCCGGGTCCGGCGCTCGAGCCGTTCCGGGTGCGGCAGCGCGCGCACGTCGTCGTGCACCCCGCGGAAGTACCGCGGGATCGCGTTGCCGAGGGCGGCGCCCGGCGGGTGGTCCACGTCGCGTTCGACGACGTGGTGGCCCAGGTCGCGCAGCAGGGCACCGGCCTCGGCGACCGCGGCGCGCTGCGCCGCACCGACACGGGCGACCAGCGGCGGCGGGACCTTGGTGCTCAGCGCGATGCGCAGCCGGCCGGGCTCCCGCGCGGCGGCGGCGACGAACCCGCCCTCGGGCGTCGGATGGCTCGAGGTGACGTCGAGGAACAGCGCCGCATCCTCCACGGTGCGGGTGATCGGACCCAGCACCTCGAGACCGCACCACGCCCCGGTGTGCGGCGCGAGGGGGACCCGATCGCGCTGCGGCTTGAGTCCGAACAACCCGTTCCACGTCGCGGGGATGCGGATGGAACCCATGCCGTCGGAGCCCAGGGCCAGCGCGGCGAGGCCGGCGGCGACCGCGGCCCCACTGCCGCCGCTGCTGCCGCCGGGCGCGAAGTCGGGGTTCCACGGATTGCGGGTCGCGCCGTAGCTGACGGTCTCGGTGAACGGCCAGATCATCATCTCCGGCACCGCGGTCTTGCCGAGGACGACGGCCCCGGCCTCGCGCAGCAGCCGGACGACGGCCGAGTCGGCGGTCGCCGCCGGGCCGTGCGCCCGGGTCCCGAAGGTCGTGACCTCCCCGGCCACGTCGGAGTCGTCCTTGATCGCCACCGGCACGCCCAGCAGCGGCAGCCGCTCGCCGCCGTCGAGACGGTCCTGGGCCAGCGCCGCCTCCCGGCGCGCCGCGTCGGCGAGCACGACGCGGTAGGACCGCAGTGGGCCGTCGATGCGGGTGATGCGGTCGAGGTAGACCTCCAGCAGGGCCGGGGCCGTGACGGTCCCGGCCGCCAGCATCCGGGCGAGGTCGGCAGCGCCGGTGAAGGCGAGGTCGCGCGGGTCCATCACCGCATTGTGCACGCCGCGCGGGCCCGCATTCAGGCCGTCGCGGCGGCGGGGTCGCCCCCGCCCGCAGGGTCGTCGCCGTTACGGTGGCGGGATGTCTTGCGTGTTCTGCGCCATCGTCGACGGCTCCGCGCCCGCGATCACCATCCACGAGGACGACGACTATCTGGCCTTCCTCGACATCCGGCCGATCGTGCGCGGGCACACGCTGGTGATCCCCAAGCGGCACACCGTCGACCTGACCGACACGCCGCCGGACACGCTGGCCGACATGGTCCGCATCGGGCAGCGCATCGGCCGCGCCGCACGGGTGTCGGAGTTGCGCGCCGACGGCAACAACATCGCGATCAACGACGGAAAGGCGGCCTTCCAGACCGTCTTCCACGTCCATCTGCACGTCGCGCCGCGCCACGCCGGTGACAAGCTGACATTCGCCAAGGGCCTGGTGGTCCGCCGCGACCCGGACCGCGAGGAAACCGGGCGGATGCTGCGCGACGCGCTGGCCGGCCTCGACGCCTAGAGCGGCAGCGGGGCGTTCGCGGAGTCGAGGTGCTCGACGGTGGTGAACACCAGCTCGGTGTCGCCGGCGTTCTCGATGTCGTGCAGGAGGAATTCGCCTGCGCCGAAGGCGAAGTGGCGGGTCTCCCCCGCTTCGTAGCTCACCTCGCGGGTGGTGCCGTCGGCGGTGTGCTGGCGGCTGCGGCCCGCCACCACGGCGGTCCAGAAGTAGTCGAGGACGTGCCGGTGGGCGTGGAAGCGGGCACCGGGCGCCAGCCGGATCTCCCATACCCGCACCCGGGAGTTCTCGCTGAGCAGCCGGGATCCGACGTGCCCGTCGTGGGCGTGGGCGTCGAACTCGGCCCGCAGCGCGTCGCTCCAGCCGTCGAAGTCGGTGCCGACGAGGGTGCCGGCCAGCGGCGCGTCGGTGAGGTGCCCGCCGGTGCGGTGGTCCTGCGTGCTGGTCATGTCGTCTCCTATCGTCCGGGCCCGTACAGGCCGAATCGGTTGTCGGGGTCGCCCGGCACCCACGTGCAGTCCACCTGCGAGCGGGTGCCCATCTCCTTGACGCGCTGCAGCAGGCGCTGCCCGAGTTCGAGTTGGGCGGGTTCCCACTTGGCCAGCGCCTCGGCGACGTCGCTGCTGTCGCTCAGCGCGTCGAACAGCGCCCACGCGTTGGCGGCGGCCTTCGCCGTACCCGCGGCGGCGTGCGGCCTGGCCGCGCTGGCGGCGTCGCCCAGCAGCGCCACCCGACCGCTTGCCATGCGCCGGGCGCCGACGTCGTAGACGGCCTGCAGGTAGGGCTGCTCGGTGCGCAGGACCACCTCGGCCGCGGCCGGGGCGAGCAGACTCGTTGCGGCGCGGCGCATCTCGTCGACGAAGCGGTCCTGCACCTGCCCGGGGTGCAGGGAAACCGTGGCGGGGAAGCCGCGCTTGTCGGTCATCAGTTCGTCGAGCAGGTGACCCTGCGGGACGTTGCGGTACCAGACGTAGTTGAGCAGGCGCTCCCCGACGGCGAGCCCACCGTCGCCGGACGGGATCGGGTAGACGTTGATGTGGGTGTGCGGTCCGACGCTGTAGGTGATGGCGTCGTGCAGCAGCTCGAAGGTCTCCGGATCGACCTCGCGTTCCGGCACGGTGCCCCGCCAGCCCACGTAGCCGGAGTACTCGACGGGGGTGTCCGGCGAGATGCGACGCCGGCTGGCCGAGGAGATGCCGTCGGCGAACACCACCAGGTCGGCGCGTTCCCGACGGCCGGAGGTGAAGCGCACCTCGACGCCGTCGGCGTCCTCGTCGAATCCGGCCGCGTACTCGCCGAGATGGTAGCCATCCCTGCCGAAGTCGGCGAGCAGCGCCCGGTAGAACGTGCCCCAGGAGGTGTAGCTCCACGGCGCGTCCTCGCGGTGCACCACGCGGTTCTCGCGGTCGAGGTACTGCACGTACCGCGTCGAGGTGCTGACCTGTTCGGGGTGCTGGTCGCTGCACTCGACGAACCAGCGCAGCGTGTCCGGCTGCAGGACGATGCCCCCGCCCCGGCCGTCCAGATTGGTCGGCGTGCGTTCGAAGACGTGGACGTCGAAGCCCAGGCGGCGCAGGAGCAGCGCGGTCGTCAGACCTCCGATCGAGCCGCCGACGACGAGGGCGCGGTGCCCGCTCCAGTCGTGGCGGGTGTTCAGACGTGCGGTCACGGGTGTCCTCCTTGATCGAGGGCGTCGGATGCGTCGGGTGCGTCGAGGGACAGGAACCGGCGCGCACTGGCCTCCAGGGCGGTGTCGTCGATGCCGACGGCGTGCGGCAGGTCGAGCGGGTGGTCGGTGCCCATGTCGAAGGGGTGGTCGCTGCCGCACAGCAGACGTGCCGGATCGGCGTGCGTCCGCAGCAGCTCGAGCGTCGCCACGTCGTGGGTGAGGGTGTCGAACCACAGTGCGGCGAAACCCTCTCGTGGCGAACGCGTTCCGGCACTGCGGACGTCGGCGCGCTGCTCGAAGCCGTGCTGCCACCGACCGAGGAGCGCCGGCGCGCAGCCGCCGCCGTGCAGCAGGCAGATCCGCAGTCCGGGCAGTTCCTCCAGCACGCCGCCGAGGATGAGAGACGCCGCGGCGGTGGCGGTCTCGACGGGATTGCCGATCAGGTTGGCCAGGTAGTAGGACGACCACTCCGGACGCGGCAGCTGCATGGGATGCACCAGCACCGCCAGGTCGTGGTCGGCGGCGGCGCGCAGCACGTCGCGCAGCGGGTCGACGTCGAAGGACGCCGTGCCCAGCAGCGGCGGCACCGCGATGCCGCGCACCACCGAGGTACCGGCGAGTTCGGCGCACTGCTTGCGGGCGGACTCGGGATCGTGCAGGGCCACCAGGCCGAGCCCGAGGAACCGGCCGCCGCTGTCGGTGCACACCCGGGCAAGCGCCTCGTTGAAGGCGCCGACGTACTCGTCGACGCCGGCCGCCGCGCCGACGGGGAACGCGAACGGCGGCGCGGACAGCACCCGCGCGCCGAGGCCGGCGGCGTCGGTGTCGGCCAGCACGCGGGCGGGATCGCTCATCGCGGAGGTCTCGATCGACAGCGGCAGGTCACCGAGGTGCAGCTGTCCGTCGCGGCCGTTCAGCGGCGGCAGCGGCGATCCGGGCGGCAGCCCGAAGAGGTCCTCGGGTAGCCAGTGGGCGTGGACGTCGATGGGCCCGGGTCGCACCGGTGCCGCAGGCACGGTCACAGCGCCGCCGCCTCGAGCGCCTCGAAGCGGGCGAGGACCTCGGCCTGCAGCACCGCCACCGCCGGGTCGGACGCCTTGCGGGGACGCGGCAGGTCGACGTCGATGATCTCGTGGATGCGACCACCCGGCGCGAGTACCACGATGCGGTCGGACAGCTGCACGGCCTCGGTGACGTCGTGGGTCACGAACATCACCGTGCGCCGCGATTCCAGCCAGATGCGCTCGAGGTGCTCGCGCAGCGTCCGCGACGTCATCGCATCGAGGTGGCTGAACGGCTCGTCCATCAGCAGCACGTCGGGCTCGACCGCGAACGCGCGGGCGATGCCGATGCGCTGCTGCTGCCCGCCCGACAGCTGGGCGGGGAACCGGTCGGCGCAGTGCGCCAGACCCACCAGGTCGAGATAGTGCCGTGCGCGGGCCTCCCACCCGCTGCGCTCGTGCTGCACGAAACCGAGGTTGGCGAGCACGGTCCGCCACGGCAGCAGCCGCGGATCCTGGAACACGTACCCCACCCGGGCGTCGCGGCCGTCCGAGCGCAGCCGCACGCTGCCCGACGTGTGAGTCTCGATGCCCGACACGATGTTCAGCAGCGTCGTCTTGCCGCTGCCGGACGGACCGACCACCGAGACGAACGTCTCGCCGGAGATGGTCAGGTCGATGCCGTCGAGGACCCGCGTGCGGTGCCCGCTGCGATCGTGGAAGTCCTTGATGAGGTCGTTGATCTCGATGGAGGCCATGGATTTCTCGCTTTCGACTAGGAGGTGCGCCAGCGGGTGGCGAAGCGTTCGATGGGTCCGAGGATCAGCAGGTCGGCGACGACGAGGACGACGATGAACACCAGCACCCAGGCGAAGAAGCCGTCGAGCTGATTGGCGTCGTACCAGTACCGCGACCGCCACCCCACTCCCGAGGTGGAGCCGAACCACTCGGCGAGCAGCAGGCCGTTCCACGCGCTCATGATGGCGAAGCGCACGGCCGCCACGGTGGAACCGGCGACGGCGGGAGCGACGATGTGCCGCAACACCTTCGACCGTCCGACGCCGAAGGACCGGGCCATCAGCACCAGATCCGCCGGCACCGCGCGGGTGGCCTTCGCGATGTTCACCACCACGAAGGGCAATCCGGAGAGGAACACGGTGACCACCGGCGTCAGCCAGCCGAAGCCGAACCACATGGTGGTGAGCAGCGCCCAGATGACCGCCGGGATGGCCAGCGCAGCGGCGTTGAGGTCGGCCATGGCCAGGTCGGCCCAGCGCGACGATCCCATCCACACGCCGATCGCGGCGCCGACGACCAGTGCCAGGACGAGCCCCAGGGCGAAGCGGTTCATGCTGATCGCCAGGTTGTGCCACAGTTCGCCGATCGCGGCTTCGGCCAGCAGGCTGTCGACCGTCTCGCGCGGCGAGGGGATCCGGTTGCCGACGGCCACCGCGACCTGCCAGGCGGCGAGGATCGAGGCCAGGGCGGCGACGACCGCCAGCGCGGAGGAGGCCTGACCGCGCAGCCGGCGCCGCCAGAGGGTGGGGGTGAGTGCCTCGGTGGTCACGCGACGTCCTTTCGCCAGGCGAAGAAGCGGTTCTCCAGGTGGGCGAGGGCGCGTTCGATGCCGATCATCGCGACGATGAACAGCGTCGTCCACGCCAGCATGTCGGCGACCTGGAACTCCTGGTAGGCCTTGCGGATCATGAAGCCCACGCCGTCGCTGGCGCCGAACACCTCGGTGAGCGCCTCCACCTTCCACGCCATCGCGAAGCCGTAGCGGACGCCGGCGAACACGAAGGTGACGAGTGCAGGCAGGTAGAGGTGGCGCAGCACGTCGCGTCGGCGGCGTTCGAACGCGCGGCACATGTCGAGCAGCTTGCCGTCCACCGAGCGGACCCCCTCGGCGACGTTCATCGCGATGAACGGCGTTGCCACGATGGCGGATACGACGATCGGCCCGCCGGCGCCGACGCCGAAGATGAGCAGTCCGAAGACCGCGTAGGTCAGACCGGGCATGTTGCCGAGAACGAAGAGCGGCAGTGAGAAGTAACTCGTCATGAACCGGGAGCGGCCCATGGCGAAGCCGATCACCGCACCGGCCACCATCGCGAGGGCGAAACCGGCCGCAATCTTGCCGATGCTCGACGCGAAGTTGGTGACGGCCTCACCGGAGACGGTGATGGCGAGGACGCGGCTCGCGACGGTGAGCGGGCGCGGCAGGATCGGGTCGTTCACCCACGCGGCGACGAGCGCCCACGCGGCGAGCGCGACGACGAGCGCGGCGGCCGAGACCAGCCAGCGCAGGGCGCCCTGGCCGAGAGCGGCGCGGCGGCGCCGGGGACCGGAGTCCCGGGACGTCGGCGGTGCCCCCGGCGGGCTGATGGTCTGGGTCACGGCTGGGCTCCCTCGGTCGGCAGGAACGTCGGATCGTCGACGCGCGAATCGATTACGCCGGTGGTGCGCATCAGGTCGAAGATGGAGCTCTCGTCGTCGGCCCAGTGCTGGTCGAACCGGACGTCGTCGACCACCCAGTCGTGGCGGGCGACGTAGTCCTTCATGAACGCGATGTCCTCGGGCGTCTCCACCGCGAAGTGCTGGGGGTAGCGCTCGATCATCTCGTCGCGGTGCCGGCGCCACTCGGCGAGGCCGCGCTCCCACAGGTCGAGGAACGCCGACACCTCGCCGGGATGGCCGTCGACCCAGTCACGCCGCGCGACGAAGACGTTGCCCATCGGTCCGTCGTGTCCGGGTGCGTCCAGTTCGGCGAACAGCTCGGCCGAGGACTTGCCGTCGTAGAGCGGACGCACGCTGCCGACCCGCAGTTCGCGCGCCGACAGGTCCGGGTAGCAGATGCAGGCGTCGATCTCGCCGCGCGCCAACAGGTTCGACAGGTTCTGGATGTCGGCGACCACCACCTCGTAGTCACCGGCGAGGTCCACGCCGTGCAACTGCCGCAGCAGCGCGCTCCAGACCAGCGTCCCCGACACCGTCGTGAAGACGCCGAGCCGCTTGCCCTTCAGGTCGGCGAGCGTCCGCGCGGAATCGCCGGCGCGCACCAGGATTCGGCTGCGCTCGGCGTTGTACCGGCCGATGATCACCGTGTCGCGCTGGGTCTGCTCCTCGAGGCCGGGCACCTCGAACGACGCGGTGGAGATGATGTCGGCGTGTCCGCCGGCGAACAGCCCGAATTCGTCCCAGGTGGCACTGGTCTCGATGCGGTAGCCGGTGTCGCGCTGCCAGGCGTCGACGATCCCGGTCTCGTTCATGTAGTCCCAGATGGGGTCGGGGGCGAAGGTGAATCTGATCTCGCCGTCCCGCGCCGCCCGCGACGACGCCGGACCACCCAGACCCGCCGCGCATCCGGTCGTCAGCGCCATGGTCGCCGCCATGGTCGCGGCCAGGGCTGCGGTCACCGCGCGCATCGTCGGTCGCACTGGTCGCCTCCTTCGTCGATGCTGTGACGGCTGTCACCGTCCGCATCAGACTGCGCGACGACGACGCCGTGCGGCAATGTCTGCGGAAACACACTTATGCTCTTCGGTATGTCCGACGAGACACCGGGGCCGGATCTGGAACGCTGGCTCGACGCCCTGGCCGGCATCGGCGAGGCCGTCGGGGGCGACGCGCCGGTGACCGCGCTGGTCGACCGCGTCGCGCGGACCGCCTGCGACCTGCTGGGCTACGACTTCTGCGCGGTCTTCCTCCCCGCCGATCCCCCGACGAAGGCCCTGACGATCGTCGGCTCGCACGGGTTGTCGGCGGACTACGTGGCCAAGGTGAACGCCGAACGCCCGATCCTGCTCGACGTGCGGGGCACCGAGGAGGCGCCGACGAGCATCGCGTTCCGCACCGGCGACGTCGTCACGCTGGAGGACATCGACACCGCGCCCGGCATCGGGCCGTGGGGCGGCGTCGCCCACGAACAGGGCTACCGCGCGCTGATCTCGGTGCCGCTGCGCCGCGCCGGCGTCGTCGTCGGCGCCCTCAACGGCTACCACGCCCGGCCACACCGCTTCGACGCCGTCGAGGTCGGCCTGGTCAGCACGCTCGCGACCCAGGTCGCGGTGGCGCTCGGCACCGCTCAGCTGCGCCTGCGGGAACGGCACACCATCGCCGAACTGCGTCGCGCGGAGGAGGTGCACGGACTGCTGACGGCCACCGCACTGCGCGGCGAGGGACTCGCCGGAGTCGCCGGCGCGCTGGCCGAGCTACTCGCCCGGCCGGTCCTCGTCGAGGACGTCTACGGCAACCCGCTCGCCGACGTCGACTGGGTCGCCGGCGTGCCCGACACGGCCGCGGACGTGACGCTCGACGGGGAGGTGGTGGCCCGCGTCCGGGTCGCCACCGAGGGCACGCTGTCCGGGCTGGACCGCCGGGCGCTCGACCACGCGTGCGTCGTCACCGCGCTGGAGCTGCTGCGGGCGCGCACGGCCGCCGAAGTGGAGCAGCGGCTGCGCGGCTCGCTGGTCGCCGACCTGCTCAGCACCGACGGTGCGGACCTGGACGCCCTGCTGCAGCGGGCCCGGCGCCTGGGCTGGGACCTCTCCGGCGCGCAGGCACTGCTCTGCGTGCGCGGCACCGCGTCGTCCACCGGCGACGCCACGAGCAGCGACCGGATGCTCGCCGGCGCCGACCGGATCGCCTCGACCGTGCGGCCGCGGCCGCTGGTCGCCACCCACCGCGGCGACCTGGTCCTGCTCGTCGCCCCGGAGACGGCGGTCGGACGCCACCGCGGCGCGCGAGAGATCGCCCGCCGGCTGCTCGACGCGCTGGCCGCCGACGGCCTCGGACCGGTGACGGCATGCGTCGCGCCGGCGACCCCTGCCGAGGAGCTGCCCGCTCTGTTCCGCACCGTGCGCGGCGCACTCGACCTGGCCGCCGACACCGGGGACACCGACCTGATCGACCTGCGCGACGTCGCGATCGACCACCTGTTGCTGCGCCTCGACGACCCGCAGCGACTCCGCGACTTCGCCCGCACCGTCCTCGGCGAAGCCATCGACTACGACCGCGCCCACGCCAGCCAGCTGCTGCGCACCGCGCGGGTGCTGCTCGACCGCGACCTGGACCGGCGCGCCGCCGCGGACGTCCTGCACCTGCACCCCAACACCGTGGCGCAACGCATGCGCCGCCTCGAGGCGCTCACCGGCCTGCGCCTCGGCCGTCCCCGCGACCTGCTGCAGCTGCAGTCGGCGCTCACCGTCGCGCGCATCGCGGGCCTCGGCTGAGGTCGCGAATGTCACACTGATGTCCGTGAGCACGATCCCCGCTTGGGAGCGCTACCTCGGCATTCCGCTGCTGCGCGTACACGACGCGATCTACCGCCGCACCGGCGGCCGCGTGGGCCACCGCATCCCCGGCGCGCCGCCCTCGCTGCTCCTGCACACCGTCGGCGCCAAGACCGGCATCCAGCGCACCACCACGCTCAGCTACGCCACCGACGGCGGCGCCTACCTCGTCGTGGCCTCCAAGGGCGGCGACCCGAAGGCGCCGGGCTGGTACTTCAACCTCAAGGCCGATCCGCACGTGGAGATCAACGTCGGCCCGCGCCGCCTGCCGGCCACCGCACGCATCATCGGCGCCGACGATCCGGACTACCCGCGGTTGTGGAAGTTGGTCAACGACAACAACTCCAACCGCTACGACGGATATCAGCAGCGCACCCGCCGCAGGATCCCGATCATCGCGCTCGAGCCGTCGTCCGCCGCGCGCCCGTAACCAATGACGTTCCGGCTCACTTCGTTTGGGTCCTCGCCCCTCGGGTAATGCTTGGCCTGGGTCACGAAGTGCCTCTCGGCGAGGCCGACCCCCACTGCCAAGCATCGAGCGGTGGCAACCATTCCCGATGAACGGCGCCGGCCGACCACGCGTCGCCGACGCGCGCCCACCGTCGGGAAACGACGTGCCCACAGCGGGCTCCGAGACGATGAGGACTCACATGACGCGCAAGACCATTTCCGTGGCATCCGCACTGGCCGCAGGCGGCGCCGCCCTGACGATCGCGATGGGCGCTCCCGCCTCCGCGGAGCCGGCTCAGGACTGCACCAACGTCGGCGCCGGGCAGGTGTGCGACGACACGTCGCAGTCCGCGGTGCCCTCGGCGCCGAGCACGGGCGGCACCGGCGGCGCGAACGTCCAGAACGGCCCCTACGGACCGTCGGGCAACACGCCGCCGGTCGGCAACTGACACGGTGCTGACCTGAGGGTCAGCGCGCACGGCCCGGCGGCCGTACCCCCTAGAACAGCTCCTTGGCGAGCAGTTCGAGCGTGTGCTCACGGGCGGGTGCGGCCGCCGGGTCGCTTCCGCGATGGGCCGAGCCGACCGGGTTCACCATGACCTCGTCGACGCCGAAGTGCTCGGCCACCTGGCGCACCTGAGCGGCGGCGTCAGCGGGATCGCCGACGATCGCCTGGCGCCGTCCCGACTCCACCACGGCACGCTGCTGCGGGGTGAGCGCGATCTCGCGCGCGTCCTCGACCAGATCCACCGGCCGCAGCGGCTGCCCCGTCCGCAACCACGCCATCATCAGCAGGTTGGGCAGCAGCAGATCCTCGGCTTCCTCGCGGGTGGCCGCGACCGACGCATTCAGCGTCATGAAGGTCGTCGGCTCGGCGGCGACGTCGCTCGGCTGGAACTCGGCGCGGTAGATCGCCAGCGCCTCCTCGGTGCCCTGCCCGGCGAAGTGGTGGGCGAACACGTACGGCAACCCCTTCGCCGCGGCCAGATGCGCCGAGTACTGCGAGGATCCCAGCAGCCAGAGCCGCGGTTCGGTGGCCGCCGCGGGCGTCGCCTTGAGCACGTAGTTCTGGTCCAGCAGGTTGCGGCCCTGGATGGACACCGATACGCCCGAGGCGCTCATCAGCGCCGTCACGTCGTCGAGATACTGCGGGAACTTCTCGATGTCCTCGTCGGTGCGCCCGGCCGGACCGCGCAGCATCAGCGACGTCACCGGGTCGGTTCCGGGCGCACGGCCGATGCCGAGGTCGATGCGGCCCGGCGCGGCGGCCTCCAGCAACGCGAACTGCTCGGCGACCGCCAGCGGGGCGTGGTTCGGCAGCATGACGCCGCCCGATCCCAGCCGGATGCGGGCGGTCTGGGCCGCCAGATAGCCGATGAGCACGGGCGGGCTGGTCGCCGCGACCGCGGGCATGTTGTGGTGCTCGGCGAGCCAGTAGCGGGTGTAGCCGAGGTCATCGGCCCGGCGGGCCAGGCGCACCGTGGCGGCCAGGGCGTCCGACGTGGTCTGGTCGCTGCGGACGGGGACGAGGTCGAGAACCGAGAGTCGCATCATTGGTGCAACGCGTCCACGACGCCATCCGTTCCCCGTGTCCCCCGCGATTCACGAGCGGTTTCGTTCGCCTGGCGACGGTATGCGCTCACGAATCGCCGGACGCGGGCCCGCCGGCGGCGAGGGTCGCGGCGGTGGCGAACACCTCGTCGAGCATGGCCGGGGTGAGCCTGCCGGTGAAGGTGTTCTGCTGGCTGGGGTGGTAGCAGCCCAGCAGCGTCACGCCGCCGACCGCCGCGGTGGCGAGGTGACCGAACTTGGGCGCGGGCACCGGCAGCGTCTCCCCCGCCGAGCGCAGCATGTCGAGCGCGGCGCGCCACCCGAAGCCGCCGAGCACGACGATCACCCGCACGGTCGGCGACAGCGCCCGCCACTCGGCGTCGAGCCACGGCGCGCACGTCGCGCGCTCCTGCGGCGTCGGCGCGTTGTCCGGCGGCGCGCACCGCACCGCGGCGACGATGCGGACGTCGCGCAGCGCCAGGCCGTCCGCGGCGTCGACGCTGTCCGGCGAGTTCGCCAGTCCGGCCCGATGCAAGGCGGCGAACAGGAAGTCGCCGCTGCGGTCGCCGGTGAACACCCGCCCGGTGCGGTTGGCGCCGTGCGCCGCCGGTGCCAAGCCGAGGACGAGGATCGACGCGGTCGCGGGCCCGAACCCAGGCACCGGCCGGCCCCAGTAGGGCTGCTCGGCGAACGAGCGGCGCTTGGCGAGCGCCACGTCCTCGCGCCACCGCACCAGCCGCCGGCAGGCGCGGCACACGCTGACCGCGGCGTCGACGTCGTCGACCGTGCGCATCCGCCGGGACGCCGCCCGGACGCCGGCGGCGGTCTTGGCGACCACGGTGTCGGGCGTCGCGGGATCGCCCGGCCACCCGGTCGCGACGGGCACCGGGGAGTCGAACGGCTCGCCGGTACGGGGGTGGGGCAACAGCACGCTCCCACTGTGCCCTGCGCGGAAAACCCGTCGCGATCCGGGCGGTGGCGCTGTTACGTTCAGCCCCGATAATCATGATCACCTCGCGATACGGCCCGCTGTACCTGATCTTCGCCGCGGCGCTGTCCGCCGGCGCGGGCAACGGCATCTCGATGGTCGCCTTCCCGTGGCTGGTGTTGCAGCGCAACGGTTCCGCCGTCGACGCGTCGATCGTCGCGATGGCGGGCACGCTGCCGCTGCTGGTGGCCACGGTGATCGCCGGCGCGGCCGTGGACTACCTCGGGCGGCGCCGGGTGTCGATGATCTCCGACGGGCTCTCGGCGCTGTCGGTGGCCGCCGTGCCGGTGTTGGCCTGGACGTTCGGCGCCGACGCCGTGAACGTGGCGGTGCTCGCGGCCCTCGCGGCGCTCGGCGCGTTCTTCGACCCCGCCGGGATGACGGCGCGCGAGACGATGCTGCCGGAGGCCGCGCAGCGGGCGGGCTGGACGCTCGACCGCGCGAACAGCGTCTACGAGGCCATCTTCAACCTCGCCTACATCGTCGGGCCCGGTATCGGCGGCCTGCTGATCGCGACGCTCGGCGGCATCGAGACCATGTGGGTCACCGCCGGCGCCTTCGTGCTGTCGATCGGCGCGGTCGCCGCGCTGCGGCTGGAGGGGGCCGGCGTCCCGGACCGGGCGGCGCTACCGCGGGTGTGGCCCGGCATCGTCGAGGGTCTGCGCTTCGTGTGGCGGACCCCCGTGCTGCGGACGCTGGCGATCGTCGACCTCGTCGCCACCGGCCTGTACATGCCGATGGAGAGCGTGCTGTTCCCCAAGTACTTCACCGACCGCGACGAGCCGGCCCAGCTCGGCTGGGTGCTGATGGCGCTCAGCATCGGCGGGCTGGTCGGTGCGCTCGGCTACGCGGTGCTGGCCGGGCGCACCCGCCAGCGCACGGTGATGCTGACCGCGGTCCTGGTGCTCGGCGTGGCGATGACGGTCATCGCCTTCCTGCCGCCGCTGCCGGTGATCCTGCTGCTCTCGGCGGTCGTCGGGCTGGTGTACGGCCCGATCGCCCCGATCTACAACTACGTTATGCAGACGACGGCGCCGCAGCATCTGCGTGGCCGCGTCGTCGGGGTGATGGGGTCGCTGGCCTATGCCGCCGGCCCGCTGGGTCTGGTGGTCGCCGGGCCGCTCGCGGACTCCGCGGGGCTGCACGCGACGTTCCTGGCGCTGTCGGTCCCGATGCTGCTGCTGGGGGCGGTGGCGGTGTTCCTGCCGGCGCTGCGCGACCTCGACCGCGACCGCGGCTGACGGTCAGGGCAGGCCCGCGGGTGCGGGGACGAACAGCGCGCGCAGCCGGCTCACCGCGTCGGCGGCGCCGTCGATGCGCAGTCGGCCGCTCGCCACCAGGTCCGACACCCGATCGGGATCCGTTGCGGCGTACAGGGTGTCGGACTGTCCGCTGAGCGTGACGTCGGCGGTCATGCCGTCGGGGACGGTCTCGACGCCGTCGGGTGCGATGCGCAGCGTCACGCTGCCCTCGGGCGTGTCGAGGCGCAGTGTCAGCGGCGGTCCGGCGCGATCGGCGCGCAGGTGCGCCCGTAGCGCGCGGGCGAGCCACTCCGGCCGGGCGACGGTGCCGGGGTCGCGGTGCACGACCAGGCGCCGCCCCCACCGAGCATGGGCGTGCAGCACGTCCTCGAGCGCCCTGCCGTCGGCGGTCAGCGCGTAGGACGAACCCGACCCCGGCAGCGCCTGCTTGACCACCAGACCGTGGGCCTCGAGGTGGCGCAACCGACCGGCGAGCACATCGGTGGCGATCGGTGCGAGCGCGGCGAGCAGGTCGCCGTAGCGGCGCGGACCGTCGAGCAGGTCGCGCACCACGAGCAGCGTCCAGCGGTCCCCGACCACGTCGAGGCTCTTCGCCACCGCGCAGTGTTGACCGTAGGACCGTGTCGGCATCGGGCCAGGCTAACGGTGAGCAGGGCGTTCCCACGGCGAAGTCGGCCAACCCGGCGCTCGGGCGAACCCGCGCCGCACACCGGTGACCGACGCCTACCATCGAGCGATGGACTCCGCGCTGGCCGACCTGACCGCCGCACTCCCGGACGGCACCGTGGTGACCGACCCCGACATCCTGGCGTCCTACCGGCAGGACCGCGCCTTCGACCCCGACGCCGGCACACCGCTGGCGGTGGTCCGCCCGCGCCGCACCGAGGAGGTGCAGACGGCGCTGCGGTGGGCGACGGCGCACCGCGTCCCGGTGGTGCCGCGCGGCGCCGGTACCGGGCTGTCGGGCGGCGCGACCGCGCTCGACGGCGGCATCGTGTTGTCCACCGAACTGATGCGCGACATCCGCGTCGACCCGGTCACCCGTACCGCCGTCACGCAACCCGGGCTGCTCAATGCGGAGGTGAAGAAGGCCGTCGCCGAATACGGACTGTGGTATCCGCCGGACCCGTCGTCGTACGAGATCTGCAGCATCGGCGGCAACATCGCGACCAACGCGGGCGGGCTGTGCTGCGTGAAGTACGGCGTGACGACCGACTACGTGCTCGGCCTGCAGGTGGTGCTCGCCGACGGCACCGCCGTCCGGCTCGGCGGCCCACGGCTGAAGGACGTTGCGGGACTGAGCCTCACCAAGCTGTTCGTGGGCAGCGAGGGCACACTCGGCGTCGTCACCGAGGTGACGTTGAAGCTGCTGCCCGCCCAGTACCGCGGGTGCACGGTGGTGGCGTCGTTCGCTTCGGTGGCCGCGGCGGCCGACGCCGTCGTCGAGATCACCGGCAAGATCCGGCCGTCGATGCTGGAGTTCATGGACGCCGTCGCGATCAACGCCGTCGAGGACAAGCTGAAGATGGGACTCGACCGCGGCGCCGCCGCCATGATCGTCGCGGCGTCGGACGACCGCGGCGCACCGGGGGTGCAGGACACCGAGTACATGGCTTCCGTCTTCACCGAACACGGTGCGACGGAGGTGTTCTCGACCGACGACCCGGACGAGGGAGAGGCCTTCGTCGCCGCGCGGCGCTTCGCGATCCCCGCCGTGGAGGCCAAGGGCTCGCTGCTGCTCGAGGACGTCGGCGTCCCACTCCCGGCGCTGGCCGACCTGGTGTCGGGCGTGGAGAAGATCGCCGCGCAGCACGACCTGATGATCTCGGTGATCGCCCACGCCGGCGACGGAAACACCCACCCGCTCATCGTGTTCGACCCCGCCGACACCGCGATGGAGCAGCGGGCGCAGCAAGCCTTCGGCGAGATCATGGACTTGGCCGTCGGCCTGGGCGGCACGATCACCGGGGAGCACGGTGTCGGCCGGATGAAGCGGGCGTGGCTCGCCGGCTACCTCGGGCCCGAGGCGATGGACCTCAACCGCCGCATCAAGGACGCGCTCGACCCGGACGGCATCCTCAACCCCGGCGCCGCGATCTGACGTTCGGTGCACCGGGCCGTCACGGTTGGGCGGTGATGTGCCAGTCGGCGGCGGCGCACTGCTGATCCCAGAACTCGCCGAAACGACCTGCGGCGGCGCGCAATTCGTCGATCGGGCCGTCCTCGACGACGCGGCCGCCGTCGACGAACAGCACGCGGTCGGCGTGCCGGATGCTCGCGAGCCGGTGCGCGACGATGACGGTGGTGCGCGGCCGGGGGTCGGCGGTCAGGGCGTCGACGACGGCGGCCTCGTTCTCGGTGTCCAGCGCGCTGGTGGCCTCGTCGACGAGCAGCACGGGCGCCGGCTTTACCAGCGCCCGGGCGATGCTGACCCGCTGCCGCTCGCCGCCGGACAGCGCCGAGCCGGCCTCGCCGACCGCGGTCCGGTCACCGTCGGGCAGCCGACCGGTCAGTTCGTCGACCCGGGCGAGCCGTGTCGCCGCGGCCAGCTCGTCGACGCCGGCTTCCGGATGGCCGACCAGGACGTTGTCGCGGACCGTCCCGTCGAACAGGTACGGGTGCTGGAACACGACGCTGACCGCCGCCCGCCGCGCGACCGGGTCGAGTGTCGCGAGGTCGACGCCGTCGAACAGCACGCGCCCGCCGGTCGGCTGGTGCAGCCCGGCGATCAGCGCCAGGATCGTGCTCTTGCCCGAGCCGGACGGCCCGACGATGGCGGTGGTGCCGCCGGGGTCGAGGACGAAGCTGACTTTCTCGAGTACCGGCTCGGCGCCGTAGCCGAACGACACGTCGTCGAACTCGATGCGCGGCGGCGCGGTCACGGTCGCGGGGCCGCAGCTGCCGGCGGGGAGTACCGGCGCGTCGAGCACGGCCCGGATCCGTCCCAGGGTGGCGCGCGTCGACTCGAGCGCCGGCGCGAGTTCGGCGAGCACGGTGAAGGGTTCGAGGTAGCGCGCGACGACGACGAGCAGCGCAATGGCCTCCGGCACGCCGATCTCGCCGCGCACCGTCAGCCAGGTGGCCATGCCCGCGAAGCCGAGCAGCGCGATCTGACTCGCGACGCTGAACAGCAGTTGGCCGGGCACCTGCATGCCGAGCAGCCGCAGGCTCGCGCCGTGCTGGGCCTCGAGCGCCGAGCCGACCAGGCTGCGGGCCGGCGCCACCCGTCGGGCGGCCCGCAGCGCCTGCTGCGTGCGCGCGAACTCGATGATGCGCTCGGTGAGGGCGGTGTTGGCCGCGTCGGCGAGGGCGTCGGCGCGCCGGGTCAGGAGCGTGGCGAGCCACAGGGCGCCGAGCAGGACGACGACGCCGCCGAGCGCCGCGAGCCCGAGCGGCGCCGCGACCGTCAGCAGGGCGACCGCGATGGCGGCCGGCAGCAGCACCGCACCGATCAGCGGTGTCAGCAGGTTGACCACCAGGCCGACGAGTTCGGGCCCGGTGGCCGCAATCGCCTGGCGGGTGGTGGCCGTGTTGTCGGCGGTGAACCAGTCGAGCCGGATGGTCGGCAGCCGGTCGGCCATGTCGTGCTGCGTGGCGTCCAGGACGGCGAAGCCGATGTCGAAACCCATTCGCGCCGTGACGTAGTCGACGAGCCAGCCGAGTACGGTGACCGCCGTCAGCCAGCCCAGCCACGGCCACGCATCGGCGGGTGCGTCGCCGAAGAGCGCGCCCACCAACGGCACCAGCAGTACGGTGCCCGCGGCGCGCAGCAGCACCGACAGCACCGCCAGGGTGCCGAAGACGCCGACGGTGCGGCGCCGCTCGGCGGGGACCAGGGCGAGCAGCGTGCGAATCACGACCGGACCTCCTGCGCCGCGGGTCGGTTGCCCGTGTCCCACAGCGCGCGGTACCGGCCGTGCGCCGCGAGCAGTTCGTCGTGGGTGCCGATCTCGGCGATCCGGCCGTGGTCGAGGACGACGATCTGGTCGGCGTGGGTGACGGTGTGCAGCCGGTGCGCGATCACCAGCACCGTGCGGTCGGCCGTCAGCCGGTTCAGCGCCTGCTGCACCAGGTACTCCGACTCCGGGTCGGCGAACGCGGTGGCCTCGTCGAGGATCAGCACCGGCGTGTCGGCGACGATCGCCCGCGCGATCGTCAGGCGCTGCCTCTCCCCACCGGACAGGCCGGTTCCTCCGTCGAGGACGGTGTCGTAGCCGTCGGGCAACCGGAGGATGCGGCCGTGGATCTGGGCGTCGCGCGCCGCGGCGGTGATGCGCTCGGCGGGCGAGTCGGGTTCGGCGAGCGCGATGTTCGCGGCGGCCGTGTCGTGCACCAGCTGCGTCTCCTGCAGCACGAAGCCGACGCGGCGGTACAGCTCGTCGGCCGTCAGGGTCCGGATGTCCGCGCCGTCCACCGTGATCGACCCGTGCTGCACGTCGTGGAAGCGCGCGAGCAGCGCGGCGAGCGTCGACTTGCCCGAGCCCGACGGGCCCACCAGGGCGGTCACCGTCCCCGGGCGCAGGCTCAGCGTGACGTCGTGCAGGACGGGGACCTCCGGGCGGTAGCCGAAGGTGACGCCCTCGAACCGCACGGTGCCGCGGCCCGCCGGTGCCGCAGGGGTGTCGTCGGCCGTGCAGACCCGACCGTCGTGCAGATCGGGTTCGTCGAGGACGGTCTGGACCCGCCGCGCCGCCAGCATGCCGCTCTGAATGCCGCCCAGTCCGTAGCCGATGCCGAGCAGTCGCGCGCCGAAGGTGGTGCCCAGCAACAGGAACGGCAGCACGTCGACCGCCGGCATCGATCCCGACGCGATGAGCGGCGTCGCGACGGCCATGATCAGCCACAGGAACGTCGATGGCCGCGTGACGAGGTCCATCAGGGTCTTCTTGCCGACGAACGGGCGCTGCCAGGCCACCAGGAACGCGATGTACTCGTCGAGCCGGCGGCGGAAGCTCGACGCCGCGGCCCCACCGAATACCCGGACCACGGGCTGGCCGTCGAGGTAGGCGCCGGCTTCGGCGTTCATCCGCTCGGCCCACCGCGGGGCCGCGGCGATGCGGTTGCCGGACTGGATCGTCATCACCGACATCAGCACCAAATACGTCAGCACCGGGCCGAACAGCACCAGCGCGATGCGCCAGTCGACGGCGAAGAGGTACACCAGCACCGCGACCGGTGCGACCACGGCGGCGACGGCGTCGGGAATCGCGTGGGTCACCAGGTAGTGCAGGCTCGCGGTGTCGTCGCGCATGAGCTGCTTCACCGTGCCCGAACCGCGAGCGGTGAACCAGCCCAGGGGAAGTCGCGACATCTTGGTCAGCAGCCGGCCGCGCAGATCGTGCGCGAAGCGGGCGTCGATGCGATGCAGCCACAGCGTCAGCGCCGCCGCCATCGAGGTGCCCACCCCCAGCAGGACCACCGCGGCGATCCCGAGCGTCCACAGCCGGGCCGACCCGGCCCCGGTGAGCAGCAGGCGGGCCAGTTCCACCAGCAGCACGAAGGGCGCCAGCTGCAGCAGCGTGATGACGCCCTGCAGCGCACCGGACACCAGCAGCGGCGTCTTCAGTGGGCTCAGCAGCCGTCCCGCGGCCTGGGCGCGCCAGGTGCCGCTCGGCCGGTCGGACGTCGCGACGACGGCCGCCTGGGCCGGGACGGCCGGGGCGTCGGCGGCCGGTGGCGGGGTTGCTGCACGGGCGGCGGGCGCCGGTTCGTCACCGCGCCGGCTGCCCATGGCACGGCCCTCGGTCCAGTAGGCCTGGGCGTGGATCTCCTGTTTGGGGAAGCCGAAGTCGTCACGCAGCCGGGTGCGGACGTGCTTGAGTGCCGTCGCCTCCGGGCCCGCCCAGGCGTACCAGTTCGACCAGTCGCGCGCCTGCAGCGCCGCGGCCAGCGACGTCGCGTCGGTGCGCGGCACGCGGTGCACCCGCAGCCGGGGATGCTCGGCGAGCGGGATGAGCGCATCGTCGTCGTGCTGCTGTTCGAGGTAGGCCTCGATCGGAATGTCGTGCGGTACGGCGGCGATGATGCCGTTGATCGCGGGCGTCGACGCCGGGTCGCCGATCAGCAGGTAACCGGCGGGCCGGTCGGCGGGGTCGTCGGCGACGCGGAAGCCCTTGCTGCCCATCGACATCGCCATGATCGTGGCGCCCGGCTCGGCGGTCCGCGCCCAGGCCGAGGCGGGTCCTGCGGGCTCGTGCAGGACGACGTCGATGGTGAAGTGGCCGGTCTGCGGATCGGCGCCGCTGATCGTGTACGCGCGCTGGTACTCGGTGTCGCTCCCGTCCGGGTCGGGGAACCAGAAGCGCAGCCACGACGTCGGTTCCGCCGCGGCGTCGTCGAACACCGTCGGCGAGACCAGGGACAGGCGCAGGAAGTGCGGAGCGAGGTATTGGGTGTCCGTGACGGTCACCTGGTGGTCGCGCGCGCCGAAGCCGCGCATCATCGCGCCCTGGAGGCCGCGTGCCATCGCCAAGTCTCCTTCTCCGCGGCCATCGAGCGCCGCGAGTCGTCCGCGCACTAAGGCTAGCCTTACCAGGCTCGGCTCGGTCGTGCCCGTGCGGTTACGCGCCATCTACATCACGCCTCCTATGCACCCGGCCCGCGACGGCAAGTCCACCCGGCCCGGGCCGCCCCAGCGGCCACACGACCATGCACAGCTCACGCACAGCTGACTCGCAGGAGCTGCGGCGATGGCCGTCCCGAGCTGGCGATTCGACGACGCAGCGCCCGACCACTACCTGAGGCCCGGGCAGGGACCTCGGCATGTACATAGTGCGGGTGATATACCTACGGAGTGCAGCAGCGCGCTCCCCGTGCCTCCGACGAGGCGATCGGTGATCTCATCGACCACGCGGTCGACCTCACCGTGCGCTTCCTCAGCGACCGCGCGGACCTGACCGCCTCGGCGGCCTTCGCGCTCAACCGCCTGCACCGCGAGGGGCCGCTGCGGCTGACCACCCTCGCCTCCCGCGAGGGCATCAGCCAGCCGTCGATGACGCAGCTCATCCAACGACTGGAACGCCACGACCTCGTCGCCAAGATCCCCGATCCGCACGACGGCCGCGTCGCCATGGTCGGGATCACCGACGAGGGCGTGGCGCTGATCGACGCGCGCCTCGGCAAGCGCCGCGAGCGCCTCGACCGACTGCTGGCCCTGGCCGACGACGAGGACTACGACGCCCTGGTGCTCGCCAGCCGCGTCGCGCTGCCCGTGCTCCGGCGACTCATCGCCACGGCCGAGGCCCAGCCGGGGTGCACCGACCCGCCGGGACCCGCCGAGGCACCCACCGACGACCGAGGGGAACGACCATGAGACGACCGCACGTGGGCCGGGCCCTGGCGAAGGTGTGGATTCCCCTGGTCCTCCTCGTGGTCCTCGCCGTGTCCGGGCTGGTGGTGTCGCGGCTGCACCGGCAGTTCGCCTCCGAGGACCTCAACGCCAACGCAGGAGCGGGAATCGAGATCGTACAGTTCAACCCCAAAGTGATGGTCTACGACGTCTGGGGCGCCCCCGGCACGTCGGCGCAGGTCAGCTACTTCGACCCGGACGCCAACGTGCACACCCTCGACGTGGCGCTGCCATGGTCGGTGACGCTGTCCACGACGTTGCCGACGGTCAGCGCCAACATCCTGGTGCGGGCCGATGCCGATCAGATCGGCTGCCGCGTCACGGTCAACGGCACCGTCCGCGACGAACGCACCGCCAGCGGTGAAGACGCCCAGACCTACTGCCTGGTGAAGTCGGCATGATTCGAAGGAGATTCGCACACGCCCCGGTGAAGCACGAGAAGGGCCACCCCGTCGGCCGGGCGCTGCGCCTGTTCGCCATCCCGATCCTGCTGTTCTGGATCGGCATCGCCGTCGTCGTCAACGTCGTGGCGCCGCAGCTCGAGATCGTCGGCGAGGAGCACTCCGCGCCCATGACGCCCGACGACGCGCCGTCGGTGCTGGCGATGAAGCAGATGGGCGCCAACTTCGGCGAATTCGACTCCAACAGCACCATCATGGTCGTCGTCGAGGGTGACCAGCCGCTCGGCCCGGACGCGCACCGGTACTACGACCAGATCGTCGGCAAGCTGCGCGCCGATCCCTCGCACGTGCAGCACCTGCAGGACTTCTGGGGGGACACGCTGACCGCCGCCGGCGCGCAGAGCGCCGACGGCAAGGCCGCCTACGTCATGCTCAACCTCGCCGGTGAGCAGGGCCAGACGCTGGCGAACCAGGGCGTCGACGAGGTCCGCAAGGTCATCGCCGACACCCCCGCACCACCGGGCGTGCACGCCTACGTCGCGGGGCCGGCCGCGCTCACCGACGACATGCACGTCATCGGCAACGCCAGCCTGGGCGAGATCACGCTGTACACCCTCGTCGCGATCGCGTTCATGCTGCTGGTCGTCTACCGCTCGATCGTGACGACGCTGGTGCAGCTCTTCCTCACCGCCATCGGCCTGCTGACCTCGCGCGGGGTCATCTCGGTGCTGGCGGAGAACGGCGCGTTCGGGTTGACGACGTTCGCCGGCAACATCCTCACCATGCTGGCGATCGCCGCGGCGACCGACTACGGCATCTTCCTGTTCGGCCGCTACCGGGAGGCGCGCAGCGCCGGCGAGGACCGGGACACCGCCTACCACACCACCTTCCGCTCGGTGACCCCGGTGATCATCGGCTCCGGTCTGACGATCGCCGGCGCCACCTACTGCCTGTCCTTCGCGCGCCTGCCGTACTTCTCCACCATGGGCGAGCCGGTCGCCATCGGCATGGTCGTGGTGGTGGCCGCCGCGGTGACCCTCGGACCGGCGGTGTTGTTCTTGGGCAGCAGGATCGGGCTGTTCGAGTCCAAGCGCGACGCGCGCAGCAGGTTCTGGCGCCGCGTCGGTACCGCCGTCGTGCGGTGGCCTGCGCCGATCATGGTGGCCAGCGCGTTCGTGGTGCTGATCGGGCTGGTCGCCATCCCCGGGTACACGCCCGCCTACAACGACCGCTACTACCTGCCGGCGGACGCGCCGGTGAACGTCGGGTACGCCGCCGCCGACCGGCACTTCACCCAGGCCCGGATGAACCCCGACATCATCATGGTCGAAGCCGATCACGACATGCGCAATCCCGGCGACATGCTGGTGCTCAACTCGATCAGCCGCAACGTCATGCACAGTCAGGGCATCGCGATGGTGCAGAGCATCACGCGCCCGCTCGGCATCCCGATCCAGCACAGCTCGATCCCGTTCCAGACGAGCATCTCCGGTCAGGTGCAGAACCAGAACCTGCCGTTCCAGCGCGATCAGCTCGCGAACATGAAGAAGATGGCCGACGCGACGCAGGCCAACATCGACATCATGGAGCAGCAGTACGCACTGTCGCTGAAACAGACGCAGCTGACCGAGGATTCGGCACAGAAGTCCCGTGACCTGCTGGCGATCACCGAGCAGGTTCGCGACAACATCGCGAACTTCGACGACGAGTTCCGCCCGCTGCGCAACTACTTCTACTGGGAACCGCACTGCTTCGACATCCCGATGTGCGCGGCGCTGCGGTCGCTGTTCGATTCACTCGACGGCATCAACGAACTCACCGACGCCCAGGGTGCGGTACAGGGCAACACCGATCAACTGGCCGACCTGGCACCGAAGTTGACGGCGCTGCTGCCGCAGACCATCGCGACCATGAAGCAGACGCTGGCCCTGACGCTGGCGTCCTACGATTCGCAGAAGGCGTTGCTCGACCAGATGGGCGCCATGAACGACACCGCGCTCGCGATGGGCGCGGCGTTCGACACCGCCAAGAACGACGACCTGTTCTTCCTGCCACCGGAGGCCTTCACCAACCCCGACTTCGAGCGCGGCCTGAAGATGTTCCTCTCCCCCGACGGCAAGAGTGCGCGGATGTTCATCACGCACCAGTCCGATCCCGCCACGGTGGAGGGCATCTCGCGCGTCGACTCCGAGCGGCAGGCGGCGCAGGACGCCATCAAGATGACGTCGCTGTCGAATGCCAAGATCCTCGTCGGCGGCACCGCCGCGACCTACAAGGACATGGCCGACGGCGCGAAGTACGACCTGATGATCGCCGTCGTCTCTGCGCTGACGCTCATCTTCATGATCATGCTGATCCTCACCCGCAGCGTGGTCGCCGCCGCCACCATCGTCGGCACGGCGGCCAGCTCGATCGCGGCGTCATTCGGCATCTCGGTGCTGATCTGGCAGGACCTGTTCGGCATCCACATCCACTGGCTGGTGATGCTGATGTCGGTGATCATCCTGCTGGCGGTCGGCGCGGACTACAACCTGCTGCTGGTGCACCGCTTCCGCGAGGAGATCCACGCCGGGCTCAAGACCGGCATCATCCGGTCGATGGCCGGCACCGGCGGCGTGGTCACCTCCGCGGGCCTGGTGTTCGCGGCGACCATGGCCGCGATGCTGGGCAGCGACCTGGTGGTGCTCGCGCAGATGGGGTCGACGATTGCGATCGGCCTGCTGGTCGACACGCTCGTCGTGCGGTCGTTCCTCATGCCGTCGATCGCCACGCTGCTGGGTCGGTGGTTCTGGTGGCCGCAGGTGGTGTATCCGCGGGGCGACAACCACTTCTTGCCGCCCAGCGCGCCGCGGACGGCACCGCCGCAGCCGCCGGCCCCGACGGGTGACGACGCCGACACCGCGGCCCTCCCCGCCGGGCGGTGACGGGGCGCCCGGGGCGCCCGGGCGTGGCACCACGGGTAACACCCGTCACGGCGTTACCATCGCGCGATGCACGACGTGCCGCGCGATCCCGCCCCACGGCGCCCCGTGACCCGTCGCGACGCGTTGCGCTATGCCGCCGGGGCGGCGGCGCTCGCCGGACTCGGCACGGTGGCGTTGCCCGGCACCGCCGCGGCCGCCGGTCCCATGCTGATCGACTACGCCGCGACGCAGATCCCGGCCGAGCACATCAAGGCCGCCGGCTACGCGGGCGTCGTCAACTACGTGTCGCTCGACCGGCCGGGATCGTCGTTCGGCGCCAAACCGATCACGCTGCCCTACGCGCAGTCGCTGTCCGCTCAGGGACTGGTCATCGTCAGCAACTACCAGTACGGCAAGCCGGGCGGGACCGCGCCGTCGGACTACACCCGCGGCCAAGCCGGTGGCGTCGCCGACGCGCGCACCGGCTGGCAGCTGCACACCGCGGCGGGCGGCGGCCGCAGCGCGCCCATCTACTTCTCGGTCGACGAGGACATCAGCCGACAGACGTGGAACGACGTGGCGCTGCCGTGGTTCCGCGGGATCAACTCCGTGATCGGCGTGCAACGCACCGGCGTCTACGGCGGGATCGACGTGTGCCAGTGGGCGATCGCCGACGGCGTCGTCGGGGCCTCGAGCGTGCCGGGTTACCGCTGGGCGTGGCAGACGAAGGCGTGGTCGGGCACCAAGATCCATCCGCAGGCCGTCCTGTACCAGCGCATCGTGGACACGGCGTCGAACCCCGGCCCGCTGGTCGGCGGGGCGCGCGTCGACGTCAACGACGTCATGGCCCGCGACGTCGGGCAGTGGAACCTGCACCCCTGAGACACACCGGCTGAGCGTGACGCCGGGGTCACCACCGGCGCCGAGCGTGACGCTGAGGTCGCGCTCGGGCCCGCCGGTTCGCCCGCGCCGGGCCACAATGGGCTGATGGACCCCGGGCAGCTCGCCGACTTCCTACGCATCCGCCGCCAGGCGCTCCTCCCCGAGGACGTCGGCCTGCCCGCCGGGCTGCGGCGCCGCACCGTCGGCCTGCGTCGCGAGGAGGTCGCGGCGCTCGCCTCGATCTCCACCGACTACTACTGCCGGATGGAGCAGCGCCGCGCGCCGCAGCCGTCGACCGAGGTGCTGGCGTCGCTCGCCCGCGCGCTGCGGTTGTCGCTCGACGAACGCGACCACCTGTTCCGGCTCGCCGGCCACCACGCCCCGGCCCGCACGGTGAGCGGTGACGAGGTCAGCGCGGCCACGCTGCGGATCCTGGACCGGCTGCAGGACACTCCCGCGCAGGTGATGACCGCCCTCGGCGAGACGCTGGTGCAGACGCCCGCGGCCCGCGCGCTGCTCGGCGACGAGACCGTGCACACCGGCCTGGCCCGCAGCGTCCTCTACCGGTGGTTCACCGACCCCGCGGCGCGGCGGGTGTACCCGGAGTCCGATCACGCGCTGGTCGGGCGCTCCTTCACCGCGGGCGCACGCCTGGCGTACGCCCGCGACGGCGCGGGCTCGAAGGCCGCCCACGTCGTCGACTCCCTGCTCGCGCGCAGCGCCGAATTCGCCGACCTATGGGCCCGCCACGACGTCACCCAGGCGCCGGAGCTGACCAAGCGCATCGTCCATCCCCGCCTCGGTTGCCTCGAGGTGCAGTGCCAGAGCCTGCACGATCCGGTGACGCTGCACGTCCTGCTCGTCTTCACCGCTGCGCCCGGCTCGCCGAGCGAGGCCAAGCTGGCCGCCCTCGGCGCCGATCCGGCGGCGTACCTGCGCGATGTGCCCGCCGAGGCCGCGGTGCACTGACCGGGACCACCGATCCCTGGATGATCCGGCCCTGACGGCGTCGCCGCGCGCCTGCCACCGTCGATCTCATACGCGACGACGACGGGAGATCTGCGTGGATGAGACGGGAACGCCGGAGACCTGGGTGCCGGCACTGGACGGCAGGCTGGCCGTCATCACCGGCGGCAGCGACGGGATCGGCCTCGGGCTGGCCGGGCGGCTGGCTGCGGCCGGCGCCGAGGTGATCCTCCCGGTGCGCAATGCCGACAAGGGCCGCGCCGCCATCGACCGGATCACGCGCGCCGCCCCCGGGGCGACGGTCACGCTGCGCCGCCTCGACCTGGCCTCGCAACAGTCGATCGCCGACCTGGCGGGCGAGCTGGTCGCCGAGGGCCGGCCCATCCACCTGCTCGTCAACAACGCCGGCGTCATGACGCCGCCGCACCGCCAGACGACGGCCGACGGGTTCGAACTGCAATGGGGCACCAACCATCTCGGTCACTTCGCGCTGACCGCCCGCCTGCTGCCACTGTTGCGGGCGGGCCGCGCCCGCGTCACGACCCAGTCGAGCATCGCGGCGGCGTCGAACGGAATCAATTGGAATGACCTCGACTTCACGACGTCGTACTCCGCGGGCCGTGCCTACAGCCAGTCGAAGATCGCCAACCTGATGTTCGGCCTGGAGTTGCACCGGCGCAGCGCGGCGGCCGGCTGGGGCGTGACGAGCACCGTCTCGCATCCCGGCATCACGGCCACCAATCTGCTGGCGGCACAACCACACCTGGGCCGCACCCGCGACACACCCGCGGTCCGGGTGATCCGGGCGCTCGCCCGCGTCGGCATCCTCAGCCAGACGGTCGACCGCGGCCTGCTGCCCGCCCTGTACGCGGCCGTGCACCCCGACGCCCGCAGCGGCGCCTTCTACGGGCCGCGCGGGTTCCGGCACCTGTCCGGGCCGCCCGCGGAGCAGGAGGTGTACCGCCCCGCACGCGACGCCGCCGACGCCGCTCGGCTGTGGGAGGTGTCCGAACGGCTCGTGGGCGTGGCGTTCGCCGCCGTCTGAGTCGCCGCGACGGAGCAGCCGATCGACGCCGGCCGTGCCGTGCGTGAGGCAGTGGCTCCGCGGCGAGCAAGCACACCGGTCGCTTCAGTCGGGCAGCACGGTCAGGTGGAGCCGAGCGACGATCCGCAGCGCCTGCGCCGCGTCCGCACCGTCGAAGACTGCGGCATGTATTCCACGCATGGCCCCGGTGATGGCACGAGCTGCTGCCTCGACGTCGATGTCGGAATCCATTGCTGCGGCGCCGACCAACGTGCGCAACAGTCGCGCCACCGCCTGCTCGAAGGTGTCATGCCAACGCAGGGCGAAGCTGTCCGACCTCGGAACCCCGAGGTCGCGGAACAAGACGTGCGCCGACGGCGTGTCATAGATGGCTTCGGCCGACAACCGGAGGAAGAGGCTCAACTGCAGTGACGGATTCGACGGCCATTGGGCGTCTCGATAGCGCTGCCCCATGGCGTCGACCAGGACCGTGGCTGCGTCGTCGACCGCAGCCCGGAAGAGGTCGCGTTTGCTCTCGAAGTGATGGAAAGCGGTACGCAACGCGACGCCGGAAGACCGGGCCACCTCCTCGACGGTGATCTGGCTGTAGTCGCGATCCCGTAGCAGGGACTGCGTGGCGTGCAGCAAGCGGACGTCCGCGGGTTCCGGCTCCGGAGCGCCGTGCGACGCGTCGTGAGACCACCGGTACAGCGTGGCCGGGTGCACTCCCAACTCCCGCGCCACGATCGATGCGCGCTCACCCGCGAGGACGCGGTCGACGGCGGCGCGGCGCTCGACGTCGCTGCGGCGCGCCTTGGATCCCATCCGCCGATCGTACGGCGCATTGCATTTATTGCAGTTGATATGCAATAGTCGCGTTACAACAGCCGGGTGACGACGTGATGAGCCGCCGGCGCCGACGGAAGGGGGTATCGATGGTCGAGCCCTTTCACGCTTCCCGAGCCCTGATCACCGGGGCCAGTTCGGGAATCGGCGAGGCCTTCGCCCGGGCGCTCGCGCAGCGCGGCTGCGACCTCGTCCTGGTGGCCCGACGGCAGGATCGCCTCGACGCACTCGCAGACCGGCTCGAGGCCGATCACGGGATCTCCTGCACCCGAATCGCTTTCGACCTGTCCGTAGAGTCACCCGGCGGCCGGCTGCGCCAACTCGTCGACGGCGATATCGACCTGGTCATCAACAACGCCGGCTTCGCCACCCAGGGGCAGTTCCTCGACGTCGACGCGAGCGACTACGCGCGGGTATTGGCGGTCGACGTCGCAGCGGTCGTCGACATCTGCCATGCCTTTCTCCCTCAGATGATCCGACGCCGTCACGGCGCCATCATGAACATCAGCAGCACGACCGCCTATCAACCAGTACCTTCCCTGGCCGTGTATGCGGCGGCGAAGTCCTTCGTCCTCAGCTTCAGTCAATCGTTGTGGTACGAGGCGAGACAGCACGGGGTCACGGTATTCTCCTTCGCCCCCGGACCTACGCGGACCGAATTCTTCGACGTGATCGGCGAAACCGCCACGGCGGTGGGCCGGATGCAGACCGCCGACCAGGTGGCGGCGGCGGGCCTGCGCGCACTCGATCGCCGCCGCACTCCCCCGTCGGCGGTCTCGGGAGCGGGCAATGCGGTCGCCGCAGCGCTGGCGCGACTGGTCCCCCGGCGCGTACTCATGCCCGTCCTGGCGCGCTCGTTGCGGCCGCTGCGGGGTTCAGACGACCCCGTCCGTTGACGCAAACCTCAGACGGCAGGACATCGTTCACGACCTACGAGAGGAGCAGACCATGATCGTGGTGACCAGTGCAGCGGGCGGTGTCGGACGTCCGCTGGTTCGCGGCCTGGCGGCCGACCACCACCAGGTGCGGGCCTTCGTGAAGAACGAGGACCAAGCACGACGATCACGGGCCGACGGCGCGACCGACGTCGTGATCGGAGACCTTCGCCGCCCCGGCGATCTCGAATCGGCACTCCGCGAAGCGAGTCGGATCTATCACGCTGCTCCGACCCAGCTCATCGACGAACTCCCGGTGATCGAACGATTGATCGCAGCAGCCCGAACCGAGCACCTGGACCACGTCGTGTTCCACTCGGTGATTCATCCCGACATCGCCGAACTCCCCCACCACCGCCAGAAACTGTTGGCGGAGCGCGCGTTGCGGGATTCCGGGCTGCCCGTGACGATCCTCCGCCCCTCGCACTACATGCAGAACGTCCTGGAGTTCTGGGACTTCTTCGGTGCGGGGCTGCTCCCGTACCCGACCTCACCGGACAGCCCGATGGGACTGGTCGACGTCGAGGACATCGCTGCCGCGGCGGCCCACGTCTTGACCCATCCCGAGGGTCACGTCGGCCAGACCTATGACCTGTCCACCGTCGAACTCACCCGTCGCGAGATGGCGCGCATCTGGAGCCGAGTGCTCGACCACCCGATGACCGCCGTTCGGCTGCCCCCGGAGTCGTTGACGAACCCACTGTCGGCCGTGGGATCGTTCGGTCCCGCACTCGTGCAGTCACTGGTGTCGACCAGGCTCCGGTCCGTCCCCCACATCGTTCGCGGGCTCCGAGCCGCACCGAATGCCCGTGGTTTCCGGAGCTGGCCGGCCGACGCCCAGGACACGTACCTGCGGATGATGAGGTACTACGACGTGCACGGGCTGCCCGCCGGCGATTTCGCTGACCTGCCGAAGGTGTTGCCGCGGCCGGCCATCGACTACGAGCAGTTCGCGCGCCGTACCGCGGCAGAACGCGGTGTCGCCACTGCCTAGGCACCGTTTCGCTGCCACGACGCACCCTTGACACGGCGATCTCGACGTCGTACTCATGAGACATGACGGCAGATGTGTCTCACGAGGTGCCGGTGCGGTTCGCCCTCGCGACGGCCGAAACCTGGCCCGACCCCTGGCCGATGTACCGGGCGCTGCGCGATCACGACCCGGTGCACCACGTCGTCCCCGCCGACCGGCCGGACCACGACTACTACGTCCTGTCCCGCCACGCCGACATCTGGGCGGCCGCGCGCGACCACGGAACGTTCTCGTCGGCCGAGGGACTGACGGTGAACTACGGCGAACTCGACCTGATCGGGCTCGCCGACAACCCGCCGATGGTGATGCAGGACCCGCCGGCGCACACCGCCTTCCGCAAGCTGGTGTCGCGCGGGTTCACGCCGCGCCAGGTCGAGTCCGTCGAACCCCGGGTCCGCGCGTTCGTCGTCGAGCGCCTCGAGCGGCTGCGCGCCGCGGGCGGCGGCGACGTCGTGACCGAGCTGTTCAAACCGCTGCCGTCGATGGTCGTCGCGCACTACCTCGGCGTGCCGGAGGCCGACCGGGACCGCTTCGACGGGTGGACCGACGCGATCGTCGCGGCGAACACGACCGAGGGCGGGATCGGCGGGGCGCTCGACACGCTCGGCGAGGGTCTCGGCGAGATGATGGCGTACTTCACCGCGCTGGTGGAGAAGCGCCGCACCGACCCGCAGGACGACACGGTTTCCCATCTCGTCGCCGCCGGGATCGGCGTCGACGGCGACCTCGCCGGGCTGCTGTCGATCCTCGCGTTCACGTTCACCATGGTCACCGGCGGCAACGACACCACGACCGGGATGCTCGGCGGTGCGGTGCAACTGCTGCACCAGCGACCCGATCAGCGGGCGCTGCTGGCCGGCGACCCCGCGTTGATCGGCGACGCCGTGGAGGAACTGCTGCGGCTGACCTCGCCGGTGCAGATGCTGGGCCGCACCGCGACACGCGATGTCACGATCGGCGACGTCGACGTCCCCGCGGGGCGGCGCGTCATGCTGCTGTACGGCTCGGGCAACCGCGACGAACGCCAGTTCGGTTCCGACGCAGGCGAACTCGACGTCACCCGCCGCCCGCGGAACATCCTCACCTTCAGTCACGGCGCGCACCACTGCCTCGGCGCCGCCGCGGCACGCATGCAGTCCCGCGTCGCCCTGATCGAACTGCTTGCCCGCATCCCGGACTTCACGGTCGACGAGGACGCGATCGTCTGGTCCGGCGGGAGCTACGTGCGGCGGCCGCTGTCGGTGCCGATCACGGTGCGCTGATGGCCGACTGGCTGGCCGAGCGGCGCGGCGAGGTGGCCGCCGAGGCCATCCTCGACGCCGCCGAGGCGCTGTTCACCGAGCGCGGGGCGGCGAACGTCGGGATGCACGACATCGCCCGCGCGTCGGGCTGCTCCCGGGCGACGCTGTACCGCTACTTCGAGAACCGCGACGCGCTGTACGCGGCGTACGTGCACCGCGAAGCCCACCGGGTGTTCGCCGACCTGGCCGAGCGCATCCCGCGCACCGGCGACCGCAGCGAGCGGTTGCTCGCCGGCCTGACGACTGCGCTGCGCAGCGTGCGCGAAAGCCCCGCCCTGTCCTCGTGGTTCGTCGCCACGCAGCGTCCGCTCGGCGGCGAGATGGCCGAACGCTCCGAGGTCATCGGGGCGCTCACCGAGTCCTTCCTCGCCTCGCTGGATCTCGACGACGTCGCCCGCCGCGCCCGCTGGCTGGTGCGGGTGCTGGTGTCGCTGCTGGTCTTCCCCGGCCGCAACGCCGACGACGAGCGCACGATGCTGCAGCAGTTCGTGCTGCCCGCGGTCCTCGCGCCGACACTGCTGTCAGAACGCGATTCCGGCTGAGAACGCGATCTGACAGCAGGCTCGGCGGGGAGAACCGGCGCTCAGGTGCGCACCCGGGTGAATCGGTGCAGCAGCCACGCCAGCGGCACGGACACGACCATGGTCCAGAAGAACAGCCACCACGTCGACCCGGTGTAGATCGGGTAGCGCAGCAGCTCGACCATCACCAGTTCCATGGTGACGAGGTGGATCAGGAAGATCTCGTAGGAGATCTCGCCGAGGAACACCATGGGCCGGCTGGCCATTGCCCGGCCGTACAGGCCCCGGTCCCCCAGAGCCAGCGGCGCCACCACCAGCGTCGCGATCACGGCGTAGAACGCGGCCTTCGCCAGTCCCTCGTAGAGCTGGGCGGGCGACGTCGTGGGCGCTCCGGCGATCGGCGTCGACGCGATGACGTAGCAGACGACCGCCAGCGGGATGCAGATCGCCGCGTAGGCGCGGGCACCGGTCTCGCGCCACACCGCCAGCAGCATGCCGCCGATGAACCACGCCAGGTACGTCGGCAACCACAGCCGTGCGCCGTCGGGCAGGAACGACGTCAGGTGCACCAGCGTCAGCCACGCCGGGGTCACCAGGGCCAGCGCCGCGAGGCCCGCCAGCAGCAGGCCCGGCCGCCACCGCCGCCGACACAGCCCCACCAGCAGCACCCACGCCAGCAAGGGCAGCGCCACGTAGAACGCGGCCTCCACGGCGAGGCTCCACATCTGCGTCAGCCCCTGGTGCAGATAGGAGTACAGGTAGTCGTCGGTGTAGATCTGGGTCAGCGTGAGGTTGCGGAACAGCCCCTCCCAGGTGTGCCCGGGATTCGGTCCGGCCGTGCGGAAGTGGTACACCGCGTACGCCGCGAGCACCGTCACGACGTAGGCGGGCATGATGCGCCGCACCCGGTGCCAGGCGTAGCGCCGCACCGACGGCGCGTCGCGGCCCTGCGCCGCCGCGCGCACCCACGGACCGAACAGCAGGAACCCGGAGAGCACGAAGAAGATCGGCACTCCGATCTCCATGCGGGAGTAGACCAGACCCTCGAAGCCGTGGGTGTAGCGCCCGGTGGTGTACGCGGCGTGGGTGAGCACCACCAGGATCGCGGCGAGCGCGCGGACGCCCGTCAACGACGACACCCGGCCGGTGCTCACCGACTCCAGGCCGCCCACGTCGGGCTCGGTCGACGAACTCGCCGGGGCCGCGTCGCCCCGGCGCTGGGGCGACGTCACTCGTGCTTTCTGCCTCGATGCGGCTTGGGCCCCCGGTCGGGCGCCAGGTTGATCGGTACGCCCTGGATCTTGGTGTGCTCCAACGCCTTCAGCGTCTGCTTGCTCAGCTTCGCCGGCAACTCGACCAGCGAGTAGTCCAGCCGGATCGAGATGTGCCCGAAGTCGCTGCGGTGCAGCCCGCCCTCGTTGGCGATGGCGCCGACGATGGCGCCCGGCATCACCTTGTGCCGCTTGCCCACCGAGATGCGGTAGGTGGCCAGGTCGTCGCGCACCTCGCGGCGCTTGCGCGGCGGGCCGTCGTCGTCGCGGCCGGTGCGCTCGGGACGTTCGCGGCGCTTCTCCGGCGGCGGCTCCGTCATCAGGAACTCTCCGCCGTCGTGGCTCTGCAGCGCCAACGCGGCGGCGATGTCGGCCATCGGGACGTCGTGGTCGCGCTCGTAACCCTCGATCAGCTTGCGGAACAGGTCGATCCCGGGTGCGTTGAGGCCCTCGGTGATCGCGTCGCGGAACTTCTGCACGCGCTGGGCGTTGACGTCGTCTACCGACGGCAGCTGCGACTCGACGATCTTCTTGCGCGTCACGCGCTCGATGGAGTTCAGCAGATGCCGCTCACGCGGGGTCACGAACAGCAGCGCGGTGCCCGAACGCCCGGCGCGGCCGGTGCGCCCGATGCGGTGCACGTAGGACTCCGGGTCGTGCGGGATGTCGTAGTTGACGACGTGCGAGATCCGCTCGACGTCGAGACCGCGGGCCGCGACGTCGGTGGCGACCAGGATGTCGATCGAGCCGTCCTTGAGCTGCGCGATGGTGCGCTCGCGGGCGGCCTGGGCGATGTCGCCGTTGATGGCGGCCGCGGCGAACCCGCGGGCCCGCAGCTTCTCGGCGACCTCCTCGGTGGCCTGCTTGGTGCGGACGAACACGATCATCGCGTCGCCCTGCTCGACCTCGAGCAGCCGGGTGAGCGCGTCCATCTTCCGCGGGTAGGACACCTGGTAGTAGCGCTGCGTGATGTTCTCGGCAGTCTGGGTCTTCGCCTTGACGGTGACCTCGACCGGATCGTGCAGGTACTTGCTGGTGATCTTCTTGATCGCGGGCGGCATGGTCGCCGAGAACAGCGCGACCTGCTTGTACTCGGGCGTCTCGGCGAGGATGCGCTCGACGTCCTCGGCGAAGCCCATCTGCAGCATCTCGTCGGCCTCGTCGAGCACCATGTAGTCCAGGTGCGAGAGGTCGAGGCTGCCCTTCTCCAGGTGGTCGATCACGCGACCGGGCGTGCCGACGACCACCTGCGCGCCGCGCTTCAGCCCGGCCAGCTGGGGGCCGTAGGGCGACCCGCCGTACACCGGCAGCACGTTGACCCGCAGGTGCGCGCCGTAGCGGCCGAAGGCCTCGGCGACCTGCAGCGCCAGCTCGCGGGTCGGGGCCAGCACGAGGGCCTGGGTGGTGCGGCTGTCGGTGTCGATCTTGGACAGGATCGGGATGGCGAAGGCCGCGGTCTTGCCGGTGCCGGTCTGGGCGAGACCGACGACGTCGGAACCCTCCAGCATCGCCGGGATGGTGGCGGCCTGGATCGCGGATGGGGTCTCGTAGCCGACATCGGTGACCGCCTGCAGTACCTCGGGGCGAATCTGCAGGTCGGCGAAGGTGGTCTCGGCGCCGGGGGCGTCCGATTCGGGCGATGTCATCGGTGTGTCAGTCTACGGTGTTCTCCCGCCGCCAGCCGCCACGCTGCGGCAGCACCCGGGCGGACCCGGGTACCGTGCCCAGGTGTGAAGTGCATCGCGTGGCTGCCGTGCGTCTTCGCGGCACTCGGACTGACCCTGGTGCTCGCCGGCTGTGGATCGGGCGACTCGACCGTGTCGAAGACGCCGGAGGGCACCGTCCCGGCCGCCTCCCCCGCGCCGAGCGCCCCGCCGGCGCCCGAGCCGACGATCGCTCCCGGCCCCACGACGACGCCACCGCCCGCCGACCCGTGCGCGGTGAACCTCGCCGCGCCGGAGATCGCCAGGGCCGTCTCCGACCTGCCGCGCGACCCCCGCAGCAACCAGCCGTGGAGCCCGGAGCCGATCGCCGGCAACTACAGCGAGTGCGCGCCGCTGTCGGCGGTGATCATCAAGGCCAACACCAACGCCACCAACCCGAACACCCGGGCCGTGCTGTTCCATCTCGGCAAGTTCATCCCCACCGGGGTCCCGGACACCTACGGCTTCAACGGCATCGACGCGACCGCCACCACCGGCGACACCGTCGCGCTGCAGTACGCGGCCGAGGGCAGCGCGCTCAAGAGCGTCGTGCGGTTCCGGTGGAACGGCAACGGCGTCGAGTTGATCGGCAACACCGGCTGACTCGTCTTCTGGCGCCGAAATGACATTCCCTGCGCTCACGCCGCGCGTTTGCACGCAGGGAATGTCATTTCGGCGGAAGGGACGTCGGTGGGCCCGCCTACAGTGACCCACGTGAGGCCACCGTGTTCCTGACCGACGACCGTCGCGTCGTCTACAGCGCCTCGGATCTCGCAGCGGCCGCACGCTGCGAGTACGCGCTGCTGCGGTCGTTCGACGCGAAGCTCGGCTGGGGTCCGGCGGTGTCGGCGGACGACGACCTGCTGGCCCGCACCGCGTCGCTGGGCGCGGAGCACGAACGACGCCACCTCGACGAGGTGCGCGCGCTCGACGCCGACGTCGCGGTGATCGGCAGACCGGCCTACACCGTCGCCGGGCTGACGGCCGCCGCCGAGGCCACCCGCGCCGCCGTGGAACGGCGCGCGCCTGCCATCTACCAGGCGGCGATGTTCGACGGCCGGTTCGTCGGGTTCGCCGACTTCCTGATCCTCGAGGACGGTCCCGACGGGCCGCGCTACCGGCTGCGCGACACCAAGCTGGCCCGCTCGGTGAAGGTCGAGGCACTGCTGCAGCTCGCCGCGTACGCCGACGCGCTGCGCCGCAGCGGCGTGCCGGTGGCCGACGAGGTGGACCTCGTCCTCGGCGACGGCGCGGTGTCCACCTACCGGGTGGACGAGCTGCTGAGCGTCTACCTGCCGCGCCGCGACGCCCTGCAGCGCCTGCTCGACGCGCACCTCGCCGGCGGCACCGCCGTGGACTGGGCCGATGCCGGGGTGCGCGCCTGCTTCCGGTGCCCGGAATGCACGGAGAACGTGCGTGCCACCGACGACCTGCTGCTGGTCGCCGGGATGCGGGTGAGCCAGCGCGCCCGGCTGCTCGACGCCGGCATCACCACGGTGCACGCGCTCGCCCAGTGGGCCGGCCCGGTTCCCGAACTGTCCGCGCGCACCGTGGCGGGGCTGACGGCGCAGGCCCGCCTGCAGGTGGCCGACCGGACCGACGGCAAGCCGCCCTACGAGGTCGTCGACGCCCAGCCGCTCATGGTGCTGCCCGACGCCGACCGCGGTGACCTGTTCTTCGACTTCGAGGGCGACCCGCTGTGGACCGTCGACGGCCGCGAGTGGGGACTGGAGTACCTGTGGGGCGTCCTGACGGTGAACGACGAGTTCACCCCGTACTGGGCGCACGACCGTGCCAGCGAACGCCAAGCGCTCACCGACTTCCTGGCCATGGTCCGCAAGCGGCGCAAGCGCTACCCCGGCATGCACGTGTACCACTACGCGGCCTACGAGAAGTCGACGCTGCTGCGGCTCGCCGGCCGGTACGGCGTCGGCGAGGACGACGTCGACGACCTGCTCCGCGCGGGCGTGCTGGTCGACCTCTACCCGTTGGTGCGCAAGAGCATCCGGGTCGGCACCGAGAGCTACTCGATCAAGTACCTCGAGCCGCTGTACATGGGCAACGAGCTGCGCAGCGGCGAGGTCACCACGGCCGCCGACTCGATCACCCAGTACGCGAAGTACACCGCGCTGCGCGACGAGGGCCGCCTCGACGACGCGCAGGTGGTGCTCAAGGAGATCGAGGACTACAACCGCTACGACTGCCGCTCGACGCGCCGGTTGCGGGACTGGCTGATGGCGCGCGCCATCGAGTCCGAGGTGCCGCCGCGCGGCCCGCAGCCGGTCGGTGGCGAGGCCCCCGTCCCCCGCGTCGACGTCTCCGACGACGTCGACCGCGCCCTGTGCCGCTTCGCCGGTGACCCCACCGAGGAGCGCACCCCCGAGCAGACCGCGGTCGCCATGCTCGCCGCCGCGCGCGGGTACCACCGCCGCGAGGACAAGCCGTTCTGGTGGGCACACTTCGACCGGGTGAACAGCCCCGTGGAGGAGTGGTCGCACGATGGCTGTGTGTTCCTCGCCGAGAGCGGCGAGGTGGTCGCCGACTGGCACCAGCCGCCACGGGCGCGCAAGCCGCGGCGGCACGTGCGGCTGGCCGGCGAGCTGGCCAGCGGCGGACTCGATGCGCAGATGTACGCGCTCTACGACCCGCCCGCGCCGGCCGGGCTCGCCGACGATCCCGACCGCCGGGGTTTCGGCTTGGTCGACGTGGTGAGCTGCGACGATCCCGACGCGCCCACCGAGGTGGTGATCGTCGAGAAGCAGCCCAAGGACGGCGACGTCTTCGACCAGCTGCCGTTCGCCCTGACGCCGGGACCTCCCATCCCGAGCACGCCGCTGCAACAGTCCATCGAAGCGACCGCGTCGGCCGTCGCGGCCGGACTGCCCGCGCTGCCGCCCGACGCGGTGACCGACATCCTGCTGCGTCACCCGCCGCGCACCGTCTCCGGCGCCGGGCTCCCCCGCACCGGCGACGTGGCCGACGACGTCACCGCCGCGCTGCTGGACCTCGACGGGTCCTACCTCGCGGTGCACGGCCCGCCGGGCACCGGCAAGACGTTCACCTCGGCACGGGTGATCGCCCGGCTGGTCAACCGGCACGGCTGGTGTGTCGGCGTCGTCGCTCAGTCGCACGCCGTGGTGGAGAACCTGTTCGGCGACGTGATGCGCGCCGGAGTCGACGGCGCGCGCGTCGCCAAGAAGCTCAACACCACGAGTAGCGGCTGGACCGAGATCACCAACCCGCAGTTCGCCGGATTCATCGCCGACCACGCCGCTGACGGCACCGGCTGCGTGGTGGGCGGCACCGGCTGGGATTTCGCCAGCGACACCAAGATCCCGCGCCGGTCGCTCGACCTGCTGGTGATCGAGGAGGCCGGGCAGTACAGCCTGGCGAACACCGTCGCCGTCGCGTCGGCAGCCCGCAACCTGCTGCTGCTCGGCGACCCGCAGCAGCTGCCGCAGGTCAGTCAGGGCACGCATCCGGAACCGGTGGACCACTCCGCGCTCGGCTGGCTCGTCGACGGCCACCACACGCTGCCGCCCGAGCGCGGGTACTTCCTGGACCTCTCCTACCGCATGCACCCCGCGGTGTGCGGGCCGGTGTCGCGGCTGTCCTACGACGGCCGGCTGCGGTCGCACGAGGACGTCAGCGCCGCCCGGCGGCTCGAGGGCGTGGCACCCGGGGTCAGCGTCCTGACCGTCGAGCACGACGGCAATTCCACGCAGAGTCCCGAGGAGGCCGCCGCGATCGTCGATGCGACCGCGCGGCTGCTCGGCACCCCGTGGACCGACGAGCGCGGCACCGCGCCGCTCGAGGCGCGCGACGTCCTGGTGGTGACGCCGTACAACGCACAGGTGCTGACGGTTCGCCGGGCCCTGGACGCCGCGGGCCTCGCCGACGTCGAGGTCGGCACGGTCGACAAGTTCCAGGGCAGGCAGGCGCCGGTCGTGTTCGTGTCGATGACGGCGTCCTCGGCCGACGACGTCCCGCGCGGCGTGTCGTTCCTGCTCAACCGCAACCGGCTCAACGTCGCGGTCAGCCGGGCGAAGTACGCCGCCGTGATCGTGCGTTCGGCCACCCTCACCGACTACCTCCCGTCGACGCCGCACGGCCTGGTCGATCTCGGCGCGTTCCTGGCGCTGACGTCGGGCATCCCTGGATGAGCGCGGCGCTGGTCGACCGGCTCGCCGGCATCGTCGGCGCGCGGCACGTCAGCGTCGACCCGGACGTGCTGGCCGGGCGCTGCGTCGACTGGACCGGCCGCTACCGGGGCCGGGCATCGGCGCTGGTGCGCCCGGCGTCCGACGCCGAGGTCGCCGCGGTGCTGGTGGCCTGCCGCGACGGCGGCGCCCGGGTGACCGTGCAGGGCGGGCGCACGTCGCTGGTGGCCGGCACGGTGCCCGAGCACGACGACGTGCTGCTCTCCACCGAACGCCTCACCTTCGTCGGCGACGTCGACGCCGTCGAGCGCCGGGTGACCGTCGGCGCAGGCGTCACCGCGGCGGCGCTGCAGCGGGTGGCCGCCGACGCCGGGCTGGTCTTCGGCGTCGATCTCGCCTCGCGCGACACCGCCACCATCGGCGGCCTGGCGTCCACGAACGCCGGCGGTCTGCGCACCGTGCGGTACGGCGACATGGCCGAGCAGGTCCTCGGACTCGACGTGGCGCTGCCCGACGGGTCGATCGTGCGGCGGCACAGCGACGTCCGCAGCGACAACACCGGGTACGACCTGATCTCGCTGTTCGTCGGTGCGGAAGGAACGCTCGGCGTGATCACCGCCGTCGACGTCCGGCTGCACCCCACCCCGGCGCACCGGGTGACGGCGGTGGCGGGTTTCGCCGACCTCGCCGCCCTGCTGGCGGTGGGCCGCGCGCTGCGCGACGCCGACGGGATCGCCGCGTGCGAGCTGGTCGACGCCCGGGCGAGCACGCTGACCGCCGAGCATCTCGGCATCGCGCCGGCCGTCGACGGTGCGTGGCAGCTACTCGTCGAGCTGGCCGGTGACACCGACCAGACCGAGCGCCTCGCCGCCGCGCTGGCCGACGCGGATCTCGTCGGCGAGCCCGCCGTCGGCGTCGACGCCGTTGCCGCGCAACGTCTCTGGGCGGTCCGCGAAGCCGTCGGCGACGTGCTGGGCGTCTACGGTCCGCCGTTGAAGTTCGACGTGTCGCTGCCGTTGTCGCGCATCGCCGCGTTCGAGGCGTCGGCCGCGGCGTTGGTCGCCGAGCACGCGCCCGACGCGATCCCGGTGCTGTTCGGCCACGTCGGCGAGGGCAACCTGCACCTGAACCTGGTGCGCTGCACACTATCCGGTGACGGCGAGCGCGCGCTGTACACCGCGATGATGGCGCTGATCGCCGACCATCACGGCAACGTCAGTTCCGAACACGGCGTGGGCAGCCGCAAGCGTGCGTACCTCGGCATGTCGCGCTCGGCCGAGGACGTCGCCGCGATGCGCGCGGTGAAGGCCGCCTTCGACCCGGAGGGCTACCTCAACCCGGCGGTGCTGTTCGACTGACGCGTCAGGCGTCTCGGAAGGGCATGGAGTGCTTGCCGTAGGTGCCGGCATCGCCGTCGTCGCGGGCGGTCTCGTCGCGGCTGTGGCGGCCGCGGCGCGCGGGCGGCGGGACGTCGCGGTGCTCGCCGCCGACGTCGCGGTGCTCACCGCCGCCGATGCGGAAGCCGTCGACACCAGCGCCATCGACACGGAAGCCGTTGACACCAGAGCCGTTGACGTGAGAGCCGCCGACGTGAAAGCCGTTGTGCGCGTGGCCGATCGCGGCGGGGTCGGGTTCTCGCGCCGGGACCGACGGGACGTCGTCGGCGGCCAGCAGATCGTCGAGGATGCTGCGCCACGCGGGTGCGGCGGGCTGCTCGTCGATCCGCGGGTGCACGTCGGTGACCTCGGCGGCCCCGGGCGGCGGGACGGCAGCGGGCCGGTGGTCGTCGTGCCCGTCGGCGGCCTCGGCGTCGCGGCGGTCCTCTACCGCGAGGTGCTCCCAGCTGTCGACGGGTCCGCCGTGCCACTCGTCGGCCGGGGCGGGCAGCGGGTGCTCGACGTGCGCGTGCAGCGGCTCGGTCACGCCGTCGTCGGCGGCGGGCTCGGCCACCACGGTGGCCGCGCGCCTGCCCACGCCGCGGTGGTGCTCGGTACCGCCCGCGCCATGGTCGTGGGCACCGTGGTCGACCTCGTACTCCAGGTACTCGTCGTCGTCGTGGAACCAGTCCGGCTCCTCGGCACGGCGCGCCGGAGCGGCGGCGCGGCGGGCCGGCGTGGCGGACCCGCGCAGGAACACCGCCGCCACCACGCCGAGCAGCGCGACGAAGGCCGGCAGCAGCAGCGACTGCGAGAGCGCCGCCGCGAACGGCGGATGCAGGAAACCGGGCAGGTGGGTGACCGAACCCTCGCCGCCCGCCGGGCGCTCACCGGCACCGGGCATCTCGGCGCTGAGGCGCGCCGTCATGAACGCGGCCATCCCGGCGCTGCCCAGCACGCCGCCCACCTGGCGGGTGGCGTTGTAGACGCCGGACCCGGCGCCGGCGAGGTCACCGGGCAGGTGTCGGGTGGCGGTCGCGGCGAGCGGCGACCAGATGAACGCCATGCCGATGCCCATCAGGGTCAGCGGCAGCACCAGACGCCAGATGGGGGTGGTGGCCGTCATCTCCACCGACAACCAGGTCAGCGCGATCGCCAGCGCCGAGAAGCCGAAGCCGACGATGGGCGTCGGCGGGTACCGGTCGACGAGCTTGCCGACGACCGGCGCCAACCCGCCCGATGCGATCGCCATGGGTGCGGTGAGCAGTGCCGCGCGCGTGGGCGACAGCCCGCACACCGCCTGGGCGTAGAACATCACCGGCAGGATCATCGCCGTCACGGCGAAGCCGATCACCGCGATGCCGAGCGTCGACACGCTGAAGTCGCGGTCGCGGAAGATCCGCAGCGGGATCAGCGGTTCTCCGGGATGCACCGACTGCCAGTAGACGAAGGCCGCCATGAATCCCAGGCCGAGGACGATGAGGCCCCAGATCCACACCGCCCAGTCGTGCGACTGGCCCTCCTGCAGGCCGAACACGATGAGGAACATGCCGAGCCCGGACAGCAGCACGCCGAGGACGTCGAAGCCGCGGACCTCGGTGGGCAGCGCGGGCACCAGCCACCACGCCAACAGCAGCCCCAGCACGCCGACCGGAACGTTGACGATGAAGATCCACTGCCAGCCCAGGCCGCCCACCAGCACGCCGCCGGCGAGCGGTCCGACCAGCGTGGCGACGCCCGCGGTGGCACCCCAGATGCTCAGCGCCACCCCGCGGCGCTGCGCGGGGAACAGCCGGGTGATGGCCGACAGCGTCTGCGGGGTGAGCAGCGCGGCGCCGACGCCCTGCACGACGCGCGCGGCGATCAGCATCTCGATGCTGCCCGCCAGCCCGCACCACAGCGACGCCGCCGTGAAGATCGCCAGGCCCGACAGGTACAGCGTCTTGGGCCCATACCGGTCGCCGAGCCGGCCGGCCAGCAGCAGCGGCACGGCGTAGGCCAGCAGGTAGGCGCTGGTGACCCAGATGACGGCGTCGTAGTCGGCGCCGAGGGCGTCCATGATCGACGGATTGGCGACCGCGACGATGGTCGCGTCGACCAGGATCATGAAGAAGCCGACCATCATGGCCCACAGCGCGTGCCACGGGTCGGCGGTGCGCGCGTCGGTCGCCCGCCACCGTGCGAGCGTGTTCAAGGCCCCCGTCATCTGAAGGCCCCCGTCATCCCAAGTCCCCCGTCACCGCACCCGGGCGGCGGGCAGCCACCGGCGCCCGGCCCGGTCGGGTCGGCGGTGCGGCGTCGGCCGCGAGGGGAAGTGCTCGCACGGTCAATCGGGTCTTACTCGGTGAGGAGGGGTTCGGGCCCGACGCTACGGACCACGACCCATCGCGACAAGTCGCCGCCGCATCCGACGGCGGTGCTCATGCCGGTTCGGCCGCCGCACCCACGGGCAGCGCGGCGTCGTCGTCGTCCGACCCCGTCGCGAGCGACCCCAGCAACGCGGCCAGCGCGACCGCCGCACCGACGGTCATCACGACGGCCAGCGCCAGCTCGTCGTTGCCGAGGATGCCGACGAGCGGCGCGACGGCGGCACCGAGGCCGAACTGGGCGGCGCCGAGCAGCGCGGCCGACGTTCCCGCGGCGTCCTGGTGCCGGGACAGCGCCACGGCCGGCGCATTGGGGATGACGAAGCCCATCGCGGCGAGGATCAGCCACACCGGCACGACGAACGCCGCCAGCCCGCCGACGCCCACCGCGGCCAGCGCCACGAACACCACACCGACCACCGTCGACGCGATCAGCGCGCCGACCACGATGCGCTGCGGGGTGAAGCGGCGCAGCAGCACGACGTTGAACTGCGTCGCCCCGATCAGCGCCACTGCGCCGGCACCGAAGACCAGCGCAAAGGCCTGCTGATCGAGCCCGTATCCGCCCTGCAGGACGAACGACGCACCGGCGATGTAGGCGAACAGCCCGGACATGCCCAGCGCGGCGACGAGCACCAGGATGACGAAGCGGGCGTCGCGCAGCAGCTGGCCGTAGGTGGTGACGATGCCGCGCACCCGCAGCGGCCTGCGGTGCGACGGCGGCAAGGTCTCCGGTAGCGCGAACACCGCCACCAGCAGCAACGCGCCGGCGAGCACGACCAGCACCGCGAACACCCAGTGCCACGAGCCGTGCAGCAGTACCGCGGCGCCCAGCGACGGCGCCACCACCGGGGCGACGCCGAGCACCAGCATGAGGCGCGACATCACGGTCGCGGCCCGTGAGTCGGTGAAGAGGTCGCCGACGACGGCGATCGCTACGACCATGCCCGCGGCCGCCCCCATGCCCTGCAGTCCGCGGGCGACGCCGAGCACGGCGATGTTGGGCGCCAGCAGGCACAGCACCGAGGCCACCATGTGCAGCACGATGCCCGCCATCAGCGGGCGCCTGCGCCCGAGCGAGTCCGACAGCGGACCGATGACCAGCTGTCCCAACGCCAGCCCGACCAGCGTGCCGGTGAGCGTCAGCTGTACCACCGAGGAGGACACCGAGAGTTCCTCGCCGATGCGCGGCAGGGCCGGCAGGTACATGTCGATGGTGAGCGGGCCGAGGGCCACCAGCAGGCCAAGGACGACGATCATGCGCAAGGTGCCCGGCGTCGCGGGCGCGGGATCGACGGTCGTCACGGCGTCGGCGCTCCTGAGGTCCACGTGCTGCGATGCTGCCATGAAGGTGGTTAGCAATGCATAACGATTATTTCTTCCCGCAGGTCACCGGCCGCGGCGTGACCACGCTCACGCCGGGGCACCCGGGTGCCGCCGCCGCGCGTCGACCTCGACGTAGCCTGGAGGTTCCTCGTGGGCACCTCGGAGGGGAGAAGGATGTTCGCTCGCAAGAAGCACGAGACCGGCGCGGCCGCCGAGGACCCCAGCCTGGCGGTGAAGACGCTCTCGCAGATCCTCGAGCGTGGCGCCCGCGTGCAGGCGCCCGCCGTACGGGCCTACGTGCAGCGGCTGCGCGACCAGGATGCCGGCGCCTCCCCCGCCGACGTGGTCGCCAAGCTGGAGAAGCACTACGTCGCCGCGGTGATGGCCAGCGGCGCCGCCGTCGGGTCGGCCGCCGCGTTCCCCGGCATCGGGACACTGGCGGCGATGTCGGCGGTCGCCGGCGAGACCGTGGTCTTCCTCGAGGCGACCGCGGTGTTCGTGCTGGCCGTGGCGGAGGTGCACGGCATCCCGGCCGAGCACCGCGAGCGGCGCCAGGCCCTGGTGCTCGCGGTGCTGGTCGGCGAGGACGGCCGGCGCGCAATGCTCGACCTCGTCGGACCGGGCCGCACCAAGGGCGCGTGGCTGGCCGACGGCGCGGCCTCGCTGCCGCTGCCCGCGGTGTCGCAGCTGAACTCCCGGCTGCTGAAGTACTTCGTCAAGCGCTACGCGCTCAAGCGCGGCGCCATCGCCTTCGGCAAGCTGCTCCCGGTGGGGGTGGGGGCCGTCGTCGGCGGCGTCGGCAACCGCGTGATGGGCCGCAAGATCGTCGACAACGCCCGGACGGCGTTCGGGACTCCACCCGCGCGGTGGCCGGCCGCCTTGCATCTGCTGCCGACCCCGCCGAACGCGCTCGAGGGATGACTCCCGAGGAATGACGATGACGTCCGTCGGCGACCGTTCACCGCACGCCGGTGACCGGCCGTCGGACCGACACCCACCGAACACAACGACCATAAGGCCGTTGCCGTGGTCCGCCGCGATGCCGAGGGATAGCCTGAGAGATGGCGCAAGGGTGGGCCACACCGCAAGACATTCGGGCGAGCGGGCACGTGCCGGTTCGCAAGGGCAGAAGGAATCGAGGCGACAGCTGCCGTGAGCAGTTCACCTTCACCATTCGGACAGAACGAATGGCTGGTCGAGGAGATGTACCGCAAGTTCCGGGAGGACCCCTCCTCGGTGGACCCGAGTTGGCACGAGTTCCTCGTCGACTACGCACCGGAACCGGCGAACGACACCTCGGCGGTGACCGCCAACGGCACCGCGAACGGCAGCCGCTCCTCGAGCGCCAACGGCAAGGGTGAGCCCAAGACCCCGCCCACCCCCGCGCCCGCGCCGCCTCCCGGATCCAACGGCGCCTCGTCCGCCTCCAAGCCCGCCTCGAAGTCCGCCGCGACGTCCGCCTCCGCGCCGGCCGCCAAGCCCGCCGAGCCGAAGCCCGCCGCCAAGTCCGAGGCCAAGCCCGCCGCCAAGCCGGAGGCGAAGCCCGCCGCGAAGTCCGAGGCGAAGCCCGCCGCGCCCGCGACCAAGCCGGCGACGTCGTCGACGGCCGCGAACCCCGAGCCCGCCAAGCCCAAGGCGCCGGCCGCGGCCGCCGCCGAGGACGACCAGACCCAGGTGCTGCGCGGCGCGGCCGCAGCGGTCGCCAAGAACATGAGCGCCTCGCTCGAGGTACCGACCGCGACCAGCGTGCGGGCCATCCCGGCGAAGCTGATGATCGACAACCGCGTCGTCATCAACAACCACCTCAAGCGCACGCGCGGCGGCAAGATCAGCTTCACCCACCTGCTCGGCTACGCCATCGTGCAGGCGGTCAAGAACTTCCCGAACATGAATCGGCACTTCGCCGAGGTCGACGGCAAGCCGAACGTCGTCACGCCCGCGCACACCAACCTCGGCCTGGCGATCGACCTGCCCGGCAAGGACGGCAACCGCTCGCTGGTGGTCGCGGCGATCAAGAAGGCCGACACCATGCGGTTCGGCCAGTTCATCGCCGCCTACGAGGACATCGTGCGGCGCGCCCGCGACGGCAAGCTGACCGCCGAGGACTTCGCCGGCGTCACCATCTCGCTGACCAACCCGGGCACCATCGGCACCGTCCACTCGGTGCCGCGCCTGATGCGCGGCCAGGGCGCGATCATCGGCGCCGGCGCCATGGAGTACCCGGCCGAGTTCCAGGGCGCCAGCGAGGAGCGCATCAACGAGGTCGGCGTCGGCAAGCTGATGACGCTCACGTCGACCTACGACCACCGGATCATCCAGGGCGCCGAGTCGGGCGACTTCCTGCGGACCATCCACCAGCTGCTGCTGTCCGACGACTTCTTCGACGAGATCTTCCGCGAGCTGGGCATCCCGTACGAGCCGGTCCGCTGGCGCACCGACAACCCGGACGCCATCACCGACAAGAACGCCCGGATCATCGAGCTGATCGCGGCGTACCGCAACCGCGGCCACCTGATGGCCGACATCGACCCGCTGCGGCTGGACAAGACACGCTTCCGCAGCCACCCCGACCTCGACGTCAACACCCACGGCCTGACGCTGTGGGACCTCGACCGCGAGTTCAAGGTCGACGGCTTCGCCGGCGCGCAGTACAAGAAGCTGCGCGACGTGCTGTCGGTGCTGCGCGACGCGTACTGCCGCCACGTCGGCGTGGAGTACACCCACATCCTGGAACCGGAGCAGCAGCGCTGGATCCAGGAGCGCGTCGAGGCCAAGCACGAGAAGCCGACGGTCGCCGAGCAAAAGTACATCCTGAGCAAGCTCAACGCCGCCGAGGCGTTCGAGACGTTCCTGCAGACCAAGTACGTCGGACAGAAGCGGTTCTCGCTCGAAGGTGCCGAGACGGTGATCCCGATGATGGACGCCGCGATCGACCAGGCCGCCGAGCACGGACTCGACGAGGTCGTCATCGGCATGCCGCACCGCGGCCGGCTCAACGTGCTGGCCAACATCGTCGGCAAGCCGTACAGCCAGATCTTCAGCGAGTTCGAGGGCAACCTGAACCCGAGCCAGGCGCACGGCTCCGGTGACGTGAAGTATCACCTCGGTGCGGGCGGCACGTACCTGCAGATGTTCGGCGACAACGACATCGAGGTCTCGCTGGTGGCCAACCCCAGCCACCTCGAGGCCGTGGACCCGGTGCTCGAGGGCATCGTGCGCGCCAAGCAGGACGTCATCGACAAGGGCAACGGCCCCGACGGATTCACCGTCGTGCCGCTGATGATGCACGGTGACGCCGCGTTCGCCGGGCAGGGCGTGGTTGCCGAGACGCTGAACCTGGCGCTGCTCCGCGGCTACCGCACCGGCGGCACCATCCACATCGTCGTCAACAACCAGATCGGGTTCACCACCTCGCCGGTCAACTCGCGCTCCAGCGAGTACTGCACCGACGTGGCAAAGATGATTGGCGCACCGATCTTCCACGTGAACGGCGACGACCCGGAAGCGGCCGCGTGGGTGGCGCGCCTGGCGGTCGACTTCCGGCAGAAGTTCAAGAAGGACGTCGTCATCGACATGCTGTGCTACCGCCGCCGCGGGCACAACGAGGGCGACGACCCGTCGATGACGCAGCCGTACATGTACGACGTCATCGACACCAAGCGCGGTGTCCGCAAGACCTACACCGAGGCGCTGATCGGCCGCGGCGACATCTCGATGAAGGAGGCCGAGGACGCACTGCGCGACTACCAGGGCCAGCTCGAGCGGGTCTTCAACGAGGTCCGCGAACTCGAGAAGCACGACATCGAGCCCAGTGAGTCCGTCGAGTCGGATCAGGTGACGCCGCAGGGTCTTTCGACCGCCGTCGACAAGTCGCTGCTGGCCCGCATCGGCGACGCGCACCTGTCCTTCCCCGACGACTTCACGGTGCACCCGCGCGTCAAGCCGGTGCTGGAGAAGCGCCGCGAGATGGCCTACGAGGGCAAGGTGGACTGGGCGTTCGGCGAACTGCTCGCCCTCGGCACGCTGGTGTCCGAAGGCAAGCTGGTGCGGTTGAGCGGCCAGGACACCCGCCGCGGCACCTTCACCCAGCGCCACTCGGTGATCATCGACCGCAAGACCGGTGCGGAGTTCACGCCGCTGCAGCTGCTGGCCACCAACACCGACGGCACGCCGTCGGGTGGCAAGTTCATGGTGTACGACTCGGCGCTGTCGGAGTACGCGGCCGTCGGCTTCGAGTACGGCTACTCCGTCGGCAACCCCGACGCCATGGTGCTGTGGGAGGCGCAGTTCGGCGACTTCGTCAACGGCGCGCAGTCGATCATCGACGAGTTCATCAGCTCCGGTGAGGCGAAGTGGGGCCAGCTGTCCGACGTCGTTCTGCTGCTGCCGCACGGTCACGAGGGCCAGGGCCCCGACCACACCTCGGGCCGCATCGAGCGGTTCCTGCAGGTGTGTGCGGAGGGGTCGATGACGGTGGCCATGCCGTCGACGCCGGCCAACTACTTCCACCTGCTGCGCCGGCACGGCCTGGACGGCATCCACCGGCCGCTCATCGTGTTCACGCCGAAGTCGATGCTGCGCAACAAGGCGGCGGTCAGCGACATCCGCGACTTCACCGAGCAGAAGTTCCGCTCGATCCTCGAGGAGCCGACGTACACCGACGGTGACGGCGACCGGTCGAAGGTGAAGCGCGTGCTGTTGACCAGCGGCAAGATCTATTACGAGCTGGCGGCCCGCAAGGCCAAGGAGAAGCGCGAGGACGTGGCGATCGTGCGCGTCGAGCAGCTCTACCCGCTGCCGAAGCGCCGTCTCGCCGCGACGCTGGACGAGTACCCCAACGCCGAGCAGTTCTGCTGGGTGCAGGAGGAGCCGGCCAACCAGGGTGCGTGGCCGACGTTCGGCCTGACGATGCCGGAGTCGTTGCCGGACAAGCTGACCGGGATCAAGCGCATCTCGCGCCGCGCCATGTCGGCCCCGTCGTCGGGCAGCTCGAAGGTGCATGCCGTGGAGCAGCAGGAGATCATCGACGAGGCGTTCGCCTGATCGTCGGGTGTGGCCGTCATGCGACGGTCACACCCCCGGTCGGCCGCGGTCGTGCCGTGCGGGGTATTCACGACGCATGGCACTCATCGACAGCACCGGGCTGCACCACGTCCGCATCACCGTGACCGACCTCGCGAGGTCGCGGGCGTTCTACGAGGAGGTCCTCGGCTTCGCGGTGGCGGCCGAGTCGCCCGGCGATCCGGACGATCCCGCGGTGCGCAACGACCCCGCCCGGCTGTACGGCGGCGTGGTCTTCCAGACCAACGGCATCCTGTTCGGGCTGCGTCCGGTGGCCGACGCGAGCGACCGGTTCGATTCGACGCGGGTGGGACTCGACCACATCAGCTTCGCGGTGCCGTCGGTCGACCAACTCGACGCCGTCGCCGAGCGACTGGCCGATGCCGGCGTGGAGCACGGCGAGGTGACGCGACTCGAGGACTTCGGCATCGCGATCCTCTCGTTCGAGGATCCCGACGGCATCAACCTGGAACTCAGCGCGCCGCTGTAGCGCCGGGACTGATACTGCGTGAGGGCCGCCAGCCTGCCGGGTCAGACGACCCTCACGCAGAAATCCGTGTCGCTACAGACCGAGCAGGCCGAGCGGGATGGGCGAGTTGCCACCGGCCAGCGAGGCGACCGCGCCGGGGCAGAACATCTTGATGGCCAGGCCGGTGAACATCGTGGCCGGGCCGAGCGGCCTGCCCAGGGTGTCGGCGACCCTCCCCGCCACGTCGGCGGCCTGCTGGCCGGGCTCGGCGAGCATCGGGCATACCGACTGACCGACCGAGACGGCGGTTGCCGGGTCGATGCCGCCGAGACCGGCCGTGCCCAGCGCCGCGACGAAGGGATCGACGCCCGGGTCGGCCTGGGCCGGTGCCATGCCGAGCGTGGCGGCGCCGAAGATGCCGGCGCTGAGGGCCAGCGAGGCGACGGTCGCGGTGCGAAGACGTGTCATGGTGGGTTCTTCGCGGTCTGCCCCGGATGCGTTACCCCCGCCGCCCGGCGGTACCCGCGGTACCGGCTAAAGTGCACACGAGTCGAATAGAGGAGTGGCCATGGAGGGCTTCGCGGGCAAGGTCGCCGTCATCACCGGCGCGGGTTCGGGCATCGGTCGGGCGCTGGCGATCGAGCTGGCGCGATCCGGCGCCAAGGTCGCCATCAGCGACGTGAACACCGAGGGACTCGCCGTCACCGAGGAGCGCATCAGGTCGATCGGCGCGCCGGTCAAGGCCGACCGCCTCGACGTCACCGAGCGCGAGGCCTTCGAGCTGTACGCCGACGAGGTCAAGGCACACTTCGGCAAGGTCAACCAGATCTACAACAACGCGGGCATCGCCTTCGCCGGCGACGTCGAGGTCAGCAGTTACAAGGACATCGAACGCGTCATGGACGTCGACTTCTGGGGCGTCGTCAACGGCACCAAGGCGTTCCTGCCGCACCTGATCGAGTCCGGCGACGGACACGTCGTCAACGTCTCCAGCGTGTTCGGCCTGTTCTCGGTGCCCGGCCAGGCGGCCTACAACGCGGCGAAGTTCGCCGTCCGCGGCTTCACCGAGGCGCTGCGCCAGGAGATGGCCCAGGCCAAGCGTCCGGTCAAGGTCACCACCGTGCATCCCGGCGGCATCAAGACCGGCATCGCGCGCAACATGAGCGCCGCCGAGGGCATCGACGTCGAGGCACTCGCGAAGACGTTCGACAAGAAGCTGGCCAGCACGTCACCGGAGAAGGCCGCCCAGGTGATCCTCGACGGCGTCCGCAAGAACAAGGCCCGCGTCCTCATCGGCAACGACGCGAAGGCACTCGACGCCATCGTGCGCCTCACCGGCTCGGGCTACCAGCGACTCTTCTCCGGCGTGATCGCCAAGGCGTTGCCGAACACGCACTGACGCCCGCGTGCCCGGGGGGGCTCAGTGGCCCAGTGGGTGCGACGACAGCCAGTCGTCGGCCAGCGCCGCCGGGTCCTTGCCCTCGTCGTCGATCTGGCGCAGCATGTCCGCGAGCGCGCCGGTGTCCAGTTCCCCGGCGATCTGGTTGAGTGCGAGCACCTGCGACTCGGTCAGCTCGTTGCGCCGGTAGAGCGGCACGACGTTCTCCGCGCGGATCAGCCCCGTCTCGTCGGTGAGCACCACCGCCCAGTCCGGCACGTCGGGTGCCGCCGTCGACGTCCACGCCAGCTCGATCCGATCGCTGCGCAGTGCGTCGAACAGCGGCCCTGGGTCCCGGAACTCGCGCGGCTGCGGCAGCGGGCACGAGCCCACCACCGCGGGCGTCGCGGATCCCGCGACGGCACCGGCCACCGGCCGGCCGCAGGTGCGGGCCAGCGCCGTGACGTCACGGCCACCCCAGGCGGCAGCCGTCCGTTCCGTCACCGCGACGGCGGGCTCGTCATCGGCCGACTGCGCGTAGTCCCCGGCGGCGAGGCCCTCCGGTAGCGCCGCGAGCATCGACCGGTACACCTGCTCGGGCGCCCGCGCCGTCGACTGCGGGTCGAACCGGGCCAGCAGCCGTCCGGTCAGCCCCGGAGACACCCGCACCTCCCCCGAGTCGAGCCCGGCGACCGGGTCGGCGGTCACGGCGACGTGGGCGGCGTTGCCGTAGTAGCGCAGCGCCGCGGCGTACAACTCGGCCAACAGCACCGACTCGGGATCGCTCGACGCGCCGACCGGGATCGACGGCGGCGCCGACGATGCGTCACCGCAGCCGGCGATCAGCAGGGCCGCCGCCGCCACCGCCAGCCCGTGCACCCACGGACGTCCGTGGCGGCCACGGCGCTCGGCGTCGCCAGGCGTGCGCGCCACCGTGCTTTCCGCCACGCGATGCACCGTAGCGCACACCGCAGCCCTGCCCGCCCGGGCCGTCGCGTCGCGAGCAGGTGCCTGCCAGGCAGGGCGCGTACCATCTGAGCAGTCGTTTCGGGCTGCCACCGGCCCATCTCCGCCGCCGAGTCCGGGAGGCCGCGCATGCCGTCACTCCGTGCCCTGCAACCGTCGAAGCTGCGGCCCACCGGCCGCCGGACGGACGGTCCCGACGCCTCCTCCATTCACGTCCCCGTCGCACGGGCCATGGTCGACTGCGGCGTGTACGCCGACGGGTCCCGGCTGGCCGGCAAGTACACCCATGCGGCTGCCGTGGCCAAGGTCCGCGAACTCGAGGCAGACGGTGTGCCGGCCTTCGTGTGGATCGGTCTGCACGAACCCGACGAGCACCAGATGCAGGCCGTCGCCGACGTCTTCGGTCTGCACGAGCTGGCCGTCGAGGACGCCGTGCACGCCCACCAGCGCCCCAAGCTCGAGCGCTACGACGAGACGCTGTTCATGGTGCTCAAGACCGTCACCTACGTCGAACACGAATCGGTGGCCAAGGCCCGCGAGATCGTCGAGACCGGCGAGATCATGATCTTCGTCGGCCACGACTTCGTCGTCACCGTTCGACACGGCGACCACGGCGGGCTCGCGGGGGTCCGCAAGCACATGGACTCGGCGCCGGCCAACTGCAAGCTGGGCCCGTACGCCGTGATGCATGCGATCGCCGATCACGTGGTCGACTCCTACCTGGACGTCACCGATCTGGTGGAGACCGACATCGACGCGATGGAGGAGAACGTGTTCTCCCCCCACAGCACCACCGACATCGAGCACATCTACATGCTCAAGCGCGAGGTCGTCGAGATGCGCCGCGCGATCACCCCGCTGACCATGGCCCTGCAGCGCCTCGGCAGCGACCACAACGACCTCATCTCCAAGGAGGTCCGCCGCTACATGCGCGACGTCCTCGACCACAACACCCAGGCCGCCGACCGCATCGCGAGCTACGACGAGGTCCTCAGTTCACTGGTGCAGGCCGCGGTCGGCAAGGTGTCGATGCAGCAGAACGTCGACATGCGCAAGATCTCCGCATGGGTCGCCATCGCTGCCGTCCCCACCATGCTCGCGGGCATCTACGGCATGAACTTCGATGACATGCCCGAATTGCATTGGCGCTTCGGCTATCCCGCCGTCGTCCTCGTCATGGTGAGCGTCTGCTACTTCCTCCACCGCACGTTCCGGCACAACGGCTGGCTCTGAGCGACTGAGTCCCCCTCACCAGCAATGTCCTCGACGGCCTCGGTGTTGCACTGTACAGTGCAGTGCATAGCGGTCGATTGGAGGACCGCGCCGTCGCACCCACCGCGGTCTGGACGAAGGAGGAACTCGATGAAGGTTGGCTTCCGCGACGACTCGTTCGCGTTCGAACTCGTCCGCAACCTGGGTTTCACGTACTACGGCGGTGCCGACATCGCCGAGCTGATGGCGACGGTGGACGACATCGCCGAGGGCGACTTCGACAGCTAGTATCGGGGCTGGCACCGCCGCGGCGAACGCGTCCTCGGCCGTGCCGAGCAGTACCTGGCCGGCGGCCACCTCGTCAGTGCCCGGGAGGCCCTGCTCCGTGCGTCGACGTACTTCCGGATGTCGGAGTTCTATCTGCACGGCGACCCGGATGACCCGCGCATACTGGCCGACGCCACGGCATCGCAGCAGGCGTACGCGAAGGCCGCCGAGCTGATGGGACCGACCTGGGAGCCGGTCGAGATCCCCTACAAGGGAACGACGTTGCCGGGCTACTTCTACAAGCCCGACGCATCCGACGAGCCCCGCCCCACCCTCGTCTTCCACGGCGGGTACGACTCGAGTGTCGAGGAGCTCTACTACTTCGGCGCTGCGGCAGCGGTCCGGCGCGGCTACAACTGCCTGACCTTCGACGGCCCGGGTCAGGGCATGCCGCTGCGGGAGCAGAAGCTGTACTTCCGGCACGACTGGGAGAAGGTCGTGACCCCGGCCGTCGACTACGTCCTCTCCCGTCCGGACGTCGACGGCGATCGACTGGCGTTGCAGGGCATGAGCCTCGGCGGGTACCTCGCCGCCCGCGCGGTGGTCTTCGAGCCGAGGTTCGCCGCGGCCATCCTCTTCGACGGCGTATGGAGTCTCGTCGACAGCATCTGGGGCATCCTCTCCCCCGAGGCGAAGGCGGCCTTCGAGGCCGGAGACGCCGCGACCTACGACCGGATCGTCGGTGAGGCGATGGCGGCCGACACGCAGGTGCGGTGGACCTTCACCCAGGGCACCTTCAGCTTCGGCGTGCCGTCGCCGTACGCCCTGACCGTCGAGAGTGCGAAGATGACGCTGGACGACGACGACGTCGTCGGCCGGATCACCTGCCCCACGCTGGTGATGGAGGCCGACGGCGACCAGTTCTTCCGTGGGCAGCCGGAACGCGTCTACGACGCCCTCACCGCACCAAAGACCTTCGCCCGCTTCACCGCCGCGGACGGCGCCGAGAACCACTGCCAGTCCGGCGCATTGGCGTACAAGGACGAAGTCGTCTTCAACTGGCTCGACGACGTGCTGCAGGCCTGAGCCCGCCGCTCAAGTTGAATTGGCGGCTCGCCGCTCACGTCGGATTGGCGGCTCGCCGCCTAAGTTGGATTGGCGGCTCGCCGCTCAAGTCGGATTGGCGGCTCGCCGCTCACGTCGGATTGGCGGCTCGCCGCCGTGGATCCCGGACGTCGACCCCGTCGGTCACCCACGCTTCCCGCATCGCCTCGGCACCCTTCAACCGCACCCACGCGGCCTCGGTCGGGGTGATCGGCGTGGCCCGCAACAGCCGCACCGGCTGCTGCGCACCCGGCAGCTCGACGTCCGCGATGTCGCTCTCGCTCAACAACATCGCGGTGAACGGCGCGCCCTCCCACAGCGGCGTCTCGAGGTCCACCAGCGCATCGGGCACCAGGATCAACCCCTCCACGGCGGGCGTCGACGCCAGCACCGCGATCGACCGGGCCAGCCCCGGGGGCGTCGGCCCGCGCAGCGCCACCGCCACCTCCGCCCGTGGCCCGTCCGACGCGTCGACGACGAACTCCGTCGGATCGAGCATCGGGTGCCGCGAGCAGCCCAGCGAGACGTAGTGCAGCACACCGTCGCCGTCGGGACCGTAGCGCAGCACCTCCATCGGCTCGGCACCGAGGAACGTCACGCTCGCCGTCACGGGCTCGTCGCTGACGCCGGCGGCGGTGAAGTGTCCGTCGAGGCGGGCGCGGACCGCCGTCAGGACGTCGCTCACCCGGCCGGCGGTATCGACAGGTTGACGCCGGAGTCGGCGTCGAACAGCACCAGCCGCGATGTGTCGAAGACCAGCTCGGCGGTCTGACCCGCCGACAGCCTCGACTCGGTGGACACCCGCGCCACGAATTCGTTGACGCCGACGCTCGATTCGGCGGCCAGTTCGGCCAGCTGGCTCGCCTGCGCCCCGTCGCCCTCGGAGGAGAAGTGCACGTACTTCTCCGCGCCGAGCGACTCGACCAGATCGACCGTCACCTGGAACGTCAGGCCCCGGATCCGCGCGTAGGAGTCGATGAGCGCCGCGTCGTCGAGGTGCTCTGGGCGGATGCCGGCGATGACGTTGCGTGGCGTGGGGTGCTGGTTCAGAACGTCGGTCGCCTCCTGGCTCAGCGTCACCTCGCCGAACGGCAGGCGCACGCCGACGTCCGTGCGTGTCGCGGGGAAGAAATTCATCGCCGGCGACCCGATGAAGCCGGCCACGAACAGGTTCGCCGGCCGCTCGTAGAGTTCCTCCGGCGTGCCGATCTGCTGGGCAACGCCGGCCAGCATCACGACCACGCGATCGCCGAGCGTCATGGCCTCGGTCTGGTCGTGCGTGACGTAGATCGTGGTGGTGCCCAACCGGTTCTGCAGCTTGGCGATCTCCGAGCGCATCTGCACGCGCAGCTTCGCGTCGAGGTTGCTCAGCGGCTCGTCCATGAGGAAGGCCTTGGGGTTGCGGACGATCGCGCGCCCCATCGCCACGCGCTGGCGCTGACCGCCGGACAGCTGGGCCGGCTTGCGGTCCAGCAGCTCGGTGAGGTCGAGGATCTTCGCGGTTTCCTCCACCTTGGCGGCGACATCGGCCTTGCTCACCTTGGCCAGCGTCAGCGGGAACGCGATGTTCTGCCGCACGGTCATGTGCGGGTAGAGCGCGTAGGACTGGAACACCATCGCGATGTCGCGGTCCTTCGGTGCCTTCTCGTTGACCCGCTCGCCGCCGATGGTCAGCTCACCGGAGCTGATGTCCTCCAGCCCGGCGATCATGTTGAGGGTGGTCGACTTCCCACACCCGGACGGCCCGACCAGGATGATGAACTCGCCGTCGGCGATGGAGAGCGACAGGTCCCTGACCGCCGTCGCGCCGTTCGGATAGCTCTTGGTGACGTGGTCCAAGACGATTTCGGCCATGTGGCTCCTGCCTATCCCTTCACCGCGCCGGACGTGAGGCCTGCGACGATACGTCGTTGGAAGATGAGGACGAACACGATGATCGGCACGGTGATCACCATGGCGCCGGCCGCGATCGACCCGGTGGGTTCCTCGAACTGCGAGCTGCCGGTGAAGTTCGCGATCGCCACCGGCGCGGTGATCGCCCGCTCGGTCGCCGTCAGCGACAGCGCCAGCAGCAGGTCGTTCCAGGCGAAGATGAACACCAGGATGGCGGCGGTGACGATGCCCGGCGTCGCCAGCGGGGCGATCACCTTGCGGAACGCCTGCGCGGGCGTCGCGCCGTCCATCTTGGCGGCCTTCTCCAGATCCCACGGGATCTCTTTGAAGAACGCCGACATCGTGTAGATCGCCAGCGGCAGCGCGAACGTGATGTAGGGGATGATCAGCCCGGGCCAGGTGTCGAACAGACCGATGCGGCGCTCGATGTTGAAGATCGGCGTGACGAGCGAGATCTGCGGGAACATGGCGATCAGCAGGGCGACGCCGACGAGGAGCTTCTTGCCCGGAAACGTCAGCCGCGCAATGGCATAGGCGGCCATGCCGCCGATCAGTACGGCGATGGCCGTGGTGATGAGGCCGATGCCGATCGAGTTGACCAGCGCCGAGGAGAAGACGTTGCCGGAGAAGATCGCCTTGTAGTTGTCGAACGTCACCTCCGCCGGGACGAGCTTGCCGTCCTTCACGCTCGACGTCGGCTTCAACGACAACGACAGGATCCACAGCACCGGGAACAGCGCATACAGCACGACCAGGACGTTGATGACGGCCCAGCCGGCGCGGCGCTGCGTGCTGACGTGCTCGTCCATCAGCGTCCCTCCTGGTCGGCTCCCGGCGCCGCCGCCCCGAAGATCCTGATGAAGATGAACGCGATGATGGCCACGCACAGGAAGACCAGCACGCTGATCGCCGAACCGAGCCCGAGGTTGAACGCCTTGAACAGGTTGTCGTAGCCCAGGATCGACACCGAGCCGGTGTCGTTGGACCCCGCGGTCAGGACGTAGATGTTGTCGAAGATGCGGAACGCGTCGAGCGTGCGGAACAGCAGCGCCACCAGGATTGCCGGCTTGATCATCGGCAGGATCACCCGGACCAGCCGGTGCCACGCTCCGGCGCCGTCGACCTGCGCGGCGTTGAGGAGGTCCTGCGGCACCAGCGCCAGACCGGCCAGCAGCAGCAGCGCCATGAACGGCGTCGTCTTCCACACCTCGGCCAGCACCACGATGGCCAGCGACGGCAGCTGCTCGGTGAGCGGCGCCGAGCCCTCCGGCAGCAGGTTCGCGAGATATCCCGTGCCCGGCGTCCACGCGTAGTACCAGCTGTAGGAGGCGGCGACGGTGACGATGCCGTACGGGACCAGGACGGCCGTGCGGACGACGCCCCTGCCGAAGATGGTGCGGTGCATGACGAGTGCGAGCGCCATGCCGAGGACGAACTCGATGGCGACCGACACCACCGTGATGCCGAGCGTCACGGCGAACGCGGTCCACCAGTACCGGTCGGTGAGGATCGTGGCGTAGTTGCCCAGCCCGACGAACTCGGTGTCGTCGGGGGCGGCGAGGTTGTAGCGCTGCAGGCTCAGCCACACCGCGTAGGCGATCGGATAGGCGGTGACCGCGAGCATCAGCACCACGGCGGGGCTGACGAGCCAGAACGCCAGGCGCCGTTCGGATCTCTCGTCGTCGGTGTCGGCGGCAGCGGCGGCGGCGCCGCGATCACGCGGGTTCTCGACGGTCGCGGTCACGGGATCAGCCCCTTGCCGTCGATGGCCTTCTGCACCTGCTCGGCGAGGTCGTCGGCAGTGCGCTCGGGATCGATGTCGGTGATCGGCGCGAGCGTCGCGGTGATGCGGGTGCTGACGGCCTGATACACCGGGGTGGCCGGGCGGACGGCGGCGTTGGTCAGCTGCTCGCGGATGATGGCGTACTGCGGGTACTTCGCCTGGAACGCCGGATCGTCGTAGAGCGAGGCACGGACGGCGGGCAGGCCACCCTCGACCGAGGTGTAGCGCTGGTTCTCGACATTGCGCAGGCAGCGGATGGCCTCGAACGCCTCCCGCTTGTGCTGGGTGTTCCGCCCGACCGCGAGGTTCAGCCCGCCGAGGGTCACCTTCGCCGGCTGGCCGGGGACCACGCCCGGATAGTTGGCGAAGCCGAACACCTCGCGGCTGGCCTCGTAAGCGGCGGTGAACTGCTCGTCGCTCGGCGAGAAGGTGCCCGCGTCGTTGATGGTGTCGGCGAGGTCGGGCCGTTGGTTCAGCGGCAGGAAGCCGACGCCGCCCTTGACGGCGTTCTCCAGCATCGAGGGCAGCACGAAGGGCCAGTTCACCTCGAGCGCGGCCTTGCCCTGCTCGAGCGCGAGCCGCGCGGTGCCCTCGTCGGTCTGCGTGATCGAGGGGTCGGCGCCCGGCGCGGTGGCAACCGACTTGATGATCTGCAGCGCCTTGACCGTGGCGGCGCGGTGCTCGGGGGTGTCGGTGAGCGTCACGGTCTTGCCGTCGTCGGACAGCACCCGCCCGCCGGCACTCTCCAGCAGCGTGTTGAACCACACCATCAGGCCCTCGTACTGCTTCGCCTGCAGCGCAATCCAACTCGGCTGCCCGGCGGCGTGCAGCCGGGTCGCTTCGGCCACCATGCCGTCCCAGTCCGACGGGGGGTCGGGCACCAGATCGGCGCGGTACCAGAGCAACTGGGTGTTGGTGGTGATCGGCGCGGCGTACAGCCGGTCCTGCCACCGCGCGGTCTCCAGCGGTCCGGCAAGCGTGTTCGACGTCGCGTCGGCCTCGGCCTCGCCGGCCGGGTCCTCCGACAGCGGCAGCGCCCAGCCCGCTTCGGCGAACTCCGCGGTCCACACGACGTCGAGCGCCATCACGTCGAGGGTCTTGTCGTTGCCGGTGAGCCGTCGCGCCAACTGCAGCCGCTGCGCGTCGGCCTCCTTTGGCAGGCTGATCTGCTGGATGGTGAAGCGGCCGCCGAGCTGCTCGTTGCACCGCTTGGACACCGCGGTGAACGTGGCCATCTCGCTGGCCGGCGTGTAGTAGTTGATGACGATTCCGCCGCCGCCGGAGCTGCATGCCGTGGTCAGCGACGCGGTCAGCGTCGCCGTCATCGCAGCCACCGCCGCAGCGCACAGCCGCCGAGCGCGCACGACCAGTCTCCCGTCCGGATCGCCAGGCGGGAACCTCCCGCGCACGAACCGTAGGACGATCTACGCGTGATGTGCAACACTCCCCGCCGCGCGCGGCGGATATCGGCGTCGGATCGTGACCTGCCCGCGGGCACCGGGCGGCACCGAGTGCGTATCCGGCGATGCGCATCCCCGGTGGCGCGTCGCGGGGGTCACGCTCGCCGACGGGGTCAGATGGCCAAGCGGCCCAGCAGATCCCGGCCCTGCTCGGCGCTCTGCGGGTCGCACAGCACGTCGTAGCGTCCGGCGACCAACTGCATGGTCGAGCTGAAATCCCTTGTGCCGCGCGCCATCGCATACTGCAGGCCGGAGGTGATCAGACCGAAGAACACGCCGGCGACGAGGCCGGCGATCAGCGATCCCCACGGGCTGGGGCTGAAGAAGCCCAGCACCAGGCCGATGAAGAGGCCGAGCCATGCGCCGGTCAGCGCGCCGCCGGCCAGTACGCGGGGCCAGGTGAGGCGTCCGGTGACCCGTTCGACCTGCATCAAATCCACCCCGACGATCGTCACCTGCTGCACGGGGAACTGCTGATCGGACAGGTAGTCGACGGCCCGCTGCGCCTCGGCGTAGGTGGGATACGAACCGATCGGCCACCCCCGCGGCGGCGTGGGCAACCCGGCCGGACCCCCTCGTCCCGGCTTGGGTCCAGGTTGAAGTGGGCTGGTCATGGCTTTCTCCTCCGACTCTCGTATGGGCATCCCCGTGGACGGCATCCTCTTGAACAACGCACCGACACCGACCATCGTGCCCCGGAATCGAGTCGAGCACTCCCGATCAGGCCGTGCGCTAGGTTCGTGACATGACGAATGAGGGCTCAGACGCCGGCCAGTCATCGTCCCCGGAGTCCGGGACCAGCGGCTCGGAACCGGCGTCCGGCGGGTACGAGGCACCGTCCATCGAGAACGCCGGTAGCGGTGACCGGGGCGAAGCCGACGAGGCTCCCCCGGCGTACGCATCGTCGTCCTACCCATCGTCGTCTTACCCATCGCCGTCCTACGATCCGCCCTACCAGCCGCCGCAGCCTCCCCAGGCCGAGGCGGGGCAGCCGCCGCAGTACGACGCGGGCACCGGGTATCCGCCGCCCCCGCCGTATGACCCGTCCTCGGGCTACCCGCCGCCCCCCGCGGGCTACCTACCCGGCGTCGGACAGCAGGGGTATGGGCAGCAGGGCTTCGGCCAACCCGGCTACGGACACCAGGGATACGGCCAGCCCGGCTACGGACAACCGGGGTATGGCCAACCCGGCTTCACCAACCAGGGATACGGCCCGCCGGTGTACGGCGTACCGGGTTACCCGGGCTACGGACCGCCGGCCCGCAAGACCAACGTCCTGGCGATCACGTCGCTGGTGGTGTCGATCATCTCGCTGTGCGGCATCGGCTCCATCGCCGGCATCGTGCTCGGCGTCGTCGCGCTCAACCAGATCAAGGTGAGCGGCGAGGGCGGGCGCGGACTCGCCATCGCCGGCATCGCGGTCGGCGCGGGCACGCTGTTGCTCAGCATGCTGCTGCTCGTCTCCTCGGCCAGCTGGTGACCGCCGACGACACCGGCCGCCCGGCCGGCGAGCCGCACGCCGAGCAGCCCGGCCAACGGGCCGATCCCCCGTCCCCGCACCAGGACCCGTTCGCCCCGGTCGACTACCCCGGCGCCGAGTTACCGCCGCCGGTGCCGTCGGGCGGCTACCCGCCACCGCCGCCTGGACCGCCCGGCTATCCGCCGCCCGGCGCCTTCCCGCCACCGCCGCCGTACCCCGGCGGCCCGTCCTACGGGCCGGGCGCGCCGCCCTACGGACCCAACCCTTACGACCCCAACGGCTACGGACCTGGGCCGTTCTACGACCCGTACCAGCCGCTCAAGCCGCCCGGCACCAACGGCAAGGCCATCGGCGCGATGGTCAGCTCCGTGGCCGGCTTCGTGCTGTGCCTGTGCTTCGTCCCGTCGATCGTCGGGATCGTCCTGGGCGTCATGGCCATGAACGAGACGAAGCGCACCGGGCAGGACGGCCGCGGGCTGGCGCTCGCCGCGGTCGTCATCGGCGCCGGCACCATCGTGCTGTACCTCGCGCTGTTCGCGTTCGGGTTCGCGGTCGATGCCGTCCTGCCCTCGGAGTTCCAGGACTACTAGTCCGGCGGCGTGAAGGCCGGCGTCGTGCGCGTCATGCCGGCCGCGCGTCCCTTGCCGGCGATCACGAGTGCCATCTTGCGGCTCGCCTCGTCGATCATCTCGTCCCCCAGCATCACCGCGCCACGGGCGCCACCGGCCCCCGACGTGTGCCACTCGTAGGCCTCGAGGATCAGCTCGGCGTGGTCGTAATCGTCCTGCCGCGGACTGAACACCTCGTTGCCCGCAGCGATCTGATCGGGATGCAGCACCCACTTGCCGTCGTAACCGAGCGCCGCCGCGCGGCCCGCCACCCGGCGGAACGCCTCGGTGTCGCGCACCTTCAGATAGGGACCGTCGATGGCGTCGATCCCGTGCGCGCGGGCGGCGACCAGGATCCGCATCATCGCGTAGTGGTGGGCGTCGCCCACGTCGTAGCCCTCCGGCTGCTCACCCACGACCAGCGTGCGCATGCGCAGGCTCGCCATCATGTCGGCCGGCCCCAGTACCAGCGCCCGGACGCGCGGCGCCGCGGCGATGGCGTCGACGTGCGTCAGCCCCGCGGCGTCCTCGATCTGCGCCTCGACGCCGATGTGGCCCACCGGCAGGCCGTGCGTGCGTTCCAGTTGCGTCAGCAGCAGGTCGAGCGCCCGGACGTGGGTGGCGTCGGCGACCTTTGGCAGCACCACCACGTCGAGCGACGCGCCGGCGGCCGCCACCACCTCGATGAGGTCCGCGTGCGTCCACGGCGTCGTCCAGTCGTTGACCCGCACGCCGCGCAGCTGCCCGGCCCACCCCGGCGCGGCGAGCGCCGCCGCGACCCGCGTGCGCGCCGCGGACTTCGCCTCCGGGGCCACCGCGTCCTCGAGGTCGAGGAACACCTCGTCGGCGGGCAGCTGCTTGGCCTTGGCGATCATCTTCTCGCTGCTACCGGGAACCGACAGGCACGTCCGGCGGGGGCGATACGGGTTCTCCACGGCACCACTCTCTACCCTTCATGGCATGGCAGCGATGAACAGGGTCTATGCGGCCCGACTCGCGGGATTGGTGGTGCTCGGCCCCGACGGCGAGTCCATCGGCCGCGTGCGCGACGTCGTCGTCAGCATCGGCATCGTGCGCCAGCAGCCGCGCGTCCTGGGCCTCGTCGTCGAATTGCTCACGCGGCGCCGCATTTTCGTGCCCATCCTGCGGATCACCGCCATCGAACCCGACTCGGTGACGCTCACCGGTGGCAACGTGTCGCTGCGCCGCTTCGCCCAGCGGCCCGGCGAGGTCCTGGTACTCGGCCAGGTGCTCGACACCCGGGTGCGGGTCAACGACCCGGAACTGCCCAACCTCTCCGGCGTCGACGTCGTGGTCGTCGACCTCGGCATCGAGCAGGTGCGCTCGCGGGACTGGATGGTCACCCGGATCGCGGTGCGCATGCACCGCCGACTCGGACGGCGCACCGCCGTGCACGTCGTGGACTGGCAGAACGTCGCCGGACTGACGCCGTCCGCGTTGGCCCTGCCCGGCCAGGGCGTGGCCCAGCTGCTCGCACAGTTCGAGGGACAGCGACCGATCGAGGTGGCCGACGCGATCCGCGACCTGCCGTCAAAGCGGCGCTACGAGGTGATCAATGCGCTCGCCGACGAGCGGCTCGCCGACATCCTGCAGGAGCTCCCGGAGAGCGAGCAGGCCGAACTGCTCGAACAGCTCGACACCGAGCGTGCGGCCGACGTGCTCGAGGAGATGGATCCCGACGACGCGGCCGACCTGCTCGGCGAACTCGACGCCTCACGCGCCGAGGTGCTGCTGGCGCGCATGGACCCCACCGACTCCGAGCCGGTGCGCCGCCTGCTCCAGCACTCCCCGGACACCGCGGGCGGTCTGATGACGTCCGAGCCGGTGGTGCTGGCGCCCGACACCACGGTCGCCGAGGCGCTGGCGCGGGTGCGCGACCCCGACCTGACGCCCGCGGTGGCGACGCTCGCGTTCGTGGTGCGCCCGCCGACCGCGACGCCGACCGGGCGGTACCTCGGCTGCGTGCACTTGCAGCGGCTGCTGCGCGAACCGCCCGCCTCGCTGGTCGGCGGCCTGCTCGACAAGGACCTGCCGAACCTCGCGCCCGACGCCTCGCTGGCCGCGTTGACGCGGTACTTCGCGGCCTACAACCTGGTGTGCGGCCCCGTCGTCGACGAGGAGAACCACCTGCTCGGCGCCGTCACCGTCGACGACGTGCTCGACCACCTGCTGCCGCACGACTGGCGCGTCAGTACCGAGGATCCGCAGCTGCCCACCGCTGACGCGGCGCCCGCCCAGGGCGCATCCTCGTGAGCGAATCCGCGCGCCAGCGCCTCGACACCCCGCGGCTGTCCCGGCGGCGCTTCACCCCACGCGTCGACATCGAGGCGGTCGGCCGGTTCAGCGAATCGATCGCGCGCTTCCTGGGTACCGGCCGCTACCTCGCGATCCAGACCGTCATCGTCATCGTCTGGATCCTGCTGAACCTCTTCGCCGTGTCGCTGCAATGGGATCCGTATCCGTTCATCCTGCTGAACCTCGCGTTCTCCACGCAGGCGGCGTACGCCGCGCCGCTGATCCTCCTGGCGCAGAACCGCCAGGAGAACCGCGACCGCGTCGCCCTCGAGGAGGATCGCCGACGCGCCGAGCAGACCAAGGCCGACACCGAGTTCCTCGCCCGCGAACTCGCCGCGCTGCGGCTGTCGGTCGGCGAGGTCGCCACCCGCGACTACCTGCGCCGTGAACTCGAGGACCTGCGCGAGCTGATCGCCGAGCTGCAGCCGGCGAAGGAGACGAAGTCCAAGTCGGAGAAGAAGAAGACGACCCGCCACGAGGTCCGACACGAGGCACGCGCCGTCCCGCGCGACGACGCGAGCGTCGAATGATCGCATCGTGCTGACGTGAATGCCTCTACGGAGCAAACCTCTACGGGTATGGTGACCTGGTTCACACGAAGCTCGGCTCGGCGAGGACGGTTGCAGTGCACATAGCGGGACGCGACGCCTTCACGGCAGTACGCCGCCGCGCGGCCCGCATGGTTCGCACCCCGGCGTTCGGCGTCGCCGTGCTCGCGCCGGTCGTACTCATTGGCGCGGTGGGCGCCTCGGCCCCGGCACCAAAGCACACCGTGTCGGCCGACGGCTACATGCCGCTGGCCGCGGTCGCCAGCACCGGCGAGGACTCCGGACCCAAGGTCATCGCCGCGCTGAAGCCGATCAAGCCGCTGCGCATCATGGCCGCCGTGCCGTCGCCTCCTCCCCCGCCCATCGTCATGGCGCCGATCGGGTCGTTGCGCATTCCGATGATGGCGCTCAAGGCCTACCGCAACGCCGAACGGACCATGGCCGCCGCCGCGCCCGGCTGCGGCGTCAGCTGGAACCTGCTGGCCGGCATCGGGCGCATCGAGTCGCTGCACGCCAACGGCGGCGCCACCGATTCCCGCGGCACGCCGCTGCAGCCGATCTACGGCCCCACCCTGGACGGCACGCTGGCCGGCAACGAGGTCATCGTGCAGAGCGTGCAGGCCGGCCGCGTCACGTACGCCCGGGCAATGGGACCCATGCAGTTCCTGCCCGGCACCTGGGCGCGCTACGCCTCCGACGGCGACGGCGACGGCCGCGCCGACGTGCAGAACCTCTTCGACTCCTCGCTGGCCGCGGCCCGCTACCTGTGCAGCGGCGGGCTGAACCTGCGCGAGCAGTCCCAGGTGCTGACGGCGATCCTGCGCTACAACAACTCGATGGCCTACGCGCAGAACGTGCTCGGCTGGGCCGCCGGCTACGCCACCGGGGTCGAGCCGGTCGACCTGCCGACGATCAGCGGCCCGCCCCCGCCGATCTCCGACGAGCACCTCGCCGCCAACCCCGAGGGTCTCGGGCCCAACCTGCCGCTCAATGCGACGGGCCTCCCGGCCACCGACCCGTTGGCGCGCACGCCGCTGTTCGACGCCAACGGCGTCAATGCGGCCGGGCAGATCGGCGCCCCGGGCGCCGCACCCGGGCCGCTGCCGGGACCGGCCGGTCCGCCGCAGACCGCGCAGAACTGCCAGGTCTTCTGCCTGCAGGGCAACCCGGTACCCCCGCCCATCGCCCCGCCGGCACCGTTCGCGCCGGCGCCCATGGCGCCCCCGATGTTCGCTCCGCCGCCGGCCGCAGCACCGGGCGCGGTTGCCGGGCCGGCACCCGCCGGGGCTCCAGTCGCACCGCCCGCTGCCACGCCGCCGGGTCCCGCACCCGGGCCGGCTCCCGGCCCCCTGGTCGCGCAGCCGGTCGCACCGCCGCCGCCGGGCCCCGCCCCGGGACCGCTGCTGCCCTGACGGGGCCGCCTCGCGCGCTCCTGCCCTGACGGACGGAGCAGTGGTCGCGGCGGCATAGACTCGCAGGTGATGTCCTCTACAGCCAGCGATCTCGAAGCCGCCGTCCGCGCCGCCCTCGGCAAGGTGGTCGACCCCGAACTGCGGCGACCGATCACCGAGGTCGGCATGGTCAAGGACGTGACGATCGAGTCCGATTCGAGCGTGCACGTCGAGATCTACCTGACCACGTCGGCGTGCCCGAAGAAGACCGAGATCACCGACCGCGTGCGCGACGCCGTCTCCGACGTCCCCGGGACCGGCGCCGTACGCGTGACCCTCGACGTCATGAACGACGAGCAGCGCGCCGAGCTGCGCAAGCTACTGCGCGGCGACTCCCGCGAACCGGTGATCCCGTTCGCCCAGCCCGGCTCGCTCACCCGCGTCTACGCCGTCGCGTCCGGCAAGGGCGGCGTCGGCAAGTCCAGCGTCACGGTCAACCTGGCGGCCGCGATGGCCGCCCGCGGGCTGTCGGTGGGCGTGCTCGACGCCGACATCTACGGCCACTCCGTGCCGCGCATGATCGGCACCGAGGACCGCCCCACCCAGGTCGACTCCATGATCATCCCGCCCGTCGCCCACGACGTGCGGGTCATCTCCATCGCGATGTTCACCCAGGGCAACACCCCCGTGGTGTGGCGCGGACCCATGCTGCACCGCGCGCTGCAGCAGTTCCTCGCCGACGTCTACTGGGGCGATCTGGACGTGCTGCTGCTCGACCTGCCGCCCGGCACCGGCGACATCGCCATCTCGGTGTCGCAGCTCATCCCCGGCGCGGAGATCCTCGTCGTCACCACCCCGCAGCTCGCGGCCGCCGAGGTGGCCGAGCGGGCCGGCGCCATCGCGCTGCAGACCCGTCAGCGCATCGCCGGCGTCGTGGAGAACATGTCCGGCCTACAGTTGCCCGACGGCAGCACCATGGCACTGTTCGGCGAGGGCGGTGGCCGGCAGGTGGCCGAGCGGCTGTCCCGCGCGGTCGGCGCCGACGTGCCGCTGCTGGGCCAGGTGCCCATCGATCCCCAGCTGGTGTCGGCCGGTGACTCCGGCGTGCCGCTGGTCCTCAGCGCGCCGGACTCCCCCGCGGGCAAGGAACTGCGCAAGGTGGCCGACGCATTGTCGTCGCGCAAGCGCGGCCTCGCCGGCATGTCGCTCGGACTCGATCCCGCCGGGCGCTGAGAGCCGCCGTCCTCGAGGCGAGTCGTGCCCTGCGGCGCGGCTAGGTCGCGTCGGTGTCGAACGGGGTCGGCCCCGCTGGTGACGGCCCCGATGCGGACGGCGGGGTGGTCGCCGAGGGCGGCACCGCCGGTGGCACGGCGCCCGGCGGCGGCGCCGAGTGCGGCTTCACGTCGTCGCCGAAGCGGCCCGTGAAGATCGAGTCGTCCCCGTCGAGCAGATGCTTGGTCAGCGCGGCGCGCGGAGTCATGCCGCGCAGTTTCTGCAGCTCCGACAGCGGCTCGCGCAGATCGTCGAACTCCGGGCCGAGGTCCTGGCGCAGCTGGTTGGTGGCCCCACTGAGGTATTCGCGCGCCTGACGGGCCGCGTTCGAGGTCCAGCGGATCGCGCCGGGGAGCCGTTCCGGCCCCAGGATCACCAGACCGGCGATCACCAGGACCAGCATCTCGCCCCAGCCGATGTTGGCGAACATCTACTGGTTCGGCTGGTCGGCGTCGGAGCCCGGCGTGATCATCAGCGTGACGGGACGGCCGTCGCGCATGACCTCGATCGGGGCCTCCTGCCCGATCTTCAGCTGGCGGACCGCGACGGTCATCTCGTCGGCGTCGGCGACGCTGCGGTCCCCGACCTTCACCACGACGTCGTTCTCCAGCAGACCGGCCTTCTCGGCGGGACCGCCGACGGTGACGTTGGCGACCTGCGCGCCGGAGGCCACCGAGTTGCTCACCGAGCGCGCCGTCAGCCCGAGCGTCGGGTGCGCGATCTTGCCATCCTTGATGAGCGTCTCGACGACGGTCTTCGCCTCGTTGACCGGGATGGCGAAGCCGAGGCCACTCGCGCTGTCCGACAACGACTTTCCAGCGGTGTTGATGCCGATGACCTCGGAGTTCATGTTGATCAGCGGACCACCGGAGTTGCCGTGGTTGATCGACGCGTCGGTCTGAACGCCGTCGATGACGGTGTCGGTGTCGGAGCCCTCACCCGACAGCGGCACGGGGCGGTGCAGCGCGCTGATGATGCCGTGCGTGACGGTGCTGCGCAGGCCCAGCGGGGCGCCCGCTGCGATCACCTCCTCGCCGACGGTGAGCTTCTCCGAGTCGCCGAGGCGCGCCACCGACAGGTTGTCGACGTTGTCGACCTTGATGACGGCGAGGTCGGTCTTCGGGTCGCGCCCGACCAGGTTGGCGGGCACCTCCTTGCCGTCGTTGAACACCACGGTCATCTTGTAGTCGGCCGGGTTCTTCGCGGCCTCGGAGATGACGTGGTTGTTGGTGACGATGTAACCGCGTCCGTCGATGACGACGCCGGAGCCCTGGGACCCCTCGTTCTTGCTGGTGGCCTCGATGGTGACCACCGAGTCGGCGACGGCCTTCGCGACGGTGGCGAAGCGCCCGGCGGGTCCCTCCGGGTTGTCGTCGGTCTCCAGGGTGACCTTGCTGGTGGTGAAGGCCTCGACCACCTCGGCGGTCTTGCGGCCGACCCAGCCGCCGGTGAAGCCGATGACCAGCGCAATGATCGCGAGCAGACCGAGCGCGGTGAAGGACACCCGGCGGCCGAACAGCACGTCGCGCACGCCCAGCTTGCCGACGGGCACCGGCGCGACGGGTGGCGCCGACGGCGGCTGGGCGGGCGTGCCCAGCGACGGCACGGCCGACGGGTCGCGCCAGGGGTCGGCGGGCTGATCGGCGGCGCCGTCGCGTTCGGCCTCCAGCGCGCCGGCGTCGGCGGGGTGGCGCTGCAGCGAGTCGGTGGCGCCGTGGCGGCCGAAGGCCTCGGCGAGGACGGGGTCCGGCGGCAGGTCCTTCGGCGCGAACTCGCCCTGGTCGCGGTGCTTGTCGGCACCGAGGAAGGAGCCGTTGAAGCCGTCGGGCCTGCCGAAGGTGCGGGCGGCGGCGGGATCGACGGGCGGACGCGTCACCGGGCGCGGCGCCAGGCGGTGGCCCCCCTGACGCTGGCCGGGATCGGACTGGTCGGATTCCTTCACCCGTGTTCACTCTCCATTCGGGTGCGCGGGGCAGCGCACGCGATCGTCGTGGGACTGGACAAGACTCACCGGCGCTTGCGCCGGTCACGCAGCGCGTCACCCGCGAAGTGCTCGGCGTCGTCGTCGACGCCCGGCTCGGCGAGCGAGTGGTGCGGGATCTGCGACAGCGCACCCAGCAGCGACGTCGGCACCGCGATGGGCCGGGACTCGCGCAACGCCGTGCGGGCCTGACCCTGCGCGTCGACGGCGGCCGCGCACTCCGCGCACTGCGACATGTGGCCTGCGGCGCGCAGATGGCCCTTCATGCTCAGCTCGCCGTCGACGAAGGCGGCGATGGCCTCCGTGGACAGGTGCTCGGTGGAGCCGAACTGGCGCGGACCGACCGGCGCACTACTCTGCGACGCCAGCTGCGTGGGGAGCCAGGAGAACGCCCGACGGAACACGTGTCCCGGGTCGACCATCACCCAACTCCCTTCGGTGTCCAGTGCGCGCTGCGACGAGTGTCTCCCTCGAATGTAGCGCGAGCCGACCCGGGAGACACCCTCGAATGCGTCGGGGCGTCAGGCTGACCGGGCGTGATGCCCGGCGGCCTCCGCATCGGGATGGGCGGCGAGGTAGTCGCGCAGCGCCTGGCGGCCGCGGTGGATGCGACTGCGGACGGTGCCGAGCTTGACGCCCAGCGTGGCGCCGATCTCCTCGTAGGACAGACCCTCGATGTCGCAGAGGACCACCGCGGCGCGGAACTCCGGCGGCAGCGAGTCGAGCGCGGCCTGCAGGTCCGGGCCGAGCCGGGAGTCGTGGTAGATCTGCTCGGGATTCGGGTCGGCCGCCGGCACGCGGTCGTAGTCCTCGGGCAGCGCCTCCATGCGGATGCGGCTGCGGCGCCGCACCATGTCCAGGAAGAGGTTGGTCGTGATGCGGTGCAGCCAGCCCTCGAACGTGCCCGGCTGGTAGTTCTGCACCGACCGGAACACCCGGATGAAGGTCTCCTGGGTGAGGTCCTCGGCGTCGTGCTGGCTGCCCGAGAGGCGGTAGGCCAGGCGGTAGACGCGGTCGGCGTGCTGACGGACCAACTCGTCCCAGGACGGCATGTTGGCCTTGTCGCCGGTCGCGTCGAACACCGCGGTACCGGTCAGCTCGTCGGTGGGCTCCACCCAGCCGCCGGGCTCGGTACCCGAGGGCTGCTCCAGGTGGGCCATGAACACGGGGGACGTGCTAGTGGTGCTCGTCGGATCCTCCAGATCGCTTCCTCGGCCGCCGGTGGACGGCGACCCGGCCACGTCGCGGGCCTCGATGTCGGCAACGGACCGACCGGTACGGAAATTCCCGTGGTCGTGTCCGGACTGCGAGGGCGCGCCGTGTGTCATGGCATTACCGTTCCCGACCCTGGTGAGGGCGACATATGAGCAAACTGAACTTTTCCTGAGAAAGCCGTCTACCCCCCGTACTAGCAGCACAAACGGTGTGAAGTACAGCGCATTTCGGCGCCCGGCGACGGGCGTGTCGAAGGCCGCCGAATCAGCACCGACCTCTACGCTGCGGGCATGACCGACGACGGCAGCACCCGGCCGAGCCGCGCCGAGTCGATCCTGACGCACGCCGAGCAGTCGATCACCGAGGACGCCATCACCGCGGCCGCGCGAGAACGGTCCGAGGACAGCGGCGCGGGCGCCGTCACGCCCGCGGTCGGGGCGCTGCTCGGGGTGCTCGCCAAGCTCGCGAGCGCCAAGGCCGTCGTGGAGGTCGGCACCGGTGCCGGCGTCAGCGGCCTGTGGCTGCTGTCGGGCATGCGCGAGGACGGCGTGCTGACGACCATCGACGTGGAGCCCGAGCACCAGCGCCTCGCCAAGCAGGCGTTCGCCGAGGCGGGCATCGCCCCCGGGCGCACCCGCTTGATCGGCGGCCGCGCCCAGGAGGTGCTGACCCGCCTCGCCGACGACTCCTACGACCTCGTCTTCATCGACGCCGAGCCGCTCGACCAGCCGCAGTTCGTGGCCGAGGGCGTCCGGCTGCTGCGCTCCGGCGGCGCGATCGTCGTGCACCGCGCCGCACTCGGCGGGCGGGCCGGCGATGCCACCGCCGCCGACAAGGAGGTCGCCGCGGTGCGCGAGGCGGCCCGGCTGATTGCCGAGGACGACCGATTGACGCCCGTCCTGGTGCCGCTCGGCGACGGCCTGCTGGCCGCCGCCCGCGACTGACTCCCCCGCCCCCGCTCGCCCGCCTTCGCGTTCGGCCTCCTGCGCCGACATGACGTTCCGTGCGCTCAGGCGGGTCGTCCGAGCACCGTCCGTGCCGCCTCGGCGTGTCCGCGCGCGCGGCAGCGGCGCCCCCTTGACGGCTGACTGAACGCGCGTTTAACGTATTGAACGTGCGTTCAGCCGACGATCTGACGACCACCGCCCGGATCCGCGACGCCGCCCTCGACCTCTTCGGTCGCGACGGCTTCGGGGTCGGCGTACGCGCGATCGCCGCGGCGGCCGGGGTCAGCCCCGGTCTGGTCATCCACCACTTCGGGTCCAAGGAGGGACTGCGCCGCGCCTGCGACGAGCACGTCGCCGCCGTCGTCCTGGAGTCCAAGACCGAGTCCATCCGCAGCGCCGACCCGGCGACGTGGTTCGCGCAACTGGCCGGCATCGAGGCGTACGCCCCGCTGATGGCCTACCTGATGCGCAGCCTGCAGTCCGGCGGCGACCTCGCGAAGGCATTGTGGCGCACCATGATCGACAACGTCGAGCAGTATCTCGACGAGGGCGTCCGCGCGGGCACCGTCCTGCCGAGCCCGGATCCCAGGGGTCGTTCCCGCTTCCTCGCGATGGCCGGCGGCGGCAGCTTCCTGCTGTATCTGCAGCTGCACGACGATCCCAGCGACCTCGCCGGGGTGCTGCGCGACTACGCCGAGGACATGGTGCTGCCGGCGCTGGAGATCTACAGCCACGGCCTGATGGCCGATTCCACGATGTACGACGCGTTCCTCGCACAACGCGCCGAGGGCATTCCGTTCACGGGAAGGACACGCGATGAGTGATGCCGAACCGGCGGTCGAGATCGCCGGATTGCGCAAGTCGTTCGGCCGCACACGGGCGCTCGATGGTCTCGACCTGGTGGTCGCGCCGGGGCACGTGACGGGCTTCCTCGGCCCCAACGGCGCGGGCAAGTCCACGACGATCCGCATCCTGCTCGGCCTGCTGCGCGCCGACGGCGGCACCGTCCGCCTACTCGGCGGCGACCCGTGGCGCGACGCCGTCGCACTGCATCGCAGGATCGCCTACGTGCCGGGCGACGTCACGCTGTGGCCCAACCTGACGGGCATGCAGGCCATCGACTTCCTCGCCGCCCTGCGCGGCGGCGTCGACGTGGCGCGCCGCGACGAGCTGATCGCCCGCTTCGAACTCGACCCGCACCGCGCGGCGCGCACCTACTCCAAGGGCAACCGCCAGAAGGTCGCGATCATCGCCGCATTCTGTTCGCGCAGTAAGCTTTTCGTGCTCGACGAGCCGACGTCAGGCCTCGACCCGCTGATGGAGCGGACCTTCCAGCAGTGCGTCCGCGAGGTGGCCGACACCGGTGCGGCCGTCCTGCTGTCGAGCCACATCCTCGCCGAGGTGGAGAAGCTCTGCGACGACGTCACGATCGTGCGGGCCGGACGCACGGTCCGCGCCGGCACGCTCGACGACATGCGCCACCTGGTGCGCACCACCGTGAGCGTCCGCACGCGGCGACCCGCCACCGCGCTCGAGCACGCGGACTGGGCACACGACTGGCGAACCGACGAGGGCCGGCTGACGTTCTCGGTCGACCGCGACGACCTCGACCGCGCGATGACCGACCTCACCGCACTCGGCATCGACGAACTGACCGTGGCACCCGCCTCGTTGGAGGACCTCTTCCTGCGCGAATACCAAGGCGCTGCACGATGAGCGCCACGGCCGTACACGGCCGCCACGAGGCGGTGCGCGCCGCGTCGCCGTGGACGGGCACCGGCGCGATGCTGCGGCTGGCCCTGCGCCGCGACCGCGTCCGGCTCGGCGCCTGGGTCGCGGCGCTGACCGCCCTGACGGTGTACGCGCCGACCGCCATCGACCTGGCCTACCCCGAGGAGGCGCAACGCCAGGCGCGGGTGAACCTGCTCAAGACGCCGGCCGGCATGATGCTGGGCGGTCCGATGTTCGGCGGCGACGAGACCGACCTGGGCGCCATGCTCGCCAACGAGCTGATGCTGACGCTGATCGTCGCGGCGTCGATCTTGGCCGTACTCACCGTGATTCGGCATACCCGGGCCGAGGAGGAAAGCGGCGCGGCCGAACTCGTCCTCGCGGCGCCGGTCGGCCGGTATGCCCGCACCGCCGCTGCGTTGATCCTCCTCGCCGCCGTCGACCTCGCGCTGGCCGTCCTGATGACTGCCGCCCTGGCGGCCACCGGCTTCGGCGTCGCGGATTCCGCGGCATTCAGCGTCGGCGTCGTCGCGGTGGCGATGGCGTTCGGCGCGGTCGCCGCAGTGACCGCGCAGCTGTGGCGACAGGCCCGCACGGCGACCGGCGCGGCCATGGCGGTGCTCGGCCTCGCAGCGCTGATCCGCGGCGCCGGCGACGTCGTCGATCCGTCCGGCAGTGCGCTGAGCTGGTTCTCGCCCATCGCCTGGGCACAGCAGACGAGGGCGTTCGTCGACCTGCGCTGGTGGCCGCTCGCGTTGCTCGCGACGCTGACCGTTGCCCTGGTCGCGCTGGCGGCCACGCTGGAGCGCCGACGCCAGTACGACCAGGGCACCCTGCGCTCGCGGACCGAGCGGCCGGGAGCACGCCCGGTCCGCGACGTGCTGGCCCTGCACTTGGTGCTGCTGCGCGGCCAGACCGTCGGGTGGACGGTCGCCCTGTTCGTGGCCGGTCTCGCCTTCGGCTCGATGACGCGATCGCTGCTCGACGCCGCCGCCGGCAACGAACTGCTCGCCCGGGTGCTCTCGGCGCAGGGCACCGACGGCGTCTACACGACGATGACGCAGTTCCTCGCCGCCGCGGCGGGTGCCTACGTGGTGTCTGCCGTCCTGCGCGTCTACGCCGACGAGCGGTCCGGCCTCGGCGAGGCCGTGCTGGCCGGGGCGGTGTCGCGGTGGCGGTGGTTGTCGACCGCCGTCGCCGCCGCGGTGCTCGGCGCCGCGGTGCTGATGCTCGGCGCCGGCCTGGGCAACGGGTTGGGCGCCGGTCTGACGCTCGGTGAGCCGGCGACCATCGTGCGGCTCACGGTCGCCGGACTGGCGTTCGTGCCCGCGCTCGCCGTGCTCGCGGGCGTCGCCGCGTTGGCGGTGGCCCTGCGCCGTCCGTGGCTCGCCTGGCTCGCCGTCACATTCGTCGTCGCGTCGCTGTATCTCGGCGCGCTGCTGCGGTTGCCGCGGTGGGTGCTCGAGCTGTCCCCCGTCGGTCGGATACGCGTGCCGAGCGAGACGCCGCTGCCGACTCTGGTGGTGCTGGTCGCCGTCACGGCGGTGTTCGCGGCCGCGGCCGGCGCGCTGTACCGCCACCGGGACGCGGCATGAGGCTGGCGCTGAGGTCCTTCGTGGCGGCCGTGTTCGGTGTCGCCTTCTTCGGTGTGCTGCTGCTGGTGCCCGCGGGCACGGTCGACTACTGGCAGGCGTGGGTGTTCATCGGCGTGTTCACCGTCGCGTCGTTGGTGCCGAGCGCCTACCTCGCGGTGCACAGCCCGGAGGCGCTCCGCCGCCGGCTCACCGCCGGCCCGACCGCCGAGACCCGTCCGGTGCAGAAGCTCGTCATGGTCGGTACCACCGCGTCGATCGCCGTCGTCCTGGTCGTCAGTGCACTCGACCACCGCTTCGGCTGGTCGACCGTTCCCTCGGCGGTGGTGGTCCTCGGCGACGTCGCGGTGGTGGCGGGTCTGATCGTCGCGCAGCTCGTCGTCGTCCAGAACGGTTACGCCGCAGCGACGATCACCGTCGAGGACGGTCAGCCGCTGGTCTCGACGGGCCTCTACGGCGTGGTGCGCCACCCCATGTACGCCGGCGCACTGGTGATGTTGGCGGGTACGCCGCCGGCGTTGGATTCCTACTGGGGACTCGTGCCGATGCTGGCGACCATCCCGATCCTGGCGGTCCGCATCGTCGACGAGGAGCGGATGCTGGTCACCGAACTCGCCGGCTACGACGCGTACACGCGGAGGGTCCGGTACCGGTTGCTGCCCGGGGTCTGGTGACCGTCAGACCCAGACGCCCTTGCCGACCGCGACGACGCCGCCGGCACTGATCGAGAAGCGCTCGCGGTCCTTGTCGAGGTCCACGCCGACCATCTCGCCGGGGCCGACGACGACGTTCTTGTCGAGAATGGCGTGCCGGACGACGGCGCCGCGACCGATGCGCACGCCGGGCATGAGTACGCTGCCCTCGACGATCGCGCCATCGTCGATGACGACGTTGGACGACAGCACCGAGTTGCGCACCGACGCCGCGGAGATGATGCTGCCCGCGCCGACGACCGACTCCTGTGCCGATCCCCCGTTGACGAACTTCGCGGGCGCCAGGTTGTCCGACTCCCCCATGATCGGCCAGCGCTTGTTGTACAGGTTGAAGATCGGGTGCACCGACACCAGATCCATGTGCGCGTCGTAGAACGCGTCGAGCGTGCCGACGTCGCGCCAGTAGCCGTGGTCGCGCTCGGTGGACCCGGGCACCTCGTTGTCCTTGAAGTCGTACACCGCGGCCATCCCGTCGGTGACGAGACGCGGGATGATGTCGCCGCCCATGTCGTGGTCGGAGTGGTCGTCCTCGGCGTCCGCGCGGATCGCGTCGATGAGCACCTTGGTGGTGAAGATGTAGTTGCCCATCGACACGAACGTCTGCTCGGGGTCGTCGGGGGTGCCCGGCGGGTTGGCCGGCTTCTCCACGAACTGCCGGATGCGGCCGGACTCGTCGGAGTCGATGCAGCCGAACGCCGACGCCTCCGCACGCGGCACGCGGATGCCGGCCACGGTGGCGCCTGCGCCGCTCTCGATGTGGAACTGCAGCATCTGCTCCGGATCCATCCGGTACACGTGGTCGGCACCGAACACCACGATGTAGTCGGGGTCCTCGTCGTAGATGAGGTTCATCGACTGGTAGATCGCGTCGGCCGAGCCGGTGTACCAGCGCGGGCCGAGCCGCTGCTGCGCCGGCACCGGGGTGATGTACTCGCCGGCAAGCCCGGAAAGTCGCCAGTTCTGCGAGATGTGCCGGTCCAGCGAATGCGACTTGTATTGCGTGAGAACGCAGATGCGGAGGAAGCGGGCGTTGACCAGGTTGGACAGCACGAAGTCGATCAGCCGGTAGCCCCCGCCGAAGGGAACCGCGGGCTTGGCCCGGTCGGCGGTCAGCGGGTAGAGCCGTTTGCCCTCACCGCCGGCCAAGACGATGCCCAGCACGTGTGGCAATTCCCTCATGTCTCAAACCTATCGGCCGTCACGAACGGAGGCCAGCCATTCGCGGGGATCGGGGCGCGCGTCGGGCCCGGCGACACCGGATCCCGGGATGGTGTGGCGCCGCGGCGACCACTACCGTCGAGGGCATGCGGGTGGCGATGATGACCAGAGAATATCCGCCCGAGGTGTACGGCGGCGCCGGCGTCCACGTCACCGAACTCGTCGCCCAGCTCCGGCGGCTGTGCGAAGTGGACGTGCACTGCATGGGCGCCGACCGGCCCGGCGAGCCCGACGTCTACGTCGCCCGCCCCGATCCCGCGCTCACCGGCGCCAACGCCGCGCTGTCCACGCTGTCGGCGGACCTCGTCATGGTCGACGCCGCCGCCGGCGCGACGGTGGTGCACTCGCACACCTGGTATGCCGGGATGGCCGGGCACCTGGCGGCGCTGCTGCACGGCGTGCCGCACGTGCTGACGGCCCACTCGCTGGAACCGCTGCGGCCGTGGAAGGCCGAACAGCTCGGCGGTGGCTACCGGATCTCGTCGTGGGTGGAGCGCACCGCCGTGGAGGCGGCCGACGCCGTGATCGCCGTCAGCTCCGGCATGCGCGCCGACGTGCTGCGGACCTACCCGGCGCTGAATCCCGACCGCGTGCACGTCGTGCGCAACGGCATCGACACCGAGGTGTGGCATCCGGCGGCACCCGATCCCGAGCAGTCGGTGCTGGCCGAACTCGGCGTCGACCCGACACGGCCCATCGTGGCGTTCGTCGGTCGCATCACGCGGCAGAAGGGCGTGGCGCACCTGGTCGCCGCGGCGCACCGCTTCGCCCCCGACGCCCAGCTGGTGCTGTGCGCCGGCGCGCCGGACACCCCGGAGATCGCCGCGGAGGTCCGTACCGCGGTCGAGCGGCTGCAGGACGGCCGGTCCGGCGTGTTCTGGGTGCAGGAGATGCTGCCGACCGCGAAGATCCGCGAGATCCTCTCGGCGGCAACGGTCTTCGTGTGCCCGTCGGTGTACGAGCCGCTGGGCATCGTGAACCTGGAGGCCATGGCCTGCGGGACGGCGGTGGTGGCGTCCGACGTCGGCGGCATCCCGGAGGTGGTCGACAACGGCGAGACCGGCCTGCTGGTGCACTACGACGCCGACGACGCGGCGGGCTTCGAGGCCGGACTGGCCGACGCGGTCAACGACCTGCTCGCCGATCCCGACCGCGCGGCCCGGTACGGGCGCACCGGCCGGCAGCGGTGCATCGACGAGTTCTCCTGGGCGTCGATCGCCGAGCAGACGTTGGAGATCTACCGCGCGGTCACCTCGACATGACGGACGGCGTGACGGCTCGCGCTGAACGCGGCCCGTCACGCCGTGCGTGTAGCCCGGGTGTGGCTAGCTGGTGACGTTCTTCAGTTCGTCGCCGAGAGCGGCGGCTTCGTCCGGAGTCAGTTCGACGACCAGGCGCCCACCACCCTCCAGTGGTACGCGCATCACGATGCCCCGCCCCTCCTTGGTTGCTTCCAGTGGACCGTCGCCGGTCCGGGGCTTCATCGCCGCCATCGAGTGCTCCCTCCGCACTGTGCCGGCCCGCGGCAGCGGACCGATCCGGGCCGGGGCCGTTACACCCGTCGACAGCTCCCGGCACTGAACTGCATCTGAACTTCCTACATTGTTCCCTATTCCGGCCGTTCGGTGTGCAAAGACCCGGGTAAGCGCCGTTCGGGAGCGTCGCGGGGCGCGCGTCAGCCGCGCGGTGGTACGAAGCAGCCGGCGACGTGGTCGTCCACCATGCCCGTCGCCTGCATCAGCGCATACGCCGTCGTCGGGCCGACGAACCGGAACCCGCGCCGTTTCAGTTCCCGTGCCATCGCCGTCGACTCGGGTGTCACCGCGGGCACGTCGGCCAGCGTGGCGGGTCGCGGCCGGGTGGGAGGCGCGAAGGACCACAGCAGCTCGCCGAGGTCGGTGCCCTCCTCGGCGAGCGCGACGGCCGCCTCGGCATTGGCGATCGTGGCCACGATCTTCGCGCGGTTGCGGACGATGCCGGCGTCGGCCAGCAGCCGCTCGACGTCGGTCTCGGTGAACGTCGCCACCCGGGCGGCGTCGAAGTCGGCGAAGGCCCGCCGGAAGTTCTCCCGCTTGCGCAGGATGGTCAGCCACGACAGCCCACTCTGGAAGGCCTCCAGCGACATCCGTTCGAACAGGTCGCGGGCGTCGTGCAGCGGCCGGCCCCACTCGGTGTCGTGATAGGTCCGGTACAGGACGGAATCGGCGGCGTCCCAACGAGGGCCGGTGAAGTCCGCCCACCCGCAGCGGACCCGTCCGTCGCCGCCGGCGGCCACGGTCACCGCCGGTCCGCAGCGCCGTCGGCCGGAACGTCGGCGTCGTCGTGCGGTGGCGCGTCGTGCGGTGCCGCGTCGTTCGGTACTGCGTCGTGCGGTGCCGCGTCGTGCGGTACTGCGTCGTGCGGTGTTGAGTCGTGCGGTGCTGCGTCGGGGTCGGCGATGCCGTGGGTCCCGCGCACCGCCGTCAGTTCGCCGCGTAGCTGGTCTAGTTCGGCGCCGAGCCGGTCGAGCACCCAGTCGACCTCACTGGCCTTGTAACCCCGCAGCGCCTGGGTGAACCTGACCGCCTCGACGTCGGCCCCGGTCACCCCGGACGCCGGCAGCACCGTGGCCGTGGTCTCGCGCGGCAGCGGAGGCAGCCGCTCGCCGCGACCGAACACCACGGTGCCGATGCCGAACAGCACGACGGCCACCAGGATCAGGACGACCAGGTACAGCAGGATCAGGGTCACGGCGTCGATACTGCCTCAGGGGTCGGACGCGGCGCTGAACCCGGGTCCGTCGCCGACGGTACCAGTGACTGTGCCAGTGCCAGTGACGGTGCCGGGGCCGGGGCCGGCGGCGCTACGGGCGCAGCGTGTTCATCGGCGGACGGTCGGCCAGCGACACCGACGTGGTCCGCGCGGTGTAGTCGTCGCCGTCGGCGAAGAACTGGGTGAGGCCCATGCCGGAGTCATCGATGCCGCAGCGCGTCAGCAGCGTGGCGATCACCTGCCGGCTCATGGCCGCGAGTTCGGTCAGCGGGCGGTTGCGGTGAGTGCGGACGCCGAGGTTCACCTGGGCGATGGCATCGAGCCCCAGCCGGTCGTAGGTGTCGACCAGCAGGCCGATCTCGACGCCGTATCCCGGCGCGAACGGCACCGAGGTCAGCAGCTCGCGCGTGCCGGCGTACTCGCCGCCGAGCGGCTGCAGCAGGCACGTCAGCTCCGGGCGCAGTGCGGCCAACAGCGGGCGGGCCACCAGCTCGGTGACGCGTCCGCCGCCGTTGGCGTCCTCGCTGCCGCTCACCTTCAGGGGCCGCCGGTAGAAGCCCTTGACCAGGTGCACGCCGTCGGTGGTCAGCAGCGGGCCGAGGAGCTTCGGCACGAACATCGGGTCCGGGTCGATCAGGTCGGAGTCGACGAACGCGACGAGGTCACCGGTGGTCGCGGCGAGCGAACGCCACAGCACCTCGCCCTTGCCCGGCTGCGGCGCCACCTCCGGCAGGGCCGCCTCGCGGCTGATCACCCGCGCCCCGGCGGCCACCGCGCGGATCTCGGTGTCGTCGGTCGAGCCGGAGTCCAGCACGATCAGCTCGTCGACCAGACCACCCAGCAGCGGGGTGATCGTCTCGACGACCGAGGCGACCGTCTCCTCCTCGTTGAGCGCCGGCAGCACCACCGAGACGGTGCGCCCGCGCTTGGCGGCTTCGAGTTCGGCGACCGTCCACATCGGCCGACGCCAGCTGTGGTCGGTGAGCCAGCGGTGCCCCGACACGGCGTCGGTCAGTTCGGGTGTGATGCTCATGCCAGTCCCCTTACGGTCCGCGCCGGTGGTCGCACGCCCTGGATCGACGCGACCATGTCGAGCACGCGTCGAGTGGGTCCGACCTCGTGCACGCGGAACATGGCGGCACCGGCTGCGGCGGCGAGCGCGGTTGCGGCCAAGGTGCCCTCGAGCCGTTCGGTCAAACCCACGCCCAAAGTCTCCCCGACGAAGTCCTTGTTGCTCAGTGCCATCAGGACGGGCCATCCAGTTTTTACAAGGTCTTCCACGTGCCGCAACAAAGTAAGACCGTGATGAGTGTTCTTGCCGAAATCGTGGGTCGGATCGACGAGGATCGCGTCCCTCGCGACGCCCGCGGCGACCGCCCGTTCGGCGGCGGTGGTGACTTCGGCGACCACGTCGTCGACGACGCCGCGCGTGGTGGTGCCGTACTCCACGCGGAACGGCCGGGTGCGCGGCACCGCCCCGCCGGTGTGCGAGCAGACCAGCCCGGCGCCGTGCCGGGCGGCGACGTCGACCAGCTCCGGGTCCGCGCCGCCCCAGGTGTCGTTGACGATGTCGGCGCCCGCCGCGCACGCACGGTCGGCGACGGCCGCGCGCCAGGTGTCGACGCTGATCAGTTGGTCGGGGTAGGCGCCGCGCAGCCACTCGATGAACGGCACCACCCGCGCGATCTCCTCGTCGGCGTCCACGGTGCTGCCCGGCCCGGCCTTCACGCCGCCGACGTCGATCACGTCGGCGCCCTCGGCGATCACCCGGTGCACCGCGTCCATGGCGGCGCCGTCGGCGAAGGTGGCGCCGCGGTCGTAGAAGGAGTCCGGCGTGCGGTTGACGATCGCCATGATCATCGACCGGTCACCGGCGACGGGCCGGCCGAGGAACCTCCCCGATGAGGTGTACACGTTCCCAGGCTAGCCACTAGCGATTTCGGCGCGCTTTCCCATCGTCAGCGATCGGAAAGCGCGCCGAAATCACGCGGTGACGGGCTACTTGTTGGCGGGGCGCTTGCCGTCGACGACTTCCTGGGGGTAGTCGTCGTAAAACTCCACGTAGCCCTCGTCGCGGCCGGCGAGCACGTAGATCGGGTCGTCGATGGTGCCGGCGTCCTCGTCACCCTCCCCGGACTCGCCGCCGTAGCCCTCCTTGCGCAGGTCGACCTTCTGGCTCTTGAAGGTCGAGGTGTGCGCGAGTTCGGTGACGACGCGGACGAACAGCGGGATGGCGTAACCCGGCAGGTGCTCGTAGGCGACCTTGGCCAGCGCCTTGCCGTCGAACTCCTTGCCCTCCTTGAGCTGCAGCGCCACCATGCCGGCGCGGCCGCCCGCGCCCGGCACCTCGACGCCGAACACCGTGGCCTCCTCGACCTGCGGGTCGAGCGACACCGCGGCCTCGACCTCGGTGGTGGCGACGTTCTCGCCCTTCCAGCGGAACGTGTCGCCGAGGCGGTCGGTGAACGCGGCGTGGCCGAACCCCTGCGAGCGCATCAGGTCGCCGGTGTTGAACCAGACGTCGCCGTCCTTGAAGGCGTTGCGCACCAACTTCTTCTCGGTGGCGTCCTTGTCGGTGTAACCGTCGAACGGCTGGAAGTTGCTCACCTTGCTCAGCAGCAGCCCCGGCTCGCCGGTCTTCACCTTGCGGACCCGGCCGTCGTCGCCGCGCAGCGGTTCACCCGACTCGCCGTCGTACTCGACGAAGGCGATGGGCGACGGGCAGATCCCCGTGGTCTTGTCGATGTTGAAGACGTTGAGGAAGGCGGTGTTTCCCTCACTGGCGGCGTAGAACTCGCACACCCGCTTGATGCCGAAGCGCGACGTGAAGTCGTCCCAGATCGCCGGGCGCAGGCCGTTGCCGCAGATGACGCGGACGCGGTGCTTGCGGTCGGTCGGCTTCTCCGGCTGGTTGAGCAGGTAGGTGCAGATCTCGCCGATGTAGACGAAGGCCGTGGCGTCGTAGTCGATGACGTCGTCCCAGAACTTCGACGCGGAGAACGACTTGCCCAGCGCCAGCGTGGCGCCGGCATTGATCACCGACGAGCAGGCGACCGTCAGCGCGTTGTTGTGGTACAGCGGCAGGCAGCAGTACAGGGTGTCGTCACTGGTCAGCCGCATGCCGAGCCCGCCGAAACCGGCCAGCGCGCGCAGCCAGCGGTAGTGCGTCATGACGCTGGCCTTGGGCATGCCGGTGGTGCCCGAGGTGAAGATGTAGAAGGCCTTGTCCTTGGCCAGCACGGCCGCGGTCGCCGCCGGGTTGGTGGTCGGCGCGGTGGCGGCGAGCTGCTGCACGTCGTCGATGGTCATCAGGCCGTCGGTCTCGGCGCCGCACTCGGTGATCGGCTCGACGAGGTCGGTGTCGGCGACGATGGCGCGTGCCTTCAGCAGCCCGATGCTGTGCTCGAGCACCTTGCCGCGCTGGTGGTAGTTGAGCATCCCGGCGACCGCACCGCACTTGACGGCGGCCAGCATCAACAGCACCGAGTGCGGCGAGTTGCGCAGCATGATGCCGACGACGTCGCCGTGCCCGACGCCCTTGGCGGCGAGCACCGCGGCGTAGCGGTTCACCGTCTCGTTGGCCTCGCGGTAGGTGATGGCTTCGTCGCCGAACCGGATGAAGACGTTGTCGCCGAAGCGGGCGGCGCGGTCCTGGAAGACCTTGCCGATCGACGTCTTGGCCGAGGGCCGGGCGAGGAAGCCCGTGACGGCGCCGCGCACGATGGCGGGCGCGTCCAGCAGTAGGCCGGGCAGACGAGGGGCGATGTCGAGGAGCCCGACGTTGCTACGCGTTCCCGAGTTCTGGTCGCTCATGGCCGTCCACCCTATCTGCGCGGGTGGGCGGCATCACGTACCCGGTGCGCACGAGGCGAGGGCCGCATCGACGTCGGTGACGACGACGAGGCGGTCCAAGGCGCCCGGACCCACGTAACCGCTGTCGGCCAGCCCGCGCAACCAGGCCAACAGACCGTCGTAGTGACCGAACGGGTCGAGCATCACCAACGGCTTGTCGTGCATACCCAGGTAGCCCGCCGTCCACGCTTCGAAGAACTCCTCCAGCGTGCCGATGCCGCCGGGCAACACGATGAACGCGTCGGCGCGGTCCTCCATCACCTGCTTGCGTTGCCGCATCGTGTCGGTGACGACGAGTTCGTCGGCGTTCACGTCGGCCACCTCGCGGTGCACCAGCGCCTTGGGGATCACCCCGACCGTGCGCGCTCCCCCGGCCCGCGCCGCGTCCGCGACCGCGCCCATCGCCGAGACGTTGCCGCCGCCGGACACCAGTGTCCAGCCGCGCGCGGCGAGGCCGGCGCCGACGTTCGTCGCCAGCGCGAGCAGTTCGGGGTGCCGCGGACCTGAGGCGCAGTAGACGCACACCGCGAACTCGTCGTGCGTCGCGTCGTCTTCGTCCTCGCGTTCGGCCACGGGAAAAACGTACCGGGCGCCGCGGGCCGGCCCTACACTGCGGCCGTGGTCGAAGCAGTCGCCGCGGCGACGGACGCGCTGGGCCGGGGTGACCTCGAGACCGCCGAACGCCTGAGCCGGGAGGCGCTGAATGCCGCCGGATCCGACGGGAGCCTGGACGCCCGGCTGGTGCTCGCCCAGGCGCTCGCCTGGCAGGGCCGCGGCCGCGATGCCGACGAGGTGCTCGGCGCCGTCGACCCGGCCGCGCTGAGCCAGCAGGACCTGGTGGCGTGGGCGCTGCCGACGGCGGCCAACCAGTTCTGGATGCTCGACGAACCGGAGCGCGCCACCGCGTTCCTGCGCGCCACCCGGGGACGCCTCGCGCCGGGGCCGGCGGTCGCGACCGTCGACGCCCTGCTGGGAACGTTCGCGATGAACGCCGGCAGCCCGGCGCGGGCGCGCGAACTCGCCGGCCAGGTGCTGGCGGACGCCGACGCCGACGCCCAGGCCGTCGGTTGGGCCGCGGCCGCCGCCGCGCTGTGCGGCGCGCGGATGGGTGCCGCCTCCGACGTCGACGACCTCGCGCGCCGAGCGGTCGACGCGGGACATCCGGGCCTGCTCCGCTTCACCAGCGCCTTCGGCCAGACGACGACGCTGGTGCTCGGCGGTCATATCGACCGGGCGCATGCACTGGCCGCGGGACTGCTCGACGCGCCCGGCACCGGGCATCCGGCGCGCGCCGTCGCGCAGCTCCTGGTCGCCGACGTCGCGCTGTGGCGCGGCGACTTGGACGCGGCGGCTCGGCTGCTCGAGGTCGCGGCGGCCGCGCTCGCGCCGACCGGGTACTCCTGGGGCCCGCTGGCGTGGATGCTGTTGGCGCAGACCCTCGGTCAGCAGGGCCGGGTGGCCGACGCCGGCCGGGTGCTGAGCCGGGCCGAGGCGCGGCACGGTCTCAAGTCGATGCTGTTCGCGCCCGAGCTGGCGCTGGCCCGGGCCTGGACGCTACACGCGCGCCGTGACGTCCCCGGCGCGATCGCGGCAGCCCGGGAGGCCGCCCGCGCCGCCGAACGGGGCGGGCAGTCGGCGGTGGCGGTGCGGGCGCTGCTCGACGCGGTGCGCCTCGGCGACGTGCGAGCCGCCGACGGCCTGCGCCGGCTCGACGTCGACTGCCCGGTGGCGCGGCTGGCGGTGGACTACGCGGGGTCGCTGACGGCGCGCGACGCCGCCGGGTTGGCCGCCGCGGCGGAGGCATTCGCCGGCATCGGCATGGCGGGGGTGGCGGCCGACGCGGCGCGGCAGGCCTCCGACGTGCGTGGCTAGTACGGCTGGAACAGCCGGGCGGCGGGCGGCCGAACTGCCGTCGTCCCGGCCTGGCGAGCGGCCATAGAATCGACGCACCAGATCGTGGGCGGGGAGGAATGCATGTCCGACTTCTACCTCGGGGACACCGGGCTGTCCCCGCTGTCGGACGTCCACTCCCGGGTGTCGGAGGGCCTCGGCGCGCTGAGCGGTGCGGGAGCACCGCAGGCGGCCGACGTCGCGCGGTCCTTCGGCACGATCGCCTTCGGCGTCAACACCGCGCTGGACACCGCGGCGCAGAGCCGTCTCGGGACGCTCGACGCGACGAAGACATCCAGCCGGACGATCGCCGATCTGCTCACCAAGGCCCAGGAGATGTACGCCAAGGGCGACATGGCCGGCGCCGACCGGCTGAAGGCCGCCGCCGCGGCGCTCGAGGGCGAGAGCGGCGGCGCGTCCGGTTCCGGCGGCGCGTCGGGTTCTGGCGGCGCCGGTTCTGGCGCGGCGGCGGGCGGCCGGGCATCCGGCGCCGGGAGCAGCGGGTCCGCCGGCGGCGGGGACGTCATGGGGCAGATGGTCGGCCAGATCGGTCAGCAGGTCGGCCAGGCGGCCCAGTCCGTGGGGCAGGCCGCGACCGGGCTCGCCCAGGGTCTGTCGCAGTTCCCGCAGCAGGTGATGCAGGGCGTGGCGCAGATCGTGCAGACCGCGACCGGGGGGCTCGGCAGCGCGGTTGGCGGATCGGCCGCCGGGGCCGCCGACCTCACGGATCGCGGCGAGCGGGCCGAGCGGGCAGGCGAGCACGAGCGCTCCGGCGAGCGCGAGGCGCGTGACGAGGAACGCGCGACCGGGCGCGCGCAGGCGGCCGCCGGCACCGAGCGGCCGACGTCCCCACCTCCCGCGGGTGCCGCGCCGGGCGGCGAGAGCCCCGGCCGCGCGCCGGTCGAGCGGCCGGCGCAGACCCGGCCGCAGCAGTCACCGCTCTGAGTCGAGCCGCCCCTGCGTCAACCGCAGGCGACGGTCGATGCCGATGGCATCGAGGAACGCGTCGTCGTGGCTGACGACGATCAGCGCTCCCCGGTAGGCGTGTAGCGCCGCCTCGAGTTGCTCGACGCTCACCAGGTCGAGGTTGTTGGTCGGCTCGTCGAGCAACAGCAGCTGCGGCGCGGGCTCGGCGTACAGGACGCACAGCAGCGTCGCCCGGAGCCGTTCCCCGCCGGACAGCGCGCCGACGGGAAGGTGGATGCGGTCGCCGCGAAACAGGAACTGGGCCAGCAGGTGCCGGTGGCGGCTGCGCTCGAGGGTCGGCGCGGCCGTCGCGAGGCTCTGCGCCACCGTGGCCGTCTCGTCGAGGACGTCGAGCCGCTGCGAGAGGTACGCGATGCGGCCGCCGGCGCCGGTGACGGTGCCGCGCGAGGGCCGCAGCGTTCCGCTCAGCACGCGGAGCAGCGTCGACTTGCCCGCTCCGTTGGCGCCGGTCAGCGCGATCCGTTCGGGTCCGCGGACGTCGAGGTCGATCCCGTTGTCGGCGAACAGCTCTCGGTCGCCGAGCCGAACGCCCACGTTGCGCGCGGTGAGCACCGTGCGCCCGGCGGGGACCTCGGTGTCGGGCAGGTCGAGGGCGATGACGTCGTCGTCGCGGACCGCGCGTTCGGCGTCGTCGAGTCGCGCACGGGCGGCGTCGACCCGCTTGGCGTGGACGTCGTCGGCACGCCCCGCAGCCTCCTGCGCGCTGCGCTTCCGCGCACCCGCGACGATCTTCGGCAGCCCGGCGTCGGAGACGGTGCGGGCGGCCGTCCCCGCGCGTCGCGCCGCCCGTTCGCGCGCCTCCTGCTTCTCGCGCTTCTCCCGGCGCAGCCGCTGCTCGGCGTTGCGCACGTCGGCGGCCGCCGACGCCCGAGCGGCCTCCACGGCCGCGGCGTACGACGTGTAATCGCCGCCGTGGAAGGCGATCTCGCCGTCGCGCAGCTCGGCGATGCGGTCCATCCGGTCGAGCAGCACGCGGTCGTGGCTGACCACCACGAGCGTGCCGGTGAACTCGTCGAGCGCGTCGTGCAGCCGGGCGCGGGCGTCGCGGTCGAGGTTGTTGGTGGGTTCGTCGAGCAGCAGCACGTCGGGCCGCGCCAGCAGTCGCGACGCGAGCCCGACGCTGATCACCTCGCCGCCGCTCAGCGATCCGAGGCGGCGGTCGAGCGTGACGTGGCCGAGGCCGAGCCGGCCCAGCCGCGCGCGGCAACGCTCCTCGACGTCCCACTCGTCGCCGATCGCGGCGAACACCTCTTCCGAGCCGTCCCCGGCGGCCAGCGCATCGAGGGCGGCGACGACCGGCGCGACGCCCAGCACGTCGGCGACCGTCGCGTCGGCCTCGAAGGGCAGCGTCTGCGGCAGGTAGGCGAGCGTGCCAAGCACGTCGACGGAACCAGAGTCGGGCGTCAGTTCACCGGCGAGCAACCGCAGCAGCGTGCTCTTGCCGGCCCCGTTCGGGGCGACGAGGCCGGTACGGCCGGCGGGCACCGCGACGCTGAGGTCGGTGAACACCGGAGTGTCGTCGGGCCAGGAGAAGGACAGGTGCGACGCGACGAGGGACGCCGACGACGGACGTGCGGACGGAGACATGCGTGAGGTCTTTCGTGCCGGGACCCCGAGGATGGGGCCCTGAATGGGTGGGGACGCCGAAACTCCGGATCACCCGGAGACGTCTTCTCCCAGCACCGTTGCGGCCCACCTCACCTCGATGACACGTACCCGTCCAGGGTAGCGGCGTCACGCAAGCAGATATCGGCGCAGCATCTCCGTGGCGGCCGTGACCTGGCCGACCTCCACGTGTTCGTCGGAGCGGTGGGCCAGGTTCGGGTCACCCGGGCCGTAGTTCACCGCGGGAATGCCGAGCGCCGCGAAACGCGCGACGTCGGTCCAGCCGTACTTGGCGCGCACCCGTCCTCCCGCCGCGGTGACCAACGCCGCGGCGGCCGGTGCCCCGAGCCCGGGCAGCGCGCCGGGTGCGGAGTCGGTCAGTTCGAGGTCGACGGGGAGACCGGCGAACACGCCCGCCACGTGCGCCACGGCGTCGTCGACGCTGCGGTCCGGGGCGAACCGGAAGTTCACCGTCACCGACGCCGCGTCCGGGATGACGTTGCCCGCGATGCCGCCCTCGATGCGGACCGCGGACAGTCCCTCGCGGTAGGTGCAGCCGTCGATGTCGACCGACCGGGCCTCGTACGCCGACAGTCGGGCCAGGACGTCACCCAGATCGTGAATGGCATTGTGGCCCAACCACGATCGCGCCGAGTGCGCCCGGGTGCCCGTCGCGCGGAGGACGACGCGGATGGTGCCCTGGCAGCCGGCCTCGATGACGCCACCGGACGGCTCGCCGAGAATCGCCACGTCGGCACGCAGCCATTCGGGCAGTTCGCGTTCGATGCGCCCGAGGCCGTTCGCGGACGACTCGATCTCCTCGCAGTCGTACATCACCAGCGTGACGTCGTGCGCGGGCTCGTCGAGTGTGGCGGCTAGGTGCAGGAAGACCGCATCGCCCGACTTCATGTCCGAGGTGCCGCAGCCGTACAGCACGTCGCCCTCCCGCCGGCTGGGCACGTTGTCGGCGGCGGGCACCGTGTCGGTGTGCCCGGCGAGCAGGACCCGGGTGGGGCGGCCGAGGTGCGTCCTGGCGAGCACCGCGTCACCTTTGCGAATCACCTCGAAGTGCGGCGCCTGGGCGCGCAGCGCGGCCTCGATCTCGTCGGCGATGCGCTGCTCGTGGCGGGACTCGCTGGGGATGTCCACCAGCGCGGCGGTCAGCGCGACGGGATCGGCTCGCAGATCTAGGCCCACACCCGCTCACGCTAGTCCAGTAGCCTCAACCGACGTGACTAGCGCATCAGGCGTCGGCGTCGCGACCATCGCCGCCGACGGAACGGTTCTCGACACCTGGTTCCCCGAGCCCGAGCTGTCCGGTGACGGCGAGGCCGGCACGGTTCGGCTGTCCACGGCCGAGGTGGGCCCGGAACTGGCCGAACTCGAGGCCCGCGACGACGCCCGCGACGTCGACGTCGTCCTGGTGCGCACCACCATCGCGTCGCTCGACGACGAGCCCGTCGACGCCTATGACGCGTACTTGCGGCTGCACCTGCTGTCGCACCGCCTCATCGTCCCGCACGGCGCCAACCTCACGGGCATCTTCGGCCTGCTGGCCAACGTCGTGTGGACCAGCGCGGGCCCGTGCGCCGTGGACGGCTTCGAGACCACCCGCGCCCGGCTGCGCCGCCGGGGACCGGTGGCCGTGTACGGCGTCGACAAGTTCCCGCGCATGGTCGACTACGTCCTGCCCCGGGGCGTGCGGATCGCCGACGCCGACCGCGTCCGCCTGGGCGCTCACCTCGCCGAGGGCACGACGGTGATGCACGAGGGCTTCGTGAACTTCAATGCCGGCACGCTCGGCACCTCCATGGTCGAGGGCCGCATCTCGGCGGGCGTCGTGGTGGACGACGGCTCCGACGTCGGGGGCGGCGCGTCGATCATGGGCACGTTGTCCGGCGGCGGCAAGGAGGTCATCCGGGTCGGGAAGCGCTGCCTGCTGGGCGCCAACTCCGGGCTGGGCATCTCGCTCGGCGACGACTGCGTCGTCGAAGCCGGCCTCTACGTCACGGGCGGCACCAAGGTGAGCACGGCCGACGGCCAGACCGTCAAGGCCGTCGACCTGTCCGGCTCGAACAACCTGCTGTTCCGACGCAATTCACTGTCCGGGGCGGTCGAGGTGGTCAAGCGCGACGGCACCGGCATCACGCTCAACGAGGCGCTGCACGCCAACTGAGACCGGCGCTTCCATCGGCGGTCGACGATGACGGCAAACGGTTTGCCGACTCGGACGTCTTCTCGGCTCGACGGCGGCGAACACCGTAGCGTGCGCGTTCGAGTTTTCATACCGATGGCACGGATTGCCGTCGCAAAGAACCAGGTCACGAGCCGTACGACGCCGCGTCGTCCGCCGGTCACCGGGAGCAGCGCCTCCAACGCTGAACGACCAAGTGATTGCGTGGGAAACATCTCGATTTTTGCCTGCGCGTGAATTGACCATCACGTAAGTTCTTCTGCATCGCGGAGCCCGTCCGGCCGCGCCGTTGGACCGCACCGTCGGAAAGGCACGTCCGCCATGCACGCAGCGAGGCACCGCAGAATCACCCCCTCGGGCAGACACCGGGCCGACGCGTCGTGCCGACCGGCACTACCTCCGGTCGCGGGGTCGTCGGGCATCGTCGGCCCGGCGCGCTACGTGGGCCGGATCGGTGCGCTGGCCGTGGCGCTCGGTGTGGGCGCCGCCCTCGCCGTTACCCCCGTCGCGTGGGCCGACGACGGCTCCGATGCGTCCTCCGGTCCAGCGGGATCCTCCTCGGCGAGTTCGCCGTCGGGTTCGCCGTCGGGGAGTTCGTCGGCCGGCACGTCGACGGACGCGTCGAGCACCGGGTCTGCGTCGAGCACCGGGTCTGCATCGAGCGCCGGGTCTGCATCGAGCGCGGGGGCCGACCCCACGTCGTCCGCCTCGCCGACGAGCACCGCGCCGACGGCGACCGCCGGCCCGTCGACCACGTCCGCGGGCACGGGATCGCCGCGGCCGCCGGTGATGAACGTCGACAGCAGCGGCGGAGCCATCACCTCCGAACACCGGACCTCCGACGACACGTCCGCCCCGACGACCGTGTCGCAGCCCGCCCCGACGACCGACTCGCAGTCCGTCTCGCCGGCCGTGTCCCCAGCCGTGTCGCAGCCTCAGGACGCGCCCGCCGCACCGGCCTCTGCGCCCGCGAAGAACGACGACCCGGCACCCGCGCCGACCGCCCGCCCCGCGGCGCCCGGCGCGGTCGTGCACGCCGACACGGTGTCCGTCGGGTCGACCGACGCCACCGCAGTCGCCCCTCCCCCGGCAGCGGCCGTCGTCTCCGTGCCGGCCGCATCGCTCGACGCGACGGCCGGCAGCGTGGCTTCGGAGCCGGAATCTGCTGCACTGCAGCAGGAGTCGACCGTGGTGTCGGTCCTCGCGGCGGCCGTCGCGCCCTTCGTCCTGCCCGGTCCGGCGACGCCGGCCGCATCGCCCCTGCTGTGGGCGGTACTCGCCTGGACGCGGCGTGAAGCCGAGGTCGACGGCTCGAGTGAGACGCTGCGGACCACCGCCGCCGCGGCGCCGGCGGACTTCGAGGTCGAGGAGGACCAGCCGCTCTTCGGGAACGTGCTGGACCTCCATCCCGACGTCACGCCGGGCACCGTCACCGTCGGCGACGGCACCGCGCCGGCGCATGGCACGCTCACCCTCGACGGCAGCGGGAACTTCGTCTACACCCCCGACCAGGACTTCTCCGGCGATGACCAATTCGGCTACACGCTGACCGATTTCGACGGCGTCGTCGTCACCGCGACGGCACGCATCACCGTCACCCCGGCACCCGATGTCCCGGTCGGCTCCGACGCCGACGTACGCACCGACGAGGACACTCCGATCACCTCGACGCTTCCCGCCGCCGGCGACGTCGATGGTGACGAACTCGTCTACGCCGTCGCGCAATCGCCGCAGTCCGGCACCGTCGTGGTCGCGGCCGACGGCGCGTACACCTACACCCCCGCGCCCAACTTCTACGGAGTCGACTCCTTCGGCTACACCGTCAGCGACGGCACGTTCACCGTGGGCTACGTCGTCACGGTGACGGTCGCACCGGTCGACGACGCCCCCGTCGCCCTCGACGACAGCGTCTCCGGCCCCGAGGATTCCGAATTCACGGGGGTCGTCCCGGTCACCGAGGTCGACGGCGACGTCCTGACCTACGGCATCGATCGCGGTCCGCAGCACGGCACCGTGACCCTCGGCGCCGACGGCCGTTACGTCTACACGCCGGCCGCCGACTTCCACGGGGCGGACTCCTTCACCTACACCGTCACCGACGGCACGACGGCCCCGAGCACCGGCACCATCGCCTTCACCGTGACACCGGTGAACGACCCGCCGCGCAGCGAGCACCTCGACGTCAGCACCGCCGAGGACACCCCGTACGACGGCGTCCTGCCCACCAGCGACCCCGACGGCGACCCGCTCACCTACGACCTCTTCGGCACACCGGTGCACGGCACCGTGATCATCCGGCCGGACGGGTCCTTCACCTACCGCCCCGACGCGAACTACAACGGGGCCGACGAGTTCACCTACCACGTCATGGACGGCACGACCTACGGGCAGTACGTCGTCAGGATCACGGTGACCGCCGTCAACGACGTCCCCGTGACCACGCCCGCGGCGTTCACCACCGGACCCGGCGTCGCCGTGACCGACACGGTCGCCTGGCACGCCTCCGACGTCGACGTCGCCGACGAACTCACCTTCACCGCCGCAGCACCGACAGCGGGCACGGTGACGATGGGTGCGGACGGCCAGTTCACCTACACCCCACGTCCCGGCTTCTCCGGCACGGACACCTTCGTCTTCACGGTCACCGACACCGCGGGCGCCACCGCGACGGGCGTCGTGTCCGTGACGGTCGCCAACCAGCAGCCGGTCGCCTACGACGACGGGTACCAGGTGACGCCAGGTGCCACGTTGACCGTCGACGCCGCCCACGGACTGCTCGCCAACGACGTCGATCCCGGCGACCCGCTCACCGTGACGTCGGTGACCCAGCCGACCCACGGCACCGTGACCGTCGCCGGCGACGGTTCCTTCACCTACACGCCTACAGCGGGTTTCAGCGGCGACGACTGGTTCAGCTACACGATCACCGATTCGGCCGGCGCCACCGCAACGGCGACCGTCTTCTTCGGTGTCGCCCCGGCGTCGAATCTCCCGCCGATCGCCCCGGACTGGACGTTGACCACCGAAGCCGACGTCGACGTCACCTTCGATCCGCTCGCCGGCGTCACCGATCCCAATGGCGACGTCCTGTGGGTCCGCGACGGGGAGCAACCCGCCCACGGCTTCGTCCAGCAGTACACCAACGGCACCATCGCCTACGTTCCGGACGGCACGTTCGTGGGCACCGACGGCTTCACCTACGAAGTGCACGACGGCACCAACGTCGTCACCGTCAGGGTCACCGTCATCACGAGCCCGTCCACCGCGCCGGTCGCCACCGGCGACGAGGTGAGCATGCCCGAGGGCGGCACGGTGACGATCGACCCGCTGGCCAACGACACCTTCATCGGGACGCCCACCGTCGAGCTGATCAGCACGGCCCAGTACGGGACGGTGACCGTCGACGCGGCGACCGGGAAGCTCACCTACGTCGCGACCGCCGGCACCAACGCCCTGGGCGACTCCTTCGCCTACCAGATCACCGACGAACGCGGCCGCTGGAGCGTCGCGTCGGTCGACATCACCTTCACCGCGGGGAACCGCCCGCCGGTAGCGACCGACGACGTCGCCGCCACGCCGATCGGCACGCCGGTGTCCATCGACGTGCTCGCCAACGACTACGACCGCGACGGCACGACGCTGACCGTCTCGGTGGTGTCGCAGCCGGAGTTCGGCGGAACGGCGATCGCGCGCAAGGACGGCACGATCGACTTCACCCCGACCAAGGGGTACGTCGGCATGGCGTCCTTCAGCTACGAGGTGACCGACGAATCGGGCGCCGTCGCGCGGGCCACCGTCACCGTGACCGTCTACGACCCGACCCCGCCGGACGCGCCGGTCAAGTCGTACACCGTAGGCAAGGGCCGGACGCTGACCGTCTCGCTCGGCGACGGCGTGCTGGCGGGCTCGGGATACCAGGGGTGGCTCACCGGACTCGAGACCGGGCCGGCACACGGCGTGCTGCGCCTCGCCGAGGACGGCTCGTTCACCTACACCCCGCGGGAGGGCTTCGTGGGCACCGACTCGTTCGTCTTCTACGTCCACACCAGAGAACAGGGCGACGGGCCGTTCACCGCGACCATCACCGTGACCGAGGACGGCCCCGGGACACCGCCGAACGACGCAGTCGCCGTGGCTCTTTCGTCGTCGGACACCGCCTACGGCACCTGCGGCGGCGACTGGTTCGCCGGGCGGGACGACCCGGCGAGCACGTGGCCGACGTGCCTGTTCCTCGGTCGGCCCGAGGACGTCTAACCCTTCGCCGCCAGCACGCAGAACTCGTTTCCCTCGGGATCGGCGAGCACCACCCAGGTCTCGTCGCCCTGCCCGACGTCGGCGTGCCGGGCGCCGAGGGCGAGGAGCCGGTCGACCTCGGCCTGCTGGTCGTCCGGCCGGAAGTCCAGGTGCAGTCGGTTCTTCACCGTCTTCTCCTCCGGCACGCCCAGGAACAGCCAGTCCGGACCGGCCGGTGCACGCAGCAGGACGTCGCCGTCGTCATCGGTCTCCAGGGGCCAGCCCAGCGCGGTGGACCACCACTGCGCCAGACCGCGGACGTCGCGGGCGTCGATGCACAGCGCGGTGAACGTCAGACCCATCCCAGCAACTCCTTCTTCATCACCTTGCCCATCGCGTTGCGCGGCAGGGCATCGACGACGCGCACCTCGCGCGGCCGCTTGTGCGCCGAGAGCCGTTCGGCGACATACGGAATGAGCGCATCCGGATCGGCGTCGCCGACGACGAACGCGACGATGCGCTGCCCGAGGTCGGCGTCGGGGGCGCCGATGACGGCCGCCTCCGTCACGCCGGTGTGGCCGAGCAGCACCGTCTCGACCTCGCCGGCACCCACCCGGTACCCACCGGACTTGATCAGGTCGACCGACTCGCGGCCCACGATGCGGTGCATGCCCGCACCGTCGATCACCGCGACGTCGCCGGTGCGGTACCAGCCGTCGGCGGTCAGCACCTCCGCGGTGGCGTCCGGGCGGTTCAGATAGCCGACGAAGAGCGTCGGCCCGCGGACCTCGAGCCGCCCGATGGTCTCGCCGTCGTGGGCGACCTCGGCGCCGTCGTCGTCGACGAGGCGGCTCGAGATCCCGGCGAGCGGGGTGCCCACCCAGCCCGCGCGGCGCTCGCCGTCGGCACGGGTGCTCAGCGTGATCAAGGATTCGGTGGAGCCGTACCGCTCGACCGGCGCGTGCCCGGTGAGGCGGACCAACTCGTCGAACACCGGCACCGGCAGCGGCGCGCTGCCCGAGACCAGCAGCCGCGCCGAGGACAACGCGCGGGCGGCGTCGGGGTCGGCGGCGATCCGCGACCACACGGTGGGAACGCCGAAGTACAGCGACCCGCCCGCGGCGGCGTACGCCTCCGGCGTCGGCTTGCCGGTGTGCACGAAGCGGTTGCCGATCCGCAGCGAGCCGAGCAGGCCGAGCACCAGGCCGTGCACGTGGAACAGCGGCAGACCGTGCACCAGGACGTCGGCGGCGGTCCACTGCCACGCCTCGGCGAGAGCGTCGACGTCGGTGGCGATGGCCCGCCTGCTGATGAGCACGCCCTTCGGGGCGCCGGTGGTTCCGGAGGTGTACATCACCATCGCCGGTGCGTCGGCGGGCGGTTCGGCGTAGCGGTGCCACGACCGGGCGTGTAGCCGAACGGGAATGTGCGGCAATCCTTCCGGCTCGCCGGGCAGCTCCCCCAGCCAGGCGCGGGCACCGGAGTCGGCCAGGATGTGCCTGCGCTCCACGGAGCCGACGTCGTCGGGCACGGGGACGAACGGGACGCCCGCGATGAGGCAGCCCGTCACCGCGAACACCGTCGCCGGGGTGGGAGTCGCCAGGATCGCGACGCGGTGTGCGGCGCCGATCTGCTGGCCGACGCGCTCGGCCACCGAGGTGGCGCCGCCGACGAGGTCACTGCGGCTGAGAACGGTGCCGGCGATCCGGACGGCGTCGGCGACGTCGTCTCCGGCGGCGACGGCTGCGGGGTTCAGCGAGGTGAGCAGCACACGGGCAGGTTACCGCCGGCCCGCAGGACGGATCGACCCCCGGACGCGATACTGATCGGCGTGGATCCCATCGAGCGCGTCGCGTCCCGCGAGGTCTATCGCAATCCGTGGATGGTGCTGCGCGAGGACGACGTGCGCCGCCTCGACGGCTCGCTCGGCATCTACGGCGTGGTGCAGAAGCCGACGTACGCGCTGGTGATCGCCACCGACGGCGAGCGCTACCGGCTCGTCGAGCAGTTCCGCTACCCGATCGGCCTGCGGCGCTGGGAGTTCCCGCAGGGCACCGCGCCGGGGTCGCTCGACGGTGCCGAGCCGCCCGCCGCCGAACTCGCCGCCCAGGAGTTGCGCGAGGAGACCGGGCTGCGCGCCGGCTCGATGCGGCGGCTCGGCCAGCTCGACGTCGCGCCCGGGATGAGCAGCCAGCGCGGGTGGGTGTGGCTGGCCACCGATCTCACCGAGGGCGCGCACGAGCGCGAACACGAGGAGCAGGACATGCGCAGCGCCTGGTTCACCGCCGAACGGATCGAGGAGATGATGCGCTCGGGCGAAATCACCGACGCGCAGACGCTCGCGGCGTGGACGCTGCTCCGGCTCGCGGGTCCCGACGCGGCCCGGTGAACCGGGCGGCCCGTCCTCCGGCGGCGCTGCTGGCGGCGGCGCTGCTGGCGGCGTCGGCCGTCGCAGGTTGCGCCGCTGAACCGGGCCCCGACACCGGCCGCGACGGCACCGTGCGGTTGCCGCCGGAGCGCGGCGCCTTCGACTACCAACTGGGCGGACCGGACGACGTCCCCGGGCTGGCCGTGGTGGTCCGCGACGCCACCGCGTCACCGCTGCCGGGCGCCTACAACGTGTGCTACGTCAACGGCTTTCAGACCCAGCCCGGGTCCGGCGGGAGCTGGCTCGCCGAGCGGCCCTCGGCGGTGCTGCACGACCGCGCCGGCCGGCCCGTCGTCGACCCGGACTGGCCCGACGAGTACGTCCTGGACCCCTCGACCGCCGCGCAGCGCACCCTCATCCTCGACGCGATGACACCCGTCGTGACGGCCTGCGCGGACGCCGGCTACGACGCGGTCGAATACGACAACCTGGACACCTTCACCCGGTTCACCGGGGCGGACGACGGGCGGATCGATCCGGCGGGGGCGATGGACCTCGCCCGCGCCTACGTCACGCTGGCGCACCGACTCAGGCTCGCCGCGGGACAGAAGAACGCGGCGGAGGTCGCGGGCGACGGTCGTGACGCCGGCTTCGACTTCGCCGTCGCCGAGGAGTGCGCGGCGTTCGACGAGTGCGGCGCCTACGCCGACCACTACGGGCCGCACGTGCTGCGCATCGAGTACGTCGACGCGCTGCCGCGACCGTTCGCGGACGTGTGCGCGGACGCCGGACGCGCGCCGCTGGTGATCCTGCGCGACCGCGGGCTGGTCCCGCGCGGCACGGCCGGGCACGTGTACCGGCAGTGCCCCTGAACGCTCGTCAGTCGACGAGCGCGCGGAGGAAGAACGTCAGGTTGGCAGGCCGTTCGGCGAGCCGACGGACGAAGTAGCCGTACCACTGACTGCCGAACGGCACGTACACCCGCACGTGGTGGCCGGCGTCGGCGAGGCGACGCTGCTCGGCGTCGCGGATCCCGTAGAGCATCTGGTACTCGAACTCGTCGCGGCCGCGCCCGTGACTCAGCGCCGGCACCGCGTCGATGACCTCCGGATCGTGCGAGGCGACCATCGGATAGCCGTTGCCCGCCATTAGGATTCGCAGGCACCGCAAATAGGAGTCGGTGACCGCGGCGCAATCCCGGTAGGCGACGGACGCCGGTTCGTCGTAGGCGCCCTTGCACAGCCGGATGCGCGCGCCACTCGCGGCGAACTCCCGGCAGTCACCCTCGGTGCGCCGCAGGTACGCCTGCAGCACGGTGCCGAGGGAGTCGAAGTCGGCGCGCAGGTCCCGGACGATCGACAGCGTCGAGTCGGTCGTCGTGTGGTCCTCCGCGTCGACGGTGACCCAGGCGCCGACGTCGCGCGCCTTCTGGCAGATGAGGTGCGCGTTCTCGTAGGCGATCTTCGCGCCGTCCCGCGGCAGAGCCTGGCCCAGCGCCGACAGCTTCACCGACACCTCGAGTGGTCGCGGACCCTCGACGGTCTCGGTCCGCTCGCCGAAGGCGGTCAGCAGCGCGAGGTAGGCGCGGACGGTGTCGTCGGCCGCCTCGGCGTCGGTCACGTCCTCGCCGAGGTAGTCGACGGAGACGAAGCGCCGTGTCGCCCGCAGACCATCGACGGACGCCAGGGCGTCGGCCGTCGTCTCGCCGGGGACGAACCGGTGTACGACGTCGCGGGTGACGGGCAGCGCCTCCGCCGCGTTCCGCAGGCGGGTCGACCTGCCGGCGGCCAGGATCGCCGGCCGTGCCACGCGCGTGAAGACGCTCACCGGTCGGCCTCCATGTGCGGGTACCGGTGGTCGGTGGCCGGCACGAAGGTCTCCTTGATCGAGCGCGCCGAGGTCCACCGCAGCAGGTTCAGCGCAGAGCCGGCCTTGTCGTTGGTGCCCGAGGCACGCGACCCGCCGAACGGCTGCTGACCCACCACGGCACCGGTCGGCTTGTCGTTGACGTAGAAGTTGCCCGCGGCGTGCCGCAACCGGTGCTGCGCGGTCAGGATGGCGGCGCGGTCGTCGGCGATCACCGCACCGGTCAGGCCGTAGGCCGCGCCGGCGTCGACGAGGTCGAGGACGTCGGGGAAGGCGTCGTCGTCGAAGACGTGCACGGCGAGGATCGGCCCGAAGTACTCGGTGGTGAACGCCTCGTCGGTGGGGTCGTCGGACAGCAGCACCGTGGGCCGGACGAAATACCCCTGCGCGTCGTCGTAGGACCCGCCGACCGCGACCGTCACATGGGCGCTCTTGGCCCGCTCGATGGCGGCGACGCAGCGGTCGTAGGCGCGGCGGTCGATCACCGCGCCGCCATAGTTCGTCAGGTCGGCCACGTCCCCGTACGCGAGAGCGTCGGTGGCGCCGAGGAAGTCGTCGCCCATGCGCGCCCACACCGAGCGCGGAATGAAGGCCCGCGAGGCGGCCGAGCACTTCTGCCCCTGGTAGTCGAAGGCACCACGGATCAGCGCCGTCCGCAGCACGTCCGGGTGCGCGCTGGCGTGCGCCAGCACGAAGTCCTTGCCGCCGGTCTCCCCCACCAGCCGCGGGTAGGTGCGGTAGCGGTCGATGCGGCTGCCGACCTCGCGCCAGAAGTGCTGGAAGGTCCGCGTGGAGCCGGTGAAGTGGATCCCGGCGAGGCGCGGGTCGGCGAGCACCACGTCCGACACCGCGTGTCCGTCGCCCGCGACGAGGTTGATCACGCCGGGCGGTAGGCCCGCGGCCTCGAGCAGCTGCATGGTGAGGTACGCCGAGAGCGTCTGCGTCGGTGAGGGTTTCCACACCACGGTGTTGCCCATCAACGCGGGCGCGGTGGGCAGGTTTCCGGCGATGGCGGTGAAGTTGAACGGGGTCACGGCGTAGACGAAGCCCTCGAGCGGGCGGTAGTCGGTGCGATTCCACACCCCCGGTGCACTCACCGGCTGCTGGGCGAGGATGCGGCGCGCGAAGGCGACGTTGAACCGCCAGAAGTCGACCAGCTCGCACGGCGCGTCGATCTCGGCCTGGTAGGCCGACTTCGACTGCCCGAGCATGGTGGCGGCGGCGATCCGCTCCCGCCAGGGTCCGGCGAGCAGGTCCGCAGCCCGCAGGAAGACCGCGGCGCGCTCGTCGAACGGCGTGTCCTCCCACGCGGCCTTCGCGGCGATGGCGGCGTCCACCGCCGCCGTGGCCTCCTCGGTGCCCGCGTTGGTGAGCGTGCCCAGCACGGCGGCGTGCCGGTGCGGCTGCACGACGTCGATGCGTGCGCCGCCGCCCATGACGTGCCGCCCGCCGATGACGTGCGGCAAATCGAGGCGGTCGCCGGACAGCGCCGTCAGCGCCGCGGTGAGCCTGGCCCGCTCGGGGCTGCCGGGAACATGGTCATTCACCGGCTCGTTGGCCGGTAGCGGTACGTCGGTGATCGCGTCCATGCCGATCAGGATCGCGCGACGGACCCGGCGGCGCCTTTGGCGTTTCGGCCAACGTCGCTGTCGTCGACAGTAGGATCGGCCAACATGACGACGTCCGGGGTGAGCCTGGGCCGACTCCTGCTCGCGCTCGACGCCACGATGGTGACGCTGGTCCAGGCGCCGCGCGGGCTGGACCTGTCGGTGTCGTCGGCCGCGCTGATCGATCCCGACGACGTCCGGCTCGGGCTCGCCGCCGCCTCGGTCTCGGCCGACGTCTTCCTGCTCCTGGGCGTCGGCGACCGGGAGGCGCATCAGCTCGACGTCCTGTCCTGGTTGCTACGGCAGACCGCGCCACGCACGCCGGCGGCGATCCTGGTGAAGGACCCCTCCGATGCGGTCGTCGCGCGCGCCGTCGCCTGCGGCACGGCCGTGGTCGCCGTGGAACCCCGCGCGCGGTGGGAGCGCCTGTACCGCCTCGTCGACCACGTCTTCGACCACCACCGGGCCGCCCCGGTGCACGACTCCGGCACCGACCTGTTCGGGCTCGCGCAGTCGATCGCCGACCGCACGCACGGCATGGTCAGCATCGAGGATGCGCAGTCGCACGTGTTGGCCTATTCGGCGTCCGCCGACGAGGCCGACGAGCTGCGCCGCTCGTCCATCCTGGGCCGCGCCGGTCCGCCGGAGCACCTGGCCTGGATCGCGCAGTGGGGCATCTTCGACGCCGTCCGCGCGGGTGACGTCGTGCGGGTCGACGCCCGGCCCGAACTCGGACTGCGACCGCGCCGCGCCGTCGGCATTCACCAGGCGCCAGTGGCGGCGCGTCGCCCGCCCACGTTCGCCGGGACGATCTGGGTGCAGCAGGGCAAACAGCCGCTCGCCGACGACACCGACGAGATCCTGCGCGGCGCAGCGGTTCTCGCGGCACGCATCCTCACCCGGCTGGCCGCGGCGCCGTCGGCGCACGCCGTGCTCGTCGGTGAACTGCTGGGGTTGCGCGACGGTGACCGGGAGGTGACGGAGCTGGCGCGCGACCTCGGCATCACCGCCGACGGCCGCCCCACGGTGATCGGCTTCGACGGCGGCGGCACCACCCCGGCACGGCTGTCCGACGTCCTGGCGTTGAGCGCCAGCGCATTTCGTCCCGACGCCCAGGTGGCCGCCCGTGGCGACCGGGTGTACGTGCTGCTCCCGGACACCGGGCGCGCGTCGGTGCCGTCGTGGATCCGCGGCACGATCGGCGCGCTGCACGCCGAACTCGGTGTCGCGTTGCACGCCGTGGTCGCTGCTCCCCCGGACGGCCTGTCCGGCGCGGCGACCGCGCGCGCGGAGGTGGACCGCGTCCTCGACTCCGCCGCACGGCATCCCGGTTCGCTCGGTCCGGTGACGTCGCTCGCGGAAGCGCGCACCACGGTCCTGCTCGACGAGATCGTCGCGCTCATCGCCGCCGACGACCGGCTGACCGATCCGCGCATCCGTACGCTGCGCGACCACGAGCCCGTCCTGGCCGACACGCTGCGCGCCTACCTCGACGCGTTCGGGGACGTCGGCGACGCCGCTGACCGGCTGCACGTGCACCCGAACACGGTGCGCTACCGGATCCGCCGCATCGAGGACCGGCTCGGCACGTCGCTCGCCGATCCCGACGCGCGACTGGTGCTGGCCCTGACGTTGCGGGCGACCGGATGACCTAGGCGGCCAGGCGTGCCACGGCGGCGTCGATGCGCTCATCGGTCGCCGTCAGGGCGACGCGGACGTGGTAGTCGCCGCGCGGGCCGTAGAACTCGCCGGGCGCGACGAGGATGCCGCGTTGAGCGAACCATGCGAGGGTGTCGCGGCACGGTTCGCCGCGCGTGGCCCACAGGTAGAGGCCGGCCTCGGAGTGATCGACGGTGAGACCGGCGTCGCGCAATGCGCGCAGCAGCACGTCGCGGCGGCGGGCGTAGCGCGCGCGCTGCTCGGCCTCGTGGGCGTCGTCGTCGAGTGCGGCGACCATCGCGGCCTGCACCGGGGTGGGCACCATCATCCCGGCGTGCTTGCGCACCGCCAGCAGCTCGGCGACCACCGCCGGATCACCGGCGACGAAGCCGGCGCGGTAGCCGGCGAGCGACGACGTCTTGGACAGCGAGTGGACCGCGAGCAGTCCGGTGTGGTCGCCGTCGCTGACCGAGGGGTGCAGCACGGAGACGGGTTCGGCCTCCCAGCTCAGCCCGAGGTAACACTCGTCGGAGGCGACCAGCGCGCCGCGTTCGCGCGCCCAGTCGACGACCTTGCGCAGGTGGTCGACGCCCAGCACCGCGCCGGTCGGGTTGCTCGGCGAGTTCAGGAACACCAGCCGCGGGTTGCGCGGACCGAGTTGGGTGAGCGAGTCCGCCCGCACGACCTGCGCCCCGGCCAGCCGGGCGCCGACGTCGTAGGTCGGGTAGGCCAGCTCGGGGACGACGACGGTGTCATCGGCGCCGAGTGCCAGCAGCGTCGGCAGCCAGGCGATGAGTTCCTTGGTGCCGATCACCGGGAGCACGGCGTCCGGCCCGAGACCGGTGATCCCGTAGCGGCGGTCCAACGCGGCCACCATGGACTCGCGCAGGCGCGCGGTGCCGGCGGTGGTCGGGTACCCGGGGGCCGAGCTGGCGGCGCTCAGGGCCTCGCGAATCACCGGCGCGACCGGATCGACCGGCGTCCCCACCGAGAGGTCGACGATGCCGTCGGGGTGGGCGCGCGCCGTGGCGGTGACGTCGGCCAGGGTGTCCCAGGGGAAGACCGGAAGGGACGCCGAGAGCGGACGCGTCAACGAGAACGGCAGCGTCAGCCTTCGCCCTGCGGTGCCAGTTCCTTGACCGCCGGCGGGTCGTTGTCGGTCTGGCCGACCTTCGAGGCTCCGCCCGGCGAGCCGAGTTCGGTGAAGAAGTCGGCGTTGCTCTGGGTGTAGCCGCTCCACTGGTCGGGGACGTCATCCTCGTAGTAGATGGCCTCGACGGGGCAGACCGGCTCGCAGGCACCACAGTCCACGCACTCGTCGGGGTGGATGTACAGCATGCGTCCGCCCTCGTAGATGCAGTCGACGGGGCACTCCTCGATGCACGCCTTGTCCTTGACGTCGACGCAGGGTTCGGCAATGACGTACGTCACTGATGTCTCTCCTGTCCAGTGGGCTGCTGGTCCGGTTCGTTCTGCTGGGATTCACCAGAAGTCGTCCAAGTATGCGTGGCCGATACTTGGACGTTCGTCTCAGTGTGTCCTAACTTTCACGCGCCGCCCCGGCAGGGACGACGCGCGGTTACTGATACTAGACGTTGCAGATAAAACAGGGCAAGGAATCAGCGAGCGTGTCGCCCGCCTGGCGATTCGTGCACGACGATCCGCGGCTGGCGCGGCCCGTCGTGCACGAATCGCACGGGCGGCGGGGTTCAGGCCTGCTTGAGCGCCTCGATCTCGAGGGTGATGGTCACCTTGTCGCCGACGACCGCGCCGCCGGTCTCGAGCGGCATGTCGATGTCGACGCCGAAGTCCTTGCGGTTGAGCACGACCGACGCCTCGAAGCCGGCGACCTGGCCGTGTCCCATGCCCGGGTTGACGCCACCGAACTCCAGCTTGAGCGCGACGGGCTTCGTGACGCCCTTGAGGGTGAACTCGCCGTCGAGGACGTAGTCGTCGCCGTCGGGGCGGACGCCGGTGGAGACGAAGGTCGCGGTCGGGAAGCGCTCCACGTCGAAGAAGTCGGGGGCCTTGAGGTGGGCGTCGCGCTGCTCGTTGCCGGTGTCGACGGAGCCGACGGCGATCTCGGCGCGCACCGACGGCGTGCCGTCCTCGGCGACGACGATCGCGCCGGAGAAGTCGCGGAAGGCGCCACGCACCTTGCTGACGACGAGGTGGCGCACGGTGAACGCAATGGTGGAGTGGACGGGGTCGATGGCCCACGTGCCGGCGGTCAGGTCGGTGGCTACTGCAGCGGTCATGTCGGATCTCCTCAACGGGGGCGCCGGCCTGCCCGGTGCCCGTAGAAGATCAAAACGGACCGCAGTCCGAAACTATTCCGGACCGCGGTCCGCAGGAGCGGGTCAGACCCGCGCGCTGATCTCCACGAAGGTCCGCTCGACGTGGTTCAGCGCGCGAACGGCGGCACGGACCGGTCCGGGCGGGATGCCGGGGCCACCGACGAAGTCGAGCACCACCGAGCCCGCGGGCTCGTCACCCGGGTCCGTGACCTCTCCGGCCATCATGCGGCGGATGCCGTCCACCATCGCCTTTGCGCAGTCGGCGGCCTGCCGGACCGTCTCGGCCGTCGCGTCCGGCGGCGCCGCAGCGGCGTCCGTCCGGGACGCGGCCACCCCTGCCCGTGCCAGCGCATGCGCCGAGCGGTTGCCGACCTGCAGGCCGCGCAGCAGCCGTCGGACCCCACGCCGGGTGTCGGCGATCGGACCCAGCTGCAGCGGCTTGCCCGCGGTCAGAGCCGCTTGCAGGGCGACGTCCAGCTTGCGGGTGTCGGCGACCAGCTCGGTGTCCGCCCGGGCGTGCACGACGGCGTCCACAGCGGTGTCGATCACGGCGTCCAGCTGGTCGAGATAGTCGGAGACCTTCTCCGCGAAGGTGGCACGCGTCTTGGTCGAGAAGACGAAGTACGCCGAGGCGATGCCGACCAGCGCGCCGACCGCGGTCTCGGCGATCCGCACCTCGAGGACCTGCAGGCTGAACGTTCCCAGCAGGCCGTAGAGCATCGCCAGCAGCACGGTCATGAAGAACGTCAGCCAGACGTAGGACACCACGGCGACGTAGAACGCGACGAACACGCACACCAGCAGCACCGCGATCTGCAGCGGTGGTCGCTGACCGATCAGCGCGGCCAGCACCACGCCGGCGACGACACCGGCGATGGTGCCGACGATCCGGTAGCCGGCGCGCGAGAGGATCTCCCCGCGGGTGGTGACGCCGGTGAACACCAGGAACGCGGTGAGCACGGCCCAGTACCACCGGTTCGGGGAGACGAGTTCGCCCAGCACCGTCGCCGCGCTCGTCGCGATCGTCACCTGGATCGCGGCCTTCGTGCTGGCGTGCAAACCCGTCGAGGCGTCTTCGTCCTGCGCGTCGTCCTCGACCGCGTCCTCCGACTCCGCCGTGTCGTCCTCGGGCGCGCCGAGGGCGTTGGTGGTGATGTGGTGGATCGCCAGGTGTGCCTGCACGGATCGTGCCGCCGCGACGGTCGCGAGGCCCTCGACGGTCGTCAGGTCGGCCCGCTCGAGCACCACGGTGGCCGTGCACCGTGCGGCGCGCAGGTCGTCATCCGACGGGCCGTTGACCAGGCAGCTGCGCAGCGCCGCGAGCACACCGTCGAGGTCGGCGGGCCGCGGTTGGTCGCGCTCGAGCACCCAGAGCAGTCCGGCCAGCTGCTCGAGCATGATCTGCGCCTCGAACACCTGCAGCGCGAGGTCCCTGCTGGTCACGCTCAGCGACTCCGCCGCCTCATGGCGGTCCAGCCAGTCGTCGATCAGGAGCGCCGTCTCCCCCAGCCGCGCCAGCCGTTGCCGCAGGACGTCGATGCCGTCATCGTCCCGGGCGAGCGAGGGGTCGAGCGCGGTGTCGAGCACCGTGCCCGACACCATGCGCAACGCGGACAGTAGGCGACGCGCCTCCGCGCGGGGGCGCTCCGGGAAGACGACGAGATGCACGACGAGCGACGCCGCGACGCCGACCACGACGGCCACCGCGAGCGCCGGGATCTGCTCGAGGGTGGCGTGCAGGAACAGCGAGAAGAAGTACGCGATGAACGCGACCATGCCGAGGGCGTTGCCCCGCGGCCCGTACCGGCGCACCCAGACCGCTGCGAACAGCACGGCGATGAAGCCGACGTCGGCGATCACGCCGTGCGGCGACAACGCGGCGGCCAACGTCGCTGCGCCGATCGCGGGCGCGGCGAGCAGGACGGTGGTGATGACGCGAGCGCGCTGGTCGCGATCCTTGACCGCAGCCGAGGCCTGCATCGCCACCACACCGCCGAGCATCGCCACCGAGACCGCTTCGCCGGTCACGCGCGTGACGCCGAGCATGACGACCAGACCGAGGATCAGCGAGGCCGTGGTGGCCGCCGCCGAACGGAGTCGGACGAGGCCCGGATCCACGACGACGAGGGACCGGCCGACCCGTCGCATCGCCGCCTCCCGCACGGCACGATTGTGCGTCACGATCCTGGACGCCCCGCGCAGAGCCGCTCGAGCGTCAGCCGGGCGTCACCGACGCGCGGTCAAGCGGCGAGCGGGGTGTAGTCCGTGGTGCGCTGGCGCGCCGGCCGACCGATGCCCTCGGCGATCGCGACGAGTTCGGCGACGGTCTTGGCCGAGCCGTTCTCCGAGCCCGCCATCCGCGAGATGGTCTCCTCCATCAGCGTGCCGCCCAGGTCGTTGGCGCCGCCGTTGAGCATCACCTGGGTGCGCTCGGTGCCGAGCTTCACCCAGCTGGTCTGGATGCTCGGGATGCGACCGTGCAGCATGATCCGCGCCAGCGCGTGCACGGCGCGGTTGTCCCGGTGCGTCGGCCCGGGCCGGGCGCCGCCGGCCAGGTAGAGCGGCGAGGACTGGTGCACGAACGGCAGCGGCACGAACTCGGTGAAGCCGCCGGTGCGGTCCTGGATGTCGCGCAGCACGTTGAGGTGCCCGACCCAGTGCCGCGGGGTGTCGACGTGGCCGTACATCATCGTCGAACTCGACCGCAGGCCCACCTCGTGCGCGGTGGTGACGACCTCGATCCACAGCGACGTCGGCAGCTTGCCCTTGGTGAGGACCCAGCGCACCTCGTCGTCGAGGATCTCCGCTGCCGTGCCCGGGATGGTGTCTAGACCGGCCTCGCGCAGCGCCGTCAGCCATTCCCGGATGCTGGTGCCGCTGCGGGTGACGCCGTTGGCGATCTCCATCGGCGAGAACGCGTGCACGTGCATCGACGGGACGCGTGCCTTCACCGCGCGCACCAGATCGGCGTAGCCGGTGACCGGCAGCTCCGGGTCGATGCCGCCCTGCATGCATACCTCGGTGGCGCCGGCGACGTGCGCCTCCCAGGCGCGGTCGGCGACCTCGTCGGTGGACAGCGAGTAGGCGTCGGCGTCGCCCTTGCGCTGCGCGAAGGCGCAGAACCGGCAGCCGGTGTAGCAGATGTTGGTGAAGTTGATGTTCCGGTTGACGACGAACGTGACGTCGTCGCCGACGACGTCGCGGCGCAGCGCGTCGGCGAGCGCCGTCACCGCGTCCAGCGCCGGGCCGTCGGCGGTCGCCAGCGCCAGGTACTCGTCGTCGGAGCAGCCGGCCGGGTCGCGTTCGGCGGACCGCAGGGCGGCGAGCACGTCGGTGTCGACGCGCTCCGGCGCACGGGCGGCGAGTTCGTGCACCTTGGCGCGGATCGACTCCCAGTCGCCGAAGGCGCTGCCCAGGTCGGAGCGGGTCTCGGTGCGCCGGCCCTCGGTGTCGATCGCGGCGTGCAGGTCGGTGCGGCCGAGCGACTCGGTGGCCTCGTCGGGCTCCTGCCAGGGGCGGCCCTCCGGGTTGACGTCGCGGGCCAGTCCGGTCTCCGGGTCGGCGAGCGCGGTGACGTGCCCCATCACCCGCGGGTCGATCCAGGCGGCGCCCGCCTGCACGTACTGCGGTTGCGCGGTGAGGCGCTGCACCAGGTCGTAGCCGGCCTCGGCGGTGACCGCGGCCAGTTCGTCGAGTGCGGGCCACGGCCGCTCCGGGTTGACGTGGTCCGGCGTGAGCGGCGAGACGCCGCCCCAGTCGTCGACGCCGGCGCCGATCAGCGCCAGGCACTCCGACCGCGACACCAGGTTCGGCGGCGCCTGGATGCGCACCTTGGGGCCCATCACCAGCCGCGTCACCGCGATGGTCGCGAGGAAGTCCTCCAGGCCGGCGTCCGGCGTCGCCGCCATCGCGGTGTGGTCCTTGGCCCGGAAGTTCTGCACGATTACTTCCTGGACGTGACCGAACTCCTTGTGCGACTTGCGGATCGCATGCACGGTCTCGGCGCGCTCGGTGAGCGTCTCCCCGATGCCCACCAGCAGGCCGGTGGTGAAGGGGATCGACAGCCGGCCGGCGTCGTCGAGGGTGCGCAGCCGGACCGCGGGGTCCTTGTCGGGGCTGCCGTAGTGCGCCTCGCCCTTGGTCTCGAAGAGACGCCGTGACGTGGTCTCCAGCATCATTCCCATCGACGGCGCCACTGGCTTGAGCCGCGAGAGTTCCGACCAGCTCATCACCCCGGGATTGAGGTGCGGCAGCAACCCGGTCTCCTCGAGGACCCGGATCGCCATCGCGCGCACGTAGTCGAGCGTCGAGTCGTAGCCACGCTCGTCGAGCCACTGCTTGGCCTCGTCCCAGCGGGCCTCCGGCCGGTCGCCGAGGGTGAACAGCGCTTCCTTACAGCCCATCTCGGCACCGCGGCGGGCGACGTCGAGGATCTCGTCGGGCTCCATGAACATGCCCTTGCCCTGGGCGCGCAGCTTGCCGGGGACCGTGACGAACGTGCAGTAGTGGCAGGTGTCGCGGCACAGGTGCGTGACGGGGATGAAGACCTTGCGCGAGTAGCTGACCGGCAGTTTGCCGGTGGCGCCGCGACGCCCGGCGGCCTCCAGTCCGGCGTCGCGCACGCGGGCGGCGCTGGCGCACAGATCGGCGAGATCGTCCCCGCGGGCCGTCATCGCGATGGCGGCTTCGTCGACGTTGAGGGCCACCCCGTCACGCGCGCGGCGCAGCACGCGCCGCAGGGCAGCCGGGCTGGGAGCGTCGTCGAACGTCTTGGGTGGGACCACTGGACTGGGCAGAGCGGTACCGCGCTGGGGGTTCAGAGCCACTCCCGAGTAACCCCGCGATCGTCTGATTTCATCCGCATCTCGCCATTTGGCGTGCATCGCGCGTGCCTTGCCCCGGACATATGGCCACAGTAGTCCGCGCTGCCGGACGGGGGTGGGCGCCATTCTGCTGAGAACCGCCTGTGCGCGTTGACCACGACGTAAGTTGCTTCTCGTCCGCCCAGCGAGAGGTGCGTCCCATGACAGCGTCCGTCCCCCGTCCCCTCGCGGCAGGCGCCGCAGCGCTGCTCGCCTCGGCCGTGGTGCTGACGTCGAGTCCGACCGATCTGGTGCAGGTGGACACCGCGCGCACCGAACGGGTCGACCTTGCCGCGGCGGTCCGGCCACTGGTCACCGAGCCCCCGGTGGTCGAGCCGTTGACCCCTGCGCGGGTCGCCGACGCCCGGGCGCTCATCGCCCGGGTCGATCCCGACGCCGACGTCCCCGCCGCGCTCGCGGTGGCGGCACCGTTGAACGCCGCATCGGATTGGTTCACCGCGGGCTACGAGTGGCTGCAGGGCTGGGTCGACTACGGCGTGGACCTCGCCGACTACGTCCTGCAGTTCGTCCCCTACGGCTACCTGCTCGGCGACCAGATCAGCCTCGTCTACTACACGACCGTCGTTCCGATCGCCGACAGCATCGTCTACGGCCTCATCGATCCGGCGCTCGACGATCCGTTGAACCTCGCCACGTGGGTCAACGGGTTCGCCGTGGTGGCAACGACCACCGTGGCGTCGCTGATCAACCTCGGCATCGCGGAGTTCAACTACTTCTTCGGCTGGCTCATCCCGCCGATCCCGCCGATCGGTCCGCTCGCGGCTCCCGAGGTGCTGGCGGTACCCGAGGCCGCGCTCGTACCGGCGGCGCGCCTGGCGGCTTCCGAGACCGCCGTGGTCGAGGAGGATCTCGGGGACGCCGTCGCTCCGGCAGCAGACGAGGTGACCGCGGGGCCGGTGAACGAGGTGACCAGCGTGCCGGTGGCCGACGAGCCCGAAGCCAGTGCCGTCGAACCGGTTGCGGTGGAGATCGCGGCAGCAGACGTCACGGCGCCGGAGGTGGAGCCCGCGGCCTCGGAGGCGACGGTCGACGCGCCGCGGGAACCGACCACCACGTCCTCTGGCGGCGTGCAGGCGCAGGGCGAGGTACGCGGCAGCGTGACGGCGCCCGATGATACGACGACTGGCGCGGCGGCGGGCGGTACGACGCCTGCTGGTACGACGTCGAGCACCGGCGGTGGGTCTCTGGTCGAGCCGTCGACCACGACTACCGGGTCGTCGAGCACTACCGGTTCGTTCGACACCGCCAGTCCGTTGGGCACTGCCAGTCCCGCGGAGGCGGCGACGCCTCCTGCGAGAGCGACGGACGGCGCGGCGGAGTCCACCGACTGACGCGAAGCCACCGGCTCCGGGCGGTCGAGATTCGCCTCACGGGAGAGTCCGCCCGATCGACGCGGGTTGTTTGTTCGAATTCATCCCCTGGCACCGCCCGGGGCGTAACTTCCGGCTCGACACATCACGCTCAGCTACTGGGAGGGTGCCATGAGCGGTCACTGCGGGAGTTTGCTCACATCGGGTATTGCGCTCGTCGGCGCGATTGCCATCGCCGCGCCGTCCGCGGCGCCGCCGGCGGCCGTGACCCCATCACCCACGGTCACGTTGGTGGCCGACGCCCAGGCGTTGGCCCCACCCGGTGACTACTTCTCGAACCTGGTCGAGTGGTGGCAGCCGATCTTCCTGCCGAGCGCCAGTCGGCCCGTTCCGACCCCACCGAGCGGGATCGGACCGACCCCGCAATCGCTTCCGGACACCCTGGAGTGGGCCTACCACGCGGCCGAACCGTGGGTGCGGTACGGCTTCGAACTGGCCACGTACGCCGCCGGGTGGGTGCCCTACGTCGGCTGGCTGTCCGGCCAGATCATGATCGGCTACAACTTCGGCGAGCGGATCGTGCACGCCGTCGCGCACAACACGCTCGACTGGCTCAACGGCAACGGCAGCTTGCTGCAGAACGTGGCGGATGGCGCCTGGTGGACCGTCGACGCGTTCATCCAGTTGGCGATCGACGAATGGAACTTCTTCCTGCCTCCGCTGCCGCCCTTGCCGCCCCTGCCCTTCGTCGCCGAGGCCGGCGCGGCTCTGGACGCGCTGCGCGCGGCGGTACTCACCGGTGTGGTCGGGTTCCTCGAGTCGGTCGCAGCGAACCTGCCGTCGCGTCCCGACGAATCGCCGGCGGTGGCGATGGTCGCGGACACGAATGCGGCCATGACCGAGGCGACCGATGGAGACGGCGCGCCGCAGCTCGCCATGTCCGTCACGGAGTCGACCACTGACGCCCACACCGTCCCGGCCGGCGCCGAAAGGCTCGGCGATGGTCTGGGCCGTGCCGGAAGCACCGGTAGCGTGCCGGATCCGGCGGCTCCGGAGTTCGACGCGGAGGTTCCGGAGGGCTCCCCGGCGGCCTACTCCGCCGGCGCCACAGCGACGTCGTCCGTCGACGAGGCCGAGCCGACCACCACGTCCTCGGGCGGCGTGCAGGCGCAGGGCGAGGTGCGCGGCAGCGTGACGGCGCCCGCGGTGACGACGCCCGGCGACGCCGGCGACGCCGGCGACGCGAAGGTCGGCGATGCGACGGCGGCTGACGCCACGCCCGTCGGGCACGAGGTCACCACGCCGAGTGGTACCGGATCGGCGGGCGCTGTCGGTTCGGCGGGCGGCGCGGCATCGGCGGGCGCCGCGGCGTCGGACGGCGGCGCGGACTCCAACGACTGACCTCAGGCCAGCCACGCGAGGGCGGCATCGGGCGGTTCGGGTCCGCCTTGGCGGCCGTCATCTCGGTTGTCCGGCGGTGGTTCGGCGGCGGTGTCGGTCGAGGGTGCCGGGTCATCGTCTGGCGGTGGTTCGGCGGCGGTGTCGAACAGCGTTGCCGGGTCCTCGTCTGGTGGGCGGAGGAGGTGTTCGGGGTGGTGGTAGGTGTTGGTGCGGGGTTGGCCGGTGTCGAGTGCTGGGGGTGGGGTCCAGTGGGGTTGGCCGTTGATCATGGTGGTGGTCCAGCGGTGGGGTGCGACCATGCGGTTGTCGGGTCCGCAGGCCAGGGCGAGGTCGTCGACGTTGGTGTTGCCGCCGTGGAACCAGTCGGCGGTGGCGTGGTGGGCTTGGCAGTCGTAGGCGGGGGCGGTGCAGCCGGGTTTGGTGCAGCCGCCGTCGCGGGCGATGAGCATCAGTCGTTGGGCGGGTGAGGCGGTGCGGCGGCTGCGGAACAGGTTGAGTGCGGCGCCGGTGGTGTGGTCGAAGACTGCGAGGTAGTGGTGGGCGTGGCTGGCCAGGCGCAGGACGTCGGCGATGGGCAGGGTGGATCCGCCGGCGGTGACGGCGATCCCGGCGGCGTGGCGCAGGTCTTGCAGGGTGGTGCGCACGATGATGGTGGCGGGTAGCCCGTTGTGCTGCCCGAGTTCGCCGCTGGTCAGGACGGCGCGGCCGATGGCGTGGAGGGCGTCGTGGCGGCGTTGGGAGACGGTGCGGGTGTCGGTGTCGAGGTGGGCTTGGCTGGGGGTGCCGCTGGTGCACGGGTCGGGGTGATCGGGGTGGCACATGCCTGGGGCGGCCCAGCGGGCGAAGACGGCTTCCAGGGTGGCCCAGGCGGTGGGGGTGAGGCAGGCGGTGAGGTCGACCATGCCGTCGGGGCGTTGGCGGTAGGACAGGCGGCGTTGGCGGTGGCGGTCGGTGTCGTCGGGGGCGGCGCCGTCGGGGTCGAGCAGAGCGAGTAGGCGGGCGGCGACGTGGTCGAGTTCGTCGGGGGCGATGCCGGCGGCGATGCGGACCAGGTCGGTTTCGGCGGCGGTGCGGGTGGGGGCGTCGACCGCGGCGGGTAGGCGGGTCATGGTCTTGCGGATGACCTCGACGTGCTCGGGGTTGAGCACACCGTCGGCTTGGGCGGCGGCGGTGCGGGCTAGGACGGGTTCGAGGGGGTCGCCGGTGAGGGCGCGCCGCGGGCCGAGCAGGGCGGCGTCGCGTAGGCGTCGGCCGGCCTCGGGGCGGCTGATCCGCAGCCGAGTGGCCAGCACGTCGCGCCAGGACTTCGCGCCCAGATCGGTCGCGGTGGCCTGGGATTGCAGGGCGGTCAGCAGGCGGTGCTGCTGGGCGGGCAGCCGGCGGGTCAGGTCCTCGAGGTCGTCGAGGACGGTGAGCACTTCGGTCGCGGTCAGCTCCGAGGGGTCGCACGCGGCCAGCGCGGCGTGCGCGGTGCGCAACGCCGTGAGCGCGTCGGTGACGTCCCCCATCCCCATGAGTCGAACATACGTTCGCATCTTAAGGGTTTGGCGACGCCGATCATGAGACGTCTCTGAGAAGTCGAGCGACAATCAGAACGGTTGCGCGACAACGACAACCGCACACGAGAACCACATCCGCATACGACGAAGGGCGCCCGCCGACCGGCGAGCGCCCTTCCGTCGAACTGCGTCAGCGGCCGTTGCCCACGGTCGAGGTGACCGAACCGACGGACGCCTGCTGGTGGATGTCCTGCACCCAATTGTGGTGTGCCACATCCGCATTGGCGGTACCCGCGAGCCCCAGGACGGCGGCGGCGAAACCGGCGGCGATGACGCTGGTGATGGTGGTCTTCTTCATGATCTCTGCCCTCTCCTCGAACCGCTGCTGCGGTGGTCTGCACGGTAGAACCGGCAGGTCAAGGGAAACATTTCCGTTGGCAGTGATTGACCGACGAGTGGCAGGAATCGATCGTCAGGCGCGCTGGGACGTCCTGCGGAGCAGTAGCGCGAGGGGCGGCGCCGCGCCGAGCACCATCAGGACGATCGGCCCGAGCTGCATGACGCCGGGCCCGCCGAACACGATGTCGTCACCCGGTCCACCGACGGTCAGCACCACCACGGTCGCGAGCCACGTCCACAACGGCAGCGCAGCCATCCGGTTCGACGACGCCCACTGCGACGCCGCCCAGACCAGCGCGGCATTCACCAGACCGCTGAGCAACCCGCTGACGGGCAGCGGGATCGACCCGACGTAGAGCGGAAGGAAGAAGGCACCCGCCACTGCGGAGAGCACACCGTCGATCGCGAGCAGGCCGAGGAGGACCGGCCGCTGCCGGCCCGAAGTCGCGGCGGTCAGGTCGGGATGCTGTCGAGCAGCGCGACGAGCGAGCCGGCCACCCACTGGAAGTTGTCCAGACGGTCCTGCCAGTGCTGCAGGTTGGGATCCAGGTCTGGGTCCATCGTCGCCCCTTCCGCGTGCGCGTCGTCCGCAGCTTACCCCCGACGGCTGCGGCTATCCCAGATTCACCCCGGACAGCAGATCGCCTTCCCACCCCCGGTCGTCCCGCTCCCCCGGTGTCCCCGCGGCCAGGACGAAGTGCTCGGTGTGCAGGACGGGCTGTGCGAGGTCGTTGGACAGCGCAAAGGCAGTGCCGTCGGCCGTCACGGTGACCTGCGTGGCGTGCGCGCGCAGCGCGGCGACCTTCGCCGCGCGGGCGTCGGGCGCGTCCACCACTGCGTCGATGTCGGCGTCGTCGTAGGCGAACGGGAAGTCATCCAGCGGGAAGGCCGTCCAGTGCGGCGGCAGGCCGGTCAGGCCGCGCAGGCCCTCGGCCATCGCGGTTCGCGACATCACCGCCCAGTACACCTTCGGCACCTGCCATTGCGGAGCTGCGGCCGCGAGCGCTGCGACCGTCACCTCGTGCGCGCGGATGTGGTCGGGGTGGCCGTACCCGCCGTCGCGGTCGTAGGTGACGACGACGTGCGGCCGCAGCCGGGTGATCTCCTCGGCGAGCGCGGCCGCGGGCTCGGCGACGTCCACGTCGGTGAAGCGCTGCCGTCCCCGCGACGGCGTGCCGGCCATCCCGGAATCGCGCCACCGCCCGGCACCGCCGAGGAACGACGGCTCGGCGACGCCGAGACAGGCTAGCGCCGAGGATAATTCGCCGATCCGGTAGCCGCCGAGCTGATCGGCCGCGTCGACCGCGAGGCCGGCCCAGCGCTCGCCGATGACCTCGCCCTCCTCCCCCAGCGTGCACGTCACCACGCGCACCTCGGCGCCCCGGGCTGCGACGTAGTGCGCGATGGTCGCGCCGGTGGTCAGGGTCTCGTCGTCGGGATGGGCGTGGACGAACAGCAACCTCGGTACGGCCATGGGACACAAGATAGATTCACCCCGTGTCGCGGCGCACCGTCGAGTACCCGTGCGCGGTCGTCCTCGTCGGACTGCTCGCCGGGCTGGCGGGCGCGGCCACCACGTGGCTGCTGCACCTCGTCGAGCACCTGACGTACGCCTACTCGTTCGGCACGCTGCTGACCGGGGTCGGGGACAGTTCGCCCGTGCGCCGGGCGCTGGGACCGATGCTCGGCGGCGCGCTGGCCGGCGCGTGCTGGTGGGCGCTGCGCCGGACCGCCGACGTCCCGAGCCTGTCGACGACCATCACCGAGCACCGGCCGCTGCCCCGGCTCCGCATGTCGCTCGACGCGCTGATCCAGGTCCTGCTGGTGGGGTCGGGTGCCTCCCTCGGCCGCGAGGGCGCCCCGCGGCAGTTGGCGGCGTCCTTCGGCGACCTCGGCATCGCCCGTCTGTCCCTCACGGCGCGCGACCGCGAGATCCTGCTGGCCAGTGCGGCGGGCGCCGGCCTCGGAGCGGTGTACAGCGTCCCACTCGGCGGTGCGTTGTTCGCCACCCAGATCCTGTTGCGCACCTGGCATCCGCGCGCGCTGGGTACCGCGCTGCTCACGTCGGCACTCGCGGTCGCGGTCGCGGCCCCGGTCACCCACCTGGAGCATTCGCTGACCTGGCCCGAGGCGCGGCTGTCGTACCTGTTCGGGGTTCTCGCCGTGGCGATCGCCCCCATTGCCGTCGCGATCGGACTCGGCTTCGACAGGCTGATGGCGTGGGCACGACCGGTGCCGCAGTTCCGTTCCTGGACGCTGGTTCCCGCGATTGGCTGCGCCGGGCTGGTGATGGGCGTCTGCTCCATCTGGTGGCCGGAACTGCCGGGCAACGGACGCAGCATCCTGACCGTCAGCGTCGACGCCGGCCTCACCGTTGGCGGGGCGGCCGCGCTCCTGCTGCTCAAACCGCTCCTGACCGCACTGTTCCTGCGCGCGGGCGCCGTCGGCGGACTCCTCACCCCGGCGCTGGCGACCGGCGCGGCCGCGGGATCGGTTCTCGCGCTGGCCCTCAACGCGTGGGCCGGTACGTACCTGTCGGTGGCGGCGCTGTCACTGACGTGCGCCGCGGGCGTCCTCGCCGTGACGCAACGCGCGCCGCTATGGGCGGCGCTGTTCGTGTGGGAGCTGGCCCGGCCGCCGGTCTCGCTGCTGGTCGTCTTCGCGCTCGCCGCGCTCGCCGCACACGGACTGCGGGTGGCGCACGAGCGCCACACCGCTAGCGCGGCAGCTTGAGCCAGCGGCCCGCGTCGCCGACGATGCCGACGGGCACGGCCCCGGTCAGGCTGACGTTGCGGACGCTGGGGCCGGCCGCCACGATCGTCGTGTCCTGCAGGATCGGCAGCACCGTGGACATGTTCCACAGCCGAGGCTCCACGGCGGTGAGGACGTCGGCGATGTTCTGCGTCCCGTCGAGCGCCGCGGCGATCGACGGCTGGATGCTGCGGTCGCAGATCCCGGTGAGATTCGACGGCGCCTGCACCAGCTGATCGGGCCGCGGCGCGGGCGACGGGCTCGTGGCCGTCGTGATCGTCCCGGTCGACGGCGCCGTGGTGGTGTTCGTCGGGGGGCGTGCGGGCGTCGACGACCTACCCGACGTCGGCGGGGCGGTGGGCGTCGTGCTGCCCGGCGTCGTCTGCGGCGGGACCGGACCCGGCGGCGTGGTCGGCACTGCGGTCGCCTCCAGCGCGGGGCAGCCGTACCGCGATGCGAGCGCCGTCGCGAGATCACCGCCGGCCTGGTGCCAGCCGACGATGGCGTCGACGCGGTCGTCGGCCAGGGCGTCGCCGTAGAGCGTGGGCGGGTCCAGGGACAGCACCGACGCGGCGATCCCGACGCTGCGCAACTGGTCGGCCGCGGTGTTGGCCACCGCCACCGAGGTCGGATCGTTGGCGGCCACGCCGAGGACCAGCGCCAGCGGCTGGCCGTCGCGGGTGATCTGGCCGCGGTCCTCGTCCGGCGCCGGCGTACCCGGCGTCGCGGGGGGCGACGTCGGCACCGGCTCGACGCGGAAGCCTGCCTGCCCCAACAGGTTCAGCGCCTCCTCCCGCGACATCGCCGGCGGCGCCGTCGGCACGTACCCGGGATCCGACGGCGAACGGACCTGCGCCTGGGCGAGCGTCACGGTGTTGTCGCTGCCCGCGCCGACGGCGGCGAGCAGATCGACGTCGAGGAGTCCGAGGATCGCCTTGCGCACCGCGACGTCGGCCAGCATCGGCCGCTGCGCCCGCAGCGTCAGCTGCATGACGCGCGGCGTGACGATGCGCGCGGTCCGGACGTCGGGAATGGCGGACAGCTGCGCGAACGCCGCCTGGCCGCCGTGCACCTGGGCCACCTGGGTGTCGCCGTTGCGGATCGAGTCGGCCAGCGCCGCGGGCGCCCCGCCGCGCCGGAACAGGATGAGGTCGGGCGTGGCGGGTTGGGCCCAGTAGCGGTCGTTGCGCGCCAGCAGGATCTCGTCGCGCTGCGGGTCGATGCTCTCCACGCGGAACTGCCCGCCGGTGACCGGCATCGCGCGGGCCAGGCCCGCGGCGAACCCGCCCGGCACGTCCTTGACGATGTGCGCGGGCAGGATGTCGTTGAACAGCTCGCGCCAGGCCGGGTACGGCTGCGAGAACGTGACGACGGCCGTCTTGCCGCCCTCCACCGACTGCACTCCGGTGATCAGGTCGTAGCCGGCGGGATCCACCACGCCGGGCTCGCTGACCATCTGCCGCCAGAGGTACCAGTAGTCGTCGGCGGCGATGGGCGCGTTGTCGGTCCAGGAGGCCTCCGGGCGGATCCGGTAGGTGACGGTGAACGGGTCCTGGCCGGTGACCTCCGCCGACTCGAGCAGTGAGGTGTCCACCTCCCAGCGCGAGCCGGTCGGCGACGCCGGGTCGGCGATCGGCCGGAACGAACTCGGCAGCACCAGCGACGAGATGGCGGCGTTGACCGGCGACTGGTCGCTCATCAGGTGGGGATTGAACCCGGCCCCGATCGAGTCGATCGCCATGATGATCTGCGTCGCCTTCATCGGTGGCGGCGGCGTCGACTGCGTGGTGTCGGTGCTCTGCGGCGCAGGCGGCGGGCTGACGGTGCACGCCGCGACGAGCAGTCCGCACGCCGCGACCTTGACCGCTCCGACGAGCCGAGCGCTCACGCGGAGGGCGAGGCGTCGGGCAGTCGTCGGCACGCCGTTCAATCTAGCCAAGGGCGCACCACGCGCCCCACACGCGTCAGCCGCGCCTCACGATCATCCTCAGCCGCGCGCCTTGGCCCGCGCCTTCGCCCGCGCCCGCAGGCTCGCCGTCAGCTCGACCTTGCGCACGCGGACCACCTCGGGGGTCACCTCGACGCACTCGTCCTCGGCGCAGAACTCCATCGCCTGCTCCAGGTCGAGCGTCAGCGGACGGGCCAGCGTCTCCATGACGTCGGCCGTCGAGCTGCGCATGTTCGTCAGCTTCTTCTCCCGCGTCACGTTGACGTCGAGGTCCTCGGCGCGCGGATTGATGCCGACCACCTGGCCCTCGTAGGTGTCCTCGCCGGGCTCGACGAAGAACTGGCCGCGGTCGGCGAGCTGGATCATCGCGAACGGCGTGATGCTGCCGGTGCGGTCGCTCACCAGCGAGCCGGTGTGGCGGGCACGGATCTCGCCCGCCCACGGACGGTAGCCGTCGAACACCGCGTTGGCGATGCCGGTGCCGCGGGTCAGCGTGAGGAAGTCGGTGCGGAAGCCGATGAGGCCGCGGCTGGGCACGATGAAGTCCATCCGGACCCAGCCCGCCGCGTGGTTGGCCATCTCCTCCATGCGGCCCTTGCGCGCCGCCATCAGCTGCGTGATGGCGCCGACGAACTCCTCCGGGCAGTCGATGGTGATGGCCTCGAACGGCTCGTGCAGCTTGCCGTCGATGGTCCGGGTGACCACCTGCGGCTTGCCGACGGTCAGCTCGAAGCCCTCGCGACGCATCTGCTCGACGAGCACGGCGAGCGCCAGCTCGCCGCGGCCCTGCACCTCCCAGGAGTCCGGACGGCCGATGTCGACGACGCGGATCGACACGTTGCCGACCAGTTCGCGGTCCAGCCGGTCGCGCACCATGCGGGCGGTCAGCTTGTGGCCGCTGACCTTGCCCGCCAGCGGCGAGGTGTTGGTGCCGATGGTCACCGAGATCGCGGGCTCGTCGACGGTGATGCGCGGTAGTGCGTGCGCGTGGTCCGGGTCGGCGAGCGTGTCGCCGATCATGATCTCCGGCAGGCCCGCCACGGCGACGATGTCGCCGGCGACGGCCTCGTCGGTCGGGTTGCGCTCCACGCCGACGGTCGCGAGCAGCTCGGTGATCTTCGCGTTGGTGACGACGGGTGCGCCGTCGACCTCGCGCATCCACGCCACCTGCTGGCCCTTGCGCAGCTTGCCGTTGTAGATGCGGATCAGGGCGAGACGGCCCAGGAACGCCGACGCATCGAGGTTGGTGACGAGCGCCTGCAGCGGCGCCTCGGGGTCACCGCTCGGCGGCGGAATGTGCTCCATCAGCACGTCGAACAGCGGGTCGAGGTTCTCGCCGTCGGGGTTCTGCCCGTTCTCCGGCTGGGTGGTGCTGGCGATGCCGGCGCGCCCGGAGGCGTACAGCGTCGGCAGGTCCAGCGCCTTCTCCGCGGCGGCCTGGGCTTCCTCGTCCAGATCGGAGGCGACGTCGAGCAGCAGGTCGTGGCTCTCCTCGACCACCTCGGCGATGCGGGCGTCGGGGCGGTCGGTCTTGTTGACCACCAGCAGCACCGGCAGGTGCGCCGCGAGCGCCTTGCGCAGGACGAAGCGGGTCTGCGGCAGCGGCCCCTCGGAGGCGTCGACGAGCAGCACCACGCCGTCGACCATCGACAGGCCGCGCTCGACCTCGCCACCGAAGTCGGCGTGGCCCGGTGTGTCGATCACGTTGATCACCGTCATCGAGCCATCCGGGTGCGTGCGGTGCACCGCGGTGTTCTTGGCGAGGATGGTGATGCCCTTTTCCTTCTCCAGGTCCCCGGAGTCCATCAGGCGCTCGATGGCATCATCACCGCGATGGGTCAGGGCGCCGGACTGCCGCAACATCGCATCGACGAGCGTCGTCTTGCCATGATCGACGTGCGCGACGATGGCTACGTTACGAAAATCCACGTCCAGGATTGTCGCAGCGCAGGCGAGCAATCGCGAAAACGACGGAAGGCAGTCTGAGCGTCACGTGAAGCACCAGAAGTTCGCCACCGCCACGCCGAAGAAGAAGTGTTGCCGCTCGAAGCCGCGGTGCAAGCGCTGCCCGCTGGTGCTGCACAAGGTGCACAAGGCGGAGCTGTCCGGAATCCGGGGCAAGGACCTCGAGAAGGTGTTCCGCCGGGCACGAAAGGCCTGATCACCAGCGGCGACGGGGTGCGCCACGGCGATCGCGGTGCCAGGTCGCAGGGGTCCGCGCGCACCGGCGTCCCGCGGGGGGCGCAGGTCGGTGGCGGCATGTCCGGACGCCGCGATCGTCGCCGCGCCGACGGACGCGGCGTTCGCACGCCGCCACCGTCGTGGTGTGCCGCATGTCACCCCGACGTCGTCAGCGCAGCCCGCAGCGCCGGCACCCAGCCGCGGTCGGCGGGCACCCAGTCGAGGCCGTCGAGATCGTCGCGCGTGACCCAGCGCAGCGCCTGATGGTCGAGCGCGGCGACCTCGCCGGCGCGCAGTGTCACGCGGTAGGCGCGCAGGACGAGGGTGTCGCGCAACGCCACGTCGGCGCCGATCCGCTCCCCCACGTCGACGTGGACGCCGAGTTCCTCCTGCAATTCGCGCGCCAGCGCGACGGCGTCGCTCTCGCCCGGCAGGGCCTTGCCGCCGGGCAGTTCCCACAGGCCGGCCAGTTCGGGTGGGTGGCGGCGCTGCGCGACGAGCAACGCCGCGTCGGCGATGAGCGCGCCGGCGACGACGGTGACGGTGTCCTGGTTGCGCACTTCAGGGTCCTGGTTTTGCACTGCGGGCGACGGTATACCGGAGGGCATGGCCGTACTACCCGACGATCAGGTCGACGCCGCGCTGTCCGATCTCCCCGGCTGGGAACGTGCGGACGGCGCGCTGCGGCGCTCGATCGACTTCCCGGCGTTCCTCGACGGCGTCGAGGCGGTTCGTCGCGTCGCCGAGCAGGCGGAGCAACGTGACCATCACCCCGACATCGACATCCGTTGGCGGACCGTGACGTTCGCACTCGTCACGCACTCCGAGGGCGGCATCACCGAGAAGGACGTCGAGATGGCGCGCGACATCAACCGGATCGTCGCCGGCTGAGCACGATCCACGCCAGCGTCGCCAGGGTGGCGACGACGTAGACCAGTCCGGCCCACGCCAGGTACCACGGCCGGCTGATCTCCCAGATGGTCGGCTGCGCGAAGCTCAGCAGCCACGGCACACCGATCAGCGTCAGCGCCAGCCAGCCCCCGCCGACGATGCGGGCTCCGGGCCGGTTGCGCACCGGCCCGTGCAGCAGCCACAGCATCAGCGGGATGAGCCACACCCAGTGGTGGGTCCACGAGATCGGCGACAGCAGCAGCCCGAACAGCTGCACGATGACGAGGGCGCCGAGCCGGTCGGCTGCCCCGCCGACGGCGCGCCATGCCAGGAACGCCAGCACTGCGGTCGCCGCGACGGCGATCACGACGGCGGGCCCGAAGCCGGCGTCGTGGCCGAGGATGCGCGAGATGCCACCGCGCCAGGACTGGTTGAAGGACGTGCCGACCGGACCGACGCGGTCGGCGTCGCCGAGCAGGTCGGTGAAGTAGAACCGCGCCTGATCGCCGAGCACCAGCAGCGACACGCCGATGGTGGCGAAGAAGACGACGGCCGACCACAGCGCGGTGCCCCAGCGCCGGGCGCCGACGAAGTACAGCCCCGACACGGCGGGGGTGAGCTTGACGCCTGCGGCCAGGCCGACGAGCAGACCCGAGAGCCACCAGCGGCTGCCGTACACCGCCCACAGCACGGCGAGCACCAGGATGACGTTGACCTGGCCGTAGTCGAACGTGCTGCGCAGCGGTTCGGTCCAGATGCCCAGCGCCGTCCACGCCATGGCGAGCCGGCGGTCGTCACGGCCCAGCAGGCGCAGGCTGACCCACACCACGCCGTAGAGCGCGGCGATCACGCCGAGTTGCCATGCGAAGGCCAACACGCCGAAGGGCACCAGGTGCAGCGGTGCGAACACCACCGCGGCGAACGGCGGGTAGGTGAAGGGCAGCGGGAAGTCCGGCGTCTGGTCGGCGTAGACGTAGTCGTAGAGCGCGCCGCCGTTCGCGAGGGTGGCGGCGCCGCCGACGTAGACGTGCAGGTCGACGAAGTTCGCACCGTTGGGCACCAGGTACGTCCACGCCAGCCGCGCGGCGACGCTGAGCGCGAGCAGCCAGGGCGCTGCCGCTCTCAGACGGGCCGCGGCCGCGCTGGGGACCGGCCGGGCCGGTGAGTGAACGTCTATTCGTCCGACTGTAGCGACCGGTCACCGTCTGCAACCGTGTGCGTAACGGTTGCATAAATGCCACTCATGTCACTTGAGTAACTCCCGTAACTCCGTAGCTTCGGTAGCGGACGTGCCGCCAACCGATTGGAAGAACCATGCACTTCGCTCGAAAACTGTTCGCCGCCAGCATGATCGGTGTCGCCGGCACCGTCGGCGCGGCGCTGGCGCTGAGTGCGCCGGCCGCCGCGGAGCCCGCTCCGGCTCCGGCTCCCGCGCCCGCCGCGCCGAGCATCCCCGGCCTGCCGTTCCTGAACCTGGCCAACGCGCCGATGATGCTGCAGGGCCTGGCCTCGACGCTGTCCGGTGCCACCGGGGCCGCCTCCCCGGCCGCCGTGCCCGCGGCGACGCCGACCGCCTCGGCGACGCTGAACCTGCCGCCCGGCCAGGGTCCGCTGGGTCTGGCCCCCGCGGCACCCGCTGCGGCCGCCGCCCCGGCCGCTGCCGCCGCTGCACCGGCGGCCCAGGGCCTGGTGCCGTCGGCCGAGGTGAACCTGCCGCAGGTGCCGGGCACCCCGCTGCCGCAGCAGGTCGACCTGCCCGGTGACCTCTCGTCGCTGATGCCCGCCGGCACGCCGCTGTCCAACCTGCTGCCGAAGCCGGCCGCCCCGGCCGCTCCCGCAGCACCGGGTGCCCCGGCGCCGACCACCGGCGCGCAGAGCTTGCAAAGCCTTGCGCCGCTGGTGTTCCCGGCGTCCGCCCTGCCCTGACCCACGCCGACGACGCAGTAACCGAAACCGATACGGGAGAGTCATGTCATCGATGAGGACACTGGTCGTCGCGCTCGGCGCGTCGGCGGCACTGACCTTCGGCCCGGGCATCGCCCATGCCGAACCGGTGCCGCCGGCGCCCCTACCCATCAGCGACGTGCAGGCGCCCGGCCTGCCCGCCGTGCAGAGCCTCGGCCCCGTCATCCAGCAGGCCGCGGCCGATCCCGGCAACGCCGCGTCCATGCTGATGGCGGCGGCGGCGGCCTTCGCCGGCGACTCCGCCGCGGCACCGGATTCGCGCAACGTCGCGGCGGCGGTCAACAGCTTCGTCACCGATCCGCAGGCCGCCCAGGTGGCGCACGTCCCCGCCGCGGGCGCTGCCCCCGGCGCCGACGCCCACCTGCCGGCCGGTGTGAACCCCGCCCACGCGGTCGGACCGGTCCCCGACGCCGCCCCCGCCGCGGCACCGCAGGCCGCGCCCGCCCCGCAGGCCGCGCCGGCTCCCGCACCCGAGGCGGCCCCGGCCCCCGCACCCGAGGCTGCTCCCGCACCCGCACCCGCTCCTGCACCAGAGGCCCCTCCGGCCCCCGCCCCCGACGCGGTGCCCGCCGCGGCCGCCGCACCCGGGACCGCCCCGGACGCCGTTCCTGCCCCCGCGCCCGATGGCGCCGCGCCCGCCCCCAACGGCGCCAACGCGCCGGGCTTCGGCCCGGACGCGCCGGTCACGCAGGACTTCATGTACCCGTCGATCAGCAACGGGTGCCTCAAGGACGGCGGCAACGTCCTGGCGACCGCGATCTCGGTGGCCGGTCCGGCGAAGATTCCGGCGCCCGGTCCCGCCGCGGGACAGACGGCCTACGTGTTCACCGCGATGGGCACCCCGGGGCCCGCCGCGGAGCAGAAGCTGCCGCTCAACGTCACCTGGGTCAACCTCACCACGGGCAAGTCGGGGTCGGCGACGCTCAAGCCGCAGGCCGACATCAACCCGGCAGGACCCACCACGCTGGTGGCGATCGCCGACACCGGCTCCGGCAGCATCATGTCGACGATCTTCGGTCAGGTGACGACGACCGAGAAGCAGTGCCAGTTCATGCCGACCATCGGCTCGACGGTGGTGCCCTGACCACCACCGTCTCCACCCGCGAGCGTGCGCGTCGACCCCTGACCGCCGGCCTGATTCACCGGCGCGACGCGCACGCTCGCGGCTTCGAGTTCGTGCGGGGTCAGTACGCCATGAAGAGGATCATCTCGCGGTCGTAATCCCGACCGGGATGTGCCTCCGCGAGGTGGGCCTGCGCCTTCTCCACGAGATCGTCCTCGTTGGTGCCGGTGATCGCCTCGCCGCACGGGCAGTTGAGATGTGTCTTCGCCATGTGACCACGATCCCACGAGCGCACCGTGGCGTCGTCACTGCTGCCGAGACTGCGGCCAGAACGCGATGAGGGGGAAAAAGCCGATCTCCCAGCAGGCTCGGCGCACGACGTGACCGCGAAGGTCAGCCCTTCGCCGCGCCGGCGGCCTTCGCGTCCTTCGCCTTCGCCTTGGCGGCCTTCTTGTAGGACCGCACCTTCTCCAGCGAGCCCGCGTCGACGACGTCGGCGATCGACATGTGGGTGCCCGCCGTGCCGTAGTCGCCGGCGGCCTCGCGCCAGCCCTGAGGCGTCACGCCGTACTGCTTGCCCAGCAGCGCGAGGAAGATCTTGGCCTTCTGCTCGCCGAACCCCGGAAGCGCCTTCAGCCGCCGCAGCACCTCGCGGCCGTCGGGGTCGCCCGCGGTCCACAGTGCGGCGGCGTTGCCGTCGTAGTCCTGCACGATGGCCCGCGCGAGGTCCTGGACGCGCTTGCCCATCGAGCCCGGAAAGCGGTGCACCGCGGGGCGTTCCGACACCAGCGCGATGAACGCCTCCGGGTCGTACTCGGCGATGTCGTGGGCGTCGAAGCCGCCCATCCGCTCGGCGATCTTGCGCGGCCCCGCGAACGCGACCTCCATCGGAATCTGCTGGTCGAGCAGCATCCCGACCAGCAGCGCGAACGGGTTCGACTCGAGGAGTTCGTCCGCCGCCGGATCCTGCACGAGCTGCAACTTCGCCATCGGCTCAGTCTATGGTGACCACACCGTGTGAAGATCCCCAACCGGGCACCGGTCGACTGCGAGGTGACATGCCGGGCGAAATCGCGATCGCCCTCGCGGCGGCGCTCATCGTGGCCACCGTCGTCGCCGCCGTGATCGCCGTCCGGACCCGCCGGGTGGTCGCCACACCCACCGAGCGCGCCACGCACGCCGCGCTGCACACCGCCTCGCTCGCCGCGCACGCGCTGCGCAACGGTCTGGGCGCCGAGTCCGCCCGGCAGGCGGCGCCGTTCCTGCGCCGGCTGACCGGGGCCGACGCGGTGGCCCTGTACGACGACACCGGCGAGCGGCTCGCCGAGGACGGCCCCTGGGCGGGCGACGGGCTGACCGACGCCGACGCCGCGACCGCCGCGGCGCTGGCCGGGCAGCGACGCAGCATGGGGCGGCACGCCACCGGCGCACTCGTCGCGCAACCGATGGTCACCGACGGCGGTGACACCCTCGGCGTGCTCGTCGTGGCCACCGCGCGCGACCCCGGCCCCGGCACGCTCGGCGCGATCGGCGAGGTGGCCCGGTACGCCGCCAGCCAGCTCGAACTCGCCGACCTCGACGCGTCGCGCGCCCGGCTCGACCGCGCCGAGGTGCTCGCGCTGCGCGCCCAGATCAGCCCGCACTTCATCTACAACGCGCTCAACACCATCGCGTCGTTCGTGCGCACCGATCCCGACCGCGCGCGCGAGCTGATCCTGGAATTCGCCGACTTCACCCGCTACTCGTTCCGGTCGGCGGGCCAGTTCACGACGCTGGCCGACGAGCTGCGCAACATCGACCGCTACCTGACGCTGGAACGCGCCCGCTTCGGTGACGCCCTGGCCGTGCGGCTGCGGGTGGCGCCGGAGATGCTCGGCGTCGTCGTCCCCTTCCTCGCGCTGCAACCGTTGGTGGAGAACGCCGTTCGGCACGGGCTGGCCGGCCGCGGCGGCGGCATGCTGGAGATCGTCGCCTACGACGACGGCACCGACTGCGTCATCACCGTCGAGGACGACGGCGTCGGCATGGATCCCGACGCGCTGCGCTCGGGTCCCGCCGATGCGCTGGCCGACGGGTCGGCGCCGTCGGCCGGGCACTCCGCCCATGTCGGGCTGACCAATGTCGACCATCGGCTGCGCGCGGCGTTCGGCAACGACTACGGTCTCGTTGTCGAGACGGCGGTCGACGCGGGCACCAAGGTCGTCATGCGGGTGCCCAAGTTCCGGTCCGGCGTCCACGCCGCAGGAGGTTCGCGAGGATGAAGGCGCGAGGATGAAGGCACTGACGGTGCTGGCCGTCGACGACGAGGCGCCCGCCCTCGACGAGCTGGCCTACCTGCTCGGCGAACACCCGTGCATCGGCGAGGTGATCACGGCCGGGGACGCGACCTCGGCGCTGCGCGAACTCAACGCCCGCAGCGTCGACGCGGTGTTCCTCGACATCAACATGCCGGGCCTGTCGGGCCTCGAACTCGCCGCGGTGCTGGCCAACTTCACGTCCCGTCCCGCGGTCGTGTTCGTCACCGCCCACGACGACAAGGCCGTCGAGGCGTTCGACGTCGGCGCCGTCGACTACCTGCTCAAGCCGATCCGTCCCCGCCGCCTCGACGAGGCGGTGCGCCGGGTGCTCGCCACCGACGCCACGAACGCCACCAAGCCGGAGGCCGACGAGGCACCTCGCGAGGAGGCGCGCGACGACCGGCCGACCGACGCTGAGGCCGCGGACCCCGACGCCCGCGCCGACGTCATCCCCGCCGAACTCGGCGGAATCACCCACCTGGTGCCGCGCGACACGATCGGCTGGGTGGAGGCCGAGGGCGACTACGCCCGGCTGCACTCCTCCTCCGGTGCGCACCTGGTCCGCATCCCGCTGAGCACGCTCGAATCCCGTTGGCGCAACCGGGGGTTCCAGCGCATCCACCGGTCCTACCTGGTAGCGCTGCGGCAGGTCACCGGGCTGCGCACCACCGACGGCGCCGTGCTGGTGCGGCTGCGCGCCAACGGCGCCTCCCCCGCCGTCGAGCTGCCCGTGAGCCGGCGGCAGGCGAAGGAACTGCGCGACCGGCTGGTCCGCGACCCGATGCGCCACCTGCGCCCCGCCGCCGATGACTAGGCCGCAGCGCGAACGCGTCGTGCTCTCCCACCGGCGCGGCGCACGCGTGATCCGCACGCGCGTCGAAGTGCAGGAGCAGACACCGGTCGGCGACGCGCTGGTGCGCGGGCTGGTGCGTGCCCAACTCGGGCTGGCGCTGCGCCTGGCCGCGGTGGCCGTCGGCGCGGTGGCCGCGGTCCCGCTGATCATCGTCGCGTTCCCCGACGTGTCCGACGTGCGGGTGCTCGGCATCCGCCTCAACTGGCTCGTCCTCGCCGTGGCGGTCTACCCCGTGCTGTACGGCGTCGGCCGGCTCTACGTGCGGCTCGCCGAGCAGGGCGAGCGCGACTTCGTCCGCGTGGTCGACGGCGAACCGTGACCGCGGCGCCGCTCACCGCCGCCGCGCTGCTGGCCGCCGCCCTGGCGACCGTGGTGATCGGCCTGTACGGAAACCGGTTGTCGCGCACCACCTCCGACTTCCTGGTGGCCTCCCGGAGCATCGGTCCGCAGTGGAACGCCGCCGCCATCTCCGGCGAATACCTCTCGGCTGCCTCGTTTCTCGGCGTGGCCGGGCTCATTGCCAAGTACGGCGCCGACGCGCTGTGGTACCCCGTCGGCTTCACCGCGGGCTACCTCGGGCTGCTGCTCTTCGTCGCCGCCCCGCTGCGCCGGTCGGGCGCCTACACCGTGCCCGACTTCGCCGAGTTCCGGCTCGGTTCGGTACGGCTGCGCAAGGTCGCGATGCTCGTCGTGGTGGTCGTCTGCACGTTCTACCTGGTGCCGCAGTACCAGGGCGCGGGTCTCGCGCTCAAGACGCTGCTCGGCCTGCCGGTGTGGGTGGGCCCGGTGACGGTCGGGGTCATCGTCATCGTCAACGTGGTGGGCGGCGGCATGCGGTCCATCACGTTCGTGCAGGCGTTCCAGTACTGGCTCAAGCTCACCGCGATCGCCGTGCCCGCCTTGGTCCTGCTGGCGCTCGTGCTGCGCGACGGCTCCGACCTCGGCGGCCCGCTGCCGCCGCGCGTCGGGCAGGAGACCACGGTCGCCGTCGAGACCGACGTGGTGGTGGGCGTCGCGGCCCCGGCCGGGATCGTCGTCACCGGCACCGTCGACGGCCGGTCCGTCGCCGACGCCCCGCTGGGCGCACCCGGGGAGTACGCGCTGGCCGCCGGCACCACGTTGCGACTGGCGGCCGGGGCGGTGACGCCGGTGGTCGCCGGGGCGCCGGGCGCGGGCGAGGACCGGCTGGCCTCCGGCGGCGGTCTGGGCGGCGATCACCCGACCTACCAGGTGCTCTCGATCATCATCGCGACGTTCCTCGGCACGATGGGACTGCCGCACGTGCTGGTGCGCTTCTACACCAACCCCGACGGCCGGGCCGCCCGCCGCACGGCGCTCGCGGTCATCGCCCTGCTGTCGCTGTTCTATCTCTTCCCCACGCTGCTCGGCGTCTTCGCCCGGCAATTCGTGCCGCAGTTGCTCATCACCGGCACCGCGGACGCCGCGGTACTCCTGGCGCCCAGCGCGGCGGTCGGTGGTGCCTCCGCCGTCGCCTGGCTCGCCCCGGCACTCGCCGCCCTGGTCGCCGCGGGCGCCATCGCGGCGTTCCTCGCGACGTCGTCCGGGCTGCTGATCAGCATCGCCGGCGCGCTGTCCACCGACGTCCTGGGCGGCCGGGTCCGCGACTTCCGCGTCGCCGCGCTCGTCGGCGGCATCGTCCCCGTTCCGCTTGCCCTGCTCGCGTCGTCGCTGGAACTGTCCCGCAGCGTCGGCCTCGCGTTCGCGGTGGCGGCCTCGACGCTGTGCCCGCTGCTCGTCCTCGGCGTCTGGTGGCGCGGGTTGACGGCGGCCGGTGCGGCCGCCGGCCTGGTGGTCGGCGGCGTCGCGTCCGGGGTGGCGACGACGCTGTCCATCGCCGGCGGCCTGGACGACGATCTGCTCGGCGGTTGGCCCGCCGCAATCGTCGGCTACCCGGCGGCGGTCACCGTGCCGCTCGCGTTCGTCGTGATGGTGGTGGTGAGCAGATGCACCGCAGCGACGCACCCGGCCGACGTGGCGCGCAGCTTCGCCCGGATGCACCTGCCCGAGCACCTGGGCATGGGAGCCGACCGACTCCCGGGTGACTGACCGTTCGTCGCCGCCCGGGGACCGCTCACCGCAGCGGCCCACGAATTCGGCGTCCCACGCCGGGGAAAGCCCCCTGTTGTGACCTGAGTCTCAATAGGCTCGGCCGCAGTCCATCGTCACATGACAGGAGTGCCGCGGTGCCCGAGACCATGCCCACCGATCCCGCCGCCGCGATCAGCGGCGAACGGTACCTGGCAGTACAAGCCAGTCCGGAGTTCCAGGAGTTGCGCCACCGGCTGCGCCGCTTCGTGTTTCCCATGACGGCGTTCTTCCTCGTCTGGTATGGCCTGTACGTCATCCTCGGCGCCTTCGCCCACGACTTCATGGCCACCCCGGTGTGGGGCAACGTCAACGTCGGCCTGCTGATCGGCCTCGGCCAGTTCCTCTCGACCTTCGTGATCACCGGCCTGTACGTCCGGTTCGCCAACCGGGAACTCGACCCCCGCGCCGCCGCGCTGCGCACCGAACTCGAGGCCGAGATCGCGGGCGGTGCCCGGTGACGCACTACCTCGCCGCCGAGACCATCGGCAACCCGGCCGCCAACATCGGCATCTTCTCGCTCTTCGTGGTCGTCACGATGGTCGTGGTGATCCGGGCCAGCAAGCGCAACGCCACGGCCGACGAATTCTTCACCGGCGGCCGCGGCTTCTCTGGACCGCAGAACGGCATCGCCATCGCCGGGGACTACCTGTCTGCCGCCAGCTTCCTCGGCATCGCCGGCGCGATCGCGGTCTACGGCTACGACGGCTTCCTGTACTCGATCGGCTTCCTGGTCGCCTGGCTGGTGGCGCTGCTGCTGGTCGCCGAATTGCTGCGCAACACCGGCCGGTTCACCATGGCCGACGTGCTGAGCTTCCGGCTCAAGCAGCGCCCGGTCCGGTTGGCCGCGGCCACGTCGACCCTCACGGTGTCGCTGTTCTACCTGCTGGCGCAGATGGCCGGCGCCGGTGGCCTCGTCGCGCTGCTGCTCGACGTCACCAGCTCGGCCGGCCAGGCCATCGTCATCGCCGTCGTCGGCGTGCTGATGATCGTCTACGTCCTCGTCGGCGGCATGAAGGGCACCACCTGGGTGCAGATCATCAAGGCCGTGCTGCTGATCGCCGGTGCCGGGTTGATGACGATCATGGTGCTCGCAAAGTTCGGGCTGAACTTCTCCGAGATCCTCGGCGCCGCACAGACGGCCGTGTCCGGCTCGGCGAGCGAGGCCATCGCCAGCCGTGACGTGCTCGCCCCCGGCGCGCAGTACGGCGGGTCGGTCACCTCGCAGATCAACTTCCTCTCGCTGGCGATCGCGCTGGTGCTCGGTACCGCGGGTCTGCCGCACGTGCTGATGCGCTTCTACACGGTGCCGACGGCCAAGGAAGCCCGCCGCTCGGTGGTGTGGGCGATCGCGCTGATCGGCGCCTTCTACCTGTTCACCCTGGCGCTCGGGTACGGCGCAGCGGCCATCGTCGGACCGGACCGCATCATGGCGGCGCCCGGCAAGGTGAACTCGGCGGCGCCGCTGCTGGCCTTCGAACTGGGCGGCGTGGTCCTGCTGGGCATCATCTCCGCGGTCGCCTTCGCGACGATCCTCGCGGTGGTCGCGGGCCTGACCATCACCGCGTCGGCGTCGTTCGCGCACGACATCTACGCATCGGTCCTGAAATCGCACAGGGTGACCGAGGCCGAGCAGGTGCGGGTCTCGCGGATCACCGCGGTGGTGCTCGGCGTGCTGGCGATCGGCCTGGGCATCCTCGCCAACGGGCAGAACGTCGCGTTCCTGGTGGCACTGGCCTTCGCGGTCGCGGCGGCGGCGAACCTGCCGACCATCGTGTACTCGCTGTACTGGCGGCGTTTCAACACCCGCGGCGCGCTGTGGAGCATGTACGGCGGTCTGATCTCGACGATCGTGCTGATCGTGTTCTCACCGGCGGTGTCTGGATCGGCGACCGCGATGATCCCCGGCGCGGACTTCGACTTCTTCCCGCTGGCCAACCCCGGCATCGTGTCGATCCCGCTCGCGTTCATCCTCGGCATCGTCGGCACCCTGACGTCGCCGGACGACGAGGATCGGGCGGTGGCCGCGGAGATGGAGGTCCGATCGCTGACCGGCATCGGCGCGGAGAAGGCCATCTCGCACTAGCAGCCGCGACACCGTCGGCCTCCCGCGCTCACCGGCTCGGGGGGCCGACGGCGTTGCCGGTGCCTCATACGGCGGGAAGTCCGGGTGCCGCCCGTGCGTTGACACCGGGCGTGCTCGACACTCGACCCGTGACACCGAACGAGACGCGCTCGCGCCCGGCGCTCGCCCTGCTGGCCTACGTCTTCGCGGCGGCGATGATGGGCACGACGCTGCCCACGCCCATCTATGCGCTGTACGCCGAGCGCATGCACTTCTCGGTGCTGACGACGACGGTGATCTTCTCGACCTACGCGGTGGGCGTGCTCAGCGCGCTGCTGGTGCTCGGGCGGTGGTCGGACGCGGTGGGCCGCCGACCGATGCTGCTCGCCGCCGTCGCCTTCGCCGCGGCCAGTGCGGCGGTGTTCCTGATCGCCGACAGCGTGCCGGTGCTGCTGCTCGGCCGCCTGCTCTCCGGCTTCTCGGCGGGCATCGCGACGGGCACGGCCACGGCCGCGATCGTCGAGTCGGTCCCCGAGGCCCGCCGCGCCGTGGCCGCCGTGGTGGCGACCATCGCCAACATCGGCGGGCTGAGCCTGGGCCCCATCGTGGCCGGCCTGCTGGTGCAGTACGTGCCGCACCCGCTGCAGGTCCCGTTCGTGCTGCACGTCGGACTGCTGGTGCTCGCGGCCGCCGCGGTGTGGCTGGTGCCGGAGACCTCCGACCGCACGGGCCGAATCGGGTTGCAGCGCCTGTCGATTCCGCCGGAGACCCGTGCCGTCTTCACCACCGCCGCGACCGCCGCCTTCGCCGGCTTCACCGTCACCGGGCTCTTCATGGCCGTCGCGCCGTCGTTCCTGTCGACCGTCATCGGCATCGGAAACCACGCCGTCGCCGGGGCGGTCGCCAGCACGATCTTCATCGCCTCGGCGATCGCCCAGGTCGCCGCCAAGGACATGGACTCCCGGCGCGCGGTCGCCATCGGCTGCGCCATCCTCATCCTCGGCATGGCGACACTGGCGGTGGCGCTGCGGATCTCGTCGCTGCCGACGCTCATCGGTGCGGCCATCGTGGCCGGCATCGGGCAGGGCATCAGCTTTAGCCGCGGCCTGGCGGCCGTGGTGGAGGCGACGCCGACCGCGCGGCGCGCCGAGGTCAGCTCGACCTACTTCGTCGTGGCCTACGTCGCGATCTCGCTGCCGGTCGTCGGCGCGGGCGAGGCGGCCCAGCACTGGGGTCTGCGCACCGCGGGCATCGTGTTCGCGATCGCCGTCGCGGCGCTGTCGGCGGTCTGCCTGGCGGCGATCCTGTGGCAGGAGCGCACGGCGCGATAGGCGTCAGCCGTCCCCGCGTGAGATAGGCGTCAGCCGCTCTTGCGGCGGAACTCCCGGCGGTTCTCCACCGGGCCGTGCGACGTCGGCTGCTTGCGGCCGCCGTCGCGGTGGTCGGCGCCGCGCCCGCCCGCGGCCTTCTTGCGCTCGAGCGCCTCGCGGAACTTGCGCCGGGTGTCGTCGCTCCCGGATGGGGCGTCTGCGGGATTGATGTCTCCGGCGTCCTCGGGCTTCTCGGGCATGCCCGGAAGACTAGCGTGGCGCCGCGGCGGCGTCGCCCCGTTTACCGGGCGTCAGCGGATGCCGGGCGGCAGGCCGTAGAGGTGCGCGATCGGCAGCGTCAGCAGCACCCTGCGGTCGTCGACCATCGCGCGTCGGTAGTCGTCCCAGTCGGGATGCTCGCCGGCGACGTTGCGGTACAGCGCGATCAGCGCCTCCACCGTGTCGTCGTCGGGCGCAGCCGCCGGCGGGGTGAGGACGGCGTCGCCCTCGGCCACCGCGTAGGACCAGCCGTCGTCGGAGCCGACGTGCAGCGACGCGCGCGCATCGCGGCGCAGGTTGCGGGTCTTGGCCCGCGGCTCGGTCACCGACACCTGGATGGCGACCGCACGCGGGTCGAAGTGATACGTGACCGTGGACAGCTGGGGTCTGCCGTCCCGTTTGACGGTGGCGAGCACGCCGAGCGAGTTGCCCTTGATGACGGCCAGCAGCTTGTCGTCGAACACGTGACGGGTCATGGTCGCCAGCCTACGACCGCCACCCCGGACCCGACCCGCAATCGCCCGCGGCTGCCTACCATGACCGGCATGACCCGCTACGCGCTGTTCCTGCGGGGGGTGAACGTCGGCGGCGTCACCCTGAAGATGGCCGACGTCGCCGCGACGCTTGCCGGCGCCGGATTCGGCGCGGTGCGGACCGTCCTCGCGAGCGGCAACGTCCTGGTCGACAGCCCGGACGACGTCGCGGACGTACGGTCCGGAGCCGAAGCGGCGCTGCGGGATTCGTTCGGCTACGAGGCCTGGGTGTTGACGTACCCGGTCGAGGAGGTGCGCGCGGTCTCGCGGGCGTACCCGTTCGAGCGGGAGGTGCAGGGCCACCACTCGTACGTCACCTTCGTCGCCGACGCCGACGTGCTCGACGAACTCGCCGCCCTCGGCGAGGATCCCGGCCCGGGCGAACGCATCGCGCGCGGTGACGGCGTCCTGTACTGGCAGGTGGCCCGCGACCACACGCTGGCGTCGGCGGTCGGCAAGACCATGGGCCGCAAGCGCTACAAGTCCTCGACCACCACCCGCAACCTCCGCACCGTCGACAAGCTGCTGCTATCCGCCGATTCGGTACATTCGCGGTCGTGACGAAGCCCAAGGTCGACGCCCTGCTGACCGGTGTGTCCGAGACCGCGCTGCTGACGCTGCAGGTGCGGGCCAGCGAGGCCCGCAGGCCCGACGCGATCATCGACGACCCGATGGCGATCGAGCTGGTCGACCGGATCGCCTTCGACTTCGCGAAGTTCGGTTACTCCCGCAGGCAGGACATGGCGCTGCGGGCGCTCGCCTTCGACCGTGCCACGCGGGACTACCTGCGCGACCACCCGAAGGCCACCGTCGTGGCCCTCGCCGAGGGGCTGCAGACCAGCTTCCACCGGCTCGCCGCCGGGCCGTACGGCGACCAGTTTCGTTGGCTGACGGTGGATCTCCCGCCGATCGTCGAGCTGCGTTCGACGCTGCTGCCCGCCTCCGACCGCGTCGAGGTGTGCGCGCAGTCGGCCCTGGACTTCAGCTGGATGGACCGCGTCGACCCGGATCACGGCGTGTTCGTCACCGCCGAGGGACTGCTGATGTACCTGCAGCCGACCGAGGCGATGTCGATCATCACCGAATGTGCGCGCCGGTTCCCCGGCGGCCGGATGATGTTCGACCTGCCCCCGTCGTGGTTCGCCGCCTGGGCGCGGCGCGGCATGCGGACGTCGCTGCGCTACCGCGTGCCGCCCATGCCGTTCGCGATGTCGGCGTCCGAGGCCGCGCGCCTGGTGGACGTGGTCCCGGGTGTGCGGGCGGTGCACGACGTGACGCTGCCGGCCGGACGCGGCCGCATCCTCAACACGGTGCTGTGGGCCGCCCAGCGCATCCCGCTGCTGGACCCGGTGCGCCCGGCGTTGACGCTGCTCGAGTTCGGTTAGCCGAACGCGGCTTCGACGTAACCGAGCGCGGCCACCTTGTCGACGCCGAGCGAGCGGGCCGCCGCCGCGTACGCGTGCGCGGCGCTGGCCATCGCCGAGTCGGCCGGATCGGCGCGCGCGACGAAGGTGCCGAACCGTCCCCTGGTCTCCACGATGCCCGCCGCCTCGAGTTCGCGGTAGGCCCGCGCCACGGTGTTCACGGCCATGGACAACTCACCGGACAGTTCGCGGACGGTGGGCAGTCGCGTCCCCGGCGCGAGCCGCCCTTCCCGAATCCCCGCGATGATCTGCATCCGCAATTGATCGAACAGCGGTTTCGCAGCGTGCGGATCGACGCGAACCCATTCCCCCAAATCGGTCACTCGCACAGTATGCCGAAGAAGGTCTACTTTGGTGGGCGTGCAAGTGACCGTGCTCAGCGGAGCCGGTATCTCGGCCGAGAGTGGCGTTCCGACGTTCCGTGACGTCGAGACCGGGCTGTGGGCCAAGGTCGACCCGTACGAGATCTCCAGCAGCGACGGCTGGCGGCGCCACCCGGAGAAGGTGTGGGCCTGGTACCTCTGGCGGCACTACATGATGAAGGCCGTCGAACCGAACGACGGCCACCGTGCGGTCGCGGCCTGGCAGGACTACGCCGAGGTGCACGTCGTCACCCAGAACGTCGACGACCTGCACGAGCGGGCCGGCAGCAACCGCGTCTACCACTTGCACGGCAGCCTGTTCTCGTTCCGGTGCGACCGCTGCGACGCGCCCTTCTCCGGCGACCTGCCCGCGATGCCGGAGCCGGTCGAGACCGTCGAGCCGCCGACCTGCCGCTGCGGCGGCATGGTGCGTCCCGACGTGGTGTGGTTCGGCGAGGCGCTGCCGTCGGACGCGTGGGACCGCGCGGTGGCGGCGGTGAACGCCGCCGACGTCGCGATCGTCGTCGGCACGTCGGCGGTCGTCTACCCGGCGGCGGGCCTGCCCGAGATGGCGGTGGCCCGTGGCATCCCCGTCATCGAGGTGAACCCCGAACCGACGGCCCTCTCGGCCGCCGCGACGCTCAGCCTGCGCGAGACCGCCGCGACGGCGCTGCCGACGCTGCTGCAGCGGTTGCCGGTGCTGCTGGGCTGATCAGGCCGGACGGACCGCGCGCCCGATCGCCGTCTCCGACACCGGCATCGGCAGCCACGTCGGCAGCACCCACTCGTGGCGCGCGCGCAGCACGGCGAACCCGGCGTCGGCGATGGAGCGCTCGGTGTTGCGGTGGGCGTGGCAGTTGCCGAGCAGCCGCGGCCACACCGTCGCATCGGCGAGGCGCTGCAGGCGCCCCCGGGCGCCCTCGCTCGCCACGTGCTCCAGGTAGCGCAGCTCCCCGCCCGGCCGCAGCAATGAGAACAGTTGCCGCAGAACGACATCGGGGTCGTCGACCGAGCACAGCACCAGCGAGCACACCACGGCGTCGAAGCGTCCCGGCGCCGAGGCGGCGAACGCCTCGACGGTGTCGGTCGACACCGTCACCCGCACCGGGACGACCGCGGCGGCGCCCTTGGCCTGGTCGGCGAGCCTCGCTTCGGGTTCGACGGCGACCACCTCGGTGACCGTGGCCGGATAGTGCGCGAAGTTCGTTCCCGTGCCGGCGCCCACCTCGAGGACCCGGCCGGACAGGCCCGCGAGGTTCTCCCGCCGCAGCGCGCGAACCGTCTCGGGCTCGCGCGTCGACATCCGCGACCAGAGGGCGGCGAAGAACGGGTTGTCGACGGTCGGGCCGGCGCCAGGGGTGGTCGGGTCAGCCATCGGTGAGCTCCTTCACGCGGTCGACGATCTGCGCGGGTGACAGGTCGGGGTCCATCGATCCCATCACGATCCTGCCGCAGCACGCGGCCCGCAACACCCGGTCGGCGAAGTCGTCGACGTCGCCGAAGGGCAGGTACGGCCGTGAGATCAGCAGTGCGGCAACGCCGTGCGCGACGGTCAGCAGCTCGAGGCTCATCACGGTGACGTCGCCGGGCGGATAGGTGCCCTCGTCGACGAGCGCCTGCACCGAGTCGCGCAGGTGGGCGAACGCCGAGCTGTTGAGCGTCAGGTCGACGTCGCTGCCGGGGCGGGGCTCCCCCATGGTGGCGATGCGGTACAGCTCCGGGGTCCGCAGCGCGAACTGCACGTAGGCCATGCCCTGGGCCCACAGCCGGTCGACGGTCGCCGTCTGCTCGGCGGCCACCTGCTGCATGACCTCGTCGAGGCGCTCGAAGTACCGGGCGCACACCGCGTCGAGCAGCGCGTCCTTGTCGGCGAAGTGCAGGTAGATCGACGGCGGGGTGACGCCCACGTGGGCGGCCACGGCCCGGATCGAGACGGCCTTGCCGCCTTCGTCAAGTAGCAGCTCGGTGGCGGCGTCCATGATCTCCTCGCGGAGCTGGTCGCCGGAGCCGCGGGCGGCGCGGCGCCGGCGTGCCGGTTCGTCGGCCACCTAGCGGGCCTCGCTGGTCGCCAGCGTCGGCGCGTCGCCGGACGGGTCGACGTCGGATCCGGACTCGCTGATCCCGATGCGTTCGTGCAGCCGGACCAGCGGCGCCGGCGCCCACCAGTTCCAGCCGCCCATGACGTGCATGAACGACGGCACCAGGAGCATCCGAACCAGCGTCGCGTCGACCAGGACGGCGAGCGTCAGCCCGACGCCGAACATCCGCATGAACGAGACCTCGGCGGCGATCAGCGCGGCGAACGAGATCGACATGACGAGCGCCGCCGCGGTGATGACCCGGCCGGTGCGCGCGAGGCCGAGCGCCACCGCCTCGTCGTTGTCCGCGCGTGCCCCCCGGTACCGCGACCCGGCGCCGCGGTCGGCGCGCAGCGTCAGCCAGTTCTCGCGGATGCGGGCGACCAGGAACACCTCGTAGTCCATGGACAGGCCGAAGGCGATGCAGAACAGCAGCACCGGCATGTTGGCGACCAGCGTGCCGGTGGGCGTGGTGCCGAGTGCGCCGAGGTGGCCCTCCTGGAAGATCCACACCAGCGCGCCGAACGCGGCGGTCAGCGACAGCACGTTGAGCACGATGGCCTTCACCGGTAGCACCACCGAACCGGTCAGCAGGAACAGCAGCCCGAACGTGATGACGGCGATCAGCCCGAGGACCAGCGGCAACCGGCTGGTGATGGCGTCGACGCTGTCGCGGTTCACCTGGGCGGTGCCCGCGAACCAGACGGCGCGCCCGTCCGGTCCGGCGACCGCGTGCAGCGCGTCCAGCTGCGCGTCCGAGCGGTCGGAGAACAGCGGCGCGCTGCTGCCGACGGTGAGGAACGCGCGGCCGTCGGTGATCGCCGTCGGCCCGCTCGGCGGACCGACCCGGTCGCCGCCGGCGAACGTGCCCCCGGGCGCCGACACCGAGGTGACGTCGGTGACGCGCGACAGTTCGGCGGCGTAGCGGTCGAACTGGGGCTGGGTCAGTCCGTCGGCGTCGGGGACGACGATGGTGACCGCGGTCGACGAGTCGTCGGCGTAGTCCTCGCGCAGCTGGTCGCCGACCTGGTGCGCCGACGCCGAGGTCGGCAGTACGCGTTCGTCGGGGAAGCCCCACTTCACCGACAGGAACGGCACGCCCAACGCCAGCAGCAGGACGACGACGGCCAGCCCGATGGGCATTGCGCGCCGCGTGACCAGGCGTGTCGAGCGGTACCAGAACAGCTGCTCGACAGGGCGCGCCGCCAGCGGCGGGCGGCGGAACAGCCGCCGCACGGGCGTGCGGACGTCGAGCGCGTCGAGCCGGTCGCCGAGGAGGTAGATGGCGGCCGGAGTGACGAGCACGGCCGCCGCGGCGGCGAAGCCCACCGTCGCGATGCCGGCGTAGGCGAAGGACTTGAGGAAGTACATGGGGAACAGCAGCATCGCGGCCATCGACAGGGCGACGGTGACGGCGGAGAACAGCACGGTGCGCCCGGCGGTGCTCATGGTGCGGACGAGCGCCCGCTCGCGGGGCAGGCCCTCGGCGAGTTCGTCGCGGTAGCGGCTGATGATGAGCAGGGTGTAGTCGATGGCCAGCGCCAGACCCATGGCCGTCGACAGGTTGAGCGCGAAGATCGAGACGTCGGTGCCGAACGTGATGACGCGCAGCACGGCCATCGTGCCGAGGATGGCGAGGCCGCCGATCAGCATGGGCAGGGCGGCGGCGACGAGCCCGCCGAACACCCAGACCAGCACGACGAAGCTGAGCGGGACGGCGATCGACTCCATGAGCAGCAGGTCGCGCTCGGTCTGGGCGTTGATCTGCGCGTACACCATTGCCGCGCCGCCGGCACGGACGGTGACGCCATCGTGGTCGTGCACGACCTCGTCGGCGAGGGCCTTCGCGTACTTCTGAGCGTCGTTCTCGCCGCCGTTCAGCCCGGCGACGATCAGCCCGGAGGTGCGGTCGCGGCTAGTGAGGTCGGCGGCGGCCTGCGGCGGGACGGTCCACGCCGAGGTGAGGCTGGCGACGTGCGGCGACTGGCGGAAGCGGTCGACGATTCCGGTCGCGACCTCGCGTGCGGCGGGGCTGTCGAAGCCCTCCGGCGAGGTGACGGTGACGAGCATCTGCATGTCGCCCTGGTCGAAGGTCTTCACGAGCAATTCGGTCGCCTGGGCGGACTCGCTGGTCGGGTCCTGGAAGCCCCCGGCGGACAAGCTCTTGGTCACCGGGATGCCGAAGACGGCGGTGCCGACCATCACCAGCAGGGCGACGGCGAGGATGCGGCGTGGTGCGGCGATGGCGAGCATGGCGATGCGACGGAGCATGACGGTCCCCTCGTCGTGGGTTATCGTCGGTAACTTATCAACGATAAGTCAGGCGGTCAACGCTTCCCGGCGCGCCGTCGCCGATTGCGTTCCCAGCCGCTGCACAGCGACCTATCGTGTCGGCCATGACGGACACCGACGCGCTGACGGTCGACGTACCCCGCCGCTCGCCCGCCCTGCCCGACCTGGGCCTGCTGCTCCTGCGCCTCGCGGCCGGCGCGACGATGCTGCAGGCCGGGCTGATGAAGGCCGTCGACTTCTCGAACACCGTCGGGTTCATGGAGTCCGGCGGCTGGCGGATGCCCGGCGTCGCCGCGTTCATGGTCACGGCCGCGGAGACCGTGGGGGGCCTCGGGCTCGTCCTGGGCGTGCTGACGCCGCTGGCGGCCTGCGCGGTACTCGCGGCGATGATCGACGCCTGGGCGGTCAACGTGTCGGGTGCCGCGTTCTGGTCCAACCCCTTCAACGTCCCGTTCCTCGTGGCGTTCATGGCGACGGCGCTGCTGTTCATCGGCGCCGGCCGCTTCTCCGTGGACGCGCGCGTCCTCGACCGACCGCGCTGGCCGGCGGCGATCGGCGTCGCGTCGTTCGTGGTCGCCGTCGCGGCGGCGGTCGCCACGTGGGTCCTGCTGAACGGCACCAACCCGCTGCATCTGACCAGCCCGGGTTCCTAACCGACGCGCGACCCTACCCACGGGTAAGAATTGCCACGGTTTTCAGAATCGTGACTCAAAGAACTCTTAGAGGTGATGGTTACTGTTCAGTACATGTGGATCGACGACACCAATGCCGATGTCATCAAGGTCGACTTCGACGCGCTCTACCACGGCGACGTCCTTGTCGAAGGTGACACCTCCGAGCAGTTCCCGGACCTCGCTACCGCCGTCTGATCGCCGGACTCCACGTCCGCGATTCGAGGTAGCTCGGCGCACCCGCGCGCCCGGCCCCGCCGGGTAGCGGTACGCCGCACCACCGTGAGCCACCGACCCGTGGGGGTCGGTGGCTTTCGTGTCGGTGGACTCGGCCGCAGACGTGCGGCGGGGTCGCGATCCGCGAGGGATCACGACCCCGACCACACTCCGTCTGCCGTGTGACCGCCGACCGTGTGTCTAGGCGCTCACCGGCGCGGCGGACACCATGCCGGCCAGCCGCCCGGCGATCAACTCCTCGGCCTCGCCGACGATGCGGGCGATCAGTTCCCCACACGTCGGGATGTCGTGGATCAGGCCCTGCACCGTGCCGACCGTCCAGATGCCCGCCTCCAGGTCACCGTCGTCGAACACCCGGCGGCCACGGACGCCCGCAACGAGGTCCTTGACGTCGGCGAACTCACCGCCGCGGTCGAGGATCTCCACGACTTCCCGTGACACGGTGTTGCTCGCCACCCGCGCGGTGTTGCGCAGCGGCCGGAAGATGAGTTCCGTCCCCCGCTCGTCACCGGCGACGATCGCCTCCTTGACGTTCTGGTGGATGCACGACTCCACCGTGCACATGAAGCGCGTGCCCATGTTGATGCCGTCGGCACCCAACGCCAGCGCGGCCACCAGGCCGCGTGCGTCGCCGAAACCACCCGAGGCGATCATCGGGATCTCGATCTGCCGGGCGGCGGCCGGGATCAGCACCAGGCCGGGCACGTCGTCCTCGCCGGGATGTCCGGCGCACTCGAAGCCGTCGATGCTGATGCCGTCGACGCCCAGGCTCTGCGCCTTCACCGCATGCCGCACCGAGGTGCACTTGTGCAGCACCTTGATGCCGTTGTCGTGGAACATCGGCAGGTGCGGCGCCGGGTTCGAGCCGGCGGTCTCGACGATCTTGACGCCAGAGTCGACGATCACCTGGCGGTACTCGTCGTACGGCGGCGGGTTGATCGACGGCAGGATGGTCAGGTTGACGCCGAAGGGCTTGTCGGTGAGATCGCGGGTCTTGTCGATCTCGCGGGCCAGGTCGGCCGGCGTCGGCTGCGTCAACGCGGTGATGAAGCCGAGACCGCCCGCATTCGCCACGGCGGCAACGAGTTCCGCGCGGCCCACCCACTGCATGCCACCCTGGGCGATCGGCGCCTCGACGCCGAAGACCTCGGTGAACTTCGTCCTGATGGCCATGGCCGCCGCTACCGGGGCGCCATGCGGATCGCGCCGTCGAGGCGGATGACCTCGCCGTTGAGCATCGGGTTCTCCACGATGTGCACGGCCAGCGCGCCGTACTCGTCGGGATCACCCAGCCGTGCCGGGTGCGGCACCTGCTGTCCCAGGGAGCGCTGCGCCTCCTCGGGCAGCGACCCCAGCAGCGGCGTCTTGAACAGACCCGGGGCGATGGTGCAGACGCGGATGAGGCTGCGGGACAGGTCGCGCGCGATCGGAAGCGTCATGCCGACCACGCCGCCCTTGGATGCCGAGTAGGCGGCCTGGCCGATCTGGCCCTCGAACGCCGCGACCGACGCGGTGTTGACGATGACGCCGCGCTCCTCGCCGTTCGGACCGGCGAGCGGTTCGGTCTTCGCGATCCGCTCGGCGGCGAGGCGCAGCACGTTGAACGTGCCGATCAGGTTGACCTCGACCACCTTGCGGAACCCGTCGAGCGGGAACGGCCCGTCCTTGCCGAGCGTCTTGATCGCGTTGCCGATGCCCGCGCAGTTGACGTTTATGCGCACTGGGCCCAGCGACTCGGCGACGTCGAGCGCCGCGGTCACGGCGGCCTCGTCGGTGACGTTCGCCTCGACGAACGTGGCGCGGTCACCGAGTGCCTCGACGGCTTCGGCGCCCTTCAGGTCGATGACCACGACGTTCGCGCCGGCGTCCAGCAGCCGCTTGGTGGTGGCCAGGCCGAGACCCGACGCTCCACCCGTCACGACCGCCACGGCGTCCTTGATCTGCACTGATCGATTCCTCTCTGTCGGTCGGCACCGTTGCCGACCACCGGTTGATTGGGACTACAGCCAGTCGCGCAGGACGGCGTCGGTGTCCGCGCCGGGCACGCCGGGCGGTGTCGGCGTCGCGGGGACGCTGCGCGAGAACCGCGGCGCGGGCGCCGGCTCGAGGTTGTCGCCGTCGCGGAAGAAGGTGTGGCGCTCGGTGATGTGCGGCTCGGTCTCCACCTCGCCGAAGCTGAGCACCGGCGTCACGCACGCATCGGTGCCGTCGAAGACCTTCGCCCAGTGATCGCGGTCCTGAGCGGCGAAGGCCGTGGTGAACACCTCGCGCAGCTCGGGCCACCGGGCGATGTCGTTCTGGTCGGGCAGCGCCGCCGGGTCGAGACCGAGGCCCTGCAGCAGCAACGCGTAGAACTGCGGCTCGATCGCGCCGACCGCCACGTACTTGCCGTCGGAGGTCTCGTAGGTGTCGTAGTACGGCGCACCGGTGTCGAGCATGTTGGTGCCACGGACGTCGCTCCACATCCCGGTGCCGCGGAAGCTCCACATCATCTGCATCAGCACGCTGGACCCGTCGACCATCGCCGCGTCGACCACCTGGCCCACCCCCGAGGTCTGTCGTTCCCACAGCGCCGCGAGGATGCCGACGAGCAGGAACATCGATCCGCCGCCGAAGTCACCGGCGAGGTTGAGCGGTGGCACCGGCTTCTCGTCCTTGCGGCCCACCGCATGCAGCGTGCCGTTGAGCGAGATGTAGTTGATGTCGTGCCCCGCCTGCTGCGCGCGCGGTCCGTCCTGACCCCACCCCGTCATGCGGCCGTAGATCAGGCGCTCGTTGACCTTCGCGCAATCCTCGGGGCCCAGCCCGAGGCGCTCGGTCACGCCGGGCCGGTAACCCTCGATGAGGACGTCGGCCTTGGCGATGAGATCGAGCACCAGCTTTCGGCCGTCCTCGCTCTTGAGATCGGCGGCGACCGAACGGCGGTTGCGCAGCATGGAATCGCGGCTCGGCATCACGCCGGTGCCGGGCTTGCGCGGCCGCTCGATCCGCACCACGTCGGCGCCGAGATCGCCGAGGATCATCGCCGCGTGCGGTCCGGGGCCGATGCCGGCCAGCTCGATGACTCGCAATCCCTGAAGTGGTCCCGCCATGGCCACGCCTCCTCGTCGTAGTTGACCGCCGACAAAGCTTACTTGTATAACCTTCTCGACGGTGTGCGGGCCTCGGCTCGCCCGAGGCGAGGCGAGGCCGATGACCACGACGCAGTCCACTTCCGGCGCCTACCAGGGCATCGACGACCTGATCGTCGAACTCTCCGACGGCGTGCTGGCGGTGACGCTGAACCGGCCCGACAGCCTGAACTCATTGACCGCGCCGATGCTGCACACGATCGGCGACGTGCTCGACCGCGCCGCCGGCGACCCCGCCGTGCGGGTGGTGCGCCTCGGCGGGGCGGGCCGCGGCTTCAGCTCGGGGGCCGGGATCGGCGCCGAGGACCACGCTCCGGGGGCGAGCGGGACGCCGGCCGACGTCCTGGCGGCCGCCAACCGGGCGGTGCGCGCCATCGTCGACCTGCCCAAGCCCGTCGTGTCGGTGGTGCGGGGCCCCGCGGCCGGCGTCGGCGTGTCGCTCGCGATCGCGGCCGACGTCGTCCTCGCCTCCGAGGAGGCCTATTTCCTGTTGGCATTCACGAAGATCGGGCTCATGCCCGACGGCGGCGCGTCGGCCCTCGTCGCCGCGGCGGTCGGTCGCACGCGTGCGATGCGGATGGCACTACTAGCCGAGCGCCTGCCCGCCGGCGAGGCACTGGCCGCCGGGTTGATCAGCGCTGTCTACCCGGCCGCCGACCTCGAGGCCGGGGTCGACGCGGTGCTCGCGACGCTGACGTCCGGTCCCGCGGTGGCGCTACGAAAGACCAAGCAGGCCATCAATGCTGCGACGCTCACCGAGTTGACCGGAGCACTCGACCGGGAGACCGAGGGTCAGCTGGCGCTGCTCGACGCCGATGACTTTCGCGAGGGCACCACGGCGTTCCGGGAGCGGCGCGCCGCCACCTTCACCGACCACTGACCTCGCCAACGGCGGGCAGAAGAGTCAGGCGTGTGCGGCGCTCCAGCCGAAACGGCGGTCGCGCTGATAGCGGTGATACGCGGCGCCGCGCGCGATGCCGATGGCGGCCGCGATCGGTCCCCAGTTGAGCCCGGCGGCGCGCGCACGGTCGACGGCGTGCTGCAACCGCTCCTGCGCGGCCTCGGTCCCGGGCCCGCGCCGTCCGGCCGCGAGGACGTCGGCGTTGGCATCCCGAATCGCTTGCAACATCGTGTCGACCTCGACGTCGTTCATCGCTCGCGTCACCGGTCCTCCTCTGTGCTCGCACTGACCCCGAACCCAAACGCAGTGTGACCAATTCCTCTCGGTGTCAAACAACCCCCGAGGGTCGAACGACTCAGACGCCGAAGATGGGCGGTAGGGCCAGCACCATGACGAGGCCCCAGAAGAAGTGCGTCAGCATCGGCGCCAGGATCCCGCCGGTCATACGGCGTTCGTAGGCGCAGACGTACCCGAGGATGACACCCGCGAAGCCGAGCATCGGGTTGCCGGCGGCCGAGACGGCGATGGCGTAGACGATGGTCGAGATCAGCACCGGGCGGAATCTGCCGAGGGCGCTGAACAGCGCGCCGCGGAAGAACATCTCCTCGGCCAGCCCGTTGATCAGCGTGATGAAGGTGACCAGCGCCAGCGAACCGTAGTCGGTGTACTCGAGCACCTGCACGATGTAGTCGCGGACCGGCGGGATCTCCCGCGCCACCAGGCCGCCGACGATGAAGATGGCCCCCAACCCGATGCCGATCACCGAACCGGTGATCAGCGGGCGGCGGTCGCGCGCACGGAAGCGCACCCGGCCCAGGTGAATCGGGCCCGAGAGCCGCGCACCCAGCGCCCACACCCCGGCGAGCGCCAGCGTCAGCCAGTAGAACGAGGTGTCTCCCGGTGGCCGCGTCAGCGAGTAGCCGAGGAGCACCGCACCGATGACGAGCACCACGACCACCACGGTGCGCCGGTGCCGCACCATGCCTTCGGGCTCCTCGCGCGGCGTCGCGCGCGAGCTGACGATGTTCCCGAACTCGCCGAAGATGCTCATGCGATGAGGCTCTTCGGCACCAGTCCGATCAGATGATCGAGACCTTGACGGACGGCTCCGGCAACGGGTTTCGGCACCACGGCCAGCAGGTCGAGCGCGGGCCGGGCGAAGCTCGGGGTGACCGCCGCGGCGAGGCGCCGGATACGGCGCAGGTCTCCGCCGGCCCACTGCGGGTCGGTGTCGGCGAGGTGATGCACGTCCTCCAGCTCGTTGACCGGACGGGCGCGGCGGGTGGACAGCGAGCGGGCGATCGCGTCCTCGATGCCCACCAGTCCGCCGGGCGGATCGGGCACCAGATCACGCAACCCGTCCTGGGTCGCCCGCATCGGGTAGTCGAGCGATTCGACGAGGTCGCCGGCGAGGCCGCCGGGCACCGGGAGGATCGCACCCGTCAGCCACGACACCACGCGGGTGTCGATGCCGCGCACCGGCAGTGCGGCCCGGCGCTCCCCCGCGATGCGCGCGTAGGCCCGCAGCAGGTCGCCGTAGGTGGTGGTCTCCGGGCCGGTGATGTCGTAGGACCCCGCCGGCACGCGGTCGGCGTCCGCCGCGGCGACGAGGTAGTGCAGGACGTCGGCCACCGAGATCGGATCGAGCGGGTTGTTGGCCCAGGCCGGCATCGGGATCACCAGGAAGCGGTCACCGACGTAGCGCACCATCTCGAACGAGGTGGACCCGGCGCCGATGACGATCGCCGCGCCGAGCCACACCACCTCGGGTCCGTCGTCGATCGTCAGCGCCTCGGCGACCTCCGCGCGGCTGGTGAGGTGTTCGGACAGCTGCCCCTCGGTCGGCACGAAGCCACCCAGGTAGACGATCCGGCGGACGCCCGCCGCGCGTGCGGCGCGGGCGACGTTCGCGGCCGCGGCGTTGTCGGCGTCGCGGAAGCCGGGCTGGCCGATGCCGTGCACCAGGTAGTAGACGACGTCGACGTCACCGGCGACGTGGAACGCACTGTCGACCGACGCCGCGTCGGCGGTGTCGAGGTAGACCGGCGTGACGTCCTCGATCCAGCCGAACCCCCCGAGCTTCTCGAGGTTGCGGCTGCCGACGACGACGTGGTGCCCCTCGTCGAGGAGGGAGCTGACCAACCGCGACCCGATGTACCCGGTGGCGCCGGTGACGAGCACTCGCAAGGGACTCACGCCACGTCCTGTACCCGGCGCCGTCGAATCGGAACCAGGATGTGGCCCGACCCTCAGGCGCCCCGGTGCATGTCGATGAGGTGCTGGTAGAGCAGGGCGTTGTTGCGGTTGTTGGTCACCTCGTCCTCGCTCAGTTCGCGGCGCACCTTGCCCGGTACGCCGGCGACGAGCGAGCCCGGCGGCACCTCGACGCCCTGGGCGACGACGGCGCCCGCGGCGACCAGGGAGCCGCGGCCGATGCGTGCGCCGTTGAGGACGACGGCGCCCATGCCGATGAGGCAGCCGTCCTCGATCGTGCAGCCGTGCAGCACGGCGTTGTGGCCCACGCTGACGTCGGTGCCGATCCGCGCCGGGAAGCCGGGGTCGACGTGGATGGTGACGTTGTCCTGGATGTTGGCGCCGTCGCCGATCTCGATCGGCTCGATCTCGGCGCGCAGCGTGGCGCCGTACCAGACGCTGGCCTTGGCGCCCAGCGAGATGCGGCCGACGAGCGCGGCGTTGGGGGCGACCCAGGCGTCGTCGTGCAGCTGCGGGGTGTGGCCGTTGACGGACAACAGGAGGGGCTCTGCCATGTCGAGCATGGTAGGCACGCCGCCGGTCGCGCGGTCACGCGCCGTGGCCAACGCCTGTGGTGTGGGTCACTGCGATTTTCGCCGGACCTCGCGCGGCACATACGATGCGCGAGGCGACGCGTCGGGGGATGCAACCGTTCGCCCGATGACGCAGAGAAGAGCTGAGGAGCCGATCGTGAAGACCCGTACCAGCAAGACCCTGGGCATGGCCGCGGCCGTCGCGGCGCTCGCGGTGTCGTTGCCCGTGGCGATCACCGCCCAGGCCGAGCCCACGCCGACGACCACCACCGTCAAGCCGCCTGCCGAGCCGCAGGGCAACTGCGACCCGCTGCGCAAGGAGCTGGCCACCGCAGGCACCACGCCCGCCGACCTGGCCCCGCTGCCCGTCGGTCAGGTGCTCGCCAAGATCCCGTCGCTGAGCACCTTCTACTCGGCGATCTCCGGTGGCCTGAACCCGGCCGTCAACGTCGTTCCGGTGCTGGAGAACGGCCCGTACGTCATCTTCGCGCCGAACAACGACGCCTTCGCCAAGCTGGACCCCGCGCAGCTCGAGTCGCTGAAGTCCGACCCGGCCGCGCTGACCAAGCTGGATTACTACCACGTCTTCCTCGGCCTGCTGAACCCCGGCGACGTCGCCGGCCAGCGGCCTACCCAGCAGGGTGAGGAGATCAAGGTGACCGGCAAGGACGGCGACATCAAGGTCAACGACACCGCCAAGGTGATCTGCGGTGGCATCTCGGCCGCCAACGCGCGGGTGTACATCATCGACACCGTGCTCGACCCGGCCGCACCGCCGGAGGCGCTGACCCCGCAGACGTCGTTCAGCAACACCGGCAAGCCGCTCACCCCGACGTCGACGACCAGCTCGTCGCCGTCGCCGGCGCCGACCGCCTGACGCACCACACGCGAAGAAGCGGCTCGGGACCTCGTCGTCCCGAGCCGCTTTTCGTGATTGCGGCGCGCTAGCGTTCGCCTAGCGAACGGCAGCGCGCCGAAATCGCCCTGGAGGGCCGGTCACAGCCCCAGGTCGCGTCCGATGATCTCCTTCATGATCTCGGTCGTGCCGCCGTAGATCGTGGAGATGCGGACGTCGACGTAGTCGCGTGCCACCTTGTACTCATTCATGTAGCCGTAGCCGCCGTGCAGCTGCAGGCACGCGTCGACGACGCGCTTGTGCAGTTCGGTGCACCACCACTTGGCCTTGGAGGCCTGCACGGCGGTCAGCTCGCCGTCGACGACGGCCCGCAGGCAGCGGTCGATGTACTGCTCGCCGATCTCCAGTTCGGTGTCGAGCTCGGCCATGGTGAACCGGCTGTTCTGGAAGCTGCCGATCGGCTGCCCGAAGGCCTTGCGGTCCTTGACGTATTGCAGCGTCTCGTCGAACGTCGCCCGCGCGCCGGCGATCGCGGCGACCGCGATGGACAACCGCTCCGACGGCAGGTTGGTCATGAGGTGGTAGAAGCCCTTGCCCTCCTCGCCGAGCAGATTGGCCCCCGGCACCCGCACGTTGTCGAAGTGCAGCTCGGCGGTGTCGGCGAAGTGCTGACCCATCTTGTCGAGCTTGCGGCCGCGGGTGAAGCCCTCCATCCCGCGCTCGACGACCAGCAGCGAGAAGCCCTTGTGCCCGGCGTCGGGGTTGGTGCGCGCGACGACAACCACCAGGTCGGAGTTGATGCCCGCGGAGATGAACGTTTTGGAGCCGTTGAGGATCCAGTCGTCGCCGTCGCGGACGGCCGAGGTCTTGATGCCCGCGAGGTCGCTGCCCGCGCCCGGCTCGCTCATCGCGACCGCACCGATCAGCTCACCGGTGATGTAGCCCGGCAGCCAGCGCGCCTGCTGCTCCTCGTTGGCGAGGTTCACGAAGTACGGGCCGACGATGTCGTTCTGCAGGCTGACACCCGGGGTGGGGCCGCCGTAGCGGGCGAACTCCTCGACGATCACCGCGTTGAAGCGGAAGTCGTCCACGCCCCCGCCGCCGAACTTCTCCGGCAGGTTGAAGCCGATGAGCCCGTACTTGCCGGCCGCGATGTACGCGTCGCGGTCGACGATCTTCTCGTTGGCCCACTTCTCGGCGTACGGCGCACATTCCTTCTCGAGGAACTGCCGGGCGGTTGCGCGCAGCTGCTCGTGTTCCTCGTCGAAGATGAGTCTCTTCACGTCGTCCTCCTATTCGGCTTTCCAGACCGGCTGGCGCTTCTCGGCGAAGGCCAGCGGTCCCTCCCTGGCGTCCTTCGAACGCAGCACCGCCCCCATCTCGCGGATGGTCCGGTTCCAGCCCGCCTGCTCGTCGGGCACGGTGCCGTCGTCCACGCCGCGGGCCACGCGCTTGCTGGCCCACACCGCCAGCGGCGCGTTGACGGTGATGCGCAAGGCGAGCGCGAGCGCGGCGTCGACCACGGTGCCGTCGGGCACCACCTCGTTGATCAGACCCCAGCGCAGGGCGTCGGCCGCCGACATCGGCTCGCCGGTCAGGACAAGTTCCATCGCGACCTTGCGGGGCAGCTGGTCGACGATGCGGAACACCCCACCGGCGCCGGCGATCAGGCCGCGCTTGACCTCCGGCAGCCCGAACGTGGTGCGCTCCTCGGCGACCACCAGGTCCGACGCCAGCGCGATCTCCGTGCCGCCGCCCAGCGCCGTCCCGTTGACCGCGGCGATGATCGGCTTGTCGATGACGTGCTGCACGTAGCCGGCGAACCCCCATTCGGCGTGGTCGGGGTGAAAGATGTTCTCCCGCCGGGAGATCGCCTTCAGGTCGGCTCCGGCGCAGAACGTCTGTCCCGCTCCGGTGAGCACGACGGCGCGCACCTCGGGATCCTGCTGCGCGGCGTGCAGCGCGTCGCCGAGCGCGGTGCTCACCGCGGCGTTGACGGCGTTGCGCGCCTCCGGGCGGTTGAGCGTGATCAGCAGGACGTTGCCCCGACGCTCGGTCAGAGCGCCCGGGGCCGCGGCATCCTCGCTCACAGCAGCTCGAGGATGGTCGCGTTGGCCTGGCCGCCGCCCTCGCACATGGTCTGCAGGCCGTACTGAATCCCGTTGTCGCGCATGTGGTACAGCATCGTCGTCATGATGCGCGCGCCCGAGCCGCCGAGCGGGTGGCCCAGCGCGATCGCGCCGCCGTTGGGGTTCAGCTTCTTCTCGTCGGCGCCGATGTCGGCGAGCCACGCCATCGGCACGGGCGCGAACGCCTCGTTGACCTCGAAGACGCCGATGTCCTCGAGGCGCAGCCCCGACTTCTTCAGCACTTTCTGGGTCGCCGGGATCGGCGCGGTCAGCATGATGACCGGATCGGAGCCGGCGAGGGTCGCGGTGTGCACCTTGGCGATGGGCTTGAGACCGAGCGACTGCGCCTTCTCCGCGGACATGAACAGCAACGCCGCCGAGCCGTCGGAGATCTGGCTGGAGTTGCCGGCGTGGATCACGCCGTCCTCCTTGAAGGCCGGCTTCAGCTGCGCCAGCTTCTCGATCGGGGTACCGCGGCGGATGCCCTCGTCCTTGAGCACGACGGTCTCGTTGCCGTCGGCGTCGGTGGTCTTGATCCCGACGATCTGGTCGTCGAACGCGCCGGAATCCTGTGCGGCGGCGGCCTTCTCGTGCGAGTCGAGGGAGAACTGGTCGAGCGTGGTGCGGTCCAGGCCCCAGCGCTCGGCAATCATCTCGGCGCCGATGCCCTGGTTGGGCGTCTGGCTGTAGCGGCTGCGGAAGGCCTCCGGGTAGGGGTGGCCGCCGTTGGCCAGCGACGAACCCATGGGGGTGCGCGACATCGACTCGACGCCACCGGCGACGACGACGTCGTAGTGTCCGGCGATGACGCCCGCGGCGGCGAAGTGCACCGACTGCTGGCTCGAGCCGCACTGGCGGTCGACGGTCACGCCCGGCACCGTCTCCGGCCAGCCCGCGGCGAGCACCGCGGTGCGCGCGATGTCGAGGGCCTGCTCCCCGGCCTGCATGACGCAGCCCCAGATGACGTCGTCGACCAGCGCGGGATCGACGCCCGCACGCTCGACGAGTCCGTTGAGGACCTGGGCCGACAGCTCACCGGGGTGGACGCCGGACAGCCCGCCGTTGCGCTTGCCGATCGGCGATCGGACGGCTTCGACGATGACGGCTTCGGCCATGACACTTCTCCTTCGAAGGACGGGCACGCCCCGTGGGCGCGATCACCAACCGAAGGTAGAGGAACTAGGTTTACTAGGTCAACCTACTGGTTGGTAGACGTCGGGCGTCGCGCTCGGGAACGGCCGCGGCCTTCTCGACATGGTTTACTGAGTTGACCAGCTGAGCATGCCCCAGGCCCGGACGAGAGGAGGCGCGATGGTCCGCAACACGCCGCTGGCGCCCATGATCGGGCCGGACAGCGTGACGCCGCTCGGCGGGTCTCCGATCCGCTCGCCGAAGACGGCCGAACTCGTCGCCGGAACGCTACGGCGCATGGTGGTCGACGGCCAACTCTCCGAGGGCGACTTCCTGCCCAACGAGGCGGAGCTGATGGCGCACTTCGGCGTCAGCCGCCCAACGCTGCGCGAGGCCGTGCGGGTGCTCGAGTCCGAGCGCCTGGTCGAGGTGCGGCGCGGGTCGCGCACCGGCGCCCGCGTCCGGGTGCCGGGCCCGGAGATCGTCGCCCGGCCCGCGGGTCTGCTGCTCGAGCTGTCCGGCGCCACGATCGCCGACCTGCTGACCGCCAAGGCGGGCATCGAGCCCCTGGCGGCACGTCTGCTCGCCGAGTCCGGCAGTGCGGAGGCGTTCGACGAACTCGACCGGCTGCTCGCCGAACTCGTCGCCGCCGACCCGCAGTCCAGCCGGCTGGCCGAGAGCACCGGGCTGTTCCACCTGCGGGTGGTGCAGCTGTCGGGCAACGCCACGCTGAGCATCGTGGCCGGCATGCTGCACGAGATCACGGTGCGGCACACGGCGTTCGTGTTCAACGCGCACCGTCCGGTGTCGAAGGCCGACTTCGTCAAGCTGATCCGCTCCTACCGCAAGCTCATGCAGTTCCTGCGCGCCGGCGACGGCGACCGCGCCGAGGCGCATTGGCGCAAGCACCTCGACGTGTCCCGCGAGCTGCTGCTGACCGGCCTGGAGAGCGTGCCGGTCCGCGACGTGATGGGCTGACGGTCTCGCCGAGCCTGCTGCCAGATCGCGTCACTGGGCCGGATCGCGATCTCCCCGCAGTCTCGACGCATCCGACGACGTGACGTGCACCGGCACGGTGTCGTCCCACGGCTGCCGGGTGACCATCTCGGCGACCTCGACGTAGCCGCGCTCGAACTCGCCGGTCGCAGCGTCGACCAGCCGGTACTGCTGCCGCTGCACGTGGATGGGCTGGGCGTCGAGCATCACGATGCGGATCTCGCCCGGCTCGAAGTGGCACCGGGACTGCAGCGCGGCGACCAGCTGCTCGTTGCTCATGTGGCCGTCGCCGAAGTTCCAGCCGATCGCCGTGGAGACGATGCGTTCGCCATCGGTGAGGACGTACTCCGCCTCGTCCTGACCGGTCATCGCCCGGTGCGCGAGGGTGAACAGCGCCCGGCCGTGGGTGTTGAAGGAGCGGAACGCGTATCCCATGTAGAGGTACATCTCGGCGGTCTCGCGGCTGCCGTAGTACCGCTCCATCTGCGCGGCGGGCATGCTGGCGATCGAGACGATGCCCCGCTCGATCTTCTCCGCGGCCGAGGGCTTCACGCACCACAGCGAGGTGTCCCAGTTGCCGGCGTAGTAGCGCATGCCGGGCAGGAACGACACCTTGCGCGGGAACAGGTTGCCCAGCGCGACGGTGCCGGCCACGACGACGAACAGCAGCACCGGCCACGGGCTCTTCAGGTCGGCAAGTCCGACGTTCGCGTGCCCGACGAACAGCGCCACGACGCTTAACATCATGAACACGTTCCACTCCAGCGGCACGCCCATCGGAATGCTCGACAGGATGCCGAAGTGGAAGCACAGCATGACGAAGGCGGCGATCGCGGTGGCCGGGCCGCCGTGGCTGAAGAACAGCACCAGCGGCACCAGCCCTTCGATCACCGTGCTGAAGTGCGCGAGGAACCGGGACGGCCGTCCGGGCCGCAGGTCGTCGGGGAAGTGCTCGAAGAAGCGCCGCTTGATCCACCGCGGCCGGAACACCGGGTTGTTGCTCATCATGGTCGAGATGACGAACGGGAAGTGCTTGTTGAGCTTGCTCGTCGCGGCGCCGAGCCAGATCACCAGGCACACCAGCTTGGCGGCGATGACGATGTCGGCGCCGCTGAACAGGAAGCACGCCGCGAGTGAGGCGTACACCTCGCCGCGCGCCGCCAGGAAGATGACCTTGTCGCGCAGCCCGACGACGGCGAGGACGCCGAGGATCGCGGCGGTCTGCCAGACCGGGAGCACGCCGATCTCCGACCCCAGTTCGGAGATGGGCCCGGTGCCGTCGGTCGCCAACGCGACGACGAGCAGGATCAGCAGCGCGGCGTAGAGCGCGGCATCGAACGGCGTCCGGGCGTCGCCTCTGGTCAGTGGAATGCGGTTCGGCCACGGTGGCAGCCGGATGGTGCCGGGCCGCAGCCAGTACAGGATCGAGCCCATCGGCGGGAAGAACCGGTTGTTCAGCGGGCCGAAGCCGCACCCGAGGCCGACGACCTCGAACAGCATCGTGTAGAGGATGACCTTCTGGTAGACGATCGGCTCGGCGTACCACTGGGCCACGTTGGTGAACCCGTCGACGCCGGCGGTGGTCAGCGCGACGAGCCACGCGCCCAGCACGTACAGCAGGATCTTGACGACGTAGAACAGGTGCAGCACCACCGGCGTGCCGAACCCGACCTCGGCCCAGTGCCGGGCCATCGGTTCGATGCGCTGCGAGCGGGTTCCCTTGCTCCACGTCGCGTAGTCGACGACCGGGGCGTCCTGTTTCAGAAATCCCATGCCGAGAAGACTAGAACGTGTTCTAGTCCGGCGGAATGGGTTCTGCCGACTCCCCGAGCGTCAGCTCGCCTGGTTGGCCGGTGGACGGAAGAAGATCGCCAGCTGGCCGATGCCCCCGGCCAGGCCGAGGACGATCGCGACGGCCAGTCCGCCCCAGCCGTGCACCCAGTCCCACAGGGCGGTGTCGCGCAGCAGCAGGTAGTCCAGGCTGTAACGGCCCGCGCCGACGCCGGCGATCGCCACCGCCGTGACGGCCAGGACGAGGTTGTACTCCCAGCCCTCCTTAACGATGAAGAACCCGTTGCGGCGGTGCACGGTCCACGCCGCGACGAGCATCAGCGCGACGAAGCCGGCGGCGGGAACCGGCGTCAGCAGACCCACCGCCAGGCCGAGGCCGGCGGCGATCTCGGTCGTGGCCGCCACCCGGGCGTGGAACATGCCGGGCTTCATGCCGATGCTGTCGAACCACCCGGCCGTGCCCGGGATCCGGCCACCGCCGAAGAACTTGTTGTACCCGTGCGCGGCCATGGTCAGGCCGAGCACGACGCGCAGCACCAGCAGGGCGACGTCGGTCGCGGAGTCGTAGGCAGTCACGTAACAGAATGTAGGCCATGTGTTAAACGGCCGACCAGCCTCCGTCGACACTGAGCACGGTTCCGCAAATGTTCGCTGCGTCGTCGGACGCGAGGAACACCACCGCAGCGGCCACCTCCTCGGGCGTGCTCATCCGGCGGCTCGGGATTTTGGCCAGCATGGGTGCGACGTGCTCGGCGAACTCGCCGGCGCGCTCGGTGGCGATCGGCCCGGGCGCGACCGCGTTGACCCGGACACCAGCCGGACCGTACTCGTCGGCCCAGGACTTGGTGAACGAGTGCAGCACCGCCTTGGTACCGCTGTAGACCGCGGACCCCGCACTGCCGCGTAGGCCGGTGTTCGAGCCGATGTTGACGATTGCGCCCGAGCCCCGCTCGGCCATCGCCGGGGCGAGCAGGCCGGTCAAGAGGAACGGCGCGAACACGTTGACGTCGAAGACCTCGCGGAGTTCGGCCAGACCGACGTCCGACGTGGGCTTCGGCATCAGCAGCGTCGCAGCGTTGTTGATCAGGACGTCGAGCGTCCCGCCAGCCGCTGCGGTGGCGGCCTCGGGGAGCGCGTGGGCGCCCGCGTCCCCCGCCGCCAAGTCGGCGGGCACGAACGTCGCCCGGCCTCCCCCGGCGCGGATGCCGGCGGCGACGTCGGCACCGCGGGCGGCGTTGCGGCCGGAGACGACCACCGCCGCCCCGGCAGCGGCGAGCGCCCGTGCGATGGCGCCGCCGAGCCCGCCCGTGGATCCGGTGACCAGTGCGGAGCGGCCGTCCAGCCGCATAGTGTGTGGACTCATGAGTCCAAGACTGGCCATCTAAAAATGGACCCGCAAGTCCAGAAATGGACCTCGAAGGGCCGTGCCACCCGCCAGCGGATCATCGACGGGGCCGCTGCGCAGATCCGCACGAACGGTGCGGTGGGCACACGCCTGGAGGACGTGATGGACCGAACCGGCACGTCGAAGAGCCAGCTGTTCCACTACTTCCCGGGCGGCAAGGACGAATTGCTGCTCGCGGTCGCCGAGCAGGAGGCGCGCCGCGTGCTCGACGACCAGCAGCCGCACCTCGGCACGCTGACGTCGTGGGCGGCGTGGCAACGCTGGCGCGACGCGGTGGTGGCACGTTATCGCGGGCAGGGCCAGCAGTGCCCGCTGTCGACGGTGATGTCCGAGATCGGCCGCACGCCGGGCGCGCAGGCGGTGACGCAGGCGCTGATCACGCAGTGGCGCTCGGAGATCGAGGTCGGCGTGCGGGCCATGCAGACGCGCGGCAAGATCGGCGCCGCCGTCGACCCGGTCCGTGCTGCGGCCGCTCTGCTCGCCGGCATTCAGGGCGGTGTCCTGATCATGCTGAACACCGGTGATCTCGGCTACCTCGAGGCGGCCCTGGACACCGGCATCGCCGCCCTGCGCGGTCAGAGCGCCGCATCGAGGCGGTCGACGTAGGCGGCGACCCCGTCGGGACCGCCGAGCACGGCCTCGGTGGAGTGCACGCTGACCGCGACGACGTCGCCCAGTCCGTGCACCCCGTGCGCCAGTGCCATCAGCGGCGACAGGCTCGGAAAGCTCGACGTCAGCAGGACCGGCGCACCACCGAACGCGAGGTCCGCCGGTCCGCGGTGGACGCTGGAGACGACGGCGTTGCCGCTCACCGACACGGGCCGGACGGTCGGGTCGAAGTGGCCGATCCCCCATCGCAGCAGCGGCGCCGGCGTCGCGGCGAACGCGCGGGCGTCCGCCCGATGCGCAGGGTGCTCGGCGCGCACGCGACGGTCGCGCAGGTCGGCGGCGATGCGCTCGGCGCGCGCGGAGGCCGGCAGGTCCGGATGCAGGCCGACGCCGACGTTGCCGTAGTGGTTGTGGGCGCGTCGAGGCGGCGCCGTGGCCATCGGCACCTCGGCACCGAGACCGGCCGGATCGTCGCCGAGCGCGCGCAGGTGCCCGGTGAGCGCCTCGGCGACCGCGGACAGCACGGCGACGGTGACCGTGCCGGCACCGAGGTCGTGCCGCCGCCGGGTGAGCACGCGGAGGATGCGCGGCCCGTCGTCGAGGGCGTTGGAGCGCATCGGCGGGCACGGAATTGCCGGGGGCGGGACGGCACCGGACGCCTCGTCGCGCCGCAGTCGACGGTGGGCGCGCGCGGCCCGTGCGCCGAGCACCGGTAGCAGCAGTGGCCGTGCCGGGTCGGGCCACGACGGCGGCACGGCGGCGTCGCGGCCGAACAGGTGGGCCGCCAGCGCGGCGGAGCGCTGTCCGTCGCCGAGGGCATGCGCGATGCGCACCACCGCGACGGTGCCCTCGCCCGCCGCTCCGGGGATGCCGCGCACGCCGGGCAGGACGTGCAGGTGCCAGGGCGCGACCCCGGCGTCGAGGCGCCGGGCGGTCAACTCGGTCACCGCCCGTAGGCACCCGGTCCAGGTGGGGTCGTCGAGGCGATCGACCGTCGCCCAGCCGCGGTCGACGTCGGCCGGCACCCACGCCGGATACCGCCACCTTCCCCGGTCGGCGACCCGGACCGCGGCGTCCGGGCAGGCGCGGGCGCGGCCGCACACCTCGGCCACGGCACCGTCCACGTCGGCCGGTACGCCGTCGAAGGCGTACAGCAGGTACTGGTCGCTGGGCACCACCGATGAGAGCCACAGCGTCTGGGCGTCCACGGCGGTCAGCGGCCGGGCGTCTCCCCGCGGCGGGCGGGCCGCCGGCACGCTACGCGCCGACGAAGTCGACGATGTGCCGGGCGACCACGTCGGGCTGCTCGAGCTGCAGGAAGTGCCCGGCGGCGCCGACGGTCGTCACCCGGCTGCCCTCGGGCAGCACGCGGGACACCCAGCGGGCGTAATCGGCCGTGGCGCAGCCGTCGTCGGTGCCGTGCAGGTACAGCGTCGGCACCACCGGCGCGTTCAGCCAATGCGCGTGCAGTGCGGCGTAGCGCGGCGGCGGGGTGCTGCCGCGCATGGTTTGCCGGTAGTAACCCAGTGCCGCCCGCCAGTTCGCGGGCGCTCCGATCGCGGCGCGCACCCGCGTGACGTCGTCGGCCGCGTCATAGCCCGGCGACCACTGCCGCCACAGCCACGGGATGAGCCACGACGCCGAACGCTCGGGCAGCCAGGGCACCTGGTTGAAGCCGATGTACCAGCTGCGCAGCAGCTGCAGCGGGATTCGCGCGGCGAGGGCGCCGACGTCGGGCACCCTGCCGCGGAACGCCGCCGCCGGTGGCACCGACATGATGACGGCCTTGGCGAACGGCGCCTCGGGCAGCGCCGCGAGCCCGGCCCCGGCGATGGCCCCCCAGTCGTGGCCGATGAGGACGTCGTCGTCGCTACCGCCCAGGGCGTCGCGCACCGCCAGCGCGTCGGCCATCAGGGCCCCGACGTGGTAGCTGCCATCCGACGACGTCGTCGACGGTGCGTAGCCGCGCATGAAGGGCGCCGCGACGCGGTAGCCGGCGTCGACGAGGGCCGGCGCCACCTTCCGCCAGCCGTGCGCCGTATCCGGGAAACCGTGCAGGCACAGGGCGATCGGGCCGTCGGCGGGCCCCCACACCAGGACGCGGAGCGTGACGTCGTCGCCGGCGACGTCGACGGTGCGTGGTTCGCTCATCGGCACGGGCCTCACACCGGGTCGAAGCCGGAGACGAGCCACCGGCCGCCGACCCGGTCGAGGGTGACGCGCACGCTGGACGCGGTGTCGGTCGGCGCGTCGCTGCCGACCACCACGGTCTGGTTCACGAACACCAGCACCACGGCGCGGTTCGGCTCGGCCGAGACCGACGCCGCCGCGGGGACGGTCGCGACGGCCGAGATCTGCTTCTGCTTGGCGCCGGGGATCACGACGTCGTTGGTGAGCGTCGTGTAGGAATCCCGAAAGTCGCCGGTGAGCAGACTGCGCGCGTTGCCGAGCTGCTGGTCGACCTTGTCCGGGGTGTAGGACAGCAGCGCGATGGTGCTGTCCTTGGCCGCCTGCAGGGTCTCGGCGCGCACCTCGTCGTCGACGCGCACCGACGAGTCGACGTACTTCAGGAACGCCGCGGCGAGGGCGAGGATCAACACCAGGCCGGGCAGGATGCCGTAGGCCAGCACACGTCTCCAATTCACCCCGCGATTCACGGGTGCGGGCTCGGTCGCGTCGAGCCCGGTATCGGGCTCCGTCAGGTCGGGCTCGGCGTCGAGTTCGATTGCCGTGGACGGCGTTTCGGTCGGGCCGGTGTTCGGAGTGGGATCGGTCATGCTACGAAGTCCACCTTCGCCACCTTCGCGTCGTCGCCGGTCTTCTGCACCGACAGCCGCATCCGCCAGGCACGGGGCGCCTGCTCGGGCTGACCCTCGACCGCGGTGGTGACGGTGACGGCGACGAGGACGTCGGCGCCGTCGTCGGTCTCGTCCTCGATGCCCGCCTCGGTGACGGTGCCGACGGACGTCGACTTCACCTGCCGGACCACCTCGGCGAACGGCTGGGCGCGCTGCTGGAACTCGTCGTAGAAGCTTCCGGTCGCCGAGTCGAGGATGCGCTGCACGTCCTGGTCGACGCGGGTGTGGTCGATGCTGGTGAGGTTGACCGCCCCCTGACGTCCGACCGCGAGGAACAGCGCACGCTGCTCGTCGGCGCGGTGCGAGTCGTATGCCCGCACGCCGAGCCAGCCGACCAGTCCGCCGAGGGCGAGGACCAGCACGACCCCGAGGAGGGTCGCGAGGGTGACGTGGGACAGCGGCGCGCGGGGAGCCGCCGCAGCGGCGTCCGGAGCGTCGGGCGCAGCCGTCTCGTCGACGGCCTGGTCGTCCGCGGACGCGCCGGTCACCCCGGCGGCGGGCTCGTCGGCCGTCTCCCCGACGGGGTCGGCAGGGTCGTCTGCCATGTTCGCTCCTCCGTGGCGCTCGGGACCCGGCGGCACCGCGTGCGGCGCTGCCGTCGGTCCAACCTACGTGCCGAGGCGCGATGGTAGGTGGCGCGGCCGGGCGGCGTGGCGTGCGGGTTGCCCCCGCACCCGGACTCACACCCTGGTGACGGCCGCTTCCAGGTCGGCGACGACGATTCGGCGCATCCCGAGCATGGCGGCGGTGGCGGCGGCCGCCCGCGCCGGATCCGGGTCCTCGAGCAGCTCGTACAACCGGCGCGGCACGATCTGCCAGCTCAGGCCGAAGCGGTCGGCCAACCAGCCGCACTGCGACTCGGCGCCGCCCTCGACGAGGGCGTTCCAGTAATGGTCGACCTCGTCCTGATCGGCGCAGAGCACCTCGAAGCTGACGGCCTCGGTGAACGGGAACTGCGGTCCGCCGTTGATGCCGAGGAACCGCTGCCCATCGAGGGTGAACGTCACGTAGGCCACCTCGCCGGCCGGGCCGGGACCCGCGTCGGTGAAGCGGACCGCGGCATCCACCGTCGAGTGGGGGAACACCGAGACGTAGAAGGCAGCGGCCTCCTCGGCGTTCCCGTCGAACCAGAGCGAGGGCGTGATGGTGGGCATGCCGTACCGACCGTCGGGACCGGCGAAACTCATCGATTCGCCCCCGCTACCGTCACGGGGCGCGGTAGACCCGAAACGACGGGGATCGCAGCTGGGCGAGAGGATGGCCGTGACCGAGGTGCAGACCGTGACGTTCCGTGGTGTCGACGACCTCCGGTTGGTCGCCGACGAGTGGAACCGCGGGGCGCCGTCGGCGGCCGAGCGCCCGACCATCCTCCTGCTGCACGGCGGCGGGCAGAACCGGTGGTCGTGGAAGAACACCGGCCAGGTACTCGCCGACCACGGTTTCCATGTCGTCGCGCTCGACAGCCGCGGCCACGGTGACAGTGACCGCTCGCCCACGGCCACCTACACCGTCGAGGCGCTGTGCGACGACACCCTGGCAGTGCTGTACCAGATCGGGCGGCCCGTGGTGGTGATCGGCGCCAGCATGGGCGGGCTCACCGGCATCGCCGCCGCCCACGAGGCCGGACCGGAGGTCGTGGTCAAGCTCGTCCTCGTCGACGTCGTGCCGCGCTTCGAGAAGGAAGGCAGCGCGCGGATCCGGGACTTCATGTTCAGCCACGTCGACGGGTTCGCGACCCTCGACGAGGCCGCCGACGCCGTTGCCGCCTACCTGCCGCACCGGCCGAAGCCGCGCAGCACCGAGGGGCTGAAGAAGAACCTCCGCTGGCGCGACGGCCGCTGGCACTGGCACTGGGATCCGGCGTTCCTCACCAAGCCCGAGGACGATCCCTTCGTCCGCGTCGACAAGCTCGAGCAGGCCGCGATCAACCTCGAGATACCGATCCTGCTCATCCGTGGGAAGCTGTCCGACGTGGTGAGCACGGAAGGCGTCCAGGACTTCCTGGCGAAGGTGCCGGCGGAGTTCGTCGAGTTGTCCGAGGCCGGTCACACGGCGGCCGGGGACGACAACGATGCGTTCAGCGACGTCGTCGTGCGGTTCGTCGCGTCGTGACCACGGGATTCCACTTCCTCGAACAGCCCGAATTGCCGGCGCCGCAGGTCGATTCGGAACAGGCAGCCGCCCTGGCGGCCGGCCACTTCGGGCTCGAGGTGACCGCGGAGTCCCTCGGCAGCCAGCAGGACAGGAACTTCCTGCTGCGCGACCGCGGCGGCGAGATCATTGGCGTGCTGAAGATCGCCAACCCCGCGTTCAGCGTCACCGAGCTGGAGGCGCAGGACGCCGCGGCGGCGCTGATCGCCACCGCCGAACCGACGCTGCGGGTGTCGGTGCCGCGCACCGACACCGAGGGCCGGCGCGGGACGACGGTCACCGGCCTGCTGGACGGCCCGGCCCACGTGCGGCTGCCGCCCTACCTGGAGGGCGGCACGCTGGTCGACGCCGGCTACCTGGCGCCCGAGACCGTCGCCGGCATGGGCGACGTGGCGGGCCGGGTGAGCCGGGCGCTGCGCGGCTTCCGCCATCCCGGCCTGGACCGTGCGCTGCAGTGGGATCCGAGGTTCGGCGGCGACGTCGTCGAGATGCTGGCGCGACACGTCGGGGACACCGCCCTGCGGGACCGACTCACCGCGGCGGCCGCACTGGCCGCCCGGCGCATCGCCGCGGTCGCCGACCAGCTGCCCGTCCAGGCGGTGCACCTCGACCTCACCGACGCGAACCTCGTCGCGGGGCCGGGCGGCCACCCCGACGGCGTCATCGACTTCGGTGACCTGTCCGCCACCTGGGCGGTCTCCGAACTCGCCGTGACGCTGTCCTCGGTGCTCGGCCACCCCGGCACGTCACCGACCGCGATCCTGCCCGGCGTCACGGCTTTCCACGCGATCCGGCCGCTGTCACCGGCGGAGGCCGACGCGCTGTGGCCGATGCTGGTGCTGCGCGCGGCGGTGCTGATCGCCAGCGGGGCGCAGCAGGCCGAACTCGATCCCGACAATGCCTACCTCACCGAGCAGGCCGACGCGGAGCGGCGCATGTTCGAGGTGGCGACGTCGCTGCCGATCGACGTCATGCCCGGCGTCATCCGCGCCGCCGTCGGCCTGGACGTCACGCCGGCTCCGCTCAGCGGCGCGCCACTGCTCGCCGGCGTGGCTGCCGAGGACGTCGCCGTCCTCGACCTGTCCCCCACGTCCGACGTCTACGACGACGCGTTCGTCCCCGGCGCGTGGCTGGCGTCCGGCGTCGAGACCCGTCTGGCCGATGCAACGCTGGCCGCCGGTGCGCGGGTGGCGGTCACGGCGTTCGGGCGGCCGCGGCTCACCCGGGCCCCGGCGCTCAGCCAGGACGGCCCGAAGGTCATCCCGACCGGCATGGCCGCCTACGCGGCGGACGACGTGACCGTCGCCGCGCAGTGGCCCGGCGAGGTCGCCCGCACCGACGCGGGCCTGGTGCTGCGCGGTCGCGACCTCGAGATGGCCGTCGCCGGAGCCGAACTCACTGCGCCGACCGGGGAGGTGGCGGCCGGCACCGCGATCGCCACCGTCGCGTCGCGGCACTGGTTCGCCGTGGCGGTCAAGCCCGTCGGCGCACCTGCGGCCCCCGCGTTCACCAGCGCCGAGTTGGCGCCGGGCTGGCTGGCCCTGGCCCGCGACCCGGCCCCGCTGCTCGGCGTCGCGCCGCCGGTACCCCATGATGCTCCGAAGCTGTTGGCGCGCAGGGATTCCAGCTTCGCGCGCGTGCAGGAGCACTACTACGCCGATCCCCCGCAGATCGAGCGCGGCTGGCGGCACTTCCTGATGTCGACGCGCGGCCGGGTGTACCTCGACATGGTCAACAACGTGACGGTGCTGGGACACGCCCACCCCCGCATCGCCGACGTCGCCAACCGGCAACTGCGCCGGCTGAACACCAACTCGCGGTTCAACTACGAGGCCGTCGTCGAGTACTCCGAGCGGCTCGCGGCCACGCTGCCCGAACCGCTGGACACGGTGTTCCTGGTCAATTCCGGTTCGGAGGCCAGCGATCTCGCGATCCGGCTCGCGACCGCCGCCACCGGCCGCCGCGACGTCGTCGCGGTGGCCGAGGCCTACCACGGCTGGACCTACGGGACCGACGCGGTGTCGACCTCGACGGCCGACAATCCGAATGCCCTGACCACCCGGCCGGACTGGGTGCACACGGTCGAGTCGCCGAACAGCTTCCGCGGCAAGTACCGCGGCGACGACGTCGGCGCCTACGCGGTCGACGCGGTCCGTGAGATCGAGGCGCTGGTCGCGTCCGGCCGTCCGCCGGCGGGATTCATCTGCGAGTCGGTGTACGGCAATGCAGGTGGCATGACGCTGCCCGACGGCTACCTCGACGCGGTGTACGGCGCGGTCCGCCGGGCCGGCGGGCTCGCGATCGCCGACGAGGTGCAGGTCGGGTACGGCCGGCTGGGCACGTGGTTCTGGGGTTTCCACCAGCAGAACGTGGTGCCCGACATCGTGTCGGTGGCCAAGTCGACCGGCAACGGCTACCCCTTGGGTGCGGTGATCACCAGCCGGGCGGTGGCCGAGGCCTTCTCGTCGCAGGGCTACTTCTTCTCCTCGACCGGGGGCAGCCCGCTGTCCTGTGCGATCGGGCTCACGGTGCTCGACGTCCTCGCCGACGAGGATCTGCAGGGCAACGCGCTGCGGGTGGGCACCCACCTGAAGAACCGGCTGCTGGCGCTGCGCGACCGGCACGACGTCATCGGCACGGTGCACGGCATGGGGCTGTACCTCGGCGTCGAGATGGTCCGCGACCGGGACACGTTGACGCCCGCGCCCGAGGAGACCACGGCGATCTGCAACCGGATGCTCGACCTCGGCGTGGTGATCCAGCCGACCGGTGACCACCAGAACATCCTGAAGACCAAGCCGCCGTTGTGCATCGACGTCGCCGGCGCCGACTTCTACGTCGACGCGCTGGACCGGGTGCTCACCGAGGGGTGGTAGCCGGCTGACCAGATCTCGTCGCTCGTTGGCCGAAACGGCTGAGGCGCAGGGGGTCTCGACGGGCTAGCGTCGGTGTCCGTGTCCGCCGTCCTGCTCAGCGCCCACGTCGTCGTCGCGATCCTCGCGATCGGCCCGATCACCGTGGCGGCCAGCATCTTCCCGCGCTACGTCGCGTCACCACCGGTTGGCGCGGCCCTGCACCGCATCTGCGTGACGTATGCCGCCGTGGGCGCCGCCGTGCCGCTGCTCGGGATCGCGACGGCGGCCAGCATGGGCGTGCTCGGTGACACCTGGGTGCTGGTGTCGATCGCGTTGACCATCGCCGCCGCGCTGGTGCTGGCGGCGGCGATCCTGCCGCAGCAGCGGGCGGCCCTCGCCGGCGGCGGAGTGGGCACACTGGCGATGTCGACCGGCGTGTTCAACCTGCTGTGGGTGGTGGTCACGGTGCTGATGATCGTGCGACCAGGATCCTCGACCGGCGTGTGAGCCCGCGCGGGCGCGGCCGCACGGAATACTCGAGCGGTGTCGATGACGATGCTCGCGATCTACGTCCTGCTGGCGGTCGTGGCGGCCGAGGCCGTCGGGCTGCTGGTGCTGGCCCGACGGCTGAAGACCCGCGACGAGGAGATCGCCGCGCTGACGCGGCGTCTGGACACGCGCGCCAATCTGCTGTCCGGGGGACGCGAGGCCGTCAAACAGGTCTGGCAGACGGCGAACATCATCCGCAAGGAGGGCTTCGGCGCCGCGGTGCGATCCTCCATCGAGGACCTGGCCGACTGGGCCGAGGTCGAGCGGCCGGACCTCGCGCGGCTGACGCCCGACGGCCGGGTGTCGATCCTGTTCTCTGACATCGAGGACTCGACGGCGCTCAACGAACGCATCGGTGATCGTGCCTGGGTCCGGCTGATCGCCCGCCACGACAAGATGATCGGCCGCCACGTCAAGCGGTGCGGCGGCCACGTCGTCAAGAGCCAGGGCGACGGCTTCATGATCGCCTTCGCCCAGCCCGAGCAGGCGGTGCGCTGCAGCCTCGCCGTCCAGCGCGACCTGTCGAAGCGGCGGAAGGAGGTTCGCGTGCGGATCGGCATCCACACCGGCAAGTCGGTGCGCCGCGGCGACGACCTGTTCGGCCGCAACGTGGCGATGGCCGCGCGGGTGGCCGCCGCGGCGGACGGCGGCGAGGTGCTCGTCAGCGAGTCGGTCCGCGACGCCGTCGGCGGGCTCGACGACATCGCCTTCGACGACGGACGGGACTACGACCTCAAGGGGTTCAGCGGCAGCCACCGTCTCTACGCACTTCGGCTGACCTGACGGTCAGGCGGACGGATCGGCTTCGGCGAGACGCTGGTGCAGCCGTGCCCGGACGTCGTCGGGCGTGTATGCCCGGCGCTGGCGTTCGTCGCGCGCCACCAGCACGCCGGCGGCGGCGACACCCGCCACGCCGGCCAGACCGACCCACTTCCAGATCCCTCGCATGGTCGGTGATTCTGCCTAAGCTGCCCGGGTGGACGCGAACACGGTGACCCTCGAGCGCGCGCTGGCCGAGACGCGCACGGGCGACGTCTGGCTGTTCCGCGGCGCGTCCGGGCCGGACCGGGCCATCCAGACCATGACGAACGCCCCGGTGAACCACGTCGGCATGACCGTGGCCATCGACGATCTGCCACCCCTCATCTGGCACGCCGAGCTGGGGGCGACGCTGCTCGACGTCTGGACCGGCACGCACCACCGCGGCGTGCAGCTCAACGATGCGCGGCAGGCCGTCGAGCAGTGGCTGCTGAAGTACCACCAGCGGTGCTGGCTGCGACAGCTCGAGCCCTATGCCTCGCGCCGGCAGGAGGATGCACTGCTGCGCGTGATCGCGCGGATGGACGGGACGGCGTTTCCGACGACGGCCCGGCTAACCGGCCGCTGGCTACGGGGCCGGCTGCCGGTGGTGGGTGACTTCACCCGTGGGATTCCCTTCGTGCATGGCAAGGTTCGCGAGTCCGCCGAGCGCCGCAGGGTACGACGACGGGCCGCGGGCCTCCGGACGGCGTACTGCGCGGAGACCGTCGCCATCACCTACGAGGAGATGGGTCTGCTGGTCACCGAGAAGAACGACAACTGGTTCGACCCCGGGTCGTTCTGGAGTGGGGACGACCTGCCGTTGACGGCCGGCTACCGCCTGGGCGACGAGATCGCCGTAACGCTCGGGGAATGATTCGAGCCGACGTATGCGTTATCACGCATGATTCGGTCCGTCGATGTCATCCCCGAGGTCGGCGGACCGAATCACTCGATCGGCACACGCGGTGGACTGCCGGGCGGGGGCACGTACGGCCGGTACTCCGGGCAGGTCGTGACGATCTCGAACGAATGTGCCGCCGTCTCACCGGCATTCGGCGGCATGCGGCCGCGCAACTGGTAGGTGTCATCGGATCTGGTGACGTCCACGTCGGCGCGGTCCGACGTGAAGCCGGCCAACTCGTCGTAGCGCACCGCAACCCGATCGGCCCGCAGCCGTCCGCGGTCGAGGACGACCGCGCGAACCATCTGCTTGCCCGGGCCGTCGACGAAGATGATGAGGACGTCGCCGTCGCGGCTGCACGTCACGTCGGTGGTGGTGATGGTGTGGCGGTCGCCGTCGAAGACCAGTGTCGTCTCGACCGTCGGCGCGTCGTTGGCGCAGCCCGCGAGGATCAGCACCGCGCACCCGAGCGTCGTCGAAGCTGCCGCGGTGACGCGCATCCCTCGAGTATGGGCGCGCCGCGGCCGTTCGTCGACGGCGCCGAACGACCGGGGCGGTCTAACTACTTCGACCTGAAAAACCCTTGATGGGCGTTTCGCGTGGCCGAGTTTGCGTCGATTGGTGTCGCACGCGCCGCTGACGGTGGTGATTTATGCGGCGAGGGTACCGATCTTGACGAGATTGTGGGCGAAGACGCCGTGTCCGCACCAGGTTCGGGCTCCATTGAGGCCGGTGAGTTCGGTGCGGTTCCAGCCGTAGCTGCGTTTGATGTGGTTGATCCGGCCCTCTGATCCGGTCCGCCATTTCACCTTCTCCCGGAAGGCGCGGCGGTGTTCGAACTCGCGGCGTGCCGCGCTGGGTTTACTCGTTCGTGGGATCGCCACGGCTCGGACACCGAGGTCGTGCAGGTCGTGTTCCACCGATGCCTGCCCGTAGCCTCGGTCGGCGGTGACCGCTCGTGGAGCGTGCCCGGTGCGGGCGGCGACTCGGGCGATCGCCGGGGCCAGTTGCGGGGCGTCCGCGGGGTTTCCGACCTCGACGTTGTGATCGAGGATGACCCCGTCGGCGTTGTCGACGATCTGCGCTTTGTAGCCGAACTCGACGGGCTTGCCCAGGCGTCCCTTGCGGATCGGGCGGGCATCGACATCGTGGAAGCTGACCACCCGGGTCGCTGACTCGGGCATCACCCCGGCCAGGCGGCTACGGGTCTGGGCCACAACGCGTTCCGCGGTTACCACGACGGTCTGCAGACGGTTGATCGCCCGGTGCAGTTGCCCTTTGCGGTGCCCCTTCACCGTGCGCAGCGCGCGTCGGGCGTTGCGGATCACCGCGGTGGCTTCGCGCATCGCCTCCTCGGCGATACCCGCGAGTTCCCCGGTGATCCGGCGCACCGCGGCCTGGGCCGCATCGCGTTGCTGTTCACCGCGTAGTTTCAGTTTCGCGGCGATGGAGCGGGCGCGGCGCCCGGCCGAACGTCGCCGATCTCGCGATGCAGTCCGGGTGGCACCGCCAGCGGCCTTGATCCGCGCCACACTGCGGGCCATCGAGCCGATCGCTTTGGCCAGCAGACCCGAGTCGGTCGGATAGGACACCGCGGCCGGGATGACGGTGGTGTCGGCCCGGACCTTGTCGGTGCGCAGCAGCTTGGCGTTGGCCGCTTTGGCCAGCAGTGCTTCGTTGAGCCCGGCGACCGCGTCGTCGCCGCAGCGGGTGGTGATCTTCATCAACGTCGTCGGATGCGGCACCCGGGTACCGAACGGAATCCGGCAAAACCGCTGCCAGGAGATCGAATCCGAGACCTCGCGGCACAGCGACTCATAGCCCAGCCTGTAGCGGAACTTCAGGAACATCAACCGCAGGTAGGTTTCCATCGGGATAGATGGCCGACCGATCCTGGCATCGAAGTAGGTTGCGAATGGTGTGAAGAAGACCGGATCGTCGAGTAGTGCATCGACTCGGCCCAGCTCCACAGGCAACACCAACAGCTCGGCCGGCAGGATTGAATCCCACAACGTCGGCTGATCATTTACAGTACGAAACACAATGTCCTCGAATCCTTCTCGCCAAGGGTTCGAGGACATTGTCCCAGCTCAAGGAGCGACCGGGCCCGTCGCCACGCCCGACTTTTTCAGGTCGAAGTAACTAGGCGACCTCGTCGCGCGTGGCGCCCTCGTCGAGGTCGAAGGCGTCGTAGGCGTCCGCGACCAGCGTGGGCGACGCCTCCGGGTGCTGGTGCACGATCCGCTGGAGGGCATCGCGCGTGCGCGACCCGAATGCGCTGTCGTGCAGAGGAAGTCGACCCTCGGTGAGGGCGAGCAGCAGCGCGTCCTCGAACGTCGCCCGAACATTCCCCAGGGGACCAGATGCCGACATGCCGCCAACGCTATGCCGCGCGCTATGCGTTGACGGGTCCGTCAGGTTGCCGCGCGGTTACGAACGTCCGAACAGCGGTCAGAGACGGTCGAAACAGGGGTTCTCGTCGGCCTTCGGGATCGACGCGTCCTGGCTGGAGAACGTGCCGACCACACCGGCGTCGGTCACCTCGACGCTGTCGGCGTGGATGCCGAGCGGGTAGTTGTCGTTGAGCTTCTTGGTGAGGTCGTCCAGCGCGGACTGCACGGTGTCCTTCGGCAGCGGACCCTTCACGTCGAGCACCTGAAGCTGGAGGTCACCGTTCGCCACGACCGGCTTGGCGGTCACGCCGTTGTCGGCGCCGGCGTCGAGGATGATGGTGCCCGCCGCCGGGTCGGTCCGGACACCGGTGATCAGGTTGCCCACGCCGGGCAGGTTCGCCGCGACGGTGTCCTTGATGCCGGCCGACTTCCACGTGAGGGTCGCCCGCAGCGAGCCGATGGTGCCCTTCGCGTCGTCGGTCTCCCGCAGGCGGACGTCCTCGAGGGTGACGTCGGCGGTCATGCCGTCGGCGCTCTGCACGCGGTCGCCCGCCGTGGTGACGGTGATGTTGGTGTAGTGGCCGGTGACGTGTTGCCACAGAAACGGCGGATTGACGCCGAACGAGATCGTCGCGCCGTCCTCGACGACGCACTCGGCCACGGCGACGAGGATGCCGTCGGCGCGGTGCCGGGCGTACAGCTCGCCGCCGGCCAGCCCGCCCGCCAGCAGCGCGACGACGATCAGCGCGAGCAGCGCGCTGGTCTTCCGGTTGAAGAAGCGGGCCTTCCGGGGACGGTCGCCGGCGCCGTCCCCGTCGGACGGCGGCGGGACGAGGGGTTCCGGGCGCTGCAGCTGCTGCGTGGGCTGCGCGTCGGCCGGCGACGGCGGCTTCGGCAGCTTCTCGGTGCTCGCCGCGTCGACGGGGCGCCGCGGGGCGCGCAGCTGCTCGGTCGGCGGCTCAGGACGCCGGGAAGCCGGCGGGGGCGGTGCCGGCCGGGGGCCGGGCCGCGGCGGCGGCGGTTGGCGCTGCGGCGGGGGTGGCTGGCGTGGGGGCTGGCGCTGCGGCGGCGGGGGTGGCTGGCGCTGCGGCGGGGGCGGTTGGCGCGGCGGCTGGCGTTGCGGCGGAACGGGCGGCCCCGGCGGTCGAGGTGGGCCGGGTGGCTGCGGCGGACGTGCCGGCCCGGGCGGCGGTTGCCGACCCGGCGGAGGAGGTGGCCGTCGACCACGCCAGTCGGGCTCGCCGGGGCGTTGCGGTGGGACGGTCACCCGCGCGATTCTGCCCTTCGCCGCCGGGACCGTCGAGTACGCGCGTCGGCCCAGCCTGCGCCGAGTGTGCATCTCACGACGCTCGACCGGCGTGTCGCGTCGCCAGATGCACACTCGCGTCGAGTGTGTGGCTCGTGAACACCCTCACTCGTCGTTCGCAGTCAGAACCCGCACACTCGGCGCGGAACAGGGCCCACTACACGTTGAAGCGGAACTCCACGACGTCGCCGTCGGCCATCACGTAGTCCTTGCCCTCCATCCGGACCTTGCCGGCGGCCTTGGCGGCGGCCATCGAGCCCGCCTCGACGAGGTCGTCGTAGGAGACGATCTCGGCCTTGATGAAGCCCTTCTCGAAGTCGGTGTGGATGACGCCGGCGGCCTTCGGCGCGGTGTCGCCCTGGTGGATCGTCCAGGCGCGCGACTCCTTCGGCCCCGCCGTGAGGTAGGTCTGCAGCTTCAGCGTGTGGAAGCCGGCGCGGGCCAGCGCATCGAGGCCCCGCTCGGTCTGGCCGATCGACTCCAGCAGCTCGGCGGCCGACTCCTCGTCCAGCTCCTGCAGCTCGGCCTCGATCTTGGCGTCCAAGAACACCGCGTCGGCCGGGGCGACCATCGCCCGCAGCTCGGCCGTGCGCGCATCGTCGGTGAGGATCGACTCGTCGGCGTTGAAGACGTACAGGAACGGCTTGGTGGTCATCAGGTTGAGTTCGCGCAGCGGCGCCGTGTCGACACCGGCGGCGAACAGCGTCGTGCCGGAATCCAGCACCGCCTGCGCCGCGACGGCCGCCTCGAGGACCGGCTTGCGGTCCTTGTTGTTGCGGGCTTCCTTCTCCAGCCGCGGGACCGCCTTCTCGAGGGTCTGCATGTCGGCGAGGATCAGCTCGGTCTCGATGACCTCGATGTCCGACGCCGGGTCCACCTTGCCGTCGACGTGCACGACGTCGTCGTCGGCGAACACCCGGACCACCTGACAGATCGCGTCGCACTCGCGGATGTTGGCGAGGAACTTGTTGCCGAGCCCAGCGCCCTCGGAGGCGCCCTTCACGATGCCGGCGATGTCGACGAACGTCACCGGCGCCGGCACCACCTTCTCCGAGGCGAACATCTCCGCGAGTGTGGCGAGGCGCGGGTCCGGCAGCGGCACCACGCCTTCGTTCGGCTCGATGGTGGCGAACGGATAATTTGCGGCGAGCACGTCGTTGCGTGTCAACGCATTGAACAACGTCGACTTGCCGACGTTCGGCAGTCCGACGATTCCCAGGTTGAGGCCCACGGGTTCGACAGTCTACGGAGGTGCCGCGGCCACGCCGGGACGCGCTGGCAGCACTGTCACGGGGATAGCCGGTACGGTCGACGTGTGTCAGCTCAGCGTGCGCGATCGGCGGTGCCCGCCGCACAGCGTTCCGTGCTGCCCTCGTTGCCGGGAATTCCCTGGTGGGGCGCCATTCTCGTCGCCGTGACGGCCACGGCCATCGGCTTTGCCTTCGACGCCGGCTCGGGCACGAAGGGGCTCTCCACCGCATTCGGCGTGTGTTACGTCACCGGCTGCATCCTCGCCGTGCTGGCAGTGCGGCAGTCCGGCGTCTTCACCACCGTGATCCAGCCCCCGCTGATCCTCTTCGCCGCCGTCCCCGGGGCGTACTTCCTCTTCCATGGCGACGAGATCAAGGGCATCAAGGACATCCTGATCAACTGCGGCTATCCGTTGATCGAGCGCTTCCCGTTGATGTTCTTCACCGCGATCACCGTGCTGGTCATCGGCGTCGCACGGTGGTACCTCGGGCACTCGGCCGGCCGCCGAACCGCCGCGGAGGCCGATTCCGACACCCCCCGCTCGGCCCGCCGCAGCGCCGTGGCCGACAGCGCCGCCGAGACCGCCGCAGAGACGCCCGTCCGACGCAGCCGCCGGCGCGCCGCCGAGGCACCGGAATCCGACGACGAGGCCGACGAGCCCCGGACCGCCCGCCGGTCGCGGGCGGCCGCCGCACGCCCGCGCCGCGACCGCGCCCCCGAGACCGAGGTCATCCCGTCGGTGACGGACCGGCCCCGCCGGTCGCGCCCGCCGACCGACGGCGACGAGCCGCGCCGCCGCTCCCGCGACGAGGTGCGCGAGCGCCGCGCGTCGGCCCCCGCGGAGCGCCGGTCGGCCGCCTCGGCGGAGCGCCGGTCGGCCAACCCGTCGGAGCGCCGGTCGGCCAACCCGTCGGAACGCCGGTCCTCCGAGCGCCGGTCGGCCGCCCCCTCGGAGCGACGCAGCCAGGACCGCCGGGACCGTTCGCAGCGGGGCGACGCCGACCGGCCGGTGCGCCGCGAGCGCCTGGACCGCACGGACCGTCCCGAGCGCGCGGAACGTCCCGACCGCTACGACCGTCCGGAGCGTCGCCGGCGCGCGGCGGAGTACGAGCCGTTCGAGACCTTCGACCGTTACGAGCCCGACGCCGGCCGATCGGGCAACGGGTCGCACCACCCGGTGTCGCGGGTGCGTTACCGCGGCGCCGACGACGGCGAGTCCCGCGTCGAGCAGCGCAGCACGCCGCGCCGTCAGCGCAGCGCGGAGGCGGACGCCTGGGAGTACGACGTCTGAGCGAAGCTCAGCTGAGTGCCGGCGCTGAGCGGAGCTCAGCAACGCGCGGCGCTGAGCGTGCTCAGCTGCGGGCCGGACGAATCTCGCGCGGCAGTGCGAACACCAGCGTCTCGTTGGCCGTGGTGACGGGCTGCACGGTGTCGTAACCGTGTTCGGCGAGCCGTTCGAGCACCCCGCGCACCAGCACCTCCGGAACCGAGGCGCCGGACGTCACGCCGACCGTGGTCACACCGTCGAGCCAGGCCGGGTCGATGTCCTCGGCGTAGTCGACGAGGTGCGCGGCATCGGCGCCGGCGCCGAGAGCCACCTCGACCAGCCGCACCGAGTTCGACGAGTTCTTCGACCCGACGACGATGACGAGGTCGCACTCCGGCGCCATCGCCTTCACTGCGACCTGACGGTTCTGCGTGGCATAGCAGATGTCGTCGCTGGGCGGATCCTGCAGCGTCGGGAACTTCTCCCGTAGGCGCCGCACGGTCTCCATGGTCTCGTCCACGCTCAGCGTGGTCTGCGACAGCCAGATGACCTTGTCGGGGTCGCGGACGGTCACGCCGTCGACGGCGTCCGGGTTGTCCACCACCTGAACGTGGTCGGGCGCCTCCCCCGCGGTCCCGACGACCTCCTCGTGGCCCTCGTGGCCGACGAGGAGGATGTCGTAGTCGTCGCGGGCGAAGCGCTTGGCCTCGTTGTGGACCTTGGTCACCAGGGGGCAGGTCGCGTCGATGGTCTTCAGGTTGCGGGCGGCGGCCTCGACGTGGACCGTCGGGGCGACGCCGTGCGCGGAGAACACCACTATGGCGCCCTCGGGCACCTCGTCGGTCTGCTCGACGAAGACGGCGCCGGCCTTGGCCAGCGTCTCCACGACGTAGCGGTTGTGCACGATCTCGTGCCGCACGTACACCGGGGCGCCGTGCTTCTCCAGGGCGCGCTCCACGGTCTCGACCGCGCGGTCGACGCCTGCGCAGTAGCCGCGCGGCTCGGCGAGCAGAACGCGCTTGCCGGCCGTCCGCTCGACGACCGAGCTGGCGGCACCGGGGATGCCCATGTTGATCGTCGGTGGCATGCCTCCCAGGGTACTGACCTCCGGCCCGCACCTGCCAGCCGTAGGCTGCACCCATGGCTACTGCACCGTATGGGGTCCGTCTGCTGGTTGGCGCGGCGGTGACGGCTCTGGAGGAAACCCGCAAGCTGCCGCAGACCATCCTCACCTACCCGATGACGGTGGCGAGCCAGGTCGCGCACATGGTGATGAAGGTCCAGCAGGACGTCGCCGACCTGGTCATCCGGGGCGACGAGACGCTGGAGAACCTGTTCCCGCCGAAGGACGAGCAGCCCACGTGGGCGACGTTCGACGAGGACACCGGCGAGGACGACGAGGACGACGACGCCGACGCCTCCGACGGCCCGCGCCGCACCGAGGGCCGGTACGCGCTGTACAGCACCGGCGAGCCGGAGGACAAGCCGGCCGAGCCCGCCGCGACGTCGCGGTCCACGCCGTCGGCGGCCCCCGCGATCGTGGCCGAGGTGGACTACGGGTCGCTCACCCTCGCCCAGCTGCGCGCCCGGTTGTCCTCGCTGAAGATCGGCGACCTCGAGGAGCTGCTGGCCTACGAGGAGGCGACGAAGGCGCGCGCTCCGTTCCAGACGCTGCTGGCCAACAGGATCACGCGCGCGTCGGCCAAGTGACCACTCCGGCGGGCCGGGCCGATGACTGACGCCGAGCAGGGCAAGTCCCCGGAGAATCCGTGGCCGGTGCGGGCCGTCGCCACGCGCGTCGCGAAGTACATCGACCGCCTGGGCATGGTCTGGATCGAAGGCCAGCTGACCGAGCTGAAGGTCCGCCAGTCCACGGCGTGGATGGTGCTGCGCGACCCGGCCGCCGACATGTCGCTGTCGGTGAGCTGTCCGCGCGATCTGGTGGTCAATGCGCCCGTGCCGCTGGCCGAGGGCACGCAGGTGATCATGCTCGGCAAGCCGCAGTTCTACACCCGCAACGGCTCGTTCAGCCTGCGCATCAGCGAGATTCGCGCCGTCGGCCTCGGCGAGCTGCTGGCGCGCATCGAGCGGCTGCGCCGGCTGCTGGAGGCCGAGGGACTGTTCGACCCGCGCCGCAAGCGGCCGCTGCCGTTCCTGCCCCGGGCGGTGGGGCTGATCACCGGGCGCGCCAGCCACGCCGAACGCGACGTGCTGACGTGCACCACCGACCGGTGGCCCGCGGTGCGCTTCGAGGTCCGCAACACCGCGGTGCAGGGCACCAACACCGTGCCGCAGGTGGTGGAGGCGCTGCGCGCACTCGACGCCCACCCGGACGTCGACGTCATCGTGCTCGCCCGCGGCGGCGGCAGCGTCGAGGACCTGCTGCCGTTCTCCGACGAGACCCTGTGTCGCGAGATCGCCCGTTGCACGACGCCCGTGGTGAGCGCGATCGGCCACGAGCCGGACAACCCGCTGTGCGACCTCGTCGCAGATCTGCGGGCCGCCACCCCCACCGACGCCGCCAAGCGGATCGTTCCGGACGCGGCCGCCGAGCAGGCACTGATCGACGATCTTCGGCAGCGCAGTGCGCGTGCCCTGCGCAGCTGGGTGCGCCGCGAGCAGCACGCCGTCGCGCAGCTGCGCAGCCGCCCGGTGCTCGCCCGTCCGCTCGAGACGCTCGACGCGCGCACCGCCGAGGTGCACCGCGCGCTGGCCGCGACCCGGCGCGACGTCACCCGTACGATCGCCGCCGAGACCGACCGCATCGGCCACCTGTCGGCACGGCTCGCGACACTGGGTCCGGCGGCGACGCTGGCGCGCGGTTACGCCGTGGTGCAGGCAGTGGCGGCCGACGGTTCCGCCACGGTGCTGCGGTCGACGGCCGACGCCCCGGCGGGCACGCGGCTGCGGGTCCGGGTCGGCGACGGCGCCGTCACGGCGCTCAGCGAGGGAGAAGATGAAGCCCATTAGTCAACTCGGGTACGAAGAGGCCCGCGACGAACTCGTCGACGTGGTGCGCCGCCTCGAGCAGGGCGGACTGAGCCTCGACGAGTCGCTTCAGCTCTGGGAACGCGGCGAAGAGCTGGCCAAATGCTGCGAGCGGCACCTCGAGGGCGCGCGCCAGCGCGTCGAGAAGGCCCTGGCCGCCGCCGACGGCACGGTCGACGACCAGGACGTTGCCGACGGAAGGACCTAGCCACCGGGACTCGAAACTGGAACACGTTTCAGTTACGGTTGTCGGTCATGGGTGATCCGTCGCTGACCACGTCCCTCGGCCGCGTCCTCGTCACCGGTGGCTCCGGCTTCGTCGGTGCCAACCTGGTGAGCGAACTGCTGTCCCGCGGACTGGAGGTCCGCTCCTTCGACCGGGTGCCGTCCAGGCTGCCCGACCACCCGCGGCTGCAGTCCGTCGTCGGCGACATCACCGACCTCGGGGACGTCACGGCGGCCATCGGGACCGGGGCGGACCGTGTCGACACGGTCTTCCATACCGCGGCCGTCATCGACCTGATGGGCGGCGCGTCGGCGACCGCCGAATACCGGCAGCGCAGCTTCGCCGTCAACGTCGGCGGCACCGAGAACCTGGTGCGCGCCGCTCAGGCCGCAGGGGTCGCCCGCTTCGTCTACACCGCGTCCAACAGCGTCGTGATGGGCGGCCAGCCGATCGCGGGCGGCGACGAGACCCTGCCCTACACCGAGCGCTTCAACGACCTCTACACCGAGACCAAGGTCATCGCCGAGAAGTTCGTCCTCGGCGAGAACGGGGCTCACGGCATGCTCACGTGCTCCATCCGGCCGAGCGGCATCTGGGGCCGTGGCGATCAGACGATGTTCCGCAAGGTGTTCGAGAGCGTGCTCGCCGGCCACGTCAAGGTGCTCGTCGGCAGCAAGGACGTCAAGCTCGACAACTCCTACGTGCACAACCTGATCCACGGCTTCATCCTGGCCGCCGAGCACCTGGTGCCCGGCGGCACCGCACCCGGGCAGGCCTACTTCGTCAACGACGGCGAGCCGATCAACATGTTCGAGTTCTCCCGGCCGGTGGTGCTGGCGTGCGGCGAACCGTTTCCCACGCTGCGCATCCCGGGGCGGCTGGTCTGGTTCGCGGTCAGCGTGTGGCAGTACCTGCACTTCCGCTTCGGGCTGCCCAAGCCGCTGCTGGAACCGCTAGCAGTGGAACGCATCACGCTCGACAACTACTTCTCCATCGCCAAGGCGCAGCGCGACCTCGGCTACCAGCCGCTGTTCACCACCGAGCAGGCGCTGGCCGACTGCCTGCCCTACTACGTCGAGCTGTACGCCGAGATGAAGGCCGCGGGCGCCCGGTCCCCCGTCGTGGCGACCGCCACGCCGCCCGCCGGCTGATCACTCGCGCGCGTCGAATGAGCTGACCGCCCAGCGGGTGCTGGACACCCGCGCGTCGGCGGCGAACCGGCCGACCAGCGAATCCAATTGCTGCTCCACGCCTTCGGCGCTCGTGACGTCGACGCGGACGACCACCTCGTCGGAGGTCGACAGGCGTGTCGAACTCGACGAGCGCACCGGAACACCCGCATCGGCCAGTCCTGCCGCCAGGTCGCGACGCACCTCGGCCGCGCCACTGGTCCGGCACACGATCTCGACGACGAAACCCGGTTGGTCCGCGACAATGGTGCCGCGTCCGCTGCGGACGTCCATGCGACGCGCCAACGGCTGCAGGAACAGGTTGCCGAACACCACGATGGCCGCACCGGCGATCGCCTCCCGCCACATCCAGGCGCCCGCGAGCGCACCGACCGCGGCGGTGGCCCAGAGGGTCGCCGCGGTGTTCAGACCGACCACGGACAGGCCGTGCTTGAGGATGACGCCGGCGCCGAGGAAGCCGATGCCCGAGACGATCTGGGCGGCCACCCGGGTCGGGTCGCCGCCGGGAAAGCTGAACGCACCCAGGATGAAGAACAGCGCGGAGCCCATGCTGACGAGCGCCATCGTCTGCAGGCCCGCCATGCGGGCGCGCCACTGCCGCTCGATGCCGATGATGACGCCCAGGACGGTCGCAAGACCGACGCGGGTGATGAGGTCGACGGCCAACATGTCTGCAGATTGTGCGCGTCGCGGCGCGTCCGACGGGTCCGCGACGCGGCGCGTCGTCGTCCGAGACTTCTCGGCGTCCGCTGCATCGTCGCGCCACGAGGCCCCGCTCCGCCGCACGACATCTCACCCGGTGAACGGAAACCTTCTCTAGAGTGCGGAGGCGAAGCCCGCGGCGACGCTGCGTGCGACGCACCCTCGAGGAGGCACATGTCCAACGCGGTACTGGTGACGGGCGCATTCGGTCTGGTGGGCTCGGCCACGGTACGACGACTGGCCGCCGACGGCCGCACCGTCGTCGCCACCGACCTCGACGTGCCGGAGAACCGCAAGGCCGCCGCCGCGCTGCCCGACGGCGTCGAGGTGCGGTGGGCCGACCTCACCGATCCCGACGAGGTGAACGGACTGCTTGCCGCCGTCGCGCCCGCGGCCGTCATTCACCTCGCGGCGATCATCGCGCCGTTCTGCTATTCGCGGGCCAAGCTCGCACGCCGCGTCAACGTCGACGGCACCGCTCACCTCGTCGCCGCCGCCACCGCACAGCCCAACCCGCCGCGGTTCGTCCAGGCGTCCAGCGTCGCGGTGTACGGGGCACGCAACCCGCACCACGTCGACGGGCTGCTGTCGGCCGACGTCCCGATGCACCCGACCGATCTCTACGGCACGCACAAGGCCGAAGCCGAGGAGATCGTGCGCACCTCGAGCCTCGACTGGGTGGTGCTGCGCCTCGGCGGCGTGCTGACCACCGAGATCAGCTTCGACATCAAGCCGGAATTCCTGTTCTTCGAGTCCGCGCTGCCCACCGACGGTCGCATCCAGACCGTCGACGTCCGCGACGTCGCCACCGCGTTCACGCGGGCCACGACCGCGGACTGCGTCGGCGAGATCCTCCTCATCGGCGGCGACGACGCATCGCACCGGCTGACCCAGGGCGACATCGGCCCGGCGACGGCAGCCGCGATGGGTCTGGTCGGCGCGCTGCCCATCGGCAGGCGCGGCAACCCGGACAGCGACGTCGACTGGTTCGCCACCGACTGGATGGACACCGCCCGCGCGCAGGAGGTCCTGGGCTTTCAGACCGTGTCCTTCCCGGACATCCTCACCCAGACCGCGGACAAGGCCGGCTGGAAGCGCTATCCGCTGCGCGCGGCGGCGCCGGTCGTCGGTTTCCTCCTGGCACGGCAGTCGGCCTACCACGGCAAGCCGGGTCAGTGGGCCGACCCGTGGGGAGCGATCCGGGACAAGTGGGGCGATCCGGGGCCCGACCGCCCCGCCACGTGAGGCGAGGCGCCGCACCGCGCGTGCTCCTCTGACAAGATCGGCGCGTGGCCCTGCGCACCGACTTCACCGCGACGCAGAAGCGTGCGCTGGCCGTCGCGACGGTGCTGGCGATCGTGCTCGGCGCCTACTTCCTGCGCAGCTACCTCATGGTCGTCGTGGTGGCCGCCGTCGCGGCCTACCTCTTCAACCCGCTGTACCGGTGGTTCGGTCGGCGGTGCGGCAACGGCCTGTCGCTGACCCTCACCATCCTGTCGGCGCTGGTCGCACTCGTCATCCCTCTCGGCCTGGTGATCCTGCTGGCGGCGGGCCAGATCAACGTGATGATCCGCAGCGTGTCGTATTGGGTCGCTCACACCGACCTCAGCGCGCTGGGACACCGCGCGCTGCGACTGGTCAACGAGGCCGTCGACCGGGTGCCGTTCCTCGCCGGCGTCGACGTCACGCCCGCGATGATCCAGGAGCGCCTGTCGACGGTCGCCCAGCGCGCCGGCGAGTGGGCACTGGGTGTCCTGACGGGCTTCGCCGGCGGAGTGGCGGGCGGGCTAACCGCGGCCGTGCTCTTCGTCTACGTGTTCGCCTCACTGCTGTCCAACCAGGACGGGGTGCGGACGCTCATCCGCAAGCTCAACCCACTCGGCGAGGACGTCACCGATCTCTACCTGGAGAAGATGGCCGCCATGGTGCGCGGCACGGTGTTCGGCCAGTTCGTCATCGCCGTCGCGCAGGGCGTGGCCGGGGCGGTGTCGATCTACCTCGCCGGCTTCCATCAGGGCTTCTTCATCTTCGCGGTCCTGCTGACCGTGCTGTCGGTGATCCCGTTGGGCGGCGGCATCGTCAGCATCCCGTTCGGGATCGGCATGATGCTGTTCGGCAACGTGTGGGGCGGGCTGTTCGTCATCGTCTGGCACGTCCTGGTCGTGACCAACATCGACAACGTGTTGCGCCCGATCCTGGTGCCGCGCCAGGCGCGGCTCGACTCGGCGCTGATGCTGCTGGCGGTCTTCTCCGGCATCGGCGTGTTCGGCTTCTTCGGCATCGTCATCGGCCCGGTGCTGATGATCGTCATCGTCACGACGATCAGCGTCTACCTGGCGGTGTTCAAGGGCATCCCGATCCTCGATCCCGAGGAGGACGACCAACCGGACGCGCCGGGCCGGTTCGCGCGGTTCGCCCGCTGGGTGCGCACCCGCGTGGGCGCCGAGGAGGCGACGGCGCGGCTGCGCGCCAGGCAGGATCGCGTCACCGCGCCGCCCGACGACAGCGCTGACTCGGACGACCCGCCGGGCTAGCTCTCGGGCCGCAGCCGCTCGGTGAGGAACGCGACGACGCGCTTGCGTGCCTCGTAGGCCGGGTGGCCGTCGACCTCGCGCACCTGGTCGGTGAGCACCGAGTGCGCCCCGCGGCTCAGACCGTCGGGATTGCCTTTGCCGGAATCGATCTCGATGACCTCGAAGGCGTCACCGAGCCGTGCCTTGAGCGTCGTGAAGCGGGCGCCCGGCGACATCGCGTCCTCGCTGAAGCGCAGCCCGAGTGCGCACAGCCCGTCCTCGGCGGCGCGGCGTTCGACGACCTTCAGCTCGTCCTCGGACAGGCCGGGGTCGCGACGCTGGCGGGCGGTGAGCGGCAGCGGCAGCGACGGCTGGCTGAGCACCGGCGCCAGCACGCTGTCGTCGACGGCGGCGGCGAGGGCGAAGCCTCCGGTGAAGCACTGCCCGATGACGCCGACGCCCGCGCCGGGGGTGCTCGCGTTCAGATCGCGGGCCAGCGCGCGCAGGTAGTGCGCGACGGGCCGGTCGGCGTTGGTGGCGAACGCGGCGAACTCCTTGGCGATGCAGCCTCGCAGCAGCACCGGTACCGCGCCGGGCCGCAGCGCGGGTGCGCCGGGCGTGCCGAACAGCGACGGCGCCGCGACGGTGAAGCCGTGGTCGACGAGGTGGTTGCCGAGGGCGAGCACGCCGGGATGCAGACCGGGCATCTCGGGGATGAGCACCACGCCCGGTCCCTCGCCCCGGCGGTAGACGTCGTAGGTGAGGCCGGCGGCGGTGTACGGCGCCGCGGCCCATCCGGTGAGGTCCGCCTCGGGTGCGGTCATGGGTCGCTCCTAGCTGAACGGCAGTGGCGTCGACGACTGCGTCGCCTTCGCCAACGTACGGTACTCGGCGGTACCCGCGGCACCCTGCAGGGCGACCTGCGCCGGTCCCGTCGGCCCGGTGAGGCGCGTGGTCCACACCGGCCGCACGTCCTCGTCGCCCTCGTAGACGATCCAGCGGACGCCGTCGACGTCCTGGGTTCCGGTGGGCACCAGGCTGGTGTCGAGCCAGCTGATCAGCTTCTCCTCGGTGGCGTTGCTCTGCACCAGTGCGAGGAACATGCCGGTCGGCGCCAGGTAGCCGACCTTGGAGGTCACCGCGCGCGCCGGGGCGCCACCCGGGTCGGTGCGGCCGCCCTCGATGCTGCCGCGACTGCCGGAGTTGGCGTGCCAGCCGTCGGGCAGCCGCGGGACCCTGATCGGGATCTTCAGGGCGTCGGCATCGGCCTGCAGCGCCGCCGGAGCGTCGTAGGCCGGCGGGGTGCCCTGGCCGGGGCCCTCGGGGGCGAAGGAGCACATGCCCAGCAACCCCGCGACCACGATGCAGACCACCACCAGCGGGGCCATCGACCAGAACATGTCGCGGCCGTCCTGGAGCAGCCGCGACTTCGCCGGCTTGGGTCCCGGCGGCGGCGTGGGTGGGCTGGTCGGGGGCACGGTCACACCGCCAGTATCCCAGCTCCCCATCGCGGAATCGCTAATGGGAGAATCTGGCGCATGACGTCGCCGCGCCGCGAAGCACCGGATCGCAACCTCGCCCTCGAACTGGTCCGAGTCACCGAAGCCGGGGCCATGGCCGCCGGCCGCTGGGTCGGGCGCGGCGACAAGGAGGGTGGCGACGGCGCGGCCGTCGACGCCATGCGCGAGCTGGTCAACTCGGTGTCGATGCGCGGCGTCGTGGTGATCGGCGAGGGCGAGAAGGACAACGCGCCGATGCTCTACAACGGCGAGGAGGTCGGCAACGGCGACGGCCCGGAGTGCGACTTCGCCGTCGACCCGGTGGACGGCACCACGCTGATGAGCAAGGGCATGCCCAACGCCATCTCGGTGCTCGCGGTCGCCGAGCGCGGCGCCATGTTCGACCCGTCGGCGGTGTTCTACATGCACAAGATCGCGGTCGGCCCCGACGCCGCCGACGTCATCGACATCAACGCCCCCATCGCGGAGAACATCCGCAAGGTCGCCAAGGTCAAGAACTCCAGCGTCCGCGACCTCACGGTGTGCATCCTCGACCGGCCGCGGCACGCCCAGCTGATGGCCGACGTCCGGGAGGCCGGGGCCCGCATCCGGTTGATCTCCGACGGCGACGTCGCGGGCGCAATCTCCGCGTGCCGCCCGAACTCCGGCACCGATCTGCTCGTCGGCATCGGCGGCACGCCCGAGGGCATCATCGCCGCCGCGGCGATCCGCTGCATGGGCGGCGCCATCCAGGCCAAGCTCGCCCCGACCGACGACGCCGAGCGGCAGAAGGCGATCGACCGGGGTTACGACCTCGACCAGGTGCTGACCACCGAGGACCTGGTGTCCGGGGAGAACGTCTTCTTCTCGGCCACCGGCGTCACCGACGGCGACCTGCTCAAGGGCGTCCAGTACTCCGGCGGCGGCTGCACCACCCAGTCGATCGTCATGCGTTCGAAGTCGGGCACCGTCCGCATGGTCGAGGCCTACCACCGCCTCTCGAAGCTCAACGAGTACTCGGCGGTCGACTTCACCGGCGACAAGACCGCCGCCTACCCCCTGCCCTGACCACTTCGCCCCGTTGACCTGACACCCCCGACCCGAGAACAGGGAGCCGCATGACCGACAGCGCCGTCGACGCGACCGAGTACCGCATCGAGCACGACACCATGGGCGAGGTGCGCGTCCCGAAGGATGCGCTGTGGCGCGCGCAGACCCAGCGCGCCGTGGAGAACTTCCCCATCTCGTTCCGGCCGTTGGAGCGCACCCAGATCCGCGCGCTGGGGCTGCTCAAGGGCGCGTGCGCGCAGGTGAACAAGGACCTCGGACTGCTCGACGCCGAGAAGGCCGACGCCATCATCGCCGCCGCGGCCGAGATCGCCGACGGCCAACACGACGACCAGTTCCCCATCGACGTGTTCCAGACCGGGTCGGGCACCAGCTCGAACATGAACGCCAACGAGGTCATCGCGTCGATCGCCGCGGCCAACGGCGTGACCGTGCACCCGAACGACCACGTGAACATGTCGCAGAGTTCCAACGACACGTTTCCCACCGCCACCCACATCGCCGCGACGGAAGCCGCGGTGCGCCATCTCATTCCGGCCCTCGAGGTGCTGCATGAGTCGCTGGCCGGCAAGGCCCGGCAGTGGCGCACCACGGTGAAGTCGGGCCGCACGCACCTGATGGACGCCGTCCCGGTGACGCTGGGCCAGGAGTTCAGCGGCTACGCGCGCCAGGTCGAGGCCGGCATCGAGCGGGTCCGCGCGACGCTGCCGCGTCTCGGCGAGCTGGCGATCGGCGGCACCGCCGTCGGCACCGGCCTCAACGCTCCGGACGGGTTCGGCGCCAAGGTCGTCGAGGTCCTCGTCGACCAGACCGGCATCGCCGAATTGCGCACGGCCAAGGACTCGTTCGAGGCGCAGGCCGCCCGCGACGGTCTGGTCGAGGCATCGGGTGCGCTGAAGACGATTGCCGCGTCGCTGACCAAGATCGCCAACGACATCCGCTGGATGGGCTCCGGCCCGCTGACCGGCCTCGGCGAGCTGCAGCTGCCCGACCTGCAGCCGGGCAGCTCCATCATGCCGGGCAAGGTGAATCCCGTGCTGCCCGAGGCGGTCACGCAGGTGGCCGCCCAGGTCATCGGCAACGACGCGGCGGTCACCGTCGGCGGCCTGTCGGGCGCGTTCGAACTCAACGTGTACATCCCGATGATGGCGCGCAACGTGCTGGAGTCCTTCACGCTGCTGGCCAACGTCTCTAAGTTGTTCGCCACCAAGTGCATCGACGGGCTGGTCGCCAACGAGGCGCACCTGCGCGAGCTGGCGGAGTCGTCGCCGTCGATCGTGACGCCGCTCAACTCGGCCATCGGGTACGAGGAGGCCGCCAAGGTCGCCAAGGAAGCCCTCAAGGAACGCAAGACGATTCGCCAGACGGTGATCGACCGCGGGCTGATCGGCGACAAGCTGTCGGAAGCGCAGCTCGACGAGCGCCTCGACGTGCTGGCCATGGCCAAGGTGAAGGACGGCGAGTAGCAGCGGATCTCACGCGCGGGGCGGTACGTCGGACGACGTGCCGCCCCGTTCGCGTTCCGGCGTCGCTCCCAGCCACCTGATGCCCGGCCACGCCGAGGCGCTGTGGATCACCAGGCTCAGCGTCACGGTGACCACGGCGATCTGGGTGATGAGGCCCGCCTGCTCGATCTCGCCGCGCTCGACGACGATCAGTCCCAGCACCAGCGTGCCGATGCCGCGCGGACCGAACCAGCCGAGGAACAGCCGGTGCCGTGCCGGCAGGTCGGTGCGGGTCAGCGCCAGCGACACCGCCACCAGCCGGACGCCCAGCACCACGGCGACGGCGAACACGACGACGCGCCAGTCGGCGTCGCGCCAGCCGACGACCACCGCGTAGGCGCCGAAGAGGGCGAACACCATCAGTTCCAGCAGCTCACCGGCCGCCTCCGAGACGTGCATGTCGATCCGCTGACCGGCCCGGCGCGCGGCGAACGCATACGCGAGGCCGCCGGCGAACGCGGCGACGAAGCCGCTGCCGTGCACGTGCTCGCCAACCTGAAAGCACAGCAGCGCGACGGCGAGGGTGGCCAGCTGCGCCCAGGTGTCGTTCATCCAGCCCCGCCCACGGGAGCGGGTGATCACCCAGCCGCCGGCGACGCCGATGGCCAGGCCCACCCCGACCGACAGCAGCTCGGTCCGCAGCAGGAAGTACCCCCAGCGACCCGCGTCCGGGTCCGTGCGGTCGGACGCCAGGGCCAGTGCGGCGAGCACCGCGGCGAGCGCGAAGCCGTCGTAGAAGCCGCTCTCGGTCGACAGCGCGTGCCGCAGACGCTCGGGGACGCGGCGGTCGTCGAGCAGCGTGTGGATCAGGGCCACCTCGGTGGGCGCGACGATGGCGGCCAGGCACACCGCCTCCCAGACCGGCATGACCGGCAGCACCAGCAGCGCGGTGGCCGTACCGAGCACCAGGGCCAGCGGGATGCCGACGACCAGCAACCGGAAGGTCACCTCGCCGCGATGCCACACGGCGGCCAGATCCAGGTCGACGGCCTGGTTGAACAGGATCAGCGTCAGGGCCAGCTGCGCGACGAGGGTGAAGCTCGATGCATCGTCACCGGCCTCGAGGACCCCGATGCCGAACGGTCCGAGGGCCACGCCGAGCGCGACGAAGACCAGCGCGGGCGCGAAGTACCACCGGGTGACCAGGCCGGACACCACCGCATAGCCGAGCACCAGCAGCGTCAGGACGAACGCGGTCTCGGCGCCCAACGGATCAGGCGCCGTTGTTGGGGCCGCCCGAGTTCTGATTCGGGATGTCGGTGATCGGGAAGTTCGGCATCGGCGCGGGCGACGGCGTGTTCGGCAGTGCGGGTATCTCGCCGGGGGCGATGTCGTGCAGGTCGTTCACCGGCGGCCCGTTCTCCCGGCTGCCGTAGGACGTTCCGGGCGCCAGCGGGCCGAGCATCTGGTTGACCGTCACGGGGAAGTAGCCGTTCGCCCGCAGCACCGGCAGGAACTGCTGGACCAGGTCGACCGTCGAGGAGTAGGTGTCGTGGAACAGCACCACGGAATTCGGCTTGATCTGGCTCATCAGCAGTGCGCGGGTGGCACCGGTGTTGGCGTCGTTGGCCCAGTCGAACGGGATGACGTCCCAGTTGACGTCGGCGAGGCCCTGCCGACCCGCCTCGGCGAGCACCGCGTCGTTGACCAGACCGCCCGCGGTGCGCACCAGCGTCGGCCGCGCTCCGGTGGCCGCCTGGATGGCGTCGGAGGCCTTGCTGAACTGCGCGGGGATGTCCTCCGGCGGAATCGTCGTCATGTTGGGGTGTTCCCAGGTGTGGCTGCCGATCTCCATGCCGGCGTCGGCGATGCGCTTGGCGCCCGCCGGGTTGGCCGCCACCTTGTTGCCGATCAGGAAGAACGTCGCCTTCGCGTTGTCGTTCGCGAGCACCTGCAGCAGCCGGTCGGTGTAGGGGCTGGGCCCGTCGTCGAAGGTGAGCGCGATGCACTTCACCTGGGCGCAGTTGATGTCGTCGGCCTTGGCCACCCGGACGTGGCCGGTGAGCCCGCCGACGAGGATGATCGCGACGCCCGCGCACACCCCGGCGACCATGCGCCAGTACGACCAGGAGGCCGAACGACCGTCGGAGGGGGTGTCGGACCGCTTGCGCACGGGTGGCAGCCTACCGCCCCTGCCGGCAGCGCTCCCCCACCGCCGAGACTGCTGGGAGGTCCGGGTTTCCTGGGAAACGGGGATCTCCCAGCAGGCTCGGCGGGCGGGTGTCACGGCAGCGCGTTGGGGCTGATCTCCTCCAGCATCTCGGTGACCAGCGCGGCGATCGGCGACCGCTCGCTGCGCAGCAGGGTGATGTGGGCGAACAGCGGGTGGCCCTTGAGCTTCTCGATGACCGCCGCGACGCCGTCGTGGCGGCCGACGCGCAGGTTGTCGCGCTGGGCGACGTCGTGGGTCAGCACGACCCGCGACCCGGCGCCCAGGCGCGACAGCACGGTCAGCAGCACGTTGCGCTCCAGCGACTGCGCCTCGTCGACGATGACGAACGAGTCGTGCAGCGAGCGGCCGCGGATGTGGGTCAGCGGGAGCACCTCGAGCATGCCGCGGGAGAGGACCTCCTCGAGCACCGCGGGGCTGGCGAGCCCCTCGAGGGTGTCGAAGACGGCCTGCGCCCAGGGGCCCATCTTCTCGCTCTCGCTGCCGGGCAGGTAGCCGAGATCCTGTCCGCCGACGGCGTACAGCGGCCGGAACACGACCACCTTGCGCTGGGTCCGGCGTTCGAGGACGGCCTCCAGGCCCGCGCACAGCGCGAGCGCCGACTTGCCGGTGCCGGCCTTGCCGCCGAGCGAGACGATGCCGACCGACTCGTCGAGCAGCAGGTCCAGGGCGACGCGCTGTTCGGCTGACCTTCCCCGGAGGCCGAACACCTCCCGATCGCCGCGGACCAGCTGCACGCGCTTGTCGGCGTTGACCCGGCCGAGGGCGTGCGAGTTGCCACCGAGAAGCCGAACGCCCGTGTGGCACGGCATGTTTCGCGCGTCCTCAAGGTCGATCTCGCCTTCGGCGAACAGCGTGTCGATCTCCTCGCCGGTCACGTCCACCTCGGCCATGCCCGTCCACCCCGACGTCACGACGTCCTGGGCGTGGTACTCGTCGGCCGCCAGCCCCACCGCGCCGGCCTTGACGCGCAGCGGGATGTCCTTGCTGACGAGGGTGACGAGCTTGCCCTCGGCGGCGAGATTCGCTGCGCAGGTGAGGATTCGCGCGTCGTTGGTCTCGGTGCGGAACCCGGCGGGCAGGACCGACGGGTCGCTGTGGTTCAACTCGACCTGCAGCGTCCCGCCTTGCGTCCCAACGGGAATCGGCTGGTCCAGCCGTCCGTGCTCGAGGCGGAGGTCGTCGAACATGCGCAGGGCCTGCCGGGCGAACCACCCGAGTTCGTGGTGGTGGCGTTTGGCCTCCAGCTCGCTGATGACCACCAGGGGAACGATGACTTCGTGCTCGGCGAACCGCGTGAATGCCCAGGGATCGGACAGCAACACGGAGGTGTCGAGCACGTAGGTTCGGACGTCGGTCCGACCAGACGATTCAGTCACGTGGCGCTCCTTGAACCGCGCGGTCCCCGCACGGCCACCTCGGTGGACACCGCGGTACGAGGACCGGGGCCGGCCCCCTCGTCTCGACGACGGGTACCGCCCGGACAGCAGAGCATGTCGCTAGCCATCCCCTGCGACGCTACCCCCGGTCGGGCGTGTCCGCCCTCCGGCACGCCGTGGCCGGAACGTGACTACTGCGTTACGAATTCCCGAAGTTCGGGCTCGTCGGCGAGGCCCCATTCGGTGATGCGATCGGAGACGACCCGGCGCAGTGCGGCGGCGTCGAAGATGCCCGCCTCGGCGACCACGGCGACCTTGTCCTGATAGGCGTCGATGTCGGCGCCGACGCCCTCGAGCACGGCGGCCCGGCGGGCGATCGCGGCGACGGTCTCGGCGCGGTCGTAGGTCAGGCAGTGCGCGACGAGGTTGGCGAAGATCACCGTGTGGCGCTCCTCGTCCTTGGCGATCTTGCCCATCATCCGCTTGAGCACCGGCTCGTCGATCCGGTCCTCGAGGTTGCGGCAGAACACGGCGTGCTCGTGCTCGAAGAACGCCATGAACACCAGTGTCTCGATCTGGGTGTAGGTGTGGGCGCGGTAGCCCTTCATCACGTGCTCGACGCGGACGTCCTCGTTGGCCGACGGGTCGATCTCGCGGGTGACGACGAGGTAGTTGCGCAGCGCGACGGCGTGCAGGTGCTCCTCGGCGGTCCACCGGCCCAGGAAGCGGCCCCACTGCTCGTCGAGGATGAAGTGCTCGACGAGTTCGCGGTGGTAGCCGGCGAGGTTGTCCTTGGTGATGAGCAGGATCTCGAGCGCGTCGGTGACGTGCTTGGGCAGCGTCACGTCCGACGGCTCCCAGTCCCGGCCGCCGAGGAAGGCGAAGTTCTCCCCTTTGTCCCACGGCACGTAGTCGTGGGCGAACCAGATCTCCTCGGTGTCGAGGTGGCGTCGCAGGTTCTCGGCGACGACGGGCTCGAGTTCGGCGGTCAGAGCGTTGGCGACGGGCTTGAGTGCCATGAAGTAACTGTAACCCGCCGACACACGTTCATTGAAATCCGGTGCGGTGTGTCCTTCCACCGCACGCGGACTACAGCGTCAGGCCGGGGTACAGCGGGTTTGCGTTCAGCATCTCCGCCGACGCGGCGTGCACGCGCTGCGCCGTGCCGTCGGCGATCGTGTACTTCGCCTTCGACGGTCCGGCGGAGGCCTGCGTAGGGGTGGTGTTGCGCAGCACCTCCACCACCAGCTCGGCCACGCGGTCGAAGTCCTCGGCACCGAAGCCGCGCGTCGTCAGCGCCGGCGTGCCGAACCGGATGCCGCTCGAATACCAGGCGCCGTTCGGGTCGTTCGGGATGGCGTTGCGGTTGGTGACGATGCCGGCGTCGAGCAGCGCCGACTCGGCCTGCCGGCCGGTGAGCCCGTAGGACTGCACGTCGAGCAGCACGATGTGGTTGTCGGTGCCGCCGGTGACCAGGGTCGCGCCGCGCTTGGTGAACCCCTCGGCCAGCGCCTTGGCGTTGTCGGCGACGTTCTGCGCGTAGGTGCGGAACGCGGGCTGACGGGCCTCGGCGAGCGCGACGGCCTTCGCGGCCATCACGTGGCTCAGCGGGCCGCCGAGCACCATCGGGCAGCCCTTGTCGACGGCGGGCGCGTACTCCTCGGTGGCGAGCACCAGGCCGCCGCGCGGACCGCGCAGCGACTTGTGCGTCGTGGTGGTCGTTACGTGCGCGTGCGGCACCGGGTCCTCGTCGCCGGTGAACACCTTGCCCGCGACCAGACCGGCGAAGTGCGCCATGTCGACCAGCAGGGTGGCGCCCACCTCGTCGGCGATCTCGCGCATCTTCGCGAAGTTCACCCGGCGCGGGTAGGCGGAGTAGCCCGCCACCAGGATCAGCGGCTTGAACTCGCGTGCCGCGGCGGCGACGGCGTCGTAGTCGATGAGCCCGCTCACCGGGTCCGTGCCGTAACTGCGCTGGTGGAACATCTTGCCGGAGATGTTCGGCCGGAAGCCGTGCGTGAGGTGACCGCCGGTGTCCAGGCTCATACCCAGCAGTCGCTGGTTGCCCAGCTGGTTGCGCAGCTTCTCCCAGTCGGCCTCGGAGAGGTCATTGACGTGCTTGGCGCCGAGTTCGGCCAGGCCGGGCGCCTCGATGCGGGTGGCGAGGATGGCCCAGAAGGCGACCAGGTTGGCGTCGATGCCGGAGTGCGGCTGCACGTAGGCGTACGGCGCGCCGAACAGCTCGCGGGCGTGCTCGGCCGCGAGTGCCTCGACGGTGTCGACGTTCTGGCAGGCGGCGTAGAACCGGTGCCCGACCGTGCCCTCGGCGTACTTGTCCGAGAACCAGGTGCCCATGGTGAGCAGCACCGCGGGCGACGCGTAGTTCTCGCTGGCGATGAGCTTCAGGGAGTCGCGCTGGTCGGCCAGCTCCTGGCGGGTGGCCGCCGCGATGCGGGGTTCGACCTGTTCGATGACCTCGAGGGCCGAGCGGTAGGCGGCGCTGGCGGTGACGGCGTACTCGGCGCCGAGGCCGTTCGACGGTGCGGTCACGGGTTCTGCGGTCATGGGTACGAGGGTAGTCCGAGGACACCCGCCGACCCATCCCGCCTGCTGGTTCGCCGCCGTCGAGAACTCAGGCGGCGCGCAGGGCCGACGGCATCAGCGGCTCGTCGAGCAGCCGCCGGAACCGCTCGGTCAGCGTGACCTCGGCCGGGCGCGCGTCGAGCCAGGTGCGCAGCAGCCGGTAACCCTCGACGTAGGTCGAGGTGTACGCGCGCCACAGCGGCGAGGACAGGAAGCGCAGGGACTGCCGGGCCCGGGCCTCGGTGGTCAGCGACCAGCGCTGCAGGTACGCCGCCACCTCGTCGACGTCGCGGTGTTCGTCGTGCAGCATCAGCGCGGCGTCCTGGCGGACGTCGGCGAGTGCGGCCGCCGCGGCCGAGATGGCCTCGGCGCGTTCGCCGTCGAAGCGCAGCCCCAGATCGGCGTAGATCTCGGCCGCCCAGGCACCCCACCCCGCGCCGACGACGGCGTAGAGCGCGAGGTCGGCGAGGCCCTCGGCCATCAGGCACTGCGGGGTGTTGACGAGGAAGATCGTCTGTTCGGCCTGCCCGTCGCGCGCCACCAGGCCGGCCTCCTTGCGGCAGTGCTCGGTGTGATGGCCGGGGTAGGACTCGTGGGCGACGAGCCGCGGCAGGTTGGACATCTGCTGCTTGAGGTCGGCGTTGACCGCCACGGTCGACTGGTAGTCGCCGCGGTAGTAGTTGAAGCCCGACCACGGCTTGTCGGTGACGATCTCGTAGTCGATGGTCTCGGTGTCGGGCAGCGGGTACTCCGCGCGCACCCGGTCGCGCAGTGCGCTGGAGAAGGCGTGGATGCATTCCTCGAGGCGCTCCGGCGGGATCTCCTCGCCGGAGCGGTAGGCCTGCATCCGGTCGGCCAGCGGGCCCGATCCGCCGAGCGCCTCGTCGAGCAGGCGGTGTGCGTCGCGGTAGCGGTCGGTGTCGCCCTTGACGATGTCGACGTCGAAGTAGGCGCGCACCTCGTCGACGAAGCCGACGTCCTCCCCGGCGAACTTGCGGCCGGCGCAGTCCAGCGCCCGCAGGTGCGCGGCGAGGTAGTCCACCCGCGCCGCGTCGAGCCCGTCGACCTGGTGCACCTCGGTCAGCAGCCGGCGGGCGTCGCGGGCCAGCGCCGCGGGCTCCGGGGCGGGTTCGTCGGCCACCTGGGCGCGCAGGGCGGGGTCGCCGGTGAACGAGTCGACGTAGCCCTCCTCGATCCGGTCGAACCGCAGGCCGAGCAGGAGGTAGTCGCGGATGACGGTGGTGGCGTCCATGCCCACGAGCGTAGGTGCAAGACTTGCCGGGCGACGGGAATGGTGCCGGGGCGAGCGGAGCGACGGGGATAGTGCCGGGGCGAGCGGAGCGACGGGGATAGTGCCGGGGCGACGGGCGAAATGGAGAGGGATGGCGCGGACGAGCGAGCCGAGTCCATACGTCGAGTTCGACCGCAGTCAGTGGCGGTCGCTGCGCATGTCCACGCCGTTGAAGCTGACCGAGGCCGAGCTGCGGGGCCTGCGGGGCCTCGGCGAGCAGGTCGATCTGCTGGAGGTCGAGGAGGTCTACCTCCCGCTCGCGCGCTTGATCCACCTGCAGGTCGCCGCCCGGCAGCGGCTCTACGCCTCGACCGCGGACTTCCTCGGCGAGCCGCATCAGAACCCGGATCGCCCGGTGCCGTTCATCATCGGCGTCGCCGGCAGCGTGGCGGTGGGCAAGTCGACGACCGCGCGTGTGCTGCAGGCATTGCTGGCGCGCTGGGAGCACCACCCGCGGGTCGACCTGGTGACCACCGATGGCTTCCTCTACCCCAACGCCGAGTTGCGGCGCCGGAACCTGATGCATCGCAAGGGTTTTCCGGAGAGTTATGACCGCCGGACCCTGATGCGCTTCGTCACCGCGGTGAAGGCCGGTTCCGACGAGGTGTTCGCGCCGGTGTACTCGCACCTGCTGTACGACATCGTGCCGGGCGAGAAGATGATCACCCGGCATCCGGACATTCTCATTCTCGAGGGCCTCAACGTGTTGCAGACCGGCCCTGCGCTCATGGTGTCGGATCTCTTCGACTTCTCGGTCTACGTCGACGCGCGCATCGAGGACATCGAGGGCTGGTACGTGTCGCGGTTCCTGGCGATGCGTGCCGGCGCCTTCGCCGATCCGCAGTCGCACTTCCACCACTATTCGACGTTGACCGACGAGCAGGCGATCTTCGCCGCCCGAGACATCTGGAATTCGATCAACCGGCCGAACCTGATCGACAACATCCTGCCGACCCGGCCGCGCGCGACGCTGGTGCTGCGCAAGGACGCCGACCACTCCATCAACCGGCTGCGGCTCCGCAAACTGTGATTTCTGCGCGCTTCCGTTCGGTGAGCGAACGAAAGCGCGCAGAAATCGCATGGGGAATCAGGCGCGGAGGCGGCGCAGGCCGACGTACTGCAGGTCGGCCATGACCAGCGTGTAGACGCCGCTGGCGAGGGTGACGACGACGCCCACGGTGGTCAACGGCATGACGTCGGCGATCACCAGGATCACGGCACCGACGGTGAAGACCAGGTTCGCGGCGATCACCCAGATGCCGGGCACGCGGACGGCGGGACGGCGCGACAGCGCGTAGACGACGATTCCGTAGGCGACCAGGAAGGCGCTGAAGGCGTACTCGAACGCCGGGGTCGTGCCGGACCAGGCCGCGAGTCGCGGCGCGATCGCGAGGCCGGCCAGTCCGACGAGGCCGGAGCAGACGGCGTCGAGTCGCAGCGCGAAGCGCAGGAAGCCGTCCTTGGCAGTGGTGGGGAGCGTGGCGGTCATGGGATGTGCCTTTCTTCTTCGGTGGGGGTTGTGACGGGAAACCGGCGCGGGGTCCGCGAGCCCTGACCTCTCGGGGCGGCGCGGGCCCCGCACCGGTGGTGTGCGAGTCACGCCAGGCGGCGGACTCCGAGGTACTGCAGGCCGGCGAAACCGAGCGTCACCGCGACGGTGCCGAGCAGCAGCCCGACGCCGGTGGCGGTGAGCGGCAGGAGACCCGCGACGAGCACCGCGAGCGCGGCGACGGCGGCGACGACGTTGGCGAGCACGACGCCGATCCCCACCCGGCGCACGTCCGCGACGGCCGCGAGGACGTACAGCGTGGCGCCGTAGCCGACGAGCGCGGCCCCGGAGATCCACTCGGCGACGGCCGACAGCCCGGACATCCGTGAGAGCGGATCGGCGGCGAAGGCGACCAGCAGCCCGGTGCCGGCGCACAGGGTGGCGTCGGCCCGCAGGGCGAAGCGCAGCAGGGAGTCTGCGCTGTCGGTCAGTGGTCTGTGGGTGATGGCGGTCATGGCTGGCTCCTCGACGTTGAGGTGGTCCGGTGGACACCTCGAACCGTGCCTTTCGGAGCACTGCCAAATCGACGCCGGACGCTGCCAGACGCTGCCAACCGCAGGTCAGGGAACCGCGCGGCGGATGGACGTCAGCGGGCGGCGGTCACCGGCGTGCCGCGCAGATCCGCGGCGATGACCTTCGCCGCGGCGTTCTGCCAGTTGTGCAGCGAGCGCTGCGGTACCTCGGTGACGAACCACTGCCAGGCGCGGCGTGCGACCGGGTCCAGACCGGCGGCGGTGGCGTTCTGGGCGTAGGCCCGCACGCCGACGACATAGGGGAAGTACAGCGAGTTGTAGTGCCGCCACTGCTCGGTGGTGCCGAACTCGCCGCCGTCGCGCGGCTTCAGCGCGGCGATCCGGTCGGCGAGCAGGGCCCGCAACTCGTTGGCGCGTTCCAACGGCTGATCCGGGGCACCGCGTTCGGCGAGCCGCGCGTCGACCGCGGGCAGTGCGGTGAGCGGGCTCGCGACGAGCTTGGACAGGTCGCCGTAGTGGCCGAGCGCACGCCGGGTGAGCCGGACGAACGTCTCGTCGTCGACGGCGTCGAGCGGGTTGGCCGCGCGGCGGGGTAGCGCGGTCTCGGTGCGGCGCAACGCGTCGCGGTCGGCGCGCAGGTCCGGAGCGCCGGCGAAGGCGACGCGGTCGAGCAGCCCGGCGAGCGGATCCGCCAGCACGTTGATCGCGATCGCGACGGCGAGGCTGGTGAACAGCAGGACGGTCAGCGCGAGATTCTCCGTGCCGGCGTCGAGGACGGCCATGCCGATCAGGGCCTGCCCGCCGAACAGCGTCGCCACCACGGCGGTCCCGATGACCGAGCGGCGCATGTCGGCCCGCAGCGCCTGCCCCTCGTCGAACGCATCCCACGCCGCGACGGCGATGCCGAGCAGCAGCACGTCGAACCCCGTGGACGCCAGGGCCAGCCAGCTCGGCACCAGCCCCAGCGGAATCACCAGGATGGCGTTGCCGAGTGCGAAGAAGAGCGTCGCGACGACCACCACGCCGGTCACCGAACGCGGCCGCCGCCCGCCGGTCACGGCACGCACCATGGCGCCCAGCGTGGCGAGCGAGACGACGCCGAACATCACCCAGTGCCCCAGCCGCAGCGGCCCGTCGACCCCGCCGGCGAGCGCCGCGCCGGTCCACGCCGCCGCGGCGACGACGGTCACCGTGGCGATCTCCCCGACGCGACCGCGCCAGGTGTCGCCCGGGCGGGTGAACTCCAGTAGCACCGCGAACCACGCGATGCCCGGCACGACGACGAGGTAGACCTCGACGTGGCCCAGCAGCGATGCGTGCGCCGGCACCGTCAGCCGCACCGCGTCGAGCGCCACGACCACGGCGAAGCTGGTGAGACCAAGAGCGGCCAGCGCGAGGACGGGTTTGCGGGGCCCGCGAGCCAGCAGGTACAGCCCGAGCCACCAGCTCAGGGCGAACACCACTGCGGACATCGCAGCCATGCCCTCAGTGTGGCACGGCCCACGCGCGGATCACGCGCCGTACCGGCGGAAGATCAGACGCCGTACCGGCGGACGATCAGACGCCGTACCGGCGGTGCCGCAGGGTGTAATCGCGCAGCGCCCGCAGGAAGTCGACGCGGCGGAACGCCGGCCAGTGCGCATCGGTGAACCACATCTCCGAGTACGCGCTCTGCCACAGCAGGAAGCCCGAGAGCCGCTGCTCCCCCGACGTGCGGATGACGAGGTCCGGGTCGGGCTGACCGGAGGTGTAGAGGTTCTCCGAGATGGCATCCACGGTCACGGCGTCGACCAGCCCGTCGCCGCTGACGCCGTTGGCGAGTTCCTTGCCCAGCAGCGCACGGACGGCGTTGACGATCTCCTGCCGGCCGCCGTACCCGACGGCGACGTTGACGTGGAAGCGCCCGTCGGCGGCGTCGGTGCTCGAGTCGACGGCGTCTCGCAGCCGGCGCGCGGGCTCGGTGCCCAGCAGCTCCAGGTCACCGACGGTCCGCACGCTCCAACGGTTCACCGGGGCACAGATCTGCTCGACGACGTCGGTGATGATGTCGATCAGGTCGGCGAGTTCGCGCGGGTCGCGCTGCAGGTTCTCCGTCGACAGCAGGTACACCGTCGCCATCTGCACGCCGGTCTCCTGGCACCAGCGCAGCATCTCGGCGATCTTCGCGGCCCCCACGCGGTAGCCGTAGCTGACGTCGTCGTGCCCGGTGGCCCGGGCCCAGCGGCGGTTGCCGTCGCACAGCACGGCGATGTGGCGCGGCAGGTCGTCGCGGGCCTTCGCCAGCTCCTGACGCAGCCGCATCTCGTAGAGCCGGTAGGCGGGCTCCTTGAGGCGCGGGGGAATGATCTCCACGGGTATCCAGACTACTGTTGATGGCCAAACCCCATGCTGCTTAGTGGAGGTGGAGTGCAGTGAATACGAGCAAGGCCGACACCGCCTTCGACACGGCCGACGAAGCACAGCAGCCGCCGCCGCGGAGCTACGCGGAGGACCTGCCCACTGCCGTCGCCGACGGCGTCGCGCAGTTCCTCGGCAAGCCCCGCGCGCGCGGCTGGATCCACGTGTACTCGGCGGTGGTCGCGACGATCGCGGGCGCGGCGCTGGTGTCGGTGTCGTGGTCGGTGGAGTCGACCCGGGCCGGTCTGGCGACGCTGCTGTACACGTTCACCATCGTCGCGATGTTCGCCGTCAGCGGCACCTACCACCGGGTCAACTGGCGTTCGCCGTCGGCGCGCAAGTGGATGAAGCGCGCCGACCACTCGATGATCTTCGTCTTCATCGCGGGTAGCTACACGCCGTTCGCCCTGCTCGCACTGCCGTCACAAAAGGGCATGGTGCTGTTCTGGATCGTCTGGGGCGGCGCACTGGCAGGCGTCCTGCTGAAGTGCTTCTGGCCGTCGGCGCCGCGCTGGGTGGGCGTGCCGCTGTACATCCTGCTGGGCTGGGTGGCGGCGTGGTTCATCGGGCCGATCATGGACGGCGCGGGCGTCGCGGCGGTCGTGCTGTTGATCGTCGGCGGCGCGCTCTACAGCATCGGCGGCGTGCTGTACGGGCTGAAGTGGCCGAACCCGTGGCCCACCACGTTCGGTCACCACGAGTTCTTCCACGCCTGCACCGCGGTCGCGGCGATCTGTCACTACATCGCGATGTGGTTCGCCGTCTTCTAGCGACGTCAGAGCTGGGTGACGTCGTCCTGCGACCAGTAGGCCTTCATCGAGGCGATCCGGGCGTCCTCGTCGAACGTCATGACGCTGATGATCTCGATGCGCATGCCGCCCGCGTCCCCGAACTTCACGGTGAGGTTCCAGAAGAAGGCAGCCTCGTGACCGAGGGCGCGCAGCGTGACCATCTCCGCGGAGCAGTTCGCGCCGGCGATGTTGGCGTAGAAACCGTGGATGGCCTGACGGCCGATGTGCACCTCGCCGCCGACCGGGTCCTCGACCGTGGCGTCGTCGGCGTAGAGGTTCGCGATGTCGTCGGTCGCACCCTTCTCGACGGCCTCGAGGTAGCGGTGCACGGTCTGGCGGATCTGCTCGGCGCTCGGCATGAGCCGCACGCTACACGGCGGCCGACGGGGCCGACGCGAGATCCGCGGCGGTGGTGACGGGCAGGTCAGCGGCAGGACCGGCGCTACGGGCCCGGGTCGCGACGGGGTCCGCCGGCGCCGCCGCCCGCGGCGTCCGGAGGGCCGACGGTGTGATCGTCGACGGTGCCGTCGTCGAGGGCCTGGTCGGGTTCGGGGTGCTCGGGATCGAACGATTCCGGAAGCCGCTTGAGGTGGCGGTTCATCGACCACACCAGCAGGAAGGTGCCGATCAACAGGACCACGACGACGAGCAGCCCGAACGGGCTCGCCTTGCCGAAGTCCGGTCCGGTCTCGCGGGGCGTGTCGTCGGCGAGCAGGCCCGCGACGAGCAGCAGCGAGTCCGTCACGGCTCGATCCCGGTGAAGAGGTCGTCCTCGGGCAGGGTCAGCGGCACCCGCGACCGTGCGATCTCGTACTCCTCAGTGGGCCACAGCCGCTGCTGCCACTCCATCGGGGTGGTGAAGAAGAAGCTGTTCGGGTCGATCTGCGTGGCGTGCGCCAGCAGCGCCCGGTCCCGCTGGTCGAAGTACTTGGCGCACTCGATGCGGGTGGTGACGCGCTTGGAGAGCAGGTCGTCGTTCGGGTCCCAGTTCTCCAGCCACTTGGCGAACGGGCCCTCCTGGCCGTGCCGGGCGAACTCGTCCTGTAGCACCTGCATGCGCTGCCGCAGGAAGCCGTGGTTGTAGTAGAGCTTCGCGACGTTCCAGGGCTCGCCCGCCTCGGGGTACAGCCGGTAGTCGCCGGCCGCCTCGTAGGCGGCGACGGATACCTGGTGGCAGCGGATGTGGTCCGGGTGCGGGTAGCCACCGGTCTCGTCGTAGGTGGTCATGACGTGCGGCTTGAACTCGCGGATGACCTTGACCAGGGCCTCGACGGGCTGCTCGATGGGCACCACGGCGAAGCAGCCGTCGGGCAGCGGCGGCAGCGGATCGCCCTCGGGCAGACCGGAGTCGATGAAGCCCAGCCAGTGGTGCTCGACGCCGAGGATCTCGGCGGCCTTCGCCATCTCGTCGCGGCGGATCTCGTGGATCCGGCCGTGCACCTCGGGCAGGTCCATCGCGGGGTTCAGGATGTCGCCGCGCTCGCCGCCGGTCAGCGACACCACCATGACGCGGGCACCCTCGTCGGCGTACTTCGCCATGGTCGCCGCACCCTTGCTGGACTCGTCGTCCGGGTGGGCGTGCACCGCCATCAGTCGCAGTTCACTCACTCGTGCCTACCTGCTCGCTTCACTCGTCGCGGACTCGTCGGTGGATTGCAACGCGTCCTGACGTCCTATAGTTCCAGTCCGAGTCCGCGCGTCCGAACTCAACCCGTCCCCGCGCACCCGAAGGGCCCCATGATCGAGCGCCCCGCCGCCCGCTACGGGCGTCAGCGTCTGTCGCGCCGCGCCCGGCGCCGCATCGCGATCGGGCTGACGCTGCTCATCGTCGCGGTGGGCGTGGTGATCGCACTCATCGGCTACCAGCGTCTCGGCACGGCCGAGGTGAAGGGCGAACTCAGCGCCTACCGCCTGATCGACGGACACACCGCCGAGGTGACGATCGGCGTCACCCGGCAGGACCCCGCCCAGCCGGTGGTGTGCATCGTGCGCGCCCGCTCGGTCGACGGCAGCGAGGTGGGCCGTCGTGAACTGCTGGTACCGCCGTCGGATCGGGACACCGTGCAGGTGACCACCATCGTGAAGACCACCCGCGAGCCGGCCGTCGGCGACGTCTACGGATGCGGCACCGACGTGCCGTCCTACCTGGTCACGCCGTCGCAGGCGCCGCCGGCCGGCTAGCGCCGGGGCCTGTGGGCGGACCGCCCGGGGCGGCGCGTCGGCGACCATTCGACCAACGCCGCGCAGCGAAACCGTGAAAAGCGGTTGACCTCGCGGTGGTATCATTGGCGCATACACGGTTCCGCTATGGGCCGTGTATTGCTGCATTTGCGTGGGGGGCAACGGCTGTGATCGCGGCAACACACGGCTTCGACGACCACAACCGACCGCGCTAGACGAACCGAGCGCGAAAGACCAAGACAGGAGCGCGACGAGATGACCGACACCCAGGTGACCTGGCTGACCCAGGAGTCGCACGACCGGCTCAAGGCGGAACTCGACGAGCTGATCGCCAACCGCCCCGTGATCGCGGCCGAGATCAACGACCGCCGCGAGGAGGGCGACCTCCGCGAGAACGGCGGCTACCACGCCGCCCGCGAAGAGCAGGGCCAGCAGGAGGCCCGCATCCGCCAGCTGCAGGAGCTGCTGAACAGCGCCAAGGTCGGCGAGGCGCCCAAGCAGTCCGGCATCGCCCTGCCCGGCTCGGTCGTCACCGTGTACTACGACGGCGACGAGTCCGACGAGGAGACCTTCCTGATCGCCACCCGCCAGGAGGGCGTCAGCGACGGCAAGATCGAGGTGTACTCCCCCAACTCGCCGCTCGGCGGTGCGCTGCTCGACGCGAAGGTCGGCGAGACGCGCGAGTACACCGTGCCCAACGGCAACACCATCAAGGTGACGCTGGTCAAGGCCGAGCCCTACCGCCCCTAGCCCCACCGGCCCGGAGCCCTTCCGCCCCGGCGCCCCAAGGCGGGTTGGACCGGGACCGTCGGCTGCTCTACGGTCCCTGTCGTGGCGCGGATCGCAGAGGACCTGTTCCTGCTCCTGCTCGACAACGCCGCAGCTCAACCGGCCCTCGAGCCGGACCGTCGCGGTCGGTTGCTCTCGGGCGCCATGCTGCTGGACCTCGCGCACGCGTGCCGCATCCGTCCCGCCGGCCCCGGCGATCCCGCCGACACCGGCCACCTGCTGGCGTTGGCCGCGCCGGGCCCGGTCGATCCGGTCGTCGCGCCCGCGGTCGAGCTGCTGACGCGCAAGCCGCTACGGGCGAAGACCGCGGTGGCGAAGCTCCGCAAGGGCGCCCAGGACCGGGTGGCCGCACACCTCGAACGGCTGGGCGTCGTCACTCGGGTGCCCGTCGGGCCGCGGGAGTTCGCCTGGCCGATCGCCGACCGCGCCCGGGTGGGCGCCGCGCGGGCCGCCGTGCTGGGCGCGCTGTTCGACGGCGCCGCACCGGCTCCGTCGACGGCGGCGATCGTGACGCTGCTGCATGCGGCGGACGGACTCGGCGCCCTGCTGAGCCTCAACGACCGCGGCTGGCGCTGGGTGCACGCCCGGGCCAGCGAGATCGCGAGCGGCAGCTGGGTCGACGAATCCCCCACCGGCCTGCCGGAGATGAACCTCGCGGTCACCGCGTCGGCAGTGCGGTCGGCCCTCTCCTAGAACCGGGCCGTCAGCGCTGCTGCAGCGCCGCGTCCAGGTCGGCGATCAGATCGCCGACGTCCTCGATGCCGACCGACAGCCGGACCAGGTCCTCGGGGACCTCGAGCTGGGAGCCCGCGGTGGACGCGTGCGTCATCGCGCCGGGATGCTCGATCAGCGACTCCACCCCGCCGAGCGACTCGGCGAGGATGAACACCTCGGTGCGGGCGCACAGCTCGAGGGCCGCCGCGCGACCGCCGGCCAAGCGGATCGAGATCATGCCGCCGAACCCGGACATCTGCCGCGCGGCGACGTCGTGGTTGGGGTGCCCGGGCAGCCCGGGGTACAGCACGGTGGTCACGGCGGGATGCTCGGCCAGGAACTCCGCGACCGTGGCGGCGTTGTCGCTGTGCCGCTGCATGCGCAGCACGAGGGTCTTCAGACCGCGCATCGTGAGGTACGCGTCGAACGGGCCGGGCACGGCGCCGGAGCCGTTCTGCAGGAAGCCGAAGGCGGCGTCGAGTTCCTCGTCGTTGGTCACCAGCGCTCCGCCGACGACGTCGGAGTGCCCGCCGATGTACTTGGTGGTGGAGTGCAGCACCACGTCGGCGCCCAGGGCCAGCGGCTGCTGCAGCGCCGGCGAGGCGAACGTGTTGTCCACCAGCACCTTCACCCCGTCGGGGGCGGCCAGCTCCGCGATCCCGGCGATGTCGGCGATCGTCAGCAGCGGGTTGGTGGGCGTCTCGACCCAGATCAGCTTCGTCTTCGGCGTCACCGCGGCGCGCACCGAGTCGAGGTCGGACTGCATGGCGGGCGAGTATTCGATGCCCCACTGCGTGAAGACCTTGTCGATCAACCGGAAGGTGCCGCCGTACGCGTCGTTGGGGATGACGACGTGGTCACCGGGCCGCAGGATCGCCCGCAGCGCGCAGTCGGTGGCGGCCATGCCCGAGGCGAACGCCCGACCGTAGTCACCACCCTCGACCGCGGCGAGCACCCCCTCGAGCGCCGTGCGGGTCGGGTTGCCGGTGCGCGCGTACTCGTACCCACTGCGCAGCCCGCCGACGCCGTCCTGGGCGAACGTCGAGCTGGCGTAGATGGGCGCGTTGACCGCACCGGTCGCCAGGTCGGGCCGGTATCCCGCGTGGATCGCCCGGGTGGCCGGACCGAAGGCCCGGTAGTGATCCGCTGCGCTGCGCCTTTCGCTCATGATGCTTCAGGGTAGCGGTGTAGAACTGACCCATGTCCACGTCTGCGACCGCCACGATCGAAAGCCTCCTCGACCTCGACTCGCTGCTGACTCCCGAGGACCTCGAGGTGCGGGCCATGGTCCGTGAGTTCGGCGAGCAGCGCCTGCGCCCGCACGTGGCGCAGTGGTTCGAGTCCGGCGAGGTACCGGTCCGCGATCTCGCGGTGGAGATCGGCAAGCTCGGCCTGCTCGGCATGCATCTGACGGGCTACGGCTGCAGCGGCTCGAGCGCCACCGCGTACGGCCTGGTGTGTCAGGAGTTGGAGGCCGTCGACAGCGGGTTGCGCAGCCTGGTCTCGGTGCAGGGGTCGCTGGCGATGTTCGCGATCCACCACTGGGGCAGCGAAGAGCAGCGCGAGGAGTGGCTGCCCGGGATGGCCGCCGGCGAGCTGATCGGCTGCTTCGGCCTCACCGAGCCGGACTTCGGCTCCAACCCCGGCGGCATGCGGACCACCGCGCGGCGCGACGGTTCGGACTGGATCCTCAACGGCTCGAAGATGTGGATCACCAACGCGTCGATCGCCGACGTGGCGGTCGTGTGGGCGCGCGCCGAGGAAGGCGTGATCGGCTTCGCGGTGCCGACGTCGACGCCCGGGTTCAGCGCGCGCGAGATGACGCACAAGATGTCGCTGCGGGCGTCGGTCACATCGGAGTTCAGCCTCGACGACGTCCGCCTCCCCGAGGACGCGAAACTGCCCGGCGCACGCGGGCTCTCGGGCCCGTTGGCATGCCTGTCCGAGGCGCGCTTCGGCATCGTCTTCGGCGCGGTGGGCGCGGCCCGGGACTGTCTGGAGGCCACGCTCGACTACGTCGGCACCCGCGAGGTCTTCGACAAGCCGCTGTCCGCCTATCAGCTGTCCCAGGCGAAGATCGCCGACATGGCCGTCGAGCTGGGCAAGGCGCAACTGCTCGCGCTGCACCTGGGACGGCTGAAGGACGACGGCAAGATCCGGCCCGAGCAGGTCAGCGTCGGCAAGCTGAACAACGTGCGCGAGGCGCTGAAGATCGCGCGCCAGTGCCGAACCCTGTTGGGCGCGAACGGCATCACGCTCGAGTACCCGGTGATCCGGCATGCCAACAACCTGGAGTCGGTGCTGACCTACGAGGGCACCTCGGAGGTGCACCAGCTGGTGATCGGCGAGGCGCTGACGGGGGTCAGCGCGTTCCGCTGACGCAGACCGTCGCCGCGAGCTTGTCGGCGAAACTCTGGTTGCGCCGGTCCCACAGCGGCCACAGGAACCCCAGCCCCAGCGTGACGACGTTGAGCAGTTGTCCCGCCGTTCGTGCCAGTGCCCACCAGAAACCTACCGGCGCACCGGTTTCCGCTCCGACGACGTACAGGCCGAACGCCGACTTGCCGACCGTCGCGCCGCGCCGGCCCTGTCGCCAGCCGGCGTTCCACACCAGGTAGCCGACGGCCAGTAGCCAAACCAGGCCGTAGGCCAGCGATCCCAGCGGACTGATGCCGTTGGCGCACTCGGCGCCGAGGTCCAGGGCGGAGGTGTCGGCATCGCACGCGCGGTTGCGGGTCAGCCACAGCACGCCCAGCGCGAGGCCGAACAGCACCGCGACCGGCAGCAGGTCGAGGACGAAGGCGCCCGCACGCCGCGGCCACGGCGCGTACCGGACATCGGTCGGAACGACCACTGCGCTTCCCCTTCCGGGCTCGGGTCTCCATCGAAACACGTCGGCCCCGCGGCGAGACACCGCGGGGCCGACGGTTCGGCGTCAGGGCCGGGTCACTGCGTGACCGGCGCCACCTGCCCACCGGTGAGGCGGCGGTAGGTGTACACCAGGAACAGCGCGGCGACGGGCGCGGCGACCAGCAGGCCGACGCCGCACACCAGCGCGCCGACGAACAGCGTCACCGCGTAGATCAACCACGCCAGCAGCGTCGGGACGAAGTGGGACTTCGTGATGTCGATGCTGGTCTTGATGCCGTCGATCGGCGACAGGTTGCGGTCGACGATCGACACCGTGGTGTAGAAGGCGAAGATCGACACGATGAGGCCGGGGATGACGCACAGCGCCGAGCCGATCGACGTCGCGATGCCGACCAGCAGGCTGGCCAGCAGCACGCTGCCGACGTTGCGCGGCTTGAAGAACGAGCCGATGGTCACCGGCTGGCCGTTGGCGATGTCGAGCAGTCCGCCGTAGTACGCGGACGCGATTGCGCCGGCCACCACGAACAGGATGAGGTAGCCGATCACCATCGTGATGATGCCGCCGGTGCTCAGTCCGCTGCTGTAGGAGAAGCTGACGCCGCTCTCGTAGGACTCGTAGGTGCTGGTCCCGTCGGAGCCGAGCGCGGCCGTCGCGGCGGTGATGATGCCGTACACGATGCCGAGGACGATGGCGTAGACCAGCGTCGGGACGATCAGTGCGACGGCGTTCTTGCTGAACTTGTTCCACGCCCAGCCGAAGGCCTCGCCCACGGAGTAGGGCTGCTGCTGGCCGCCGAAGCCGCCGGCGCCGTACCCGGGTGCGGGCGGCGGCGGGTAGTTGCCCTGCGGCGGAGGAGGGTAGCCCCCGGGCGGCGGGGGCGGGTACGCGCCACCGGGAGGCGGCGGGGGCGGGTAGTTGCCCTGCGGCGGAGGAGGATAGCTGCCGGGCGGCGGAGGCGGCGGCTGATATCCGGGAGGCGGGGACTGATACCCGGGAGGCGGCGGCTGGTAGCCGGGGGGCGGCGGCTGGTAGCCCGGGGGCGGCTCGTTGCCGCCGGCCTGCGGGGGCTGCTGCGGTTCGTAGCCGCCGCCTTGGGGCGGCGGGTAATTGCCGGGACGTTGTGTCATGAGGTGCTCACTCCTGTCGACTGCCGATGTCTCCGACCCGCAACGGGCGCCGGCGACGGATTGGGTGGGTTACAGCGGTACGCAGACGGTGGACATGATCTTGTCGGCGAAGGTCTGGCGCTTGGCGTCCCACAGTGGGAACAGGTAGCCGACGTAGCAGACGATCGAGTCGAGGACGTGCGCGATCTGGCGCAGCATGGACGGCCCGAATCCGATTGGCTGCCACGTCTTCTCACTGACCACCCGGAACCCGAGGATAGACTTGCCGACGCTGGAGCCCGTTCGCCCCTGCCGGTATCCGTAGTTCCACAGGACGTAGGCCAGTGTCAGCAGCGAGAACACGACGATCGACGCCTGCCCCGTCGTACTCGCGCCACACACCTGGGCGTCGGAGTAGGCGTCACCGAACAGGTCGCCGTACTCGGACTGCCCCAGCGTCACGCAGTCCCGCGTCGCAGCGAGGAGGGCATAGCCGATTCCGGTGATGAGGGCTGCGGGGACGTAGTCGATGATCCAGGCGAGGACACGCGTGAACCACGGGGTGTAGGCCTCGGCCGGCAGGCCCGGGCCGGGGCCGGGCAGGGACGCAGCGGAACTCGGCGGCGGGGCGGCGTTCCCCCAGACAGGTGGCGGGTGCTCCGTCATGGGCGCCTTCCGTTGCGTCAGCGGGGACCAAGCGGTGTAACCCTACCTGAGAACCGCGTCGGAAAAGCGGACAAGAATCGAAGTTCGGCAGCCACTGACATTTCGGCGGGGTAGCCGCAATCCTTACGCGAGCTAACGGCTTTCGCGTGTGCGGACGACGGCGAAACGCCTGTTCAGCGCCGCGTGTTGCCGTCGGACAGGAAGCCGAGCAGGTCGTGCCGGGTCAGGACGCCCACCGGCTTGCCCTCCTCCACCACCATGACGGCGTCGCACTCGCGCAGCGCCTTGGCGGCCGTGCTCACCAGCTCGCCGGCACCGATCAGCGGCAGCGGCGGACCCATGTGATCGGCCACCGCGTCGGCGAGCTTGGCCCGGCCTTCGAAAACCGCTGAGAGCAGGTCGCGTTCGGACACGCTGCCGGCGACCTCGCCGGCCATCACCGGCGGCTCGGCGCCGACCACCGGCATCTGCGACACCCCGTACTCCCGCAGGATGCCGACCGCGTCGCGCACCGTCTCCGCCGGGTGGGTGTGCACCAGGTCCGGCAGCGCACCGGACTTGCCGCGCAACACGTCTCCCACCGTGGGCTGCTGCACCGAGCCGTCGAGTCGGGTCCGCAGGAACCCGTAGGACGACATCCACGCGTCGTTGAAGACCTTGGACAGGTAGCCGCGCCCACCGTCGGGGAGCAGCACCACGACCACGGCGTCCGGGCCCTCGCGCTCGGCGACCCGGATCGCCCCGACGGCCGCCATGCCGCAGGACCCACCGACCAGCAGCGCCTCCTCGCGGGCGAGGCGCCGGGTCATCTCGAAGGAGTCCGCATCCGACACCGCGATGATCTCGTCCGGCACGGCCGGGTCGTAGGCCGAGGGCCAGAAGTCCTCGCCGACGCCCTCGACCAGGTAGGGGCGCCCGGTGCCGCCCGAGTAGACCGAACCCTCGGGGTCGACGCCGATGATCTTCACCCGGCCTCCGGACACCTCCTTGAGGTAGCGCCCGGTCCCGGTGATGGTGCCGCCGGTGCCGACGCCCGCGACGAAGTGCGTGATCTTGCCGTCGGTGTCGGCCCAGATCTCGGGGCCAGTGGTCTCGTAGTGGCTCTCCGGGCCCATCGGGTTGGAGTACTGGTCGGGCTTCCACGCGCCGTCGATCTCCGTGGTGAGCCTGTTGGAGACGCTGTAGTAGCTGTCCGGGTCGTCCGGCGCAACCGCGGTCGGGCACACGACCACCTCGGCGCCGTACGCGCGCAACACGTTTCGCTTGTCCTCGCTGACCTTGTCCGGGCAGACGAAGATGCACTTGTACCCGCGCTGCTGCGCGACGAGCGCCAGTCCGACGCCGGTGTTGCCGGACGTCGGTTCGACGATGGTGCCGCCGGGCTTGAGTTCGCCACTCGCCTCGGCCGCGTCGATCATCTTGATGGCGATGCGGTCCTTGGAGCTGCCGCCCGGGTTCAGGTACTCGACCTTCGCGGCGACGAGACCGGACCCCTCGGGCACAACGGAGGTCAGCCGTACCAGGGGGGTGTTGCCGATGAGTTCACTGACGTGGCCCGCGATCCGCATGGGTCCATCGTGTCAGGCCCGCGAACTCCTCACCAAGTGGCCTCGCGAATGTAGTCGCCGATCTGCTTGAGCGACCGCGTCGCCTCCTTGACCGCCGGGCCGCCGATCTGGAAGACGTGCATCTGACCGGGCCAGACCCGGACCTCGACGGGGACGCCGACCGCGGCGAGCATGTGCGCGGCCTTGCGTGCATCGCTGAGCAGCACCTCCGAGCCGGACACGTGGATCAGCGTGCGGGGCAGACCGGGCTCGATGTGGTCGAGCGGCTCGTAGACGTCCTCGCCCTGCTTGGCGTTGGCCGCCTCGATCAACTCGATCAGCGCGCCGAACGCCTGCGGCGGGAACATCGCGTCGGTGCGGATGTTCGGGTGCTGGGCCCGGCCCTCGTTGTCGAGTTCGAACAGCGGCGACATGGTGACCACCGCGGCGGGCAGCTCACCCTCGAGCTGCAGCTTCTCGGCCAGCGCGAGCGACAGGTACCCGCCGGCGGAGTCGCCCGCCAGCACGATCTGGTCCGGCTCGTAGCCCTTGAGGCGCAGCCAGCGGTAGGCGTCGTGGCAGTCCTCGAGCGCCTGGCCGATCGAATGCTTGGGGATCATCCGGTAGTTGACCACCAGGCAGGGGCTGTCGGAGAACTTGGACAGCGCCGTCACCATCCGCCCGTGGGTGTTGACGCCGCAGGTCAGGAACGCGCCGCCGTGCAGGTAGAGCACGACGCTGCGCTTGCCGTCGGCGGGGAGGACGCCGGCCGCGCGCACCAACTGCGCGGTGCAGTTCGGCAGCGAGATCGTCGCGCGAATGGTGCCCGGCGCCGGACGCAGTGCACGGGCCGCGAAGTCCAGCACTCCCCACGGCCAGGGCAGACGCGGCGCGAGGCTACCGACGACGAGGGTTGGCTTGATGGTCAGCGAGGCGCCCAGGGCAAACAGCCGGGCAGCCAGACTCGGACCGTCTTCGACCACCTCGACCGGCGCTCCGTCACTGACCGGGAACCGTCGGCCCTTGTGCGCCCTAGCTGGACCGACCCGCGGACCAGCTACGCCGGGGACCTTGCTCGGTGCCGTCATCGCCACCACCTTCTACGCCGATGTAGAGCCTGTTCCTGCTATTACTTAGCCTGACCAGGTAATTTAGCTTGGCACGGCCCGATTCGTCCGTCGATTGCGAGAACCTCTTCGTTCCGGAGTTGATACCGCAACGTAACCGTCCCCTCGGGTGCGCTCTCTGTAACCCGTGGATCGCCGTTCTAAACTGACTGCGTGGGCAAACCATCCCGGGGGGCTCGTACGTCGACCGTCGCCGTGGCGGCGGCCGCCACGCTGGGGTCGGGCTACTACGGCCTCCGCATGCTCCTGAGCGGGCAGGCCGACCAAGCCCGGCAGATCATCCCGAAGGCGTGGGACGTCCCGCCGCGCGCGGACGGCGTCTACTCCCCCGACGGCGGCCCGGTGGAGAAGTGGTTCCGCGGGGTCCCCTTCGACCTGCACCTGATGATCTTCGGCGACTCGACCGCCACCGGCTACGGCTGCACGAACGCCGACGAGGTGCCCGGCGTCCTCATCGCCCGCGGCCTCGCGGCGGAGTCCGGCAAGCGGATCCGACTCAGCACCAAGGCGATCGTCGGCGCCACGTCGAAGGGTTTGTCCGGGCAGATCGACGCGATGTTCGTGGCCGGCCCCCCGCCCGACGCGGCGGTCGTGATGATCGGCGCCAACGACGTCACCGCCGTCAACGGCCTCACGCCGTCGGCCCGCCGGGTGGGCGCGGCGGTGGCCCGGCTGCGTGCCAGCGGCGCCGTCGTCGTCGTCGGCACCTGCCCGGACTTCGGCGTCATCACCGCCATCCCACAGCCGCTGCGGCTCGTCGCCCGGACCCGGGGGCTGCGACTGGCGCGGTTGCAAGCCGCCGCGGTGCGCAGCGCGGGCGGCGTGCCGGTCCCCTTCTCCGACCTGCTGGCGCCGGAGTTCTACAAGGCGCCCGAGGTGCTGTTCTCCTCCGACATGTTCCACCCGTCGGCGGCGGGCTACGCCCTGGCCGCCCAGCAGCTGCTGCCCGCGCTGTGCGAGGCGCTCGAGGTCTGCTCGTCGGAGACCGAGACCGACGAGCCGCTGGAGTCCCGCTCGGCCGACGGCGGCCCGTTGCTGGCCCGGCTGAGCAGCGTCAGCCGGCTGTGGCGGCGCACCACGGGCGTACCCGCGCCGATCGTCGCTCCGGCGACGGGCTAGGTTCGGATCAGCTCTCGACCAGCCGGCGCATCCCGCGCCGTTCCCGCCTAGGAGACCCCATGCCCGAAGCCGTCATCGTCGCCACTGCCCGCTCGCCGATCGGCCGGGCCGTCAAGGGGTCGCTGGCCACCATGCGTCCCGACGACCTCGCCGCGCAGATGGTGCGCGCCGCGCTCGACAAGGTGCCGTCGCTGGACCCGCGCGACATCGACGACCTCATGATGGGCTGCGCGCAGCCCGCCGGTGAGGCCGGCTACAACATCGCCCGCGCCGTCGCCGTCGAACTCGGCTACGACTTCCTGCCCGGCACCACGGTGAACCGGTACTGCTCCTCGTCGCTGCAGACCACCCGCATGGCGTTCCACGCGATCAAGGCCGGCGAGGGCGACGTGTTCATCTCGGCCGGCGTCGAGACGGTGTCGCGCTTCGGCGTCGGCGCAGCCGACGGTGCGCCGAACAGCAAGAACGCGCTCTTCGACGAGGCGCAGGCGCGCACGGCAAAGCAAGCCGAGGGTGCCGACGAGTGGCACGACCCGCGCGAGGACGGGCTGGTTCCCGACGTCTACATCGCCATGGGTCAGACCGCCGAGAACGTCGCGCTGCACACCGGCATCAGCCGCGAGGATCAGGACCACTGGGGCGTGCGGTCGCAGAACCGGGCCGAGGACGCGATCAAGAGCGGCTTCTTCGAGCGCGAGATCTCCCCGGTCACGCTGCCCGACGGCACCACCGTCACCACCGACGACGGCCCGCGTGCGGGCACCAGCTACGAGAAGGTCAGCCAGCTGAAGCCGGTGTTCCGGCCCAACGGCACCATCACCGCCGGCAACGCCTGCCCGCTGAACGACGGTGCCGCCGCCGTGGTCATCATGAGCGACACGAAGGCCAAGGAGCTGGGCCTGACGCCGCTCGCCCGCATCGTGTCGACGGGCGTGTCCGGCCTGTCGCCGGAGATCATGGGCCTCGGCCCGATCGAGGCGATCCGCAAGGCGCTCGGCAAGGCGGGCAAGCAGATCTCCGACATCGACCTCGTCGAGATCAACGAGGCCTTCGCCGTCCAGGTGCTCGGCTCGGCACGCGAACTCGGCATCGACGAGGACAAGCTGAACGTCTCCGGTGGCGCCATCGCCCTCGGCCACCCCTTCGGCATGACCGGCGCCCGCATCACCGCCACCCTGCTCAACAACCTCGCCACCCACGACAAGACCTTCGGCATCGAGTCGATGTGCGTCGGCGGCGGCCAGGGCATGGCGATGGTCGTGGAGCGCCTCTCTTAAATCCCCCCCTCCCTTCGCCGAGACTGCTGTGAGATCGCGTTCGCGGCCTGAACTGCGATCTCACAGCAGTCTCGGTGTTCGAGCTGCGTGCACACGCCGCACGATGTCAGGTGCGCGGTCGTCGGCGGTCACGCGGACGACCCGCCACCGGAGCGATTGCAAGTACTCCATGCGGATGATGTCGTGTCGATAGCTCGCCCGGTCGGTGCGGTGGTGCTCGCCGTCGTACTCCACGGCGACGGATACGTCGTCCCACCCCATGTCGAGGTAATAGCGGGCCCGTCCGTTGACACCGAGCACGGGGATCTGCGTCCGCGGACGTGGGAAGCCGGCGTCGAGTAGCACGAGTCGCAACCACGTCTCCTTCGGCGACTCCGCCCCGGCGTCGTGGATGGCGAGCGCCGCGACGAGTTGGCGCACGCGGCGCGCACCGCGATGCCGCTTCGCCAGTGCAAGCACGTCATCGACGTCGAATCGGGTGGCGTTGCCGAGAGCATCCAGTCGGCACACCGCGTCCAGGAAGCTCCGGCGTCGGCCGATGTCGAACGCCGTCCGCGTGACGGTGGTGATGCGCATGTCGGCCACGGACGTGTACTCGTCCTGGTGCAGGCGATAGTCGTACGTGCGCAGCCCCTCCGGCCGGCGGGCGTTCGGCCAGATCACTTCCACCGGAAGCGCATCGTCGACCCATTTCGCGCCATGCATCGCGGACGCCGTCAGCCCGGCGAGTACGCCCTCACGATGCGACCACAGCCACGCGGCGCGTGCCCGGTGCGTCAGTGTCGGCGTGACGTCGCGGTGGAGATATACATCGGGGAAGAGCAGGACGTAGTCACGGCGCAGCTCGTGCTTGCGGACGAGACCACTGTCGAATGCCTCACTGCCGAGGAAGGGCTGGCGGTGGATGTACACGCGTCCACCGTCGCCCCAACCCTTGCGCCGAGTCTGCTGTCAGATCGCAATCTGTGGATGAATCGCGATCTGTTAGCAGTCTCGGCGCACCCAAAGCACTCCAAGCACTCCAGGCCCCCAAGCCCCCCCGAAAAGGCGAAAGCCCGGCACGGGACACGTGCCGGGCTCTCGGGGTAGGGCTACTAGTCGCTGTTGAAGTACGACAGCAGCCGCAGGATCTCGAGGTACAGCCACACCAGGGTGACGGTCAGGCCGAGGGCGACGCCCCAGGCGGCCTTCTCCGGCGCACCGGCGCGGATCATCTGATCGGCCGCGTCGAAGTCCAGCAGGAAGCTGAACGCCGCGAGCGCGATGCAGACCAGCGAGAAGATGATCGCGATGGGTCCGCCGCTGCGCAGGCCGAGGCCCTCACCGCCGCCGACGCCGAACATGCCCAGCACCAGGTTGCCCAGCGCCAGGATCAGCACGCCGAACATGCCGGCGACCAGCATGCGGGTGAACTTCGGGGTGACGCGGATGGCGCCGGTCTTGTAGACCACCAGCATGCCGACGAAGACGCCGATCGTGCCCAGGATCGCTTGGCTGATCAGGGCGCCGGCATTGGCGCCGGACACCACCAGGTTGGCCAGGATGAACGAGATCGAGCCGAGGAACAGGCCCTCGAGCGCCGCGTAGGACAGCACGATGGCGGGGCTGTCCTGCTTGCGGCCGAACGTCGCGATCATCACGAGGACGAAGCCGCCCAGGCCGCCGACGAGCGCGAACGGCGCCGCCAGGGACAGGTTGGATGCCACCAGGAAGTAGGACACGACCGCGACCGCCGAGAGGACGGCCAGCGTGATGCCCGTCTTGGTGACGACGTCATCGATGGTCAGCGGCCGGGACACGCCCGTCTGCCGCTGATCGGGGTACTGCTGCGCCGTGTAGGGGTCGGCGTGTACCGCCTGGGCACCGTAGCCGGCTGCTCCGGTACCGAACTGCGCGTATCCGCCCTGCTGCCCCTTGGGCAGCGAACGGAACACCGGGTTGCTGCTCTCGCGCACCGTCGGATCCTCTCCTGTGCTCTGGTGTCGTCTGCTGACGAACACCTCATCAACGACCAGCGTGGCAGACATGGTTCCCCGGCGTCGACTTTCGTCGGCCGAATATTGCGAGAATGCTGTGAAACCTCTCAGGCGGGCGGCACCCGTCGCCCGGCTCCGCAGGCCGACGATCTAGATTGCAGGCGTGGCGGAAAACGAGGATCTCCTAGTAAGTGTCGAGAACGGCGTCGGACGGCTGACGCTCAACAGGCCCAAGGCGATCAACTCGCTCACCGACCACATGGTCGCCGGGATCGCGAAGGCGTTGGAACGCTGGGCCGACGACGACGCCGTGCACACCGTGCTGCTGACCGGCGCCGGTGAGCGCGGGCTGTGCGCCGGTGGTGACGTCGTCGCGATCTACCACGACGCCCAGGTGGGCGGTGCCAAGACCCGCGCCTTCTGGCACGACGAGTACGTCCTCAACGCCCGCATCGCGAACTATCCGAAGCCGTACGTCGCGGTGATGGACGGCATCGTGATGGGCGGCGGCGTCGGGGTGAGCGCGCACGGCAGCGTCCGCGTCGTCACCGACACCACCAAGGTCGGCATGCCCGAGGTCGGCATCGGCTTCATCCCCGACGTCGGCGGCACCTACCTGCTCTCGCGGGCGCCGGGCCGGCTGGGTCTGCACGCGGCGCTCACCGGCGCACCGTTCACCGGGGCCGACGCGGTCGCGATGGGCTTCGCCGACCACCTCGTCCCGCACGACGCGCTCGATGCATTCGCCGCCGCGGTGGTCGCCGACGGCGTCGACGCGGCCCTGGCCACCCATGCCGTCGAACCTCCCGCGAGTCCGCTACTCGCGCACCGGGACTGGATCGACGAGTGTTACGCCGGCGCGTCGGTGAGCGACGTCCTCGCCGCGCTGCGCAGCCAGGGCAGCGAGCCCGCGACCGCCGCCGCGGACCTCATCGCGTCCCGCTCACCGATCGCGCTGTCGGTGACCCTCGCCGCCGTGCGCCGCGCCGCCGACCTCGACACGCTCGAAGACGTGCTGCGACAGGAGTTCCGGACGTCGGTCGCGGCGCTCGCCTCGCACGACCTGGTCGAGGGCATCCGCGCGCTGCTCGTGGACAAGGACCGCAATCCGCAGTGGAAGCCCGCCACCCTCGAGCAGTGCTCCGAGGATGACGTCGAGGCCTACTTCGACTCCGCCGACCCCGATTTGACCTTCCCCGGACAGGAGTGAACATGAGCGACTACGACGGTGACGACGAGTGAGGATCGCAGTGAGGGACGAACGAGGACCGCAGCGAGAAGGAGCCGAGTCATGAGCTACGAGACCATCCTGGTGACGCGGACCGACCGCGTCGCGACCATCACGCTCAACCGGCCCAAGGCACTGAACGCGCTCAACAGCCAGGTGATGGCCGAGGTCACCGGCGCGGCAGCCGAACTCGACGCCGACCCGGGCGTCGGCGCGATCATCCTCACGGGCAGCGAGCGGGCGTTCGCGGCGGGTGCCGACATCAAGGAGATGGCGGACCTGTCCTTCGCCGACGTCTTCGCGCGCGACTTCTTCGCGCCGTGGGCCGACTTCGCCGCGACGCGGACGCCGACCATCGCCGCGGTGGCGGGCTACGCGCTGGGCGGCGGTTGCGAGCTGGCGATGATGTGCGACGTCCTGATCGCCGCGGACACGGCGAAGTTCGGGCAGCCGGAGATCAAGCTCGGCGTGCTGCCCGGCATGGGCGGCAGCCAGCGCCTCACCCGCGCGATCGGCAAGGCCAAGGCGATGGACCTCATCCTCACCGGCCGGAACATGGACGCCGAGGAGGCCGAGCGCGCCGGGCTGGTGTCCCGCGTCGTCCCCGCGGACGCGCTGCTCGACGAGGCCAACGCCGTCGCCGCGACGATCGCCGGCATGTCGCTGTCGGCGGCGCGGATGGCGAAGGAGGCCGTCGACCGGGCGTTCGAGACCACGCTGTCCGAGGGTCTGCTCTACGAGCGGCGGCTGTTCCACTCGTCCTTCGCCACCGAGGACCAGACCGAGGGGATGGCGGCGTTCGTCGAGAAGCGCACGCCGGAGTTCCGCCACCGTTAGCATTCGCGGGTGACCGACACCGACACCAAGGCCTCTCCGCAGGAGCCCGTCGTGCCGGTCGAGCCCGACACCGCGGCACCCGCGCAGCCTGCCTGGTGGCTGCGGCACTACACCTTCTTCGGCACGGCCACCGGCCTGGTGTTCATCTGGCTGTCGCTGTCACCGTCGCTGCTGCCGCGCGGACCACTGTTCCAGGGTCTCGTCAGCGGCGCCGCAGGCGCTTTCGGCTACGGCCTCGGCGTCTTCGGCGTCTGGCTGGTCCGGTTCATGCGGTCGAAGGACAGCTCGCCGCACGCACCGCCGCGGGCCTGGCTCGCCCTGATCGTCGTGGCGGTCATCGGCCAGGCGCTGGCGATCGTCTGGTTCCACCAGTGGCAGGACGACGTCCGCGACCTGATGGGCGTGCCGCGCATGACGTTCTGGGACCACCCGCTCACGGCCGTGCTGTCGATCGTCTTCCTGTTCGCGTTCGTGGAGGTCGGCCAGCTCATCGGCCGCCTGGTCCGGTTCCTCGACGCCAAGCTCGATCGCATTGCGCCGCCCCGGGTTTCGGCCGTCGTGACGGTGACGGCGCTGCTGGCGCTGACCATCGCCCTGCTCAACGGCGTGGTCGCGCGGGTGGCGATGGACGTCATCAACTCGACGTTCTCGGCCGCCAACGACGAGACCGACCCGGACATCGCGGCGCCGACGACGGGTTTGCGGTCCGGCGGTCCCGGCTCGCTGGTGAGCTGGGAGTCGCTGGGCCACCAGGGCCGGATGTTCATGGCGAACGGTCCGACGGTGCAGCAGCTGAACGCCTTCAACGGCGGCAACGCCGTCGAGCCGATCCGCGCTTATGCGGGACTGAATTCGGCCGACGGCATCAAGGCCACCGCGGCGCTGGCGGCGCGCGAACTGGTCCGCACCGGCGGCCTGCAGCGCCGAGTGATCGCGGTCGCCACCACCACCGGGACGGGCTGGATCAACGAGGCCGAGGCCACCGCGCTGGAGTACATGTTCAACGGCGACACCGCGATCGTGTCGATGCAGTACTCGTTCCTGCCGAGCTGGCTGTCGTTCCTGGTGGACAAGGAGAACGCGCGCCAGGCCGGCCAGGCACTGTTCGAGGCGGTCGACGAACTGGTGCGCGCTCTGCCGGAGGACCAGCGCCCACGCCTGGTGGTGTTCGGCGAGAGCCTGGGCTCCTTCGGTGGCGAGGCACCGTTCCTGGCGCTCAACAACCTGGTGGCCCGCACCGACGGCGCGCTGTTCTCCGGACCCACGTTCAACAACACGATCTGGACGGATCTGACCGCCAACCGCGACCCCGGGTCACCGGAGTGGCTGCCGATCTACGACCGGGGCGAGAACGTGCGCTTCGCCGCGCGCGCGGAGAACCTCAACCGGCCCGCGGACCCGTGGGGCGAGCCGCGCGTGGTGTATCTGCAGCACGCCTCGGACCCCATCGCGTGGTGGACACCGGATCTGCTGTTTCAAAGGCCCGACTGGCTCGCCGAACCGCGGGGCCAAGACGTTTCGCCGGAGATGGAGTGGATTCCGGTCGTGACGTTCCTGCAGGTGTCGGCCGACATGGCCGTCGCCGTCGACGTTCCCGACGGGCACGGGCACGTCTACGTGCGCGACGTCGCGAACGCCTGGGCGGCGATCCTGCGGCCGCCGGGCTGGACGCCGGAGAAGACCGAACGGCTGCGGCCGATGTTGCGCTCCGACGAGTGATCAGTCGAGTCGGGGCAGCACGCCGTTCGCCTTGAGCGCCTGGTAGCCGCCGATGACGTCGGTTGCCTTCGCGAGCCCGAGGTCCTGCAGCGCGGCGGCCGCGAGGCTGGAGGTGTAGCCCTCCGAGCACAGCACCACCCATTCGACGTCGTCGCCGACGGCCTCGGGAATGCGCGCGTCGCTCGTCGGGTCGCAGCGCCACTCCAGCACGTTGCGCTCGATCACCAGTGCTCGTGCCACCTCGCCCTCTCGGGCCCGCTGTGCCGCTGGTCGGATGTCGACGAGCAGCGCCCCCCGCTCGAGGGCAGCGGGCACGTCATCCGCCTCGATCCGCTGAAGGCGTGCGCGGGCCGCGGCCAGGACGCCGTCGATGCGGCTCGAACCACCCGTGGTCACCTCAGTCGCCCTCCGGCTTGTCGGTCAGCTCGGTCCGATTGCGGCGCAGCGTATTACGTGCCGTCACGTCGTAGTAGGACATCGCCGTCAGCGGTGGCGAGTAGGCGTGCACGGACAGCGTCGGCCCGCTCACGGTGACGGTCTCCGGCGCCCACACCACGTCGTGCACCCAACCGAGGGGGAAGCCCGCCTGATCGCCGGCCTCGAGGTGGCGGGTGCGCAACGCGTCACCGTCCCACCGTGTTTCGTCCAGCGCGCCGGAGACGACGGTCAGCGCGCCGAGCGAGCCGCCGTGGTCGTGCAGCTGCGTGGAGCGCTCGGGCACCCAGCTGATCAGCCAGACGTCCAGTTCGTCGTCACCGTGCAGGCGGGTGAACCAGCGCTCGTCGGTGGGCGGTCCGCCGGCGGGCAGCAGGCGTTCGTAGCGCCCGGACAGGACGTGCTCGGCGGCACGGTCGGTGGCGAGCAGCAGATCGGGAAGCCGCAACCGGGTGGGTGCGACGGTGGACGGGGGCGCAAACGAGACGACGGACATGGCGGGAGACTCCCAGGGGGTACGGACGGGTCGGGGGACGGGGCGTCAAGCCCGACAACACTCCCGACAGGTGGTCCGCTCCAGCACGTCGGCGAGTGTTGCATAGATTGGCGGCATGCGCACCAACCCCGTGACGATGTGGACGGCCGCGACGGCCATCGGCGCTGCCCTCCTCTCCGGTTGTTCCTCGGGGACCGACTCGGGTGGTACCCAGCCATCCCAGAGCCAGTCGCCCGCGTCGTCGTCGGCGCCGGCCACGACCGAGACGCACGTTGCCGAGCCCGGCCAGGTCGGCGTCTCCCCGGGCGGCGTCACGACCGCGGTCGGCGCGCCGGCCGCCTCCACCGAAACCGAGTACTTCCAGGCCTGCTCAGCGGCCAAGACGTGGATGACGCAGCAGGGCGGGGACCTGAAGGGGCAGTTCGAGCCCTACCTGAAGGACCTGCAGACGACGGACTCGGCGGGCCCGGGGACGTTCAACACCCCGTGGTCGGCGTTGCCGCCGGAGCGCCAGGCCGCGGTGATCGTCGCCGCGGAGGCGGCAGCCGACGACCTGTGCGGCTGACGGTTTCGAATCACGGCTAGCGAAACCCCGGCCGATGCCTGACGACGAGTACCCGCTGAGCCCGCCGCAGCAGCGCGCCTGGCTGAGCTACATGCGGGTGTACCACCGTCTCGAGTACGAGATGAATCGGCAGTTGCAGAACGAATGTGGGCTGTCGCTGGGGGATTACACGGTGCTCAATGCGTTGTCCCAGGCCCCGGACCGGCGCATGCAGCTCACCGCGTTGGCGACCACCATCGGGTGGGAGCGCAGCCGGCTGTCCCACCACCTGGTGCGGATGACGGCGCGCGGGCTCGTCGAACGCGCGTCCTCGGCGACCGACGGGCGCGGCACCGACGTGGTGCTCGCGGACGCCGGGTGGGACCAGTTGACGGCGGCCGCGCCGAAGCACGCGGCGTGGGTTCGTGCGGCGTTCTTCGGCGACGTGGCCGCCGACGGCGTGGATGCCCTCGCGCGGATTCTCACCGAGGTCTACGAGAACCTGTTGCGCGAGGGCACCCTGCCACGTCCGGACGTGATCTAGACCTGGTTGGCGCCGCCGTCGACGAAGACCTCGGAACCGGTCATGAAGCTGCTGGCGTCCGAGGCCAGGAAGGCGACGACGTTCGCGAGTTCGCTCGGCCGACCGACGCGGTGCATCGGCAGCGAGGCCGCCTGGGCGTCGAGCAGTTCCTGCTCCTGCCCGGGAGGCGCCAACTCGGTCAGCCCGGGCGTCTCGACGGGTCCCGGCACCAGGGTGTTGACGCGGATGCTGCGGCCGGCGAGTTCGGCTGCCCAGGTGCGGCCGAACGACCGGACGGCCGCCTTGGACGCGGCGTAGGCGCCGAACGCCGGGGTGCCGCGGGTGGCGGCGGTCGATCCGGCGAGGATGACCGACGCGCCCTCGTTGAGCAGCGGGAGCATCTTCTGCACGGTGAACACCGTGCCGCCGACGTTGCGGTTGAAGGTGTCGGTCAGACGCTGGGGCGTTTCCTCCTCCAGTGTCGCGAACTCGCCGCCGCCCGCGTTGGCGAACAGGACGTCGAGCCCGGCGCCGCGCTCGCGGATGGCGTCCGCCAGCCGGTCCAGGTCGGCGGCGACGGTCACGTCGCTGGCGACGCCGGTGACGCCGCCGCCGATCTGCCGCGCGGCCTCGTCGACGCGGGATTGCGTACGGCCGGTGATGAATACGTGCGCGCCCTCGGCGGCGAGGCGGTGTGCGGCCGCGAGCCCGATGCCCGAGGTGCCGCCCGTGACCAGAGCCGTCTTTCCATCCAGAGATCCCATGTCCTTCTCCTGTCCTCGTCAGGCGGTGGTTCCCGCCTGCTGCCCGACTCAACTACGTGACATGTCACGGTATTCCGCGGTTCGCTGTCGCTTAGCTTGGCAAACAATCGACGGTTGAGCGACGCGAAGAAATTAGCCGATCTACGTGTAGTGGCGTGCATCACAAAACGCGATATGCTGTGTCCCGCATCACTGTCGGAGAGGACGGGCATGATCGGATCGCATGACGACGGGTTGGACACGTCCAACACCGCACTTCCCCCCGCCGCCGGCGGGTCGATCAACGGCATGCGGGTCCTCATGGGCCTGCTGCTGCTCCTGATCGCCGTCGCCGCGATCAGTGGTGTCGTGGTGGCTCTGACCAGCGGCCAGCCCACCGTGGCCTTCATCATCGGCCTCGTCTCGGTCGCGTTCTTCAGCCGCGTCGGCTGCTGAACCCCGACACCTGACCTCACGCGGGAGCGGGAGGCCGCACCGGGCATGATGTGACGCATGCGCGTGGCATTGGCGCTCGGCAGCGGCGGCGCCCGGGGATACGCTCACATCGGCGTCATCAACGAACTCCGCGACCGCGGCCACGACGTCGTTGGCGTCGCCGGATCCTCCATGGGCGCCCTGGTCGGCGGCCTGCATGCGGCCGGCAAACTCGACGAGTACACCGCGTGGGCCAGCTCACTCACCCAGCGGGCCGTCCTCCGGCTGCTCGACCCCTCGTTGACCGCCGCGGGCGTCCTGCGGGCGGAGAAGATCCTCGACGCCGTCCGGGAGATCCTCGGCGACGTGCGGATCGAGGAGCTGCCGATCCCGTACACCTCCGTCAGCACCGACCTGATCGCCGGCAAATCGGTGTGGCTGCAGCGCGGCCCGGTCGACGCCGCGATCCGCGCCTCGATCGCGATTCCGGGCGTCATCACGCCGCACGTCCTCGACGGCCGGCTGCTGGCCGACGGCGGCATCCTCGACCCGCTGCCGATGGCGCCGATCGCGGCGATCAACGCCGACCTCGTGATCGCGGTGAGCCTCAACGGCGACGACCCGCAGCACTCCCGCTTCCGTCCCGAACCCGAGGACCACGCACCCGACGCCCGTTCCACGGGTGAACTGCTGAGCCGCATGTGGCGCAACACCACCGCGTTGCTGGACACGACGGCCGCGCGCGCCGTGCTCGACACCCCCGCCGCGCGCACCGTCCTGAGCCGATTCAGCGCCGCCGCCGAGGCCGACGCGGAGGACGCCGTCGAGGCCACCGACGCGGAGATCGCGGCCGCGACGACGGACGCGGATCCCCTGCCCATGCCGGTGCCCAAGCTCGGTGGCTTCGAGGTGATGAACCGCACCATCGACATCGCCCAAGCCGCCCTGATGCGGCACACCCTGGCCGCCTATCCTCCGGACCTGCTCATCGAGGTGCCACGCAACGCCTGCCGCAGCCTCGAGTTTCACCGTGCGGCCGAGGTCGTGGAGATCGGCCAGGAACTCGCCGCGCTGGCGCTCGACACCTTCGTCGGCCGCGCGGGTGCCGACTGACGCGTCGGGGCCCGAGGAACCCCGATTGACGCTTCGGGGCCCGAGGTACACCGACTGACGCGTCAGGCGCCGAGAAAGCCCGCCACCCGCGCGGCTTCCCGCCGTCCCTGCGCCCGCCCGGCGTGCGCCGAGGGTGCCCGGCAGGCCGGGTCGAGCGGGTTCGGCCCGAAGGCGGCGAGCGCCTCGTCGTCGGCGAAGATCCCGAGCGCGCGGCCGCCGAAGCCGGCGACCTCCGCCGCTGCTCCGGCGCCGAACGGCGACGGCGAGTCCTCCCCCGATGGGAGCAGCGCCACCACCGTGCCGCAGTCCGCCGCCGCCACCAGATTGACGGTGCTGGCGACGCCGCCGTCCATGAAGCGCCGATCGCCGACCGTGACCGGTGGCCACGCGCCGGGCACCGCGCAGCTCGCCGCCACCGCGTCGACCAGGGGCACCCCCGACGACGCGTCCAGCACCACGAGTTCACCGGTCTCGATGTCCACCGCGGTCACCCGAAGCACCCGGTTCGGCCAGGCGTGCGACGGCAACCGGTGCTCGATCACCCCGCGTCGCACGGCTTCCGGCACGGTGTCGGCTGCCGCCGCGATGGCCCCGATCCGCTGCAACTTCTCGGTCGCGGTGAGGCCGGGCGTCAGCACCGCCCCGGCGAACGACTCGGTGAGCGTGGCGATGTCGACACCGGAGTCGATCTCGAAGGTCGTCGGCGAGACCTGGCGGGCGAAGAGTTCGTCGAGCGGAGTGCCGCTGGACACCTGCGCGGCGACCGTCGAACCGGCCGACGTGCCGACCAGGACGTCCGCCGCCAGCAGCGTCCGCGCCGCCGCGGGTTCCGCGTCGGCGATGCCGCACAGCACACCGGTCTCCCAGGCGATGCCCGCCAGTCCGCCGCCGGCGAGTACCAGTCCACGCGTCGTCACGGGAAGCGAGTCTGCCAGCGGCCCGCGGACGCCGTGCGGGCCGTCGGCCCTCGTTGCCCACCCGCGCGGCGCTGCGCCATGATGGCGGGAGCAGCCCAGGAGCACTGGACCGCCTGACGAACGGAGCGAGATGGCCGACACCATGCGGGCCCAGCGGTTCTACGCGGACTCGAAAACCGTTGCCGTGGAGGACGTCCCGATCCCCCAGCCCGGCCCGGGTGAGGTGCTCGTCAAGGTGGCCTTCTGCGGCATCTGCCATTCCGACCTCAGCCTGATCAACGGCACGTTCCCGTCGCAGCTGCCCGTGGTCACGCAGGGACACGAGGCGTCGGGCACCATCGCCGCGCTGGGCCCCGGCGTCACGGGATGGGCGGAGGGCGACCGCGTCGTCGTCGCCGCGGGCAAGCCGTGCCTCGAGTGCCCGAACTGCCGGCGCGGCGACATGTCGAACTGCCTGCGCATCCGGCTGATGGCATTCGCCTACGACGGGGCGTGGGCCGAGTACACCGTCGCCCAGGCGTTCGGGCTGACCAGGATCCCGGACAACGTGCCGCTCGAGCAGGCTGCGATCCTCGCCGACGCGGTGTCGACGCCGTTCGGCGCCGTCGTGCGGACCGCCGACGTCGGCATCGGCGAATCGGTTGGCGTGTGGGGTGTCGGCGGCCTCGGCACGCACGTCATCCAGCTCGCCCGCCTCGTCGGCGCCGCCCCGATCATCGCCGTCGACGTGAAGCCCGCCATCCTGCAGCGCGCGCTGGACGTGGGCGCCGACTACGCCTTCGACGCCCGCGACGACGCGCTTCCCGCCAAGATCGCCGAGGCGACCGGCGGCCTCAACCTCAACGTCGCCTTCGACGCGGTCGGCATCGCGTCGACGTTCGAGCAGGCGCTCAACGCGCTGACCGTCGGCGGCCGACTCGTCGGCATCGGGATGAGCGCCGACGTGCCGAACATCGGGCCCACGTCGATCTTCAACCTGTTCAAACGTCAGGTACTCGGCCACCTCGGCTATCAGAACGCCGACATCGGCACTCTCGCCACGCTGGTGTCCCGCGGCCGCCTCGATCTGTCCCGGTCGATCAGCGCCGTCGTCGGACTCGAGGACGTGGCCCGCGGCATCGAAATGCTGGAGAACGCCGAGGGCGACCCGATCCGCATCCTCGTCCAGCCCTGACCGACGCCCGCGCCGCTGCTCCAATTTCCGCCGAACGGCGGGGGCTAGCGGAGGTGGGGCGCAGCCTTGCCGCTGACGAGCGGCAGGTCGAGGTAGGTGGCGATGCCGGGTGATGCGGCGCAGACGGCGGGCACGGAGTTCACGCAGTGCGCGGCGGTCGCGACGATGCCGTTGTTCGACTCCAGGCCGGCCGCGACGGACTCGGGTTGGAAGCCCTTGACGACGACGCTGAAGTCCGGGTCGCCCTTGGCCTCCATCTCGTAGCGCTCGCCGGCCGCGCCGAACGACCAGGGCGGGTCGAGGTTCTCCTGCCCCATGAGCCAGTTGACCGTGACCCGGACGACGACCTCGTCGCCGACGAGCGCCTCCCAGTGGAACTTGCGCCCGGCCACCTGGCCCGGATCGATCGTCCCGAGCGGGCAGGCGATCGGTGCGGTGGCGACGGCAACCTCCTGGGTGGCACGGATCCGCGGGTCGGCGGCGAAGCCGATCTGATCGACGATCATCTTGACCGACTGGATGAAGCCGCCGTCGAGCAGCTTCTGCATCGGTCCGCTCAGCGCCTTGTCCGGGGTGTCGCCGAAGCCCATCACGTAGCGCAGCACGTCGGGTGCGTCGTAGGTCCGCAGATCCGAGAACTCCTCGGCGCGAACGAAGGTCACGCCCGTCGACATGATCGACATCATCAGCGGGAACTTGTCGCTGATGCCGCCGGGGGCGATTCCGGTGCCGTGCAGCGTGACGCCGCCCTCGAGTGCCGCCGCCCGCAACGGTGCGCCGTCGGTCTCCCCCGGATAGAACCAGCCCACCGGCGTCACGACGTTCTTGCCCGAGCGCAGCAGCGCCGCCACCTCGTCGGGGTTGGGCACCAGGGGCGCGTAGACGACGGCGTCCGCGTCGAGGGCCAGGATCGCGTCGACGTCATTGGTCGCCGTGACGCCGAGTGCCGCCGAGCCGATCAGGTCGCCGACGTCACGCCCGCTCTTGGCCTCCGAATGCACCCAGCACCCCGCCAGTTCCAGGTCGGGATGGTCGAGGACGCCCCGGATCGCGGCCACGCCCACTCCTCCGGTCGCCCACTGCACCACGCGCAACGCCATGCCGCCGCCCTTCCGAGGAACTGGAACACGTTCTAGTCAAGACATACACCACGCGGGCGCGGCGGGCGGGTGGTTCGGCGCCGTCGACTCCGCAGCGCCTGCGGATCCCCTGTCCGTCCCTCGTGGACGCACTAGGGTGCAAGCTGGCACTCGACCCGCTGACCCGGTGCCGACGATCCGAGGAGACGGCGCATGAGCGAGCCGGCGTCGCGCGAGGGTACCCAGTTCGGGCCCTACCGCCTGCTGCGGCTGATCGGCAAGGGCGGCATGGGTGAGGTCTACGAGGCCCAGGACACCGTCAAGGACCGCATCGTCTCACTGAAGCTGTTGTCGCAGAACGTCTCTGACGACCCCGTGTTCCGTACCCGGCTACAGCGCGAGGCGCACGCGGCCGGACGGCTGCAGGAGCCGCACGTCGTGCCGATTCACGACTACGGCGAGATCGACGGCACGCTGTACGTCGACACGAGGATGATCGACGGGTCTGATCTGCGACAGCTGCTGAGGGGCTTCGGGCCGCTGACCCCGGCGCGCGCCGTCGCCATCGTCCGGCAGGTGGCATCGGCGCTCGACGCCGCCCACGCGAGCGGCATCCTGCACCGCGACGTCAGGCCCGAGAACGTCCTCGTCACCCGTGACGATTTCGCCTTCCTGGCGGACTTCGGCATCGCGAGCGCCGTCAGCGACGAGAAGCTCTCCGAACTCGGCACCGCAGTCGGCACGTACGCCTACACGGCGCCGGAACGGTTCTCCGGCGGGGAGGTCACCCCGCGCGCCGACGTGTACGCGCTGACCTGCGTGCTCCACGAGTGCCTGACCGGCGCGCAGCCGTTCGTCGCCGACAGTGTCAGCTCCGTCATCACGGCACATCTGATGCAGCCGATCCCGCAGCCGAGTGTTCTACGACCCGGTGTGTCAACGGCATTCGACGCGGTGATCGCGCGCGGCATGGCGAAGCAGGCGGCGGACCGCTACGCCTCGGCCGGCGAACTGGCGATGGCCGCGACCGAGGCCCTCACCGCCCGAGACCAGGACCAGGCCGCGACCATCCTCGCCCGCGGGCAGGCCGCCACCACCATGTCCGGCCCGGCGTCCGACCCAGTCCCGGGCCCCATGCCCGACCCGGCGCCCCTGCCACCGGCCTACGCACCGACCGCGTACGGCGCAACCATGCCACCGCCGCACTACGGTCCGCCGCCGGGCAGCTACCCCCAGCCCTACGGCGCCACCCCGCCACCCCCGCCCTACGGCGCCACCCCGCCAGCCCCGCCCTACGGCCCACCGCCGTGGCAGCCGTACGGTCCCCCGCCGGCCCCGTTCGGCGGCCCGCCGGGGCCAAATGCGACTCGCGCAGACAAGGTTCCGTGGCTTCCGATTGCCGCGGTCGTCGGCGTCGCGGTCATCGCACTCACCGCGATCGGCGTCGTCCTGGTGACGCGGTCGAACGACGCGGCGTCGGGTCCCGGTACGCCCACGGCGGCGTCGACGCCGAGCAGTGCACGCCCGTCGACGTCGCGGAGCAGGACGCCGACCACCCGGCCGGAGGCGCCCAGCGCATCCGCCGACGCACTGCTGGCCCTCATCCCGTCCACCTACCCGACCAGCGTCTGCGAGGTCGCCTCGCCGCCGGCCCCCGGCGCACTGGCGACGGTCGACTGCGGGCAATCGACGCAGCCGGGCGGCCCGAATGCCGCGCGGTATTCGCTGTTCGGCGACCGCGATCAGCTCGATCAGCACTTCAACGAGTCGATCGCCGAGAACGACGAACTGTTCCGCTGCCCCGGCAGCGCCACCGAGTCGCCCGCCGACTGGAACTACGAGCGCGCACCCGACGTCGTCGCGGGTCAGGTGGCGTGCGGAACGTATCAGGGCAACGCCGACGTGATGTGGACCCAGCACGACGAACTCGTGCTCGCCGACGTGCAGAGCACCGACATGAACGCGTTGCACGACTGGTGGTTGAACTACAGCTGAGATGACTCCGGGTTCCCCGGCGTCGGTGGGTTACGTTGCCCTGACACGCAAGCGGAGGGAGCTGCCATGGCCAGGAACGCCAACCGGGTATTCGTCGCCGGAGTCGGGATGACGAGGTTCGAGAAGCCCGGCCGCCGGGAGGGCTGGGACTACCCGGACATGGCCCGCGAGTCCGGCACCAAGGCCCTCGCCGACGCCGGCATCGCCTACACCGAGGTCGAGCAGGGCTACGTCGGGTACTGCTCGGGAGACTCCACGTCGGGGCAGCGTGCGCTGTACGAACTCGGCATGACCGGCATCCCGATCGTCAACGTCAACAACAACTGCTCGACCGGGTCGACGGCGCTGTACCTGGCCGCTCAGGCGATTCGCGGCGGACTCGCCGACTGCGTCCTGGCGCTCGGGTTCGAGAAGATGCAGCCGGGCTCCCTCGGCGGCGGCGCCGAGGACCGCGAGTCGCCCCTCGGCCGGCACGTCAAGGCCCTGGCCGAGATCGACGAGTTCGGCTTCCCGGTGGCGCCGTGGATGTTCGGGGCGGCCGGCCGGGAGCACATGAAGAAGTACGGCAGCACGGCCGAGCACTTCGCGAAGATCGGCCACAAGAACCACAAGCATTCGGTGAACAACCCGTACGCCCAGTTCCAGGAGGAGTACTCGCTCGACGACGTCCTGGGCGCGCGGATGATCTCCGATCCGCTGACCAAGCTGCAGTGCTCACCGACGTCGGACGGCTCCGGCGCGGCGGTCCTGGTGAGCGAGGAGTACGCAGCCACGCACGGGCTGGCCGAGCGGGCCGTCGAAATCGTGGGTCAGGCGATGACCACCGACTTCGCCAGCACCTTCGACGGCAGCGCCCGCAACGTCATCGGCTACGACATGAACGTCCAGGCCGCCCAGCGGGTGTACGAGCAGGCCGGTCTCGGACCGGAGGACTTCCAGGTGATCGAGCTGCACGACTGCTTCTCGGCCAACGAACTCCTGCTGTACGAGGCGCTGGGCCTGTGCGCCGAGGGCGAGGCGCCCGCGTTGATCGACGGCGGCCAGACGACCTACGGCGGCCGCTGGGTGGTGAACCCGTCGGGCGGGCTGATCTCCAAGGGCCACCCGCTGGGGGCGACCGGCCTGGCACAGTGCGCCGAACTCACGTGGCAGCTGCGCGGGGACGCCGACGCCCGTCAGGTGGACGGCGTGACCGCCGCGTTGCAGCACAACATCGGCCTCGGCGGGGCGGCGGTCGTCACCGCCTATCAGCGCGCGGTCCGCTAGGGCTTGCCGCGCGCCGGCGTCTGGTTGGCGACGCCGTGCCGCAGCGGCGACGTGGCCTGCGCCGCGGTGGACTCCTGGACGGGCGATCCGCCCGACGCGCCCTGCACCGGGGGCGCGTTCGTCGGGTCACCCGGCGACGGCAGGGCGCCGTCCTCGAGTTCGCGCTGGCGCGCCTCGAGGATCTCCAGCACCGGCACGCGGGCGGCGTGGCCGGCTTCGTGGGTGAGCACCGCGTTCAGCTGCTCGGCATCGAGTGAGCGGATGCGGTGGCGCAGATCCCCCAGCGAGAGCTGGTCGAAGTCGGGGATGGGCAGGTCGGTGTCGCTCATGGCTCGTCGCTCTTCCTCGTCACGTCCTCGACCACCGGGAACAGCGATTCGCCGTCCTCCGGTGCGCCGTCGATCTGGCCCCGGTGCACGCCGGCCTCGCTGGTCGCCGCGTCGGAGCCGTCGATGGCCCCCTCCGCGTCGACCACCTCGTCGGCGTCGGCGTCGCGCTCGTCGATCGTGTCCGCGGTGACGTCGGGCTCCTCCTCCGCGAGCCGCTGGTCGAGCGATTCGCCCTCGCGCTCCTCCTCGGCGGACATCCCGAACTTGGTCACACCGCTCCACCCCTCGGGCGGATCCACGACCTCGTCGCCGTCGTCATTGAGGACGTCATCGGAGTCGGTCGACTCCATTGGGCTCAGCATGTCCTCGGCGCCGCCCAGATCGTTGGCGGTGGTGGTGTCGACATCGTCGGTGCTCATGGCAGAGGGATTAGCCGTCTCGCGCACCGTCAAACGGATTGCGCGCGCCGCGTCTGGGTACGTCGGTCACATGAGCAGACCCGACTCCGTGGGATCCGGCAACGGGGACCCCGATGCCGATCCCGACATGACCAGTTCCACCACCGAGCAGCCGAACCAGGCCGAGGGCGACGACGTCGACGCCGAGGACGGCGGCTAGCGAGCTACGGCCCGACGACCTCGTAGGCCCCGTCGGCGTACCGGGCGCGGATCGTCTTCTTGTCGTACTTGCCCACGCTGGTGCGCGGGACGTGGTCGACGAAGGTCCACCGCTCCGGCAGCCACCAGCGGACGACCCTGTCGGCGAGGAAGTCGCGCAGTTCGTCCGGGGTCGCCGATGCGCCGTCGTGCAGGACGACGACCGCGAGCGGGCGTTCCTGCCAGCGGTCGTCCGGGACGCCGACGACAGCGGCCTCGAGGACGGCCGGGTGGCCGATGAGGTGGTTCTCCAATTCCACCGAGGACACCCATTCGCCGCCGGACTTGATGACGTCCTTGGCCCTGTCGGTCAACGTGACGTAGCCCGCGGCTTCCACGGTGCCGACGTCGCCGGTGCGCAGCCAGCCGTCGGCGAACTTCTCGGCGTCGCGACCGAGGTGGTAGCCGCCGGTGATCCACGGGCCCCGCACCTCGATCTCCCCGACGGTCGTGCCGTCGCGGGGCAGTTCCGTACCGTCGTCGGCGACGACGCGGACCTCGACGCCGCACGTCGGCCTGCCCTGGGTGGCGCGCTGGCGCCAGCGCTCCTCCCCCGTCGCGTCGGGCATCGGCGCGGCGACCGTGGCGACCGGCGACGTCTCGGTCATGCCCCACGCCTGTTGGACGAGCACGCCGTGACGCTCCTCGAACGTCCGCATCAGGGTCACCGGGACCGCCGACCCGCCGCAGGAGATCAGGCGTAGCGACGAGATGTCGTGTCCCGGTTCGCGGTCGAGGTAGGTCGCCACGTCGTTCCAGATGGCCGGCACGGCGGCCGCGAGGGTCGGTCGGTGCGTCTCGATGGCGTGCACCAGGGACGCGGCGTCGGTGAACCGGTCGGGCAGCAGCAGGTCGGCACCCGCCATCAGCGCGGCGTACGGCAGGCCCCAGGCGTTGGCGTGGAACATCGGGACGATCGGCAGCACGCGATCGGCGACGCCGACGCCCAGCACGTTCGTGGTGCACGTCGCCATGGTGTGCAGGAACGTCGACCGGTGGCTGTAGACGACGCCCTTGGGGTTGCCGGTGGTGCCGCTGGTGTAACACATTGCCGCAGCATCGGTTTCGTCGAGCGTCGGCCACGGGTGGTCGGGCGACTGTCCGCCCAGCAGCTCGTCGTAGCGCAGCACGGTCAGCCCGGCGGCGTCGAGCGCCGACGGGTCGCCGTCACCGGTCAGCACCACAGTGCGCACGGTGCGCAGCAGCGGCAGCACGGGCGCGAGGAGACCCAGCAGCGACGCGTCGGCGACGATCACCCGGTCCTCGGCCTCGTTGGCGATGAACGCGATCTGTTCCGGCGCGAGCCGGATGTTCAGCGTGTGCAGGACCGCGCCCATCGCCGGCGCCGCCAGGTACACCGCGAGATGCTCGGTGGTGTTCCACAGGAAGGTGCCCACCCGCTCGTCCCCGGTGATGCCGAGACCGCGCAGCGCGTTGGCGAGCCGGCCGACCTCGTCGCCGAGGTCGCGGTAGGACGTCGTGCGGTAGCGGCCGTCGCCGAGCGCCGAGGTCACCGTGCGGTCCCCGTTGACGCCCTGGGCGTGCCGCAGGATGGTCGTGACGGTCAGTGGAACGTCCTGCATCGTGCTGCGCATCGTCATCCCTTCGGTTGGCCGCGATGCTAGCGCCGGCGCGTTCGCCGTCGGCGCAATTCGCCGCTCACCTGCAACGTCCGCACCGCCGCGGGCGATACGTCAGGTGTCGGGAACCACGTGAACCAAGAAGGGGGCGCACCCATGCGTCCAGCCATCGTCCTCGCCTCGTGCCTCGCGTCCGCCGCCGTCGCCCTGCTCGGGCCCACGGCGGTCGCGCACGCCGAAGAGACTCCGCAGCAGACCATCTCGCGCCTGCAGGACTCTGGCTACACCGTCAACGTCGACCGCGTCGGCAGTGGCGCCCTCGACGACTGCGTCGTCACCGGCGTGCGCAATCCCCAGACCGTCACCGAGTACATCCGCGTCGCGGACGGCCGCAACGCCGACGGCAGCATCGACTGGGACGTCGTGCCGGTGATCAAGAGCAAGTCGATCTCGGTGTCGCTGGACTGCACCCGGTGACCGCCGGAGTTCCCAGCGGGCTCCCAGTGAGGGATGATCGAACATCACACGACGGAAGGCACTGAGCATGCGCACGACCAAGACGCTGATCGCCGCGACCCTCGGCATCGTGGGCGCCGCGCTGGTGCCGACGGGCCTGGCGAGCGCCGACGACGGCGAAACCGCCGGCGAGGTCATCGCCCGCCTGCAGTCGCAGGGCTACACGGTGAACATCGACAAGGTGGGCACCGGCCCGATCGATCAGTGCACGGTGACCAGCGTCCGCAACCCGCAGACCGTGTCGCAGCTGGTCCCCTACATCGGACCCGGGCTCGGCGGCAACGGCAACCGGCTGCTCGTCCCGCAGGTGACCAGCCAGACGGTGTCGGTGTCGCTGGTCTGCTGACCGGCGCACGAAGAAGGGCCCGGCCTCCCGCGGTAACCGCCGGGCGGCCGGGCCCTTCTCGTCGGTGCGGCTAGGCCGGTTCGGGCACCCGCTTGCCGGTGGGCTCCTCGTCCACGCGGCCGTGGTCGTCGTCCACCATCGTCAGCTCGTCGAAGGGATCGTCGCCGCGCAGCACGGCATCGACGCGGTCCTTGTCGACGGTGTGCGTCCACGACCCCACCAGCAGCGTGGCGACGGCGTTGCCCGAGAAGTTGGTCAGCGCACGGGCTTCGGACATGAAGCGGTCGATGCCGACGATCAGGCCGACGCCGTCGAGCAGGTCTGGCCGGTGCGCCTGCAGGCCGCCGGCGAGGGTCGCCAACCCGGCGCCCGTCACCCCGGCCGCGCCCTTCGACGCCACGATCATGAACACCAGCAGGCCGATCTGCTCGCCGAGCGACAGCGGGTCGCCCAGCGCGCCGGCGATGAACAGCGACGCCATGGTCAGGTAGATCGCCGTGCCGTCCAGGTTGAACGAGTAACCGGTGGGCACCACCACGCCGACCGTGGTGCGCTCGACGCCCAGGTGCTCCATCTTGGCGATCAGGCGCGGCAACGCGGATTCCGAGGACGACGTGGACACGATGAGCAGGTACTCGCGCGCCAGGTAGCGGACCAGCTTGAAGATCGAGACCCCGGCCACCACGCGCAGCAGCACGCCCAGCACGCCGAAGACGAACAGGATGCAGGTGATGTAGAAGCCGAGCATGAGGCCGAGCAGCTGCGTCACCGCGGTCCAGCCGGTCTGCCCGACGACGTTGGCGATCGCGCCGAATGCGCCGATCGGCGCCAGCCACAGGATCATCACCAGGACCTTGAACACCAGCTTCTGCAGCGACGCGATGGCGCGCAGCGCCGGCTCGCCCGCGCTGCCCATGCCCTGCAGCGCGAACCCGACGAGCAGCGCGATGAACAGCGCCTGCAGCACGCTGCCGGCCGTCAGCGCCGAGAACATCGTCTCCGGGATGATGCCCTGCACGAAGTCCAGCAGACCGCCGGACTCGTGGGCGGTCTCGGCGTACTGAGCGCCCTTGGCCGCCGCGCTCTCGGAGAGCTGCAGACCGCTGCCCGGGTGCAGGATGTTGCCGACCACCAGGCCGATCGCCAGGGCGAACGTCGACATCACCAGGAAGTAGACGAACGCCAGGCCGCCCACCTTGCCGACCGTGGCGGCCTTGCGGACCGAGCCGATGCCCAACACGATGGTGCAGAAGATGACCGGCGCGATCATCATCTTGATGAGGTTCACGAACATCGTGCCGAGGACGCCGACGCTCTTGCCGACCTCGGGGGCCAGCAGGCCCACCACCACACCGGCGACGACGGCAACGATGACGCCGATGTACAGCCAGTGCGTACGGTCCTTCTTGCGGGGCGGATCGGGTGGGGCCGCAGCGTCGAGCTGGTTGGCCATGGCGTTCTCCTCGGGCTCGGTGAGCAATGGGTCTGCAAGGATGGTGTTCCCTCAGGTGACCCAGGTCACGCTTTTGTTCATTTAGTTCGTGTCGTGAACGTTTCGGCAGTGGAGGTGCGCCGTGCGCAGCTGGTGGCCGCGCTCGCTGGCCGGCCAGGCCATCGCGCTGCAGGTCGTCGTCATCACCGTGGTCGTGCTGGTCGGCAGCGCGTTGGCGCTGCTCGACGCACGGCACGACGGTGAGGAGGCTGCTCGTCAGCAAGTGGTGAGCATCGCGACGGCGCTGGCCGACGCGCCGTCGACGGCTGCGGCGATCGAGTCCGGCCGGGCCACCGAGGTACTGCAGCCGGTGACCGAGGCCGTGCGGACCAACACCCAGATCGCCTTCATCACGATCATGGCGCCCGACGGCACGCGCTTCACTCACACCGATCCCCGACAGATCGGCGGCACGTATCTCGGCACGATCGCACCGGCGCTGCGCGGCGAGACGCTGACCGAGGTGTACACCGGCACGCTCGGCCCGTCGGTGCGCGCCGTGGCGCCGGTGCGCGGCGGCGACGGTCGCGTCGTGGGCCTGGTGTCGGCGGGCATCACGCAGCAGACCCTGGCGCAGCGGTGGCGCGAACAGATCCCGGCGATCCTCGCCGTCGGTGCCGGCGCGTTGGCGGTGTCGCTCGTCGGCGTGTGGGCGATTCGCCGGCGCCTGCTACGGCAGACGCACGGTCTGCGGCCCGACGAACTGCGCGTGATGTACGAACACCACGACGCGATCCTGCACTCCGTGTCCGAGGGTCTCATCGTGCTCGACGGCGACCGCGTGGTGCTGGCCAACGACGAAGCCCGTCGGTTGCTCGGCCTGCCCGCGGGGCGGGTGAGCGCCGACGACCTGCCGGAGTTCCTGCGCGACGCCGAACCGGGCGTGCGCGACGAGGTGCACGTGACCGACGAGCGCGTGCTGGTGGTCAACCGGTCCCGCGTGCTGGGGCAGCGCTCGGAGGTGGTGACCGTCCGCGACCGCACCGAATTGCAGGGTGCGCTCGGGGAACTGACGTCGCTGCAGGTGCTCACCGATTCGCTGCGCGCCCAGGCGCACGAGGCGGCGAACAAGCTGCACACGGTGATCACGATGGTGGAGATGGGTCGCCCCGCCGATGCGGTGACCTTCGCGACGGAGGAACTGGCGCTGTCGCAGCGGCTGGTCGACCGGTTGTCCGCCGACGTCGGCGAACCGGCGCTGGTCGCGCTGCTGCTCGGCAAGACCGCCCAGGCCGACGAGCGCGGCATCGCGCTGACCGTCACCGAGGACACCCACCTGCCGTCGTCGAGCGACGAACTCCCGCTCTCGGCGCAGGAGATCGTCACCGTGCTCGGCAATCTCGTCGACAATGCCATGGAGGCGTGCGACCGCGACGACCCGTGGGTGGAGGTGACCGTGACCCTGGACGCCGCGGCGCTGGTGATCCGGGTGGCCGACAGCGGCCCCGGCATGGACGCGGACACGTTCGCCCGGGCGATGCAACGGGGGTACTCGACGAAGTCGGGCGACGACGCCGGTCAGCACGGCCTGGGTCTGGCTCTGGTGGCGCAGGTGGTGAAACGCCGCGGCGGCACGCTGACCGCCGACGTGACCTACGGTTCGGTGGTCACCGTGACGGTGCCGGGCGGCGCCTCGTGATCCGCGTGCTCATCGTCGAGGACGACGTCCTGATCGCCGAGGCGCACCTGACGTATCTGCAACGGCTGGAAGGGTTTTCGGCCGCCGGGGTGGTACACACCGCACGGGATGCGATGCAGGCCGCCACCGCGGCGACCACCGGGGACGCGCCGATTGACCTGGTGTTGCTGGACATCGGACTGCCCGACGCCAGCGGGATCAGCCTGGCGTCGGCGTTGGCGGGCTTGCGTCCGGCGCCCGACATCATCGCGATCACCTCGGAGCGCGACCTCGAGATGGTGCGCGCCGCGGTGGCGCACGGGGCGCTGGCATATCTGCTGAAGCCGTTCACCTTCGCCGCTTTTCGCGACCGGCTGGAGCGCTACCAGCGCTACCGCACCGCGCTGCCGGCGGGCGTGGACGCCGCCAGCCAGGCGGAGGTGGACCGGGCGCTGGCCGAACTGCGGGTGGCGACGGACAAGTACGCGTCCCCGAAGGGCGCGGCACCGGCGACCCACGACGAGATCGCCCGCGCGGTCCGGGACACCGATGACGGCCTGACCGCCGACGAGGTGGCCAGACGCGTGGGGGTGTCGCGGGTGACGGCGTGGCGGTACCTCGAGCGGTTGGCCGACGACGGCACCATCACGCGACTGACGGACTACGGCAAGGGCCGGCCGAAGACCCGCTACCAGTGGCGCTGACCGGTCAGGCCGGGGCCAGCTCGCGCACCGTCGGCGCGGCGGCCGGGTTGGCGGCCATCATCGGCGCGTACACCATGGGGGCCGGCGCGGCAACGGCGAACGCGGTGACGGCGCCGTCGTAGTCGGCGACGTAGAGCCGGTGCAGTCCGACGGCCACGCAGGACGGCCGGGCGCCCACCGTGATGGTGTCGATGACGTCCAGAGTCGAGGTGCTGAGCACCAGCACGCGGTCGTAGTCGACGACGTAGGCGCGGGTGCCGTCGACCGACAGGGCGAGCTGCGTCGGCAGCGTGGCGACCTCGGCGCTGGCCATGATGCGGCCGGCCACCAGGTCGACGACGTGCAGGACACCGCGATCGTTCAGGTCGGAGGTCAGCACGTAGGCGGTGCTGTCCAGGCCGATGGCCAGACCACGGATCGCCGCGCCGATCTCCACCGTCCGCTGCACGCGTCCGCTGTCGAGGTCGACGATGACGAGGCGGCTCCCGCGCGCGTCGGACGTGGCGGCATAGAGGCGGCGGCCCGCCGGGTCGACCTGCATGGCGTCGATCTGGACGTCCTCGCCCTTGGCGAGGAAGATGGTGCCGGTGCGGCCGGTGACCACGTCGATGACGGCGACGTCCACGCCACCGTCGGCGGCGCGACCCGCGAAGATGCGCTTGCCGTCGGGGCTCGTGGTCATCGCGGTCACGCTGTAGGACAGCGGGAACGACTTCGTGACGGAGCCGTTGCGGGTGTCGAACACCGCGACCGCGTCGTAGGAGATGGACGCGACGCCGACGTAGGCGCGGTCGCCGGCCACGGCGAGCGCGAACGGCTCGCGTGCGCTCATCCCGCCGCGGACACTCAGGTCGCGAGCGTCGAGGACGGCCACCGAGTGATCGCCGTAGTTGGTGACGACCAGATTCGCGCCGTCGACCGCCATGTCGGCGATTGGTCCGTGTCCCACGGACGCAGTCGCCTGCGAGTCCGTCGTCTGCTGGCTCACCGTCGCCGTGGTGGCGGTCGCACCGTCAGCGCGCACGAAGCCATTAGCCATTCTGTGTGACACCTCCGCCGGCTTCGTCTGCGCCGGCCTAGATTTCGAGTCGGTCAACGCCCAACCTCGGGGCGGTCTTCGTCGAGTGTAGCGACGGAATCCGACGTTCCAAGGTGCCATGAGAGCCGCAGTGGCGCACGCGTTCGAAACCTCTCAGTACTCGCTTAGAAAACTCTTCGTTATCGAGTTGTTATGTCGAGCCAGCAACGCGTCTTCACCGCTGTAACAGCGGTTTTCGGGTCAGCGCAACGGCAGTTCGCGGAGTGGCGAAGGCCACCCGTAACGCCGATTCTTAACCTTCGACGAGCAAGTGAGTGCTAGATCACAGGGCGACACGGCGCCCCGGGCACGAACTCCTGCGGCGTGATTGACGCATGTGACAGAGGAGGTCCGCGGGGCTGCCCGTGATGGCCGGGCCGCGGGGCGAAGGGTTTGCCGGCCGCGCTTCGTTCACCGGACGTTCACCGCGAGAGTGGTGGCTCAACCGCGTTCGACGGTGTTGCCCGAGCCGGAGGTGGCGACTTCGGGATCGCCGTCGCGGAAGACGACGCGGTTGTCGAAACCCGACACGCTGATCGTCACGCTGGCGTCGAGGTTCACCACGTTGTTCATGCCCGACACGTTCACCGCCGTGCACCGTCCCGTGATGGTGACGGTGTTCTCCACGCCGCTGATGCTGACGAGGTTGTCGTCGCAGAGCACGACGTGCGCGTCCTCGATGCCCGAGACGGTGATGGTGCTGCCGGGGGGCGCCGTCCGCGCGGTCGGCGACGCGGGCGGCATGGAGGGCAGCACGGACGGTGCGGTCCGACCCGGCGTTGGCGTCGTGCCGCCGCCGGGCGCGATCCGCTCATCCGGCGCCAGCGTCGCGCCGCCGCCGGCGATGTCCGGTCGCGGACCCGGTGCGGTCGGACCGTCGCGGCTCATCAGGAAGAAGGTGACGACCCCGGCGATCGTGACTGCCAGCACCGCGATGGCGATGGGCACGACGACGGCGGCCCGGTTTCCGGACGTCGTGGAGGTGACGCCGCCCGGCTCGGGGTACGGCACCGTCGGCGGCGTCCAGGACGGGTAGCCGAGCGGCGGGTAATCGGGAGGCGGCGGGTAACCGGGTGGCGGCGGGTAGGAGCCGGCGTCGGGCGGCACGTAGGCGACGTCGGCGGCGCGCGTGGCGTCGATCTCGGACGCCCGAGCCATCTCGCTGAGGGGCTGTTCCAGCTGTCGGATCCGCGCCTCGGGATCGTCCTCGGTCACGCCCGGAATCGTCCCACGGAACGGGTGTCCGGTCGGCCCAGTCGACGGGCGTGCATGGTTCGGCGGGCTCAGAGCACCTTCGACAGGAATTCCCGAAGCCGCGGGTGCTTCGGGTTGTCGAACACCTCGGCCGGGGTGTCGTCCTCGACGATGACGCCGTCGGCCATGAACAGCACGCGGGAGGCGACCTCCCGCGCGAAGCCCATCTCGTGGGTCACCACGACCATCGTCATGCCGCCGTTGGCCAATTCGCGCAGCACCTCCAGCACGTCGCCGACCATCTCCGGGTCCAGCGCGCTGGTGGCCTCGTCGAACAGCATGATCGACGGGTTCATGGCCAGCGCACGGGCGATGGCCACGCGCTGCTTCTGCCCGCCGGACAGCGTCGCCGGTTTCACGTGGGCCTTCTCGGCGAGGCCCACCTGCGCGAGCAACTCGAGCGCCCGCTTCTCCGCGGCGCCCTTGTCCATCTTCTTGGTCAGCAGCGGCGCCAGCGTGACGTTCTGCAGCACCGTCATGTGCGGGAAGAGGTTGAAGTGCTGGAACACCATGCCGATGTGCTGGCGCACCTCGTCGAGGTCCACCTTGGGGTCGGTGAGGTCGAAGTCGTCGACGATCACCCGGCCGCCGGAGATGTCCTCCAGCTTGTTGAGGCAGCGCAGGAACGTCGACTTGCCCGAGCCCGACGGGCCGATCACGCAGACCACCTCGCCGTGGGTGACCGTCGTGTCGATGCCGTCGAGCACCACCAGGTCACCGAAGGACTTCCGCAGTCCCTCGATGCGGATCTTGACGGTGCCCTCGGCCTCGGCGGCCGCGGCGTCCGGTACGAGCTGGTTCATTTCGCCCTTCCTCCCACGAGCCGGTGCTCGATCCTGTCCGACAGCTTGGTCAGCGCCATGATGACGACGAAGTACACGATGCCGATGATCAGCCACATGGTGAACGACTGATAGTTGCGGGCGATGATCAGGCGGCCGGTCTGCGTCAGCTCGGCGATGCCGATCACCGACAGGATCGACGTGTCCTTCAGCGTGATGACGAATTGGTTGACGTACGACGGGATCATCGTGCGGATCGCCTGCGGCAGAATGACCTTGCGCATCGTCGGCAGGTAGCCGATGCCGAGGCTACGGGCCGCCTCCATCTGCCCCTTGTCGACCGATTGGATTCCGCCGCGCACGATCTCGGTCATGTACGCCCCGGCGTTGAGCGACAGCGTGATGATGCCGGCGGTCAGCGCGGTCATTTGGAAGCCGAGCGCCGACGGGATGCCGAAGTAGATGAAGAACGCCTGCACCAGAAGCGGTGTGCCGCGGAAGACGTCGACGTAGGTGGTGCCGATCGCACGGAGCCAGATCGAGCGCGAGACGCGGAACAACCCGAAGACGATGCCGAGCACCAGTGCGATGGCGATCGAGACGACGGTCAGGATGAGCGTCATCTTCAGGCCCTGCATCAGGATGGGGAACGTGCTGGCGAGCAAGCCGAAGAACGAGTTGTCGGCGTCGTTGGCCGACTCGCCGAGATAGCTCTCGATGATCTCGTCGTAGCGGCCGGAGGACTTGAGGTTCTTCAGCCCCTCGTTGAACTGCTGCAGCAGCTGCGGGTTCTGGCCCTTGTTGACCGCGAAGCCGTAGCTGGAGCCCTTCTCCTTGGGCGTCACCGTCTTGAACCCGTTGCCCTGCTGGATGCCGTAGTTCAGCACCGGATAGTCCTCGAAGATCGCGACCGAGTTACCGGTCTTCACCTCCTCGAACATCGATGCGGAATCGGCGAAGGACACCACCTCGAAGCCGTACTTCGCGCGGATCGATTCGGCGAATTCGGCCCCCTCGGTGCCGTTCTTGACCGCGACGCGCTTGCCCTTGAGGTCCTCGTAGCTCTTGATGTCGTCGTTGTCGTCCAACACCGCCATCTGCACGCCGGACTCGAAGTACGGGTCGGAGAAGTCGAACACCTTCTTGCGTTCGTCGGTGATCGACATGCCGGCGATGACGCCCGCGGCCTGGTTGGCCTGGACGGCCTGCAGCGCGGCGTCGAAGCCGAGCGGTTTGATGTCGACGGAGAAGTTCTGGTCCTTCGCGATGTCGCGGATCAGGTCCATGTCGATGCCGACGAGATTGCCGCTGCCGTCCTGGAATTCGAAGGGCGCGAACGTCGTGTCGGTGGCGATCACGTAGTTCTCGCCGTCGGCGCGCGCGTGCGGCGCGACCAGCGTCGCCATGCCGAGTGCGCCCGCGACGAGTGCGATGACGGCGACCGCCACCCGTCGATGGTGCTGCCGTGCCCTGCCGGTTCGCATGCTCCGTCTCCTCGTCGCCGTGTGCGGACGTCACACGCTAGCCCGCGGCGGCGGCGCCTCGCGGACGTTTCGGTCGCCGGCGACCGGCGCGGCGCGGACCTGCGGTCGATCTCCACGGGATCTCCACACGGCCTTCATGCGCGGACACCGGGCTCCGGGACAGCATCGAAGCCGACGACGGGCCACGAGGATCCGTCGGATGGCGAGAAGGAGACGGACGTGAAGACCACCATCATCACCACACTGGCGACGGGCGCGGCGGCCGCCGCTGCGCTGCTCGGCCCCGCCACACCGGCGCTGGCGGCCTCATCGGCGGAGTTGACCATCGCGCAACTGGAGGCGCAGGGCTTCGAGGTGAAGACCAGCCGCATCGGCAGTGCGCCGATCGACCAATGCGAGGTGTCCTCGATCGGCAAGGGCCGCGAACAGAAGCGCCTTGAGCGCTTCGGCGACGACCTCATCGAGGTCGTCGTCAAGCGCACCATCGCGGTGACGCTCGACTGCTCGCGCTGACGGGAATCAGCGGCGGCGTCGCGGCGTCGTAGGTGCGGGGGTCGAGCGAGCGAAGGAGTCGTGCATGCGCGTAGGAGTGGTGTTCCCGCAGACGGAACTCGGCGGCGATCCCGGGGCGGTCCGGGCCTACGGCGAACGGGTGGAGAGCCTCGGGTACGCCCACGTCCTGGTGTACGACCACGTCCTCGGCGCGGACGCGACGGCGCACGCCCCCTGGAACTGGCCGTACGACGTCCACACCACGTTCCACGAGCCATTCGTGCTGTTCGGGTTCCTGGCGGCGGTGACGCAGTCCGTCGAACTCGTCACCGGCGTGATCATCCTCCCGCAAAGGCAGACCGCGCTGGTCGCCAAGCAGGCCGCCGAGGTGGACCTGCTGACCGGCGGCCGCCTGCGCCTCGGCGTCGGAGTCGGCTGGAACGCCGTCGAGTACGAAGCCTTGAACGAGGACTTCTCCAATCGCGGCGCGCGCTCGGTGGAACAGATCGAGGTGCTGCGCCGCCTGTGGACCGAGCAGGTGGTGACCGTCGAGGGCGAGCACCACCACATCACCGCCGCGGGCATCGCACCGCTACCGGTGCAGCGTCCGATCCCGGTGTGGCTGGGAACGGCGTCCGCGCCGGGCTACCGCCGGGTGGGACGCATCGCCGACGGGTGGTTTCCGATGGTCGAACCTGGGCCACGGCTCGACGAGGCCCGCACGATCGTGGACCGGGCGGCCACCGATGCAGGGCGCGACCCCGCGGCCATCGGCATGGAGGGCCGGGTGTCCTGGACCGGTGACGAGGACGCCGTGGCAGCCGAGCTGGCCGCGTGGGCGGAGGCCGGTGCGTCGCACGTGTCGGTGAACACCATGGGCGCCGGGTTGCGGACGGTGGATGAGCACCTCGAGGTGCTCGCCCGGGTGGCGACCCTGGTGCCCCATCCCCCGGTGAGCGGCTAGCCGACGAGGCGCAGGCGCAGCGCCGCCGCCGTGGCGGGACCGACGACGCCGTCGACCGTCAGACCCGTTGTGCGACGCTGGAACTCGCGCACGGCCGCCTCGGTCGCGGCGCCATAGACGCCGTCGATGGCGAGGTCGCCGGCGTAGGCACGGTAGGCAGCCCGCAGACGTCGCTGCAGTTCGGCGACCTGAGCGCCGACGACGCCGCGGTAGAGGAGCACGTCGGCATACTCGCCGACCGGAACCGGCGGTCGCGGGGTGGACGTCGAGTCGGTGAGCGTCCCGATCCGCGCCTGCACGTCGGCACGCAGCAGGTCCATGTCGATGGCACCCGGATCCCACTTGCCCTGTGCGCGACCGGCGTACTCCTTGTGGCCGATCGTCCGCGCCGAGTTCTGACCCAGCCGGCGGTTGATCGCCGCACAGCAGCGGACCAGCGCGTCGTACTGGGCGTCCGGCCAATTCGTGCGATGCGGCGCCGTCGGGCTGGTGCCGCTGTTGGCGCATTCGATGCCGACGGTGTGCCAATTGCCCGTGTTCGTCGCCAGCCAGGGGTACGTCCCGACCCCGGCGTGCCAGGCCACGCCGGCAGCGACCAGCGTGACGGTGCCGTCCGGCGCGACGTGCAGCTGTGACAGCGGCCCGGCGAGGTCGGGCCGACCGTCGGCGATCGATGCCGCCGTCGCCTGCGCCGAGCCGGTGTGGTGCACCATGACGCCGCGGACGTCGCGGAAGTCACCGTGGCCGCGGGTCCGCCAGCCGGGGTGTTCGACCAACCGGACGTTCTCGGCGCGTAGGACGTCGGGCAACCACACCGGATCGCCGGTCCACACCCGAGGCACCGGCGCGTCCTTTCGAGTCGATGCCGAGCGCGCCGCGGCGCGCGGCCCTCAGAGCTTGCCGACGACGAACGTGGCGGCCTGCCACGTCTGACCCGAGGGGGCGTAGGCCATGTGGGCGAGCGGGTTGAAGCCGCCCTCCCAGCAGATCGGGTCGGTCGGGATGCACACGTCGAGGTACCGGTCGGCGTACCGTCCGCCGACGGACGGCGACAGACCCGCGTCCAACGACCTCGCGTACGCCGTCTTGGGACGGCCGAAGTCGACGACGGCGGCGACGTGGTCGGCGACCTTCGGCGGCATGTCGGTGGTGGCGATGTCCATGACCGCTGCGCCCTGCGAGTAGCCGCCCAGCACGATGCGGGTGCCGGGGCAGGTGGCGGCCATGGATTCGATGTGACCGCGTGCGTCGCCGACGCCGGCCGCGATGCTCGCGTTGAAGTCGTTGTTCGCCGGATAGTTCACGGCGTAGTCGCCGACCGACCGCGCGCCCGCCTGCTGCCGGATGGAGTCGACGAAGGACTGGCCGACGCCTCCGAGGCCCGGGGGTTCGTCGGTACCGCGGGCGAACACGACGTCGACGTCCGGACACTCGGCAGCCGCGGCGGGCGGCGCGAGCGCCACCACGGCGGGCACGGCGAACACCGCTGCGGAGGCGACCACCATGGGGCGCCAGGCCTGGCGCATCTTCGTCTGCTTCATAGCGTCTACATCGTATAGACGGCGCCGGATGTGACACGTCGCTGCGCGCGGCGGACGCATCGATGCCGGTCGGACCGAGCGCGCGCCGAGCATCAACCGCATCCGCGCCCTGGGCAGTTTGCTACTGGCAACGTCGAGCTAATTCACGCGAACGACAGATACGGACGCGACGCCATTCCCAGCGCAGGGCCGTGGCGAAAACTTGAGCAAATGAAATATCCGCACCGTGAACGAATACCTTTTCGCGAAGCGTCGGCGAGACCACGGATCTAGGCGGGCCGGACACGACGCGGCCTGATCATCGATCCAGCCTTCCACCGCAGCGTGCAGCACCCTGGGGTGCATCGATGCCAGGACGGCGTCACCGCAGGTCCCGCAGGGTCCGAACGCCGGCCGCGCTTACCGACCGCACCCCATCCGCCGGGCGGCCGGATCGTTGACGCGCGCGTCGATCATCCGCAAATGGATCGTTAGCTGCCAGCTAAAAACAAACCTTCGAAATTTTTTCGACGTTGGTGGTTTCGGTCACAGCCGCATCGGTAACTTCTGGGGGGTCCTGAAATTCGTTGCTGAAAGGGAGACAGCTCATGGACCAGATCCGTGATTCATTCGGACGTCGCATCGTGTCGGGGGTTGCACTGGCGGGAGGTGCGGCCGTCCTCGCGACCGGCATGGCACTCGCCGGGGCGAGCACCGCCTCCGCGGACGTCCAAACCAACGTCGTGCGCGACGGCAACAAGGTGGCGCCGCAGAGCACCGCCCGCGTCGCCGCTGCGGCCGACAACAATCCGATCAGCGCCATCGGCACCGTGCTGCAGAACGCTCAGATCCAGCTGGGCACCGCGGGCCAGAACGCGATCACTCAGACCGGCACGGCCGTCAGCAATGGCCAGGTCCAGGTGGGCACGGCGGGCACCAACGCCATCAGCCAGACCGGCACGGCCATCAGCAATGGCCAGACCCAGGTCGGCACGGCAGGCACCAACGCCATCAGCCAGACCGGCACGGCCATCAGCAATGGCCAGACCCAGGTCGGCACCGCGGGCACCAACGCCATCAGCCAGCTCGGCCAGGCCGGCAACGGCGTGCTCGGCGCCATCGGCGGCCTGTTCAACAGGGGATAAGCCTCGGCAACGGAGGGATGGCGGCTGCGCGACGCGTTCGCGCAGCCGCCTTCCCTCGTCCAGGGGAGGACGCGTCGCCGGGCAGGTGAACCGCTGGAGAGCCGTGGCATATTGACGGCCGGTGACGCTGCGCCACGGACAGGCCTTACGCTGGTCTCCGGGCGCGGTTGTGATGCGCATTACACAGGTGGGGGTCTGGTTCCGTGAGTGGTCAATCGCCGCGGTGGCAATCCGCCGCGCGACTCCTCCGCCGCACCGGCTTCGGCGCCACCGGACCCCAGATCGACGCCATCGCGACGCAGGACCGGTCGGCCTACCTCGATCGAATTCTCAGCGTGGATCCCGACCGTGATCCCGGCGCGCTGGCCACGCCACGACCCTCGCCGCCCGCACCGCCGCTGCCCGGCAAGGACGCCCAGGCCCGCGAGGTCGAGGCCTTCATGACCATTCTGGGCACACAGATGCACGATCTCACCGGGTGGTGGGTCCGCCGGATGGCGGCCGTGGAGGAGCCGGTGCACGAGAAGCTGACGCTGTTGTGGCACAACCACTTCGCGACCTCGGCGCAGAAGGTCCCCGTCGCCGAGTGGATGAGCCGGCAGAACCAGACGTTGCGCACGCTCAAGCTCGGCGACTTCCGCACCCTCGCCGTCGCGATGCTGTCCGACGCGGCGATGCTGTACTGGCTCGACGGCGTCGGCAACACCGCCGCGAAGGCCAACGAGAACCTGTCCCGCGAGTTCATGGAGCTGTTCACGCTCGGCCACGACAATGGATACTCCGAGATGGACGTCCGCGAGGGCGCGCGGTCGCTGACCGGGTGGTACATCGCGCCGGGCGGGCAAACCGCGGTGGCGTGGGACCTGCACGACCGCGCCACCAAGACCGTCCTCGGCCGCACCGGCAACTTCGACCACGCGGAGTTCTGCGACGTCGTCCTCGGGCAGCCACAGTCGGCCGAGTTCGTGGCGGGGCGGCTCTGGCGCCAGCTGGCATCCGACGAGCCCGCGTCACGGCCGACGCTCGACCGGCTGCTGGCGGCCTACGGCCCGGGCCGTGACCTGCGCGCACTGACCAAGGCGGTGCTCGTCGACCCGGAGTTCGACGCGGCGGCGGGCAGCATGGTGTGCGCGCCGGTGGAGTGGATGGTCGGCGTCATCCGAACCCTGCAGGTGCCTCTGGCAGACCAGCAGCTGCTCGACGCGATCTTGGTGGCCCTCACGGTGATGCGTCAGCGGCCCTTCTATCCCCCGGACGTGAACGGCTGGCCGCACGGGCATGCGTGGCTGTCGACCATCAGCACCGCCGCACGCGTGTGGGCGGCGGAGAAGTTCTCCCGCCTCGGCAACCTCGCTGTGGTCGAGGACGCCGCGCCCACCGATCGCGTCGACGCGGTGGGCTACCTCATCGGCGTGGGCGCCTGGACCGACCGCACTGCGGCGGTGCTCGCCGACCTCGCCGACGATCCGCCACGCCTGGTGGCCGCCGCCGTCAACAGTCCCGAATACTTGACGGTGTAGGGGTTTCGCCGTGGTCGAGATGAATCGTCGCAAGTTCCTGATCGCCGGTGCCGGCGTGGGCGCCGCCGGGCTGCTGTCCGGGATCACCGCCGTCACGCTGCCCGATCTGCTCGATGCGGGCCGCCACCAGCCGCTGCCCGAGCACAGCGGCATCCTCGTCATCGTCACGCTGTACGGCGGCAACGACGGCATCAACACCGTCGTTCCGTACACCGACAACGCCTATCACGACGCTCGGCCCGATCTTGCCTACGCGCCGGAGGAGGTGCTGCCGCTGGACCGGCAGCTCGCGCTGAATCCGGCGCTGACGGGCATGGCCGAGATGTGGAAGCGCAACAAGCTGGCCATCGTGCGCGGCGTCGGCTACCCGAAGCCCGACCGCAGCCACTTCCGGTCGATGGACATCTGGCAGACCGCATCGCCGACGGCGCCCGTGCCGACCGGCTGGGTCGGCCGCTGGCTGGATGCCGGCGGCGACGATCCGCTGCGCGCCATCAACGTCGGCGCGGTGCTTCCCCTCATGGCCGTGGGCGAACGCCGCGTCGCCTCCGCGCTGTCGGAGACCATCCCCCGCATCCCGACCGACATCGCCGCCACGCTCAGCGCACTGGGCGACGACGACCCGCGCGACACCCCCGCGATGCGGGCGGTGCGGAGCACCTACCGCGCCACCCGGACGACCGAGCCGGAGTTCGGCCGGGTGATCAAGGGCATCGATCCCACCGCGGGCAGCCGGGACGCCGACGTCGACTCGCTGGCCGCCCAACTCGACGTCGTCGCCCGATGCGTCAAGGCTGCGGTGCCCACCCGGGTGTACATGGTGTCGCTCAACGGTTTCGACACCCATGCCGACGAGCGCGGCACCCAGGAGGAACTGCTCCGTACGTTCGACGACGCGGTCACGCCGTTCCTCGCGCAGATGCGCACCAACATGTACGGACGCAACCTCGTCGTGATGGCGTACTCGGAGTTCGGCAGGCGCGTCGCCGCCAACGCCTCGCAGGGCACCGACCATGGCGCCGCCGGCCCGGTCTTCGTCATGGGCGCGCCGGTCAAGGGCGGCTTCTACGGTGACGAGCCGAGCCTCACCGATCTGAACGACGGTGACCTCAAGACGACCACGGACTTCCGCGACGTCTACCACGAACTACTGACCAAGACGCTGCAGACGGATCCGGAGCCCGCCATCGGCCCGGGCCGCCGCGACATCGGCTTCCTGTAGGCCGCTCCCTCGTCACGCCGCGAGGTGCCCTCGTCGGCAGTAGGCTCGACCGGACCCGCCGACCAGGAGGACCACGCTTCGATGACGACCCCGCGACACCGCTGACGATCATGTTCTGGCCGGAGTCGGCGTACGGTCCGACGAATCAGTGCATCGGCTTGGCGGCGATCCTGCGCGAGCGCGGGCACACCATCGTCTTCGCCGCCGAGAGTTCGTGGGCGGGCAAGCTCGCGCCGTTCGGCTTCATCGAGGAACTCGTCGACCTCGCCGAACCCGCGCCCGACGGGGCCGGCGACGACGCCGGAGCGTTCTGGACCGACTTCATCGCCGAAACCGCGCCGGAGTTTCGCAAGCCCACCGTGGAGCAGCTGGAGTCCTTCATCGAGCCGACGTATCGGGCGCTCGTCGACGGGGCGAAGTACTGCGAGCCGCGGCTGCGCGAAATCGTCGCCACGCACCGCCCCGACGTCCTGGTCGAGGACAACGTCGTCCTCTTCCCCGCACTTGCCACGTCCGGGGCGCCGTTCGTGCGGATCGTGTCGTGCAGTCCGCTGGAGGTTCCCGGACCCGGTGTGCCGCCGCCCTTCTCGGGATTACCGAGCGCCGACCCGGCAGCGTGGCCGGCGTACCGCGCCGAGTTCGAACGCACCCACCGCGCGCTCTGGGAGGACTTCGACGCGTGGGTACGGGAGCAGGGCGGCCCCGCGCTCCCCGACCTGGAGTTCATGCCGCGCGGCGGCGCCGCGAACCCGGCCGCCAACCTCTACGTGTACCCGGCAGAGGCCGACTACCTCGACGCGCGGCCGCTCGACGAGAGCTGGACCCGCATGGACTCCAGCGTCCGCGAGACCGACGACGAGTATCCCTTGCCCGCGCGGGTCGCCGACCGGCCGGACGGCAGTGCACTGATCTACCTGTCCCTGGGGTCCCTCGGCGGCGCGGACGTCGAACTCATGCAGCGACTCATCGACGTGCTGGGCACGACGCGACATCGCTTCATCGTCAGCAAGGGTCCGCAGGCGGAGCGGATCACGCTGACCGACAACATGGTCGGCGCGCAGATGCTGCCGCAGACGTCGGTGATCCCACAGGTCGACCTCGTCATCTCCCACGGCGGCAACAACACCGTCACCGAGACGCTGCACTTCGGCAAGCCACTGGTGGTGCTGCCGCTGTTCTGGGACCAGTACGAGAATGCCCAGCGCATCGACGAACTCGGCCTCGGCATCCGGTTGGACACCTATCGGTTCGCCGACGAGGACCTGACCGGTGCGGTCGACCGGCTGCTCGCCGATACCGCCCTGCGCGACCGCCTCGCCGCGATCGGTGCAGCCATCCGCGCCCGCGACGGCCTGCGGATCGGCGCGGACGTCATCGAGCGGGTGGGCCGCGAGTACCGGGGTGGCTGAGCCGGTCGACGCGCTCGACCTCGGCGACGGCGCTCGCCTGGCGATCGTGCCGACCGCCGAAGGGCTCTCGGCCGTACCGATGGTGCGCGACGGTGGGTGGCGGCGCGCGCATCCCGGTGACGGGGGCGCCGAGGCGCTGCTCGGCGTGCTGGCCGACGTCGACGAGTCGAAGACGTTCGGCGCATTCACTATTCGTGGATGGTCGTCGCGTACCGCGCGCGGCGAACGGGCGGTGGGTGTCGACCAGACCAACGAGTCCGTCATCGTCGGGAACGCCGCCGTGGTCAAGTGGGCGACGCACCTGCAGCCCGGGCCGCACCCCGCACCGCACCGTCTCGCGGTGCTGCGCGCCGCGGGCTTCACCGGCATGCCGCAGCCGTGGGGCCTGATCACCTGGGCGCCGGACGGCGCGGCGGAGACGCTGGCCGCCAGCGTCGACGAATACCTGCCCGGGGCCGTCGACGGTTGGACCTGGGCCGTCGACCTCGTCACCCGGGCCGCGTCGGGTCCCGACGTCACGCCCTTGACGGCCGCCGCCGGTGACGTCGGCGTCCTCGTCGCCGAGATGCACGACGCGCTGGCATCGACGACCACCGTCGCCTCGGCGGCAGACGCCGCGCGGTGGCGCGACGAGGCCCTCGCAGTCCTCGACGCTGCGTGCGCCGTCCACGACGGGGCAGCCGCCCATCGCGGCGAGATCGCTGGTTTACTCGCGGTTTTCGGCACGCTGGCTGGTACGGCAGTGCTCGACGGCCACGGCGACCTCCACGTCGGACAGGTGCTGCGCAGCGGCGGACGCTTCGTCGTCACGGACTTCGACGGCAACCCGGTGCTGCCCGCCGGTGAGCGGGCGCTGCCGATCCCCGCGGCGCTCGACGTAGCCGGCATGGCACAGTCGCTGACGCACGGCGCCATCGTGGCGCGCCGGTACACCGACCTCGACGCCGCCCGCGTAGCCGAGGTCGATGCGGCAGCGCGAACGGCGTTCCTGACGGCCTACCAGAGCCGGCTTCGCGGCCTCGGCCGCGACCCTCAGTTGAAACCGGTGACGCTGCGGGCCTTTCGCCTGCAGCAGGTGCTGCGCGAGATCGTCTACGCCGCGCGGCACCTGCCCCGCTGGATGTACGTGCCCGACGCCGCACTGCCCGCCCTGCTCGAGGAAGGACGCACCCCGTGAAAGCCGATGGGTTCCTTGCAGACCTCCGGCGCAAGCCCGAGGTGCTGCGCACGCTCGCCGAGCGACTGGCCGACGAGAACCCGTGGGCGGCGGTCGTGCCGCCCGACGTCGACCGGGTGGTGCTCCTCGGCATGGGGTCCTCGGCGTACGCCGCCGGGGTGGCCGCGGCGCGGATGCGCGGACGCGGCATCATCGCGGTGTCGGAACTCGCATCGTCGCAGTTGCTGCCCGACTGGGGACCGCGGACGCTGGTGGTGGCGACCTCGGCGAGCGGCGGTTCGGTCGAGACGCTCGACGCGCTCGACCGCTTGGGCAGCGGAGTCCGGACGGTGGCATTGACCAACACCCCCGGCTCGGCGATCACCTCCCGGTGTGGCGCGGTGGTGATGCTGGACGCCGAGCCCGAGATCGGCGGCGTCGCGTGCCGCAGCTATCAGCACACCGTGGCACTGTTGCTGGCGCTGGAGGCTTACCTGACGGGTGCGTATTCGGATGCCGTCGCGGCGTCGGTCGCCGCGGCGGCCGATGCGTCGGAGCATCTGCTGGGCACCGAGGAGGCGTGGCGGCCGGAGGTGTCCGAGCTGCTGCTGGGTCCGACGGGAACCCACCTGGCGGCGCCGGCGCATCGCTTCTGTTCGGCGCAGCAGGGCGCGTTGATGCTGCGCGAGGGACCGCGGCTGGCCGCGGTGGGCTGCGAGACCGGCGACTGGAGTCACGTCGACGTCTACCTCACCAAGACCACCGACTACCGGCTGCTGGTCTTCGCCGGGTCGCCTTGGGAACCGCAGCTCGCGGAATGGACGTCGGCGCGGGGCAGCACCGTCGTCGCCGTGGGCGGCGACGTGCCGGGCGCCGGATGCGTGGTGCGCTACCCCGGCGACGAGGACGACGACGTACGCCTGCTGACCGAGGTGCTGGTGCCGGAACTGGTCGCCGCCCGGGCGTGGGCGGACTGAGCGCCGGCTACTGCGGCGGGTGATCGAGGGCGATGAGCCGCTCGGCGACGTCGACCAGTTTGGTGTTCGACTGCTGGGAGAGCTTGCGCAGCAGTTCGAACGCGGCAGCGGCATCGATGCTGAACCGTTCCATCAGCACGCCCTTGGCCTGGCCGATCACGTCGCGGCTCGCCAACGCGCTGCGGAATTGGTGCTCGCGGCGCATCAGGTTCCAGGCGACCGTGGTGTGCGCGGCGAAGATCAGGCCGACCTCGACGGATTCCTCGTCGAAGACACCCTCGGACTCGGCGTAGAAGTTCAGCGCCGCCAGCGCGCTGCCCTCTTGGAAGAGGCGGAAGGAGATGACAGACCGTACCGGCGTGCGCTCGATGGCTGCGTCGCGGTAGCGCGGCCAGCGGGTCTCGCTCGCGAGGTCGTCGATGCGGATGGTGTGCTGGTCCCACGCCGCCGACAGGCAGGGGCCCTCGTTCGCATCACGCTGGATGTCGTCGAGCACCGTCGCGTAGTCGTGCGTCGCGGCGAGTGTGTTGATGCCCGCTTCCTCGACCATGGTGATCCCGCCGTACCGGGCGCCGGGGACCGAGGCGACACTGGAGGCGTTGATCTCGCGCAGCGCCGTCTCGAGGTCCACGTCACCGCGTTGCTGCAGTTCGTTTACCTGCTGCAGCATCGAGTACATGTGTTCGCGCTCGACGGACATGGCGTGGTCCGGCCAGTCCGCGTCGCGCGGCCCCTCGCTGGATTCGCTGGACTGTGCGATCAATGGTCTCGCGTCTCCCCTCTGTGCAGCCCTCTCCGCCGGCGGACAGCCTGCTACAGCGGGAGGGGCTGCTTCCTCGGCTCACCACTATTCCACCGGAGCGGCGAGTGCGGCAACGAGTCGCGTTTGGACTCGTTGTCTTCGCGATGCGGCTTGTCGCTGACGCCTTATCGTCGAGGGCCGCTTCAGTCGGTCTCCGGCACGTCGGCGACGTGACGGTCGCCGCCGTTGCGCTCCTGCCACTCGGCGTAGACGCGCAGCGCGTCCTCGCGGCGTTCGTGGCGCATCGGCATGCGACGGTCCTCCGCGGACTTGGAGAATTCGTCGTAGAAGGTGCTCAACTCGAAGTACTTGCGGTCGTCGACGTAATGCGGCTCGTACTCCTCGCGGGTGGTGAGGAAGACGACCTCGTCCGGCGAGCAGTAGTAGAGGGCGCCGAGGCACATCGGGCACGGGTGGGCCAGGACGTAGATCGTGGCGCCGACGAGGTGCTCGGTGCCGAGGCGGGTGCAGGCCTTGCGGATGGCGAGGATCTCGGCGTGGGCCGTCGGATCGTGCGTCTGGGCAACCTGGTTCGCGCTCTCGGCAAGCACGTCGCCGTTGCGGACGATCACCGTGGCGAACGGCCGACCGCCGTCGGCGACGTTCCGGCGGGCGAGATCGATGGTGCGCTGAGCGAAGTCGGTCACGGTCGCGATGCTAGTGGCGCTTCGGCGTGCGGACTCGGACGCGTGCGGGCGCCGTCGGCGGGTACACGCCGGGTCCTTGGAATCAACGGGAGGACGAATCGATGACCCATGCCACGGCAGCGCGTACCGACGGACTGGCCCGCGGACTCGGGTTCGCCAGCCTCGGTCTGGGCGCCTCGGAGTTGCTCGCCCCGGACGCGGTGGCGTCGCTCGCGGGCGTGCGACCGACCGGGAGGACCCGCACCGTCATCCGTGCGCTGGGCGCCCGCGAGTGCGCCCACGGTGCCGCGGTGCTCGCCGGGTCGCCGACGCTGGTCTGGACCCGGGTGCTGGGCGACGTCCTCGACGTGGCGCTGCTGCTGAAGGGCCTCGCCGGCCGTGGCGCCGACAAGCGTCGCGGTGCCATCGCACTGGCCGGGCTGTCGGTGATCGGTGCGGCAGACGTGTATGCGGCGAAGGGGCAGTTGAGTTAGCGCGGGACGACTCGTTTCCGTCGTGCCCCCAGTCGGACTCGAACCGACACTTGGCGGATTTTAAGTCCGCTGCCTCTGCCAATTGGGCTATGGGGGCTTTGCAGCTCAGAGGACACTTTAGGCCGTTTCAGCCTTTCCGTGGCGTCCTGAATACCGCAGTGATACCGCAGTGCTGTCGATGGCCTTGCCCAGCGCATCGGCCACACCGCTCAAATCGTCGTTGAGCAGATGGCCGTAACGATCGAGCGTCATGGCCGCCGTTGCATGCCCCAGGAGTCTCTGCACGACCTTGACGTTAGCGCCTGCACTGATCGCCAGTGACGCGGTGGTGTGTCTCAGGCCGTGCGGTACCAGCCCTTCGATGCCAACGTCTGCACACGCGTTGTCGAATGCCCAGCGGTATTCGCCGAGTGGAAGAAACCCGCCCTTGCGACTGGGAAACACCAGCGCGTTCGGGTCGGCGGGTAGCTCTGCCTTGAGTTTGTTCCAGACGGGTTCGGGCACTGGCACGTGACGATCCCGCTTCGTCTTGGTCGTCGACTCCACGATGCCCTTGCCAGTGACCGCGGTTGCGGACGAGCGCACGGTCAGCACCCGGTCCCCCACATGCCGGCGCCTCAACGCAACGGCTTCGCCGAACCTCAGCCCGCAATAACCGAGGACCAGCGTCAGCGTCTCGAACCGATCGGCGGCCTTGGCCAGCATCAACAACTCGGCATGGCTCAGGTAGCGCCGCTCACGCTCGGCTTGCTCGGGAAGATCCTCGTCCCGCTTGATCTCCAACGCGACGTTCTTCGTCACCTTGCCAGTCCGTTGGGCGTACTTGAGAACAGCGCCTACCAGCTGATGGGCTTGGGTGATTCGACTTGCCGACAGGCCGGCACCGCGTTGCCCACCATCCACCGACAGCGACCCCAGCCACGACGAATAGGACTCGTAGTCAATCCTTTTCAGCTGAACCCCTTCCCACTTCGGCAGCACCACGGTGTCGAGCAACGAGCGATAGCCGGCGACGGTTTTCGGCTTACGGTGCTGTTTGGTGGCGAACCACTGCTCGGCGACCGACCCGAACGTCTCCGCGCTCTTCCGCGGATCGACATACTCACCGCGCTGAAGATCGGCGGTCAGTCCGTTGAGGTATGCCTGCGCATCCGGCTTGCGCTGGAAACTCTTGGTGCGTTCAGCCCCTGTGCCGTCGACCCATCTGACACGCCATCGCGAGACCTTGCCGTAGACCGCGGACCGCTCCGTGCGCATCGTCCCGTTCGGGTCCTTGACACGCTTGTGCCAGCGGTCGTCGATTCCTGCCCGTTCGTTCCGGGTGATCACAGATCAACCGTACCGCAGCGATCCGTCGTTCTGATCCGCTTCGCACCCCGCAGCCAGGTGCCCCCTTCGTTCGGATCCGCGCGATATGGACGACTTTTCTACGAATGTGGCTGCGGTGGTGGACAGGTCGCTGTGTTCCCGGTCACTGTTGGCTCAGCTAAGTCAATCGTGATTCAGGAGGAATCTCATGGAACTACTGGGAGCTAAGGAAGTCTCGGATCTAACCGGCGTGCCAGTTGGGACACTGCGATACTGGCGCCATTCGGATATCGGTCCGGCGAGCTTCACACTGGGCCGCCGGGTCGTGTATCGACGCGATGAGGTTCTGCGATGGATCTCCGAGCGGGAGAGCGCAACCCGACGCGGAGGCGGCGACGCCGCGTGATGCTCACTCGTGAGAAAGACCTCGGGGTCTAGCCCGAGGTATTTCGTTCGAACCACCCGATCGCTCAACCGGAAGTCCCCCATGAGAATAGCCCGTCATGCCCGCCCACAGAAGCACCGCACGCGGGAAAACCCATGAGCGCCAACAATGAGAGCGACAAGAAGTCAGTCGCCGCGCGCCTGGTAGCCATGGCTCAAGAGCGGTACCTCCTCGGCGTCTCCGAAGACGGAGAGCCTTTCGGCGCTGACCGTGCCCGCCCTCATATGGCGATTCTGCTTCGTGCGGGAAAGGCGGGGCTGCGCGCCGAACTCGCCTCCCGCTACTTCGCCGAGACCGGGACGGTCGCCGGCGGCCAGGCCCTCACCGACGCCACCCTGGTCCTTGAAGGTCTGGCCGCCAACCAGCCGCCCGAGAGGCTGCATCTCCGCGTTGCCGAACTCCACGGGACCAGCTACATCGACACCGGACGAACCGACGGGAAGGTCATTCGCATCCGAGCAGGCACCTGGTCGGTGATTGACACCGCCCCCGTACGATTCCTGCGCACCAAGCTCACCGCGGCAATGCCCCTACCGCCCCCGGACGGGGATCTGTACCGGTTGTGGGATTTCATCAACGTCGCCCTCGCAGACCGTCCTGTGCTGCTCGCGGCACTCACCGCGGCACTGGTCCAGGGCGATGTGCCGCACCCAGTGCTGGCGCTGTTCGCCGAGCAGGGCAGCGCTAAGACCACGACAACACGCATGTTGGTCGACCTCATCGACCCCTCCCCCGTTCCGCTGCGCCAGGCGCCACGCGACGCCGACTCGTGGGTCACCGCCGCCTCCGGCTCCTGGGTTGTCGCCCTGGACAATCTGTCGGCAATCCCACCCTGGTTGTCGGACTCGCTGTGCCGCGCCGCCACCGGCGACGGCAACGTCAAACGTGCGCTCTACACCGATGCCGACCTCGCCGTGGTCAAGTTCCGCCGCTGCATCATCATCAATGGCATCGACGTCGGCGCGGTGCGTCCCGACCTCGCTGAACGCATGGCGATGATCGATTTACGACGCATTGACCGCCACGCGCGAAAGGCGGAGGCCACGATGAGGCAACAGTGGCACCAGGCACTACCGGGCATCCTGAGTGGGCTTCTCGATTTGGCTGCTCGCGTGCATCACCGTCTGGAGACCATCCAACTCGACGATGCGCCACGGATGGCGGACTTCGGTCGCGTGCTGGCGTGCGTCGACGAGATTCTTTTATCGGATGGCCTGCGTCGCTACATGTCGCGTGCGGATCAGCTGTCCGAGGACAGCCTCTCCGCCGACCCGTTCATCGAACACCTACGCCACCACACCCGCGAACCGTTGTGCGGGAAGTCCGGTGTCGACCTGCTCGCGTTGACCATGCCGACTGGTGGTGACTGGCGACGACCCAAGGAATGGCCCAGGAACGGCCGCGACGTCACGAGCCTGCTCAGAAGGCACGCACCGGCGCTGCGGAAACTCGGATGGGTCATCGAGGACGACGGGGCACGCAACCACCGCAACGTCTTGCTGTGGACCATCTACCCGCCGCCCAAAGATGTAGCTGCTCACCAAGCCTCGCAAACCTCGCGGCCCTCGCTCCTACGGCCTGGCCCTCCCGCCGTGCCCGGCCCCCAGCAGCCAGCGACCTCGCTCACCGACGAGCACCGCAACAACCTCTCCGCATAAGGGACACCTGCTGTCGAAGATTCGACTTGTCGGTGCCTGCAGGCAGTATCAGGACAGCCTGGAGGGAGCAGCTGTCATGAGCCTGCACGACGACCTGGAGAACTTTGCCACTGCCGCAGTCAGCGATTGGCCCAAGATCAGCCTGTCCGGCCAGCTTGATGTCGCGATCCGCGACCTCTATCGAGCACATCTGCCCTTCCCGCAATTCTGGACCCCGGAAGAACGCGAAGAGTACGTCGAAGAATGGGCCAGTTTCGATTCTCAACGGTTGGTCACGCAGTTCGACGACGCCAGCGACGTCGTGATCGACCGGTTCTGCCGACAGAACGGATATATGCCTCACCAGGAGGACGCGGCAGAGATGATCAACAAAGCACGCAAGGCAGCCGTCTACGACTTGGAGTGCTGCATCGCGTACCTTGCCGAAGACCTCGCCCAGAAGGCGATCCACACCGCCGGCCGTACCGTCTCGAGCATGACCGGGTGTAGTCCCGCCGCACGCCGTTCGCGAAGAACGCGAGGACGCGGGCGTCGCCGAATCAGGTGATCATCACCAACCACGGTGCGGATGAACAGCATTGGACAGCTCACGCGCCGCCGTCAGTGTGGCACGGTCAAGCTTCTTGAGTCGAGCCTGCTCCGCCACGCGAGCAAGCAACTCCCGGAGAGCCTCACCGTCGTCCAGGACTTTGTTCGCGGCGTCCATCGGTGCGACGGCCTGGCTCGGCTCGGCTGTTTCTGCCTCGCGCTGCTGCGAATCCGCGGCTTTCGGAACTTCGATCACGCGAATCGGCGCCCCATATCGCTGTGCGGCGTTGCGTGCTGCCGATGCGTCCCGACGACAGGTATCGGAGCAGTACAGCCGGCGACGGCCGCGTCGAGGAGCAGCGTCTTCATCGAGCATGGCTACATCACAGCGGATGCACCGCGTCGGGTCGTAACCACCTGCGCCGCCGCTTGGTGATCCCGCCGGCGCATCCTTTGAGCGCGGATCGAGGCCTATCGGGTCGGAGTCGGGTCGTCCACTCGTCTCCGACGAAGCTGGCGGACCCTGCCTACCCGCATCACCGGATCGTGCCCGCCGCAGCACGGCCTGAAGCTCACGACCATCCGGGCCGGCGAGTTCAGCGATCTGCGCCAACGTTTGACCGCGACCGCGCATCTGCTCGATGACGGTCTGCAGTCCACGGAAGTGACTTGACCGCCTCTTCACCGCATCGGCGCGGATGTTCTCGGCGGCGTGATCGAAACGCTTGCGCTCCCAGGTGTCGACGGCGCCAAGTCGGTGAAGAATCGCCCGGATCTCCTCGGCGCCGGCCGCATTGGCTCGATCGCGGCGGGCCCGCTCCTCGTTCTTCTTGCGCTGTAGTTCACGGGCTCGATACCGGGCCCGCAGCTTCTCGTTCGCGCTCATGTCTGCAAACCTACGAAGCAGACCGGCAATCGGTCCACCACAGCGCGCACATTGGGCCCAAAAGTTTGTTTCGCTCAGCGCGCGGGCGTGAATGCCGTCATCACACCCCACTCAACTGCGCGATGTCCGGTGGACCCTGGACGCGATTGCCGAGCGGCGATTGGCGTGCTGATCATCGGCCGCAGCGCCACTCATCACCGCTCACGCTAGTGAACAGAACTCCGATTCACAGCCACCGCTGCGCAGGCCGAGAAGTGCGTGATTAGTCGGCATCCAGTCCTCCGCGCAGGGCCTCGCTGAAAGCGTCCTGCTTGTCACGGCGGCGTGCACGTTGGTCTGGCGTCAGGCGGCTTTCGGTGGCATCGAGTACGTCGTCGTCATCGTCGTAGAGAGCCAGCCTTATCCGCATCTCGAGGTCGACTGCGGCGAGGATCTTCGCCAATTCCGGCAGGGACGGCTGGAGAGCACCAGACTCGAATTCAGCGATCACCGTCTCGGCGACGTGAGCGGCCTCAGACAGTTCGCGCTGCGACATCTCGGCTTCGGCTCTCGCCAGCCTGAGCAGGTTCCCCGCCATTCCCTCGACATGGAGAGCCTTGGTTGTTCCAATCGTGGCCACACCCTAAGTCTGCCGCGAACCTCTGCTCAGCGCTCCCGCATGCCCGAGAATCAAGCCTACCTGCAGCCGTACAGCGCTACGTCCTGCCCAGCTTGTGTGCGACGGCACCACCCGTCCTGGCTACCCACGCTCGAAACCACACACCTCTTGCACTCCGGGACGGAAGGTCGCGAATCAACCTGTCGTCTGCCAGGAGGATGGGACCAGTGTGAGCTGATTTTGCCAGGGTGATGGGACCACCTGGATTGCCAGTTATGGGACCACCGGCGCGTCGCGTCGGTGGTCCCTTCATCTGTTCGTTTGATCGCCGTGACGGTCGAAGTCACGGAGGCGGCGGGCATGGCTTTTCGGGAGGTCAGTGTGAACGAGATCAGGGAAGTGCTGCGGGTGTGGCTGGGGGTCGCCGGGCTACCGGCACCGGGCTACCGCACGATCGCCGCGCATTGCGGCGTGGACCGCAAAACTGTGCGCCGCTACGTCGAGGCTGCGCAAGCGGCTGGTCTGCACCGCAGCGACGGCGTTGAGGCCGTCGATGACAGGTTGATCGGGGCTGTCGCCGACGCGGTGCGCCCGGTACGCCCGGATGGCCACGGCGCAGCGTGGGAACAGCTGCTGGGGTTCGAGGACCAGATCACCGCGTGGGTGGCCGGCGAGGGTGAGCAGCGTCCGTTGACGATCACCAAGATCGAGACCCTGCTGGCCCGTCAGGGGTGCGTGGTGCCGTATCGCACGTTGAACCGATTCGCCGGTGAGCGTTGCGGTTTCGGCCGCAAGGACACCACGGTGCGGGTCGCCGACGGGGATCCCGGGGTGGAATGCCAGATCGATTTCGGCTACCTCGGGATGCTCACCGACGCCGATGGTGGGCGGCGCCGCAAGGTGCACGCGCTGATCTTCACCGCCGTCTACTCCCGGCACATGTTCGTGTGGCTGACCTACTCGCAGACCCTGGTGGCGGTGATCGCCGGATGTCAGGCGGCGTGGGAGTTCTTCGGAGGGGTGTTCGCGGTGCTGATCCCGGACAACCTCAAGCCGGTGATCGCCGCCGCTGATGCGGTCAATCCCCGATTCACCCAGGGGTGGCTCGACTACGCCGGTCATGTCGGGTTCCTCACCGACCCGGCTCGGGTGCGCTCCCCAAAGGACAAACCGCGAGTGGAGCGTGCGGTGCAGTACGTGCGCCGAAACTTCTGGGACGGTGAAACATTCGCCAGTATTGAGCAGGCGCAGCAGGCTGTCACCGTGTGGTGTCTTCGTACTGCCGGGACCCGCATCCACGGCACCACCTGCGCACGGCCGGTGGAGGTGTTCACCACCGAGGAGCAACCGCTGCTGCTGGCGGTGCCGGGGGCCTACGACGTGCCGGTGTTCAAAGCGGTCAAGGTGCACCGCGACTTCCACGCCGAGGTCGCTAAAGCCCTCTACTCGCTTCCTGAGCAGTGGATCGGGCACACCCTCGACGTGCGTGCTGACGGTGAGCTGGTGAAGTTCTATCACCGCGGTGTGCTGGTCAAAGTCCATCCTCGTCAGCCTGCGGGAGGCCGCAGTACCGACCGCGCTGATCTACCCGAACACAAAGTCGGTTACGCGCTGCGGGACTTAACGACGCTGATCGCCACCTGCGCCGCCTATGGCCCGAACGTCGGGATCTACGCCGAACGCATCCTCGACGATCCGCTGCCGTGGACGCGGATGCGCACCGTCTACCGACTCCAGGGCCTGGTGCGCCGTTACGGCGCGCAGCGTGTCGAGCAGGCATGTTCGGTGGCACTGGATCTCGACGTCGTCTCGGTCAACAAGATCGCCTCGATGCTCGAGCGCGCCACCGAGAACACGATCCCGGCACTGCCGCTGGCCGTCGGCCAAACCGCTACCCGGTTCTCGCGCGATCCATCCGAATTCGGCACCACCTCAACATCATTGACCGTCATCGCCAATGCCGACTCCGAGGGGACCTGCTGATATGACCACTACCAACCGCGTGGCCGCAGACCCGGTCGGCGCCGACCTGCTCCGACTGCTCAAAGCGCTCAAGCTCGGCGCCCTGGCCGACACCCTGCCCGAACGGGCCGCACTGGCCCGCCAGCACAAACTCAGCCACATCGGATTCCTCGAAACACTTCTTGCCGACGAAGTATCCCGACGCGAATCCCGATCAGCCGCCCTGCGGGCGGCCAAAGCCGGACTCGACCCGACGATGCGCTTCGACTCCTGGACCGCACAACAGGACCTGCGCTACGACCGTACCCTGCTCGGCGACCTGACCTCGCTACGATTCCTCGACGCCGGACAGTCCGCAATCATCCTCGGGCCCGTGGGCGTAGGCAAAACACATCTGGCAACAGCACTGGGGCACTTGGCCATTCGTCGCCGCCACACCGTCCTGTTCGCCCGATCCGACAAACTGTTCACCCGGCTACGCGCCGCCCGACTCGACCACACCGTCGACGCCGAGATCCGCCGACTGGCGGCCGTCGACGTCCTCATCATCGACGACTTCGCGCTGCGACCCCTCGACGCCACCGAAACCAGCGACTTCTACGAAATCGTCGTCGAACGCCACCAAACCAAGACCACCATCGTGACATCAAACCGGGAACCCGCCGAATGGCTGACCATGACCGCCGACACCCTGCTCGCCCAATCAGCCATCGACCGACTCACCGCTGCGGCCCACACCCTGGTCATCGAAGGACCGTCCTACCGCCAACGCACCCGACCCGGTCAGCTTGACCCAGAGGGACCCGACGAGCATCCTCGATAACGCGCCACGGTGGTCCCATCCCCCTGGCAATCAGGTGGTCCCATCACCCTGGCAAGCGACAAACCTGAAGTTGACGCGTATATCTGGCGCATGGGACCAGCGCCGGATGCGCTTCATTGAACCACTTTCGTGTTCCTCCTGGTAGACGGATTTCGCTCGCAGGTGTGGTAACTTGCGGTTGTCATTGACAACTCTAAGTTGACGATAGATGGAGGTTCTCTTGTGAGCGTTCCGGGGTCGGCGCACTTGGTTCTTGCCTCGGGCGTGGTTCACCTGGACGAGGCCAGCGCAGTCTTCGAAGCGATGCTGTCTGGGTGGGGTCGTCAACAGGCGTCTCGGCTACTCGCTGCTGAGGCCACGATCGAGCCGCGGCTGGCGTTGGTGCGGCGGTTCGCAGAGTTCGCCGGGGCGCCTCCGTGGGACTGGACTGCCGGCGATGTCGAAGACTTCACGGCCGCTTTGATGTCGGGCCCGGAACGCAAAGCACCGTCGACCATTCGCGGCTATCACATGTCGTTGCGGATGTTCTGCGACTACCTACTCGATAGCCGCTACGGTTGGATCGCGCAATGCGAGAACAGGTTCGGACGGATCCCATCGCAGGTCTGTCACGACTACAACACCGCCGCGCATCTGGTCGACTACGAGGGCAAGCCCGCGCGTCGCCCGTTCACCTACGACGAACTGGAAACATTGTTCGATTTCCTCGATGATCGCGTCGATGTTCTCGCTCGGTCCAGGAACAAAGGCGCGTTCGCGGCGCTGCGCGACGCACAGATGATCAAGACGGCCTACGCCTTCGGTTTACGCCGCCGCGAGCTGTGCTATCTCGATCTCGCCGACCTGCGTCCGAACTCGCGGATGCCGGCCTGGGGCACGTTCGGCGCCGTCCACGTTCGCTACGCCAAATCACGTCGCGGCAGCTCTCCCAGGCGTCGCACCGTGCTCGCCGTTCCGGAGTTCGACTGGGTGATCGACGGACTGCGCCAATGGGTCGACCACGGCCGCCCACTCCTCAGCCCCGGGAACCGTCAAGAGCTCTGGCTGACCGAGCGTCGACGGCGCGTGGCGACCAAGACCATGGATAGGCGATTCGCCGTCGCACGGGTGCAAGCGGGACTGCCTGCCGAGCTCACCTTGCACTGCCTGCGGCACTCCTATGTCACCCATCTGATCGAGTTCGGTTATCCGGAGCGGTTCGTCACCGAACAGGTGGGGCACTCGTATGCCTCGACCACCGCGATCTATACCTCGGTGTCCGACGACTTCAAGACCAAAACACTGCAGGCGGCGCTGCGCCGCTTCTACGGATCATCCACGACGACAGGTGAAGGCGGAGATGAGCACTAGGACCGTGCTGCGGTGGAACCTGCGTCAGCTGATGGCCCAGAACGGAATGTTCGCCACCACCGACCTTGTCGCACCGCTGCACGAGCGTGGCGTGGAGATCTCCCGACAGATGGTGCACCGGATCGCGACCAAGCCCCCGCAGCGCATCAATCTCGACCTGCTCGCCGCCCTCTGCGACATCTTGTCGTGCACGCCCAACGACCTGCTCGAGCTCGTCGCCGAACAAGTCCGTGAGGCGCCCGCGGTCAACGACAGCGGACCCGGCATCGGCGACCTGCGACCCATCCGCGCCACCATCCGCCGCCCCCACGACAACCAGTGACTCAGCGGGCCTGCTGGGAGTGTGCAAGCACCATCCGGCTAACCCCACTGACGCACGGGCGTCGCATCTGTGTCGCATGCCGTCGCAGACGGCACTATCACCCCGAGAAATGCCCGCGGTGTGAGACCGTGCGGCCACTGGCGTGGCAGCTCGACGATGCCATCGTGTGCGCCTCCTGCGCCGGTGTCGCATCGATCTTCACCTGCAGCGAATGCGGCCGCGAAGAACACCCCTACGGGTTCTACCGATGCGCCCGCTGCTTCCTACGCGAGCGCCTCACCGAGCTGCTCACCGACCCGATCAGCGGCACGATTCATCACCGACTACGGCCCGTGTTCGACGAACTGATCAACGCCGACCGCCCACAGACGGTGCTCTGGTGGCTGCGAAAGAAGCCCGGTACCGGCCCGCAGCTCCTTCGCGACATGGCCTGCGGAACGCGTGAAATCAGCCACGACACCTTCAGCGATCTTCCCTCGGACCGAGCCCACGATTACTTGCGCAGCCTCCTGGTCGCGGTCGGCGTTCTGGGCCCGATCGACATCCGCGTCGAACGGATGCTGCCCTGGATCGAGGACGTTGTAGCCGAGCTTCCGGCCGAAGACGCCGCCATCGTTCGCCGATTCGCGCATTGGCATGTACTGCGCCAGATGCGCAAGGCCTCCCACGAGAACCGGCTGACGAGATCGATGACCGATGCCTGCCGTCGTCGCGTCCGCGTGGCGATTCAGTTCATGGCGTTTCTGCACACCCACGACGCCACTCCGGCGACAGCGACACAGGAGATGCTGGAGCGCTACCAGGCGCTCCACCGGAGGCCGCTCACTGCCGAGTACGCCTTCCTCGTCTGGCTACGCCAATCCCGCATCAACACCACACTGAGGGTCACCGATCCGCCACGGTCACCTCCCTCGGTAACCGTCTCGGATTCCCAGCGGTGGGCCGCCGTCGGGCGGCTGCTGCACGACGACACAATCCGCCGCAAAACCCGCATCGCGGGACTGCTCACATTGTTGTTCGCCCAACCTCTTTCGCGCATCGTCGCCCTGCGATCAAGCCAAATCTCGATCTCCGACGATCACGCCGTGCATGTCGTCTTCGCCGCCATCCCCATCCAAATGCCTCCCCTACTCGACGACCTCATCCGCGAGCATCTGGAGCAGCAATGCGAAAGCCGCTACACCCCATCCCATACGGGCTGGCTGTTCCCCGGCCGACTTCCCGGCACCCACCTGTCCACCGAGAACATCCGCACCCAGCTCGTCGCGGTCGGGGTGAAACCCTACGAACATCGCAAAGCCGCGCTCTTCCAGCTCGCCAGCGACATGCCCGCACCCGTGCTGGCCGAACTGCTCGCGATCACCACCAAGAACGCAGCCGCCTGGGCCAAACTCGCCGCCCGCGACTGGACCGATTACGTCACCGAACGCGGCAGATCAATGCCGCATCGAAGGCGGAGCTAACTCGCAACAGCGATGTCGTAACCACTCCATGCCGCCGAGGCCACGATTCGCCTGCTCTCGTCAAAGTTGTTCTTTGTCAATCCTCCTCGCCACAAGTCAAGCAATCGAGAAACGGGTTCAAGCAGTTGCGCGCCCTCAAGCGTCTGAGACGCCGAACCGCGGGTGACCTGCACTTCGGGTAGCTCACTACCCTGCTGCGAGTCTCCGCACCTCGCTGTGGAACGGAAACCAGCGTACGGCCTCGCCGATGATGGCGACGAATGGTCCTTCGATGCCATCACCGACGCGATTTGCGAGAGGCGAAAAGGGCCCGAAGACCAGCCGGCTCGACATTGTGATTTCGTTGTGCCTAGCGAGCTGAGCGCGCCGGGCGGCCCGTCTTCTTGGTGGCGATGTTCGATTTTATGGCGTCGCTGTCGGTGTTGCGGTGGGCGGCGAGAAAGTCATCGACGATGTTCGCGCAGTCATTGTGAGTGATAGTGCGAAGCCCGGTCATTCGGGCGAAGGCGAGTGGTCCGACGAGTTGGCAAAGCGCCAGTTCCTGGTCGAAGTCGTTGAGTTCGGCTTGAGCTTTTGGGCTGGTGAGTACGGCGTCAAATGGTTGACGATATTGATCGACAACTCGGGTCCGTAGCGCCCCGGATGTGTGGCGGTCTTCCGCTTGGGCATTGGAGCCGGTGGGCCCCAATGAGAGCCACGCGAGTGTCGTGACATGCAGCGGTGCGTCGTTGAAAAGGGCGGCTTGGCGGCTGAGCAATTCGATCAGCTGCTCACGGAGGGGTCCGCTGGTCGGTGCCGGAGTGGTCACTTGTGGAAGTAGGCGTTCGAACGTGGCTGCCAGTAAATGCGACGAACTGTGGAAGTGGCGGTACAGCGTGGTTCGGGCCACTTTGGATGCTTTGGTGACGGCATCGATAGTGACCGCTTCCACCCCACCGGTGCTCAGTAGCGTTGCCGCAGCATCCAGCAGCCGGGTGCGTGACCGGATGAGCCGAGGGTCCACGTCGTCGTCAGGGACGGGCACTGCCTGACTGTCGCTCACTCGTTCACCTCGGCGGTCGATCTTCACGCGATGCTGTCACGGCAGTCTAGCAGTGTGGTACTAACGGTAGCGCAGCGAAACCGATCGTATTGGAGGGTGACGGTGCCCGAAAGCCTGTTGCCGCCCGAGCGGCTGCCCTCGCACACCACGACATGCATGGGTTGCGGCCCGGACAACCCCCACGGACTGCGGTTGGTGGTGCATCGTAGCGGCGACGCGGTGTACACCGATGTGACGTTCGATGAGCGCCATATCGGGGCCCCGGGCCTGGCCCATGGCGGGGCAGTGGCCGCGGCATGTGATGACGTCCTGGGCTTCACGTTGTGGATCGCCGGAACCCCGGCGGTGACCCGCACCCTGACGGTCGAATATTTGCGGCCGGTGCCGCTGCATCAGACCCACCGGATTACTGCCCACATCGTCTCTCGTGAAGGGCGGGCGCTGCATGTCACGGCGACAGGCACGGGTGAGGGTGGGATCGCCCGCTTCACCGCCAGTGCAGTGTTCATTGTCGTCAGCCCTGAGCACTTCGCCGCACACGGCGATGTCAGCGCTTTCGGCGATCTTCTGGAGCAGTTCTCGCGCCGCGGCGGCCTCGACCCGGAGCCGTCATGACTGTCCCTCAGGCGCGCAGCCACGGGAAAACCCCGCCTTCGGAAGCGAACTCGGTCGCTGCAGAGAAGCGAGCCGCTAACGCGTCGCGTTCACGCGCGTCCGCACGGCGCCGGGAGACCATTCTTGATGCAGCTTTGGTCGTGGCCGCGGCGGGTGGTTACGAGGCGGTTCAGATGCGGACAGTTGCCGAGCGGGTCGGCATCGCCGTCGGCACGCTTTACCGCTATTTCCCGGCGAAAACCCACTTGCTGGTGGCAGCGCTGACGCGCGAGTTCCGTCGACTCGACTCGGCCGGGGACTGGGCGAGTGGTGAGGGCACACCGCTGGAACGGCTCGAACGGCTCACCGCACATCTGCATGACCGCTGGCAGCGCGACCCATGGCTGACGACGGCCATGACACGGGCCTTCGCAGTCGCAGATACCCGCGCCGCCGCGGAACTCGACCGCGCGGCCGATGAGATCCAGATCCTGCTGGCCCGCACGCTCAGGGGCGGCGAGCCCACTCCTACCGATCTGCACGTGGCTGGGATCATCTCCGACATCTGGCTGGCCAACCTCGCGGCCTTCAGCGGCCACCGCGCGACAGCCGCCGACACCCGCGACCGCATTGACCGAGCCACCAGGCGCGTCGTGACCAGCGCTGCTAGGCCAGCCGTCTACCGGTAACGATACTGCTGGTATCGCAGCGATACTTTGCGTACTCTTTGGGGATACGGCTCAACGATGCGTCGAAAAGAGACTGCCATGTACACCCAATGGATCGAAAACCCTGTCGTACAACGCCTCTCGCTGCACGGCGGCCTGGTTCTGGATTTCGATGATTACAACGAAATCGTCATCTCCTGCCCCCTACTATTGACGCTTCCTGCCGTCGGCACCTACCCCATCGAGGCGGTGCGTATTGACCCCCTCAGGATCGCGACCCACGAACGCCCGCTGCTGAACCTCGCCGGCGCACTGTGCACCCAGGCCTGGTCCAGCGACGATGGAGGGCTACACCTGAGCTTCTCGCGCGGACATCGCATCGATGTCGATCCCGACGCTGAACAGACAGCGTGGGAGCTCTATGGCATGCGCCACGGCTACATGGCCTGTCTACCTCAAGGACGGGTACGCGTGGTCCGCCATGACCTCCCCGACACCGACGACGCCAACATCGTCAACAGCGTCAGGCAATCATCGGCGGGGTCGGCGCGGCAGACCCACTAATCCGGCCGCGGACACTGCGACGGGTCGACTTGGGCGGCAATACGTGGATCAGGTTGAACGTGGACAGGACCGCCCTGGCGACATCGAGGCGGGCGAGCATTCCCGGATGATGCTGTCGAGGTTTTGTTGCACGCGTTCGGCAGTGATGCCGACCGATGGTGAATACAGCATGATGTGGTCGAGGACGCCGTTGTACCGTCTCAATTGTTCACGGACCTCGTGCGCCGTCCCGGCGACACCCATGGCGTCGATCATCTCCTCGGACACAGCGGCGAACATCGCCGGGAAATCGCGCTGGGCGAATGCTTGCCGGATGGCTCGGCCTTCGCTGGCGAAGCCGTTCACATCGAGTACCGTCTCGTAGGATTTGACCGAGGAGTAGAACGCAATCTGCTGCGCCAGTTCGCGCCTGGCGACCTCGGCGTCGTCGTGGATGGCGCACATCACCATGGAAATGATTTCCACGTCATTGGGGTCGCGGCCGGTGTGCGCGGCGCCCCTGGCGATAGCGGGCCGGACGACCTCTTCGACGTAGGTGGTGGTGAACAGCGGATGTCCGGCTAGGCCGTCGGCCACCCGCCCGGCCGCCTCGCACATCCGGGGCCGGACACCGGCAGTGACGATCGGGATCGGCCTGCTGGAGGGTCCCACGTCGCCGGTCGGGGTGAGATTCATTCTGTAGAAACGGCCCTCGTGATGGATCGGGCCTTCATGCAGGTTCCATATCCGGCGCAGCAGCATCACGAGTTCTTCCATCCGCAGGGCGGGTGCGGAGGTGTCGGGCACGCCGTGCCAGTCGCCCATCATCCGTTTGGTGCCGTTGCCGATGCCGAGTACCAGTCGTCCGTTGGAGAGTTCGTCGAGGTCGCGCGCCTCGGTGGCCAGCACCAGGGGGCTTCGGCCGACGCCGTAGAGAATGGAGGAACCGATCCGACAGTTCTGGGTGCTGTTGGCCATCGCGGCCATGGAGATCGATCCGGACCGAGAATAGAACTCCGAGGCCCATACGGCGTCGAACCCGGCCGCATCAGCGGCCTGGGCGGTCTGGGCCAGTGACTTCAGATCCGCGCCGAGAACCGACAGGCCGTAGGTGCTCATGACTGGTCTCCTGTGCGCGGGCGCAGCCCGTCGAACATGACGGCGCTGAGGGTGCTGGCGACCACCGTCTCGTCGAGGTGGTTATCGGTGACCAGGTACATGAGTGCATTGATGGTGACCGCGCCGAACAGCGCAATCGACGTCGATCGCGCATCGGGCTGAGCGACGAGGGATCCGTCGCGGGCCCCTTCGATGAGCAGGGTTTCGACGGGTTGTTGGTAGGCGGTATTGATCATCTCGGCGATAGCCGGCATGCGGGCCGCTCGTCCCAATTCGCCGATGAGTGCACGGCATACCGCTGGCCGCTGCGCCATTGCCCGCAGTTGTGCGCGGATCACGAGTTCGAGGCGTTCGGCACCGGTGCCGCCGGTGTGCACGATCGCGGTCACAGCATCGAAGATGTCCTTGAGGAGGTCTTCGAGCAGGAAAGCAAGGATGTCCTCTTTACCGGCGAAGTAGTAGTACAGCGTCGCTTTCGGCACACCGGTCACCGCGGCGACGTCTTCGATCTTGGAGTCGTTGAGCCCCTTCTCGGCGAACAAGTCCGCCGCGGCGGGAAGCCGGTCAGAGATCTGACGTGGAATCTTGCGCATTGCCCCCCTGTCCCGTTCGGCCGGTTTAGACTGCGAGTCTAAACCGTCGTTACTTTGGTGGTCGGAGGTCTTGGTGGTCTCGGTGCAAATTCGTTACGACCCGTTCGACGCCTCGATTCTCAACGACCCCTATCCGACGTATCGGTCGTTGCGTGACACGGCTCCGGTGTACCGCGCCGAGGAATCCCATACCTGGGTGTTGAGCCGGCACGCCGACGTCCAGGCCGCAGCACTGGATCACGGCACGTACTCCTCGGTGGACGGCATCTTCCCCACCCCACCGGGATCGGACTTCATCGGCTCGTTCCTGCCGATGATGATCGTGATGGACCCTCCGCGCCACGACCAGTTGCGTGCCCTGGTGAGCCGGGCGTTCACTCCCCGGCGGGTGGCCGGGCTGCAGGGCGCCATCACACAGATGGCCGCGGAGTTGTTCGAGCGCCTCGACGAGGGCTCTGGTTCGGCGGACTTCGTGACCGACTTCGCCGCGATCCTGCCCGCCGCGGTGATCGCCGATCTACTGGGCATTCCCGCCACCGATCGTGATCAGTTCCGATTGTGGTCGAGCCAACTGGTCCAGGTCGACGTCAACCACGGACAAACCACCGACGCACTGACCGCCGCCACCTCGATCTACGCCTACTTCACCGACTTCCTCGCCGACCGCCGCCAAACCCCCCGCGAGGACATGATGTCGGCGTTGGCGAACGCCACAGTCGACGGGATCAGACTGACCGACGAGGAAGTCCTCGGCTTCTGCGCGCTGCTGCTCGTCGCGGGCTACGAGACCACCACCAATCTGCTGGGGAACTCCGCGGTCGTGCTGGCCCAGCATCGGCAGACCCGCCGACGCCTGGCCGCCGATCGAACACTATTGGGGCCGGCAGTTGAGGAGTTGCTGCGCTACGACTCACCGGCACAGGGACTTTCACGAACCCTGACCCGCGACGTCACACTGCACGACACGACCATGCGTCAAGGTGAGAAGGTGCTGCTGCTGTTCGGGTCGGCCAACCGCGACGAGCGCGCCTTCCCCGATCCTGACGTGTTCGACATCGAGCGCACCAGTGAGCACCAGGTCGCCTTCGGTCGCGGCATCCACTTCTGTCTGGGCGCGGCACTGGCGCGGATGGAGGCCCGCATCGCTCTGGATGCTCTGTTGGACAAGGTGCCCGACTGGGAGGTCGATCTTGAATCGGCGCGGCGGCTGCGGTCCGGACCGATCCGCGGCTACACATCGCTGCCCATCACTTGGACCACACCGGTCTAGCCCGTGCCCCTCCTCGACGACGCGTCGTGTGCATCACCGCGCGGCCAGGTTCTTCATCGCCGTCGATATCGAGCACTCCGCCGCGCACGGCGACCTCGGCGCATTCGGCGACATGCTCAAACGATTCGCGGGCTCGAACGGTGATCGACCCATGACCGGACAGGAGAAAGGGGCATGGTGGTGGCAGTGACATTCGCGCACTTCGATGAGCAGATCGCCGACCAGCTGCTCAGATCGCCGAACACAGCAGGTGGACTGTCGAGGTTTCTGAGCTTTCGGCACACCGAACTCGCCGCCGGTCGGCTGGTGGCAGAGATGGAAACCCGTGCCGAACTGCTCACACCCTTCGGCACCCTGCACGGCGGATGTCTATCGGCGATGGTCGACCACTGTCTCGGAGTCGTGTTCTACCCCGTCATTCCGGCCGGATCATGGGTCGCCACCACCGAATTCAAGCTAAACCTGCTGCGACCCGTGTCCACCGGTGTGTGTGTCGCCGTCACCGACATCGTGTCGCTGGGCAAGCGCAGTGGAGTGGCGCGCATCGACATTAGCAACGGCGACAAAGCCGTCTGCGTAGCCCAGGGCACGGTCACGATCGTGAACGCCGCGGGCAACGCACTATGAAGGCGCTTGCTGCCGGGCCCACGCTTCGGGCGGACGACGATCTCGCCAGGAAGGTGTCATGACCTCCGCCGTGCAGCATCGGGTCCGAACCCAGGACGGGATCGCCCTGGCTGCGGACTGCTACGGCCACGATGACGCCCGTCCCGTCGTGCTGCTCCTGCACGGCGGCGGCCAGAACCGGCACGCGTGGAGCACTTCAGCGCGTCGCCTCCACGCATGCGGATACACAGTCGTCGCCTACGACACCCGCGGTCACGGCGACAGCGACTGGGACCCAGCCGGCAGGTACGACATCGAGCGACTCGCGACCGATCTTCTCGCCGTGCGCGAGCACTTCAGCGCCTATACCGCCCCTGCGGTCGTAGGTGCATCCCTTGGGGGCATGACCGTGCTCGGCACGCATCTGTTGACATCCGGGGCGTCGTGGGCGGCGGTCGTCCTGGTCGACGTCACCCCGCGACTTGAATTCCAGGGCGCCCGTCGCGTGGTGACGTTCATGGCCGCACATCCCGATGGCTTTAGCACCCTCTCTGACGCCGCAGAGGTGATCGCCGCGTACAACCCCCATCGCTCGCGCCCGGCCAACGTCGACGGCCTGCGCAAGGTGCTACGGCAGCGTCACGACGGCCGCTGGATCTGGCGGTGGGACCCGGCATTCATTCACTCCAACTTCGACTTTCTCCGCGACGAATCGACCACGGGAACGGAGCAATTCGACGCAATCAGCCACCTGCTGATCGACGGAGCCCGACGGGTCAATGCCCCAACACTTCTCGTAAGGGGCCTCTTGTCCGACGTGGTCTCCCAAGCCACCGTCGACGAGTTCAAGCAACTGGTTCCCCACGCCGAGACCGTCGACGTATCCGGCACCGGACACATGATCGCCGGCGACGACAACGACGCCTTCGGCTGCGCCGTCACCGAGTTCCTCGGCCGGAACCTCCTGTAGGTCGCGACGTTGGTCGAGCACCATCGATCGGCCAGTAGTCAGAACCGATCTTGACTTCACAGCGCGCGAAGCGGAGCCCATGAAGTGTTCTTCGGTTAAGGCCGACTTTGAACTGTGCCGGGCTCTGGTCGAGCTAGACGCCACTACGCACTTGCTGGCCACCATCGGCGTCGAAGAGTTCCTTGGTCCAGCGTTCGAGGATTTCTGCGCTGTCCCAGTCGTCGGGATGAAATCCGGCGCGGGTGTAGGAGCGAAAGCGCGCAATTGCTGCTGGGCTGAATAGCGGGTTATGACGGAAGGCTCGAAGGCTGCGCAGCAAGCGCACCGGGTTGTAGGCGGAACGGTCACCAGCCAGAGAGCGGGTGGTCTGGATGACCAACTCGCTGAACAAGAGGAGGCTGGCGATCCGCATCCCCCAGACCCTGGTGCGTTCGCTTCCACCGACCGTCTCGTAGACATCGAAAGCAACGGCCTTATGCTCGCATTCTTCCAGTGCGTGCCAGAGCAGAATAGGCCGCACTTCGGTGTCGCCGATCAGTTCTTGAGCTTCGTCGCTGGTGAGAATGATCTCGGCGAATGTCGCCGTGTAGTGCTCGAGGGCGGCCGTCACAGCCAGGCGCATCTTGGGAGAAAAACGCTTCTCAAGTCGGCCAACCAGCTTCTTGACATGCCGATCGATCCCCTCGGTGGGATAGCCCATTGCTTGAAGCCGATCGTTGAGCAGCCGATGCTGGTGTCGGTGGGTGGCCTCTTGTGCGATAAACCCCTTGACCGCCTCCTTGAGGTCAGCGTCGCTGATGTGGTCCCGGTACTCGCGGACTGACCGGATAAAGAAGTCTTCGCCTTCGGGGAACGTGGCCGACAAGGTGGACACAAAGTGGCTCATCACCAAGTCGCCATCAACGAAGTGCTGCCGACTGGTCCCAGCAGGCATATCGAATCGAACACGGCGGGGCTTCGGGACGACCCGTGCGGTGGGCCGTGTGGACGAATCGTCGCTCATGTTGTTCTCCCATTCGCCAAGGACGCGCTGTCAATCTGACTCTAAGCCTTGTCAGAATTAGATGGCAAGCTATCCACGTGGTTTCGGCGCGGGTGTATAGCGGAATGTCCGCCGAGGAGCGTCACCGGAACCGGCGCACCCGTCTCATCGAGGCCGCAACGGAGTTGATCGGCACGCGCGGCGTTGCCGCCGCCACTGTGACTGCCGTCTGCGCTGAATCGGGTGTCACGTCACGGTACTTCTACCAGCACTTCTCCGACCGAGACGCACTCCTGCGGGCTGTCTACCAGCAGCTCTATGCCACCTTCCAGGAGGTGATAGTCGACGCGATCCCCGATGCCGGCGAGCCACCGGAGGTATTGGCGTACGCGCCAATCCGCAGGCTGGTCGGCATGATCGACAACGACCCGCGGCTGGGTCGGATCCTGTTCGTGGAATCTGCAACCGAGCCGCTGCTCCGAGAGCTACGCAGCGAACTAATGGCAGGTTTCACCGACCTTGTCTTGCGCGAAGCCAGACTTCACCTCGACATCGCCGACTCTGCCGTGGGGGTTGCCCATTTGGCTTCGACCTTGGGCGTGGGAGGGCTATTCGAAGTCTTGCGCCGCCGACTCGACGGAGAACTGGAATTCACCACAGATGAACTCGTTCAGCACTGCGCAGGTTTCCTGGGCAGCCTAGGCAATTACGTGCTGCTGCAGAACACGGGCCAGTCGGCCACAACCGAAGCGCAAACCTAGAGCTAGCGGCCCCGCTACGCGATGTGGCCGTGCGTGCGCCCGACGACCAACGTCCGAGAACAGCAACAGCAAGACCCTGAACGGCATCCAAGGCCAGTGTCGTCGACTTACAGCGTCAGCCCTGGCTTCCAGAAACCCACTGAGTGTTCGATCATTCCTCTGCCCACTGCGACCGTCGGCCCGGTCCCGACTCGATAGCGGTCGCCGGCCCCTTCGCCAGCCGCGCGCTTTGCGCGGCCTGGCGACGACGGCCCCGCCACCACTTGCACTACATGCGGTAGCGTAGCGATACCGATAGTATCGCTACGATTCGCTACTAGTGGAGGCCCAGTGACCGACGGCACTGCAGATTCCCCAGGCCAGGCCACGCGCCGTGGCCAGCGGGACAACGGATCCCCCAACCCGGCCGAAACCCGCGAGTACAGCGAACGGTTGGCAGCGCTAGCCCGATTCACCCTCCGCCACAAAGCGCTGGTCATCGGGGTATGGCTAGGCGCCGCGGTCGTCCTCGCGTTGCTGTTCCCCCAGCTAGAAACCGTGGTGCGCCAACAGTCGGTGGACCTCATCCCTCGCGATGCGCCGTCCTTGCAGACGGTTGACCGCATGAGCGCCGCTTTCGGCGAAGAAGGCTCAAAAACCATGGTGTTCGTCGCCATGGAAGACCCCAATGGCTTGACTCCGACTGCACGGCAGCGCTACGGCGAACTCGTGCGCCGGTTGCAGGGCGAAGGCAACCACGTCCTGCTGGTGCAGGACCTACTGTCCGATCCGATTACCGAAGCCCAGGCAGTCAGCGCCGACCGCAAAGCTTGGTACCTGCCCGTAGGTGTCACCGGCACCCTCGGAGACCCCACGGCCGCCGAATCGGTAAACGCGGTGCGCAACATCGCCGCCGAGGTCTTCACCGGCTCGACCACGACTGTGCAAGTGACGGGACCACCGGCAACCTTCAGCGACATGATCGCATCCGCCGAGCACGACCTGCTGCTGATCTCAATCGCTACCGCGGGCGTGATCGCCCTGATCCTGCTGATCGTCTACCGGTCGGTGTTCACCGCGCTGTTACCGCTGCTAGTAATCGGGTTGAGCCTGGCAGTCGGGCGCGGCGTGCTGTCCGCCCTCGGCGAGATGGGCATGCCCGTCTCCCAGTTCACCGTCGCCTTCATGACTGCGATCCTGCTCGGCGCGGGAACCGACTACACCGTATTTCTGATCAGCCGATACCACGAACAGCGCCGCGCCCAAGTACCCGCCGATCAGGCCGTCATCCACGCCACCGCCAGCATCGGGCGCGTCATCCTCGCCTCCGCCGCCACCGTCGCACTCGCGTTCCTGGCCATGGTCTTCGCGCGGCTCAGCGTCTTCGCCGCCCTTGGCCCCGCGTGTGCCATCGCCGTACTGTTCGGATTTCTGGCCACCGTAACCCTGCTGCCACCGGTGCTGTCGCTAGCCGCCAAACGCGGCATCGGTGAACCCAAACCCGATCGCACCCGCCGCTACTGGAACAGCGTCGCCGTCGCCGTGGTCCGCCGTCCCGTGCCACTACTCATCGTCAGCCTGGTCATCTTGCTCGCCCTGTCGGCAGCGGCAGCAACCATCAAAATCAGCTACGACGACCGCAAGGGCCAACCAGACACCACGGCCAGCAACCTGGGCTACCACCTGCTGGACCGCCACTTCCGCAAAGACGTCGTCATCAGCGAATTCCTCGTCGTGGAAAATCCGACCGACATGCGGACCGGCAAAGGACTGGCCGATCTTGACGAGATGGCCTCCCGCGTCTCCCAGATCCCCGGCGTCACCAAGGTTTCCGGAGTCACCCGCCCCACCGGAGAGCGCCTCGACCAAGCAGAACTGGCCTGGCAGAACGGCCAGATCGGCGACAAAATGGCCGGCGCCGTCGCCGAGGGCAACTCCCGCAAAGACGACCTCACCAAACTCACCGACGGCGCCGACCAGCTCGCCGACGGCCTCGCCCAACTCGACAGCACCGTGCGCACCGCCTTCACACCACTAGCCGGAATCCTCACCCAAGCCCAATCCGCAGGAACTCAGGTCAACCAATTCCGGCCGCTGCTGCAACAACTTTCCGCCACTGCCCCCGCCGTCGACCAAGCCATCCAATCCGGCCCAGGACTACGACCGCTGGCCAACCAAGCCCAAAACGCAATCACTCAACTCGACCCACTCGTCGGCGCCCTCAACACCTCACCCTGGTGCGCCACCACCCCACAATGCGCCCAAATCCGCAACCAGGTCCAGATCCTGGTCACTCTGCGCGACAACGGATTCTTCAACCAAATCGCCGACCTCGGGGACCGCTACGATCCCGCCACCAATGCCACCGTTGGTGGCACCCTCGCCAACGTCCAGAACGCAGTCGCCTCACTGGACAAGGCATTCGGAGCCCTGGGTGACCCCGCCGACCTGACCACAAATCTCCGCCGATTGCGGGACGGAATCGGACAGCTGACCTCCGGCGCCCAAGCACTCGCCACCGGCGTCCGCACCCTCGCCGACAGCAACATCGAAATGCTGTCCGGCATGAGCCAGATCGCCACCCAACTACAGAACTCCTCGCGCGCAGCGGCCGACTCCGACTCCTCGAGCGGTTTCTACCTGCCCGCCAACGCATTCGAGAACCGGCAATTCACCGACGTCGCCGAACAATTCCTCTCACCGGACGGCAAAACAGCGCGGTTCATGATCGAAAGCAGCCACGACCCATACAGCGTTGAAGCCATGGACCTCGCCAGCCGCATCACCGACACCGCCAACACCGCACGACCCAACACGTCACTCGCCGACGCCACCGTGTCCGTAGCCGGCTTCCCCGCCGTCAACTCCGATATCCAACGACTCCTCTGGGCCGACTTCGCACAACTAGCCATCGCCACCATCATCATCGTCGGCGTCATCCTGGTCCTACTACTGCGCGCACTCCTAGCACCGCTCTACCTACTAGGCACCGTCGTGCTCAACTACCTCGCATCACTCGGCATCGGCGTCGTAGTCTTCCAATGGGGACTGGGCCACGAAATCGCCTGGCCCGTACCGCTGCTGGCGTTCATCATCCTCGTCGCCGTCGGCGCCGACTACAACATGCTGCTCGTCTCACGGCTCCGCGAAGAATCCGGAACCAACATCCGCGTCGGCGTCCTGCGCACCGTGGCAAACACCGGAGCCGTCATCACCTCCGCTGGCCTCATATTCGCCGCCAGCATGTTCGGCCTCATGGTCGGCTCAGTCGCCATCATGATCCAAGCCGGCCTCATCATCGGCTTCGGGCTGCTGCTCGACACCTTCCTCGTGCGCACCCTCACCGTGCCCGCCATCGCCACACTCCTACGCGAAGCCAGCTGGTGGCCCACCAAAGCAACAAACCCGCGACCCGGTCAGACCAACCCAGGAGGCATTAAGGACGCACCTCACGTGCTGGTCCAGGAGAGGTGAAAAGCGAACAGAGCAATACCCGGCGCTACATGCCGACCAGCGTGAAGGCGTATTCACCCCGAATGAATACGACCCCTGCGCCGGTACAGCGGGCCGAATGTCGACGGACGATATTCGGAACGCCCCCCAGAACGACGCGTGGCGGCCTCCCGACCGCGAGGATGGCGAGGCTCCCCGACCTCGAACATCTTCGGCGGAAACGCTCGCTTGGCGTCGCGAGGGCGCACGTTCACAGTCAACCTTCAAAACCTGCGGGCACAGCATCTCCATGCGAAACGATGGCATCGCATTGATCAAGGTGCTGCGGGAGGCCGAAGTAATTGGCATACGCCGCGTAGCCACCTCGTCAACGACGAAACTAATTTACTACTTTGTCCGCAGGTTCAGATTCAACGCCCCGCATGGGCAGCGCAGAGCGTCTTCTCGCCCTGGGGAACCATTGACGTAGAGCCACCCGCCACAAGCACTGTTCGTGCATCTGAACAGTTCTAAGAAGTCCTTGCATGCCGCGACCACCGGAGCGAAGTCCGCCTTCGACATCGACGCCCAATCATTGTTGTGTACAAGGGCGTTGATAGCCCAATTCTCTCCATCCTGAGCAAGCATCGCCTGTTGGCGGGCCGCTTTAAGGTCTTCAACTTGTTGCTTGCCAGCTTCGTTGTTCCATTTCTCGGCCGAAGTACCAGCTTTCTTGAGCAGATCTCCATGGCGACCCTTGGCCGCCGAGAACAAGGCGCCAAGTTCGTAGTTGTTATCGGGTCGGTAGATCACCTTGCCCTGCAGCGCGGCGACGATATCTGCCATCGACGCTTCGAGGTTACGACGGAGCTTATGAGCTGCACCGGGCACATCATCGTCCGCGAGGTCAGCGTCAATTTGGGTCCAGAGATCTTCGCCCTGGCCATACACCGGACCGCGATCGACGGTCCAGCCGTGAAATCGGGCGTGGGCCTTTGACCCGATGAGCCCTGAGGACTGCATTTGCCTGGCCCAGACTTCGTCGTGGGTGGTCAGGATGAACTGAACGTCAGGGAAGACGTCCTTGAGCAGACTGCAGAACTGGCGTCGGTGATTGGTGTCGACGGAGGTAACTACGTCATCCAGCACGGCTAAGCGGAAGTCGTCGTGCAGTAGCTGGCTGATGAGTGCCAGATACAGACACACTCCCATACCGTCTTGATGGCCCTCGCTGTGATAGGCCATTGGAGGAAACATGCCCAGTCCGTAGAAATCGACTTCTAGATCCAGCTTTCCGGCCGACGGAGCCAAACCAGCCTTGAACGACGACTCATCGTCCGCGTTAATGCGGCGGTAGTAGTCACTGAAGTTGTGTTCCACAGTGGTGTAAAGCTTGGTCAGCTCGGTGTCTGCCACGTCGTTGTAAATCTCGTAGACCGCCTTGGCGGTGCTGTAGGCCGCGCTTGCTTTGATGTGCGTGGCCCGGGCCTGGCGCAGCCGGGTCCACCGTTCATGGGCGACTGTCAGGGCACTGCGAGCGTTGGCGGTGGCGCTCTGGTCCGGCAGCGCCTCGATATCTTGCCGCATCCCGGCGAGCAGGGCCGTTAACCCAGGGGGAAGAGCTAAAGGGTTGGTGCGGACTCGCGTCGCCTGTTCACGGATAGTCGTTAGATGGTCCAGTACGGCGGCGAAAGCGGCCAGATCGGCTAGCCAGTCGACTAGCACTGCTTGGTCGTCGTTACGTCCCACCCTCAGCGCATGCGGTTGGGCGGCGCGAATCAACGCCTCTGCCCGTTGCACCTGACCCTTCAACCGTGCTGCCGCAAGCAGAATCCGGCGCTCCAGCGTTTTGGCCGCCTCCGAGCGCGACAGCTTGGCCTGCAGGTGCAACCGGAGCGTCTCGGCGTCCTCCCATGGCTGATCGCACAACGGGCACGCGGCTTCGGTGACCAGGGGCAGCCCAACCTCGATGAGCTCGCGATGGGTGAGGGCGTGGAGAATGCTCGGGTCGTCCTCCAGTTCGGCCAAAGCCTCCGCCAGGTCCCGGCCGGCGTTAGCTAACTCGGGGTGATCCGTAGCGAAGGCGCTCAGCTCATTGACATCTTGGAGTGCGGAAGCCTTATTGAAGGAGGAATGCTCACCGGCAACCTGAGCTCCGATGGTCAAGTCGGTGTCGGGCTGCAGCGAGTCCAGCGGCGCAATCCCGAGGACCTGACGATGCCGATTGACTGCGCCGAGAACCTGCGCTTCCAGCAGCGTTGTGAGATCAAGATGACGGCGCAAAGCGTCCTCAGCGTTGCTAACCTCAGTTGTCGCCTGTTTCTCGTCACTGGCGGACCTAGTCATCGCGGTCCGCAAGAGCCGGCGCGTCTCGTCGATGCGGTCGAGCTTCAGCAGCGCTTGCACTTCCTGAGCGCGCTTACCAGGCTCGGTATACACGTACTTTATGACCTCGCGCCGCGACAAAATCAGCTCGGGATGCTGGGCAGCCCAATCCACTGCGGCATGCAGTTCGGGGGTGTCGGGCTCCAGCTTGTAGGTTGCGGCAGTCTTCACGCACCTCGTCAGCACGCCGGTCTGGCCGCTCGCGCTATCCACGATCGTCAGTGCCACCGACGCGGCGGCCGGGTTGTTGCGTTGGTGCACGTGCGGGCCGTGTTTGGCCAAGCTGACTCCACCGGTGCCCGCGCCGCTCAGGCGAGCAACGGAGCCTGTTAGCGCGAAGTCGATCGCGTCGACGACGCCACTCTTGCCAGAGCCATTTGGCCCGGCCACGACAAACGACTGGCAATCCAGTTGCAAATCCAGCAACCGGATGCCGCGAAACTCTTCAACGTGAATGGCTTTGATCTGAATCACGCGCGTCGGTCACCGGTCTCTTCGGCGAACAACGTGACCAGCAAGTCAGCCTTGGGCAACTTCTCGGCGCCGAGCAACGTGCCCAGCTGTGCTGCTACCGCCGCGGGCACCACCTCGTCGACCTCATGCAGGCGCTGCATGAACGTACGCAGCACTTCAGACTCGATTCGAGACACTCGACCCCCTGCCAACGGTTCACCCCCGCGTCCCCAGCGGTTCGATCACCGTAGCGCCAATTTCAGCAAACATGCAGCGTGTTCGCTGACAGCAAACTTCGGGAGGATCTCCCCTGCTTGCCAGCCGGGTTAGTTACGGCATAACAGACCATCCGCATGCGCCGGAGTGTGCAGCGCTCATAGAAAGAGTGCCAGGGTGCGCCACGCCGGGAGGCGACTATCAACACGGGTGTCGGTACCACTGCATATGGTCGTCACGTGCCCAGCGAACTCGTGTCCGAAACCGTCGGCCGCCTCGCCCGCCGCAAGCCGATCCGCGCGGAGGCCGAGACCCAAGCAGACATCTACATGCTGCTGACCACCGCCGGTCTCGGACTCGAGCCGGACGACGTCGTCAAGATGGAGTCGCAGGTCGCTGACGGCACACGCCGGCGTATCGATATCGAGGCCGGGCACGTCGTGATCGAGGTGAAGAAAGACCTCACCGTCGGGAACCTCGCCGACTACGAACAGCAGCTCGCCGGCTATGTTCAACAGCGGCGCAACGAGTTGGGCACCCGCTATGTCGGCATCCTCACTGACGGCACCGGTTGGATGCTCAACCACCTCGAAGAAGACACCCTTGTCTTCGTATCCGAGCTGGTCCTGAACCCCAGCGCGCCCGATGTCGATCAGCTTCTCGTCTGGCTGGAATCGGTGATGGCGACGCGGGAGCAGATCAAGCCAACCCCACAGGAGATCCAGGACCGGTTGGGCGCAGACTCCCCTGGCCACCGGCTCGACCACGCCTCTCTGGCCGCGCTGTTCGAGGCTAACGTCGACGACCCGGAGGTGAAGCTCAAGCGGGAACTGTGGCGGAAGCTGCTGCGCACCGCGTTTGGCAAGAACTTCGTCGACGACCCAAACCTATTCATCAACCACACACTGCTGGTAATCACCGCTGAGTTGATCGCCCACGCCGCGGTCGGCTGGGACGTATCTCCGAGCGGTGGCCTGTCGCCGATGCAACTGACATCCGGATCGGAGTTCCAGCAGGCTCAAATCTACGGCGTCGTCGAGGCAGACTTCTTCGACTGGGTGGTGCAAGTAAAGGGCGGCCAGGAATTCGTCGTCGAACTCGGCAGGCGCATCGCTCGCTTCGACTGGACCAAGGTTGAGCACGACGTGCTGAAGATCCTCTATGAGTCTGTAATCGCCCCCACCGAGCGCCGCCGGCTGGGCGAGTACTACACGCCGGACTGGCTCGCCGACCGTGTCGTCAAAGCGACCGTGACCGACCCCCTCGGCTCTCGGGTGGCCGACCCGAGCTGCGGCTCCGGGACATTCCTCTTCCACGCCATCCGGCGCTACCTCGAGACCGCGGAGAAGTCGGGAACGCCCACGGCGACAGCGGTGCACGAGGTAACCGCGAATGTGATCGGCATGGATGTGCACCCGGTCGCGGTGACCCTCGCCAGGGTCACCTACATCCTGGCGATCGGATTGAGGCGGCTCAGAGATGAGGACAGGGGTCCCATCGCGATCCCCGTGTACCTGGGCGACTCCATGCAGTGGGAGCAGAGCCGGGACCTCATTGGAGGCGTGGACCGAGTGACCATCAGCACCAAGGGAGACTCCATCATCGCCGGCGGAGGCGGTGTCCTCTACGGTGACGATCTGGTCTTCCCGCGCAGCATCCTCGGTGACGCGGGCCGGTTCGACCGCCTAGTGTCAGAGATGGCCGACAAAGCACTCGACCTCACGAATAAGAGGAACGGGACGCTGATCGACCCGGTCCTCAAGCGCTTTAAGGTGACTGACGAGGAGGCGGAAGTCCTCCGCACCACCTTCGCGACTATGCGGGCGCTCCACATGTCGGGTAAGGACCACATCTGGGGCTACTACGTCCGTAACTTAATCCGCCCGCTGTGGCTCGCCGAGCCGGACAACCGCGTCGACATTCTCGTCGGAAACCCTCCGTGGCTGGCGTACGCCAAGATGACCGCCACGATGCAGGAGAACTATAAGAAGCTTGCCCAGCCCCGCAATCTGCTTACCGGCGGCCTCGGCGCGGCCAGCCGCGACCTGTCCACGCTATTCGTCGTACGGGCTGTCGAGCTGTACCTCCGCCCCGGCGGCGCATTCTCATTCGTAATGCCGTACGGCATCCTGACGCGCAAGCCGCACACCGGATTCCGCACCGGCAAGTGGATGACGAAGAACTCTGAGCACCTCGCCGTCGAATTCGGGCCCAGCTGGGACCTCGCCCAAGCGACCACCGGATTCCCCATGGTGTCCTGCGTCATCCACGGCAAGCGGTCCGCATCTGCTACCCGGATCACCACGAAGACCATCACGTGGACTGGATACCTTGCGCGACCGGATATTCCGTGGGACGAGGCGAAGGACAAGATCACCATCGGCACGGGCACCGTCGCTGCACACGATGCCGACGCGGCGCGTGCAGAGTCCCCGTACAAGTCTGAGTTCCGGCAGGGCGCTGTGCTCGCTCCCCAAATGGCACTGTTTGTACGTGAGGCTCCGGCAGGTCCACTGGGCGCGGGGGCGGGCCGAGTTTCGGTGACATCGAACCGAAGCGTCTACGAGCCCGAACGGTGGAAGCAGTTGCCGGCCATCACCGCTACTGTCGAGACCAAGTTCGTTCGGCCGACATATCTGGGACTGACCACGCTTCCGTTCCGCACTCTGGAGCCGCGCCGCACAGTACTCGCGATCAGTGACGGCGGGGTGTTCCAGGAAACGGCCGTCGATGACCACCCGGGACTGAAGGCATGGTGGGACCAAGCTGAGAAAACCTGGGCCGCGAACAAGTCCGAGTCCGACGCGGGGACGCTGCTGGACCGCATCGATTTCCACGGGCAACTGTCCGCGCAGCTGCCGCCCGCGGCGATCAGAGTGGTCTACACGAAGACCGGGAACAGACTCGCCGCAGCGGTCGTAAGAGATTCACGGGCCATCATCGACTTCTCCCTCTACTGGACGGCCGTCGCGACTGAGTCGGCGGCGAGCTACCTCTGCTCGATTCTGAACTCCGGGACGGTGTTGGAGCGTGTCAAGCCGCTGCAGGCCCTGGGCCTGTACGGAGCCCGGCACTTCGACAAGTATGTATTCCTCGTTCCGTTCCCGAAGTACGACAACACCATCGAGCTGCACCTAGAGTTGGCCAAGCTCGGTGCCGCTGCCGAGAAACTCGCCGCTGAGGTTGATGTGTCCTCGGCTCGCACGTTCCAGGCTGCGCGGAAGTTGATCGATGAAGCTCTGAAAGACGCCGGTATCGCCGCCAAGATCAACGCCGCGGTGGCGGAATTGGTCCCCGAGGCAACGGTTCAGCCATAACGACTCCCGTCCTACGCGGGAGGTGGTGCCCCGCTCGTTGGCCGGGCGGGCCGAGAGCCGCCCCAGGCGATACCGCAATAGATACCGCAGTGCCTTCATTCGCCCTCATCGACCGCCAACGCGACCAATAACGTATCCGCAGGTCGAGGTTATTGGTCCGGCAGCTACCGAATGCACCAAACACAACAAACGCTCAGTTCAGAGGATTTTAAGTCCGCTGCCTCTGCCAGTTGGGCTATGGGGGCCGCTGCAGCCGTCATGCGGCCACAGCGACGCTACCCAACCGCCTCGACGCCTGCCCGGCAGCACCACGGGGCGCCGGTTCCCGGGGTCGCAGGCGGCTACTCGCCGTCGGACGACGAGTCGGACTCGCCCGCGTCCTTGCCCGCAGCCGTGTCCTTGGCGACTGTGTCCTCGCCACCTGCGTCCTTCGCGACGGCGTCGGCGTCCTTCTCGGGTTCACCGGCCCCGGTCGACGCACCGGAGACGGAGCCGCCCGACGTCGTCGTCGGCTGAGGCTTGGCCACCATCGTGCTGCTGCCGGCGGACCCGCCCGTCGTTCCCGGACGAGTCGACGGCGACCGCGGCTCGTCCTCGTCCTTCGCCTCCGAGGGCGTCTCCTTCTCTTCGGTGGGCTCGGTGACCTCCTCCACGGAATCCTCGACGGTGGACTCGACCGCGGGCTTCGCCGAAGCGGCGTCATCATAGGTATCGACGACCGGCGACTCGACAGCCGCGGGCACGGGCGGCTCGACATCAGCCCTGCGTGCCGCAGCGGCAGGAACACCCGAGACAGATTCCGCACCGGACGCGAGCGCCGCCTGCTGCACGGGCGGGGTCACGGGCTTAGGCACGGCCGACGCAACAGGCAACACCGGCGGCACGGGCGGGGTCCAGACCAGCTGCCCGCGCTCGATGCGCGGCCCGAGGTACGGCGTCATGCTCGAATAACCGGCCGCGATCCACGGACGCAGCAGCTCGTCGATCCGGTCGACCACCCACCCCGGGAACCCGAGTTGACGCAGCGGCCGGGTGATCGGAAGCTCCTGCCGCGGAACGAGATACGTCGTGGTGGTTCCGCCGCGCGAGTTCGTCACCTGCGACACCAGTGTGGCGTCGTCCATGCCGTCGAGCGCGGTGCGGCCGTGATCGTTGCTCCCGTTCACCGTGTAGAACGCGCCCATCACCGCGTTGACGACGGCCAGCGCATTCCACGGACGGTCCGGCGGGTTCGCCCAGCCGTCCCACTGCTCGTTGACCACCACGACGTCGTACTGGCTCTCCGGCACGGGGATGAAGGTCTGTCCGAAGATGGGGATCGTGACGCCGCGCAGGTACATGTCTCCGAGCCCGCGGACCATTCCCCCGAACAGATAGAACGTCACGTCCTTCGCGGCCGGCGCGTCGGCGGCGGTGAGCAAGTGAGCGAGTTCGCTCTCGATCACCAGCGTGCCCTGGCTGAGGCCCGTCACCACGATGGGCTCGCCCTTGGTCATCTCGTCGAGGATCGCGTCGTGCAACAGTTTCCGGCCGATCGCCGTCGACTGATCGGTCGTCATCGCGAACGGCCCCGACACCAGGCCGAGTTGGGCCGGGTAGTCCAGCGGCCGAGCCGTCGTGCCCGGCAACCAGTTCGACCCCACCAACGACGCGAAGTCAAGCCACCCCTGCTGCGTCAGACCCTGCCCCGCCAGGACGTCCGACAGGATCGGCCACTGCGCCGGACGCCCACCGTTCAGCGCGATGCGCGTCTGCGCCGTCGCCGCCACGCCCGGCGCGGCGACCGCCAAGATCGCCGCCACCACCACCGCGGCCAGCCATCGTCTTCCCTCAGCCACCCAGCGCACCAACGCCATCGCACGTTCCCCCGTCACAACGACCCCCCTCGAGCCACCCACACCGATGCCATCGACCCGAGACATTAATTGACGCTGACGAAAACCGCGTGCGAAGCGGCGATCGGACGGAACGCTGTGCCGTGGCGCGCCACACAGCGCCGCAAAGGACCCGTCAAGACGCCTGCGGCCGGCGTCAAGAAAGCGTTAGGAACCCCGTTCGACCTGCGGGGACGACCTACCTTCTGGCACGTGGCAGTCATCGCATACGTCCTGCTGACGATCGCGGCCTTCGCGGTCTTCGGCATCATCCAGAAGGCGCTCGAATCATGAGCATCGCCAACGCCGTCGGGCTCGTCCTCGCCGTGCTGCTCGCGGCGTTCACGGCCGCAGCGCTGCTGTTCCCCGAGAGGTTCTAGTGTCATCCACCCTGGCGGGGATCGTGTTCCTCGCGTCCCTGGTCCTCGCGCTGGCCCTGGTGCACGTGCCGCTGGGCGACTACATGTACCGGGTCTACTCCTCGGAGCGGGACACCCGCGTCGAGCGCATCGTCTACCGGGCGATCGGCGCCGACCCGCGCGCCGAGCAGGGCTGGGGCGGCTACGCCCGCAGCGTGCTGGCGTTCTCGGCGGTCAGCGTGCTCTTCCTGTTCGTCCTGCAGCTGGTGCAGGGCCGGCTGCCGCTTCACCTGAACGATCCGGCGACCGAGATGACCCCGGCGCTGGCGTGGAACACCGCCGTCAGCTTCGTCACCAACACCAATTGGCAGGCCTACTCCGGTGAGTCGACGCAGGGCCATCTGGTGCAGATGGCCGGCCTCGCCGTGCAGAACTTCGTCTCCGCGGCGGTTGGCATGGCCGTCGCGATCGCGCTCGTCCGCGGATTCGCCCGCCGCCACGCCGGTGAACTCGGCAACTTCTGGGTCGACCTGGTGCGCGGCACGCTGCGAATCCTGTTGCCGCTAGCGGTGATCGTCGCCGTCATCCTCCTCGCGGGCGGTGTCATCCAGAACTTCGCGGTGCACACCCAGGTCGTCGAGACCCTCGCCGGCGCGCAGCAGACCATCCCCGGCGGCCCCGTCGCCAGCCAGGAGGCCATCAAGGAACTCGGCACCAACGGCGGCGGCTTCTTCAACGTCAACTCCGCGCACCCGTTCGAGAACCCCACCGCCTGGACCAACTGGCTCGAGATCTTCGCCTTGCTCGTCATCGCGTTCTCGCTGCCGCGCACTTTCGGCCGGATGGTCGACAGCCGCAAGCAGGGTCTGGCGATCGTCGCCGTCATGGGCATCATCGCCGTCGCCAGCATCTCGCTGACCATGCTGTTCCAGCTGCAGGCGCACGGCACCGTCCCAACGGCGGTCGGCGCGTCGATGGAGGGCGTCGAGCAGCGCTTCGGCGTCGCGGACTCCGCGGTCTTCGCCGGCGCCACCACGCTGACGTCGACCGGTGCGGTCAACTCCTTCCACGACTCGTACACCAGCCTGGGCGGGCTGATGACGATGGTCAACATGCAGCTCGGCGAGATCGCGCCCGGCGGTGTGGGTTCCGGCCTCGTCGGCATGCTGATCCTGGCCGTCATCACCGTCTTCGTGGCGGGCCTGATGGTCGGCCGCACGCCGGAGTACCTCGGCAAGAAGATCACCCCGCGGGAGATCAAGCTGGCCGCCGCCTACTTCCTCGTCACCCCGCTCATCGTGCTGACCGGCACGGCGCTGGCGATGGCGCTGCCGGGCCAGCGGGCCGGGATGCTCAACAGCGGCCCGCACGGGCTGTCGGAGGTGCTCTACGCGTTCACCTCGGCGGCCAACAACAACGGCTCGGCGTTCGCCGGCATCTCCGTCAACACCGAGTGGTACAACACCGCACTGGGCTTGGCGATGCTGTTCGGCCGCTTCCTGCCGATCATCCTGGCGCTCGCCCTGGCCGGTTCGCTTGCCGCACAGGGTCACACGCCCGCCTCGGTCGGCACCCTGCCCACCCACCGGCCGCAGTTCGTCGGCATGGTGACCGGCGTGACGCTCATCCTCGTCGCGCTGACCTTCCTGCCGATGCTCGCGCTCGGCCCCCTCGCCGAAGGACTCCACTGACCATGACCATCCACTCCCCCGAACGTGACGCGAGAGTCACTCCCGGCTCCGAGCGCGGCGCTGGCGCCACGCTCGACGCCGACGCCGGCCCGACACGCATCAAGGGCGGCCTGCTCGACCCGCGCATGCTCCTGACGTCGCTCCCCGACGCCCTGCGCAAGTGCGATCCCCGCACGCTGTGGCGCAACCCCGTGATGTTCATCGTCGAGGTCGGCGCCGTGTGGAGCACGGTGCTCGCGGTGCTGCAGCCCAGCTGGTTCAGCACGTTCATCGTGTTCTGGCTGTGGCTGACGGTCGTCTTCGCCAACCTCGCCGAGGCCGTCGCCGAGGGCCGCGGCAAGGCCCAGGCGGACACCCTGCGCAAGACCAAGGCCGACACCGTCGCGCGGCGGCTGGTCGACTGGTCGCCGACCACACCGGGCACCGTCGAGGAGGTCGCCGCACCGCTGCTGCGCCAGGGCGACGTCGTCGTCGTCGAGGCCGGCGAGGTGATCCCCGGTGACGGCGACGTGCTCGAAGGCATTGCGTCGGTTGACGAGTCGGCGATCACCGGCGAGTCCGCCCCGGTGATCCGCGAGTCCGGCGGCGACCGGTCCGCGGTGACCGGCGGCACCACGGTGCTCAGCGACCGCATCGTCGTCCGCATCACCCAGAAGCCCGGCGAGAGCTTCATCGACCGGATGATCGCCCTCGTCGAGGGCGCCAACCGGCAGAAGACGCCCAATGAGATCGCGCTCAACATCCTGCTCGCGGCGCTGACCATCATCTTCGTCTTCGCGGTCGCGACGTTGCAGCCGTTGGCCATCTACTCCAAGGCCAACGACCCCGGTGTCGCGGACACGCTGGCGCTCACCGGCGACGGCATCAGCGGCATCGTGATGGTGGCGCTGCTGGTGTGCCTCATCCCGACCACCATCGGCGCGCTGCTGTCCGCGATCGGCATCGCCGGCATGGACCGGCTGGTGCAGCGCAACGTGCTGGCGATGTCCGGCCGTGCGGTCGAGGCCGCGGGCGACGTGAACGTGCTGCTGCTCGACAAGACCGGCACCATCACGCTCGGCAACCGGCAGGCCGGCGCGTTCCTACCGCTCACGGGCGTCAGCCCGCAGGACCTCGCCGACGCCGCACAGTTGTCGAGCCTCGCCGACGAGACGCCCGAGGGCCGCTCGATCGTGGTGTTCGCGAAAGACGAGTACGGCCTGCGGGCGCGCACTCCGGGCGAACTCGCCGGAGCGCAATGGGTGGAATTCACGGCCGCCACCCGCATGTCGGGCGTCGACCTCGCCGACGGGCACGCCCTGCGCAAGGGCGCCGCGGCGTCGGTCGCGGACTGGGTGCGCAGCCAGGGCGGCTCGGTGCCCGCCGAGCTGACCGACGTCGTGAACGGGGTGTCGCAGTCAGGCGGCACGCCGCTGGTCGTGGGCGAACTGCGCGACGGGACCGCACGGGCGCTCGGCGTCATCCACCTCAAGGACGTCGTCAAGCAGGGCATGCGGGAGCGCTTCGACGAGATGCGCCGGATGGGCATCCGCACCGTCATGATCACCGGCGACAACCCGCTGACCGCCAAGGCGATCGCCGACGAGGCGGGCGTCGACGACTTCCTCGCCGAGGCCACCCCCGAGGACAAGCTCGCGTTGATCACGGCCGAGCAGGCCGGCGGCAAGCTCGTCGCGATGACCGGCGACGGCACCAACGACGCCCCGGCGCTGGCGCAGGCCGACGTCGGCGTCGCGATGAACACCGGCACGTCGGCCGCCAAGGAGGCCGGCAACATGGTCGACCTCGACTCCGACCCGACGAAGCTCATCGAGATCGTCGAGATCGGCAAGCAGCTGCTCATCACCCGCGGGGCGCTCACCACGTTCTCGATCGCCAACGACATAGCCAAGTACTTCGCGATCATCCCGGCGCTGTTCGTCGGGCTGTTCCCGGGACTCGATCTGCTGAACGTCATGCGGTTGCACAGCCCGCAGTCGGCGATCCTCTCGGCGGTCGTGTTCAACGCCCTGGTGATCGTCGCGCTCATCCCGCTCTCCCTGCGCGGGGTGCGCTACACACCCAGCAGCGCGTCGACGCTGCTGAGCCGCAACCTGCTGGTGTACGGGCTCGGCGGCATCGTCGCACCGTTCCTCGGCATCAAACTCATCGACCTCGTCATCCAACACCTCCCGGGAATGTCCTGAGACATGCGCACCACGAACCTCATTCGCCAACACTGGGCAGCGCTGCGCGCCCTACTGGTCTTCACCGTCTTGCTCGGCGGCGCCTATCCGGTCGCCATCTGGCTCATCGGCATGCTGCCCGGCCTCGACGCCAAGGCACAGGGCTCGATCGTCACCGCCGACGGCCGGCCGGTGGGCAGCAGCCTCATCGGGCAGTCCTTCACCGACGCCGCCGGCAATCCCCTGCCCCGGTACTTCCAATCCCGCCCGTCGGTGGCCGGCGACGGGTACGACACGCTGGCCACCAGCGCGAGCAACCTCGGCCCGGAGAGCATCGTCGACGCCCCCGAGAAGCCGAGCCTGCTGACGCAGGTGTGCACGCGCAGCGCCGACGTCGCCGCGGCCAACGGCCTCGCAAAGGACGCCGGCGCGCGCCCGTTCTGCACCGGTGACGGCGTCGGCGCGGTGCTCGCGGTGCTGGGCCCGCGCGACGCGTCCGGCCGGGTGGTCGCACCGACCCGCGTCGTCAGCGTCAACGAGCCCTGCGCCACGACACCGCGGCCCTTCCTCGACGCCTACGAGGGCGTGCGCGTCGAGTGCGCACAACCCGGCGAGGACTACGCCAGTGGCCAGCTCGTGCCGGTGCGCGGCGCCGCCCCCACCGATCCCGCGGTACCCGCCGACGCGGTGACCGCCAGCGGCAGCGGGCTGGACCCGCACATCTCCCCCGCCTACGCCGACCTGCAAGTCGACCGCGTCGCCCGCGCCCGCGGCCTCGGCGCCGACGAGGTGCGCCGGATCGTCGCCGCGCACACCGACGGCCGTGCCCTCGGCTTCCTCGGCGAACCGGCCGTCGACGTGCTCGAGGTGAACCTCGCCCTCGACCGCCTGGGTGGATGATGGTGCGGTGACCGCCACGACGCACCGCGCCGCCAAGCGCGGTGAGCTGCGCGTGTACCTCGGCGCGGCGCCGGGCGTCGGCAAGACCTTCGCGATGCTCGGCGAAGCGCACCGCCGGCTGGAGCGGGGCACCGACGTCGTCGCGGCGGTCGTGGAGACCCACGGCCGCCGCAAGACCGCCGAGCTGCTCGACGGCATCGAGCTGATCCCACCGCGCCTGATCGACTATCGCGGAGGGACGTTCGCCGAACTCGACGTGCCGGCCGTGCTGGCCCGCAGGCCGCAGGTGGTGCTGGTCGACGAACTCGCGCACACCAATACGCCGGGCAGCGCCAACGCCAAGCGCTGGCAGGACGTGGAGCAGCTCCTCGCCGCGGGCATCACGGTCGTCTCCACGGTGAACGTCCAGCACCTCGAGAGCCTCAATGACGTCGTCGCGCAGATCACCGGCATCGAGCAGCAGGAGACCGTTCCCGACGAGGTGGTGCGCCGCGCCGACCAGGTGGAGCTGGTCGACATCACGCCGGAGGCGT